>CAVZHO010000001.1:0-138098 GCA_963775085.1 uncultured beta proteobacterium
AACGCATGGTACGCCGCAGGAAAACTCTTCCCCACCAATCATTCTTCCCGCCATCTCATATGCTTAATTAGCCTGTAGGCCAATAAAGTATTGCGGGAGCAGCTATTTAATATGTAGTGATTGCAAAACCACACACTAGGCCCGAACACCGCCACCGCACACAAATGGGTTGCCCAAAGCGGCTCAATGTACGTCATAATTTGTCTCGCTTAGCGGGCTGAAGAATTCATCGCCCTTATCGTCAACCACCTCGCGTGGTTTAGTCCAACATGGTTTATCTGTCGCCGGTGGCGCTCTTGGGGTTTTTCAGCTTGGCCTCGCGACCGATAAACCTCACTTTTCAAGCATCATCGCAAGCAATTTATGACCGACCAAGTACTCTTAATTCTCCGCGACCCCGTATGGCAGTTCATAGGCTCCGTACTTGCAGTTCTTGCAATCATTGTGTCTGCGATGATCTATCACTTTCAGCGCCAGAAGCGCGAGCTTGCGTTTGGCCTACTCAGATCCAGACGCGTCGTCGCGATATCGGATGAAATTTCTTCTCGAGTATCCGTTTTAGTTGATGGACATCCCGTCTCTAACGTTCACTTGCTTGAGTTCGGGCTCAAAAATTCAGGATCACAAGCGATTTCCTCAAAAGACTTCGAGCAGGATATGTTGGTTGTGTTTCCCGAGGACTGCAGTATTCTCTCTGTCGACATCGTCCGAAAGAGCCCGCCAGATTTAGCCACCGGTATCGGATTTAAAACAAACAGTGTCTTTGTACAACCCCATCTTCTTAACGCCGGGGACTTTGCAGTCATCCAAATCCTAGCTTCAATGAAGACTTTGAGCTTTACCACATCTGCCCGGATCAAAGGGATTTCTCAGTTAGCAACCATCAATACAGGCTTCCGGGTTCAGCCATTGCCCTTCTTCCCGTTTTCGCATCCTCTAAACGGAAAACCCATGTTGCTATACGGCATGCTCACAGTAATGCTCTTTTTTTGGTGGCAAAACGAATTGGACATTCGAGTTATCTACAGCGGGTTATCTATAGTCGCGCTCCTCATTCTCCAAGCGGTAGCACAGTGGTACTTGGGCGAAAGAGGCGAAGGAGCTGGGAGGTACATAGATGAAGCCCAATCGGTAGCATGAGAGTTCATGATGGCCCCTTCAGGGTAGTCGTTGGATTGCACAGCAAGGGGCGTGGGTCTTGCAAACGAGCATGTGGCCGAACTCTGTACGCCATCAGCAAATGGCTGGGGTCAGGTCTTGCAATGCAAGTATTTCGCCAGAAGTCGAATTCGGCTCAATCGAAGCTGGTACGTTAAACGGCGGAGCGCGCAACGATAGCGACGGCCGCAGATGGCCCAGCACTGTGGAGAACTGCTATGACGAACTCAGCGAAGAACACGATTTGCCTGTCAATCGACGGCAATGCCAAGGAGGAGGCGCAGCTTTATGCGCAGACCATTCCCAATTCGTTCGTCGGCGCGATGCACCGCACGGCGACGGACTATCCGATGGGGAAGAGAGGCGACGTGTTGACCGTTGAATGAACGAAAGCGAATTTGAGTTGTGCCAAAAAAAAGTAAATAGGGTCAAGCAAATGGGATCTTGCAATCCAGAATTTAGATATAAATAGTGGTCAAATAATGATTTAAACAAGTGCACGGCGATGAGAAATTGCAACTTGATTTCGTAGCCCCACGCCCCAGAGAACCACCATGTCCAAACTCCGCGTAGAAAGCTTCACCATCTCCCTCGATGGTTTCGGCGCGGGCCCTGACCAAGACTTTAACAACCCGCTGGGAGTGAGCGGCACTTCGCTGCATGGCTGGGCCATTCCTACCCGCACGTTTCAAAAAGGCTTGTTTGGTAAGGATGGCGGAACAACGGGCGTGGATGAAGACTTTGCTGCGCGGGGCTTTAGCAACGTTGGTGCTTGGATTTTGGGCCGCAACATGTTTGGGCCGGTGCGCGGCCCTTGGCCGGATGAGATCTGGCGGGGTTGGTGGGGCGAGAACCCGGTCTACCACATGCCCGTGTTCGTGCTAACCCACCACGCACGCGCGCCGCTGGTGATGGAGGGCGGCACCACCTTCCACTTTGTGACGGATGGCCCCGTCGCCGCGCTTGAACGCGCCCGTGAGGCTGCTGGAGCCAAGGACGTGCGCGTGGGCGGCGGCGTGAACACGATTCAACAGTATCTGCACCTGGGCCTGATTGATGAGATGCACATCGCCATTGCGCCGGTGCTACTGGGCGCGGGCGAACGCCTCTTTGAAGGCGTCAACCTGCCTGCCTTGGGCTACGCCTGCACCCAGCACGAAAGTACGCCGCTTGCCACGCACGTGGTGTTTACCCGACAATAACTACCGTGTGTGGCCCAAGGCCTGGATCACGCCGAACGTGCACCAACGGCTACGACCGAAGGTAGCCTGCCACCATGGAGAACTGACATGACAAACGCAGCGAAAAACACGGTTTGCCTCTGGTACAACGGCGATGCCGAGGAGGCGGCGCGGTTTTATGCGCAGACCTTTCTCAACTCGTCGGTCGGCGCGTTGCACCGCGCGCCGGGGGACTACCCGGCGGGCAAGCAAGGCGACGTGTTGACGGTCGAATTTACCGTGATGGGGGTGGCGTGCCTGGGGATCAACGGCGGGCCTGCGGTCAAGCACAGCTGGGCTTTCTCGTTCCAAGTGGCCACGGCGGACCAGGCTGAAACCGACCGCTACTGGAACGCGATAGTTGGCAACGGCGGCAACGAGAACGCCTGCGGCTGGTGCCAGGACAAATGGGGACTGTCCTGGCAGATCACACCGGTGGCCTTGACCAAAGCCGTCACCGGCCCCGATGCAGCCGCCGCCAAGCGCGCGTGGGAGGCGATGATGCAGATGAAAAAGATCGATGTCGCGGCGATTGAAGCGGCGGTGCGCGGTTGAGTGTGTATGGCGTTAGAATTATTGCTACCCACATCAACAGGACACCTGCCATGAACACCCAGCTACTGCAGCAAGCCAGCGTGCTCGCCATTGACGAGCAGATTGAGCTGGTGGAGGCTATTTGGAACGGCATCGTCAGTCGCGATAAGGCACCGCAGCTTACGCAGGCGCAAAGCATCGAGCTAGACCGCAGATTGGCAGACCACTTGGCCCATCCTGACAATGCGGTGCCTTGGAGTGAGGTAAAGGCTGCTGCCATGGCGCGCATGGGCCGATGAGTTTGCCGATTGCGCTACACAGCGCCGCAAAAGCTGAATTCATAGATGCCGCGGCCTGGTACGACAGCAAGCGGTCTGGATTGGGCATGGAGTTCATCGCAGAAATCGACCGCTGTGTTTCGCTGGCATCCTCGCACCCGAGCAATTACGCTGTGGTGCGCGGAGATATGAGGCGCGTAGTGGCTAACCGCTTCCCGTACAGTGTTTACTTTCGCGCTGAGAAAAACCGCATCGTCGTTCTGGCCATATTTCATAGCAGCAGAGACCCTGCTGTTTGGCTAGAAAGAAAATATTGATGACCACCCCGACCACGCCACACACTGAATCCACCACAGACCGCGAGTTTGTGCACACGCGGCTGATCGACGCGCCGCGCGAGCGCGTGTTCCGCGCGTTTGCACAGCCTGCGCACCTGGCCAAGTGGTGGGGGCCGGATGGCTTTAGCAGTACGTTTGAGACGTTTGACCTGCGCGTGGGTGGCCACTGGCGTTTTGTGATGCATGGGCCGGATGGCACCGACTATCCGAACGAGATCGTGTTTCGGGAACTGGTAGCACCAGAGCGGGTGGTGCTGGAGCATCTGGGGTCAGTGCACCATTTCTTTTTGACCATCACATTGACCGAGCAGGCAGGCAAAACGCTGGTGGGTTGGCGGCAGGTGTTTGACACGGCGCAGGAGAAAGAGGCGGTGGCCGAGTTTGTCTTCGATGCGAACGAGCAGAACCTCGCCCGCCTGGAAAAAGAAGTGAAAAACGTGCTGTAGTCCTTGTCACCAGGACGTAAGCAGCTCACATAAATATAGCAATTAAAGTGACCAGGCCTTGTAAACCGTCCAGGCACCGATCAACAGAAACCCCGCACCTGCCACCAACTGCAGGGTACGCGGTGACACCAAGGTTCCCAGCCAGCTGCCCGCTACCACGCCAATACCCGCGCTCAACGTGAGCGCTGCGCTGGCAGCAATAAACACCGTCCATTTGCTGACGGCGGCGTTGCTGTCAGAGGCAAACAGCATGGTGGCGAGCTGGGTTTTGTCGCCCAGTTCGGCCAGAAACACCGCGATAAAAATGGTGAAAAAAGATTGCAGTGCAGCGGTGCTCATGCGGTGGTACTCATGCAGAAATAACTTGCGGATTCAGCGGTGTCTTGGCCTTGCCTTGCAGCAGATAGCCAATCAGATTGTCCGCCGCCAAATTGCTCATGGCCAGGCGCGTAGGCCGGGAGGCGCTGCCGATATGCGGGGTGAGCACCACGTTTTTCAGAGCGAGCAGTTTGGGGTTGACCTTGGGCTCGCCCTCAAACACGTCCAGGCCCGCACCGGCAATCTGGTGCGCCGCCAATGCCGCCGCCAGCGCGTCTTCGTCGATCAAACCGCCTCGGCCAATGTTGATGAGGTTGGCGGTGGGCTTCATGCGCGCAATCTCGGCGGCGCCTACGGTGTGGTGGGCCTCTGCGCTGTAGGGCAGCACCAGCACGATGTGGTCGGCCTGGGAGAAAAGGTCTTCTTTGCTGACGTAGCGGGCATTCACGCTGGCCTCGGTGGCGGCATCCAGCTTGCTGCGGTTGTGGTAAACGACGTTCATGCCAAAGCCGTGCGCACCGCGCTTTGCGATAGCCTGGCCGATGCGGCCCATGCCCAAAATGCCCAGGGTGCTGCCGTGGATGTCGCTGCCCATGAACATGTCGTAGCTCCAGCGGGTCCACTGGCCTGCGCGCAGATAGGCTTCGCTCTCGCTGACGCGGCGGGCGGTGGCCATCAGCAGGGTAAAGCCCAGGTCGGCGGTGGTCTCGGTCAGCACGTCGGGGGCGTTGGTGCCCAGCACGCCGGCGGCGGTCATGGCGCTCAAATCGAAGTTGTTGTAGCCGACCGCCATATTGGCGCAGATTTTCAGGTCGGGGCAGGCGGCCAGCAGTTCAGCGTCTATGCGCTCGCCGCCGGTGGTAAACATGCCGACCTTGCCTTGCAGCTTGGCAATCATCTCGGCCTTGGTCCACAGCACGTCGGCCTGGTTGGACTCGACTTCAAAGTGTTCAGACAAACGGGCAACGACCTCGGGGAAGTTGGCGCGGGCGATGAGGATGGCTGGTTTTTTCATGGCAATATGACTTGTAGCCCTTTAAACAAAAGCGTAAGCAGCTATGGATTAGGTAGCGGAGGCAACGGAAGCACTGGCTGGCAGTGTGGGCGTGGCGGGAGCGGCAGCTGCGGGTGCGGCTTTAACCTTGCCGCGTATCGGCTCGGGGTGCCAGCCAGCGACGAGCATCAGCACGGCAAAGCCCAGCACATAGCCCACCGCGACATGCCAGCCGCCCTTGATCCAGGCACCGACTGATTTGGCCTCGGGGTACATATTGCTCAGCGCCACGCCGGCGGACGAGCCAAACCAGATCATGCTGCCGCCAAAGCCTACGGCATAAGCCAGCATGCCCCAGTCATAGCCACCCTGGCGCAGGGCCAGCGCGGTGAGCGGGATGTTGTCAAACACGGCGCTTAAAAAGCCCAGCCCCAGCGTGCTGGTCCAGGAAGCGACGGGCAATTTCTCGACCGGCATCATCGACGCGCACATCACCAACGAGAGCAAAAACACACTGCCTTTGAAGGCATCGGGCAACAAACTCCAGGTGGGCTTGCGCCACACACTGGTCACCAGTACGGCGGCCAACACGGCCATGCCGATGACGGGCAGCAGGGACAGTGTGGCGGGGCTGTTGAGGTTAAACCACACGTTGGCGCCCACCGCAGAGGCCAAAATTATCGCCACGATGACCAGCCGGGCGTACTCGATATGCGCGCCTGCTTTGGCATCCTTCATGATGGGCTGGTAGGCGTGCTGCTGGCGCGCTGCGATGACACCGAAAAACAGTAGCGCAGGCACGGCGGCGATGTAGGCGTCCAGCACCTGCATGGGGCTGACACCGGCTATCCACAGCATGGTGGTGGTCGTGTCACCCACCACCGAGCCCGCGCCGCCCGCATTGCTGGCAGCCACAATGGCCGCCAGGAAGCCAATGTGCACGCGCTTTTGGTACAGCACGGCGGCCATGGTGCCGCCAATCATTGCAGCGGCGATGTTGTCTAAAAAGCTGGAGATAAAGAACACCAGAATCAACATCACAAAGCCGCCCTTCCAGTCGTCGGGCAGGTAGTTAGGCAAGATGGCGGGGATTTCAGACTTTTCAAAATGGTCGGCCAACAGCGCAAAGCCCAGCAGCAGACCCAGCAGGTTGGCCAGCGTCACCCATTCATGGGCTATATGTTTGAGCAGCGAAAAATCGGTAAAGCCCAGTTTGTAGGCGGCTATCACCACCATGCCGGTGAGCGCTACGTACAGCGTCTGGCCGTGAAACAGTGCTACGCCCAGCAGCGTGAGTGCGAAAAAGATAAATTCAATAGGGATACCCGCGATAGCCATGCCTTGTTTCCTTAAATTTTGTTGTGCGGCCAGGGTCTGGCTGCCAGGGTTTGGCCGCCACAGCCAAACCCTGCATTATGCAGGCTGTTCGATCTCAAAAACCTGGCGCAGGTAGCCAAGGTATTTTTCGTCTTCGCACATGTTTTTGGACGGGGTGTCGCTCAGCTTGGCCACCGGCTGGCCGTTACATTTGACCAGCTTCATGACGATTTGCAGAGGCACATGGTCAGGCGGGTCACCCAGGTCGTTGGTGAGGTTGGTGCCGATACCAAATGCCAACTGGCAGCGGCCGCGAAAGCGCTGGTACAGCTCGATGGTGCGGGGCACCGTCAGGCCATCGCTGAAGATCAAAATTTTGGTTTTCGGGTCAACCCGGTTGGCCTTGTAATGGGCGATCAGGCGTTCGCCCCAGCTAAACGGGTCGCCGCTGTCGTGGCGCGCGCCGTCAAACAGCTTGCAAAAGTACATGTCAAAGTCGCGCAAAAAGGCGCTCATGCCGTACACGTCGCTCAATGCAATGCCCAGGTCACCCCGGTACTCTTTGGCCCAGGATTCAAAGGCAAAAATTTGGCTGTCGCGCAGACGCGGGCCCAGGGCCTGCGCGGCTTGCAGGTATTCATGCGCCATGGTGCCCAGGGGTGTAAAACCCAATTTCATAGCAAACAGCACATTGCTGGTGCCCGCAAATTGCCCCTCGGGTGCGCTGGTGCCCAGCTTGGCGGCCAGCACGCGCAGCACCTCCTCGTGCCAGGCCTTGGAGAACCGGCGGCGGGTGCCGTAGTCGGCTATTTTTAAATCGGCCAGGCCATCGGCATGCAGCAGGTCGATCTTGGCATCCAGACGTTTGCGGCCGTCCTGCAGGCGCGGCATTTTTTGCGTGTTGCGAAAGTACACCTCGTTGACAATGGCCAGCACCGGGATTTCAAACAAAATCGTGTGCAGCCACGGGCCTTGCACGCAAATGTCCAGCTCACCATTGGGCAGGGGGGTGATGGTGATGTATTTTTCGTTCAGGCGAAACAGGCCGAGGAAGTCGACAAAGTCACTCTTGATAAAGCGCATGCCACGCAAATAGGCCAGCTCGGAATCGGAAAACCGCAGCGTGCACAGCGAGCGGATTTCTTCGCGTATCTCTGCCGCATAGGGCGCCAGGTTCATGCCCGGGTTGCGGCACTTGAACTTGTACTCCACCTGCGCACCCGGAAACTGGTGCAGCACCACCTGCATCATGGTGAATTTGTACAGGTCGGTATCAAGCAGGCTGGTGATGATCATGGTGAAGCTTATTTGCCTTGGGCGTGGGACATCGTACCAAACTTGTGGTCTGGTTTACAAACGCTGCACCACCGTCATATCCGGTTTCTCCAGCCACGCCGCAAACTCATCGGCCATCTGCTGCGCCGCGCGGGTGCAGGTGGTCCACTGCGCCACTCGCGCAGCAAGATCGCGGCCATGGAAGGCAAAGTCCTGGCGGTCGGGCAGCTTGGCGCGGGGAAGTTGGGCTATCCACGCGGGATTGGGGGCAAGTAGCACCATGCGGTCTAAAAAGTGGCTGGGGCCGTGCCGCCATTTCAGGGCTTTGTCCAGCCAGCCGGGTACCACGGCTTTTTGAAAGTGCGGGTACAGCACAATGCCGTTTTGCGCGCTGTAATTCAGATGCAGGTGGTAGTCGGTTATACCGCCATCCCAGTAGGCACCGGGCGGCGCGCCGGGGATGTGGTGCACGGCTTGCAGCACAAAGGGGATGGAGCAGCTCGCTTGCAAGGCGGGTTTGAAGTTGTCCGGCGTGAGATGCAACTGACGGGTACGGTAGTCTTGCGTGCCAAAGGGCAAGGCCGCTGCGCCCTGCCCTGCGCCGCTAGAGAACACCACCCGCTCCAACCACGCGCCCATGGCCTTGCGCCGCACGGCGTTGGATAAAAATGCCCCCGCATAGCCCAGCGGCGTGGCCAGTTTGTGCTCTTTGCGCAAAATGTGGCGGCCACGCGAGGTGATGATATGCAGCTTGTAGCGCGGATTGTGCAGCACCTCGTCCACCCTGCCACCGTAAAACGCGGTGAGCGACTCGCCAAACTTGCGGCTGATTTCGGCGGGCAATGGGTAATTGCGGCCCGGCTCTACGTCGTAGTCTTGGTGAATGTAATCGTGCTCCAGGCGTTCAAAGGCTTTGACCGGGTTGTTTAAGCACGCCGTGGCCATGCGCCAGGCACCGATGCTCGCTCCTACCAAGTCCACTGGCTGCGCGCTTTGCGTAAGCCAGTCGCCAAAGATAAAACGGTCTAGCGGCCCGAGGATCAGCCCCTTGGGGCCACCGGCTGCGGCGGGGATGGTGCGCACGTCTTGGGCATGCAAGCCGTGTTGTTCGATATGCCGCCGTGCCGCAGGGCCGGCATAGATGTTCAGCGCTTGCATTGCCCGCTACGACAGATTGCAATGCTGGTCCAGCAGCGCCAGAGCGTCTTTCAGCTCGTAGTCAAAATCACTTTGCAGCGTGGCCTGGGCCTCTTGTAAAAAGTCGGCCCACATGCGCACGCAGTCTTCCTGGTGTTGCACCGGGGCGTGCTGGGCAATGAACTGGCTGGCCAGCTCGGGGGCAAAGCCACTTTTGCGGATTTTGCGCACCAGGGCGGTGGCCGCTTTTTCGGTGAGCAGGGTTTTGGGCGGGGCCTGTGCTGCGATGCAGACAAACAGGGTCAGCAGCGAACTGTCGTCGCTGTGGCCGCCGGTGGCTTGGGTCCAGGCCTCGGAGGTGGCGCGGTCGAAGTGGTCTACCTCGCTCAGACCGTCTTCGATCCAGAAGTAGCGGCCAATGTAGGACGGGGTTTGGTAGAAGAGTTTGCGCGTCGTCAACGCGCTGTCCAGGATTTTGGGCAGGTCGGCCATGACAAACTTGCGTGCCGCCTGCACGACGTCCAGGCACTCGGGTGGCAGGTCTTTGGGGATGCTGATACTGAATTTGCCGCGCTCAGCACCGTGCTTTTTGCGCAGGGCGATGATCATCTTGTCAAAAGCGATCCAGTCCGGCATCTCGGTGCGTTGGCAGGCCATCACCAGGAGCGATGTGCGGATGACGGCATGGGCATCAGGGGCGGCTTCTTCCAGGCTTTCCACCTGCATGCCCAGCGCGTCGGCCAGCCACAGGGCGGCATCGACCACCTGTGCCGCTTGGCTACGCTGGGCCAGCTCGGCCTGGTAGTCGGCCAGGCTGCGCAGCGACCACTTGGCCAATTGCGGGATGTGCTCGTCCCGGAAACCCGCGCGCTCGTTCATGCCAAAGTGGGTGGTGGTGGGCATGCCAATCAGGGCCTTGAGCATGTCCGAGCCCGCCTTGGAGCGCGACAGCAGGCTGTGGTCGCGCAGTTGTTCAGCGGCTTTATGCAGGTCGCCCGCGCAGCTACTTTGCAGGTGAAGGCTGACCAGGTTGATGATGCGGTCTTTGGCTTTTTCGACCTCGGGGCGCAAAAACTCGCTACCGAAATAGCGGGCAATTTGCACCATGCCTTTGGGGGCCTCGGTGCAGATGGCCTCGATTTTTTGCGCCGTCAGGATGCCGTTTTGCAGGCCGTAGAGCAGCGCCTTTTCAAAGAAGGCACTGCGGTCGTAGAGCGAGACGGTGGACATTACTAAATAGCCGACTCTTCGTCAGACTCCAACGCCGCAGGCGTAGCCTTGCCGCGGTCGGTGTCACTGGTTTCAAACTTGCCATCGTCCTCGTCGTCCTCGTGCTCTTCGCCCAGTCCGGCCTCAAAAGCACGGGCCTTGGCGCGCAGCACCAGCAGCATTTCAATGAACAGATCAGGGTCTTTGTAGCGCAGCAGCCAGGCCAGCTCCATCCAGTCCTGGTCGGCGATGTCGCCCTGCTCTATGCGCGGCTGCGCGTAGGCGCTGTTGTGCAATGCCGTCTCGGTCAGCATCTCGCCGTCGTCTTCCATCCCGTCAAAACTGCCGCTGCGGGCAAAGGCCTCGATGCGGCTCCACTTTTCGGTAAAGTAGTCGGCCAGGGCTTCGGCCCCGCCTTCCAAGTCGCCAATCGCGTTTAAAAAATCCATCGGCTCGGCATCTTCGCGGAAGATGATGGAGTTCATCATGCCGCGCAGATGGGTGCGGCTCAAGTCTTTGTATTGCTTCTCTATCACCACGGCGCGGGCAAACTGCGTGGGTGTGACCAAGAGGTTGATCACCGAGGCCTTGGAATTATCGTATTCGCGGATGACGGCCAGGATGTCTTTGGGCGGCAGTTGCTCCAGCACCACCATCAGGGCCTGGTCGCCCTCGGCATCGGCCAGCGCCACCAGGGCGTGCTCGGCCCCGACAATGTCTCCCGCTGCAATGAGGCTTTGGGTTTTGGTAATAAGGGCTAGGTGGTGGTTCATAACTTAGTCTTTGCGGTCAAAGCCTTGTTGCTCCAGCCAGTCGGCGTGAGCCTCTTCGCGGGTGCGGGCGTCGCTGCCTTCTTCGTCGGAGTGCTTGACCTTGCTGTGGTCGTCGTGGTCGTCGTGGCCATGCTCGTCCTCGTGCGCATCGAGGTCCTGCTTGTGCAGTTTGGCATCGTGCTTGTGGTGCATGTAGTCCAGCGCGGCGGCCACGGTCATAAACCAGTCACCCATGGGTTCTTTCAGAATCAGCTTGGATAGGTCTTGCGCCCAGGGCGATAGCTGCACCGCATCTGCCAGGCTGTTCCAATCGGGGAATTCATCGGCCTCCTGCGTGAGCAGATGGTCCAGGACGGCGGGCAGTTTGAAGCTAAAACCCTGGTGGAAGACCACCGCCACCATCTCGGGGGCGGTTTGCAGCATGCTGAGCAAAAAGCCCAGCTCTTGGCGCCGCTCGGCCAGGCGTTTGCGCAGCACGTCATTGCCTTCAGAATCAGTGGCCAGGTCGTCCATCTCGGCCTGGTAGGCCGAGCGTAGATCTTGGAAGAAGGAGGAAATATTCATGCGGGTAAATGGTGGAGCGTAGGATGGATTGCACTTGTGCAGGGAAAGTTGCCTTTAGTTGCGCTTAGTTGCCTGTTTTTCAAGTAGGGCATCCATGTAGGCCTGCCAAATGCTTTGCGCCGTCTCCAGTGGATTGTCCAGCAGGTTGCGGCGGCGGTTGTCATCATAAGCTTGGCGCTGCTCGGCATCGGCCAGCACGTCGTAGGCTTCCTGCACGGCGCGAAAGCGCGCGGGTGCTTCTTCAGCGGCGTTTTTATCGGGGTGGTAGAGCGAGGCCTTTTGGCGGAAGGCTTTTTTAATATCCGCCAGTGAGGCCGCGCTGTCTAGCCCCAAGGCTGCGTAGTGGTCATTCATGCGGTCTGGGCTGGCGGCTGGTTATCCATGGGTTTACACGACCAAACCGTCCATTTTAGTCGCAAATGGGTCTGAGGGTCTTTCCCCCTGCTGGAATGAGGGCGCGGGCAAGCCAGGCAGGCAGCCCGCCAGCACGTCCACGGCATGCCGTCGCTTAAATGACCCGTACGCGGATCACTTGCGCGACCGCTGCAATGGAGGAGACGACATCGCCATTGACTGCCCCATGCGGCAGATTTTCCACGTCAATCAGGGTAAAGGCCAGCTCACCCCGACTTTTGTTGACCATGTCAATCACGTTGACCTGCTTGTCAGCCAACACCGACAGCACCTGCCCCAGCACGCCGGGCACGTTGTCGTTAGAAAAGGTAATGCGCGTGGTCCCTGGCGAGCGCCCCATGCTGACGGCGGGGAAGTTGACCGAGTTGACGATGTTGCCGTTCTCCAGAAAATCCATCAGCTGGTTGGCGGCCATGATGGCGCAGTTGTCTTCGGACTCTTCGGTGCTGGCGCCGATGTGCGGCATGGCGAGCACCTTGGCGTGGCCAATCAAAGCGGGCTCGGGGAAGTCGCAGACGTATTTGCCCAGCTTGCCTGCATTCAGGCTGCGCAGGACGGCGGCCGGGTCAACAATCGTCTCACGCGCAAAGTTCAGCAGCACAGCGGCAGGTTTCATCTGCGCCAGCGCAGCATCGTTGATCAGGTGGCGGGTGGCCTCCATGGCCGGTACGTGCAGCGAGACGTAGTCCGAGCGCGCCAGCAATGCCTGCAAGTTTTCCATGCGCGTGACCTCGTTGGACAAACGCCAGGCGGCATCAATCGACAGCGCCGGATCGAACCCCACCACCTTCATGCCCATGGCCAGGGCCATGTCGGCCACCATCGAGCCAATGGCACCCAGGCCGACGATGCCCAGCGTTTTGCCCTTGATCTCGCCGCCCGCAAAGCGCGATTTTTCCTTCTCCAGCAGGGCCGACATCTCGGCGGCATCTTGTAGGCTACCCAGAGTGTTGACATACGCCATGCCCGGCAAAATGCCGCGCGTAGCCAGCAGCATGCCCGCCATCACCAGCTCTTTGACCGCGTTGGCATTGGCCCCCGGCGTGTTGAACACCACCACGCCCTGCTGGCTGTACTCGGCAATCGGCACATTGTTGACCCCTGCCCCCGCCCTGGCCACCGCCAGCAGCGATGGGGGTATCTCGACGCCCTGCAGCTTCTGGCTGCGCAGCAAAAACGCATCGGGATGGCCTATGTCGCTGCCCACCTCGTAGGATTGGCGCGGGAAACGCTCCAGGCCTTTGATGGAGATTTGGTTGTAAGTTTTTATCTTGTACATCTTTGTCTCCGTCAGCTGGGTGTTTTTTTATGCCGTGACTTGCTGGTACGCCCACGTCAACCACGGCATCAGCGCCTGCAAGTCGGCCTTCTCTACCGTAGCGCCGCACCAAATACGCAGGCCCGCAGGTGCATCCTTGTAGGCACCAATGTCATAGGCCACGCCCTGCTCTTCCAGCAGTTTGACCATCTTTTTCACCTGCTCTTCGCTGGCCTTCAAAGTCAGGCAGACGCTGGTGTTGGAGCGGGTGGCTTTGTCTTTGGCCAGAAAGGAAATCCAGTCGTTGGTCGCGACGAAATCTTCTATCACCTTCAAGTTGGCCTCACTACGCGCAATCGTGCCCTGCACGCCACCCACACTCTGGGCCCATTGCAGCGCGTCCAGATAATCCGACAGGCACAGCATGGACGGGGTGTTGATGGTCTCGCCTTTGAACAGGCCCTCGGTCACCTTGCCGCCGGACTTCATGCGAAACACCTTGGGCATGGGCCACGGCGGGTTGTAGGCCTCCAGGCGTTCCACCGCGCGGGGCGAGAGGATCAGCATGCCGTGGCCGCCCTCGCCGCCCAGCACCTTTTGCCACGAATAGGTCACCACGTCCAGTTTGCTCCAGGGCATGTCCATCGCGAAGACGGCCGAGGTAGCGTCGCACAGCGTCAGGCCTGCGCGGTCGGCCGGAATCCAGTCGCCGCCAGGCACCTTCACGCCTGAGGTGGTGCCGTTCCAGACAAACACCACGTCATTGTCAAAGTTAACCGGTGCAAAGTCGGTGATGTCGCCGTAGTCGGCGGTGCGCACATTCACGTTGGGCAATTTCAGCTGCTTGACGATATCGGTCACCCATCCCGCGCTGAACGACTCCCACTCCAGCACGTCCACGCCGCGTGCACCCAGCATCGACCACATGGCCATTTCAATCGCGCCAGTGTCCGAGCCGGGCACCACGGCCACGCGATAGCCCTCGGGCAGGCCCAGGATGCGCGCGGTCTCGCTGCACGCCAAGCCCAGCGCCTTTTTGCCAATAGTGGAGCGGTGCGAGCGGCCCAGCGTGTCCAGTTGAAGCTTGCTCACATCGTAGCCCGGGCGCTTGGCGCAAGGGCCGGAAGAGAAATTGGGGTTTTTGGGCTTTAAAGAGGGTTGCATGGGGTTCACTGTCGTAGTGGGAGAGTTAAAACGGATACGCGTGACGCGCCTGCTGATCGCAGACAGGCAATGTCAGCTTAAATCATTGTAGCAAGCCAATCAACCCAGGTGCGGAGTATCAAAATACGATATTTTCAGGCCATTTATGCTGCTAGTCCTTGTCCTGTGGACGTAAGCAGCTATCAAATACAGAGCAAATTCAGGTTGCCATCGTTCGCAAACTCGGCAGGCCAATGCCGCCCGCGTCAAACCCTCCGTCCACCGCAACCGTCTGGCCATTGACGTAGCTGGCCGACGGGCTGCACAGGAAATGCACCACGTTGGCAATCTCGTCCTCGCTGCCATAGCGGTTCAGCGCAATGGTGTCGTGGTAGTCACGGCGAATGTCGGCGGTATGCACCTGCTGGGCCATGGCGGTATCCACCGGGCCAGGCGCCACCGCATTCACGCGAATGCCCGCATTGCCCAGTTCCATGGCTTGCTGCTTGGTCAAATGGATCAGCCCCGCTTTGCTCGTGCCGTAGGCCACCCGCAGCGAGCTGGCGCGCAGGCCGGAAATGGAGGCGATATTCACGACACTGCCCTTGGCCGTGCCAGCGTTGCGCAGCATCACCCGCGCGCAGGCCTGGGTGCACAGGAAGGGGCCGGTCAGGTTGACATCAATCACCCGCTGCCATTCATCCGGCGTGGTGTCCAGAATAGGTTTGAACACCGCCACACCCGCGTTGTTGACCAGCGCGTCAATGCGGCCAAAGTGGTTTTCTATGGCGGCCACGCTGGCGTTCACCTGCGCCGCCTGCGCGACGTCGCAGACCACCCGCAGCGTCTGGCCGGGCTGGTCAATGTGCGCCATGGCGCGGTCCAGCTCAGCCACATCAATATCCAGCAGCGCCACGCGGTGCCCGCTGGCTAAAAATGCCTTGGCAATTGCCAAGCCGATGCCACGGGCTGCGCCGGTGATGAGGGCGACGGGGGTGATGGCGGCCGACTGTGATGACGAGTTGGATGGCATGGCGCAATTCTAAAGTCGCATTCGGAGTCTATTTAAGCGCTAGAATGCTGTATATAATTACAGCATGCAGGTCACTGGATTGTTTATATGGGTTACAATTAAATGTTGCTGTCATTGAAACAGCAATTTTTCGATCTTACGCAGCAAACTTTGTAGTCAGAAGAGCGCGAAGAGTTCATAGATTGATCGCGTGCAATCCCGAGGCGGGCGATGTCATTCCTGGCGCAGCGCGTTGCGAAATCCCTTGGGCCGTCGCATGGGTAAACGGGTGGCCTGCGGGCCATTTATTTCAACTCCACCCTGCAAGGTCAAGTTGTGTTGATTGTCGTTTACGCAAATGCCAAATTGACAACCTCCCTCAGAAGGTTTGTTGCAATGGAAACAGGAGTTTGACCATGGATAAGGAAACTGAAAAATTTGCAGCCGACGTGCTGCAATCCATTCGCCAAATGAAGCGCGCTGAAGTGGCCCAAGCGCATAGCGCCCAGCAGCAACACCGCACGTCTGGCCGCCCAGAGGTACGTGGCAGCGGTTACTAAATTACCCGTAAAACTAAGGCTCGACCTGATTGCTCGCAGCCTGCGTGCCACTGGCCGAGGGGCAAGCGGGTATCCGCCTGCGCGAGTGTGTGGGGAGTGGACCTTGGGCATATGGAAGGAAATAAAGTTCATCTGGCTCTTAACTTACCACGCAAAGCGCGCATCTCAGCATATTCAAGATAGTCCAACGTTGCCAATCAATCCGGAACGCTAGCAAACATTTAAAGGCACAGCAAGGAAGCAACGTCAAAGATCTGCCTGAATCGCCATTCTGCCTTTGTGGCTTGGCTTTCTGGAGAGGATTTATGTGGTTTGGCGCATGTGCGAACCAGTCAGAACGTGTTAGGAAAGCATGCTGATGAGGCTGCACGAGAGCCCAACTGCCGACAAATGCAGCCGTAAGTAAAAAAATAAACAGAGGAATCGACAAAGCGGTGTTGACGACAGAACAATCTGTCAGCAGCAGGAATGGAGTGCCTTACGTCGAGTAAACCTCGAAAAACTGTGCCGCAGCGCCGCCGCATCGTGAACGCATGTCGATGCCTTGACTGGTCATGGTCCGAAATGACGCCAGAAAGTGAACCACTGGGTACCATTGATCGTGATAATTTGCATGAATTCTCAGAAGATAATCCAACTGAATAAGTGTCGTCAAGACAGAAACAGGCATTAGTACGACTGTATGGGTCTCTATTTCCGCAAACCCTGTAACTTGGAGAACGCGTCCCCCATCGCCGTGCCCTGGGATGCGCGTTGCGGGGCATTGAAACCACCCCGCCCTGCCCCTTGCCCGCGAGTGGCTTCAAACCGGTTCTCCCTCGGCCCATCGCTGCGCGCGGGCGCGGCATCGAGCTTCATCGACAGCGCAATGCGTTTGCGCGCAACGTCGATTTCCATGACTTTCACTTTCACGATCTGGCCGGTTTTGACGACTTCGCGTGCGTCGGTGGTGAACTTGTGGCTGAGCTGGCTGACGTGGATCAGGCCGTCCTGGTGCACGCCTAAATCGACGAAGGCGCCGAAGGCGGCGACGTTGCTGACGGTGCCTTCCAGGATCATGCCTTCCTTTAAATCGCGGATGTCCTCGATGCCATCGTTGAAGCGGGCCACCTGGAAGTCGGGGCGCGGGTCGCGGCTGGGTTTTTCCAGCTCCGCGAGAATGTCTCGGACGGTGATGATGCCGAACTTTTCATTGGCGAACTGCTCGGGTTTGACGGTTTTTAGCACGTCGCTACGGCCCATCACCTCATGGATGGGCCTGCTCACCGTGGCCAGCAGCTTCTCAATGACGGGGTAGGTCTCGGGGTGCACGCCCGTGGTATCCAGCGGGTTGTCGCCGCCGCTGATGCGCAAAAAGCCTGCGCACTGCTCAAAGGTTTTGGCACCCAGGCCGCTGACTTCCAGAAGTTGCTGGCGGTTTTTAAAGGCGCCGTGGGCTTCGCGCCAGCGCACGACGGATTTGGCGACCGTGCCGGAGAGGCCCGAGACACGGCCCAGCAAAGGCGCGCTGGCGGTGTTGAGGTCTACGCC
This sequence comes from uncultured beta proteobacterium, assembly GCA_963775085.1. GTDB lineage: Bacteria > Pseudomonadota > Gammaproteobacteria > Burkholderiales > Burkholderiaceae_C > JAAFIP01. The sequence continues at coordinate 17,479 of CAVZHO010000001.1, forward strand.
TACCGCGTTCACGCAGTCTTCTACCACGGCATCCAGGCTGCGGGCTAAATCTGACTGCGACACATCATGCTGGTACTGGCCTACGCCGATAGATTTGGGGTCTATTTTGACCAGCTCGGCCAGCGGGTCTTGCAGGCGGCGGGCGATGCTGGCTGCGCCGCGCAGGCTCACGTCGACATCGGGCATTTCGTTACTTGCGTATTCGCTGGCACTGTACACGGAGGCTCCGGCTTCGCTGACGACCACTTTTTGCATGACCACATCGTCTTTGGCAAAGCGTTTCATCAGGTCGGCGGCCAGCTTGTCGGTCTCGCGGCTGGCGGTGCCGTTGCCAATGGCAATGAGCTGTACGCCGTGCTTTTGTGCGAGCAGGCCCAGGGTGTGCAGGGAGCCCTCCCAGTCTTTGCGCGGCTCGTGCGGGTAGACGGTGGTCACATCCAGCAGCTTGCCAGTGGCATCGACCACGGCCACCTTCACACCCGTGCGAATGCCGGGGTCCAGACCCATCACCACCTTGGGACCGGCGGGCGCGGCCAGCAGCAGGTCGCGCAGGTTGTCGCCAAAGACCTTGATGGCGACTTTTTCGGCCGCCTCGCGCAGGCGGGCAAACAGGTCGCGCTCCAGGCTCATGCTGAGCTTGACCTTCCAGGCCCAGGCCACGCATTTGCGGATCAGCTCGTCGGCGGGCCGGGCCGCATGGCTCCAGCCCAGGTGCAGGGCGATGCGGGCTTCGGCCAGGGAGACGTTGACCGTTCGGGCTGAGCTTGTCGAAGCGGTCCTCGCCAGCCCGTCGGCGGGCTCAGGGCGAACGGGGAGCGCTGGCTCAGGTACCGTCAGTTTGACCTCTAAAATCTCCAGCGTACGGCCCCGGAACACGGCCAGCGCGCGGTGCGAGGGCACGCGGCTGATGGGCTCGTCGTACGCAAAATAATCGCGGAACTTGGCGACGTCGGCGTTGTTTTCGTCTTTACCTTCCAGTCGTTTGGAGGCAAACAGCCCCTCGGCCCACAGCCACTCGCGCAGGCCTTGCACCAGGGGTGCATCTTCGGCCCAGCGCTCGCTCAAAATGTCGCGCACGCCGTCCAGCACGGCGGATACGGTGGTGAAGTCGGTGCCGTCTTCGTGCTTTTCGGCTTTCACAAAGGCTGCCGCCTCGTCGGCGGGCCCGAGCGATGGATTGGCAAACAGTTTGTCGGCCAGCGGCTCCAGGCCCGCCTCGCGCGCAATCTGCCCCTTGGTGCGGCGTTTTTGCTTGTAGGGCAGGTACAGGTCTTCCAGCTCCTGCTTGGTGGGCGCGGCCGCGATGGCGGCGCGCAGCTCGGGGGTCAGTTTGCCTTGCGACTCGATGGCTTCCAGCACCACGCCCCGCCTATCGGCCAGCTCGCGCAGGTAGCCCAGGCGAAAGTCCAGCTCGCGCAGCTGAATATCGTCCAGCCCGCCGGTGGCTTCTTTGCGGTAGCGCGCGACAAAGGGCACCGTGGCCCCACCGTCCAGCAGGTCTACGGCCGCTTTGACTTGTTCTACTTTGACTTTGATTTCTTGCGCGATTTGCGCGATGATTTGCTGCATGCTTTTCTCGTGATGGTCATCCCAGCGCGCCAGTGTGCCACAAGCGTGGCGCGGCACAAAACACGCCTCCCACGCCCTGTGGTAAGCGCCACTGTAAGTTCTGCATCCTGTGCGCGACTCAAGTGCATGTGCCACCCCCAAGCCAGGAGAACCGCCATGCCACACCGCCCTACATTTGCTATAGTTGTGATAGCTGCTTACGCCCTATTGACAGGGACTAGTGCGGTATTTGCTGCACAAAACCTGTGTTCAGCGCAATCTGGCGGCACCTTGACTCCCGTCATTGAGCTGTACACCTCCGAGGGCTGCAGCTCCTGCCCGCCCGCCGACCAATGGGTCAGCACACTCAAATCTGCCAACGCCAAGGGCCAGGTAGTGGCGCAGGCTTTTCACGTCAACTACTGGGACTACATCGGCTGGACTGACCGCTTTGCCGCCCCCGTGCACACCGCACGGCAAAAGCAGATCTCCGCCGCCAATAAGCTCGATGGCATCTACACCCCGCAGTTGGTGAGAAATGGCGTCACCACCCGCGCCTTTAGCAGCTCCATCACCTCCAGCGAGACCGCCAAGGCACAGATCCAGCTCAGCCAAACTGCCGACAACAGCTTTGAAGCCCAAATCACGCCCGTAGATGCCCAAACCGCCTGGACGGCCTATTTCACCGTCACCGAGCACGGCCACAGCAGCCGCGTGACCGCAGGCGAGAACAAAGGCGAAAACCTGGCCCACGACTTTGTCGTGCGCCAATACGTCTCGTTAGGCAGCTACAGCGGAGCGCAAAAACTCAAACTCAGCACCCTGCCCGCTACCGCCCAGCACCCCCGGCAGATCAATCTGGTGGTGACCGAAGCTAAAACCGGCAAACCACTGCAGGCGCTGAGTGCAGGATGCTAATTTACCCATCAAATACGCCTGTAGTCCTTGTCTCCTGGACATAAGCAGCTATTATTTTTATAGTTAGTACGCTGCGTAAACCACCCCATTGCAAACCGCTACACTCAGCCCACCCCCGCTAGCATCCGCGCAACGGGGCTGCTTAGGAGCCGGGTTTGGAGCTGATTTTTGAAATGTTGGTGCAGACCGTCTGGTGGTTGGTAGAGGTATTTGCCGAGCTGTTGATTCAGATTTTTGGCGAGGCGATGGCCGATCTGTTTACCTTTAAGGTGGCTGAGCGCCGCACCAGCCGCACCAGCCGCACCAGCCGCATCATGGAGCCGCCCCCTGCGCAGCCTACGTTTTGGCAGGCGCTGGGCAAATGCATGCTCTACACCCTGATTGGGGCCATCATCGGCTGGCTCAGTACCCTCATCTTCCCGCGCCTTTTCATCCGCCTGCCTGCCATGGAGCTGCTGCATATTCTCATCAGCCCGGTGCTGGCCGCTTTGGCCATGGTCTGGCTGGGCAAATGGCGCCAGCAGCGCAGCCCGGTTACCGTGGGCTTTGACCGCTTTATGTACGCCTACTGCTTTGCCCTGTCGATGGCGGTGCTGCGCAATGCGTATGCTTTGTAATACTTCTTTTCCAGTAGACACGCAAGTGACAACCCCTAGGGCCGCGCAGCGTCTCAGGCGTGACAATGGGGCTATTCAAGTCACCCAGAAGACGGCCCATGGACGAACCCATCCTTACCATTGACGAACGCGCAGCGATCAACTCCGGTCGCTGGTTTTCTACCCTGACACCCAGCCTGCGGCACGACATTCTGCGATGCACCTACGTCAAGCGCTACAAGGACGGCGACCTGATCTGCGCGCGTGGCGACACGCCCGACGAGTGGATTGCCTGCGCCAAGGGCGCGGCGCGGGTGAGCAGCACCTCGGTGTCGGGCAAGCTGGTAACCTTTGCCTACCTGGAGCCGGGCATCTGGTTTGGCGACGTGGCCATGTTTGACGGCGACCGGCGCACGCACGACGTGTATGCCCATGGCGAAACCACCATGGTCTGCGTGGCGCGTGCCGATTTTCGCAAGATTTTGGCTACCCATGTCGAGCTGTACGAGGCCCTGATGCGCCTGCAAGCGCGGCGCATTCGCCAGCTCTTTGGCTTGGTAGAAGACCTCAACACCCTGCCCCTGCGCTCGCGCCTGGCCAAGCAGCTCTTGCACCTGGTGCGCAGCTACGGCGTGGCCAGCCTGTCTAACGGCGAAGAAATGCGCATTGGCCTGCATCTGGCACAAGAAGAGCTGGCCCAACTGCTGGGTGCCTCGCGCCAGCGCGTGAACCAAGAGCTTAAAGCCATGGAGCGCGAGGAGATCATCCGCGTGGAACCCGGCGGCTTGGTGGTGCGCAACCGTGCTGCGCTGATGAAAATTGGTGAGTCTGATGAGTGATTTTTCGCATTTTGTGGGCACGGGTGCGGTTTCTGACAAGCACGCCTTTGATGTTGCGGCGCTGACCACTTGGCTGGACGAGAATCTCGACGGTTTTAAAGGCCCGCTGACGGTAGAGATTTTCAAAGGTGGGCAGTCCAACCCTACTTATAAACTCATCACACCTTCCAAGAGCTACGTCATGCGCGCCAAGCCCGGCCCGGTGGCCAAGCTGCTGCCCTCGGCACATGCGATTGAGCGCGAGTTTGCCGTCATGCACGGGCTGTTCGGCACCGATGTACCGGTGGCGAAAATGTACTGTCTGTGCGAGGACGAGTCCGTCATTGGCCGCGCCTTCTTCATCATGGAGTTTGTCCAGGGCCGTGTGCTGTGGGACCAGGCCCTGCCCGGCATGAACCCCGCGCAGCGCCGCGAAATTTATACTGAGATGAACCGTGTGCAAGCCGCCCTGCACACCGTCAAATTTGCCGAGCGTGGCCTGGCCAACTTTGGCAAACCCGGTAATTATTTTGAACGCCAGATTGGCCGCTGGAGCAAGCAGTACCTGGCCAGCGTGACCCAGCCCATCCCCGAGATGGACGCGCTGATTGGGTGGCTGCCCCAACACATCCCCGCCAGTGCGCTGGATCCCGGCAAGGTGAGCATCGTGCATGGCGACTACCGGCTGGACAACATGATCTTTCACCCCAGCGAGCCGCGTGTGCTGGCCGTGCTGGACTGGGAGCTGTCCACCCTGGGCCACCCGCTGGCCGACTTCAGCTACCACTGCATGGCCTGGCACATCCCGCCAGGCAGTTTCCGCGGCATCGGCGGGCTGGACCACGCGGGCCTGGGCATCCCGACCGAAGAAGAATACATCCGCATGTACTGCGAACGCACCATGCTGACGACCCCTGACGCACTGAAGACTGACTGGAATTTCTATTTGGCTTACAACATGTTCCGTATCGCGGCCATTTTGCAAGGCATCGCCAAACGCGTAGAAACTGGCACTGCCGCCAGCGCGCAGGCGGTGTCATCAGCGGCAGGGGCAAGGCCTCTGGCGCAGATGGCCTGGAAGTTTGCCCAGAAGGCTTGACCAAAAATTTATCGCAAAAAGCGCTAAAAAGAAACACGGAAAACGCCAAAATAAAACCCGCTAAAACTACAAATTGTTTAAGACATTGAGATATTGAATTTTTTTGCGTTTTTTGCATTCTTTTTGCGCTTTTTGCGTTACCCGAAACCAAACCAATACATCCTATTACCCACCGGAGAAAAAAATGGATTTTGACTACTCACCCCGCACCAAAGAGCTGCAAGCCAAATTGCTGGCATTTTTTGATGCGCATATTTACCCCAACGAAAAGGCTTACCACGACGAGATCGAGGCCAACACGGCCGCTGGCAAGCGCTGGACACCGTTGCAGACGATTGAAAAACTCAAACCCATCGCCCAGAAGGCCGGGCTGTGGAACCTGTGGCTGCCGCGTGATACGGCCGAGATTGCCGGCTTTGGTGGCGACCCGCTGTTTGGCGGCGCGGGCCTGACTAACCAAGAGTACGCACCACTTGCAGAAGTAATGGGACGCGTGCCATGGTCTGGCGAAGTGTTTAACTGCTCGGCCCCCGATACCGGCAATATGGAGACCATCGCCCGCTACGGCTCCCCTGCCCTGCGCGAGCGCTGGCTCAAGCCCCTGCTGCGCGGCGAGATCCGCTCGGCTTTTGCCATGACCGAGCCGGACGTGGCCTCGTCCGACGCAACCAACATCGCCACCCGGGTGATCCGCGAAGGCAATGAGTACGTCATTAACGGCCGCAAGTGGTGGATCTCTGGCGCGGGCGACCCACGCTGCGCGGTGTACATCACCATGGGCAAGAGCGACCCCGATGCGCCGCGCCACAGCCAGCAGAGCATGATCATCATCCCCGCCGACACCCCCGGCATCAAGGTGGTGCGCCCACTCACCGTGTTTGGCTACGACGACGCACCGCACGGCCACTGCGAGATGACCTTCACCAATGTGCGTGTACCCGCAGAGAACATGCTGCTGGGCGAAGGCCGGGGTTTTGAGATTGCCCAAGGCCGCTTAGGCCCCGGGCGCATTCACCACTGCATGCGCCTGGTGGGCCTGGCCGAGCGTTGCCTGGAACTGATGTGCAAGCGCGCCTCATCGCGCGTCGCCTTTGGCAAAACCGTGGCCGTCGCAAACCGTTACCCAAGAGCGCATTGCCGAGGCCCGTTGCCGCATCGACATGGCGCGCCTGCTCACCCTCAAAACGGCCTGGCTGATGGACGTGGGTGGCAACAAGCTGGCCAAAAACGATATCGCCATGATCAAGGTGGTCGCCCCCAGCATGGCCTGCCAGGTAGCCGACTGGGCCATGCAAGCCCACGGCGGTGGCGGTATGTGCGACGATTTCCCGCTGGCCTATGCCTACACAGCAGCCCGCACCCTGCGCTTTGCCGACGGCCCCGACGAAGTGCACCGCAACGCCATTGCCAAGCTGGAGCTGGGCAAGTATGCGCTGGAAAAACGTGACGTGGAAATGCCGATTACCAGGGGCTAGACAAAGCCCATGTTTTTCAGCGTGTAATTGCCAATGTTGGGCACTACCAGCGGCAGTTCGGTGCCGCTGACGCCAAACCAGCTGGCCAGCGTGGCGGCAAACTGGTCTACCGAGGTAGTTGGCAGCAACCGGCCCTGCCCTACGTCGTCTGGCCCGTTGACGGCAATGGCTGGGGCTGTGCCATAAAACTCTTTGCCTTTGACCGCGCCGCCCAGTACAAAGTGGTGACTGCCCCAACCGTGGTCAGAGCCGTCACCGTTAGATGCCAGCGTGCGGCCAAAATCGGAGGCGGTGAATGCCGTCACTGAACTGGCCACGCCCAACTCGACGGTGGCATCGTAGAACGAAGCCAACGCATCACTCACGCTGGACATTAAATTCGGGTGCTGGGTGGGTAAAAAATCGTGGTGGTCAAAGCCACCTAACGACACCATGAACACCTGGCGCTTGGCGCTGAGCGCGGTGCGCCCGGCAATCAGTTTGGCCACCATCTGGAGTTGTGCAGCCAGTGGATTGGCATTGCCCAGAGGATTGGTGGCGTTGAACGGGGTAGCCAGCGTAACGGGCGAGATAGCCGCTGTCACAGCCAGTTCAGCTTCCATGGAGCGTTTGGTGGTTTTGGCATATGCGTTTTCCATCAAATTGCTGCTGGTTTGAGTGATCAACGTATTCAGTGCCGCGCCGCAAGCAGCGGAGCCATACACCCCTTTCAAGCCATTGATAGGCACGGCGCCCGATGAGCTGACCTGGTAGGGCACGGCATCCTGCCCTGCCAGGTACACCGCATTGCCCGTCACCGAGATACAGGTAAACGTGGCGTTGCCGTTGTTTGCCAAGCCCAAATCGCCCAAACGACCGCCCCAGCCCTTGACGGAGCCCTCGGCTTGCGAGGATTGCCAGACCGACTGCTGGTCGTTATGTGAAAACAGCTTGACCGGTAGCGGCACCGACTTGGCGTTGTACTCGGCCAGCGTGGTAGGTTGAATCAAGGGGCCTACATTGAGCTGTACTGCCAGCTTGCCTGCATCAAACAGGCCCTTAAGCCGCCCCATTTGCGGAGCCAAAGCCAGTTGCATGCCACCGGACAATACGGTCGTTGGTGTCAGAGCCGTCAGAGCCAGATCAGCTTGGGGTGTAGCAATGCCCGTGCGGATGGCAGCGTATTTGCCATAGTTGGTGTTATCAATGGGGACCAGGGTGTTGCCATAGTCATTGCCGCCATACAAAAACACGCAGACAATGGCTTTGTAGTCAGTGGCGGTAAATGCGGCTGCATCGCCCATGGCGGCCAGATTGAGTGCCCAAGGCGTGGCAATGCCAGCCAAACCCAAGTGACCAGCGCGACGCAAGAAGGCACGGCGTGCCAGCATAGAAGTGTTGTTAAGGTACATACTGTGGTTCTCGCTTATTTCTGCACCAGGTATTCAGGACAGGCCATGGTCAGCAAAATAGCCGCCTGCACCCGGGTAATCGGGCCGGTCGCCGTGGCGCCACTGATCGACGTGATGGCCGTGGTAATTGCACTTTGCGTAGCGGCACTGAGTTGCCCTGCACACAACAGCAGGTTCAAACGGCTCACTAAAGCGGTTGGGTTGCTGGCCAGTGCCACCTCAGTGGTGTAGACAGGAGCCGTCAGACCACCATTGTTGCTGTTAAAACCACTCCTGACACAGCCGAGCATGAAGTTGAGGTAGCCCGCCACCGTCGATTCGTTGGTCAACTGAAACTCGGGAGCCACCAGACCTTGGATCGCCAGTGCCGTATTGGGCGGCACATAGCCCGGGCGGAAAAAATTAAACACGGAACCCGAGCGCAGCGGGCTTTGGCCCAAACGGGTTGCTATATCGGATAGGTCACCAATCGTCCAGCTGTCTGAGGTAGATGTAACCTGGAAGGTGCGCGCCCATTGCACAAAACGCACGATAGGCTCGCGCTGCTTGCCCCAGGCAGGCTGGGTAATTTTGTTGTCGTCGCGTGCCTCTGCGTCCATGAGTACGGCTTTGAACACCGCTTTGAGGTCGCCGCGCACACCATTGCCGTTGTTGTTGAAAACGCTGGCTATTCGCGCCACGTAAGCAGGGCTGGGGTTACTGGTGATCAAGCGTTGAATCAATTGTTTGCTAAAAAACGGGCCTACGTTGGGATGGTTGAAAATGGTATCGAGCGCCTGCTTGAGCGCCTCAGCTGCAGAGGTGCTTGCCGGGATGGTTTTGCCCAAAAACCTGACTTCCGCCGTCTCATGCAGGGCAGTTGTCACCACCATGCGGTTTTTCACCTGCAAGGGGTTGGTCGGGTTGGTGGCCGTCACACTGCCGGTGGCATCAAAGTTGTAGCCGGTAAACACGTTGGCCAGGTTCGAAATGGCCGCTTGGTCATAGGTTTCTATCTGCTGTCCATTGGCATTGAGCTTGTTGCTGCCGTCCAGATTGAGTTCATACAGGCCCAGAGAGAAGAGTTGCAATACTTCCCGTGCATAGTTTTCATCTGGGGCGCTGCCTGTGGCGGGGTTGCCTTTTTTATTGCCACGGGTGTTCAGGTAAACACCCATCGCCGGGTTCAAGGTAATTTCTTCCAGCAAGCTGCGGTAGTTGCCAAAAGCTCCCGCCACCAACACGTCCCAATACTGTGCCATCGCAAAGATACGCCAGCCAATGGGCAGGCTGTTGATGGAGACGACAAAAAACTCGGACAAGGCCAGCGCCATGCGCTTGCGCACTGCGTCTGAGGACGTGATGAGCTGATGCCAGGCCATGTAGTCGGTTTGCGCAATGGTATTGACGTTAAGGGTGTTGTTGTAGCCCTTGCTTATCAACCAATCCCATCCCGTCGTGGGAACGGGTGCGGCTATTTGTGCCTCCAGCCAAGCTGCATAGCCTTGGCTTTGCACATCGCTGATTTCAGCATCCGATGCAGAAAACTGGGCCTGCAATAAAAAACGTGCCGTTTGTACCGCAGTCGGTACCGGCCCAGGCGATGGCGCTGGAGGTGGTGGCGCAATGGCAAAGGCAGGATCACCTCCACCGCCACCACATGCGGCCAGAACGGCACTGGCCAAGACAGATAAACCCGCCAAGCGAGGTAAATCTGCTGGTGTTTTCAGCTCGTCAAAAACATGCTGGGGTGGGGGTTGGTCGTCCACGCTGGGCGATGGGCAACGATTCAAGTCCGGGTTATCGATGTTATTCATATCCGTCTTTGGGGTTTGATTTGACAGGCATAGACGCTAATCAACGCCCAGAACAGAGATTCGGTTGATTGCAGTACTGTAATAGTTATAAAAAATCACAGCGAAGCGGCTCTTTTATCAACCTAGAGCGATAAATCAACCCCAAAATTGGCCTGCGCCTGGGTGCAGGCATGGGTAAATACATGGATGGCATGTTCCAAGGTGGGAATATCGTCCATGGTGTATTGCATACGCAAATAGGCTTTGCCACGCAATAACATCAATATTTTAGGCGTCGCAGGGTCTAGGTCTGGCCATTCGAGCAGCGCATCCACCATCGTCTGGTCCAGCCATTGCATCGCCGTGTTGCGGTTATCACTCAAAATAGCGTAGTGGCTCAAGAATGCCTCGCCCAGACCTTCCCATCCCACCTCTTGATAGATCGACAACCAGCGCATCTCTTCTGGCAAATTGGGGTCAGCAATGGTTTGCAATGAATTGGTATACAGTGCAAAAGCTCGCTTTTCCAGATCATTCTTAAGCTGCCTGTTCATGATCATCACAATCGCGTCGTCGCGCAAATCCAGTTCAGCGCGACCTCGCAGCTCGGTGCCTTTGATGAAGTCGCGTGAGGGCTTGCCTTGCTCCATGCGCCAGGTCTTGGTACCCACCTTGCCCTCCAGCTGGTACCCCCCTCGCCCATCGGCACGCTTGGCGTAATTCCAGCCCTGTAAACTCGCCCAGTTGGAGATCGTTTGGACTTTCGCCAAGTCGGCACGCGATGGCAAGAACTTCGCGTTGGAGCTTCTACCAAAACCTAAAGCATTTTTTAACTTTTTAAACATATCTCAACGTTTTGCTCTACAGTATGAGGAATGAAAGGAAATCACACATGATTCAACTTTACTCGTGGGCCACGCCCAATGGCCACAAGATTCACATTATGCTGGAGGAGTGTGGCCTGAAATATGAGGTGATCCCCGTCAATATAGGCGCGGGCGACCAATTCAAGCCCGATTTCCTGAAAATCAGCCCGAATAACAAAATGCCCGCCATCGTTGATCCCGATGGCCCGGACGGCAAACCGATATCCATTTTTGAATCGGGAGCCATCCTGATTTATCTGGCCGCTAAAACCGGCAAATTCATGCCCGCAAGTGTCCGCGACAAATACACCGTGCTGCAATGGCTGATGTTCCAGATGGGCGGCGTGGGGCCCATGCTGGGACAAAACCACCACTTTCGCACCTACGCGCCCGAGAAGCTTCCCTACGCCATTGACCGCTACACCAACGAGGCCAAGCGTATCTACGGCGTGATCGACCGCCAATTGGCCGCCAACCCGTATATTGCGGGCAAAACCTACACCATCGCGGATATTGCCATCTACCCCTGGCTGCGCAACTGGAAAAACCAGGGCATCGAGCTGTCGGATTACCCGCACCTTAAAAAGTGGTTTGAAGGCCTGGAAAAGCGCCCCGCGGTGCAGCGTGGCTGCCAGGTGCTGGCTGACCTGCGCAAGCCGATGACGGGCGACAAGGAGCGCGAAGCCCTGTTTGGCAAGCAGCAATATGAAAAGCGATGATTTATTGGGTTAGAATACAGGCTTCGGAGTGTGGCGCAGCCTGGTAGCGCACCTGGTTTGGGACCAGGGGGTCCAAGGTTCGAATCCTTGTACTCCGACCAATTAACTCGCCCTGCAATCCATTGGTTTGCGGGGCGATTTTCTTTGTATTTTGTATATGGTGTTTTCGTGACTGTCCGTAGCTCAGTTGGATAGAGCAACAGCCTTCTAAGCTGTGGGTCGGGGGTTCGATCCCCTCCGGACAGACCATTTTATCGTTATAAATCAACGATTTAGTGATTTTCGACTTAGCTTGATTTAGCCAGTTTTAGCGCGTTTTAGCGCTTCCAATGTCCCAAATTTGTCCCAGGCTTTTAGGGTCACTTTCATTGGAGAAATTGCACGAATTGTTGGCTTGACAACCCCTCTTAGCCCGTGATATGCTATTCGTGTAGCTGAAAAATAAGATAGAGCACCCGAGCCGTAGTCGGGGGTTCCCACCGCACGGGGACCAGCTTGATATGGTCTTACCTGTTTATTAGAAGGCTACCGAGCCGGGGACTTGGGCAAGACGCTGCAACGCGTGACACTTGTGCCGAGACACTCACAAAACCGGTGTGGCTAGGCGCAAGCTGGGCCTCTACCCAGTGGTTGCCCATTGGGGTTCGAGCATGCAGATATACATTGGGGAAGTTCCATGGACGGAAACGAGCAACAGGTGTTGCGCGCTTCAGCCGTCTATTCAATTGAACGCCGTGCGGGGTGTTTCATTGGATCAAACATGGAACAAATCTACCCCAAAATGCAACCAATCAACCCGCAACAAATGTACTCGGTGGCCTATTTTGCACGCTTAGCAGACGTGCATCCGGTCACTGTATATCAGTCACTTTTAGGCCTTAAATCGTTTCCAGTCCCGGAGGCCGTTCGCATTGGAAGGGCCATCAGATTTAAGGGTCAGGCTTTGCTGGACTATTTTGGCGGGCTGCGCAGCGTCAAAGTAGTAAATGTGCCCGCTCTAGTAAAACCTCAGCCTTTGGTACAAAGGATTCACGGCAGGGGCAGACCCACCAAGGCCGCGCAAATGGCTAAGGCATTGGCGGCAGGGGGTGCTGCATGATTTTCAGCACCAAAACATTTGATTTAGATACCAACTCAGACCAATATCGCTTGGTAAAAGTTGAATCAATAGGCCAAGCTGAAGCTTTGCGCGAGCAACTTGGTGATGACTGGTCTGGAGAAACATCGTTTCTCGTCTCCATCGAGGGCGGCGGCAAATTGGAGTTTCTGGTGGAGACCATGGAGGGATTATTCGCCGACGAAAATGGCAAATGGCCACTCCCAGATAGCTACGACTTCAATGATGTCGACGGTTTGTTGCGCGCTCAAGGATTCGACGAAACGGATGGGTTTAAGACGCAGGCGAGAATAAATGAGAACCTGCGGAATCACAAGTACAAGTCGTCCAATGTCTGCGCGTTGATTTTTAGATCCGACGCGGATTTTGACGCGGCTTATGGGTGGGGTATGGCATGAGCAACACGATCAACCTTCGCTCACTTCCAAGTGTCCAGCACGACCTACCGTACTCGCTTTCCAGCCTATATAGCGGCCACGCGCGTGGCCGCTACCCTTGGCTTGGGAGGCTCGATCCAGATGGTAGACAGAGCAGCATGCTTTGGGTAAATGTGCCGCGATACAACGATTGGGCCGCCGCGCGCGGACTCAAATCAACTATTGGAATGTTGGGAGGGCAGCGCTAAGCGGCTTGGCAGAGCCAGCTTCGCGCACCCGGTTTGAACACCCTTGATTCTGCATGCGTTCAGAATCAACGCTTTGCTGTTGCCTTGTCGTTGCTTTGCTTTCGCGCATTCAATATGCTCGCACTCAAAAACTTTATTCAATTCGGGGCCAATTGGTGTGGTTCTGAAGAGGATGTCAAATTCATGGGCAGCAGGGCGGTGCAGGTGATACTGCGCAGCATCGCTGACCTTACTGATGCACGGTCCCCCACCAAGGGGGTCAAGACGGGGCGGCCTGGGCTTTCGGGCTTCACTTACGAACGGTCTACCGTGTCGGCCACAGTCGGGCGGTTGAAGGCGCTGGGCTTGGTCACGCGGGAGCGTGCTGCCAACCAAGGCACAAAACACGAGGACTTTGCGACCACAGCCATTCACAGCAGCATTGTGGCAGCAGCGCTGGCATGGCAAATAGACTGCCAACAACTCAAAATGAAGGGCAAACGCAGCGACAGTGCCAGACCCGCAAAAACGGAATTATGGATCCCGCTGAAATCGACACCTACCCCAGCAAACCCAATGCCTGAGCCGCCTGCAAGAGACCAGATACCAGAAATTGGTTCTACGGGCTACCAAGAATTGGACACGGTTCCCGTATTCACACCCCCCCCTCTGCCTGCCCCCGCCCTAGCGGGGGAAGAAAGAAGAGATTCCCCGCCTTTTGAGGAGAAAAATGATTTTGGCACTTTTGCAAAAAAACAATATGCCCACAGGCCATATTTCGCAGACTCCAATTTGGCGGAATTTAGGAACTTCACTGGCTGGCTTTTGATGGTCAACAAGGCCGACGACGTGACCGCGCTGTCGTTGATGCGGCCTGGCAAGCCGGGGCGACTCTCAGTTTTTGAAAAGCAAGCAAAAAAAGGGTTGAGCACTATAAATCCTGAATCTGTTTTCAAGCTGGCGTATGCCAAAAGCAAAGAACTCTTCAAGGAGCAAGGAATTGGCGAGCAGCTATATTTTTCACCACTCGATGGAAGTCGGATTCTGTTAATCGACGATTTGAAGACGTCCGAGCCCGTTTTGGCGGGCCACCAGTATTGTGTTTTGGAATCCAGCGAGGGCAACTACCAGCACTTTTATGTTGCGAGCAAAACGCTCACCAACGATGAGCGAGGTCGGCTGCAGAAGCAACTTGCAGCAGCTCATGAGGGCGATCCAGCCGCAACCGCGGGTTGCCAGCCGCATCGCGCGCCTGGTTCAGTCAACTACAAGCCGGGACGCGGCTTGTTTGTGACGCGCTTGGTCACCTGCAGCGTCACTGGCAGCACCGTGGCTGCTAGTGACGCTGCAGCCCATCAGCCCGCACCACTGGCAACATCTACGGTGCAGGATGATGATGGCGGATGCAAGCTGGAGCATGAGCCACGATTGCCAGGCGCTGGCAAAAGCCAAAGTGATCGGGACTGGGCCTTTTGCATGCGTAACTGGCACCGCGGCGAGGCGTGGATCCTCGCGGACCTTCACCACAGATCGGTGGCGCGCGGCAAGCACCGCGGGTACGCGGCGCAGACCGTTGCAAAGGCCGCGAGGTACAAAGAGTACCTCGCTAGCCGCCGCGCCTAAAGCAAAGCGTCGACAAGGCGACGGCACAGCGGATCGTGCCGTGCCTTGAGATCATCAACCCCTGAGTCAGGTAGGTTTGCAAGGTGTATCTCGAAGGCCCCTGCGGGCCTTCGAGATGCAAGAGCCTCACCCGCTTCGCGAGTTCGTTCTTGACCTTGCAAGGCGCTGCGCCCTTGACCCGCCGTCCTGTCAAAAGCTATTGTTTTAGGAGCATATTTTGGAAAAAGTTAATCGCTTCGGCCCAGCGCCAAGGCCATCGAGTGAACTGCGTTTGGCGGTTGTAAAAATCGCATTTTCGCGCGCGGAGCTTTCCAAGCTGGACGAACAGAAAGGCCACTACACCCGCGCCGCGTTCATGCGCGCGGCAGCGTTGAGCCAAAAACTACATGCCGCGCTACCCCCTGAAATCGCCACCACCTGGGCTGAAAGCGCCCGCGTCCAAAGCTGCTTCACCCAAATAAACGATATCGCTTATTCGCTGAATCAGGTTCGCCAAAACGATGGCGAAGCTGCCGCGGCTGCCAAGATGCTGGCCGAAAGCGGCAGCATCTTGGCGGTCTTCAAAGAATTCCGCGCCACTGTATTGGGTGGCCAAGGCCACCGCGAGGACTGAAATGTGGTACCCAAGATCACTGTTTCAGCGTCAATTAGATCGTGCTTTGAATATGACCTGCGAAGCAAAAATGCAGACGATCCACCAGGCGAATGGGTGGCTGGCAGCGTCATCGGCAGCGCCAGGGCAATGTCCAAAGCCACAGCTTTTTACCGCCAGCTCAGGCCCGACTGCAGAAAAGCAATATGGTCCTGCAGCCTCTCACTTCCCCCATCAGACGGCCGCCGCGAGGCCGCCGAGTGGGGTCAAATCGCCGAGGCCTTCCTCAAAAAAATGGGTGTCGATATCAAAACGCACGCCTGGGCAGCCCACCGCCACCAGCACGATAACGACCATATCCACATCCGTCTTTGCCGAATATCGAGCGCCGGAACGCTATGGAATCAGGAGCATTCTGCAAAACGCGCAATCAAAGTTTGCGCAGACCTGGAGGCCGAATTTGATCTAGCTAGCCACGACCGAACCCCGTCCAAAAAGAAACGGCCCACCATGGCCGAAGAGCAAATATTTAACAGAAAAGGTATTCCAATGTCTCGTGCAACCATTCAAAAAGCAGTTGATTCAATTATTGCAGCGCACCCCCAGGGCATCGATTTTGCCGAGCTGCAAGCCCAGTTGGCAGCCCGCCAAATCGACGTGCAGCCGTACGCGCCGGGCGGCGTGCTGAAAGGGGTTTCATATTTGCATGATTCTGTTAAATGGCCAGGCAGCAAAATCGGCACTGACTACAGCGCTGGCTTGACCAACCGAGGGGTGCGTTACAGCGCCGAGGTGCCGCAGACCGAGGCTGCAGCACCCCCCAGCGAGCCAAAATCCACAATTCCGCCAGCACAGTACCCCGCAGAACAATTCACCCATAGCGCCCCCGTAAAAACGTGGACTTTTGACAGCAAAAACGCCATTGAAAGCGGCGCACTGGCCAGCCCGTTTGGCATCGCATGTGCCGCAGCCGCAGAACTAGCTATTAAGTTAATAGCAATGGGTGCCGAATTATTCCGCGCAATACTGCGTTGGCTGAATAAATTATTGGGTAAGTTTGGTTTGGCCGTGGGCGGAAACGAGCCCGCGCGAAGTATCCAAATCGCGCCAACAGCCAACTATATTGACGTGCCCAGCCGTGTGGTGCCAGACCCCTTGCTGATCTCTGAAGCAGCCGCAGAGATCAATGCTGTGGCCGAAGCCATAGCTAAAAATGATAGCAGTTTGTTGCCAGAATCCGCGAAAAGTTTATCTGAATATTTCGAGAAAGAAGGTTCCACAGAACAAACAGAAGCCGACCCCTTCCAGTTTTTTGGGGATGAACCCGAGCTGCACACCCCTGCCCAAGAGCCAGCCAAGCCGCTGGCCTGGCCAGCTCTCAAGGCGGCTGCCGAAGCCCATCACCTGGCCGCCCTGGCCCTTGCCAAGGCCCGCGCCGCTGCGCTTGAAACGGACGACATTTGGGATGATGTTGCAGGGGCTGCCAAAGCAGAAGACCAGGCACATGATGCCCTGTTAAAAGTCCAAAATGACAGCAAGCTGTGGGTTGCCGCCAGCTTTGCCAACCGCGCAGCCGCCGCGCTGGGCGGCAACCCATACTTGCCGGACATCAAAGCCGCCGAAGCCCTGCTAGCCCGCCGCCGGGTAGAACTGGCAGCGACCCAGAGTGATGAAGCCAGCAAGCCCGCACGCGCCGTGAAGTGCGCGCCGATTGAGCTTGTTTTGGCAGAGCAAAGCGCGACCGAAACCCTAGCTGCAGCTAGGGTCGCCTTTATGGTTGTGGCTCGTAAAAACATCGAAATTGTGCGCCAAAACCCGATGCAAATTCCAATGGCAACGGAGCTAGAAGCGCAAATTCAGCGCGGTATTGGCAGTTATTTTTTTGGTCGTGACAACTCCTTGCTCGATTCAAAAATTGCGGCCCTTAAAGCTGCAGTTGAGGCTGAACGCCGCCGCCAAAACCCAGCGCCCTACGACCCTGAAGCCGAGGCGGAAATGCAACGAGTGCGCACCGAGTCCGAGGCTGCGCCAAAGTGAAATCGCTCGCCGTTTTTGCCACCCTGCCAGCGCCACCTGCCACAGCGGCGTGGTTGCGTGCGCGTCTGGATCCTGTGGTTGAGGTGTGCCGCTTTGCGAGGCCGATTCCGCTGGAGATCCGCCCCACTGGCAAGTGGGGCGGCTGGTGCGGGGGCGCAAATTCCTACGCCGATGGTCGTGTTTGCATTTCGTCCGCAGTTGTTTTCTGGTCGCGCGACAGGCTTCTTGAAGCCTATTTGCATGAGGCCGGGCATAGGTTGCTAGATGGCCGCGAAGTCGCATCTCATGGGCCTGAATTTTTTGCTATGACTGCTATTTTGTACACGCGTGCAAATCAATTTTTCGAGGGAGAAGCACTTCATTTTTTGAGTTTGTACGACCTACACGACGTGCCAGAAGCCGGTAAAGGGCATGCCCTGAATTGGGCGCTGGCATTGGCAAAAGAACTGGCACCGATCGATAGAAGCGCCGAAGAGCTTGCATCGGTGGTGTGCCTGGCGTGGGCGCAAAAAGTTAAAGAAAGAGAGGCCAAAAAGCTACAAATCGAGCGCGAAAAAGTATCACTAATAAACCTAAAACTGGAGGTAATAAATCTCAATATGAAACTGCTTTTATGGCGTGCGCTATGCGCCATCGGTTGGGCCGGAATGGTTTCAACCGTCTATTTGTCAATTGTTCGTTAACTTTAATTTTTCCGTGGAATATATTTTTATGAAAACCAAATTCAAATCCTCTTCTTTTTATTTGTTGGCCGCGTTTGCACTGGCTGGCTTCGGCGCGCAGGCCAACGGCGCTGGCGTTGTTGGGCGGGACGACTCGACAAGCCAGCGCGGCGTGATTCGCGCAAGCACCACGCGTGAGTTGCCCCCCGCTCTTCCCTTGGGCGGCATGTGTGGGTTCCGCGCCGTCGGGGAGCAGCAAAACCGCAACGTGTCAACAGTGACCTGCCAAGGCTTCGACCTGGTTTCTTCGGCGGCGGGCTGGCACAACGTGTCCGTTTGGCAGGAGGCGGGTGCTGATGTGTGCTCCGAATTTAGTTGCGGCAGCGGTACTCCCGCCGGCTTCGTAGTGCGGCCGTTCACTGATGCCGCGGATGGAGTGAATTACTCAACAACGGCGTTCACAACTGGTGTAGGTGTTGACCCGACAAACAGCTATTGGATCACCGTTGTAGTATCAGGTGCTTTCACGCCGCTTTCCACCAGGTCTCCAAGCTACCGTGACGCGGTTACGGGGTGTCCATCCGGCTATACCCTGCGCCGAATTGGTGGTGATGTAAGTTCTCACGGTGACTCTGACTTTTACTCGTGCATCGCGGGGTAGCGGGGGACTCCCAGGGAGCCATTCGGCACCCTGCCGCCTTACGTTGGCGCACCCAGAAGAAGGCGAGGCTTGCGCCCCGCCGGGGAGGAAGACAGGGGGTATGTATCGCCACCTTTGTCGCCATTCTGCACACCGGGTGGCGGCGAAAGTCGCGCCAGTCGTCCGCTGCGCTGCCTTTGTGGCACGCCCCCCGCTATTCGCCCCCCTAGGCAAAAAGGCACCTTCGCACCCAAAACACTAAAAACCCCACACTGACCCCGTGCTGGGGCAAGGGGCGGCAGTGTGGGATTTTTTTAACGTGTTTTGGGTGCTACGGCACCTTTTCTTACGTCTCTCAACCTGCCCTATCCCCCCCGCCCCTTCCCCTCGGGGAAGGGGGGCAAGGGAGCCCCCTATGCAGGATATTTTTTCCTGACTGAAAGACCACGATGACCATGAAGACCACATTAACCAATATCGTTTATTCCATTGCGGCAGCAGCTTCGCTGGCTGCCTGCGGGGGAGGTGGTAGCGCTGGCGCGCCCACCACAAGTCAAGGTGCGGCTACGCCAGCACCATTGGTTGCCACTATCGTGGCAACCATGCCTACGGCTACGTACACCCTGGGCGGCGAGGAGGCAGCCGCGTTCGCGCTGCTGAACGCCGAGCGTTCAAGCTGCGGATTTGGGCTGCTGGCCCAGAGTCCAAAGCTTGACCAGAGCGCAGCCGGCCACTCCAATTACCTTTCCACGAATGGCCTCAATCACGGCCACTACGAAGTCGCTGGTCTACCCTTTTTTACCGGTGTCACCCCGACCAATCGCGCAGCCGCCACAGGCTACAACAACCCGGTTGGCGAGGTTTTGGCGGGCGATTTAGACGTGACTGGCCGGTGGCGCGCCACTGACCACGTGCGCAACCTATTGGCCGCGCCGTACCACTTGCTGGGCATGATCGACAGCTACACCGAAGTGGGCGTGGGCCACGCTAAAAAAGCGCTACCGAATGCCGACGGGTATGAAACCACGGCCACGACGATCAACCTGGGCAAGCGTGCTGGTGTGAACGACCTCGACCCCAGCCAGGTCTACACCTACCCCTGCGCGGGCAGCACTGGTGTCAATCGCATTTTGACCGATGAAACGCCGAGTCCAATACCATTGAATTTGGCGCAGGCCTACCAACTCTACGGCACCCCCATCGCGATCACGGTGCGGGCCGGGAAGGCGCTCAAAGTCACCGGGGTGGTACTGGCACCAGCAGCGGGCGGTGCACCCGTGGCAACGACCGTTGTTGACCAGGTGAATGACCCTCAGAAGTCAAGCGGCATTGGGGTGTCGGGCAGCGAGGTCTACGCCTTGCCTATGTCGCCTTTGCTGCCCCTGACGGCCTACACTTCGACGGTGACGGGCACCAGCGACGGCGTGAATTTCACGAAGACTTTTACTTTCACGACTGGCAATTAATTTTAATTTTTAACAGGAAGTGAGTTCTATCATGACAAATACAAATGATGCGGGCACTCTAGCAAGTGCAATTTCTGAGTTGCTAGCAAATCAAACTGGCCCGGGCCAATTCATTTTTGCCCTGCCTAAAGATGTGGCCAGCGATGCCGCCGGATTGAAAAAATACACGTACCGAGCAAAAGATTATCGGGAGCAGGTGAGCCGGTACAAATTTGGTGTTGTTCTCTACTACCCCAACCATGACGTTGTGAAATGGAAACTTAGATTTGCACTTTGCTGTTTCGCCGAGGGAGGCCAAAGCAGCGACCAGTTCGATGCCATAACACTGCTAAATTACTGCAAACCCGTCGATTTGATTAACGCATTGAAGGAGCGGGTGCAAGCCGCAGAGTTGGGTTTGAAATGAGAGCGACGACCATGGACACCATCATTTACGAGCAACGCGAGCCAAACAGCGAGGCACTGGACGCACCCGAGTGGTTGCCCACCGGGGGGGCAAAAGGCTATGAATCTGCGTTTGTGCCAGGCATTCGAGTTTTGGACGGGTTCACTCCCCGCGAGCTGGCGGCATGACCGACGAAGCATATTGCCAGGCGTGGCTGGACTGGAGCAGAGTCCAGCAGCTTTGGAGGCGGCCGCGTGAGGAGGCCGCGACCAAGGCCGCGCATGAAGCCCTGGATGAGTTTTTGCAGCCCACGCGGAAGCCGGAGCCGCCGATCGAGGGGCAAAGTAGACATTGATCTACTTTCGTAGACCATAGTCTTGCACAGCGCCGGGACTGGGCGCGAAGCGCATGCCTTGCGCGTAGCGCACGGCACACAGACGGCCGAAGGCCGCAGGGAGCGTGGCCTTACGCGACGTGGGTGACGCAGCTTGCACGCCCAGGCGGTGCCTGCACGCCCTGTATAGCAGGGAGGGGTGCCAACCCCGGTTCTGATGCCCGCTCGAGCGGGCATGTGGCGAAGCCTAAACCATGATGGCGTGTGAAAGCAGGCGGCGGGGGGTGCTTCGCGGTAAGTTGTCCGTAAGTGTGTGAAATTTTCTTTGTATAGGGGGAGGCAGGGAGGAGCGGGAGGGGTAGCCCAGCACATCCTATAAAGCAGTCCCCCGCCCACGCCGTG
This sequence comes from uncultured beta proteobacterium, assembly GCA_963775085.1. Taxonomy (GTDB): domain Bacteria; phylum Pseudomonadota; class Gammaproteobacteria; order Burkholderiales; family Burkholderiaceae_C; genus JAAFIP01. The sequence continues at coordinate 38,546 of CAVZHO010000001.1, forward strand.
GGCTCTTGGCGCACGCCGTGCGCTGCTTTCAAGTCCTGGCAGGCGCAAGTCCAACGCTACACGGACGTGCAGGTTATCCCAACTTCAGGGCCAGCTTCGCGGCCTCCACGTGGGTATAGCGCTTCAGCATTTGCATTGATTTATGCCCTGTCATGCTGGCGACCTCCATGGGATTCAATCCCGCCTCAAAGAGGCGGCTAGTGCTTTCATGCCGGATATCGTGAAATCTTAGCGATGCCAAAAACCCCGGCGGGCTTTGCCCGAATTCGTCTACATACCTGGACAGCGCGCGTTTTACGCAGCGCTGCCATGTATGCTCGAACGAATCAGCCCTTGCCCAGTGGAAAACCCGCCCGTCTATACGCCTAGGCAACGCCTGCAGCGCGGCCACCGCTCGAGAACTAAGCGCCACAGACCGGCTTTCACCGTTCTTTGTGTCCAGGAGGCGTACAAAACAGCCTTTGAAATCGACACGCGACCACTCTAAGCCCAACATCTCACCTAGCCGCATCGAACTCTCTACGGCTAGTGTAATCAGTTCAGCGAGGCCAACAGCATCGCTTTGCCTTGCAGCCTTAAGCAGCCATTCAAGCTCCAATTCAGACAAGCGCCTGTCCCTTGGCTTATCGGCTTTGGGCCGATCAACCAGGCGAACAGGGTTTTCAGGGATATGCACGCCAAGATGGCGGCGACCGTAATCAATGACCGCAGACAGTGCGTTAAGGTGGTGGTTAATCGTGCCGTTTGCCAGCTTCTCTTTTTTAAGTTGTCGCGCCCAGTCGTTGATTGCTGGTGTTCTCAACGAGGCAACGAAGAAACTGCCAAAGTGATTTTCAATGCGTGCCAGCAATGCTACCTTAGACCGCCCACCCTGGGCCAGCTCTGGCAATCGCCGCTCTCGATAGATTGCAAGCACCTCATTAATCGTAGTCTTCTGGGTGGTCTTGTCTAGCTGGTCAATCTCGCCCCGCTCGATCATCAACTCCGCTTTGCGGTTCCATTTTTCCGCATCGACGCGAAGCGTGAAGGTTTTACTCAAAACGGGATGACCATCCCGCCGGATTTTTACTTGCCACTGATACGGCCCGCGATTGTATATAGTACCCATGCTTAGAGTTTTTTTATGTTCATTGTCCCGCCATTGTCCCAAAAACTACCTTAAAAAGCAAGTAACCCATATTTTATGCGGGTTCCAACAGATTTTATAATTGCCTTCTAAGCTGTGGGTCGGGGGTTCGATCCCCTCCGGACAGACCAGTTTCCACTTGCCCCATGAGGGACTCCCCTCTCTCGCTGTGCCTGTGGGCTCGATAAAATCGGCGTTACTCGCTACCCTTATCTTCCCGCCATGCCATCCAATACCCCCAGCAAAAACTATCGTATCGGCCTGATTGTGCCCAGCTCCAACACCACGATGGAGACCGAGATCCCCGCCATGCTGCGCGCGCGTGAGCAGGTGTTGCCCGAGCGCTTTACCTTCCATAGCAGCCGCATGCGCATGAAGTCGGTGACTAAAGAAGAGCTGGCCGCCATGGACAAAGACTCGGACCGCTGCGCGCTGGAGCTGTCAGACGCGCGCATGGATGCCATGGGCTACGCCTGCCTGGTAGCCATCATGAGCATGGGCAAGGGTTACCACCGCGAATCGCAACGTCGCCTGCACGCGGTCACCATGGCCAACGGCGCGCCTACGCCCGTCATCACCAGTGCCGGCGCGCTGGTCGAAGGTTTGCAGGCCATCGGCGCCAAGCGCGTGTCCATCATCGCGCCGTACATGTTGCCACTGACCAAGCTGGTGATTGATTACATCGAACACGAAGGCATTGAGGTGGTGGACAGCCTGTCGCTGGAGATCCACGACAACCTGGCCGTGGGCGCGCGCGACCCCAAAGCACCTGCCGATTTATACAAGCAGCTCAATGTGAAGGGCATCGATGCCATCGTCGCATCGGCCTGCGTGCAAATGCCCTCACTGGCCTCCATCCCCATGATCGAAGCCGCCAGCGGCCTGCCGGTGGTCTCCAGCGCGGTCTGCACCGCCTACGCCCTCCTCAAAAGCCTGGGGCTGGAGCGGCGCGTTCCGGGCGCAGGCACGCTGCTATCGGGCAACTACTGACGGCGCACTGGACAGCCATGGCGTTATTTGGCTACCTGCTTTTCTTTTCTTCCTACTTTATCGACCATGCAAACCATTCCATCTTTCCCCAAGCGCGCCATCCTTCGCAACCTGATAGCCGCCACTGCTACCCTCGCCTGCGGCATTGCGCTCGCGCAAGGCTACCCCAGCAAAGCCATCACGCTGGTAGTGCCCAACCCACCCGGTGGCTTTGTCGATGCCTCGGCCCGGGTGCTGTCAGATGCGCTGGCCAAGGTCACCAAGCAGTCGGTGGTGGTGGACAATAAAGGCGGCGGCAGTGGCAACGTGGCCTACCAGGCGGTGGCGCGCGCTACGCCCGATGGCTACACCCTGCTCAACTCTTATTCGGCGTATCACGTGGGTAACCCCAACCTCAATGCCAAGCTGCCCTGGGCGCAAAAGGACTTTGTACCGGTCGCGCTGATCACCGTGGCTACCAACGTGATTGCGGTGCACCCCTCGGTGCCCGCCAACAACCTGGGCGAATTCATCAGCTACCTGCGTGCCAACCCTGGCAAGCTCAGCTATGCCAGCCAGGGCAGCGGCTCGCTGTCGCACATTGGCACCGAGATGTTCAAGCAACAAACCAAAACCAGCATGGTGCACATCCCTTACCGAGGTTCGGGCCCGGCGCTGCAAGACGTGCTCTCAGGCCAGGTGCAGGTGTTTATCACCACGCCGCCCTCGGTGATGGGGCAAATTCAGGTGGGCAAGCTCAAGGGCCTGGCCACCGCAGGCAAAAGCCGCCACCCCGGCCTGCCCAATGTGCCCACCACGGCTGAGGCGGGTCTGAAAGGGTTTGAGCTGGAAGCCTGGGTCGGCATCTTCGCACCCGCAGGTACGCCTGCTGATGTAGTGAGCCAGCTCAGCGGTCAGATCAAAGCCGCACTGGAGCTGCCCGAGACCAAAACCCGTGCCGACGGCGCAGGCATCGAGCTACGCTACCAGCCTCCAGCGGCGCTGGACGCGCTGGTGAAGCAAGACACCGAGTTTTGGGCCAAGACCATTAAATCGGCGGGTATTACGGCGGAGTAACAACGCGCCAATCATTGTCTGCTACTGTAATGCGGCACTATCTCCAGCATTGGGTATTTTCTCAAAAAATGCCGTTCATGATGAATACCAAAGATGCTATTTTTTTGGGCCTTGTGTAGCAAAGGCCGCGCCAAATCGGTTGCCCAAAAAGTCCCCCAGCGCAATCTCTTCCTGCTTGACCAAACCGCGCGTAGGCAGCTGCCCCGTTGCCAGCAAGTCCAGCACCGCGCAGATGCCTGCGGTCGTGGTGATCTGGATGGCGCTGCGCAGCACGCCGCCCACCGGCTGGCTGTAAACCTTGTGTGCATAGGTCTCCTGCGTCAGGCGGCCGTCGCGCTGGCCGCTGACAGTGACGAAGACAATCACCACGTCTTGCAGCGTGGTGGGCAGGGCGTGTTCCAAAATGTCTTTCAGCACATGGCGGCGCTCGCGCAGGCGCAGGTCGTTCAGCAGGGTTTTCATGATGGCGGCGTGGCCGGGGTAGCGGATGGTTTTGTAGTTCAGGTGCGTCACCCTGCCCTGCAGCGTCTCGGCCAGCGTGCCCAGCCCGCCCGAGGTATTGAAGGCCTCGTAGGTAATGCCATCGAGTGAAAACTCTTCGTGCTCGGCCAGCGGCGGTACCTGGCGCAGCACGCCCTCCACAATCGCATCGCAGGGTTCGCAGTATTCGTTGATAACGCCGTCGGTGCTCCAGGTCAGGTTGTAGTTCAGCGTGTTGGACGGGTACTGCGGCAGTGCGCCGACCCGCATGCGCACACTGTGCAGCGTGTCAAAGCGTTGGCACAGGTCGGCGGCAACGATGGAGACAAAGCCAGGTGCCAGCCCGCATTGGGGAATCAAGGCCGACTGCGCGGTGGCGGCCAACTGGCGCACCCGCCGCGTGCTGGCTACGTCTTCGGTCAAGTCCATGTAATGCACTCCGGCAGCCACAGCGGCCTCGGCAATGCTGGCGGTCAGGTGAAACGGCGCGGCGCTGAGTACGGCAAACTGGCCCTGCAATGCTGCCTGCAAGGCCTGAGGTTCGCAAACATCAAGCTGGCGCGTGGTCACCGCCGCGTCTTTTTGCCCGCTCTTGAGCAGGCCTTGCTCTACCCCTGCCAGCACTGCCGCAGACGCGTCCACCAGTGTCACCGCATAGTCGCCCGAACCGCCCAGGAGAGCCGCGATAGACGAGCCAATCTTGCCTGCACCGACCACCATGATTTTTTTCATACCGTTCTCCGCTGCTCCATTTGTTCATTCTGCATCTTTTCCACCATGCACACCATCCCTCACGCCTCCACCCGATGCGGCCACGGTAGTTGATTATTCTTCCAACGCGCTCTATAGTTGTTACTGGAATCTACCCTCGCCATGGAGTTGCAATGCATGGTGCTGTTTGGAGGTGTGTTATGACCGCAATACAATGGGTAATGCACAGCGTAGCCACTCTTCTCATGGCTGCAAGTCCCAACGCCTGGCCGCGTAACCTGGACGCGCAGGCGCTGCGGGACTATGGCGGGAGCTATATGGTTGATTGCAAAAACAATGCGTCAGCAAAGGCTACGGTGTTTGCCGGTGGGCTGGTCGTTCTGCACGGTGATCAGCGGCTTGCAGGCAACAGCATTGAAACGGGATATACCTACTTTCACCCCAATCCGAGTCCCAAGGGTTTCCTGGTCACGCTGATCAACACCGGGCCCGGCGGGATGGAGATGCTATGGCATGTGTTTAGGGATGCTTCAGGACAGTACATGGTTTTTGCGGATGCCGATGTCAAAACTACAGCCGTGATTGGCAAGGCGCTGGCAAAAGAAAAATTTCGCCGTTGTGATGGTGCTCCCGCCACTAAGGTCGTGTCGCCTCCTGCTCCCACGCCGACGCAAGCCCAACGCACCTATGCACTACATGAACTTAGCGCCCCCGGTCTGTTGATGGATACCAAGGCCAAGGCGCTGTATTACAACGCACTGGGTTCACTGCGCCGGGAGGATTGGCTGGCCCGACTGGATGGGCCCAGCCCGCAAAATAAGTTGGTCACCGTACTGGGCACGCGCTACCTGCTGGCGGGTGCCTGCAAGAATCATGACTGTTACGACAACAGCATAGCGCTTCTTTATTCGGAAGCACAGGGCGTGGTGTACGGCCAAGTCTTGCAGCACGGTAAAACAAGCCTGATAGGCGCACCGCCACCAGCACTGGCCAGAGAACTGGATCGGATCTGGCGGGCGCAGTGGCGTAGCAACCCACGCTGAGACAATAATCCATTGTCATCAAACCGTTGGCGGCGTTGAATACCCCGAAAACAGGGCATAAGCAGCCACCAAATCAGCTGCATCACCGGTCCGAACGCAGCGCACGGCGCAGTTCCACACCAATCTCCGGCTTGTGCGCAAACGGGTCTGTCGGGTTGCGCTGTTGCATGATGTCTTCCAGCCGCGCTTGCACCGAGCCAATCGACTTGGGGTGGCTGTAGATGTAGAACTGGTTGGCATGCACCGCGTCAAACACTTTTTGCGCTACGTCTGCCGCGCTGACTTTACCTTTGCCTACAGCCTGGTCGTTCATCGCCTGGCCGATCAGCTGACTCTTGGTGGGCTTGACACCGCTTTGCTTGAACTCGTCAGGCCGGTTGCGATGGCTTTGGCTGATGCCGGTGGGTACAAAGAAGGGGCACAGCACGGATGCGCTGATCTGGTCGGTCACCAACTTCAGGTCCTGGTACAGGGTTTCGCTCAGGCTCACCACGGCGTGCTTGCTTACGTTGTACACGCCCATATTGGGGGCATTGAGCAGCCCGGCCATGCTGGCGGTGTTGACGATGTGGCCTTGGTAGGCCGGGTCTTTATTGGCGGCTTCCAGCATCATCGGGGTAAATACGCGCACACCGTGGGCCACGCCCATGATGTTGACACCGATGACCCATTCCCAGTCTTTCAGCGTGTTCTCCCAGATCAGGCCCCCTGCCCCTACGCCTGCGTTGTTGAAGACGAAGTGCGGCGCGCCAAAACGCTTGAAGGTGGCTGCGCCCAGGGCTTCGACCTGGTCGGCCTTGGAGACGTCCAGCTTGAAGGGCAACACCTGCGCACCCAGTGCCGTGATTTCCGCCGTGGCTTTGTCCAGCGCGTCTTGCTGCACATCGGCTAGCACCAGGTGCATGCCCAGCTTGGCACCAATGCGTGCGCACTCCAGGCCAAAGCCCGAGCCCGCGCCGGTGAGAACGGCGGTTTTGTTTTTAAAGTCGGTGATCATGTTTTACGCTTTCTTCAGGGTGAAACCAATGCGGGGGAAGTGCACGTTCACGCTGCCTGCGCGTGCATCAACGCGGCGCAGGCTGTAGCGGGTGCGGGTGGCGGCGGTCAGCTCGCCTACAGTTTCTTCCAGGCCAAAGCTTTCGGCCTTGATGATGACTTGGGTGCCCAGCGGGATTCCGTGCTCATCCTGAAAGACCTCGTTTTTTACATCAAACAGGTGGTTTGCGCCTGTAAAACCAGCGCACACAGCTATCGAATCCGCAGCACTGCTCTTGGCCATATCACCGTGGCCAAAGGCTTTGATACGGTCCATCCAGGCCAGCACGCTGGGGGTGGTATCCAAAATGGGCGCAAGTGCGGGGATGTTTCGGGTGAACCACAGCGGGTGGTAGATGGAAAAGTCGGCCACGCTGGGCTGCTGGCCCAGGACAAAGGGCTGCTCGTCCACCATGCTGGCAATGCGGCGCAGATAGCTTTTGTAGGCGGGCGTAGCGTCGTGCGGGTGCATACGGGGGGCGCCACCGCGCATGGCGGTGCGGTCGGCCACCAGGGTGGCGGCGGCATCGGGGTTGGCGGCAAAGATGTGCGCGGCCCCGGCGGGCGAAAAGTTGTATGCCATGGCCACCCCAAACAAGGTGCTGTCGGCCCACTGCGCCACCGTCCGCGCCGCGCCTTTGATGCCCGCAGGGTAGAGGGTTTTATCCGGACTGATGTGCTCCAGCACATCGCAGATGAGTGCGGTGTCGCAAATGATGTCATTGCCGATTTGCAGAATCGGGATGCGGCGGTAGCCACCCGTCAGCGCCTGCATGTCGGGCTTGGGCATCACCATGGGTTGTATCACCGACTTCCAGGCGATATTTTTGTAGCCGAAGATGGCGCGCATTTTTTCGGCAAAGGGGGAGTTGGGGTAGTGGTGAAAGTAGATGTCTGGCATGCTTTTGTCTCCGGTCAGTTTGTGTGTGCTGGTGCTAGTTTAACGCTCCATTATTCACGGTATTGGCAGGTTTGGGTTCTGTGCCCGCCCTGGCACTTGGCGTGGACGGCTCCGCGGCTGTCCTCCATGGCTGCCTAGGGCAGCCTACTCCCCCTTTATGCCGCTGCGCCGTCCACACCAAGCGCCAGGGCTGCGAACAGGTTGGTTGGGGCTACAGCGATGGATCGCCAACCACGTCACAGGAGCGGGATGCGTGTCGCTAGCGGTCGGTGGCTCGCTCACCATGAGCACAAGAGCTGGTCGGCGGTGTACTCAGCGCAGCGGCATAAAGGGGGAGTAGTCGGCCATAGGCCGACACGGAGGACAGCCGCGGAGCTGAGTGCACCGCCGACCAGCTCCCGTACAAGACAAAGAGACGAACGACTCAGGCCAAAACAAGAACGGGAAGTCATCATCTGGCAAGAGGTTAATAACTCAGCAAGGCATGGCACGGCGCAAGATGGCATCAAAATCTGTGCCACCGCCCATTGTGCCAAAGGTCTGGCCCCAGTGCCCGCCCAGACGTGAATCGCAAAACGCTGCGTAGACGGCGCTCGGTGCGCTTTGCACCAGCAGCGCCGCTTGCAGGGCCAGGGCGATGTCTTGCGCCAGGCGGCGGGCATCGACCTCGGTGGAGAGTTGTTCTATGCGCGTAGGCAAGGTGGCAGCGGCGTGGTCTAGCGCGGGGTGTACGCCTAGTGCGGGCGCAAGCTCAGCGGCCAGGGCAGCAGCCACATCGCCTTTGCGCAGCGCACGCAGCAGGTCGATGGCCATGATGTTGCCTGCGCCCTCCCAGATGGAGTTGAGCGGCATCTCGCGGTAGATGCGCGCCATGGCGCCCTCACCGCCCTCTTCCACATAGCCGTTGCCACCAAGGCATTCCATGGCCTCTTGCGCAAAGGCGCTGCCGCGTTTGCATATCCAGAACTTGGCCACGGGCGTGAGCACGCGGGCGATCAACGCCTCGTGTGGCTCATTTTTCCTGTCAAAAGCGCGTGCAAGCCTTATGGAAAGAGCGCAAGCAGCTTCGCTTTCAATAGCAAGGTCGGCCAGCACGTTGCGCATCAGCGGCTGCTCTATCAGCGGCTTGCCGAAGGCTTGGCGCTGCGCGGTATGGTGCAGCGCGATGGACAGCGCCTGGCGCATCAGGCCGCTGGTGCCCAGGGCGCAGTCCAGCCGCGTCATGGTGCCCATCTCCAGTATCTGCTGCACGCCACGGCCTTCCTCGCCGACCAGCCAGGCGCTGGCGGCTTCAAACTCCACTTCGCTGCTGGCATTGGCTTTGTTGCCCAGCTTGTCCTTCAGGCGCTGGATGCGGATGGCGTTGCGATCTCCATCGGGTAATACGCGCGGGAGAAAAAAGCAACTGATGCCCGCCGCAGTTTGCGCGAGGATTAAAAACGCATCACACATGGGGGCCGACATAAACCATTTGTGGCCTGTGACTTCAAAGCGCTGGCCCCAGCTGTCTTGGCCTGCGGCCACGGCTTGCGTGGTGTTGGCCCGCACGTCCGAGCCGCCCTGCTTCTCGGTCATGCCCATGCCCATGGTCACGCCACTCTTTTGACTCCAATGGCGCAATGCTGGGTCATACGCACGGCTGGTGAGTTTGGGCGCCCAGTCTTTGTATATGTCTTCGTTACTGCGCAGCGCGGGCGTGACGGCGTAGGTCATGGAGATGGGGCACAGCACAGAGGCCTCCAGCTCGGTGAACAGCATGAAGCCTGCGGCGCGGAGGCTATGGGCCCCCACGCTTGTCACTGCGTGTACTGCGCTGCCCCCCCGGGGGGCCTTCGCGCCTTGGGGCGGCCCGGCGGCGCTCAATGCGCTGCCACTCTCCAACCAAGGCGTACCATGCAAGCCCGCCGACGTGGCTGCGTGCATCAGCAAATGGTAGCTGGGGTGAAATTCCACCTCGTCCACCCTGCGGCCCAGCCGGTCATGCGTGTGCAATTGCGGCAGGTTCACATTGGCCAGGCGGGCGTGGGTTTGCATGGCACTGGTGCCCAGGCTGGCACCCAGGGCATGCAAGGGCGCAGTGTCCAGGTCAGGCGCATTGAATTTCAGGGCCGATTGCAGCGCCTGGTTGCCGGCAAACAGGTTGTAGTTCACCAGGCTTTCGGCCTGGTTGAAGACATCGTGGGTGCTGTGCATGGTGGCCTCCTTGAGCCAATAGGCTCAGACGAGTTTGACTAATTGCTTGCCAAAGTTTTTACCCCGCAGCAAGCCTAAAAACGCCGCGGGTGCGGCCTCAATCCCCAGCGCCACACTCTCGCGCGGCATGAACTTGCCGCCAGCTATCATGCCGCCCAGCTCTTTGAGCGCCTCGGGCCACACGTCCATATGCTCGCTGACGATAAAGCCTTGCACCTTCAAACGGCTGATCAAAATCAATGCGGGTGCGGCCAGCGGCAGCGGCATGCCGTCGTAGCCCGCGATCATGCCGCACACGGCGATGCGGCCAAAGGCGTTCATCTGGCTCAGCACCACGTCCAGTATCCAGCCGCCTACGTTTTCAAAATAGCAGTCTACGCCCTGGGGAGCAGCTTCTTTCAAAGCAAGGTGCAAGGCCTTGGGCGTATTGTGTTCTTTGTAGTCAATGCAGGCATTAAAGCCCAGCTCGTTTACCACATAGTCGCACTTGTCTTTGCCACCGGCAATGCCCACCACGCGGCAGCCACGCGCTTTGGCCAGCGCGCCCACGGCACTGCCCACCGCGCCACTGGCGGCACTCACGCAAACTGTCTCGCCGGCCTTGGGCTCGCAGATTTTCAGCAAACCGTAATACGCCGTCACACCGGGCATACCCACGGCCCCGAGGTAATGGCTGAGCGGTATGTGGGTGGTGTCGACCTTGCGCAGCGCGCCCACCGCATTGCCGTCTACCACGCTGTACTGCTGCCACCCGCCCATGCCCACCACCTTGTCGCCCACGGCAAACTTGGGGTTTTTAGACTCCACCACCTCGCCCGCCGCGCCGCCCTGCATCACCGCGCCCAGCGCTTGCGGCACCGCGTAGCTCTTGCTGTCGTTCATGCGGCCGCGCATATAGGGGTCCAGGCTCATGTAATGCTGCTTGACCAGTACCTGGCCGTCTTGCAAGGCGGGCGTGTCGGTGGTGACGAGCTTGAAGTTGCTGGCCTGCGCCTCGGCGCTGGGGCGGTTGTCTAGCAGCCATTGTTGGTTTTTCATCGTCTTCTTTCTTGAGTTACTATAATTTTAATAGCTACATACGTCCCAGCGACAAGGACTACAGGCATATTTAGCTGATAGTTTAATCAGTGGCGGGCGGATTGAGCCCATTCACCGATTTGGGGCCTACCGGCAGGCGCTTGACATACTTAAACGTGCCCGTCGCATGCGAGCACACCTTGCCATCTGCATCGTATACGCTCGCCTCGGTAAACGCCAGCGTCGCCGTGCGGTGGATCAGCCGCCCCTTGGCCGCCAGAATGCCCCGCGCGGGCTGCATAAAACTGGTTTTCATCTCGATGGTCACCACACCCATCTCCAGCTCCACACTGCGCGCCGCATGCGCCATCACCACATCCAGCAGGGTCATGCTGGCGCCGCCATGGGTAACGTTGTAGCTGTTCAGGTGCTCGGGCGCGGCCTCGTAACGGATTTCGGATTCACCGTTTTCAAACTTGACAAGCTCAAAGCCGAGGTGTTCAACAAAGGGGATATGGACGCTAAATTTCAAAATCAACCTCCCACCACCGCACTCACGCCACCGTCCACCGCCAGCCACTGCCCGGTAATGTGCTTACCCGCAGCGGAGGCGTACAGCAGGCACAGGCCTTTCAGGTCTTCGTCATCGCCCAGACGGTGCAGCGGGGCGTTTTCTTTGAGCTTGTCTTCACCCAGGGCTTTTAACGTACCAGCGGTCATTTTGCTGGGGAAGAAACCGGGGCAGATGGCGTTGACGCGGATGTTGTATGCGCCCCATTCGGCGGCCAGGGCGCGGGTGAAGTTGAGGACTGCGCCTTTGGAGGTGTTGTAGGCAATCGTCTTCATACCGCTGGGGTGGCCACCCAGGCCGGCGATGGAGGCCACATTGATGATGCTACCGGTCTTGCGACCGATCATGCTCTTTTTGGCCACGCGCTGGCTGAGCAAAAAGTAGCCGCGCACGTTGAGGTTCATTACCTTGTCCCAGGCCTCTGCCGGGTGGTCTTCGGCGGGTGCGCCCCAGGCGGCGCCGGCGTTGTTGACCAGGATGTCGATGTCGCCCATGCGCTCCAGGGTCTCGTCAGTCAGGCGGTGGATTTCTTCTTCTTTGGCGCAGTCGGCGGCGATCCAGCGGGCATCGATGCCGGTGGCTTGTAGCTCGGCAGTGGCTTCTTCCAGATCAGCGGCTTTGCGCGATGTCAGCATGATCTTGGCACCGGCTTCGCCCAGGGCGTGCGCCATTTGCAGGCCCAGGCCACGCGAACCGCCGGTGACGAGTGCGGTTTTGCCTTTGAGATCGAAAAGTTGTTGGATGCTACGGGGGGTCATGCTGTGGTCTCCTGGTTAATGGATGGCAAATGGCTGAGAAAGGGAAAGGGTTGTTTAAAAAACTGCGCCTTGGGTGGCGCCATGCTGGGTGCGCTGGTCATACTCTTTGTCACGATTTTTGAGATTTGCATACACCTTGTCAAACTCGGCTTGCGCCACGACTGCCGCTTGCGCGCAGGGGAAATCGCTCACGCCCAAAAACTTCTCGCGCACCAGCGCCGCCAACTCGTTGCCGTGCTGCACATGACCCTCTTCGTGCTGCTGTAGGGCGGCGTAATAGCCTTGCCAGCGCTGTTGCAAAGCGGCGGGGGCGGCGGCCTCGTCGGTCCACTTGGGCAGCAAAATTTCACCGACAATTTTCAGGCGCACATTATCAAAGCGGCACAGCTTGCCTTCTGCCTTGGTGCTGAAGTGATAGCTGATGTTCCAGCCTGCCAGGCCGTGAAAGCCCTTGGGGCCATTCACTGCGAGCGACTTGATCAGACTGTCGTAGCTATTGCCTTTGACGGGATAGCGGTTCCAGATAATCTGCGTCTCCAGCGCGCTGCTGGATTTAGCCACACTTTTGATGCCGGAAAAATGGGGCTCCACGCCAGAGGTACACGGCGTATCGGTGTACACCGTGCGGCCCGCCTCAGTGCATTTGTGTACCTGGGCATGGGCCGCTTGCGCAAGAGCGCCGCACAGCACAACCGCCAGGCAGGCTTTGGCCAGAAACAGGCGATCAGGGCGCAGAGGTGAATGGGGCCACATTTTCACGATTCCAGGCCAAAAGCCCTTTATTAGTGCATACGCGAGCGAATATAAATCAACAGCACACCCAGCGCTGTCGCCAAACTGCCACCCAGAACCAGGCCGCTGCCCGCGGGCCAACTGCCAGGCAGGCTGGGCGCTGCCATCTGGCCGACCGTGATACCCGTGATTACCGCCAGCAGGCCGCCATAGATCAGCACCCAGACTGCGTTTTGCACCCGGCGCTGCGCGCGGGTGGCGGGTAATACCACTTCTTTGATCAACGGCATGCATTGCCCTCCTGCTGTCGATTGTGAACCAGTTTGCCACGCCAAATAGATTTAAAACGCATCTTCCGGTGTGTTAGCGCAAGTCATGTCTCGCGCCGAAACTACGGCCAGCCAAGCACCAATTTTAGGTAGCTCGTAATGGTAAAAATAGGCTGTAGCGCTTTTAATACCATCGAAAGCAGCTACATTTTTTATAGCAACTGGCGATTGCACAGGTGCCCCCTGTTGCGCGGCCAGCGCAACATCCAACCACATCCAAGCCAGCACCGCATGCCCAAAGGCCTGCATATAGGGCACGGCATTGGGCAGGGCCTCCAGCGGGTTGCCGGTAGCCCACGCGGCTTTGGTGGCTGCGTCTATCTGGCCTAGCGCTTGGGTCAGATCGCGCGCGTACTGCGCAAGCGTGGGCACTTGCAGTGCGCGCCGCGCCGTGACGTTGATACGTGCGGCCAACAATTGCAGGCCGCGCCCGCCCTCCATCAGCACCTTGCGCCCTAGCAAGTCCATCGCCTGAATGCCGTGCGTGCCCTCGTGGATCATGTTCAGCCGCTGGTCGCGCCAATACTGCTCCACAGGGAAGTCGCGGGTGTAGCCGTAGCCACCGTGGATCTGGATAGCCAGGCTGTTGGCCTCCAGGCAGTTCTCGCTGGGCCAGCTCTTGGCAATGGGGGTCAGCACTTCCAGCAGCAGGCGCGCTTCGTCAGCCGCTTCGGGTGCGCCGGTGTGCTGCTCGTCCACCAGTCTGGCGCAGTAGAGCTGCAAGGCCAGTGAACCTTCGCAGATAGATTTTTGCGCCAGCAGCATGCGTTTGATGTCGGCGTGTTCGATCAGGCGCACTTGCGGGGCGGATGCGTCCTTACCGCCAGCGCCCACCGGCCTGCCTTGGGGGCGGTTCTTGGCGTAATCCAGCGATGCATAGTAGCCCGCCAGCCCCAGCATCGTTGCCGCCATGCCAATGCCAATCCGCGCCTCGTTCATCATATGGAACATGCACTTGAGGCCTTCGCCCGGCTTGCCCACCAGATAGCCCACGGCGCCAGCACCATTGCCGTAAGGGCCCGCATCGCCCACGGGGAACTTGCCTTCGCCAAAGTTCAGCAACGTGTTGGTGGTGCCGCGCCAGCCCAGCTTGTGGTTCAGCCCGGCCAAGGCTACGTCGTTGCGCACCCCGGTCAATTCACCCCGCGTGTTGACCAACTTCTTCGGCACGATAAACAGCGAAATCCCCCGCACCCCCGCCACCAGCTTGCCATCCGCATCGGGAATCTTGGCCAGCACCAGGTGCACGATGTTCTCGGTCAGCTCATGCTCGCCGCTCGATATCCACATCTTGTTGCCGCGCAGGCGGTAGCGCGGGCCCAGCGGGTCATTCGCAAAGCCTTCACCGTCCGGCAAAGCTTTGGTCGCCACGTCAGACAATGACGATCCCGCTTGCGGCTCGCTCAAGCACATCGTGCCCGCCCAGCGCCCGCTAAACTCATTGGCTGCAAACACATCCTTCTGCGTCTGCGTGCCGGTGGCCATGATGCAACTGGCGTTGCCCGAGGTGAGCAAGTTCGAGCCAATCGAGATAGATGCCACCGCAAAAAAAGAATTCGCTGCCGCGCTCACGGTAAACGGCAGTTGCATGCCCCCCAGCGCATAGTCCTGCGCAGCGGCCAGCATGCCCGACTCCACATAAGCCTGGTGCGCATCATGGGTCGCCTGCGGCAGCACCACGCGCAAAGCCCCGTTGGTGTCCGCCTCGGTACGCGGCTCCTGCGTGTCCACGAGCCGGTTAAACGGCGCATACTTCTCCCGCGCGATCCGCTCGCAGGTGTCCAGCACCGCGTCAAAGGTTTCGCGCGAGTGATCGGTAAAACGGGGTCGCTGGTTTAACGATGCTGCGGCTAGCCAGCCGTGAAGCAGAAAATCGAGTGTAGAACGCAATGCCATTGTTAAATTCCAAAATCCAATAAAAATGGGGCGCTAAGTCTGATTACTTAGAGCCCCATCCAGTCATACCAATCGAGTTTTACAGCACCTCAAACACCCCCGCCGCCCCCATCCCCCCACCAATACACATCGTCACACACACCCGCTTGGCCCCACGGCGTTTGCCTTCAATCAGGGCGTGACCGGTCAGGCGTTGACCGCTGACGCCATAGGGGTGGCCGACCGCAATCGCACCGCCGTTGACGTTGAGGCGGTCCATGGGGATGCCGAGTTTTTGGGCGCTGTACAGCACTTGCACGGCGAAGGCTTCGTTCAGTTCCCACAGGTCGATGTCTTGCACCGTGAGGCCCAGGCGCTTCAAGACTTTGGGTACAGCAAACACAGGGCCGATACCCATTTCGTCCGGCTCGCAGCCGGCCACCGCAAAACCCAAAAAGCGCCCCAGCGGCTTCAAGCCGCGTTTGCTGGCCAGCTCTTCACTCATGATCACACAAGCGCCTGCGCCGTCGCTGAATTGGCTGGCATTGCCTGCGGTAACCACGCCGCCGGGGATGGCGGGTTTGATGCTGCTGATGCCCTCTTTGGTGGTGCCCTCGCGCAGGCCTTCGTCCACACTCACCGTCACTTCTTTGGTGATCAGGCCCATGACTTTATCAACCACGCCGGCCTTGACGGTAATGGGGGCGATCTCGTCCTTGAACTTGCCTGCAGCCTGCGCGGCGCAGGCTTTTTGCTGGCTGGCTGCGCCGTATTCGTCCATCACGTCGCGGCCCATGTGGTAGCGCTTGGCAACCTGCTCTGCGGTTTGCAGCATGTTCCAGTAAATTTCGGGCTTTTTCTTCATCAACGCTGGGTCAGCCAGCATGTGCTGGTTCATCTCTTGCTGCACGCAGCTGATACTCTCCACGCCACCAGCTACAAACACATCGCCCTCGCCCGCAATGATGCGCTGCGATGCCAGCGCAATGGTTTGCAGGCCCGATGAGCAAAAGCGGTTCACCGTCATGCCGGAGGTGGTGATGGGGCAGTCGGCCATCAGCGCGATCTGGCGGGCGATGTTGGCACCCGTGGCCCCCTCGGGGTTGGCGCAGCCCATGATCACGTCGTCCACCTCGGCGGCATCAATGCCTGCGCGCTGGATGGCGTGGCGCACGGCGTGGCCGCCCAGGGTGGCTCCGTGCGTCATGTTGAAGGCACCTTTCCAGCTCTTGGCAAGGGGGGTGCGGGCGGTGGATACGATTACGGCGGATGTCATTTTGGTTACTCCAGTGATGGTGTCTAAAGATTCGGGCTGGTGGATGGGCTGAGGTTAAGGTAACGCAAAAAACGCAAAAGGAGACATAGAAAAACGCCAAATAAGTTATTTGTAAATTCTCTTTATCGCGTTTTTTGCGTTGTTTTTGCGCTTTTAGTGTTACCTGCTTTAAACCTTAGCTAAACGTTTTTCCCTCTGCTGCCAATCGTGCCAGCAGGGGCGCAGGCTTCCAGAAATTGGCATCATCGTTCGGGTTTTTGGCGAAGCTGTTCATCGCCAGGATGACATTGAACAAACCCACCTGGTCGGCGTAGTGCATGGGGCCGCCACGGTAGATGGGGAAGCCGTAGCCCGTCAGGTAGACCATGTCGATGTCGCCTGCTTTGCTGGCAATGCCGTCTTCCAGAATGTGCGCGCCTTCGTTAACCAGTGCAAACACCAGGCGTTGCACGATTTCTTCGTCGCTGATTTTGCGCGGCGTGATGCCTTGGGCTTTGCGGTGGTCTTCGATCATCTTCACCACGACGGGCGATGGAATGGCATCGCGTTTGCCGGGCACATAGTCGTACCAGCCCGCGCCGGTCTTTTGGCCAAACCGGCCCATCTCGCACAGCAGGTCTGCGGTTTTGCTGTACTTCATGCCGGGGCGCTCGATGTTGCGGCGCTTGCGGATGGCCCAGCCGATGTCGTTGCCCGCCAGGTCGCCCATACGGAAGGGGCCCATGGCAAAGCCAAACTTTTCTACGGCGCGGTCCACCTGCTCTGGCGTGCAACCCTCTTCGATCAAAAAGCCGGCCTGGCGGCTGTATTGCTCGATCATGCGGTTGCCGATAAAGCCGTCGCACACGCCGCTGACGACCGACGTTTTCTTGATCTTCTTGCCCAGCGCCATCACCGTGGCCAGCACGTCCTTGCCGGTCTTTTTACCGCGCACTACTTCCAGCAGTTTCATCACGTTGGCAGGGCTGAAAAAGTGCGTGCCGATCACGTCTTGCGGACGCTTGGTGAAGGCGGCAATTTTGTCCATGTCCAGCGTGGAGGTGTTGGAGGCCAAAATAGCGCCGGGCTTCATCACTTCGTCCAGTTGTTTGAAGACCTTTTCTTTCACGCCCATCTCTTCAAACACCGCCTCGATCACCATGTCGGCATCTTTCAGATCGGCATAATTCAGCGTGGTGGACAGCAGCGCCATGCGTTGGTCGTACACCGCCTGCTTGAGTTTGCCCTTGGTGACCTGCGACTCGTAGTTTTTACGGATGGTGGCAATGCCTTTGTCCAGCGCTTCCTGCTTCATCTCCAACATCTTGACCGGAATGCCCGCATTCAAAAAGTTCATGCTGATACCGCCGCCCATGGTGCCCGCGCCGATGACGGCGATGGATTTGATGTCGCGCTTGGGCGTGTCGTCCGGCACATCGGGGATCTTGCTGGCGGCGCGCTCGGCCACAAACAGGTGGCGCAGGGCGCGGCACTCAGGGCGTCCACATCAGGTTGATAAAGATCTCGCGCTCCAGCAGCATGCCCTGGTCAAACTTGTTCTTGGTAGCGGCCTCGACAATGTCCACGCATTTCACGGGTGCAGGGTAGTTTTTACTCATGCCCTTGACCATGTTGCGCGCAAACTGGAAGTACGCATCGCCCATGGGGTGCTTGCACGGCAGGTTGCGCACCAGGGGCAGGGGTGATTTGTCTTTGACGTGCTGTGCGGCTTTTTCTCGCGCCAGGGCGATGGCTTCGTCCATCAAACTCTCGGGCGACTTGGTCAGCAGGTCAAACAGCTTTTGGCCGGGGAGCATCATCAGCATGTCGCTCTTGACAGGCTCGCCACTCACAATCATGTTCAGCGCGGCCTCTACGCCCAGCACGCGCGGCAGGCGCTGTGTGCCACCGGCACCGGGGATCAGGCCCAGCTTGACTTCGGGCAAAGCCACGTTGCAGCCCGGTGCCACCACACGGTAATGGCAGCCCAAAGCCAGCTCCAGGCCGCCGCCCATGGCCACGGTATGCAGGGCAGCCACAACGACCTTGGGCGAGTTTTCGCAGGCCAGGATCAGGCTGAGCAGGTTAGGCTCCTGCAATGACTTGGGCGAACCAAATTCTTTGATGTCGGCCCCGCCCGAAAAAGCCTTACCCGCGCCGGTAATGACGATGGCCTTGATCTTGTCATCCAACTGCGCCTGACCCAGCGCGGAGACAAAGGCGACGCGGGTAGCCAGGCCCAGGCCGTTGACAGGGGGATTGTTGAGCGATATCACTGCCACGTCGCCGTGGGCTTTGTACTCTGCCGTCATGGGGGGAGTCCTTTATAGGTGTTGAAGGTTAGCGTTGAAAATTCGGGTGAATGCGTTACGGAACCGTGTAGTGTGCTGCAAAACGCGGAAAAGTACGATCGTTCTTTTTCGTATTCTATGCAGATTTGTGAGAACGGGAAGTTTACTGTGTCGCTTGGGTATCACGTTTTCTGGGTTTAGTCGTCGAATCCTGCTATTCAAGCTGAGATCGTCACGTACGCACGGCATGGTATTTATCGTCTGCCCTCATACTGGAGTACCAGAAATCGGTCAGCCGATAAACACCATACCGTGTGGTAATCAACGCAGCGCGCTACCCGTAGTTTCCTGACAGCCCATCCGGCGAATACGGGTAGCGCACCATCATGGTGGCGAGGCGGGTTAGCGTATGCAAATTGACCGATTTCTGGTACTCCAGTATGAGGGCGATTTGCATACGCTAACCCGCCCGTAGCCACACCTGCTCGTACCTGAGCGCATGCGCACCGCAACCGCAGTGGACACGCTGCACATCATCAAATAACCAGACAAATACCGCGATAGTCCCTGTCAACAGGACATAATTAGCTATTAAATAAGTAGCATAAAATAGCCGAAATCACACCTCCAACCACTCTTTACGAATATAGGCATCTGCCCGCAAGCTGTCTGGCGTGCCCTGGAACACGATGCTGCCATGCCCCATCACCAAGGCGCGGTCTGAGATGGCCATGGCGATGGTGAGCTTTTGCTCGATCAACAGCACCGAGATACCGCGCTTCTTTAGCTCTTGCAGATACTGCGCCACCAGCTCAACGATCTTGGGGGCCAGGCCCTCAGTCGGCTCGTCGATAATGATCAAATCCGGGTCGCCCATCAGAGTGCGGCACAGGGTCAGCATTTGCTGCTCTCCACCTGATAGCACACCGGCCTCGGTGTGCTGACGCTCTTTCAGGCGGGGAAACATTTGGTACATATCGTCAAAGGCCCAGCGCGGATTTTTAGCACCGTGCTTTTGACCGAGCATCAGGTTTTGATGCACTGTAAGCGTGGGGAAGATATCGCGGTTCTCAGGCACATAACCCAAACCCAAGTGCGCCACCTCAAAGGCTTTTTTACCGCATGATCTGCTGGTCGCGCCACAGCAGCGATCCGGTGCAGTCCACCAGGCCCATGATGGCCTTGGCGGTAGTGCTGCGCCCCGAGCCGTTGCGGCCCAAGAGAGCCACAATCTCGCCTGCATTCACATGAAAACCCACGCCGTGCAGCACATGGCTTTTGCCGTAATATGCGTGCAGGTCTTCGATTTTTAGCAGGGTGGACATGTTAGTGATTCCCCTGTGCGTCGGCCACATGCGACCCTAGGTACGCCTCTTGCACCTTGGCGTTAGCGCGTACCGCATCCGGCGCATCAAAGGCCAGCACCTCGCCATACACCACCACGGCGATTTTGTCGGCCAGGCCAAATACCACGCCCATATCGTGCTCCACGGTCAGCAGGGTTTTACCCACGGTCACTTCTTTGATCAAGTTGATAAAGCGGCTGGTCTCCGACTTGCTCATGCCCGCTGTCGGCTCGTCCAGCAAAATCACGTTGGCGCCGCCAGCGATGGTGATGCCAATCTCCAGCGCGCGCTGCTCGGCATAGGTGAGGTTAATCGCCAGTACGTCGCGCTTTTTGTCCAGCTTGATCATCTTCATCAGCTCGTCGGCGCGGTCATTGGCATCGGTCAAATCCGCCAAGAATTTGAAGAAGGTGTACTTGTAGCCCAGGCTCCACAGCACGCCGCAGCGCAGGTTTTCAAACACGCTAAGCTTGGGGAAGATGTTGGTGATCTGAAAGCTGCGCGACAAGCCCAGGCGGTTGATCTCGAAGGGTTTTTTACCATTCAAACGTGCGCCGTTCAGCAGCACATCGCCAGACGATGGCTCAAAGCGGCCGCTGATCAGGTTAAACAGCGTGGACTTGCCTGCGCCGTTGGGGCCGATGATGGCGATGCGCTCGCCCGCGTTGACGGCCAGGTTCACGCCGCGAATGATCTCGGTTTTGCCAAAGCTCTTTCTTAAGTCTTTGAGTTCAAGTGCGTAGGTCATAGCAATGCCTCCCTGCGCTTGACTTCTTTTTCGATGCTCTCCTGGATGTCGCCCCATTCGTGCACAAACTGTCTGCGGCACACCTCAAACAAACCCAGCCCAGTGAGCATGACAAAGCCCGCGCCAAACCAGCTATTTACGCTCTTGGCATTGAGCGGCATGCCCAAAAACTTGAGTTCATCGCCTAGCGCGGCGTTGAGCTGCAAGTGGTAGACCATCTCAATCATGGTGGCTGCGCCCAGCAGTACGACCAGGCAGGTGATAGCCAGCGCCAAATAGCTCACCCACAGCTTGCGCAAATGGCCAAAGGCTGCCACGCGCAGGTTCATCATGATGAGCGATGCCACGCCACCGGGCGCGTACATCACCATAAACAAAAAGATGAGGCCCAGGTAGAGCAGCCAGGCCTTGGTAAATTCAGACAGCAGTACAAAGGCCAGCACCATCAAAATCGCGCCGATGATGGGGCCAAAGAAAAAAGTGGCACCACCCAAAAAGGTGAACAACAGATACGCACCGGATCGGTAACCACTGACCACCTCAGACGTGACGATCTCAAAATTCAGCGCGGCCAAGCCACCCGAGATGCCTGCAAAAAACGCCGCAATCACGAAGGCGATGTAGCGCACCTTTTGCGTGTCGTAGCCGACAAACTCCACCCGCTCGGGGTTGTCGCGCACGGCGTTGAGCATGCGGCCCAGAGGGGTGCGGGTAAAGGCAAACATCAGTCCCGTGCAGATAAAGGTGTAAATGGCAATCAGGTAGTACAGCTGGATTTGTGGCCCGTAGGTAATGCCAAAAGCTTTGCTACCCGCCACCCGGTTGCCTGAGACACCGCCCTCTCCGCCAAAAAATTCGGGAAACATCAGCGACATGGCCCACACCAGCTCGCCCACGCCCATGGTGATCATGGCAAAGGGGGTGGCGGCTTTTTTGGTGGTCACCCAGCCCAGCACCAGGGCCACCAGTACGCTAGACAAGCCACCGACGATGGGGATCAAGCTGACCGGCAGCGGCCAGCCGCCTGTGACTTTATTGAGCGTATGGATCGCCAGAAACGAGCCCATGCCCGAGTACACCGCATGGCCAAAACTGAGCATGCCGCCCTGCCCCAGGAGCATGTTGTAGCTCAGGCAGACGATGATGGCGATGCCCATCTGGCTGAGCATGGTTTGGCTCAGGCTGCTGGTAAACAGCAAGGGCGCGCAGAGTAAAACCAGGGCAAACAGGCTCCAGATGACGACCCGCCCGACATTGAGCGGCTTGAAGGAATAGACGTTGCTGGCCATGCCTTACCCCTCCCGCGTGCCAAGCAGGCCCTTGGGCCGGAAGATCAAAATCAGCACCAAAAACAGGTAGGGCAAGATGGGGGCTACCTGGCTGACCTTGAGCTTCCACAGTGCGTAGCCAAAGGTCTCGGGCGACAAAGTCAAACCCACGTTTTGCAGCATCGAGACAAACGACGTGTCAATCGCCACGGCAAAGGTTTGCAGCACGCCGATCAAAATCGATGCCAAAAAGGCCCCTGCCAACGAGCCCATGCCGCCAATCACCACCACCACAAAGATCACACCGCCCACCGAAAAGGCCATGCTCGGCTCGGTCACATAGGCGTTGCCGCCAATCACCCCCGCCAGCCCGGCCAGCGCGCAACCGCCCCCAAACACCAGCATAAACACACGCGGCACGTTGTGGCCCAGGGCTTCCACCGTCTCCGGGTGCGTCAGGGCCGCCTGGATCACCAGCCCAATACGGGTACGCGTAAGCAGCAACCAAATTGATAGCAACATGAGCAGCGCGACAAACATCATGAAGGCGCGGTACATGGGGAACTGGGTGCCAAAGATGGTGAACAGCGGGCCGTCTAGCGCCACCGGCACCCGGTAGTCCACCGAGCTGCGGCCCCAGATGAGTTGCACCAGCTCCAAAATAATATAGCTCAGGCCGAATGTAATGAGTAGCTCGGGCACATGGCCAAACTTGTGCACCCGACGCAGGCAATAGCGCTCAAACACAGCGCCCAGCAAACCCACCAATACCGGGGCCACCAGGAAGGACGGCCAAAAACCCACCAGCGAGGTGGTGGTATAGGCAAAGTACGCGCCCAACATGTAAAACGAGGCATGGGCGAAATTGAGCACGCCCATCATGCTGAAAATCAGCGTCAGCCCCGAGCTGAGCATGAACAGCAGCAGCCCGTAGCTGATGCCGTTAAGCAGGGAAATAGTGACTAGCTCCATTGGTTCAAAAAAACGCCGGGATAACGGTCACGTCACCCGGCGCCTATTCCCTCTAAAGGAATTAAGCAGGTCGCTTCATCTGGCAGCTGGTCGGCGTACTGGACACATAGGGGTCAAGTTGCTTGATCGGCGCAAAGGTATAGCCTGTGTTTTCTACACTGTATTTGTTGGTACTATCGACTTTTTGCCATTTGGTGATGTACATGGACTGTTGCATCTGGTGGTCGTTCTTGCGCATTTGCACTTCCCCAGCAAAGCTGTCCAGCTTCAGGTTTTCCATGGCGGCAGCCACTTTCACCGGGTTGGTAGATTTAGCTTTGTCCATGGCCGCGCCCAGGAGCTTGATGCCGTTGAGGGTGGCGAAGGTGTAGTAGTCGTCGTTAAATTTCTTTTTGAACTCCGCGCCCATGGCACCCAGGTCGCCCGTATGGTTAGAGTGGCCATATGCCACTACATACACCTCGCTGTCACCACCGGCCGCCAGCGCGGTAGGTGTGCCCGTGACACCTGCATAGTAGGTGTACATCGGCAGCTTCAAACCGGCATCGTTGAGCGCCTTGACAAACAGGGTCAAATCCGCGCCCCAGTTGCCAGTGACGATGGTGTCGGCGCCCGACTGCTTGATTTTGGCAACATAGGGGGCAAAGTCTTTCACCTGGCCGATCGGGTGCAGGTCTTCACCGGCAATCTTCACATCGGGGCGCTTGCGGGCCATGCCTTCTTTAAAGTAGCGCGCCACCTGCTGGCCGTGCGAGTAGTTTTGATTCAGCAGGTACACGCTCTTGACCTTGGGCTGGTCTTTCATGAAAGCGGTGAGGGCTTCCATTTTCATGGTGGTGTCAGCGTCCAGGCGGAAGTGCCAGTAGTCGCACTTCTCGTTGGTCAGCGCCGGGTCTACGGCAGCATAGTTCAGGTACACCAGCTCTTTGCCGGGGTTGCGCTCATTGTGCTTGGCTACTGCGTCCGAGATAGCCAGCGCCGCGCCCGAGCCGTTGCCCTGGGTGATGTAGCGAAAGCCCTGGTCAATCGCGGCCTTGAGCGAGTTCAAGCTCTCCTGCGGTGAGCCTTTGTTGTCAAAGCCTGTCACTTCAAATTTCACGCCCGCCGGGTTTTTGCTGCCGCTGAAACGCTCGGCCACAAACTGCCAGCTCTTGAGCTGGTTTTGACCTACGTTGGCAAACGGGCCCGACAGCGGGTCGATGAATGCGATCTTGACGGTCTCGCCTTTTTGGGCGAAAGCGCCTGTTGCACAAGCGATTAAGGCGCAAGCAGCTATGGATTTAAGAGCAAATGTCATGGGGTACTCCAGTAAGGGTGAACAACCACCACAGCTTACAAGACTGCCATGCCCTCGCCCCTAGGGGAATGCCCGTAATCCCTATGCTTTTTGCGACAAATCATCTTATGCAGGCAGCTTGTAATCCTTGAGCTGCTCGCGCAGCTTCATCTTTTGCATTTTGCCGGTTGCGCCCAGCGGAATCGCATCCACAAACACCACGTCATCGGGGATCTGCCATTTGGCGGTTTTGCCGTCGAAGAATTTGATCAGCTCGTCGCGGCTCACATCCATGCCCGGGCGCTTCACCACCGCCACAATCGGCCGCTCATCCCACTTGGGGTGCGGCATCCCTACGCAGGCGGCCATTTGCACCGCCGGGTGGGCCATGGCGATGTTTTCAATCTCGATGGAGCTGATCCACTCCCCACCCGACTTGATCACGTCTTTGCTACGGTCGGTGATCTGCATAAAACCGTCGGCATCGATGGTGGCCACATCGCCGGTGGGGAACCAGCCGTCGATTAATGGGTTACCGCCCTCGCCTTTGTAGTACTCACGCACGATCCACGGGCCTTTGACCAGCAGATCGCCAAAGGCCTTGCCATCGTGCGGCAGGGCTTTACCGTCTTCGCCCACGATCTTCATGTCCACGCCATAAATGGCGCGGCCTTGCTTGAGGCGGATTTTCATCTGCGCATCTTTGGGCAGATCGAGGTGCTTGTTTTTCAACGTGCACATCGTCCCCAGCGGCGACATCTCGGTCATGCCCCAGGCGTGCAGCACTTCTACGCCGTAGTCATCCTGAAAAGCCGCAATCATGGCCGGCGGGCAGGCGCTGCCGCCAATCACCGTGCGCTTGAGGCTGCTGAATTTGAGGTTAGAGGGCTTCATATGCCCCAGCAGCATCTGCCACACCGTGGGCACACCCGCCGCGTAGCTGACCTTCTCGGTCTCCAGCAGCTCGTAAATCGACTTGCCATCCAGCGCCGGGCCGGGGAACACCAGTTTGCAGCCCGTCAACGCCGCGCTGTAGGGAATGCCCCAGGCATTTACATGGAACATGGGCACCACCGGCAGCACGCAGTCGCGGGCGGAGAGGCACATCACGTCCGGCAGCGCCGCAGCATAGGCGTGCATGATGGTAGAGCGGTGGCTGTACAGCGCGGCCTTGGGGTTGCCCGTGGTGCCGGAGGTGTAGCACATGCTGGACGCTGAGTTTTCATCAAAGCTAGGCCATTCGTAAGCCGTGGGCTGCTGGCCAATCCACGCCTCGTAGCTTTGCAGACCCGGTATACCGCTGTCGGCTGGCAATTTATCTGCATCGCACAGGGCAATAAAGTGTTTGATGGTGGTGCAGCGCGCGTGCACCGCCTGCACCAGGGGCAAAAAGCTCATGTCAAACAACAGCACCTGGTCTTCGGCATGGTTGGCGATCCACACCACCTGGTCGGGGTGCAGGCGCGGGTTGAGCGTGTGCAGCACCTTGCCCGAGCCGCTCACGCCAAAATACAGCTCCAGGTGGCGGTAGCCGTTCCAGGCCAGCGTGGCAATGCGGTCGCTAAAGGCCAGCTTCAGGCCATCCAGCGCGTTAGCCACCTGGCGCGAGCGCTTGGCCACATCAGACCAGGTGTAGCGGTGGATGTCGCCCTCCACCCGGCGCGAGACGATCTCGGTGTCGCTGTGGTGGGTGTCGGCAAATTCGATCAGCGATGAAATCAGTTGCGGTTGCGATTGCATTAGGCCTAGCATGGGCGGTCTCCTGGTTAGTTGGCTGATCCGCGTAGTATCCCGCAAAGTCTACAGTGGGGTTTGCAAGCACCCGCTAATTCAATATCCTTCTGTTGCCCAGACTCCTAGTGAATCTCGGGCTCGCCTGATACGGAAACCGCTGAATACCCGGTCTCCAGAAAGTCAAAGTCGCAGCCCTTGTCGGCCTGCTGGATGTGCTTTAGGTAAAGCGCGCCGTAGCCCCGGCTGAACTTGGGTATCGGCGGCACCCAGCTGCTGCGGCGCTTGGCCAACTCGGCATCGTTCACCGCCATATTGATGCTGCGCGCCTCGATGTCCAGGGTAATCAAATCGCCGTCTTGCACCAGCGCCAATGGGCCGCCGACATGACTCTCGGGCGTGACGTGCAGCACGCAGGCACCGTAGCTGGTGCCGCTCATGCGGGCGTCGGATATGCGCAGCATGTCGCGCACGCCCTCTTTCAGCAGTTTTTGCGGAATGGGTAACTGTCCCCACTCGGGCATGCCGGGCGCACCCTGCGGGCCTGCGCTTTGCAGAACGATCACGCTGTCGGCCGTGACTTGAAGATCGGGCGCGTCAATGCGGGCGTTCATGTCGTTGTAGTCTTTGAAGACCACGGCTTTGCCGGTGTGTTTATAGAAGCGCTTTTCCATGGCGGCGGGTTTGATGACCGCACCACCGGGCGCGATGTTGCCGTAGAGCACGGCCAGGCCGTCTTTGGGCACCAACGGGTTGCTCATGGGGCGGATCACGTCGTCGTTGTACACCTTAGCCCCTGCTATGTTCTCGCCCAGGGTGGTGCCCATGATGGTTTTTGCACTGCCGTCTAGCAGGCCACCGCTCTTCACATCGCCCAGCTGCGTCAGCATGGCGCGCAGGCCACCTGCATAGTAAAAATCCTCCATGAGGAATTTACCGCTAGGCCGCAGGTTGGCCAGCACGGGTGTTTTGCGGGCCATCGCGTCAAACTGGTCGATGTTCAGATCAATCCCTGCACGCCGCGCCATCGCCACCAAATGCA
This sequence comes from uncultured beta proteobacterium, assembly GCA_963775085.1. Lineage (GTDB taxonomy): Bacteria > Pseudomonadota > Gammaproteobacteria > Burkholderiales > Burkholderiaceae_C > JAAFIP01. The sequence continues at coordinate 65,292 of CAVZHO010000001.1, forward strand.
CGATGCTGTTGGTACTGCCGCCCAGGGCCAGCACGCTGGTGACGGCATTGTCAAACGAGGCTTTGGTCAAAATGTCGGACGGCTTGATGTCGTCCCACACCATGTCAACAATGCGTTTGCCAGTCAGCGTAGCCATCTGCGCGTGGCGGGAGTCCGGCGCAGGGATGCTGGCTGCGCCGGGAATGGTCAGGCCCAGCGCCTCGGCCGCGCTGGTGAGCGTGCTGGCCGTACCCATGGTCATGCAGTGGCCGGGGCTGCGGGCAATGCCGTCTTCCACCTCTTGCCAGTCTTGCTGGGTGATATTGCCAGCCCGCAGCTCGGCCCAGTACTTCCAGGTGTCCGAGCCGCTGCCAATCACACCGCCCTTGTAGTCGCCACTCAACATCGGGCCTGCGGGCATAAAGATGGTGGGCAGGTTCATGCTGATCGCACCCATGATGAGGGCGGGCGTGGTCTTGTCGCAACCGCCCATCAGCACGCACCCATCGGCGGGGTAGGACCTTAAAAGCTCTTCAGTTTCCATTGCCAGCAGGTTGCGGTACAGCATGGTGGTGGGTTTTTGCATCGGCTCGCTTAAAGATATCGCGGGCATCTCCACCGGAAAACCACCCGCCTGCCAAATGCCACGCTTGATCTCTTCTACCCGCTGTTTGAAGTGCGTGTGGCAGGGGTTGATGTCACTCCAGGTGTTGATGATGGCAATCACCGGCTTGCCCGCGTAGTCACTGCGGTGGTAGCCCATCTGCGCGGTACGCGAGCGGTGGCCGAAACTGCGCAGGTCTTGTACGCCGTACCAACGGTGGCTTCTTAATTCTTCAGATTTCTTTCTGGTCATGGTGGGTTACTCTATCTTGAGGGATGGGTTGGGTTAAGGTCGGGATCGGACTTCAGGTACGCGAAAGACGCGAAAGGAAGTCAAAAAAATCTAAAAACAAAAATAAAAAAATGAAAACTCTACAAAATAAAATCTTGTCTACAAACTTAAAAAGTGCATCTAAATTTTGCACTTCAATTTTCTCTTCTTTCGCGCCTTTCGCGTAACTTTCGCGTTTTTCGCGCACCTGAAGTCCGCTCTCGCCCGTTAAACAACAAGCGATCTATCAAATGCGAGCAAGGCAACAGCAGTCTCACGCACACGCGCAAAGTACTTCTCTTCAATATTGGACAGCATAGGCAGCATAGGCCCCATATCTGCAATGCCCGCCAAAGTCACCGCCTCGTGCAAAGTGCGAATAGGATTAATCGCATCCCGCGCATCCTCCAGCGGCAAATAGGCCTCACGGATTTTGGCGGCCGTTGCGTAGTCTTTGGCCTTGAGGGCGCGCAAAATGGCCATTGACCCGCGCGGGGCTACGCACACCGAACCCGATGTAAAGCCTTGCAACTCCAGGTCGCGCAGATGGATGATGGCGGGGCGTTCGCCGATGCCGCTGATGATTTTGTTGGGGTTGATGGCTTGCACCAAATCTTTGCCATACGCATCGACCGAATAGTCTGCACGGATGGTGCCGTATTTGACCGCTGCCACACAGCCGTCGGCATCCAGCGCCGCGACTGTTTTGGGTGACAAATAGTCGTCGCTCTTGATGTAGACAATCAAGGGCTTGCCCAGGCGCTCGGCCAGTTTGCGCGAAACCGGTGGCCACACCCGCTTCAGTGGAGATGCACGCTTTGCGGCAGTGCCATAGCAGTGGGGAAGTTGCGTTCACGCAGGATGCTGCACTGGTCAAACGCCTTACCAAAGTCGCTGCCAATCGACGGAATGACCCAGGTGTCTTTAGCGGCAAACTTCTCCAGCATGTCCAAGATGCTGGGGTACTCTGCGGTGCCAGTGTTGTAGAAGTTGGCGTTGCCGCCATACATCAGCGTGCGAACGCCACCGGCTTGCAGGTGGTCGATTTGCGCTTGGTTGGCGCCGTGGTTGAGTGTGAAATCCGCATGGCGCGCCAGGGGCGGCACGGCCAGCACGGAGGCGGCCAAATCTGCGGGAGTAACGGGGGTAATCTTCATATCAGTACAAATTTAACAACGCAATAAAAAGAGTGACATGGGGGCATGCGCCATACCAAGGCATTAGCCTTTGAACAAGCCCGGCAACCACAGAGAGAACGCGGGCACGTAGGTGACCAGCAGCAGGCACAGCCCCAGCGCACCATAAAACGGCGCAATGGTGCGCATGACCTGCCCCACGGTGATGCCGCCAATGGCGCAGCCGACAAACTGCACCGTGCCCACTGGCGGGGTATTCAAGCCCAGCGCGCAGTTAATCAGCATGATGATGCCAAACTGCACCGGGTCCATGCCAAACTGCATGGCAATCGGCAAAAAGATCGGCGTGCAGATCAAGATAGTAGCCGCCATGTCCAGGAAGGTACCCAGCACAAACAGCAAAATATTGATCATCAAGAAGATCACCCAGGGCTCACTGGAGACGGACTTCATCAGCTCACCCGTCATCTGCGGCACCTCGTACAGCGCCATGAAATAGCCAAACGCACTGGAGATGCCAATCAGTAATAGCACCACGCCCGTGGTCTTGCAGGCCTTGGCGCAGGCTTTGAGAAAGTTGGCCCAACTCAGCGAGCGGTAGACCAAAACCGTGACCACCAAAGCCCAGGCTACGGCAATGGAGGCAGACTCGGTGGCAGTGAATGCGCCCGACAAAATGCCTGCCAGAATAATGACGACCACCAACAGCCCCGGCACCGAGGCCAGAAACGCGGAGAGCACGGCGCCCCATCCCGCAAAGCCACCGGCGCGCACCGGATAGTTGCGCTTTACAGCCACCCAGTAGGCGGCGGCCATGTTGCAGACCGTCAAAATCAACGCGGGCACGATGCCCGCCAGCATCAGGCTCATGGCACTTACCGAGGCAATGCCTGCGGTAGCCAGCGTAAAAATAATCAGATTGTGCGAGGTGGGCATGATGGCACCCACCAAGGCGGCGTGCGTGGTCACGTTGACCGCATAGTCTGCGTCATAGCCTTCTTTTTTCATCAACGGAATCATCACCGAGCCGATGGCGGACACGTCTGCCAATGGCGAGCCCGCTATGCCGCCAAAAATCGTGCAGCCCAGCACATTGCTCATGCCCAGGCCACCGCGCACATGGCCCACCAGGCTGTTGGCAAACTTCACGATGCGGTCAGCAATGCCGCCATAGAGCATCAACTCACCGGCGAATACAAAAAAAGGTATGGCCAGGAAGCTGAACACCTGCATGCCGCCGACCATCTTTTGAAACACCACGGCAATGGGCAAGCCCGCTGCCAAAATAGTGGCTACGGAGGACAGACCAATTGCAAATGCCACGGGCACGCCGATCAGCAGCAGCAGCGTAAAACTGATGCCCAATACCACTAGTTCCATATGCCCCCCAGCTCGCTGTGCTCGCGGCCCCCCGAGAGGGCGCGAATTGCCTTGAAGCGGTTCTGCGTCAATTCCATGCGGGCTCCACCACTTTGCCTTGCAGCAATGCAACGATATGCTCGATGGAGAACAGCACGATCAGCGCGCCCGCCATCACGATGGGCAGATAGTCAATGCCATCCGGTACCGGCAGCATGGGTTTTTTCTCGCCCCACTTGGCCACCATCCACTGCCAACCGCCGTACACCATCAGGCCACCGAAGCCGCCGACCAATGCATGGATCAGCACCTCCACGCGGCGCTGCCATTGCTCGGGCAGCAAGGAGACCATGGACTCCATTCCAATATGGCCTGCATCGCGCACACCCACCGCAACACCAAAGGCCGTGACAAACAGCACCAGCAGCAAAGCCAATGCCTCGGCCCAGGTAGGCGTGTCGTTAAAAATGTAGCGCCCAATCACCTGCCATTGCACGCACAGAATGACCCCGATCAGCCCGATCACGGCAAGCACCAGGCAGGCCTTGGACAGCGTGGCGCAGAGTCTGGTGAACATGCAGTGACTTGATTACTTGGTGTCCTGCACTGCTTTGACCAGACGCTTCATGTCGGGCGTGACCATGAACTTGTCGTACACCGGGCCCATCACGGCCTGGAATGATTTCTTGTCCACCTCGACAATCTCTGCCCCAGCGGCTTTGACCACCGCCAGCGACTTGGCCTCCTGCTCGTCCCACTTCTGGCGCTCGAACGCCACCGACTCTTTGGCCGCCGCGCGGACCATGTCCTGCTCGGCCTTGGGCAGCTTGTCGTAAATGATCTTGGACATTACCAAGATTTCGGGCGCCATGGAATGCTCGGTCTTGGAGTAGTACTTCACCGACTCGTGGTGCTTGGCGGTGTCAAACGAGGGGATGTTGTTTTCTGCCGCGTCGATCAAGCCGGTCTTCAAGCCCATCAGCACTTCACCGTAAGGCATAGGTGTGGCGTTGGCACCCATGGCGCTGATCAGGGCCACCCACAGGTCGCTTTGCTGCACGCGGATTTTGAGGCCCTTGGCATCGGCCACGGTTTTGATCGGCTTTTTGGCATAGATGGAACGTGCGCCGCTGTCATAAAAAGCCAGGCCAATGAAGCCCACCGACTCGCAGCTCTTCAAAATTTCTTCGCCCACCGGGCCGTCCAGCGACTTGCGCATATGCGCGATGGAATTGAATAGGAAGGGCATGGTGGGTACCTGCGTCAAGGGGCATACCCCGTTCATGGGGCCCACGTTGACGCGGGTAAAGTCCAGTGCACCGATTTTTACCTGGTCGATGGTTTCCTTCTCGCTGCCCAGCGCCTGCTTGTTGAACACCTTGATTTTGTGTTTGCCGCCGCTTTTTTGCTCCAGCAAGGTGCTCATGTACCTGACGGCGGCCACGGTGGGGTAGTCATCGGCGTTATGGGTGTCGGCAGAGCGGAACTCGGTGGCCTGCGCTGTGGCCATGCCGCACACAGCGGCGATTGCGATCAAAATGGGGCGAAGTTTCATAAAAATCTCCAGGTGGTTAAATACATTGAAAAGCTGAATAGTGAGAGAACACCGATCATCAGGCCTGCACAGACAATCCCGGCTCGGACAAACCCTGTGGGCCGATGTGACCCGCTAAAACGGCCCGAACCGCACAAACGCGCCGCCCTGGTACATCTTGACCGGGTCGGTTGCGGCCAACGCAGGCGTGGCCTCCAGTTTGGCACGGTACGGTTCGGTGTTGTCTTGGGCCACAAAGCCCAGATGCGCCGCCTTGGCGTTGTCCCACCACTTATCACGGTTGTTTGACACGCCATACACAATGGTATGGCCGACCTGGGGGGCAAACAGGGCGCAGCGCACCAGCTCACTCAGGTCGCGGTAGCTCAGCCAGGTAATCAGCATGCGCCGATCTACGGGTTCAGGGAAGCACGAGCCAATACGCAGGCACACCGTCTCAATGCCATAACGGTCAAAATAAAAGCGCGACAGGTCTTCGCCATAAGACTTGGACAGGCCGTAGTAACTGTCAGGGCGCTTGAGGCAGTCGCTGTCAATCACCTCGCCCTGCTTGTGAAAACCGATGGCGTGGTTCGAGCTGGCAAACACCACGCGGCGCACGCCGTGTACCCGCGCCCCCTCATACAGGTGGAACAGGCCTTTGATATTGGCTTCCAGCACCGGTTCAAAGGCCGCCTCGGTAGATACGCCGCCCATGTGCACGACAGCATCTACGCCAGCCAGCAAGGCCTGCATGGCGGCTTTGTCGGCCAGGTCGCAGGGGACGCACTCTTCACCCGCTTGGGCGTTGCCCAGCGGCTTGATGTCGGACAACCTGAGCGTTTGGGCATGCGGTTTTAAACTTTGCCGCAATACCTGCCCCAAGCCACCAGCAGCGCCTGTCAGCAACAATCGACGAAATAAAGGGGTGGAAGCTGGAGTAATCATAGTGCAGGGTAAAAAATTTATTCTAAACTAAGGTTGTCAGACAACATATGGGGGATTACGTGGGTACGCAGCGCATTATGTCCAGAAAAGCGTGCCCAAGCGGCATGCCACGCCCCGGTAGAGTAACTAAATAGAAGGGGGAACCACCCTACGTAATATTGCCCAGCGTAGGATCTTCCGATTTCACTATTTTTTGCTATTATCTTTATAGCTACAAACATCCATATGACAAGGACTATTGGCATATTTAACCAACTATTTTGCGGTTTCACACAAGTTACAGCACAATCATGCCATGCAACACCATTTCATCGCCAACACCGCCGTCCCACCCTCCTCTGGCCGCACGCTGGCGATGATCGACCCGTCAGACGGCAGGCCGTTTGACGAAATTGCGCGCGGCAATGCCCACGATGTAGACCAGGCCGTGCGCGCCGCGCGCCAGTGCTACACCAGTGTGTGGAGCAAGCTCAGCGCCACCGAGCGTGGCCGCCTGCTGATGCGTCTGTCGCACAAAGTCACCGAGCACGCCGAAGAGCTGGCCCTGCTAGAGCAGCGCGACTGCGGCAAACCCACCAAACAGGCGCGGGCGGACGCCACCGCCCTGGCCCGCTACTTTGAGTTTTACGCCGGAGCGTGCGACAAGCTGCACGGCGAGACCCTGCCCTACCAGGACGGCTACAGCGTCTTCACCTGGCGCGAGCCCTACGGCGTGGTGGGCAACATCATCCCGTGGAACTACCCGATGCAGATTTTTGGCCGCAGCGTGGGCGGCGCGCTGGCAGCGGGCAATGTGTGCGTGGTCAAACCCTCCGAAGACGCCTGCTTGTCCGTGTTAAAAGTGGCGCAACTGGCCGCAGAGGTGGGCTTTCCTGCCGGGGCGCTGAACATCGTCACCGGCTTCGGCCACGAGGTGGGCGACGCACTGGCACGGCACCCGGGCATCGACCACATCAGCTTTACCGGCAGCCCCAATGTAGGCACCATCATCCAGCAGGTGGCCGCCGAGCGGCACTGCCCCGTGACGCTCGAGCTGGGCGGCAAAAGCCCCCAAATCGTCTTTGCCGATGCCGACCTGGACGCAGCCATTCCCGTCATCGTCAACGCCATCGTGCAAAACGCCGGGCAAACCTGCAGCGCAGGCTCGCGCCTGCTGGTGGACGACCTGATCTACGAAAATCTGTTGCAGCGCCTGGGTCACGCCTTCGACAAGCTGCGCGTAGGCCCCGCCGCCATGGACCTGGACGTAGGCCCGCTCATCCGCCAAAGCCAGCAGCAGCGCGTGTGGGACTTTTTAAGCGACGCGCAGGTCGCTGGTATCCCCATGGTGGCACAGGGCCGCGTGGTGGACGAAGCCCCCGAGAGCGGCTTCTACCAAGCGCCCACCCTCCTGCGTGACGTACCCATCGCCCACCGCCTGAACCAGGACGAGGTCTTCGGCCCGGTGCTGTGCGCCATGAGGTTCAAAGACGAAGACGAAGCCGTGCACCTGGCCAACGCCACTAGGTACGGATTAGTCGCAGGCATCTGGACGCGCGACGGCGCACGTCAATTGCGCATGGCCAAGCGTGTGCAATCGGGCCAAGTGTTCGTCAACAACTACGGCGCAGGTGGCGGCGTAGAGTTGCCCTTCGGCGGCGTGAAGTCGTCAGGCTATGGACGCGAGAAGGGGTTTGAGGCGTTGTATGGGTTTACGACACTGAAGACTGTGGCGGTGAAGCATGGGTAGTTTTTCTAGTTTCGCAGATACGGCATATTCGCTTAGTGTGCTGGCTTTACCGATTGGTACCATTTTTTGCATTGGTGCCGCAGGAGCCATAAATCAACAGAATCTTATTGGCTTCTGGCTGACATTTCCACTGGCATTACTTGTTCTTATTTGTGCTTTTGCATCTGCATCAAATTGCATATACATTAGTTTTGAATTAGATAGCTTGCAATGCTGGGCTATTGGTCCGGACAGATCATAGATCAATTGACTCAACTAAAAATTTTGGATGGGGAATGAGTCAGTACATTGGAGTGTCAGCAATTTCCATTTTTTTTATTATTGCTATCTGGTACCGATATAAAAAACGCCCCTTAACACCATCACATGATAGTTCCCATCAAGCCACTAGGAATAAGTCAACTTTAAAGAGCAAGCTAGCTTTTTGGGCTTTTTTAGAATTGCCTTTTTGGAAGTAAACGCGGTTGACATCGAGCCTGAGGCATCAAACCCAATGTTTGACAGTCGCAATTGAAATGACTAGAATTAAGACATTTTCAACCACTCATACCATGAACACTTGGCCCGTACAAGACGCTAAAGCCCGCTTTAGCGAATTCCTCAATGCGACGCTCACCATTGGGCCGCAGGTAGTCACGTACCACGGCAAGCAGGCTGCGGTGCTACTGCCTGTGGAGCAATGGGAGCGGCTCAAGCAATTAGAGGCAGTAGATATTAAAGACTGGCTGCTGCACCAAGGCCCCAAGTTTGATGCCGGGTTGCCTTTGCCCAGCCGCAGCGACTTGGCTGCACGCCAGCGCCGCCGCGCTGCGCCGGTTTTTTAAGCTGGCTAACAGCCGTTTGCTGCAAGGCCCCTTGTGTACCTGCTGGACACCAACGTCATATCTGAGCTGCGTAAAACCAAACCGCATGGTGCGGTGGTGGCGTGGGTGCAATCAGTGCCTAGCCAAAGCCTGCACCTGAGCGCCGTGGTTCTGGGTGAAATCCAAGCAGGCATAGAGCTCACGCGGGAGCAGGATGTCGCCAAAGCGCTGGACATCGAACGGTGGCTGGACAGCTTGGAAAACTCTTTCAGCGTCTTACCTGCCAGTTCGGCTGTGTACCGCCGCTGGGCACGGATCACGCACCGCCAGTCAAAGCATCACTTGCAAGATGCGCTGATCGCCGCCACTGCACTAGAACATGGCCTCACGGTGGTGACGCGCAATACCAAAGACTTCAAACCGTTTGGTGCACCGCTATTTAACCCGTTTACCCAATTACTGCGAGCGTAAGCAGCTACTCTATGTATAGCGATTTGGATATTCCCAAGTATTCCAAAACTATCTGTAGCAAACATCACCTTTTCTACCACCCATCGTCTCCTATAATCGTAATTTCCACTGACCCAGAAGTAATGCCTCTGGGCTACAGACATGACCAAATTCGTCTTCGTCACTGGCGGTGTGGTGAGCTCCCTGGGCAAGGGAATCGCCTCCGCGTCTCTCGCCGCCATTCTTGAATCGCGCGGCCTCAAAGTCACCCTTATCAAGCTGGACCCGTACATCAACGTCGATCCGGGCACCATGTCGCCGTTCCAGCATGGCGAGGTTTTTGTCACCGACGACGGGGCCGAGACCGATCTGGATTTGGGCCATTACGAGCGCTTTATCAATACCCGCATGAAGAAGGCCAACAACTTCACCACCGGGCAAATCTACCAGTCGGTGCTGGAGAAGGAGCGCCGGGGCGACTACCTGGGCAAGACCGTGCAGGTGATCCCGCATGTGACCAACGAAATCCAGGACTACATCAAGCGCGGCGCGGGCATGGGCACACCCGATGCAGTGGACGTGGCGATTGTCGAGATTGGCGGCACGGTGGGTGACATAGAGTCCCTGCCCTTTTTAGAAGCTGCACGCCAACTGAACCTGCGTTCGGGCGTGGGCAACACCGCCTTTGTGCACCTTACGTACGTGCCGTTCATCAAGGCGGCAGGCGAGCTCAAAACCAAACCCACCCAGCACACGGTGCAAAAGCTGCGCGAGATCGGTATCCAGCCCGACGCGCTCCTGTGCCGCGCTGACCGCGCCATACCCGCTGAAGAGGCCGAGAAAATTTCCCTGTTTACCAATGTACAGCCTTGGGGCGTGATCAGCATGTGGGATGTAGACACCATCTACAAAGTGCCGCGCATGCTGCACGAGCAGGGTCTGGACGGCTTGATCTGCGACAAGCTGCGCCTGAACACGCCGCCCGCAAATTTGAAGCGCTGGGACAGCCTGGTGCACGAGGTGGAGCACCCGCAACACGAGGTGACGATTGCCATGGTGGGCAAGTATGTGGATTTGAGCGACAGCTACAAATCGGTCAACGAAGCGCTGAAGCATGCGGGCTTGAAGAACCATACCAAGGTCAACATCGAGTACATCGACTCCGAGACGATTGACGCCGGCAGCGCCGCGCAGTTAGCCAAATACGATGCCATTTTGGTGCCCGGTGGCTTTGGTGCACGCGGCGTCGAAGGCAAGATCCAAACCGCCAAGTTTGCCCGCGAAAACAAGGTGCCCTACCTGGGCATTTGTTTAGGCATGCAGGTCGCCACCATCGAATACGCCCGCAATATGGCCGGGCTAAAAGATGCCAACAGCACCGAGTTTGCACCCGACACCCCACACCCCGTGATTGCCCTCATTACCGAGTGGAAGGATGCCGACGGCAGCATCAAAAAGCGCGATGCCAAGTCGGATATGGGCGGCACCATGCGCCTGGGCGCGCAGTCGTCCAATGTCATCCGAGGCTCGCTGGCCCACAGCATCTATGGCGACATCGTGACCGAGCGGCACCGCCACCGCTATGAGGCCAACGTGAATTATCTGGATGCCCTGCGCCAAGCCGGACTGGTCATCTCCGCCATCACCCAGCGCGAACAACTCACCGAGATTGTGGAGCTGCCACAGGGCGTACACCCCTGGTTTATCGGCGTGCAATACCACCCCGAATTTAAAAGCACACCGTGGGACGGCCACCCGCTGTTTAACGCCTTTGTCAAAGCCTCGCTCGACCATAAAGCGGCGGGCAAGACGTTGAAATCGGTGGCGGCTGAGAAGGTGACGGCATGAGCGCCGCCGGACCGCTCCAAGGCGCGAAGGCCCCCACGGGGGGCAGCGCAGTACACGCAGTGACAAGCGTGGGGGTACTATGAAATTATGTGGCTTTGATGTTGGCCTGGACCAGCGCTTTTTCCTCATCGCGGGCACTTGCTCGATAGAGGGGCTGGGCATGACTTTGGATGTTGCAGGCCATCTCAAGGAAGTTACTGGCAAACTGGGCATCCCGTTAATCTACAAAGGCTCGTTTGACAAGGCCAATCGGTCGTCGGGCAATACCAAGCGCGGCGTGGGCATGCAAGCAGGCTTGAAGATTCTGGAAGAAGTGCGCAAGCAGCTCCAATTGCCCATCCTTACCGACGTGCATGAGGTCGATCAAATCGCCGAAGTAGCCAGCGTGGTCGACGTACTGCAAACGCCCGCTTTTCTGTGCCGCCAGACCGATTTCATCCGCGCTGTGGCGCAATCGGGCAAGCCCGTCAATATCAAAAAAGGCCAGTTTCTAGCCCCGTGGGACATGAAAAACGTCATTGACAAGGCGCGCTCTGCTGCCCTGGAAAAAGGCTTGAACCCAGACAACTTCTTGGCCTGTGAGCGCGGCGTGAGCTTTGGCTACAACAACCTCGTGGCAGACATGACATCTCTGGCCGAGATGCGCAATAGTGGCGCGCCCGTGGTGTTTGACGTAACCCATTCGGTGCAAAAACCTGGCGGCCAGGGCACCAGCAGTGGTGGGGCGCGCGAGATGGTGCCGGTACTAGCGCGTGCAGGCGTGGCGGTGGGTGTCGCCGGACTGTTTATGGAAACCCACCCTGACCCCGCGCAGGCGTGGTCGGACGGCGCTAACGCCGTGCCACTGAAACATATGAAAGCTTTGCTAGAAAGTCTGGTTGCGCTGGATACCGTCACCAAACAGCATGGTTTCCTGGAAAACAATTTCTCGGCTTAATCTGTCTATTTCAGCATCTCACCCCGTCTTTCATCTTCAATCAAAACAGGACAACACCATGACCGTCTCCTACATCGTCGTTGATATGCAAATTTCTGACATGGAACAGTACAAACAGTACATGGCCATAGCGCCTGCTGCGGTGGCGGCTGCCGGTGGTGAGTATCTGGTGCGTGGTGGCAAGTTTGAGGCGCTGGAAGGCCAGTGGAACCCCAAGCGCATGGCGATGCTGCGTTTCCCCAGCTACGACAAAGCCAAGGCTTTTTACGACGGTGAAATGTACCGCACGGCCCGCGCCAAGCGCCAGGGCGCCACCGAATTTTTCAATATGGTGCTGGTCGAGGGCGTCAGCGCTCCGGTCTAATGCCTCTCTCTACTAATTCAAGGAATAAATAACAATGAGTGCCATCGTCGATATCGTAGGTCGTGAAATTTTGGACAGCCGGGGCAACCCCACGGTGGAATGTGATGTGTTGCTGGAGTCCGGCGTGATGGGCCGCGCGGCGGTGCCTTCGGGCGCTTCCACCGGAAGCCGCGAGGCGATTGAGCTGCGCGATGGCGACAAGAGCCGTTATCTGGGCAAGGGCGTGCTCAAAGCCGTAGGGCATATCAACACCGAAATCTCCGAGGCCATTTTGGGCCTGGACGCGTCCGAGCAAGCCTTCCTGGACAAGACCTTGATTGACCTGGACGGCACCGAGAACAAATCGCGCCTGGGTGCCAACGCCATGCTGGCCGTGTCCATGGCCGTGGCGCGTGCTGCAGCCGAAGAGGCGGGCTTGCCGCTGTACCGCTACTTTGGTGGCATGGGCGGGATGCAAATGCCAGTACCGATGATGAACGTCATCAACGGCGGCGCGCATGCCAATAACAATCTGGACTTGCAAGAGCTGATGATCATCCCGGTGGGCGCACCGTCGTTTCGCGAAGCGATTCGCTGGGGTGCCGAGGTGTTCCATGCACTGAAGAAGATCATCCACGACAAGGGCATGAGCATTGCGGTGGGCGACGAAGGTGGCTTTGCGCCGACCGTGGCGAACCACGAAGCAGCGATCCAAATGATCTTGGACGCAATTAGCGCAGCGGGCTACACCGCTGGCGAGCAAATTGTGCTGGGCCTGGACTGCGCGGCGAGCGAGTTTTACAAAGACGGTAAGTACCACCTGGAAGCCGAAGGCCTGGTACTCAGTAGCACCGAGTGGACTGACGTACTGGCCACCTGGGTGGACAAATACCCCATCATCAGCATCGAAGACGGCATGGCTGAGGGTGACTGGGACGGCTGGAAGATTCTCACCGACAAACTGGCCGCCAAGGTGCAGTTGGTGGGTGACGATTTGTTTGTCACCAATACCAAAATTTTCAAAGAAGGCATCGACAAAAAGATTGCCAACTCGATCCTGATCAAGATCAACCAGATCGGCACCCTGACCGAGACCTTCGCTGCGATCGAAATGGCCAAGCGCGCAGGCTACACGGCGGTTATCAGCCATCGCAGCGGCGAGACTGAGGACAGCACGATTGCCGACATCGCTGTGGGCACCAATGCCGGCCAGATCAAAACCGGCTCACTCAGCCGCAGCGACCGCATGGCCAAGTACAACCAGCTGCTGCGCATTGAAGAAGACCTGGGTGACGTGGCTACCTACCCAGGCCGTGCAGCGTTTTACAGCATCCGCTAGATGCCGCACAATCTGTAGCACATGTCCACCCGCATCGTCCCCGCTATCCTGATTGCCTTGTTGCTGGTGCTGCACGCACAGCTCTGGTTTGGGCGCGGCAGTCTGTGGCATGTGTCGCAAATGCAGGGCAAACTCAGCGCCTTGCAAGTCAAAAACACCCAGGCCCAGCGCAGCAATGACCAGCTCAGCGCCGAGGTACGCGACCTGAAAGAAGGCCTGGAGATGGTGGAAGAAAAAGCGCGCTTTGAGCTGGGCATGGTCAAACCCAATGAAATTTATGTGCAGTTTATGAAGTGAGTTTTAAGATTTTTTGACTTCTTTTCTCCCCTCTTTTTTGCGCCCTTTGCGAAATCTTCGCGCCCTCTGCGTTCAAAAAATCCCCACCCCGCCCTCATGTTCAGCACCCTATTGGATTTCCTCAACAGCCCCGCCTTCACGCTCTTAGGCAGCCCCGCCAGTTGGGCTGAAGTGATCGGTGCCGTTCTGGGCATTGCCATGGTGGTGTGCAACATCTACCAGATCCATTGGGCCTGGCCGCTGGCATTTGCCAGCTCGGCGCTGTACTTTCTGGTGTTCTGGGGCAGCCGCCTGTATGGTGATGCCAGTCTGCAAATATTTTTTGCCGTGATGGCGCTGTGGGGTTGGACGCAGTGGTTGCGTGGTGTGCGCCCCGATGGCCGGGTGCTGAAAATACAATCTCTATCAAATCAGCACACTATTATTTTAATAGCTGCTTGCATTCTGTTATGGGGCGCTACCGGCCTGTTTCTCCTGAAATTTACCCCCACCGATGTGCCCTGGTGGGATGCCTTCCCGACAGCACTTAGCGTAGTGGCTACGGTACTACTGGGGCGTAAATATGTAGAAAACTGGCCGATGTGGATCGTCGTCAATGCCGTAGGCATGGCGCTGTTTGCCTACAAGGGGCTGTGGCTCACGGTCGGCCTGTATGGCGTGTTTTTACTGATGGCCGCTATCGGTTGGCAGGCCTGGCGCGCCCAGTTGCTGAGCATTGCCCCAACGGGTGCGCCATGATCATCACCTTGGTGGGGGCCGAGAGCACCGGCAAGTCTGACCTGGCCCACGCGCTGGCGCTGCATTACATAGGGCAAGGTTTGGATGCCATTGCCGTAGGCGAATACCTGCGGGAATGGTGCGCGCTACAGGGCCGCACGCCTTCGGCAACCGAGCAAACACATATCGCCACCACCCAGCACCTGCGCATCCACAGCGCCGCCGCGCAGCACCGCATTGTGATTGCCGACACCACTGCGCTGATGACGGCGGTGTACAGCGACTGGGTGTTTGCCGACCGCTCGCTCTATGCCCAGGCCATCGCCCAGCAGTGCAGCTTTGATGTGACGCTGCTGACAGGCCTGGACATGCCCTGGCAGGCCGACGGCATCCAGCGCGAGGGCGCGCATGTGCGAGGCCCAGTGGATGCACTGCTGCGCTCGGCACTGAATGAGGCCCAGATCGGCTACCGCGTGGTCTATGGGCAAGGCCCGATGCGATTGAAGAACGCTATTGATTGCATAGCTACTCACGTCCATAACACAGGGACTACGGCTATAAATGCATCTCAAAAATGGGTCTGGACCTGTGATAAATGCTCCGACCCCGATTGCGAGCATCGGTTGTTCAGCCAGCTCACTGCACCGTCGTCGGCCCCGGCGGATGGTCCAGCGGTTGGGTAAAAATGGCGGCGGCATCTACGGCATCAAAGCGGTACTGCACACCACAAAAATCGCAACCCACTTCTACCCGCTCCTGCTCGGTGAGAATCGATTGCACCTCGGCCACGCCCAGGTTATGCAGCATGCTGGCTACCCGCTCACGGCTACAGGTACAGGCAAAACGCGGCAGGGCGGGCTCAAAGCGCAGCACTTTTTCTTCCCAAAACAGGCGGTGCAGGATGGTATCGACATCGAGGCTTAACAGCTCTTCACGCTTCAGGCTCGACGCAAACAGGGCAATGCGGTTGAAGGCCTCGTCGATACCGATATCGTCCTCCCGTGATTTTTCTCCCAGGTTCTTCTCGCCCTGCACGGGCAGGCGCTGAATCAGCAGGCCCGCGGCCACCTTGTCGTCCGCCGCCAGCACCAGCTTGGTATCGAGCTGCTCGGACTGCAACATATAGTGCTCCAGCACCAGGCTCAGGCTCTCCAGCTTTTCTTTGTGGTCGCCATGCAGCGGTACCACGCCCTGGTAGGGTTGCTGGCCGGGGTGCTTGTCTTTGGGGTCGAGCGTGATGGCGCAGCGCCCCAGGTTTTTCACGTTGACCATTTCGCTCAGCTTGCTGTCCAGCGCCACCGTTCCTTGCACCGTGGCCGTAGCGCGCAGTGACAGGTCTGACTGGATCTCGGCCACGGCCACCTTCACCGGGCCGTCGCCCATGATTTGCAGCACCAGTGCGCCGTTGAATTTGATGTTGCTTTGCATCAGCGTGCCAGCGGCCAGCATTTCGCCCAGCAGCTCACTTACCCGCGGCGGGTAGGCCCCGTTACTGTTGGCGGCGCGGCGGGCCAGCACTTCTTGCCAGGCATCGGTCAGGCGCACAATCATGCCGCGCACCGGCAGGCCATCGAAAATAAATTTATGCAGTTCAGACATTGCGCGTTTCCGTTCAGGCGATTTTCTTCAGGCCTTTGGCATAGCGGCGGGCATTGTCCACGTAATGGTCGGCAATGGCATTGATCTTTTTCACCGTGGCCTCGTCCAGCGTGCGCACCACTTTGGCGGGCGATCCGATGATGAGTGAGTTGTCGGGAAACTCTTTGCCCTCGGTCACCACACTGCCCGCGCCCACAATGCAATTTTTGCCAATTTTGGCGTTGTTCAAAATCACCGACTGGATGCCGATCAGCGAGCCCTCGCCAATGGTGCAGCCATGCAGCATGACCTGGTGACCCACCGTTACACCCGCGCCGAGGGTCAGTGGCGAGCCAGGGTCAGAATGCAGCACGCTGCCGTCTTGCACGTTGGAGTTTTTGCCAATCGTCATCACTTCGTTGTCGGCGCGCAGTATCGCGCCAAACCACACGTTGGCACCCTCCTGCAGCACCACGTTGCCGATCACATCGGCGCTGTCGGCCACCCAGGCGCCTGCACCCAGAGTGGGTTGTATGCCGTCCAATTCATAAATTGCCATACTCGTCTTTCATTTCTGTGAGCCATATTGCATGACCGTATCCAGCACCTGCTGGGCAGCGGTGGGTCGCCCCAGGGCGCGCGCTTTGCTGCGCATATCAGCCAGTTTAGCAGGGTGCTGTAGCAGCTGGCGGATGCGGTACTCCAGCGTGACATCGTCAAAAGCTTTGAGTGCCACGCCCTGCTCTAGCAGATAGTCGGCATTGCGTTCCTCCTGGCCGGGGATGGGGGCGTTGACAATCATGGGCAGGCCCATCGCCAGGCACTCAGAGGTGGTCAGGCCACCGGGCTTGGTGATCACCAGGTCGGCGCAGGCCATCAGGCGCTCTACCCTGTCGGTAAAGCCCTGGGCCAGCAAGCGGCTTGGGTAGCGTTGCGCCAAGCTTTGCAATGCGGCCAGCGCCTGCGCATTTTTACCCGCCAGTACGATGAGTTGAAAATCGCCCTGTAGCGCCATCAGGCGCTTGGCGACTACGTCCAGGCTACCCAGGCCCGCACCACCGCCCATCAGCAAAAAAGTGGTGCGCTGGGGATCAAGACCACACTCCTTCGCGCAAACGCTCCGGTCAAGCTGCTGCGCAAAGGCTGGCATGATGGGAATGCCGGTGACATGAATTTTGTCACCCGCTATGCCCATCGCCCGCATGCGAAAAGCCACTTCCTCGTTGGCAGCAAAGTAACCCGCCATACCCTCATGCACCCACATGCGGTGCAGGTCAAAGTCGGTTACCTGCACCCATACGGGGCAGTGCAGCTCACCCTTGCGGATCAAGCGCGACAATATTTCGGCAGGCAGAAAATGGGTACAGACAATCGCATCGGGCTGCACCTTGGCGATGGCTTTGAGCAATCCTTTGGCGTTCAGGCGCTCCAGCGTGCGGCGCAGCTTCTCCATCAGGCTGTTGGGCTGCGCCTCGTGGGTGGTATGGTACAGATAGCCCCACAGTGCTGGGGCCTTGTTGACCAGCTTGATATAAAAGTCAGTGTAGAGTTTTTTGAAACTGCCAGTGACGTACTCCATCACGTCCAGATGGGTGGCCTGGGTATCGTCGTCGCGCAAATCGGCATAGCTGCGAATCGCCTCGGCAGCGCGCATGTGGCCGGCTCCGGCAGAGACGCTCAGGAGTAATATTTTTTTGGCTTGCATGGATTCCATTATCATTCAGCCATGGAACTGCGCATGGCGGCTCTGGCCGCACTCTACACTGCCGATACCGATGAAAAAGTAGCCCTAGTCCACGCCCTGTGGACGCAAGCAGCTATGCTATCTATAGCGCATGGCGCGCTGGCAGAGCCGCCCAACATCCCTGGCCGCCCAGCCAAACCGATGCTGATGCAGCATTTAAACGTACCCAGACGTTCGCCCTACACACCGGACGGCCTGGCCGCACTGGTACATGCGGTCTGCCATATCGAGTTCAACGCCATCAACCTGGCGCTGGATGCTGCTTGGCGCTTTACTGGCATGCCGCTCCAGTACTACCATGACTGGCTGCGGGTAGCCGATGAAGAAGCCACGCATTTCACCCTGTTGGCCCAGCAACTGCGCAGCATGGGCTATGCGTACGGTGACTTCCCTGCCCACAATGGCCTGTGGGAAATGACCGAAAAAACCAAGGGCGACGTGGTCGCCCGCATGGCCCTGGTGCCGCGCACGCTGGAGGCACGCGGGCTGGATGCCACACCGCTGATGCAGGCCAAGCTGCGCAAGGTAGGCAGCCCCGATGCCCTGAAAACCGTGGCCATCCTGGACACTATCCTGCACGACGAAGTAGGTCATGTGGCCATAGGCAACCACTGGTACCGCTGGCTGTGCCAACGCGAGAGCCTGGAGCCTTTGGCGCATTTCAGACAGCTAAGCAAACAGTATGGTGCGCCGCGCATGCAGCCGCCGTTTAACGAGGCCGCGCGGCGCAAAGCAGGATTTAGCGATGCCGAGTTGAAGGCCCTGCTAGACACGGCATAAGGCCTTGCATTCCCGAATTAAAGAATCTGCCCCCGGATTTCACCGGTACGCTGGTTAACGCTGTGGGCGTTGAAGTACAACTCCCCTTGTTTGTAGGCCTTGAACTGTTCAGCGGTCAACACCGCGCCTGCGGGCACACCCCAGACACCGGGACTGGTGTTCACCAGCGTCACAATGACCGGGCCGTTCACACCAGTGGCCGCCTGGTGGATATGCGCTTCGATGGCTGTCATGCCAGCAATGGTGATGCCGCCACTGGCGGCGCGCGTCAGCGGGTCAAGCACCAGTGTTCCGGTGCCGCTGGCGGTAGACAGCATGACAGGTGGCACTTCCTGCGCGGGGCTGAGACTGGCAAAGCGTACATTGCGCCCGATCTGCCCACGGATCTGGCCATTGGGAAAGGCACTGCTATGGGCGTTGAAATACAAGCCCCCTGCACGGATCACAGCTAGCTGGGCATCGGTCATGGTGGCATCTGCCGCAGCCACCCACGTGCCTGGCGCGGCCTCGCTCAGGCTGAACAACACAGGACCGTTGGCACCCTGCGCGCCGGAATGGATGTGCGCGGCGTTAGTCGCCATGCCGACCACATTGATGCGTGCACTGAATTTTCTCGTCACCAGGTCCAGGCTTACAACGCCATTGCCAAAAGCGCTACTGGGATTACTGGGCACCTCCTGCGCGGATGTCATCTGTGCCATGAAAACATTGCGGCCAATCTGTCCGCGAATTTCGCCGCCTGGGTAGGCGCTACTGTGTGCATTGAAGTAAAGCCCACCATCGGCAAAGGCCCGTGCCTGTGCCTGCGTGAGGGTAGTACCGGCGGGCACACTCCAGTTACCATTGCCCGCAGAAGACTCCAACAGCGTCACGATCACCGGGCCGTTGACCCCTGTGTCACCCTGATGGATATTTGCGGCCGTGGCAACCATGCCATTCACGCTAATGCCGCCGCTAAGCACCAGCGTGGGGGATGCCAGCGTCAAGGTTCCAATGCCGACCGCACCTGTGATGGTCGGCACCACCTCCTGATCACCAGACAGTGTGAGCTGTGCGCTGCTGAAGTTGAAACCACCACCCTGTGGTGGGTCACTGCCACCACCTCCACCACCTCCACCGCAGGCCACCACGGCCCAAACCAGCAACCCCATTAATCCCCATCTCCTCACAGGAGTAGGTTGCATTGTGGGTAGGTATTTCATGACATCCTCTCCCTGCTGCGTGTGCGGTAGGCCGATATTGCGAAATCCCATTCAAGGCATAACACGCTCAACACGGGTTGGATACCGAACTATCAGGTGAGTTCTGTGGCATTGCCAGTTTATGTAATCAACACCCTCTATCGATTGTCAATGGACTTGTGTTTTTTTAATTTTTAATTCCATTTAAAGGCATAATAAAATCAGTTTTTAGTAACTTTTAGATATGAATCTGCACCAATTTCGCTTTGTCCAGGAAGCCGCGCGGCGCAACCTCAATTTGACCGAGGCGGCCAAGGCGCTGCATACCTCGCAGCCGGGCGTGTCCAAGGCCATCATTGAGCTGGAGGAAGAGCTGGGCGTAGAGATTTTTGCGCGCCACGGCAAGCGGCTCAAGCGCATCACCGAGCCGGGCACCCACGTGCTCAAAAGCATTGAACTGATCATGCGCGAGGTGGGTAACCTGAAAAAAATTGGCGAGCAATTCAGCCAGCAAGACAGCGGCACCCTGAGCATTGCCACCACCCACACCCAGGCGCGCTACGTGCTGCCCCAGCCGATTGCCAAGCTGCGCGATGCCTTCCCCAAGGTCAACATCAGCCTGCACCAGGGCACGCCCGACCAGGTGGCCAAGATGCTGATCGACGAAGTGGCTGAAGTGGGCATAGCTACCGAATCGCTAGCAGACTACGCAGACTTGATAACCCTGCCATGCTATGAGTGGCAGCACATGCTGGTGATACCCGAAGGCCACAAGCTGGCCAAGGTCAACCAGGTTACCTTGGCCGACCTGGCGCTTGAACCCATCATCACTTACCACCCCTCGTTTACCGGCCGCACCAAGATCGATGCCGCCTTTGCCGCCAAAAAACTCTCGCCACGCATCGCGCTGGAGGCGATTGACTCGGACGTGATCCGCACCTATGTGCGCACCGGTCTGGGCATCGGCATCATGGCCGAGATGGCGGTAAAAGACGACCCCATGCAGGGCTTGGTGGTCAAACCCGCCGGCCAACTATTCGGCAAAAACGTCACCCGCATCGCCTTCAAGCGCAGCGCCTATCTGCGCAACTTTGTCTACACCTTCGCAGAACTGCTCAGCGACAAACTCAACCGCAAACTGATTGACCGGGCGATGAGTGGGCAGGCAGATGATTATGAATTGTGAATACATTGCGGGACAGACCAACGGACAGCGCGCAGCGCCCCGTTGCTCTGTCCTCAACTGACTAGCTCCTCCTCTCCATTGACCCACCATGCAAACCCCAGAACGCACCCCCCAGCTCCAGTCCAAACTCCCCAACGTAGGCACCACCATTTTCACCGTCATGTCTGCCCTGGCGTTGGAAAAAAACGCCGTTAACCTGGGCCAGGGCTTCCCGGATTTTGCCTGCGACGCAAAATTGGTCGATGCCGTCACCGATGCCATGCAGCGCGGCCTCAACCAGTACCCTTCCATGCTGGGTGTACCCCAACTGCGCGAGGCAATTGCTAGAAAAATTGCAGCACTCCACGTACGCCAGTATAACCCTGCGACCGAAATCACCATCACCGCCGGGGCTACGCAAGCGATCATCACCATCATCCTGGCCATCGTCCACCCGGGTGACGAGGTGATCGTGCTGGAGCCCTGCTACGACAGCTATGTGCCCAATATCGAGCTGGCGGGTGGCAAGGTAGTGCGCGTGCCGCTCACGCCGGGAACCTTCCGCCCCGACTTTGACAAAATCAGCGCCGCCATCACGCCAAAAACCCGCGCCATCCTCATCAACAGCCCGCACAACCCCAGCGCCACGATCTGGAGCCGCGCCGACATGCTGCGCCTGCAAGAGATTTTGGCCCCCACTGACGTGCTCTTGATCAGCGACGAGGTGTACGAGCACATGGTGTTTGACGGCCAGCAGCACGAAAGCGCCGCCCGCTACCCCGGCCTGGCGGCCCGCGCCTTCGTCGTCAGCAGCTTTGGCAAAACCTACCACGTCACCGGCTGGAAGATAGGCACCGTGGCCGCGCCCGCGCCGCTGACTGCCGAGTTTCGCAAGGTGCACCAGTTCAACGTATTTACCGTCAACACCCCGGTGCAATATGGCCTGGCCAGCTACATGGCCAACCCGGCGCCGTATACCGAGCTGCCCGCCTTCTACCAACGCAAACGCGACCTGTTCTTGGACGGCATCCGCAAAACCCGGCTCAAACCCCTGCACACCCAGGGCAGCTACTTTCAGTGCGTAGACATCAGCGCACTGCCCGCCGCCCAGGGCATGAGCGAAGCCGATTTTTGCAAATGGCTCACCGCGGAGATAGGCGTAGCCGCCATCCCACTGTCAGCCTTCTACGGCAACGGCTTTGACCAGCGCGTGGTGCGCTTTTGCTTTGCCAAGAAGGATGAAACGCTGCTGGCAGCGCTGGGTCGGCTGGCTAAGCTGTAGTCGCAGGCTCTATATCGCTCGCGATTCGCCTTATCTGTGC
The DNA here is from genome assembly GCA_963775085.1 of uncultured beta proteobacterium. Lineage (GTDB taxonomy): Bacteria > Pseudomonadota > Gammaproteobacteria > Burkholderiales > Burkholderiaceae_C > JAAFIP01. The sequence goes on from CAVZHO010000001.1 coordinate 87,355, forward strand.
CAGGGCAACTTACGCGTGCACTTCCCTCCCCGGCATAGGCGTAGTACCATAAGTAACATGACACTCAAAGAATCCAACCCGTACCTGCGCAACCGCACCGCAGCTAAGCGTAAGGCTGCGCTGAGGATTTCCGCCGAAACGTCATCGGCGGTGGAAGGCATTCGCGCCCCGTTTGCGCCAAGTGCCAAAGCCACCGGACCTGCCACCCACGAAAGCTTTACTACGTATTGGCAGAAGCGCTCTGCCTTGACCGCGCGATAATTTTCTCGAAAACGGTCGCCAGAGGCCCATAGTCCCGCCCCATTGCGGCATGGATGCCACCAATGTAGAGGCGCCGCCCTCGGCCCAGCATAGGACTGAAATCCAACGGCGGCAATCCCGCCTGCAAGGCCATCAGCACAGCCAACACACGCGCCAGACGGCCATTGCCTTCGCGAAACGGATGCACCAGGATCAGCTCCGCATGCACCTCCGCCAAGGCCATCGCTATTGCAGCGTCATCCCCAGAGCGGCACGGCGTGTGCTTTTTGAGCGCGCCCCGCTCCAGCGCTGCCATAAGCCCTGCAATGAGGCGTGCATGCGCAAACTGAAAACCACCCTTGCCAATATCAACAGACCGGTATTCACCCGCCCATGGGTAAATGGGGCCAAGCCACAAGGCGTGCAGATTGCAAATGTCCTGGGCCGTGAACCGGTGCTCAACATCGAACCGATCCAGCGCCAGGTCTTGCGCGATCTCCAGCGCCTGCGACTCGGCCAAGTTCATGTCGCGCACGCGTGTAATGCCCAACAGATTGCGCAGCACTCGCCCACGCGAGCCGGGCTCAAACTCGGATTCAATTCCAGTGGCCTGATAGCGACTCTTCACCATACGGCTGCGCAAAATTGGAGAGCCAACGCCCTCAGCACTTGATGGCGTTGCGGCAAAACCGGTCCAGCTCGCGCACCACTGCCGTGGTTTGCACGGCATTTTTGGCTTTTTTTCCCACGTCGATGCTCAGTTTCATTTCGTATTTTTTGAAAAAATCATCAAACAGCTCGCCGCCCAGCGTGGCGTAGGCGGTGAGGGTGTCATCTTTGGCGCTGTGCTCCAGCAGCACGGCACACAGCGGTTGGCTGGCGGGGCCGGATAGGACTTTGGCACCCTGGGCCGGGTCGTACTGGCTGTGGTCGGCGCAGCAGTGGATCAGGTCATTGCCGGCATTGGGCGTTTTGGCGTTAATCGCCGCACCCTTGCGAAAGCTGATAAAGCTCACGTCTTTGGTGGGGTAGACCAGCTGGTGCGCGCAGATGGCGCTGAAGGCCACCACGCTTTTGCCTGCGCCCACCCCGCCAGGCCAGGCGTAACGGTCCTGCGTTTTGGTGGCCAGGGTGTTGCCTGCCACTGGACTTTCCCAGATTGAGCAAAAACACCGGCGTGGCCTCAAACGGATAGTGAAAAACATAATTGGTTTGCGCCGCCAGCTTGGAGGCTTTAAACGGGTCGCCCCGCTCGTCGGTCAGTAGCACCCGGGCGTAGGCCTTGGGTGCGGCATTGGCGGCAAAGGCAGGCAGCGCCGCACTGGCCGTGAGGCACACCGCACTGGCCGAGCAGGATTCAATAAAGTTGCGACGGTCCATGGTGGCGGTCTCTCCTCTAGGGTTTGCAAGATTGTGCCCGGTCGTGGCCGGATGTCAATGCGCAGGCGCATGGCCACCCCATTTGCATGCCCGGCGCTGGGTCGCTAACATAACCAGCGGGACAGGCCCAACCCATTTCACACAAGGAGAAATCATGAACTATGTTGACGGATTTGTGATTGCCGTACCTACGGCTAACCGTGAGTTGTTCAGACAGCATGCGCAGGCTGCTGCGCCCATCTTCAAAGACCACGGCGCTTTGCAAGTGGTGGAGTGTTGGGGCGACGATGTGCCGCAAGGTGTGGTCACCTCGTTTCCCTTGGCAGTCCAATGCAAGAGCGATGAAACGGTGGTGTTCTCGTGGATCGTCTGGCCGTCACGCCAGGTGCGCGACGCTGGCATGAAGAAAGTGATGGACGATCCGCGTATGGAAAAATCCATGCCCTTTGATGGCAAGCGGATGATCTATGGTGGGTTTCAAGCCATAGTACAGACCTAAGTGCCACCGATCTACGTGGCATACGCGCCCGTAACCGCTTCTTATTTAATAGCTGCTTATGCCCAATTTTATTGGCCTACTGGACTATTTACGCAAATACCTAACGGCTACAGCGCCAACTGCGCCCACACCTTGTCCAGCCGCTTGGTGCTGACCGGCTGCGGGGTGCGCAGCTCCTGGGCGAAGAAGCTGACCCGCAGTTCTTCCAGCAGCCAGCGCAGCTCGGCCAGGCGGGTATCCAGCACGCCTTTGCGCTCGGCCAGCAGGCGGATGAAGCGTTGCTCTTGAGGCCTGAGTTCGGCCAAACGCAGGGCATCGCGCGCGGGGTCGGCGCGGTGCTTGTCTAGCCGCAGGGTGATGGCCTTGAGGTAGCGGGGGAAGTGCTGTAGCTGGGTGAAACTGGTGGCCGTGAGGAAGCGCTTGGGCATCAGGCGCTGGAGTTGCTGGGTGGCATCAGCCGTGGCTTCGGGGGCGGTTTTAGTGTCTTTGATTTTGCGGACGGCGGTGGCGTACTCGATCAGGATGGTGCCGCACAGACGGGCGACTTCATTGGCGATCAGGGTCAGGCGGCCACGGCCTTCGTCGATGCGGCGCTTGAAGTCATCCGCGTTGGTAGGCAAGCGGATCGAGCAGAAAAGCTTTGTCCAGCGCTACGTCGATGATCTGGCTTTTCAGTTCATCGGCGGTGCCTAGCGGCATGTAGGCAACGCTCATTTTTTGCAGGTCGGGGATGTTTTTCTCCAGGTATTTCAGTGCGTCTTTGATCTGCAAGGCGCACAGGCGGCGCAGGCCGGCGCGGTGCTTGGCGGCGGCGACTTCAGGTTCGTCGAAGACTTCGATGCTGACGGCATCGCCTTGATCGACCAAGGCCGGAAACCCGATCAGCGTTTGCAACTGCGCGTTACTGCCGCGCCCGGCTTGGCGCGATATCTCCAGCAGCTCGGGCAGCTCGCCAAACGTCCAGCTGGTGTAGCGGGCGTCGGCCAGGAGTGCAGGAGCCGCTGTATTTGCTACGTTTTTAGTAGCTGCTTGAGTCCTTCCATCAAGGACTACGGGCGTATTTGATGCACTATTTTCGGTTTCTATGGCTGGTTTTGGCAGTTTACCGGCCGCACTGGACAACGCCGCCAGACTGGCAAACGCCCCACGCGCCTGCGCACCCAGCTCGGCCTTGAGTGCCGCCAGGTTGCGCCCCGTGCCCATCTGGCGGCCATGCTCGTCCACCACCCTGAAGTTCATGAACAGGTGGGGCGGCAGCATGTCCAGCTTGAAGTCACCGCGCTTGATGTCTACGGCCGTGGCATCGCGGCACAGCTTGAGCAGCGCGTCCACCAACCCGCTGGCCCCAAAAGCCGCTGGCTCGCTGAGCACGGCGTACAAGCGCTCGGCGCTGCCCGGCAGCGGTACCAGACGCGAGCGGGGGCGCTGGTGCAGGCTTTTGATGAGTGCCAAAATTTTGCCTTGCAACATGCCGGGCACCAGCCATTCGCAGCGCTCCTCGTTCACCTGGTTCAGGGCGAACAGCGGCACCTCGACCGTCAGGCCGTCTTTGGTATCGCCCGGCTCGTGCAGGTAGGTGGCTCGGCAGTCGACACCGCCCAGGCGCACCACTTTGGGAAAGGCCTGCGTGGTGATGCCTGCGGCCTCGTGGCGCATCAGCTCTTCGCGGGTGAGCATCAAGAGCTTGGGGTTCTTTTTGCTCGCATCAAAGTACCATTGCTCCAGCAAATAGCCGCTACACACGTCGGCGGGAATCTGCTGGTCATAGTAGGCGTAGATCAACTCGTCGTCCACCAGCACGTCCTGGCGACGCGACTTGTGCTCGATGTCTTCGACCTGCTTGAGCAGCTTTTCGTTGTGGGCCAGGAAGGCCAGCTTGGTCTCCCACTCACCGCCTACCAGCGCCTCACGGATAAACACCTCGCGCGCGGCCACCGGGTCTACCTTGCTGTAGTTGACGCGTCGGCCGCTGTAGATGACGATGCCATACAGCGTGGCGCGCTCCAGCGCAATGACCTCGGCGCTTTTCTTTTCCCAGTGCGGGTCAAGCAGTTGCTTCTTTAATAGATGCCCGGCCACTTGCTCAATCCACTGCGGCTCTATCGCCGCAATGCCCCGGCCAAACAGGCGCGAGGTGTCTACCAGCTCGGCGGCCACAATCCAGCGGCCAGGCTTTTTACTCAGGTTGGCCCCCGGGTGGCGGTAAAACTTGATGCCGCGTGCGCCCAAATATACGTCCTCATCTTCCAGCTTCCAGCCGATGTTGCCCAAGAGGCCGGCCAGCATGGACAAGTGCAGTTGCTCGTAGCTGGCTGGACTTTGCCCCCACGCTACGCGCTGCGCGTCTTCGCTGCCCCCCGTGGGGGCCGTGCCCTGCTTGGGGCGGCCCGGCGCAGGGCGTAGCCAGCCGTGCTCGGTGACGACGGTGTGCAGCTGCGAATAAATGTCGCGCCACTCGCGCACGCGGCGGATGTTGACGAAGTTTTGACGCAGCAGTTGCTCGTACTGGCGGTTGGACAGCTTGTGCTCTTTGCCATCCCCGCCGCGCGCGGCGTTGATCCACTTCCACAGCTTCAAATAGCCGGTAAATTCGCTCTTCTCATCATCAAACTTCTTATGCGCCTCGTCGGCCTGCTGCTGCGCCTCCATCGGGCGGTCGCGCACGTCTTGCACGCTCAGCGCGCTGGCAATGATCAGCACCTCGTCCAGCGCGTTGCGGCTGCGCGCCTCAATGATCATCCGGCCAACGCGCGGGTCTAGCGGTAGACGCGAGAGTTCGCCACCCAGCGGGGTCAGCTCGTTGTACTCATCCACCGCGCCCAGCTCTTGCAGCAGGTCGTAGCCATCGGCAATGGCCCGGCGCTGGGGCGGCTCGATAAACGGAAAATCTTCCACATGGCCCAGACGCAGCGCCTTCATTCGCAGGATGACGCCAGCCAGGGAAGAACGCAGAATCTCGGGGTCGGTAAATTTGGGTCGCGCGTCAAAGTCTTTCTGCTCATACAGCCGAATGCAAATACCATCGGCCACCCGCCCGCAGCGGCCCGAGCGTTGGTTAGCCGCTGCCTGGGCTATCGGCTCCACCAATAGCTGCTCTACCTTGTTCCTGAAACTATAGCGCTTCACGCGCGCGGTGCCTGCGTCAATCACGTAGCGGATGCCAGGCACCGTGAGTGAAGTTTCGGCCACATTGGTAGACAGCACAATGCGTTTGCCGTTGCCCACTTCAAACACGCGGTCTTGCTCTTGCTGGGAGAGTCGCGCAAACAGCGGGATCACATCGGCATTGCGGTGCAGCGGCTGGTGCGCCAAATGCTTGCGCAAATGATCCGCCGCTTCGCGGATTTCGCGCTCACCGGGCAGGAAGACCAGAATATCGCCGCCCCCGCCGCCCATCCACAGCTCGTCCGTCGCATCCGCAATCGCGCTGTTCAAATCGTAGTCACGGCTTTCTTCAAACGGCCGGTAGCGCTGCTCCACCGGGAACATGCGGCCACTGACCATGATGACTGGCGCAGGGCCGTGTTGAGACTTGAAATGCCGGGCAAACCGATCCGCGTCAATCGTGGCCGAAGTCACGATGATTTTCAGATCAGGCCTGCGCGGAAGCAACTGCTTCAAATAGCCCAGCAGAAAGTCAATATTCAGGGACCGCTCATGCGCTTCGTCAATGATCAGCGTGTCATAGGCTTTCAAATCCGGGTCGCCCTGCGTCTCCGCCAGCAAAATACCGTCGGTCATCAGCTTTACCGAGGCATCGCGCGAGAGCCGGTCTTGAAACCGCACCTTGTAGCCCACCACATCACCCAACGGTGTTTTCAGCTCTTCGGCAATGCGCTTGGCCACAGACGTTGCCGCAATGCGGCGCGGCTGGGTATGGCCGATGAGTTTGCCTTTGCCAGGGGGGTAATTCAGTTTGCCTCGCCCTAACGCCAATGCAATCTTGGGCAGTTGCGTGGTCTTGCCCGAGCCGGTTTCGCCGCAGACAATGATCACCTGGTGGTCTCTAATTGCCGTCGCAATCTCATCGCGGCGGGCAGATACGGGCAGGGATTCGGGGAAGGTAATGTCTAGCATGGCGAGGAGTAACCTACCATTATCGCTAATGCATTCAGGGCTTCAGTCCTTCCAAGGAAAATCCTGCCACCCTTTTATAGTTTTCGGAAATTTCACGCAGCTCGGCTTGGCTGATCAAGTCATCGATGTGGCGAAAGGGTTTGTCGCCTGCCAGTTCATCCACTTTGATATTGATAAAGTCCGGCGGCACGCTGCGGTTGGTCTCTACGATACGGGCCGTGACTTCGCGTCGTTTGGCCTCGTAGCTGTGCAATGCGGCCACTGGGTCTGACTGCGCTGACAGCTCGGTCGCCAAGGTACGCGCGTCGATCAGGGCCTGGGCCGAGCCGTTGGAGCCGCGCGGGTACATGGGGTGGGCGGCATCGCCCATGAGGGTAACGCGGCCAAAGGTCCATTGCGCTACCGGGTCTTTGTCCACCATGGGGTATTGCAGCACTTGGTCGGCATTGCGGATCAGGGCGGGCACATCCAGCCAGTCAAACTGCCAGTCTTTGAAGATGCTGATGAAATCATCCACCTTGCCGCCGGTGTTCCAGTCGTTCATGTCCTTGCTATTGCCTTCGATCTCGGCCATCCAGTTGATGAGCTGCATGCCTTGGCCGTCGATGTTGTCCACGATCGGGTAGATCACCATCTTGCCGGTTTTTATCGAACCGACACGCATGTAGCTTTTACCGGTGAGGATCGGCTTGTGACGGGTCACACCGCGCCAGGTGTTGATGCCTGCAAAGGCGAGCTTTTCGTTCGGGTAGAACTGGCGGCGCACAGCGGAGTGGATGCCGTCGCAGGCGACCACAATGTCGGCCTGCACCGAGGGCAGAGGTACAGCCTCTTTGCCCGATGGACTGCCCTGCACAAAATGCACGCTAGCGCCCTGCTCTGTTTGCGTGACTCCCGTACAGCGGTGGTTGGTATGCACGCGGTTGGCACCCAGACGCTTGACGGTGGCATCGAACAAAATTTTATGCAGCTTGCCACGGTGGATGCCCACCTCGGGCATGGGGTAGCCCGCATGGCGGCCACGCGGCTCGCGGTAAATGTACTGGCCAAAGCGGTTGAAGAACACGCTTTCCAGATTCTCAATGCCCACCGCTTCCAAATCGGCTTGCAGACCCAGTGCGGACAGCTCGCGCATGCCGTGGGGCAAGAGAGTGATGCCTACGCCCAGCTCACGTACTTCGGGCACGCTCTCGTACACGTCGCACTGCATGCCCAACTGGTGCAGGTGCAGTGCAAAGCCCAGGCCGGCGATGCCGCCGCCGATGACAGCGATGCGGGGAGTCATCACTTATTCAGCACTGATGCCGTTGCGCTTGATCACTTCGCCCCAACGTGGGTAGTCTTTGGCGACCAGTTGGGTCAGCTCGTCAGTGCTGGAGGTAGCTGCATCCATGCCTGCACGTTTGAACAGCTCGGTCACTTCGGGCAGCTTTAAAATGGCGGAGATTTCGCTGTTCAAACGGCTCACCACGCTCGCAGGAGTTTTGCTGGGGGTAAAGAAGGCGTACCACAGGTCTACCTCTACGCCTTTGATACCCAGCTCGTCGAAGGTGGACACGCTGGGCGCGACGGGGTGGCGCTTGGGGCTGCCCACAGCCAGTGCGTTGAGCTTGCCGCTGTTGACGAAACCTTGCGCGATGTGCACGGGCAGGAAGCCTACGTTGAGTTCACCCGACAGCAAGTCTTGCGTATAGCCCGCCGTGCCCCGGTAAGGCACATGCAGCATGAAGAGCTGGGTTTTGGCCTTGAATAATTCCATCGCCATGTGGTGCGGCGTGCCGACACCGGGCGAGCCAAAGCTCAGTGAGCCGGGCTTGGCCTTGGACTGCTTGACCAGATCTTGCACCGTCTGGATGCCCGTCTTAGGATTGCTCACCAACATCAAGGTGCCCCAGGCAGCGAGGGACACCGAGGAGAAATCTTTCACCGGGTTAAACGGCACGTTTTTGTAGATCTGCGAGGCCATCAGCATGGTGTTGGCGCCCATTAGCACGGTGTAGCCGTCGGCGCTGGATTTAGCTACCGCATCGGCACCGATGTTGCCACTGGCACCGGGCTGGTTTTGCACCACCACGGGCTGGCCAAGCCGTTCGCCCAAGCGCGGAGCCACCGCGCGGGCTATCGTGTCCATACCTGTGCCTGCAGTAAAGGGCACGATGATTTTGATGGGTTGTACAGGCCAGGTTTGCGCCTGTGCTACCAGTGCAGACAGCGTGGCGGAAAGTATTAGAGCCGATTTAATAATTATGGATTGCATACTGAATATCCTTGAATGAATGCTGTTTGGATGGCATTGGCCGTCTGAAGTTTCCAGGCGTTTGCACCGATTTGATCTTAAATACTGCTTCAGCATTGGTCTGGAAAAACTTCTTTTTATCCTCGGCGCTCATGCTCATATTGTCCATCGCCACCACTTCGTCGGCCAGGTACTGGTAGGGGTAGTCCATGGCATACAGCACACGGTCCACGCCGACGACGGCTTGGGTGAACTTGATCGCGGGCTCCCAGGCCACACCGCTGTTGGTGATGTAGAAGTTCTCACGCAGGTAGTCGCTCGGTTTTTTCTTGAGTGGTTTGACGCTCTCATAGCGCTGTGACTTGACGGTCGCGTTGTGCATGTAGTCCAGGCGGTACGACCAAAACGGCAGCGCCTCGCCCATGTGGCCAATGATCATTTGCAGCTTGGGGAAGCGGTCAAACACCCCTGCGGTGATGATGCGCAGCGCATGCAAACCCGTCTCTACGCCAAAACCGTAAATTGCGCCGTCCAAACCGCACTCATGGAAGGGCTGGAACATATTGCGCGGCAGCGAGTTGGGGTGCAAATAGATGGGCACGTTCAGGCTTTCTGCCGCGGCAAAAATATCCCAAAACTTCGGGTCAGACAAATACTCACCCTGCGTGTGCGAGTTGATGATGACCGAATGCATGCCCAACTGGTTTACACCGCGCTGAATCTCTTTGGCAGCAGCAGCCGGGTCTTGCGGGGCCACGGCGATCATGCCGGTAAAACGTGTCGGGTGACGGCGCACGGCGGCGGCCAGCTGGTCGTTCGCCAGGGCGGCAAACGACACGGCGGTGGCTTTGTCCATCACCTGCACGCCGGGTGCGGTGAGGGCGATCACCTGGTGGTCAATGCCTGCCTCGTCCATGTGCTGGATACGCAGCGCGTCCAGATCCGTCAGGCAGCGCATGATGTGCTGCGCACGCGCGCTGGGGCTGCTCATGTAAAAACCCATCAGACCTTTAAAGCCGGGGTCAACATCGTCTTTGGCCAGAATTTTGCGGTAAATGTCCAGCATCTCCGGAGGAGAGAAAGCCTCTTCGGTGGCGATGCGGCGGTAGGCGGACGATTTAGGTACAGGGGTAACTTGCATGGTTTTAGAGGGGTTGGTAGCAATGGTGGGGCTGGCACAGGAAGTCCCCTAAAATCAGGGCATGAACATCCACCAGCTCAGCGTGAATTATGTGCAGGAGCACGACCGTGTATTGGTACGTATTAACACCGTAGCAGGTGAAGAACTGCGCCTGTGGTTTACCCGCCGCCTGACGCTGGGCTTTATGCCACTCCTGTCCAAAGTGGTGGCCGAGCAGGTGGCCAAAACCGAGCGGGTTAAATCGCCCTATATTGCTGCCGCAGACGAGCATTCGCAGCAAATACTGGCCGACTTTAAGAAAGTGGAGTCCCTGCAAGGCTCCGACTTTGCCACCCCCTACAAAGAGCAGCCCAGCGCCCTGCCCCTGGGTGCCGAGCCCCTGCTGGTGACCGAGGTGAACCTCACCCCGCTGTCCAACGGGCAGTTGCAGTTTGTCTTTAGCGAAAAGCTCTCTGACGCTGCCCCTGTTGACGCCAAACCCCGCAGCTTCCAGATGGCATTAGAGCCCAAGCTCACCCATGGCCTGATGCACCTGCTGGAAAAAGCGTTTGAAGTATCGCTGTGGGCGATGGTATCCACCGCCCATCCGCAGCCTATCGATGCGTTGCCGGGAGAGCGGACGATGGACAGGCCGAAGTATTTGAACTGATCGATGCCGTCAGAACCAGGCTATAAGTTCAAACATTGCGGGCATGGATGCCCCACTTGGCCAGCGCCGCATCATCACTCACCCGCGCATCGACCCAACGCGCGCCTTCAGGGGTGACTTCTTTCTTCCAGAACGGAGCCTGGGTTTTGAGATAGTCCATTAAGAACTCGCAGGCTTTAAAGCTCTCGCCCCGGTGGGCTGAGGTGACGGCCACCATGACAATTTGGTCCAGCGGCTGCAACAGCCCGACACGGTGGATCACGCGTGCCGCGAAGATGTCAAAGCGCTTGTGGGCATCGTCGATCATGGCCTCGATGGAGCTTTCCGTCATGCCGGGGTAGTGCTCCAGCTCCAGCGTGCTGACCGAGAACCCGTCATTTCTATCTCTGACCGTGCCGATAAAGCTGCACACCGCTCCTACGCGCTTGTCTAGGGCGCGCAGTGCTTCTACTTCGGTAGCGAGGTTGAAGTCTTCGGTTTGGATTTTGACGCGGGCGCTTAGCATATTCAAATCCTCTTAGCCACCCGTCACAGGCGGAAAGAAGGCAACTTCTGCACCGTCAACCAGCGCAGCAGACTCATCGCTCATGGTCTGGTTGAGCGCCATGCGCACGGCCTTGCCTGCGCCCAGCACCTCGGCATAGGCTGCACCGCGTGCCACCAGCTCGGCGCGCAGTGCGCCCAGGCTGGCGGCGTTGCTGGCCAGCTGCTCACTGCCCTGCCCCACGGCTTCGCGGATGGAGGCAAAGTATTTGATGGTGATTTTTTTCATGGTTCTGGCCCTGTGCCTAACTCTACGGCATCTTTACGTCAGCAGCTCGGTAAAGGGAATAAAGCGCACCACGTCGCCGTGGGCAATGGTTGCGCCCGCCGGGTTGTCTACCAAACCATCGGCCCACACGGCCGAGGTGAGCACGCCCGAGCTTTGGTTGGGGTACAGGTCGAGCCCGCCGGCAGCGTTGCGCCTGGCACGGATGAATTCACGGCGTTTATCGGCTCTAGGCCAATTAAAATGTGCGTTAGCAGCTATGGTAACGGGAGCGCCCTGCACACCGCGCTGGCCGTGCAGTTTGGCCAGCAGGGGGCGTACCAGCAGCAAAAAGGTGACGAAGCTGGACACCGGGTTACCGGGCAGGCCGACGAAGTGGCTTGCACCAATGCGCCCATAGGCAAACGGTTTGCCCGGTTTCATGCTGATGCTCCACAGGTCCAGCGCACCGAGCTGCTGCACGGCGGGTTTGATGTGGTCTTCTTCGCCCACACTCACACCGCCACTGGTAAGAATCAGGTCATGCTGCGCGGCAGCGGTTTGCAGTGCGGCCAGCGTGGCGGCGCGGTTGTCGGGCACGATGCCCAGGTCAGTCACCTCGCAGCCGGCGCGCAGCAGCAAGGCGCGCAGAAAGAAGCGGTTGCTGTTGTAGATCGCGCCCGGCGGCAGGGCCTTGGGCGCTACGTCGCCGGGCATGACCAGCTCGTCGCCGGTAGAAAACAGCGCAACCCGGGCTTTACGCGTTACCAGCAGGTCTTTCAGGCCAATACTGGCCGCTAGTCCCAATGATGCGGGCGTAAGCAGCTCTCCTTTTGGTAGCACTATGCTGCCCTGGGCTATATCTTCCCCGGCACGGCGCAGCCACTGGGCGGGGCTGGGCGCGGTATTCACACGCACGGTGTCGTTGCCCAGATCGGTGCAGTCTTCTTGCATCACCACCGCGTCGGCACCTGGCGGTATGGGTGCGCCGGTGAAGATGCGCGCGGCCTCACCGGTATGCAGCATCTGGCCAAAGTGGCCTGCGGGAATGCGCTGAGCCACGCGCAGCACGGCACCGGCCTCCAGGCAATCGGCGCGGCGCAGGGCGTAGCCGTCCATGCTGCTGTTGTCAAAGCCGGGCACGTTGATCTGCGAGACCAGGTCTTGCGCCAGCACGCGGCGGTCAGCATTGAAGGTGGATGTGCTTTGCGTACCTTCCAATGGCGAAACGGCCGCCAGCAGCTCGGCCAGCGCGTCGTCCAGCGAGCGCAGAGGGGCGAATTTGGGGGGGCCGTTCATGGTGTGTTGCGCGTCAAGCGGCTTGGTAATTATCCGGGTTATACGTAAAGCGATCACCTTGGTCCAGCAGCCATTGCGCGACTTGCTCGGGCTGGTTCACGTCCAGCACCGGGCGCTGGGTGGCGCAGGTGACTTGTTCGGGCGCGTCGGTGGCGATGGCTACGATGAAGTCATCATTGTCAAACAGGGCGGGCTTGTTGTTGCTGGGCCGCCAGACTTCAATTTTGTGCAGGTCGCTGTCTTTAAAACCTTCGACCAGCACCCAGTCTACGCCGTCATACAGCTCGGCGATGAGGTGGTGCACCTTGAGCTTGCCGGGGGCTTCAAACTCGCGCACCAAGGCCAGGCGCTTGGCTGAGGCGACCACCACCTCAAAGGCACCCGCCTCGCGGTGACGGTAGGTATCTTTGCCTGCGTGGTCAATATCAAATTTATGGTGCGCGTGCTTGACCACGCTCACGCGCAGCCCACGCGCTTTGAGCGCGGGTATCAGCGCCTCTACCAGGGTGGTTTTACCGGAGCCGGAAAAACCTGCAAAACCGATGACTTTCATTGCACACTACTTTTTTTGAAATATGGGGTGAGCCGAGTGCTATATTAAAAATAGCTGCTTACGTCCTATTTTAAAGGACTATCAGCATATTTATCAGGTATTTTGCTGGATAAATGCTTTTATCCTGTCTACACTCGCTGGCATGGTGACCACGCGCTTGGGAAGCGCCTCAATACCTGAAAATTGGGCCGGGCGATCCGGCTCACGGCCCAGGGCCTGCACAATCGTTTCGGCAAACTTGATCGGCAACGCCGTTTCCAGCACGATCATTGGCACGCCGGGTTTAGTATGTTCACGCGCCACCTTCACGCCATCAGCGGTGTGGGTGTCGATCATCACGCCATGCTTGGCAAACACGTTCTGGATGGTGGCCAGGCGGTCGGCATGGGTGCTTTTTCCGCTGACAAAACCATACTTGACGGCAGCGTCTTTAAAGGCCGCAAGGCCGCCCAGGTCAAACTGGCCATGTGCCTCCAACTGCGTGTGAAACAGCGCCTTCGTTCTGCCACCGTCGCGCCCCAGCAGGTCAAACACAAAGCGCTCAAAGTTGCTGGCTTTGGAGATGTCCATCGACGGGCTGGAGGTCTCGTGGGTATCACTGCTGCTGCGCACGCGGTAGACACCGGTGCGAAAGAACTCGTCCAGCACATCGTTCTCATTGGTGGCCACCACCAGCCGGTCGATGGGCAGGCCCATCATGCGCGCTACGTGACCTGCGCAGACGTTGCCGAAATTGCCTGACGGCACCGTGAAACTGACCTTTTGTTGATTGGTCTGGGTCGCATAGAAGTACCCTGCAAAGTAATACACCACCTGCGCCAACAACCGCGCCCAGTTGATGCTGTTCACCGTGCCAATCTTGTACTTGCGCTTAAATTCCAAATCGTTCGACACGGCTTTGACCATGTCCTGGCAGTCGTCAAACACGCCCTCGATGGCGATGTTAAAAATGTTCGCATCCATCAGACTGAACATCTGCGCCTGCTGGAACGGGCTCATGCGGCCTGCGGGGGATGTCATGAACACGCGCACGCCCTTTTTGCCGCGCATCGCATACTCTGCCGCGCTGCCGGTATCGCCGCTGGTGGCACCAAAAATATTCAGCTCTTCGCCTTTGCGGGCCAACTGGTATTCAAACAAATTTCCCAGCAACTGCATGGCCATGTCTTTGAAGGCCAGCGTCGGGCCGTTTGACAGCGCTTGCAGACTGATAACAGCGTCCAACTTCTTGAGCGGCACAATGTCTTTGGAGCCAAACACCTGCGCGGTATAGGTTTTGTTGCACAGCGCCTTCAAATCCGCCGCAGGAATATCGTCGATATACAAAGACAAAATTTCAAATGCCAGACCCGCATAGCCCTGGTTTTGCAAAGTGGTGCGCAGCTTAGCCAAAGCCGCAGCATCCACCTGAGGATAGTGCTCGGGCAGGTACAAACCGCCATCGGGGGCCAAGCCCTCCAGCAAAATTTCACAAAACTGTTTGCGCTCGGCGTGGCCGCGTGTCGATAAATATTTCATTCGGGACAGATCAAGGTAACTTCAGGAAAATAGGTACGTATGCGATTCGGGTCGCGGGTGAGCAGCGGCCAGCGCATGGCGTTGGCATGGGCACCGATAAAAAAATCGGGCAAAGTGGCGATGCGTTGGCCACCCGCTGCACGATAGTCCTCATGGGCGCGTGCGGCAGCATAGGCCATGCGCCCATCCAGGGGCTCCACCTTGACTCCAACTTCATTCAAAAACAAATCCAACTGCGCTTTGTCGACAAAATCGCGGGAAATCTCGGCATACACCATGAGATTGATGGCCACATCACCTTTGCTTTTGGCCAGCAGCACCTGCTGTTCACTCCAGTGAGCCCACTGCGTTTGCGATTCCGTAATGTCGATTAACACGCTGGAGTCAATCAGTATCATCGCATCGACTCTTCGCCGCGCGTTTCGCGCAAAATTTCTTCGGTGGACTTTTTCAAGATACCGATACCACGCCATTTCAAAAACGGGTTAACGTCAGATTTAGCAGGCTTGGGGACGGGAAACATCAGCACTTTGCCATCTGGCTGCACCTCGTAGTCCACCTCTTGGCCCGGCCCCACGCCCAGCGCATGGCGCACGGCTTTGGGGACAGTAACCTGGCTTTTGGTAGTGAGTGCATAGCCCATGGCGGCCACCTTGAAAAGTAATACCAAATTTTAGCATTACTTTTTGCGATTTTTAGCGCTGGCACTGTGCCATGCCACGCGGTATCACGGGCAAGGATACATATAGTCCCGCGCAAACGGGTAGACGCTTTGCTGTTGATGCGGTCTGGACACGTCGGGTTTGGTCGCCAGCACCTGGTGCAAGCTGATCCAGCCCTGCTCAAAACACATGGCGCTACCGGCCAGGTAGAGGCGGTAGGCACGCAGCACCTGTTCGGCGCGCGCCTCGCCCACCGATGCTTGCAACACCTGGCGGGCGCGGGGCAACTGGGTCTCCAGAGAGTCCGACCAGGCCCACAGGGTACGGGCGTAGTGGGGACGCAGGTTCTCGGCATCCACCATCTCCAGCCCGCCATCGGCCATATGGGCCAGCACCGCGCTGGTGTGCAGCAGCTCGCCACCGGGGAAGATATAGCGTTCCGTAAAATCGCCCATGCCTGCGCCGAGTTGGGCGTTGTGCGGGCTGCCTGCGGTGATGCCGTGGTTCATCACCAGGCCACCGGGCTTGAGCAGACGCGAGAGCTTGGCAAAGTACTGGGTCATGCGCGCGCCGCCGACATGCTCAAACATGCCTACCGAGGCAATTTTGTCGAACGGCTGGGTCTCCTCCAGTTCGCGGTAGTCGCGCAAATGCATCTGCACTCGGCCTTGCAGCCCCTGCTCTGCTACCCGCGCATTCACATGCGCGTGCTGGTTTTTGGACAGCGTAATGCCAGTGGCCTGCACGCCGTAGTGCTGCGCAGCCCACAGCAACAGCCCACCCCAGCCCGCACCCACGTCCAGCAGGCGCTCGCCGGGTTGGAGCATCAGCTTGCGGCAGATGTGGTCCAGCTTGGCCTCCTGCGCCTGCTGCAACGTCATGCCGTCCGCGCGGTAATAGGCGCAGGAATAGACCCGCTTGGGGTCTAGCCACAAGGCGTAGAAATCATCCGACACGTCGTAGTGGAAGGCAATCTGCGCGGCATCGCGCCGCCGGGTATGCGCCACCAGGGACTGCGCCCGCTGGCGCAGTGCGCCCCAAGGACGCGTCCAACCCGACGGGTGACTCAGCACCGGGTGCTGCGAATTGCCCCGCGCCGGATTGCCCTGCGCCAGATGCGAGGCCAGCAGCATCAGATCCCGCAGCTGGCCCTCAATCTGTACGCGGCTTTGCACATAGTCTTGCGCCAGACGGCCAATCAGCCCGGCGCGCAGATGAGCCAGGCCACCCCAGTCGTTGAACTTCAAGGTAATCGGCGCATTGGCACTCCCCACGCGCTGACTGTCAGGCAACACTAAGGCGCAGGCCATGGGTAAGGTGTCTAAGCGTTGCTGAACAAGCTGGACAAGGCGTTGCATACGCCGTATTTTTGCACCCAGGCGTAACCCGTGTCAAGCGGATGGCGATGCAAAAATTAGCCGTGAATTTGATATAAATCAAGCGGTAGGCTAATAGATAATAGCGTAAGCAGCTATTTATTTTATAGCTAGTTATAGAATTTACTGCATGGCGATCGGTGACAAAACGCCATCCAGCTTGCACGCCTGTGCGTCAAAACTCAGCATGGCGCGGCAACCCTGCATGCGGTATTTTGCCAAAAACAGGCACTCTGCAAAATCCGCTTTATTGCCTTCATAAAGGTACAGCGCATATTCGAGCGCCCCTTCACTTTCAATCTGCAAAAGCTCAGTTTCCAGCAGATGGCGCAGTGTGGCGACCACCGCTGCTTTGGGCAGTTTGGCGGCACTGCGCAGCACCCATTCCAACTCCAGCACCACGGGCAAGCTCAAGCACACTTCCTCGCCGCGCTGCTCTGCAGCGTCCAGCATGGCCGCAGCCTGCCGTGTTTGCACTGCGTCATCTGCCAGGACGATGCGAGCAATGACGTTCGTATCCAGGCCGATCATGCTGAACGGGCAGACTTCATTTTGATCAATGTGACTTTGGCGCCCGTGTAACCTGCAATACCTACCAGCTCGGTTAAGGTTCGCTTTTTAGTGCGCATGATCACAGTACCATCTGGCAGCAAGGTAAAGTTGAGTTTGTCTTGCGGCTGCAACTTCAACCCTTCCCGCACTTCAATGGGAATGGTAGTCTGGCCTTTGGAGGTGAGAGTGGCGTTGAACATATTTAATCCTTTCAAAATAAAATTTTGAAAGGATTGTAGCAGTGCGCACTGATCCACGTGTCACCAGTAACAACAAGCTTTTCCGGATGCAGCGTCATTGCGCTGCTGAACGAAAAAGACGAGGTGAAGAAAACGCAGTATTTTCCCCTTCTTGGCAGGCGACAGGCGTGCCAGTCTAGTAACTCGCAGGTTTGGGAAACATTAAGCAACCAGCAACTAACTTTCAGCTTGTCCCGTATAAACGCCAAAGTCAGGGCTTGCAACCAAAGAAAATTCCACGCAGTCCGGTAGTCGAAAAGTCATCGCCATTCGCACACAATCTAGCTCCAATCGTTCTGGATGCATCCATATTCATCAAGTTGCCATCGGTCAGGGACACATAGCGCCAATTAGCACCATTCTCAGCGACAAGACATACACTTTTCAAATTCATAGTCACACCTTTGAGTGTCGCAGTCCCAGGATGTTGAAGCGAGAACGTGGCGGTTCCTCCAAGTGCAAACGAGACGGCATAACTGCCAAAATAAGCCGCCACATCGTCAATTTTTCCTACGGTTGCGGTTTTACCAAATGCAGTCAAATCCGCAGCGCAGGACGAATCCGTCACTAGATAGTCGGGCGCTGCAACGGGTGCCAAGGCCGGCGCTTGGGCGGGAGCTGGGCTGGATGCCGGGCTGTCACTGCCACCACCTCCACAACCTGAAAGAGCGGCGAAGCCCGCAGCGATAAATAGTAATTTGGTTTGTTGGTTCATTGCGTTTCCTCGGGACGCACTTTGTACCATAAAAAGCTAAGCCAACTCTTCCTTGCGAATCCGCACAATCGGTGCCAGCACGGTTTTCAAAGCCTGCATCTGCGCCATGGCTTCGTTCATCTTCGACTCCACACAGTCGTGCGTCAGGATAATCAAATCCGTCGAGGTTGCACCCTCACCGCCCACCTCATCGGCCTCGCGCTGCAGCACCGCGTCGATGCTGATACCGGCATTGGCAACGATGCTGGCGACCTGGGCTAGTACGCCGGTTTGGTCGGCCACCCGCAGGCGCAGGTAGTAGGACGTGACCACGTCGCCCATGGGCAGCACGGGCATGGTGTTCATCGAGCCGGGCTGGAAGGCCAGTGCCGGCACACGTTGGGCGGCGGTAGCGGTCTGCATGCGGGTGATGTCGACCAGGTCGGCAATCACCGCGCTGGCCGTGGGCTCAGAGCCTGCGCCTTTGCCGTAGTACAGCGTGGTGCCTACCGCGTCGCCCTGCACCATCACCGCGTTCATCGCGCCTTCTACGTTGGCGATCAGGCGTTTGTTGGGCACGAGTGTGGGGTGTACGCGCAGCTCGATACCATTGTCGCGGCGCTTGGAAATACCCAGCAGCTTGATACGGTAGCCCAACTGCTCGGCGTATTTGATGTCGGTGGCCGTCAACTTGGTAATGCCTTCCACATGCGCTTTGTCAAACTGCACGGGAATGCCAAAACCAATCGCCGCCATGATGGTGGCTTTGTGCGCGGCGTCTACGCCTTCAATGTCAAAGGTCGGGTCGGCCTCGGCGTAGCCCAGGCGCTGGGCTTCTTTAAGCACCACGTCAAAGTCCAGGCCTTTGCTGCGCATCTCGCTCAAAATAAAGTTGGTCGTTCCGTTGATGATGCCGGCAATCCACTGGATGCGGTTGGCCGTCAGCCCTTCGCGCAGCGCCTTGATGATGGGGATGCCGCCCGCCACCGCGGCCTCAAACATCACCATCACGCCCTTGGCCTGCGCGGCCTGGAAGATCACGGTGCCGTGCACGGCCAGCAGCGCCTTGTTGGCCGTCACCACATGCTTGCCTGCCGCAATGGCCTCCAACACCAGCGCCTTGGCAATGCCGTAGCCGCCAATCAGCTCGATGACGATGTCGATCTCCGGGTTGGCTATCACGGCGCGCGCGTCAGACACTACCTGCACCTTGTCACCCACTGCCGCCTTAGCGCGCGCGGTGTCCAGGTCGGCCACCATAGTGATCTCAATGCCACGGCCCGCGCGGCGCACGATCTCATCGTGGTTGCGTGCCAGCACGTTGAATACGCCGCTGCCCACGGTGCCGATGCCCAACAGGCCTACTTGGATGTTTTTCATGGTAATTTAGGATGAAATATGCAGGTAGTCCTTGTCTACAGGACATAAGCTGCTATATTAATTATAGTAATTGAGAGCCTTGCTCCGTCCCATGGCGCCTGCGGTAGCCTTCCAGAAACTTCGCAATGCGCGCCACGGCCTCGGCCAGATCGTCTTCATGCGGCAAAAAAACAATGCGGAAGTGATCCGGGTCGGGCCAGTTAAAGCCGGTGCCTTGCACCAGCATGACGCGGGTTTCCCTCAAAAGCTCCAGGAAGAACTGGCGGTCGTCTTTAATGGGGTAAATCTTCGGGTCCAGCTTGGGGAACATGTACAGCGCGGCCACGGGTTTGACGCAGCTGACGCCCGGGATGGCGGTGATCAGGTTGTAGGCCATGTCGCGCTGCCTGCGCAGGCGGCCGCCCTCGGCGACCAGATCTTTGATGCTCTGGTAACCGCCCAGCGCCGTCTGGATGGCCCATTGGCCGGGCACGTTGGAGCACAGCTTCATGTTGCTGAGCATGTTCAGGCCCTCGATGTAGTCCTTGGCAGGCTTTTTGTCGCCCGAGACAATCAGCCAGCCGGCGCGGTAGCCGCACGAGCGGTAGCTTTTGGAGAGGGAATTGAAGGTCAGCGTGAGCACATCGGTAGACAGGCTGCCAACGGCCGTGTGGCGGGCACCGTCGTACAGCACCTTGTCATACACCTCGTCGGCCATGATGACCAAGCCATGCTCGCGGGCAATAGCGACTATTTCTTTCAGCAGCTCGACCGAGTACAGCACGCCGGTCGGGTTGTTCGGGTTGATGACCACGATGGCCTTGGTGCGCGGCGTGATCTTGGCGCGAATGTCGGCCAGGTTGGGCATCCAGCCATTGGCCTCGTCGCACAGGTAGTGCACCGGCTTGCCGCCCGACAGGCTGGTGGCCGCTGTCCACAGCGGGTAGTCGGGCATGGGCAGCAGCAGCTCGTCGCCGTTGTCCAGCAGCGCGTTGGTGGCCATGGTGATGAGCTCGCTGGCACCATTTCCCAGGTAAATATCGTCCACCGTTACGCCTGCTATGCCCTGGCGCTGGGTTTCGTGCATCACGGCTTTGCGCGCGGTGAAGATACCTTTGCTGTCCGAATAACCCGCCGAGTTGGGCAGGTTGCGGATCATGTCCTGCTGGATTTCTTCGGGCGCATCAAAGCCAAACACCGCCAGGTTGCCCAGGTTGAGCTTGATGATTTTTTGGCCCTCTTCCTCCATCTGACGCGCCGCGTCCATGATGGGGCCGCGGATGTCGTACAGCACGTTTTGCAGTTTGGCGGATTTTTCGATGGTTTTCAAACGGTTCTCCGAGCGAAAGATGGGGTTAAGGCACGATGGAAGGCAACCTATAATTTGACCACATTTCTGCGCCCATTATGCTGCGCTGCACAAAGAAGACTGATGAAATTACAGCCCGACAAAACCGACACGCAAATCATCCATGCCTACGGCCCCGGCTGGGTGAGCGTGGGCAGCATCGTGGGTGGCGTGCCCAAGCTGGAGCGCATTACCCACAGCATTGTGATTGGCTCGCACGCAGAGCGGCTGGAGTGGCCAGGCGTAGGCTTTGTGCAGTTAAGCGCCGAACACTTTGACCAGCTAGCCCTGCTCAAACCCGAGCTGATCATCTTTGGCAGTGGTGTCAAGCTGCGCTTCCCCAGCCCGGCTTTGCAGCGCAACCTGATGGCCGCGCGCATAGGGCTGGAGACTATGGACACCCTGGCGGCCTGCCGTACTTACAACATTTTGGCCGGGGAGGCGCGGCATGTGCTGGGGGTGTTTTTGATGGAGCCCAACCCGGCTGGCCAGCCCCAAACCCAAGCTGGGTAAGGCTTGGCGGGGCAACCCGGCTCATTAACAGCAAAGTATTAGCCGCCACAGGGTAACAACTGACCAGGCGGTCAGGGTTTCAGGTTAAAATACGGGGTTGTTCACAGCGAACCGTACATAACCCAACAGGTGAGATAAGCAATGGCCGTCGTAGTAAATAAGCTCCTCCCCGAATTTGAAGCCAACGCCACCGGAGGTGGCAAAGTCACCAACTCCTCCCATAATGGCACCGTCATGGTGCTGTATTTTTACCCCAAAGACAATACCCCCGGTTGCACCACCGAGGCCATGCAGTTTCGGGACAAGCACAAAGAATTCGTCAAGGCGGGCGCCATCGTGTACGGCGTCAGCCGCGACAATATGAAGTCGCACGACGAGTTCAAGTCCAAGCTGGAACTGCCTTTTGAGCTGATTGCTGACACTGAAGAGAAAATGTGCCACGGCTTTGGCGTGGTCAAAAACAAGATCATGTACGGCAAAAAGGTCAAAGGCATCGAACGCAGCACCTTTTTGATCGGTATTGACGGCATTTTGAAGCAGGAATGGCGCGGCCTGAAGGTGCCTGGGCACGTAGAGGATGTGCTCAAAGCCGTTAAATTGCTGAAAAAAGCGGCTTAACTGATTGATCCTGTTGGGGTTTTATAATTTTCACACAATTAACCACAATGGGCTTGATTGTTTAGGCCTGAGGTGTATAGTAGTGCTATGCATTTGATACCGACGGCTCCCGTCATCACTGCGCAAGTTTCGCAAGCCACCCGGCCCGCTGGGTGGCTTTTGTACTTCTGGAACCTGATTTCCTTCTCTTACCCCCTTCCCACCCTCCCCACCCTACCCTTAGGTCTTCTACCTTATGCCACTGCCTCCCGCACCCACCCAGCGAGCCGCCACCCTGTCACCCGAGGCCTACGACGCTCCCGCGCGCAGCAGCTCCAGCAAGGCAGCACGAAAACCCTCCGCGCGCAGCGCCACGTTTGATGACGACCTGAGCGAAAAGCCCCAAGCTCTGGACCTGTTTGACCGCAGCGGCGGTGGAGCTGACCTGAGCGAGACCAGCACCGGCTACGACAGCCGCACCTCAGCGCTGCTGCAAGGCGGCAGAGCCAAATCCAAGACCAAAACACCCGATAGTCCAAGTCGTGTGGACGTAAGAAGCTACGATAAAGATAGCATTCAAGCAGACCCACGCCCCGTCCCAGCGCAGCCACAGACCCAGCCCCGGCCGCAGGCTGCCGCCCCAGCCAAAAAACTCAAAACCACCGGCCCCACCAAGCTCTTCGTGCTGGACACCAATGTGCTCATGCACGACCCGATGAGCCTGTTCCGCTTTGAAGAGCACGACATCTTCTTGCCCATGATCGTGCTGGAAGAGCTGGACGGCCACAAAAAAGGCATGACCGAGGTCGCCCGCAACGCCCGCCAGGTCAGCCGTACGCTGGACGCGCTGGCCGGTGCACCGGGTGCTGACATGTCCAAGGGCCTCAAGCTGGACGGCACAGGCCACCGGGGCGCAGCTGGCAGGCTGTTCTTTCAAACCCAGCCGCTCAACTACACCCTGCCTGCCAGCCTGCCCCAAGGCAAGGCCGACAACCAGATTTTGGGCGTAGTAGGCGCACTGGGCGAGGCCAAGAAACCGCAAGAAGTCGTGCTGGTGTCCAAAGACATCAACATGCGCGTGAAAGCCCGCGCCCTGGGTCTGCCCACCGACGACTACCAAAACGACAAGGTGCTGGATGACGGCGACCTGCTCTATAGCGGCGCGCTCGCCCTGCCCTTTGATTTTTGGGACAAGCATGGCAAAAAGGTCGAGAGCTGGCAACAAGGCCTGCACACTTTTTACCGCGTCACCGGCCCGCTGGTGCCCAGCCTGCTGATCAACCAGTTTGTCTACTTTGAAGCCCCCGGCGAGCCCATGCTGTACGCCCGGGTCACCGAGATCCGCGACCGCACCGCCGTGCTCAAAACCCTCAAAGACTACGCCCACGCCAAGAATGCGGTATGGGGCGTGTGCACCCGCAACCGCGAACAAACCTTCGCCATGAACCTGCTGATGGACCCCGAGGTCGACTTGGTCACCCTGGCAGGCACCGCAGGCACTGGCAAAACGCTGATGGCCCTGGCCGCTGGCCTCACGCAGGTGCTGGATGACCGCCGCTACAGCGAAATCATCATGACCCGCGCCACCGTGAGCGTGGGTGAAGACATTGGCTTTTTGCCAGGTACTGAAGAAGAAAAAATGGGCCCCTGGATGGGCGCGCTCGACGACAACCTGGAGTTCTTGGTGAAGAACGACGGCACCAGCGGCGGCGCCGGCGAATGGGGCCGCGCGGCCACCAACGAGCTGATCCGCAGCAAGATCAAGATCAAAAGCATGAACTTCATGCGCGGCCGCACGTTCATGAACAAGTACGTCATCATCGACGAAGCGCAAAACCTCACGCCCAAGCAGATGAAGACCCTCATCACCCGCGCCGGGCCAGGGACCAAGATTGTCTGCATGGGCAACCTGGCGCAGATTGACACACCCTACCTGACCGAAGGCTCGTCCGGCATGACCTTCGCGGTCGACCGCTTCAAAGGCTGGCCGCATGGTGGGCACATCACGCTGGCAAGGGGTGAGCGGTCGCGGTTGGCGGATTTTGCGAGTGAAGTGCTCTAACTGACAAAAACCTCTTCGCACTGCTCAGCCTGTCGCCAAAGAGCAGTTGGAGGAGACCTTCCAGCACTTCAGGCCAACATCTCCAGTAGCACTGGATGCCACACCTTCTCGTCGATCTTGCCCATCTTTTTACCCAGCCTGACTTTGTCCACGCAGCGCAACTGGTCCAGCAAAATCCGCGCTGACTTCTTTTGAAACTTCACCTCTGGGCGGCAACCTAGCCGCTGGCCTGCGCTGGTGAGCGGGGCGATGATGACGCGGGGCAAGGCGGCGTTGAGGTCGTCGGGCGACACTACCAGTGCCGGGCGGATTTTCTGGATTTCACTGCCCACGGTCGGATCCAGGTTGACCCAATACACCTCGCCGCGCAGCACCGTGTGCGCTACCACACCCACTCGCTGTCGTCAGCCAAAGGCGCACCTGCCCAAGTCTGTGCATCGGCGCGCTCTAATTGCGCCGCTGTAGCCGTTAACGGCTTGGTTTGGGTGAACCAGCCATCGCGCAACACCTGTTTGACGGGTTTGATCACGATCTGCCCATCTTGCAGTTGCAGGTCCACTTGATCCGCAATTTTGCAAGACGCAAGGAAAGCCGCCGGGATCAATATCCCGCGCGAATTGCCGATTTGACGTAGGGTGGTCAGCATAACGGGTGGCCTTGAAAATAATAACAATATTATAACTTCAGAGGATCCCAATGGATGAGCCGACTCAAGGCAGGCCAACGCAGCGCATCAAGCCATCCATACCCGCACCAGAAAGTGCGCAGGGGCGCTACCCACTATCTCATGCAGAGCGGAAAAACTGCGCCAGAACGCCTACGCATCCGCCTTCACGCCCGCCGCCTTGGCCACCACCGCCCATTTTTGCTGCTCGGCCTTGATGAAGTCGGCAAACTTCTGGATGCTGCCGCCGCCGTCTTCTGCGCCGTACTGCTCCATCTTCTCTTGCACATCAGGCATGGCCAAGACTTTGTTGATGTCTTCGTTCATGCGCTGGGCCATGGCTTGGGGCATTTTGCCGGGGCCCATGAGGCCGTACCATACGGTGGCCTCAAAGCCTGGAAAGCCCGACTCGTCCATGGTGGGCACATTGGGGTGGCCTTTGGCGCGCTTGAGCCGTGTTTGCGCCAAGGCGATGGCCTTGCCGCTTTTGACATGCGGGGTGGCCGAGGTCATGGTTTCAAAGCAGTAGTTGACCTGGCCGCCGATCAAATCGGTAATGGCCGGGCCGGAGCCTCGGTAGGGGATGTGCAGGGCAAACACCTTGGCTTGCAGCTTGAACATCTCCAGCGCAAAGTGCTGGGCCGAGCCGCCGCCCGCACTGGCAAAGCTGATCTGGCCGGGCTTGGCCTTGCAAAGGGCTACCACTTCTTGCACGGTTTTGGTAGGCTGGTTGGCGTTGCAAATGAGCATATTGGGCGTGACGCCGACCATGCTGATGGGGGCAAAATCTTTGGTTGCGTCGTAACCCAGCTTCACGCCCGAGCCAGCGGCATTGAGCGCCGGGCCCAGGGCGTGGCTATTGATATGGGCCATCAGCAAGGTGTTGCCGTCCGCTGGCTGTTTGCTCACATAGTCCGCAGCAATCACGCCAGCGGCTCCGGCCTTGTTTTCAATGACGACGACATTGCCCCACATGACTTGCAGTTTTTGGCCGACCACGCGGGCCAGCGCGTCGGTGCCGCCACCGGGTGGGAAGCCGACAATGATTTTGATGGGGCCGGTGGGCAGGGTTTGCGCGCGCAGCATGGGCGCGTGCAGGGTGGCTGCGCCTGCGGCGGCGACGGTGAGGAGGGTTCTGCGTTGCATCGTCAATGTCCTAGTAAGTTGAAAACGGTCAATGTCGCTATTGTCCGATATATCAACGCGCTGGCTGTAACTTGGTCACTAGCGTAAGTACTGATTTTTTGCTTGGCTGTTCTCGGGGGCAGGCCGGAAGTACGACCCTTTGTTTTGTACGGGAGCTGGTCGATGGCGTTCTCAGAGGGACTCGGCAAGTCTTGTACCGGAGCCGGCCACGCCAAGTGCCGGGGCGGGCACAGACACAAGAGTCAGGCTCCCAATCTTGCAACAAGCAAGAACGCAGAACGACTCAATCCAAACGGAAAAGGTTTAAGCCGCCCTAGCCAACGCACTAGGCGCTGCATGTGCAGCAAAGTAGTCCATTGCCGCATGCACGCCACTGCCCGCCAGCTTGATGCCCGACAGCTTCATGCCCATCTCGCAGCCACTCAGCGCCGCCATCAAGGTCAAATCATTGCAGTCGCCCAAATGGCCAATGCGGAACATGCGGCCTTTGAGCTTGCCCAGGCCGGTGCCCAGCGACAGGTCAAAACGCTCGTAAATGATTTTGCGCACGGCATCGGCATCCACGCCCTGGGGCATGATGACGCCAGTGAGCACGGGGGAATAGACCGTTGCCTCGGCGCATTGGATCTCCAGGCCCCAGGCGCGCACGGCGGCGCGCACGCCTTCGCCCCAGCGCACGTGGCGGGCAAACGTCATCGGCAAACCGCCGTGGCGCTCGTCCAGCAGCATGTCGCAGGCCTCTGACAGGCCGTAGAGCAAATTGGTATTGGGCGTGGTGGGCCAGTAGCCGGTTTTGTTCATCTCCAAAATCTCGTCCCAGGCCCAGTAGCCCTTGGGCATGGTGGCTTTTTTGCCTGCCTCGATGGCCTTGGGCGAGAGCGCGTGAAAGCTGATGCCGGGCGGCAGCATGAGGCCTTTTTGGCTGCCGCTGATGGACACGTCGGCTCCGGCTGCGTCGTGGCTGTATTCGGCGGAGCCCAAGCCGCTGATGGTGTCGACCAAGAGCAGCGCGGGGTGCTTGGCCGCGTCGATGGCGCGGCGCACGGCGGCAATGTGGCTGGTGGCGCCGGTGGAGGTTTCGTTATGCACGACGCACACGGCTTTGATGCTGTGGGTGGTGTCAGCTTTCAGGCGCGCTTCAATCAAATCGGCCTGCACACCGCGCCGCCAGCCGTTGGGCAGGCCGGTGCTGGGGCAGTTACCGGGCAAGGTGATGATTTCTGTGTTCAGGCCCAGGCGCGCACCCAGCTTTTGCCACAGGGCGGCGAAGTGGCCGGTCTCGTACATGAGCACATGGTCGCCGGGGTTGCAGACGTTGACCATGGCGGCCTCCCACGCGCCGGTGCCCGATGCGGGGTAGATGATGACGGGGGCTTTGGTTTGGTAAATCTGCTTGAGCTTGCCCAGCACCTGCAGACCCAGTGCGGCGAACTCTGGCCCACGGTGGTCAATGGTGGGGTAGCTCATGGCGCGCAAAATGCGGTCGGGCACGGGGGAGGGGCCGGGGATTTGCAGGAAGTGGCGGCCAGTGGGGTGAAAGTCTAGGGTGAGCATGGTTTCTCTTCGTCCTTGGGTTTGGTTGGCGATATTTTGTATGCAAAAAATGCTTGTGTCAAGTGGGGGTTCTCTGTTTGCTTAGACTTTGGGTGCACGACCGTTGCGCGCGTAGGTATCGCGGCTTCGCGCCAGAGCCTGTGCCATGGGTATGCGCCCCAGGACTGCGGGCCTTCGGCAAGCATCTGCAGTACTCGAAATGGGGGAAATTTAGAAACTCGCGCTGCGCGCTCAGACATCTAAATTTCTGAACCCCATTTCTCCGTGCTTCGAGCCCGCAGCCCTCATCGGGGCGCATACCCATGGCACACGCTCTGGCGCGAGTACATGTGGGTGGGTACGCTGGGTTTTTGCACTCTCTGGTGTAGTTTTACCCGCAAAATACCCTCATAGTCCATGTCCTCTGGACGTAAGCAGCTACTAATTGCATAGCGATTACAAGATGCAAAGTACACACTAACAATGCTCGACAAGCGCGCGGCGGTGGTGCTGTGGGTACGCCACCCAATAAGAGCGCCGGGCTCGAAGCACGGAGCTTTTGGGATCAGAAAACGTCGGTGTCTGAGCGCAGCGAGTTTCGACGTTTTCCCCAAAAGCGAGTACTGCAGATGCTCCCCCGAAGGGGCCGGTGCTCGGGTGGCGTGCCCACAGCGCCAGCGCCGCGCGCGTCTCCAGCAAAACCGCGTGCATTCAAAAACCTTTGCAAACAAACCATGTAAGTCAAACAAGCCAACCCATTGACGAAACCACATTTTGCATACAAAATACAAACCATGACCGCTGAAATCATCTCCATCCCCCGCGCCAACCTGCACGAACAGGTCGCCTACCGCCTGCGCGAGCTCTTGGTAGAAGGTCGCATTCTGCCCGGTGCCAAGCTCAATGAACGTGAATTGGCCGAACAGCTCAATGTTTCCAGAACGCCCCTCAGAGAAGCCATCAAAATGCTGGCCGCCGAGGGCCTGGTCGAGCTGCTGCCCAACCGGGGCGCGGTGGCTGTCAGCCTGAGCGAGCAAGACGTGGTCAACACCTTTGAAGTCATGGCCGGGCTGGAGGGCATGTCGGGCGCGCTGGCCGTGCAGCGACTAACCGAGGCCGAGCTGGCCGAGATCAAAGCGCTGCACTACGAAATGCTGGCGGCGCATACCCGGCGCGATTTGTCGGCCTACTACCGGCTCAACGCGCAGATCCACCAGGCCATCAACGCCGCTGCCAAAAACCCCGTGCTGGTCGCCACCTACACCCAGGTCAACGCCCGGCTACAGGCCCTGCGCTTTCGCTCTAACCTGGACGAAGCCAAGTGGCAAAGCGCCGTGGTAGAACACGGCCAGATGCTGGATGCCCTGACCCAACGCGATGCCGCCGCCCTGCGCCAACTGCTGGAGCAGCACCTGCACCACAAACGCGATGCCGTGCTTGAACTGCTGCGCACTGCCCCCCGAAGCACCCCAAATACCACCCCCCAGAAAGCCCGCGCATGAACGCCCCTCTGCCCCTTAAAGTGACCCAATCCGCCGCTGCCATTGAGAGCGAAGCCGTCGCCCGCGCTAGTAATGAAGTAGCAGGCAAGTTAGCCAAGCGGCTGGCCCAGGAGACGCAGGGCGACGTACTGTTCAGCGCCGCAGACCGGGGCCGTTACGCTACAGATGCGTCGATTTACCAGGTGGTGCCCATCGGTGCCTTCATCCCCAAGACGGCCAAAGACGTTGCAACGGCAGTAGACATTTGCCGCGACCTGCGCCTGCCCATCGTGCCGCGTGGCGGCGGCACCAGCCAGTGCGGGCAGACGGTGGGAGCGGGTCTGGTGATTGACCACAGCAAGTATTTGCGCAACGTGATTAGCCTGGACGTGGCGCAGCGCGAGGTCACCGTAGAGCCCGGCATGGTGCTGGACCACCTGAACGCGCAATTGAAGTCCCACGGCCTGTGGTACCCGGTGGATGTGTCCACCAGCGCGCAGGCCACGCTGGGCGGCATGGCGGGCAACAACTCCTGCGGCAGCCGCAGCATCGCCTACGGCAACATGGTACACAACGTGCTGGGGGCCAGCATATTGCTCTCTGGCGGCCAGCAGATCAGCGTAAGCAGCTATGATAAAAGTAGCGGCCTGGCGCGCAGCGTGGGCGACTATGTGAAGGGCCTGGCCGATCAGCTACGCCCAGAAATCGAGGCGCAATGGCCCAAGGTGCTGCGCCGCGTGGCGGGCTACAACCTGGATATTTTCAACAACCAAAGCGAAAAGCCCTACACCCAGGACGGCTCTGTCAACCTCGCGCACTTATTCGTCGGTAGCGAAGGCACGCTGGGCATTACCCAGTCGCTCACCCTCAAACTGAGCGAGCTGCCCAAGGCCAAGGTGCTGGGCGTGGTCAACTTTGAGAGCTTTCACAAGGCCATGGACAGCGCGCAGCACATCGTCAAGCTGCTGCCCAGCGCGGTAGAGCTGGTAGACCGCACGATGATCGAGCTGAGCCTGCAAAACCCCGCCTTTGCGCCCACCATCCGCACGGCCCTCATCGGCCAGCCAGCCGCCATTTTGCTGGTCGAGTTCTCTGGCAGCAACAAAGCCGACCTGCTCCCGAAAATGAAGCAACTGGTCGAGCTGATGGGCGACCTGGGATTGAGCGGCAGCGTGGTAGAGATGACGGATGATGCCCCGCAAAAAAACCTGTGGGAAGTGCGCAAGGCCGGCCTGAACATCATGATGAGCCTGAAGGGTGACGGCAAACCCGTGAGCTTTATCGAAGACTGCGCCGTGCCCTTGGAACACTTGGCCGAGTACACCGACGCGCTCACCGAAGTGTTTCGAAAACACGGCTCGCGCGGCACCTGGTACGCGCATGCCAGCGTCGGCACCCTGCATGTACGCCCTATTCTGGACATGCGACGCGAGGGAGCCGCCAAAATGCGCGCCATAGGCGAAGAGGCCAGCGCCCTGGTGCGCAAATACAAAGGGGCCTACAGCGGCGAGCATGGCGACGGCCTGTGCCGTGGCGAGTGGATCGAGTGGCAGTTTGGCCCGAAGATTAACCAAGCCTTCCAGGCCATCAAACAGCACCTGGACCCGATCAACCTGCTGTGCCCCGGCCGCATGGTGGCCCTGCCCGGCCACCCTTTGCCGCGCATGGACGACCCGCGCGTGCTGCGCTTTCAGCCGCCCGTGCAGACGGCTGAGAGTTCGCTTGCGCCCTTGGCCGAGGCCGCTCGCAGCCCCTACCGCGTCATCCCGCTCAAACCCGCTCTGGACTGGAGCGCCTGGAACGTGCAAAACGACCCCGTAACCGAGCAGACCACCGCCCCCGGCAGCGGTGGCGACCCGGCCGAGGGCTTTGCCAAAGCCGCCGAGATGTGCAACAACAACGGCCACTGCCGCAAGTTTGACGCAGGCACCATGTGCCCCAGCTACCGCGTGACGCGCGACGAAAAACACCTCACCCGGGGCCGCGCCAACACCCTGCGCCTGGCACTGTCTGGCCAGCTCGGCACAGACGGTCTGGCCAGTGAAGCCGTGCACGAGGCCATGGACCTGTGCGTAGGCTGCAAAGGCTGCAAACGCGACTGCCCCACCGGCGTAGACATGGCCAAGATGAAGGTTGAGTTTTTGCACCACTACAAGGCTAAAAACGGCTACACGCTGAAAGACAAACTGATCGCCAAGCTACCCGACTACGCCCACTGGGGCGCGCGCCTGGCACCCATATTGAACCTGCGCGACAAGATTCCAGGCCTGGCGCTGCTCAGCGAAAAACTGCTGGGCTTCTCCGCCAAGCGCAGCTTGCCGCAGTGGCAGCGCAAGACGTTTTGGAACTCTGCACCCCAGCTTGCCTCCCGCGAAGCCGTGCTGAAAGCCGCCAAACCCGTCGTTCTGTTCGTGGACACTTTCAACGCTTTCTTTGAATCCAACAACGCCCTATCCGCACTCAAAGTGCTGCAAGCCGCCGGATACACCGCAGGAGCAGCTACCAAAACCGCAGCAAATGGCACGCCAGCCGATGGCAAAGCCCTATGCTGCGGCCGCACCTACCTGGCCAGCGGCATGGTGGACGAGGCACGGAGCAAACTGCGCGAGCTGGTCCAGGAGCTGCTGCCCTACGCCCAACAAGGCATCGCCATCGTCGGCCTGGAGCCCAGCTGCCTGCTCACGCTGCGCGACGAAGCCTTGGTGATGGGCCTGGGTGCAGATGCGAAGTTGGTCAGCGCACACGCCTTTTTGCTAGAAGAGTTTTTAGCCCGCGAGGCCAAGGCTGGCAAGCTGGACGCACTCAAAGCCCAACTCAAGCCAATCGACCAACCCATCCTGCTGCACGGCCACTGCCATCAAAAAGCCTTCGATGCCGTTAGCCCCATCATCGACGTGATACAGCTCATCCCCGGTGCCAAGCCCGAGCTGATCGAAAGCAGTTGCTGCGGCATGGCCGGCAGCTTTGGCTACGAGGCCGCGCACTATGACGTGTCCATGCAAATGGCCGAGCTGAGCCTGCTCCCCGCCATCCGCAAGCAGCCAAACGCCATTGTCGTGGCCGACGGTACCAGTTGCCGCCACCAGATCCACGACGGCGCTCAGCGCCAGGCGATCCATGTGGCGCAGTTGCTGGCACGGCAACTCTCCGATTGATCCGATAGCAGGATGGGAAAAGGATTTCCAGCTTCACACCATAGAACACATTAGGCATCCTGCTGTTGATGAATGGCCGGATTGAATGCTAGAAACCGTTCCCTCAAATACTTGACAGCCTACGGGTATTTCATAGCTTCAGAAACATGCTGAATGCATTAAAGTTCGTGGTGATTAATTTTTATTGGAGAACCCCATGACCACCCGCCGCCTCGTCCTGTCCCGCAGCGCCGCCCTCGTCGGCGCAGCCTCCACCGGCCTGCTACTGCCCACCCTGGCCAACGCCCAAACCAACAAAATCCGCGTCGGCCTGATGCTGCCCTACACCGGCACCTTTGCCCAACTGGGCGTGGCGATCGAAAACGGTTTTCGCATGGCCCTGGCCGAGCAAGGCGGCAAGCTGGGTGGCCGCGAGGTCGAGTTCTTTAAAGTCGATGACGAATCCGAACCCTCCAAAGGCATCGAGAACGCGACCAAACTGGTGCAGCGCGACAAGGTCGATGTGCTGGTAGGCACCGTGCACAGCGGCGTGCAAATGGGCATCCAGAAAGTGGCGCGCGAGAGTGGTGTGCTCAGTCTGATTCCCAATGCAGGGGTACACGCAGCCACCCGCGCCCTGTGCGCGCCCAATGTGTTTCGCACCAGCTTTAGTAACAGCCAGCCCACCCGTGCGCTAGGCAAGGTGATGATGGACAAGGGTCATAAAAAGACCGTCTGGATCACCTGGAAATACGCTGCCGGTGACGAAGCCTTTGAAGGCTTCAAAGAAGGCTACACCGCGGCGGGCGGCACCATCATCAAAGAGCTGGGCCTGCCCTTCCCCAACGTTGAATTCCAGGCCCTGCTGACCGAAATTGCCGCGCTCAAGCCCGATGCAGTCGCCTGCTTCTTCGCCGGAGGCGGCGCAGCCAAGTTCATCAAAGACTACGCGGCGGCTGGCCTGAAAGACAAGATTCCCTTGTACGGCTCGGGCTTCCTGACCGAAGGCGTGCTCGATGCCGCAGGGCCTGCGGCCGAAGGCATTATTACCACCATGCACTACAGCGACTCGCTGGACACCCCTCGCAACAAAGCTTTCCGCCTGGCCTACGCCAAGGCCTACAAAACCCAGCCCGACGTGTACGCCGTGCAGGGCTACGACACCGGCCTTTTGCTGGTGCAAGGTGCCAATGCCGTCAAGGGTGACCTAAACAACAAGGCCGCCCTGCACGCCGCCATGGAAAACGCCCGCATCGACAGCCCACGCGGAGCCTGGACCATGAGCAAGTCGCACAACCCGGTGCAAGACATTTATACCCGCCGGGTGGAGAACAAAGAAAACAAAGTCATCGGCATCGCCGCCAAAGCGCTGGCCGACAGCGGTGCGGGCTGCAAGCTGGGCTGATAGCGGCGTGCCTGCCAATTAGCGGCAAGCCAATTGGCTCAATACGTTTCCAGGTGCAGGCGACCTTCTTTTTTGAGCGCCGCGCCCAAGGTGTCCCAGGCGAGGCCCGCTTGCCCGGCCACATCGCGCAGCGCCAGCAGCACGCCTTCTTCCATGCTTTTCAGCCCGCAGACATAAAAGTAGCTGTTGTCGTCTTTCAGTAGCGCGGCAATGTCTGCGCTGCGCCCGCGTAGCGCGTCTTGCACATAGCGCTTGGGTTGGCCGGGGGTGCGCGAAAAAGCAAAGTTGATGTCGATGAAGTCTTTGGGCAGGCTTTGCAGCGGGCCAAAATAGGGCAGCTCTTCTTGCGTGCGGGCACCAAAGAACAGCATCAGTTTGCCGCCTTCAAACTTGCCCGACTGGCGCAGCCTGCGCCGCCACTCGGTCATGGCGCGCATGGGGGCGCTGCCGGTGCCAGTACAGATCATCACGATGTTGGAGCGCGGGTGGTTGGGCATTAAAAAGCTGCTGCCAAACGGGCCAATCACCTGCACCGTGTCGCCCACTTTCAGGTCGCACACGTAGTTGGACGCTACACCTTTGACGGGTTTGCCTTGGTGGTCTTCCAGCACGCGCTTGACGGTGAGCGACAGGTTGTTGTAGCCCGCGCGCTCGCCGTTGCGCGCGCTGGCGATGGAGTATTGGCGCGCATGGTGTGGCTTGCCTTTGTCGTCCTGGCCCGGGGGCAAAATGCCGATGGACTGGCCCTCCAGCACCGGAAAAGGCATGCTGCCAAAGTCCAGCACCACGTGGTGGGTGTCGTAGTCTTTGCCCACCTGCGTCACCCGCACATTGCCCACTACGGTGGCGGTGGTGGGGCTTTTAGGCCCATGCAAATTGGTATAGGCATGCGCTGCGGACCAGGGCGGCAAGGTCGAGCCGTAGCTTGAGGCACTGGCTGCCTGCGCAGCGCCTGTCTGCACGCTGGACGCACTCGCACTTTCTGCTGGCGCGCCGCTGGCAGGCTCTGCATCGCCCGTCACGCCCGCCTCCATTAGCTGATCTGCCGTCCATTCCTCGGGCAAGTCGTCCCAAGTCAACTGCTCGGCAGGCGTATACGCTTTTGCCTTGGGCATGGTACGCCAATTGTCAATCGAGCCTGTGGGGCACGGCG
The DNA here is from genome assembly GCA_963775085.1 of uncultured beta proteobacterium. GTDB lineage: Bacteria > Pseudomonadota > Gammaproteobacteria > Burkholderiales > Burkholderiaceae_C > JAAFIP01. The sequence goes on from CAVZHO010000001.1 coordinate 121,613, forward strand.
AGATGCAGGCCATGCACGAGTTGCAGATGTCGGCATCCACCACATAGTTCATGTCGTTATGCGTGATGGCCTTGACCGGGCAAATTGCCTCGCAGGTGTTGCAGCGAATGCAAATGACTGGGTCGATGAGGTGCTGTTTGATGGCGATGGTGGTAGTCATGTTGGGCATTTTATCCAGCGTTACGAAATTTTCGACATCGTTGCGTTTGAGGTTTCACTCACCCAGGTGTTTGCACGCCTCGGTACTTGGTGCGGACGGGCAACGCGGCTGTCTGGACTGATTTCCCGTGCTGTGCCCGCCCTGGCACTTGGCGTGGACGGCTCCGCGGCTGTCCTCCGGGGCGGCTTATGGCCGCCACCTCCCCCTTTATGCCGCTGCGCCGTCCACGCCAAGCGCCAGGGCTGCGTAGAGGAATGGTTTCGGCTCAAGCGGTTGACGGTCCACCATGGTCGCAAGATCAGGTCGGCGGTGCGCTCAGCGCAGCGGCATAAAGGGGGAGTTGTCGGCCCTAGGCCGACACGGAGGACAGCCGCGGAGCTGAACGCGCCGCCGGCCTGATACCGTACAAGACTTGCCCGGTTCCTCTGCCTAACAGCCGCGCGACGCATCTTTTAATTGAAGCGAATGTACTCAAAGTCCGGCAATTGGCGGTTAATGCCGATAGCAGGCGGCGCGATCCAGTTGGCGTATTTGCCCACTTCCACCACGCGGCCCATCAGGCTGGCCACGTAGGCGCGGTCTTCGCGCGTGGGCAGCCACTTGCCTTCATTGGCTAACCATTCTGCGTCCGACACGATGCGGCCTTCTGGCGAGACTTTCACGCCCGACAGCGCACCGATATTGCGGTGAAACGCCTTGTGCGGCACGCGCAGTTGGGTAGCGATGCCCGCTTTGGTCAGCACCTTGTTCCAGCGCTCTACACCAGCGACCGAGTCTTTGATGTAATCATCACGCAGCACCTCGTTCAGGGCGTTGAGCATCGGCACTTCTTTGTTTACCAGCTCGCCATTGCGTGCTTCCAGCACGTGGTAAGTTTGGCCTTTGAGCGAATGGTCATCTTCGCGCTTGCCTTCTTCGTAGCGGCCTTTCAGGCCGGTGTTGTAGAACGTAGCGGCGTTGCTGGACTCGTCCGCGCCAAACAGGTCGATGGTGACGCTGTAGTGGAAGTTGATGTAGCGCTGCACCGTGGGCAGATCAATCACGCCAGCGGCGCGCAGCTTGCCCACGTCGTCGGTTTTCAGCTCATTCATCACCTGCGCGGTGCGCTGGATCACGCGGGAGATGCCGCTCTCGCCCACAAACATGTGGTGCGCTTCTTCGGTGAGCATGAACTTGGTGGTGCGGGCCAGCGGTTCAAAGGCACTTTCTGCCAACGCAGCCAGCTGGAACTTGCCATCGCGGTCGGTGAAGTACGTGAACATGAAGTAGCTCAGCCAATCAGGCGTGGCTTCGTTGAACGCGCCCAGAATGCGTGGGTTGTTCTCGTCGCCACTGCGGCGCACCAGCAGCGCATCGGCTTCTTCGCGGCCGTCGCGGCCAAAGTGTTTGTGCAGCAGGTACACCATGGCCCACAGGTGGCGGCCTTCTTCCACGTTAATCTGGTACAGGTTGCGCAGGTCGTACATGCTGGGCGCGGTCAGGCCCAGGTGGCGCTGCTGCTCGACCGATGCGGGCTCGGTGTCGCCCTGGGTGACGATGATGCGGCGCAGGTTGGCGCGGTATTCGCCGGGCACGTCATTCCACACTTTTTCGCCTTTGTGGTCGCCAAAGTGGATTTTTCGGTCTGTCTCGCCGGGGTTGAGGAAAATGCCCCAGCGGTAGTCGCGCATCTTCACATGGCCAAACTGCGCCCAGCCTTGCGGGTCTACACTGACTGCCGTGCGCAGGTACACCTCATGGTCCGTCGAGCCAGCAGGGCCAATATCGTCCCACCAATTGATAAAGTCGGGCTGCCACTGCTCCAGCGCGCGCTGCAGGGTGCGGTCTTCGCTCAGGTTGACGTTATTCGGGATTTTTTCGCTGTAGTTGATGCTTGAAGTTGCTGACATAGTGATCTCCGTAAATTCAAAATGCAAAGTGGCTAAGTTATTCGGTTGCAGCGCCCCACCGCGATGGCGCTGCACAACTTATGTTCGTTAAACGCGGTTCCAGTCGAAGGCGGTTTTCTCGCCTTTTCCATAAACCTTCAAAGCGCCCTTCTCTCCCACCGCGTTGGGGCGTTGGAAGATCCAGTTTTGCCAAGCGGTGAGGCGGCCAAACACGCGGGTAAACATGTTCTCTGGGCCGTTGAATCGTAAGTTAGCTTCCATACCGGTGAGTGCGTCAGGCGACATAGCCACACGCTCTTCGATTGCGATACGCACCTCGTCGGCCCAGTCGATGTCGTCGGGGTTAGACGTTGCCAGGCCCAGCGCAAAGGCGGCGTCGGCATCCAGCGCTTTGCCCAGCTCGGCGCGCACAGCGGCCAAAGCAGGGGCTTCGTCATAAAAGCGGCGCTGCAAACGGGTTTGCTCGGTCACCATCGGGTACAGGCTGAAGTTGACTTCACCCACCGTCACCTTGGGTGCGGCGGCTCCAGCGTCTGGCAGTGCCAGGTGGTAAATGCGGTCGCAAGCCAAGGCCAACTCTAAAAATGTGCCTGCAAAGCACGAGCCTTGCTCGACAAAGGCAAACAGGCTGCGTGAGGACACATCCAGGCGGCTGAAGGTGCGGCGCAGCAGGCCAATGGTCTCGCGCACCAGCCAGTGCTTTTGGTGCGCCAGCAGAGTCGCGTCCATCGCCAGTACAGCAGCAGCGTCGCCTTGGGTTTTGATGAGCCAGGTGCCAATGTCTAGCTCGTTGGTGCGCATGGACAAAATTGCGTCTTCCAGTTGGCGGGCCAGTGCCAGCGGGTACCAGTTGGCACCTGCGGCCTCGATGCCCGCGATGTCGGTAGGCTGCACACCCTGTGGGCCTTTGACGGTATAGGTGGCTGTGCGCTTGGCGCGGTCGATCTCTACGGTGACAAACGGGTAACGCAGCGCATCGGCCTCGACAGTGCAGGGAATGGGCGTGAGCGCCACGCCTTTGCCATTGGCTGGGCGGTCGCTCTGGGCGGCGAGTTGCAGCGCGCGCTCTTGCACCTTTTGTGCAAACACCTGGGGCTTGGCAATGTCGTCCACCAAACGCCAGTCTTTGGCTTTTTGGCCGCGCACGCCTTCCACGCTGGTGCAAAAAATATCGGCCAGGTCGTGGCGCACATGGCGCTTGTCGGTCACACGGGTCAGGCCACCGGTGCCGGGCAGCACGCCCAAAAGCGGCACCTCGGGCAGGCTCACCGCCGACGCGCGGTCGTCTACCAAAATGATTTCATCACAGGCCAGCGCCACTTCGTAGCCACCCCCTGCGCAGGCACCGTTGACAGCTGCCAAAAACTTCAAGCCACTGTGCTTGGACGAGTCTTCCAGGCCGTTGCGCGTCTCATTGGTAAATTTGCAAAAGTTCACCTTCCAGGCGTGGCTGGAGACACCCAACATAAAGATGTTGGCACCCGAGCAAAACACTTTTTCTTTGGCACTGGTCAACACCACGGTGCGCACCTCGGGGTGCTCGAAGCGAATGCGGTTGATGGCATCGTTGAGCTCAATGTCCACGCCCAGGTCATAGCTGTTGAGCTTGAGCTTGTAGCCGGGGCGCAGACCCGCGTTTTCATCAAAATCGGCTTTGAGCGTGGCAACGACACCGTCGTAGCTGAGTTTCCAGTGCTTGTACTGGGAGGGGTTGGTTTGGTATTCAACGCGGCTTGGGGTGGTCATGGGCTGGGTCTCCTAATGGGGGATGATGCACTGGGTTGCAGGGTGTTTTTGACTTACACACGCATGATAATGCATATTATGAGTTTATGTCAAGCGTTTTTTTGCATATGTGCAATATATTTCCACAAATACAATTTCCAGCCACACCACTTTAGCCACCACCATGGCAGGCAAGGCCACTGCCATCGCACGCGCCCTGCCCTCGGCACCATCGCGTGCGATAGCCTGCATGCGATCTAGACCAAGCACCAGCCTCTGCCGCCCTTACCTCTCGCTTGAGTTAGGACGCTTCTACAGATGCACTTGTCTCTTTTAAGATAAAATACAAGCTATGACTGAGCCTGTCCCTCATACCCTAGTCCATTACACCGACGAAGCGGGACGTGATTTGTTTGGGGCCTGGCTAGAAACACTGGCCGATGTGGGCACCCGCGCCACCATTGCAGCGCGGCTGCTGCGGCTAGAGCTGGGTTTGTTTGGCGACAGCAAAGCGCTTGGCGAGGGTGTGAGTGAACTGCGTATTGACCATGGGCCCGGCTGGCGTGTGTACTACGGCAAACAGGCGGGACGAATTATTTTATTGCTGGCGGGCAGCGACAAAGCTGCGCAAAAGGCCAGCATTAAAACCGCCCAGAAGCGTTTGACCAATTGGAATCAAAGGAGTGTGCAATGAAACATCAAGACTGGTTAGCTGGGCAACTCAAAGATGACGATTTTGCGGCGCAGTACCTGACGCAGGCCGCCCAAGACCTGGAGCCCGACGTGTTTACCGCAGCATTGCGCCATGTCATAGACGCGCGAGGCGGACTGGCCAAAGTGGCCGAGGCAGGCAATCTGTCACGCCAAAGCCTCTACAAGGCCTTTCCCTTAACCGGGCAAGGCAACCCTACCGCCAAGACCATGTTTGCCGCCCTGCGCGCCAGCGGTTTGCATTTGAGCTTCAAAGGCGCTTAAGGAAATACCAGCGCATCAAGAGGGAGGAGATTCTAGGAGACGGGAGACTTGACCACCGAGTCCACGCAAGCAGCTATTGAGTTTGAAGCGTATCCGATGCGGATTGATGTCGAAAGCGTGCGGGATGTTGCAACGCAAGATCTGACCCGCAATTGCGTGCTTGCAGGTCGTTTTGAGCGCTCCGAAGCTGTGTGCGCTCAGGTGGTTTGTAAGCCCCGGCACTTGGGGTGATTGTCTACGCGGCTGTCCCCCGTGGCGGCCTAGGGCCGCCTACTCCTCCTTTATGCCGCTACGCCACTCACCCCAAGCGCCGGGGCAGTCGGGCATGGTCAATGGGTTATGGCCGAGCTTCCAGCGATCGTCGCTTTGGGAGGGATTAGGTACCGGCGCGTACTGTCGTTTCCACCTTGGGAGGGGAGCGAAATTCTTCTAGGCGGTTCAAGTACCACGGGGGAAAGCCATGTTCTCTTGCTGCTTTAAGGATGTGTCCGATGTACACGATGTCGGCTGGGTCGCTGTTTAGCTTAGGTGGCATGTAGCACATGGCTGGCAGCATTCTGTTGTCGTTGGTTTCGACAATTACGGCTTCTGGAAGAAAGACACCAACCCCGTCTCTTGAGTACAGTTTATTCAGTTCATCATGGGTCGGGTACACCAAGACACCGCATACGGCGTGTTGGTTAGATCGAAAAATATTCGCGTGTGGATCAAAAGTGATGTCGTACCCGTTTAGTTTGGCGACTTCGACTTTATCGGGATGAAAGCCACCTAAGGCCATAACGTCTTTGCGGATGAAACTTCCGTAGAAGAACGCGGCAATTTGCTTTTGAGTTTGTTGCAATTGTGGCTCCAATTTGGTGAGTCGAGTTAAATTATGTCAACGAGTGATGGGTGTCGATTTCAAACGAATAGCGTATTTCTGCTGAACGATCAAGCTGAAGTAGACCAAGAGCACCTCCTGGGGCAGATAAACCGTATTGGATTAAACACGGGAGATGGTTGCCGATAAGAGAGGATGAAATCTTCAACCCCTTGCTTGTGTAAATTATGACGCACATTGCGCCGCTTCGAGGAATTCATGTGACTATCTTGGCTATTGTGCGTAACGCGCAAGATCACGATTTGCGCTCCGTTTAATCCATCCGCTGGTCGCGTTGCTAGCACTGTCAGCGCAATTGAAGACAATTTACTGCTATAACTTATATAGCTGCTTACGCCCTATTGACAAGGACTACCGGCATATTTAGCAGATAAAAAGGTGAAGAGAGCAGTTTCCAACCCCTCAGCGCACCATGCGGCCAGTTAAGCGCGTGGTGAACGGGCTTGGGATGAAAATCTGTAGCAAGGCGCGGCGGGGACTGGGGCGCGCTACACAACGGGGTCGTGTGTTTGCGCAAGATTTTGCAGCCCAAGCTCTTCGCCGCCCGCTAGCCAACCCATCCGGGCCATTCCTGTTCAGCCCGCTGGAACCAACAAAGCCAAGGCCAATTGCGCAGGTGAATACAGCGTCACACCCGCAAAGCTTTGCCCATGGCCTGCGCCAAAATGCGTTTTATCGCCTGTTACCAGCGCGTCGCAGCGCAACGCTATAGCGGCCAGCAGCACTGGGCGGTCTTTTTCGGGCAGCCATTGCGCTGCTTGCGCTTGGGAGGGCTTCATGGTTTGCCTTGCGCCGCCAAGCCGCACGTCTGCCAGTATCGCCTCCAAATCCTGCTGTGCCGCAGCGCCCACTTTTATCGCTAAATTACGCCGCGCCTCAATGCATACATAGTCGTCGGCCACCAAAACATGGCCTTGGGTTTTGAGGGCATGGAGCATTTGTCGCATGGCACCCGAGGCGCGAGCGGCAGAAAAGAGCACGTTGGCATCCAAAAAAATCCGCAGTGTGTCCACAGGGGCGGGCTTACTCGCCCCGATACCTGCGGCCATCAAACCGCCACGCGCTGCATCACAAGGGCTAGCTCTTCTTCAGCCGCTTCAAACTCCTGCACACGCTCTGGTGAATACAGCTCTAGCGGCAAGGTCACGGCGGGCCGCAGCAAAATGCCCTCGGGCGTGGTTTCGGCAATCAATTGATCATCGGCTTTCAGACCAAAGGCTTGACGCAGTTTGGCAGGTAGCGTGATCAACCCGCGATTAGAAAGAGTAAGTGTGGCTTGCATATTGGCAGTTTAGCAGAAATGCAGAATTACTGAAAATGTGATTGACGGGCTAGATTTTGTACAGATTAAGCCCCTTTTCAGGTGCCAGGTAGGCAGATATAGCCGTTTGTTTTGCTATAAATTGAGTAGCTGATTAGGCCCTATTGACAAGGACTACCAGCATATTTGGCTGGTAAAAAGGTGAAGAGAGCAGTTTCCAACCTCTCAGCGCACCATGCGGCCAGTTTGGCGCGTGGTGAACGGGCTTGGGATGAAAATCTGTAGCAAGGCGCGGTGGGGACTGGGGCGCGCTACACAACGAAGTCGTGTGTTTGCGAAAGATTTTGCACCCCAAGCTCTTCACCATCCGCTAGCCAACCCAACCGGAACGAAAACGGGCGTACAGCGCGGGTAAACACCGATCAACATGAACCCGAAGACCTCTTGCGATACACCCAACATATGCAATATAATACATCCATGCAGGAGAGCGATGCAGCAATATAGTACTTGCCACATCCACCGAAGGCGCAAACTCCCATGAACGCTCAGGTTACCACCACTGCATCTTTTTGTTGAAAGCCGTCTGGAGAGCCGCTGTATCTTGCGAGGCAAGACACAGCGCACCGAAGGAGCAAACTGAAGTGCCGCTGTGGCGCTTTTGCGAAACTCTCAGGTACCAAGGACAGAGGGAGCGGCAGTGCATAGCATGCGGGCGGCTATTATTTTTATAGCTGCTTACGCATGTTTTATGCCGCTTGTACTATGAAATGGCTCTCAAAATGAAGGTACTCGTCCTCGGTAGCGGTCTGCTCGGTGTGAGCTCGGCCTACTACCTGTCCCAGCTCGGCCACGAAGTGACGGTGGTTGACCGCCAGGCCAACCCCGCTGCGGAAACCAGCTTTGCCAACGGTGGGCAAATCTCGGTCAGCCATGCCGAGCCGTGGGCTAACCCCAGCGCTCCGCTCAAGGTGCTGCAATGGCTGGGCAAAGAAGACGCGCCCCTGCTGTTTCGCATTCGCGCCGACATGCGCCAGTGGCTGTGGGGTTTGCAGTTTTTGCGCGAATGCACGCCTGTGCGCACGCGCCACAACATTGAGCAAATCGTACGTTTGGGCACGTACAGCCGCGACATGCTGCAGGCGCTGCGCCGTGCCACCGGGCTGAACTATGACCAGCGTACCCAGGGTATTTTGCACTTCTACACTTCGCAAAAAGAATTCGATGGCGCCCACGGTCCCGCCCAGCAGATGCGCGAGCTGGGCTGCGAGCGCCAGGTCATCAGTGCTGAAGAGGCCATCAAGCTCGAGCCTGCGTTGGCGCATATCCGCTCGCAGCTTGCGGGTGCTACGTATACCGCCGAGGATGAATCGGGCGATGCCAACCGTTTTGCGCGTGAGCTGGTCAACCTGTGCAAGGCGGCTGGCGTTAACTTCCTCATGAGTCACACCATCACCTCCCTGCGCGCTACCGGCACGGGGGCGGCTGGCCAGATCGACCATGTAGAGGCCACCGACAGCGAGGGGCGTTTTCAGCGCCTGCGGGCCGATAGTTATGTGCTGGCCATGGGCTCACTCAGCCCCCTGTATGTAGCGCCGCTGGGCATCAACCTGCCCATTTACCCCGCCAAGGGCTACTCGGTCACCATGCCCGTCAAAGATGCCAGCATGGCGCACCAGGTCAGCCTGACGGACGATGAGTACAAGCTGGTGTTCTCACGCCTGACCGGGCCGGGCAGCGACCGCCTGCGCATTGCAGGCACCGCCGAGCTCAACGGCTACGACCGCGACCTGAACCGCGTGCGCTGCGAGGCCATTGTGCGCCGCGTAGAGCAGCTGTTTCCCGGTGCGGGCGATGCTACGCAGGCCAGCTTCTGGACGGGCCTGCGCCCGGCCACGCCCAGCAACGTGCCCATCATTGGCAAAAGCAAGCTGTCCAATCTGTTTTTCAACACCGGCCACGGCACACTGGGCTGGACGCATGCCTGCGGCTCGGGCAAGAGCATTGCGCGCATTGTGAGTGGCATGGCGCCCGAGGTTGACTTTGCCTTTTGCGGTATGGGCAAGGCCGCGTAGATTTTTTATAACGCCTGCCGCCTGGTCAGCGGTGCAGCGTTCCACCCCGACCTGTCCAGCTGGACAATTTACTTTTTAACTTTGAGGTATCCCCATGAAAACTTGGACAAAACTCCTGCTGGCCACCAGCATCGCGGCGCTCGCGCCTTTTGCGCTGGCACAAAGCTTTCCCACCAAACCCGTGACGATGATCGTCGCCTTCCCACCCGGTGGCGGCTCCGACGTGCTGGGCCGCGCCATGGCCAAGGGCATGCAAGACAGCCTGGGCCAACCCGTGATTGTGGAAAACGTGGTGGGCGTGGGCGGCTCGCTGGGCGTGCTCAAGGCCGCTAACGCCACGCCCGATGGCTACACCATCATGGCGGGCTCGCCGCTGGAGTTGATCTACACCCCGCTGGGTATTGCCGCCGCCAAAAACAAGCCCGATGACATGCGCATGGCAGCCCTGGTGGGCCACACCAACATCGCCATTGCCGTGCGCAAAGACCTGCCCGTCAACACGCTGGAAGAGTTTGTGGCCTATGCCAAAAAAGCCGACAAACCACTCAGCTTTGGCTCTACCGGCGTGGGCTCGCTCTACCACCTGATGGCCGAAAAAGCCATGTCCGCCGCAGGTGCCAAAGGCCTGCACGCACCCTACAACGGCTTGGCCCCCTACCTCAAGGACCTAATGGGCGGCGTGATCGACTTTGCCGTGGTGCCCCTGGTCGGCCCCGTGCTGGGCGCGATTGACGGCGGCCAGATCAAGGCCCTGGCTGTCGCCTCCAACGAGACCCTCGCCCGCCTGCCCAAGCTGCCGCTGGCCCGTGCCACCAAAGGCTTTGAAGACTACCAGTTCAGCATCTGGATCGGCATCCAAACCAGCGCCAAAATGCCCGATGCACAGGTGAATGCGATTCACAAAGCCGCTTACACCGCTTTGAACAACGCCGATGTGCGCAAAATCATCGAAACCTCTGGCACCGTGATCGCCCAGCCCATGACCGTGCCGCAACTCGATGCCTTCTACAAGAAAGAAGCCGTCGCCGGGGCAGCCATGGCCAAGTCTATTAACCTGCAAGCGCAGTAAACGGCGCTGGCCTTGCCCCTCGCAATGGCGAGGGGTGGGGTGCGTAGTGCGTTCAGTTGATATTGCGAAATTTCACGGCTGTAGCTGGTGATATTTACGCTACAAATTCAGTAGCTTTTTACGCAATGTTTTAGCGTCGAATTTCAGCGAGTGGCGCAGCCACTCCGACGCAATGGCCAGTTATGCTGCGACATCCACCAACTCAGCTTGACTGGCTGGCGGAGGAACTGGCAGGCCGTCTTCAAGCAGCCCCTCCACATGAAATTCAATAGCTTCATGGATCAGCCGCGACACTTCCTGCCGTGTCTCGCCCACAGCGATGCACCCCGGCAAATCGGGCACATAGGCACCGTAACTTGACTCGCCTTTTTCAATAACAACAAGATACTGCATGGTGTGACCTCACTTCTTCAGTCCAGCCTGCTTGAGCACGCTATTCAATGTTCCTGGCGGCACTTCGACACTGGGTTTGCCAGACACCGTAACTGTGCCAGATTTCGACGAATGATGGAACTGGCGATGACTGCCTTTTTGACGAACCAGCTTCCAACCATCCGCTTGAATCATCGCTAAAAGCTCATTGACTTTGACTGGCATCGGTAAATTGTCGCACAACTTCACTTTGTACGCCCCGGCACTTGGGGCGATTGGCTACGCGGCTGTCCTCCGTGGCGGCTTATGGCCGCCAACTCCCCCTTTATGCCGCTACGCCACTCACCCCAAGCGCCGGGGCGGCGGGCATGGTTACTAGGCTGTGGACGAACTTCCGCGATTTCAAACTGTGCCGTCAGTGCCTGGCTGTGTTCAAGGCGCAAGCGTCTCTCGAACCACCGTCATGAAAGCTGCTTCACACACAGAAATGCTGAAACTCTCGCACGGTCGAGTGAGCTGAGCGAACGACTTTGATGCGATGGTCAGGTTTCATTTATGTAGCCCCGCTCCCGCGCGAGGTCTTGATCGTCAAAGATGGCCATAGCAGTACTCATCCGTTTAAAGCCAAACTTGCGATAGAAAGCTTCCTTGCCCGGAACGGCATAAAGAATAATTTTCTTGTGGCCGCGTGACAATTCGACGAGTCGATTGACGATGCGCTTTCCCAGCCCTGTGCCTTGGTGACTCGGCAGGACTGCGATGTCGCAGATGTAAGAGGTATCAACGCCATCAGCGAGAGCACGACCAACACCGACTAGCTGTCCTTGCTCGTATACAAAGCAACGGCACTTGCTATTTCCGAATACGATTTTGAGATTTACGGCTGGTTTGTCGCCCAATGGTGCCACTTGGTAGAGTTTGGACAACTCCTCCCAATTTACCGCATCAAGCGAATCGTTCCATTCAAGCGCCACGAACAGTTACTCCTTGTGAAACTTAACGCATAGCGTTTATCTGTCGCCAGACCAAGCTGAAGTAAACCAAGAACCCAAGAGCGCCTTCTGCGACAGATAAACCTTGTTGGACTGAGCCACGCGAGGTGGTTGCTGTTAAGAGGGATAAAATATTCAGCCCGCTTGCGTGTGTAAATTATGACGCACATTGCGCCGCTGCGGGTAACCCATGGGCTGCCAGTCTGATGGCAACACCGCCTGACTAGTCGATTCAGGCGCTGGCGGTGTAGCTTAAGCACATACAAATGCTACATATTTAATAGCTGCTTGCGCAATATTCCACTAGGCTACAGATCGATTTGTCAAATAAAACCGTGAAGAAAGCGGGTATCCATCTACTGCGCACCATGCGGCCAGTTGGGCGGGTGGTGAACGGGCTTGGGATGAAAAATCTGTAACGAGGCGCGGTGGGGTCTCAAGATTGCTACATGACGACATCGCGTGTTCGCGGAAGATTTTTGCAGCGCAAGCTCTTCACCGCCCGCTAGCCAACCAAGAAAGTTTTGTTGCTATAAATTTAGTAGCTTTTTACGTCCTATACACGTGGACTACGGGGCTAAATGGTACCAAATACGAGGCAGAAACAGGCTCACACAGGCAACTGCAACTTCTGCCGCACCGCATGCCGAAGCGCAGCAAACGTAGCCTCCAAACCCTGCGCACTGGTATCAATACTCAACTGCGCCTTGGAGTAAAAGGCCGCGCGCCCGGCCAGGATGCTTTTGAGGTCTTCGATGGCTTCTTTGCTGGCGGCCATGGGGCGCAGGTCGCCTTGGGCTGTCACGCGCTTGAGGTGGTCTTGCGGGGTCGCCTGCAGCCACACGGTGGTGCACTGCGACAGCGCTTGGGTGAAGGTGGCCGTCTCAGAGACCAGGCCGCCGGGGGTGGCGATCACCACTTGGGTGTGGCGCTTGATCGCCTCGTCCAGCGCGCGCCGCTCGTAGCGGCGGTAGGCGTTGGCACCATACAGTGCCTGAATCTCCGCCACGCTGCCCCCGGCAAGTTTTTCTATCTCGCGGCTGAGCTCGACGAAGGGGTAGCCCAGGTCGTGCGCCAGCATCGCGCCCAGGGTCGATTTGCCCGCACCACGCAGGCCGATCAGGGCTATGCGCTGGCTGACAGAACCATCGCTGGCGGGAATGTTGCCCAGCATGCCACCCAGCGCGATGCGCACACGCTGCAAGGTGGCATCGTCCTGACTGGAAAGCAGCTCACGGATCATCAGCCACTCGGGTGACGAGGTGCTGATGTCTCCAATCAACTCACTCACCGAGCACTGCAAGGCGCCTGAGACTTGCAGCAGCACCAGCACCGAGGCATTGCCTACGCCGTACTCCATGTTGGCCAAGTGCCGCTCCGACACTCCCGCCGCCAGCGCGACCGCCTTGCGGGTCATGCCCCGGCGGGCCCGCAAGGCGCCCATACGCTGACCCAGCGCCACCAGATAGGGGTGGCGCTCGGCCTCCGGCGCTTGGGTTTTCATGGCTTGGGGGGTGGAATCTGGTCGGGTCTGGACTGGCATGGGCTTGGCGGTTTGATTTTATGCAATATAGTTCAATTTTGTAAAAAGACAATGCCACGTATTGAGCGTGTACAACGCCCGGAATATGCACTAAACTACCTACATCACTGCAAAAGTCGTAACATAGTGCATTGCACTATTGTACATTTTAGCAGCTATACCTCTACCGCAGTGTAAGCGCCACGGCACCCTGTTCAATCACCTTTCAAACTTCATTCCATCGCTACCCCAAGTCAGACAACCCACCCACGGAGACACCCTATGCTCAGCTATCAAATTCAGGACTTTGGCAAACCCTTGGCCCAGGCCCTGCGCGAAACACCCACCCCCACGGGTACGGAGGTCATCGTCAAAATCGGCAGCTGTGGGGTCTGTCACAGCGACGTGCATCTGCATGATGGCTATTTTGATCTGGGCGGTGGCAATAAACTTGACATGACCCGCGCGCTGCAGCCGCCGCGCACGCCCGGCCATGAAATCGCAGGCACCGTAGTAGCCCTGGGCCCCGATGCCCAAGGTGCCAAGATTGGCGACCTGCGCGTGGTGTTCCCCTGGATTGGCTGCGGCTCGTGCAGCCTGTGCGCGGCTGGTGACGAGCACCTGTGCAACGCCCCGCGCACTTTGGGCATTCAACGCGACGGCGGTTTCTCTGACCATGTGGTCGTGCCGCACCCCAAGTACCTGGTGGACTACGGCCATTTGCCGCAAGACGAGGCCTGCACGTACGCCTGCTCGGGCCTGACCGCTTACAGCGCACTGAAGAAAGCCGGCAACCTGGGCGCGGCCGATCCGCTGCTGATCATCGGTGCGGGCGGCGTGGGCCTGTCGGGCGTGCGCATTGCCCGCGAACTGTTCCCTTCTGCGCCCATCACGGTGGCCGAGGTAGACCAGACCAAGTGGGACATGGCATTAGCCGCTGGTGCCAACGCCTGCATCGACCCCAATGCCGACGGCGCAGGCAAGCTTTTGTTCAAGAGCACAGGCGGTGGCGTGGCGGCGGTGATTGACTTTGTCGGCGCCGCGGCCACCTTCAACTTTGGTTATGGCGCGTTGCGCAAAGCCGGCAAGCTGGTGTGTGTGGGTCTGTTTGGCGGTTCGACCCAGATTGTCCCGGCCCTGGTGTCCATGCGCGCCGTCAGTGTGATGGGCTCCTATGTGGGCAATTTGCGCGAGCTCGAAGAACTGCTGGTGATTGCCCGCGCTGGCAAACTGCCCCCCATGCCCCTGACCAGCCAACCCCTGGCCAACGCCACCCAGGCCCTGGAAGACCTGCGCGCGGGCCGCATCCGTGGCCGCACGATCCTGCACCCCTGAAACCCGCACTACAGGCCACCTATGACCCACAAAGAGCCCAACGCCGACTGGAGCAAACTCAATCCGCAAACGATGTGGCGCGATTGGGTGGTCAAATCCGAGCAACAGTGGAGCGAAGCCCTGTCCACCTTGATGAAAGACGAACGCGCGAGCGGCACGCTGGGCACCCAGGTGGCACAGGCGCGCATGCTGCAAAAGCAACTGGGCGAGATGATGCAAATCTCCTTGGCCAGCAGCAATCTGCCCTCGCGCAGCGACGTTGAAGCCCTGGAGGAACGGCTGGGCCGGGTAGAAGACGGCCTGGCAGGGCTGGCCGCGCAAATCAGCCAGTTGACGCAAGCACTGTTGGCGCGCGGGATCGTCCAGCCTGCTGCCGCTGGCATCAAGCAACCTGCCCGCAGCCGCAAACCCGCACTGGCGGCTAAAAAGTGAGCCGGGACTACCGCATGCACCCGACACCGCAGGAACCACCCGTGCCCCGGCGTCTGATACAGAACCCGATGCACCGCGCACTGGAGCGCATGGGCTTGGCAGGGGATGACTTTGCCGACATGGCTGGCGCTTTGGGCACCACGCCGCGCCACACCATTTACACCCAGGGCACACTCAAGCTGCAGCACTATGTGCCGCAGGTGGACAACGTCTACCGTGTGCCGGTGCTGATCGTCACCTCGCTGGTGAACCAGCCCTATATCCTGGACATGGTGCCCGGCCAGAGCATGGTGGAGTACCTGCTCCAGCAGGGCTTTGATGTCTACATGATCGAATGGGGCAGAGTGCGCCAGGAGCACAAAAACCTCACGCTGGAAGACCACGTATTGGCCGCCTGCCCGCCTGTGTGGCGCAGGTTTTGCAGCACAGCGGCCAGGCGCAGCTGTCCATCGTGGGCTACTGCGTCGGGCGGTTTGCTGTCGGCGTTTACGCGGCATTGCACCCCGCAGCGCCACTTAAAAACCTAATACCGCCGTGGCGGCTTTTGGGTGCTATAATCGCCGCGTATATTGCGGTGAATAATGCCATATATACATGAGCTTGCAGACTGGCCCCGATTTGCCTGGGACGCCGAACGTCTGGCCGGGCCGTTGACGGAGGTCCGACACCGGCAGGGCCGTCTGGTCGGCCAGATGGAGGCGCTCGGCTTCAAGGTCCGGGAGGAAGCCGTCCTCCGAACCCTGACCGAAGACGTCCTGAAGAGCAGCGAGATCGAGGGCGAGAAGCTGGACGCCGGACCAGGTCCGCTCGTCGATCGCGCGCCGGCTCGGCATGGACATCGGCGGGTTGACAGCCTGCCGACCGCCACGTCGAGGGCGTCGTGGAGATGATGCTCGACGCCACGCAGCACTACGACCAGCCGCTGACGCGCGGAGCGGCTGTTCGGCTGGCACGCGGCGCTGTTCCCGACCGGGCGCAGCGGGATGCACCGGATCAGCGTCGGCGCCTGGCGCGACGACCGCACGGCGCCGATGCAGGTCGTCTCCGGCCCGGTCGGGCGCGAGCGCGTGCACTTCGAGGCGCCGGCGGCCGACGCGGCTGGACGAAGAGATGCGGCGCGTTCCTCGACTGGTTCAACGGCGACGCGACGATCGAACCGGTGCTCAAGGCGGCGCTGGCGCACCTCTGGTTCGTGACGATCCACCCGTTCGACGACGGCAACGGCCGGATCGCGCGCGCGATCGCCGACATGGCGCTGGCGCGGTCGGAGAGGAGCCCGCAGCGGTTCTACAGCATGTCGGCGCAGATCCGCGAGGAGCGCGAGCGACTACTACGGCATCCTCGAGCGGACGCAGCAAGGGACGCTGGACGTCACGCCGTGGATGGAGTGGTTCCTCGGCTGCCTGACGCGCGCGATCGACGGCGCGCAGGCCACGCTCGCCGGCGTGCATCGCGAAGGCGCGTTCTGGGAGAAGCTGCGCGACGTGCCGCTGAACGAACGCCAGCGGCTCGTGATCAACCGACTGCTCGATGGCTTCGAGGGCAAGCTGACGACGTCGAAGTGGGCGGCGCTGACGAAGTGCTCGCAGGACACGGCGCTGCGGGACATCCAGCAGCTCGTCGAGCGCGGCGTGCTGGTGCGCAATGCGGCCGGCGGGCGCAGCACCAGCTATTCGCTTTCCGCGGTCTAGAAGAAGGCGGCAAGTCGGTTTCCAAGAGCTCTTCTCACCGCCAGTTCGCCGAGGCCGCAGACATGAAAACATAAGAGCTCTGCGTTCTCGGCGAACTCGGCGGTGAAG
>CAVZHO010000002.1:0-1099050 GCA_963775085.1 uncultured beta proteobacterium
CACGATTACGGCCACCATCAGCATCAACGGCGTGCCCACCATCGTCAGCGTCTTCGTGCCCGCCAACAGCAGCGCGGTGGTCACCGTCAGCGTGCCCGTGACGACCCAGGGCGCCAGCCTGAGCGCCAACGTCGGCACCTCCAGCGTGCCCGATGCCAACGCCGCCAACAACGCCGCTACCAGCACCCTGGTGCCCCTGATCCCCGATGTCAGCGTCACCATCGACCTGCCCGCCAGCGCCCCGGCCGGCAGCACCGTGCTGGCCACCGTCACCTACACCAACGTCGGCAGCGGCAGCGCCAGCAACGTGGTGGGCACCACCACCCTGAGCAGCGGCCAGAGCGTGCCGGTGCAGAACCTGGGCAGCCTGGCCCCCGGCCAGAGCACCGTCACCACCGTGATCGTCACGGTACCGGCCTCGGGCACCTTGCTGGGCACCGCCACGGTGGCCACCAGCACGCCCGAGATCACCCTGAGCAACAACACCAGCAGCGACAGCCTGGTGCCTAGCCTGACCGATGTCAGCACCACGGTCGCCCTGCCGGCCAACGCCCAGGTCGGCACCACCGTCACCGGCAGCGTCACCTTCACCAACCTGACCAATGTCGCCACCACGATTACGGCCACCATCAGCATCAACGGCGTGCCCACCATCGTCAGCGTCTTCGTGCCCGCCAACAGCAGCGCGGTGGTCACCGTCAGCGTGCCCGTGACGACCCAGGGCGCCAGCCTGAGCGCCAACGTCGGCACCTCCAGCGTGCCCGATGCCAACGCCGCCAACAACGCCGCCAGCGCCAGCCTGGTGCCCCTGATCCCCGATGTCAGCGTCACCATCGACCTGCCCGCCAGCGCCCCGGCCGGCAGCACCGTGCTGGCCACCGTCACCTACACCAACGTCGGCAGCGGCAGCGCCAGCAACGTGGTGGGCACCACCACCCTGAGCAGCGGCCAGAGCGTGCCGGTGCAGAACCTGGGCAGCCTGGCCCCCGGCCAGAGCACCGTCACCACCGTGATCGTCACGGTACCGGCCTCGGGCACCTTGCTGGGCACCGCCACGGTGGCCACCAGCACGCCCGAGATCACCCTGAGCAACAACACCAGCAGCGACAGCCTGGTGCCTAGCCTGACCGATGTCAGCACCACGGTCGCCCTGCCGGCCAACGCCCAGGTCGGCACCACCGTCACCGGCAGCGTCACCTTCACCAACCTGACCAATGTCGCCACCACGATTACGGCCACCATCAGCATCAACGGCGTGCCCACCATCGTCAGCGTCTTCGTGCCCGCCAACAGCAGCGCGGTGGTCACCGTCAGCGTGCCCGTGACGACCCAGGGCGCCAGCCTGAGCGCCAACGTCGGCACCTCCAGCGTGCCCGATGCCAACGCCGCCAACAACGCCGCCAGCGCCAGCCTGGTGCCCCTGATCCCCGATGTCAGCGTCACCATCGACCTGCCCGCCAGCGCACCGGCCGGCAGCACCGTGCTGGCCACCGTCACCTACACCAACGTCGGCAGCGGCAGCGCCAGCAACGTGGTGGGCACCACCACCCTGAGCAGCGGCCAGATCGTACCGGTGCAGAACCTGGGCAGCCTGGCCCCCGGCCAGAGCACCGTCACCACCGTGATCGTCACGGTACCGGCCTCGGGCACCTTGCTGGGCACCGCCACGGTGGCCACCAGCACGCCCGAGATCACGCTGACCAACAACACCAGCAGCGACAGCCTGGTGCCTAGCCTGACCGATGTCAGCACCACGGTCGCCCTGCCGGCCAACGCCCAAGTGGGCACCACCGTCACCGGCAGCGTCACCTTCACCAACCTGACCAATGTCGCCACCACGATTACGGCCACCATCAGCATCAACGGCGTGCCCACCATCGTCAGCGTCTTCGTGCCCGCCAACAGCAGCGCCGTGGTCACCGTCAGCGTGCCCGTGACGACCCAGGGCGCCAGCCTGAGCGCCAACGTCGGCACCTCCAGCGTGCCCGATGCCAACGCCGCCAACAACGCCGCCAGCGCCAGCCTGGTGCCCCTGATCCCCGATGTCAGCGTCACCATCGACCTGCCCGCCAGCGCACCGGCCGGCAGCACCGTGCTGGCCACCGTCACCTACACCAACGTCGGCAGCGGCAGCGCCAGCAACGTGGTGGGCACCACCACCCTGAGCAGCGGCCAGATCGTACCGGTGCAGAACCTGGGCAGCCTGGCCCCCGGCCAGAGCACCGTCACCACCGTGATCGTCACGGTACCGGCCTCGGGCACCTTGCTGGGCACCGCCACGGTGGCCACCAGCACGCCCGAGATCACGCTGAGCAACAACACCAGCAGCGACAGCCTGGTGGGTGGAGCGTTGTCTGACGTATCGGTAACGATAGCCGTGCCAGCAACGGCAACTCCTGGACAGACCATCACGGCCACGGTGACGGTATTCAATAATGGTCCGAGCGTTGCGCAGAATGTATCTGTCAATGTCACCTTGCCCAACGGCAGTGTGACGACTGCATTGACTATAGGCGCGCTGCCAAGTGGCGCAAGTACGACGGTTTCGGTGGCATACGCGGTGCCTGCCGCGCAGACCGCCACCATGACCTGGAATGCCAGCGTTACCACGACCACCGTTGACAGCAATGCTGCAAACAACACGGTAGTAGGCACAACCACCGTCGTGAAGGTATTCAATGCCAGCCTGTCGGGTCGTGTATGGCTGGATGCCAATGGCAATAAAACCTATGAAAATGGCGTAGACCAAAACCTCGCTGGCTGGATTGTGGAATTGTTGCAAGGCAATACGGTGGTTGGAACGGCCACGACGGGCATCAACGGCACCTACACCATTGCCAACCAAGTGCCAGGTGGCGGATACTCTGTACGCTTTAAGAATCCAGCCGGCCAGGTCGTTGTCTCGACGCCGTTTAACCAGGGGCCTGTTCCGCTGGGTGGGGCGGGTCGCATAACGCTCAATGGCAACCCATCGGTAGGAACCACCACCGGGGTGCTCACGGGCAATGTCGGCGGTGCGATTGACAACGTAATTTTGTACGCAGGTGACAACACCATCGAGCAAAACCTGCCCATCGACCCAAGTGGTATCGTCTACGACGCGGTGACACGCAGGCCCGTGGCCGGTGCGATCGTGACCCTGATCGGACCTAATGGCAACCCCGTACCGGGCACTGACCTGCTGCAAGGGGCCTCCACCATGACCACCGATGCCAGTGGTATCTACCAGTTCGACATCCTGCCCACTGCGCCTAGTGGCCGGTATCGCCTGCAGATCACCGCGCCTGCGGGTTATGTGACAACGACCGCTGTCCTGGGTGGCGTGTCGCAACCGGGCGTGGCTCCTGGCACGACATTGGGATCGGTCAATGGCACGACGTATCAGCCACCAAGCGGCATCGCGTTTGTCGCAATGCAACCCAATAGCTCCCAGCCAGCAGTGGGTGTGAATGGCGCAGCCGCGGTGGGACAGGCGGGTACCCAATACTTCCTGGACTTCAACATCGCAACTACGGGTGGTGCCAACCAATCTGCCGGCGTCATACACAACCACATCCCCGTGGATCCAGTGGTGCCATTGATTCCGGGTGCCATCTTGGTCAATAAAGTGGGTGACAAGTCGGTAGCCGAAGTGGCGGACTCTGTGCGCTACACCATCAGCATACGCAACACGGGTCCTACGCCCATTACCGATGTCAAGATTGAGGACTTGCTGCCCGCAGGCTTCCGCTACATACCTACTACGGCGCGATTGAACAGCGTAACCCTGAACGCTGAGCCTGCCGTTGAGGGCAGGGCACTCGTGTTTAACATCGGCACGGTGGCGGGTAGCACCACACTGCAGTTGACTTACTTCGTTCGCCTGGGCGTAGGTTCGCAGCAAGGCGATGGTATCAACCGCGCCACGGCCAGATACACCGGAGCCAATGGTGCCGTGGTCCGCTCCAATACGGCGCAGTACAAGGTGGTCGTCCAGGGCGGCGTACTCAGCAACGACGGTTGCATCATCGGCAAGGTCTATGTCGACTGCGATGGCAACCATGTGCAGAACAACGAGAGTGGTTCGCGCGAGCTGGGCATCCCTGGCGTGCGCCTGGTCATGCTCGACGGCAGCTATGTGATCACCGACAACGAGGGTAAGTACAGCCTGTGCGGTGTCAAGCCCCAGACCCATGTCATCAAGGTCGACCGCAGCACCTTGCCCAAGGGCTCGCGCCTGTTGCCATCGAGCAACCGCAACGCCGGTGTGGGCGACAGCATCTTTGTCGACTTGAAGGGTGGCGAGCTGGGCCGCGCCGACTTCATCGAAGGCTCCTGCAGCCCCGAGGTGCTTGACCAGGTCAAGGCACGCCGTGCGCAAGGCGGCGTGCTGGCCCCCGAGACCGAAATCCGTCCCGATTTGAAGATTGACAACCGTCCTGCGGAGGTCCAGCAACAGATATTGCCCGGTGTGCGGCCTGACGTGCCAGGAGGTACCCGCCCATGAAGCTGACTATGCCATCGCCAATGTCGCGAAATCTATTCCCCTACCGTACCCCGGTCGCCTTGGCCATTGCCTTGATGCAGGGCTTGGTGTGGGCCCAGCCTGCCGTCAATACCACCAGTGCCGATGTACCTGAAGCCAAGAGCCTGTTTGAGACCGGCGGTCAGGCCGGTATTGGCCCGCGTCCGTTCAACTCTTTCCTGGAGCGGATCAGCTCTCCGGTCGAGAAGATCCGCATCAACGTCGCCGCCGACAACATCCAGGCGGACGGCGTGACGGGCACCGAAGTCAAGGTGCAACTGCTCGATGCCAAGGGCCAGATCCTCAAGGGTGAGCAGGAAGTCACCATCGAAGTCAATGGCGGCGCGCGCATCTT
Organism: uncultured beta proteobacterium; assembly: GCA_963775085.1. Taxonomy (GTDB): domain Bacteria; phylum Pseudomonadota; class Gammaproteobacteria; order Burkholderiales; family Burkholderiaceae_C; genus JAAFIP01. The sequence continues at coordinate 4,860 of CAVZHO010000002.1, forward strand.
GCTGCCTGGCCGTTTGACCTCCGAGTCAGGCGCAGACCGTGGTGATGTCGATCGCATCACCCCGGGTGTGCAGACCAAAACCGCCGATGGCACCGTCAGCTTCAAGCTGATAGCGCCCTATCAGCCCGATGAAGTCACCCTGCGCGTGAGTGTGCGCGGCATCGCCGAGCGCGTACTGGTGCGCTATGTGCCCGATCTGCGCGAGATGATTGCGGTGGGCCTGATCGAGGGGCGTTTGCGCTCCGACAAATTCGATCCCAAAGCCATTGTGCCCGTGCGCGAGAACGACGGCTTCGATAACGAGCTGCGCGGCTTTACCAAGGAGTTCAGCGGCGGACGCACCAATGCCGGTCTGCGCGCCGCGATGTACCTCAAAGGCAAGATCCAGGGCCAGTACCTGTTGACCATGGCCTATGACTCGGACAAAGACACCCGTCCCCAGCTGTTTGATGCGATTGACCCCAACGCTTTCTATCCGGTGTATGGCGACTCCAGCATCCGCGGCTTTGATGCGCAAAGCACCGGCAAGCTCTACGTGCGTTTGGATAAAAACCGCAGTTTCCTGATGTACGGTGACTACACCACCAACGACAACAACCCAGCGCGCACGCTGAGCCAATACAGCCGCTCTCTGCCCGGTCTGCGTGGTCACCTGGAAGAAGGCAATGTAGTGGCCAACGCCTTTGTGGCGCAGCAAAGCTTCAGGCAAGTGGTCGATGAATTTCCGGCACGCGGTGTCTCGGGCCCCTACAGCGTATCCAATCAAAACGGCATCAAGGGCAGCGAAAAAATTGAGATCGTGGTGCGCAGCCGTTTCCAGCCCTCGGTGATCTTGAAGACCACGGTGCTGACGCGCCAGACGGACTATGAGTTTGAGCCGTTTGACGGCAAAATCCTGTTCCGTTCCCCGGTTCCCAGTCTCGACGACCAGTTAAACCCGGTCTCCATCCGCGTCACCTACGAGGTGGAGCAGGGCGGTGAACGCTTTACGGTCTATGGCGGCGATGTACGCCTGAAGGTCACGGACAGCCTCAGCGTAGGCGCTTCTGCGGCCAAAGACAATAATCCGGCCGCACCCCAAACCATCTTGGGTGCCAACGTTCAGCTCAAACTGACCAAAAACACCGAAGTGATTGCCGAAGTGGCCCGCTCAAGCAGCGTGGTCGGTACCGCTGCCAACGGCTTTAACACCAATAACAGCGTGAGCTTCGCAGGCAAAACCGGCACCTTTGACGGCACCGCCAGCCGCGTGGAGATTCGCCACGCCGATGAGGCCTTGCGTGCCAACGCCTTTGTGCTGCGCTCAGACAATGACTTCAACAATGCCTCCAGCGGTATTGCGGGCGGCAAACAGGAGCTCGGTGGCGCCATCAACTACAAGGCCACCAGCAACCTCACGATCACGGGCGATGCCAAGCGCGCACAAGACCGGGTGCTGGGCAGCAAGAACGATGCGGTCTCGCTGGCCGGTGATTTAAAACTCACGGAGCGTTTGACGCTAGGCGTAGGGGCACGCCATGTGCAGCAAAACGTACTCAGTCTGGCGCAGCAAACGGGCGCCAACTGCCTGAGCAATGCCGCCGCCGGAACGTACAGTGGATCGGTGGTTGGATACAACACCGGATACGGTATCAGCCAGGTTGGCAACCAGAACATCGATTCCGCCACCGGCTTGCCCATCGTGTGCAACCCGCTTGCCAATCCGGCGGCCCTACCCACCACCGATTTAGACCGCACCGCTGTCTTTGGCCGCATCGGTTTCAAAGCCACCGATAGATTAACCCTGGAGGGTGAGGTGCAGCGCATCACCGGCACCGATGCGGGCAACACCCTCAAGCTGGGAGCACGCTACGCAGCGACAGAGCGTTTGGGCTTTACCGGCGAGGTGCAGCGCGAGGTAGGTGGCGACAGCAGCAATAACCTGTACCGCTTGGGTGCCGATTGGCGCGTGGCGGACAAGACGCGTGTGTACTCACGCTATGAATACGACCACCAGTACGCAGGCAGTTACGGCCTGGGCACGGGCCCATTGACACGCGCCTTTGTCTTGGGTATCGACACCCAGTACATCCAGGATGGTTCCTTGTACAACGAATACCGCCTGGCCGACAGCGCCGCCGGTAAATCGGTGCAAAACGCGATTGGTTTGCGCAATGGCTGGAATGTGGCCGAAGGTCTGCGTTTGATCACCAACGTCGAACGTCTGGTCAGTACGGCGGGCAACAGCACAGCGGCCGGTGTAGGCGCTGAATACACCGCCAGCGAGCTATGGAAAGGCTCGGGCCGGGTAGAGTGGCGCGAAGATAACGCCAATACCAACTGGCTGCTCACCGCCGGTGTGGCCCGCAAGCTTGACCGCAATTGGACCTTCGTGGGCCGGGAATACTACAGCCTGCTCAATCCCCGCAATGGCGAGACCGATACCCGGCAAAACCGCCTCCAGCTGGGCTTTGCCTACCGCCCGGTGGACAACAACAAGTTTGATGCCCTGGGCCTGTATGAGCGCAAGAACGAAGACAGCGCCATCAAGCAAAACACCACCAACATCGTCAGCCTGCGCGGCAATTACCATCCCTCACGCCCCTGGTTTGTCTCGGGCCGCTTTGCCTCCAAACAGGTCAACGAGTTGCTGGACGGTAAAAACGACTCCTACCGCGCCTCCTTGCTGGGCGGGCGCATCACCTACGACATCAGCAACCGCTGGTCGGTCGGCGGCATTACCACCGTATTGGCCGGCTCGGGCGGCGCGCGCCAGTACGCCTACGGTCTGGAGGTAGGCTACACCCTGATGGACAACCTGCTGGTCACTTTGGGCTACAACTGGCGCGGCTTCCGGGATGATGATTTCTCCACCAGTGGCGACTACACCAACCGCGGTTGGGTCTTGGGCATGCGCTACAAGTTTGACGAAGATCTGTTCAAGCGTGATGATGCCCGCGTCAACCGCGCCTTGAGTCCCACCGCCACGCCTGCTATCGGCACAGGTGCAGCACCCGCCAAACCATGATGAGGTTCGCCATGCGACATTTCCCCCTTTTGCTCCTGCCGCTGGCCTTATTGGGCTGCGCCTCCTTCTCCGGTAAAAATGAAGCTCCCGGTCCCGCCGCGCTGGCGACCGGCTTGAACGCGCAGCAAGACCGTATCACCTACAGCCCCGTACTGGCCGACCGCCAAAGCCTGGATGCCTTGCAGCAGCGCCTGCGCAAGTTAAACGAAGCCGGTGTCCCGCAAAACAACTACTCCCTGGCCAAGGCCCAATGCTGGCTGGATACTGCCAAGACCCAGTACCACGAGAACGACCGCACCGGCTACATCGAAGAGTCGATGACCGAGTCACAAAAGATCATCCAGGCGCTGGAGGGCAACAAGGCCGCCAGAGCCGGCTACGACACCCCCCTGGTGGCCCGCAGTGAGCGCCTGCGTGACGATCTGTGGGGCGAGTTGACCAAGTTCAAGAACAACCCCGCCACGCTGGCCTGCAATGCCCGCACCGTGGCCTGCGGCGAGGTGCGCCTGGTGCGCGCCGGCCACGCCCAGGAGCAAACCGGCTGGCGCGCCGCCACGCCCCACGTGATGATGGCCGAAGATGCCATCCGCCGCGCGGGCCAGGAAGCGGCCAGCTGCGCGCCAGCGCCCGCCGCACCGGTAGCTGTCGCCCCCAGAGCTCCCGCACCGGCGGCAGTTCCTGCACCGGCGCCCGCGCCCGCTCCGATCTATATCCAGGCGCCAGCGCCTGCGCCGATCATCCGCACCGTCACGCAAGAGAGCTTTGCACTGCTGGGCGACACGCTGTTCAAGTTCAACAAGTCGGGCATCAACGATTTGTTGCCTGGCGGCATCCAAAAACTCAAAAACCTGGCCCAGCATTTGCAGAAGTACCAGTCGCTCTCGAGCATGCGCATTACCGGGCATACCGATCGATTGGGCTCCGACAGCTACAACGATGAGCTCTCCAGCCGCCGGGCCGAGACGGTGCGCACCTATCTGGAGAGTCAGGGTGTACGTTCAGACAATACGCAGGTGCAGGGTATGGGCAAGAGCGAACCTGTGAGCAACTGCTCCACCAGCGCCCCGCGTGCGGTGCAGATCCAGTGCCTGCAGCCCGATCGGCGCGTCAATATCGATGTGACGGGTGTGCGCCGCTAAGCGCCTGGGCGCGCATCACTGAGCGCACCGCTGAGAGTGCACCGCGCAGGACACACAAAAGCCCTCTTATGGAGGGCTTTTGTTATGGGGTGCGATCTGAAGCAGTATGGGGGAAGTTTTCGCAGTTAATGTATTCTCAGCAGATCTGCTTGAGTACTTTAGGCTAAAAAAGCTCTGGATGTACCGGGTTGGTGGATGCTATTAATTGAGTAGCTGCTTGCGACCCATTAATATGGATCATGGCTGGATCTGGAGATAAACTGGTGGCTTCCAATTTTCCCACACGCACCCCTAACAAACGAAACCGTTGACGAAGGTCTGCGCGCTTCAAGGCCAATCCAGCCGTGCGGCGGATCAGTGTGGCATCGTCCGTAGCCATCGGCAGCGTGATGTCGCGTGTAATTATTTTGAAATTGCCATAACGCAACTTGATACCGATGGTTTTACCTCGATAGCCTTTGCGTTTGAGATCAGCGGCCACACTCTCGCAGAGCTGGGTGAAGATGGCCGACAGAACGGCTTTGTCAGTCAATGCATGCAGGTCATTTTCAAAAGTGGTTTCACGGCTCATGCTGACGGGTTCGTTTTCAGTTTCCACCGGACGATCATCGCGCCCCCATGCTGCTTCGTGCAACCATGCGCCATAGCTTTTACCAAAATTTTCTACCAGTTCATGGGCAGGCTGCGCCGCTAAATCTCCAATGGTGTAGATGCTGCGGGCGTTGAGTTTTTCTTGGGCCTTGGGCCCGATGCCGTTGATCTTGCGTACCGGGAGTGGCCAGATTATCCCTTGCACATCCGCGTGAAAGATCACCGAAATGCCGTTGGGTTTGTTAAATTCACTGGCCATTTTGGCCAGTAGTTTATTGGGCGCAACACCGATTGAGCAGGTCAAGCCAGTAGCCTCAAAAATAGTATTTTGAATTAAACGTGCCAAGCTACGCCCGCCGTCCCGCTGTCCACCAGGCACATCTGTAAAGTCAATATATACCTCGTCCACACCCCGGTCTTGCATGGCGGGTGCAATCTCTGCGATGATGCTTTTAAACTGATGTGAGTAATGGCGGTATTGTTCAAAATCAACCGGCAGCAATATTGCCTGTGGACATAGCTTGGCGGCCTTCATCAATCCCATGGCCGAACCAATACCAAACTGGCGCGCTGCATAGGTGGCAGTAGTAATGACTCCGCGACCGGTGTAGTTGTCAAGAGTAGGGAAGGCATCCACCGGAATGTGCGCCAGTCGAGTAGTTGAATATTTTTCGCTTAAAGCTGCGTCCAAGCGACTACGCCCACCCCCTATTACTACTGGCAGGCCTTTAAGTTGTGGATAGCGCAGCAACTCAACTGATGCATAAAAGGCATCCATGTCGAGATGGGCAATGCGGCGGTTTGTAGTGTCCTGTGGCATAGGTCTCACAGATTATGCGTTTAAGATGCAACTATGGATGGATGTGCACTTTTAGGCCAGATAATAACCCCGTGAATCTAGTCGAAATAATAATCTGGGCAAGCATGATGGGAGCGCTACTCTTGCTGATGCTGGTGGCGGCCATGGATGTGGTACGACTTGGCAATATAGCAGCGTGGCGTGGTCTCAGTTTCGTGGTGCTTACGGGAGTTAGTTCCATCGTCATGTCGGGCTTGCCGGAATACTTGCTGGACATCACCGATGAGCGGCTACTTTTACCCGCCAAAGTGAGCATGGGTCCTTTAAGTGGCGCGCTGACGCTATCCTACTTGGGGATCTGGTTTGGGCAGGGTTTTGAAGACCGCTTCTTGCGCAGGCTGATTGTCTATGGTTCATTCATGACTCTACTGGTGGCTGTTGGCATGGGATGGTGGTCCTATACATCACCGGCTACCTCGGCTCGCCTGTTGTTGGGTGTCAGTGCTGTTATCAATATACTTTCTGCTGTGATCGCAGGTGTGGCAGCAGTACGTGCAAGCATGTTAGGCGACAGACTGGCACGCTGGATACTGCTGGCCAGTTTGTTTTTAACGGTGTTGGTTGCAGGTCTGTACAGCAAAGGCATGAAAATAAATGCTGAACCTTGGGTGTGGGGTATTACAGCCGTGTGTACGGTGGGTTACTTTTTGGTGGTGACCTCGTTGACATTGTTTCGCAATCAAAGCCTCAAGCGATTAACCCGTTTAGCAGGCGGCAATAACCTGATGGATGAAATTACAGGTTTGCCTATAGGTTCAATGTTGTTGAGTAAAGCGGATGATGCCCTCTGGCGTAGCTACAGAATGGAAAGAGAAAGCGCAGTGATAGCTTTGTGGTTGAATAATCTGTATGCCTTGAATGACCATGCAGGGCATTACATTGAGCACGAAATTCGCTCTCGGTTGACGGCTACATTACGCCGAGCCGTTGGTTTTAGAAACGTGGTGGGAATGATGCAGGCGCGCTGTTTTGTAGTGGTGATATCAGCGGTACAAGACCGGGCTCTGGTCGAGAAGAGAGCACAACGGCTGCTTGCCAGCATCAGCAAGCCGATGAAAGTAGGCGAGTTGGTAGGAGAGCCGCATGATTTTACGCCGCAGGCAGGTGTAGGCATCGTTTATGTGCCTGCCAGTAACCATACCGAGCCCATGCTGGCCATGGACAAAGCGCAAAAACTGGCTCTGCAAGCCAGTGAGCGGAACAGTAAAATACTTCAGCAAGAGCTTTACGCGGATTGAGGTATCAGACTGTTTTACCGGGCCTTAGGTGTGGCGCATGCTTAGTAGGTGCCGGCCAGCAAAATCCCTTTGTCCACTGCATTGATGTCGGTACGCCCGCAAAATGCCATCGTCAAGTCAAGCTCTTTGTGGATGATCTCCAGCGCCTTGGTCACACCCGGTTCGCCCATGGCCCCCAGGCCATAGAGCCAAGCCCGGCCAATCAGGGTGCCGCGCGCGCCCAGAGCGCGTGCCTTGAGCACATCTTGCCCGCTGCGTATGCCGCCGTCCATCCACACCTCGATGTCCTTGCCCACGGCATCGACAATCGTGGGCAGGGCGGTGATGGAGCTGGGCGCACCGTCTAGCTGCCTGCCGCCATGATTAGACACAATCAGCGCGTCAGCGCCGCTATTGACGGCCAATCGCGCGTCTTCGGCATCCTGAATGCCTTTGAGCACAATCTTGCCGCCCCAGCGTTTTTTAATCCACTCCACATCGCCCCAGCTCAGCGTGGGGTCAAACTGCTGGGCCGTCCAGGCCGAGAGGGACGACATATTGTCCACGCCCTCTACATGGCCCACGATGTTGCCAAAAGCACGGCGTTTGGTACCCAGCATCCCTAAGCACCAGCGCGGCTTGGTGGCCATATTGATGATGTTGGACAGCGTGAGCTTGGGTGGTGCACTCAGGCCGTTTTTAATGTCTTTGTGCCGCTGCCCCAGAATTTGCAAGTCCAGGGTAATTTGCAGTGCCGAGCAGTTGGCCGCTTTGGCGCGGTCGATCAGCCGCTCCATAAACTTGCGGTCACGCAGCACATAGACCTGAAACATAAATGGGTGCCGCCCGGTTGCCTGGGCCACGTCTTCAATGGAGCAGATGCTCATGGTGGACAGGGTAAATGGAATACCAAAAGCCTTGGCCGCCCGCGCACCCAAAATTTCGCCATCCGCATGTTGCATGCCCGTAAGGCCCGTGGGCGCAATCGCCACGGGCATGGCCACGTCTTGGCCGATCATGGTGCTACGGGTGCTGCGGCCTTCCATGTTGACTGCTACCCGCTGGCGCAGCTTGATGCCTTGAAAATCCGCTGAATTAGCGCGGTAGGTGCTCTCGGTCCAACTGCCGCTGTCGGCGTAGTCATAGAACATGCGGGGTACGCGCTTTTGAGCCAGAACGCGCAGGTCTTCGATATTGGTGATGATGGGCATAGTTGTCTCCGAATAGGTTTATCCTGATCGTAACGCCAAGGCGCAGCGCGGCGCATGAAAGCACAGGTTGAGGGGGAAATTTTTTCTCGGTCAGTCCTGCACCTTGCCGCGCAGGGCCTTGATATCCGAGCGCTGGCTTTTGCCCTCCAAGCGCCGCTGTTTGGCCCCGTAGCTGGGTTTGGTGGGTTTGCGCGGCCGGGGTGGCTGGGCCACGCTTTGCACCAGGTCGTGCAGGCGGGCAAAGGCATCCATGCGGTTAGCGTCTTGCGTGCGCTGGGTCTGGGCTTTGATGACCAGTACGCCGTCTTGCGTAATGCGGCTGTCGCGCAGGGCCAACAGGCGCTCTTTCACGTCCTCGGGCAGGGAGGAGGCGGGGATGTCAAAGCGCAAATGGATGGCGCTTGCGACCTTGTTGACGTTTTGCCCCCCAGCCCCTTGCGCCCGGATGGCCGTGATGTCAACTTCAGATTCTTGTATTTCGATCATGGGAATGCTGAGTGGGTAGGTTGAAAATGGGCAGATTGCCATGGATAATACCCTTTCAATCTTAAGGAGCATCCCATGGCCAAAGGTCAGCAAAAAACCAATAAAGAAGTTAAAAAGACGAAAAAAGACACGTCACCCCCCAAAGTGCAGACGGGTGAGCCCGTGCGCGCCACCATCACCACCACGGTGATTCCGCGCGGTAAAGACAAAGATAAGTACAAATAAGCGCTGCTCTGGCACAACCGTGCTTCAAGCCGCTCGCGTACCTTGACCGAAGCGCTAACTTCTGGGTGGCGTTCGCTTCATTTTTAATAGCTACTTACGTCCAGCGGACAGGGACTACCGGCTAATTTCGTTGCTAAAACTGCCACATGCGCATCCAGCTACTTTCGGACCTGCATTTGGAGAGTCATCCACACTTTCAGCCGACCCCAGCGCCTGGCGTTGATGTGCTGGTGCTGGCGGGAGACATAGGCTCGTACCAAACCGGTTCGAGCCTGCAAGACACGGATTTTGGTCTGGCGCGCTTCTCGCCACGCTTTGCCTGGCCCACACCGGTGTTGTTTGTGCCCGGCAACCACGAATACGACGCGCTGGATTTTGACGAAACGCATGCGCGCCTGCAAGAGGTCTGTGCCCGACTGGGCATCAACTGGCTAGAGCGTGAGGAGCTCACCCTGGCACGGCCTGCGGGCGACACGCTGGGTACGGGCGCAGTACGTTTTGTGGGTACGACCCTGTGGAGTGATTTTGACGCGTTGGCACTGCTGGGCAAAGCCAAAGACAACCTCACCGAGCAACTGCGCCTGCGTGGCAAAGCTTTTCGCGCGGCAGACTTTTATTTGAAGAAGGCCGCCACGCTGCGCCATGGGGCGCCATGGCTGGCCGAGCAGATGCGCGAGCAAGCGCTACAGTGCCAAGAGTGGCTGTATGCAGCGTTGACGGCACCGCAACCAGACCCGACTACTTCCACAGTCGCCGTTACCCACTTTGCCCCCAGCCTGCGCAGCGCCGATCCGCGCTATGGTCTTACCCCGTCAACCGCTGGGTTTTGCAATGCACTGGACGGGTATTTCAACCACGCAGATTTCTGGTTGCACGGCCATTTGCATTGCCCCAGCGATTACCTGCATCAAGGCGAAAGGCGTGTTTGCCGCGTGCTGGCTAACCCACTGGGCTACGCCCGCAAAAACGAGCAGGCTGCGTTTATGCCCCATTTTTGCGTAGATGTATAGAGAGCAGGTGGATCTAGGATGATTTTTAAAAGTAATGCTATATTTTAGATAGCTGTTTACGTCCTGTTGACAAGGACTAGAGGCATATTTAGCGTTGTAAATGGGGTGTTCTAGCATGGTGGGCGAGCATGGCCATAAACAGTCCGGCAACCAAGCTGATGGCGATAGTTCCAGCGATCCAGAATGCCTTGGCCGACTGGAGTGCTGCCAAGCCTCCCAGTGGGCTGTATGCCAGCACATAGCCACCATACAGACCAACCCCCCATAACATGACACCATAGATGGCCAGTGGCATGAGTGTGACGTGGTAACTGCGCAGTAAAAATGCACATACACTTTGTACAGCGTCGGCTACATGGTAGAGGGCTACCCATGCCAGCAATGTGGTAGCCAGATGGATGACCGCAGGGTTGGTGGAGTACAAGCCTGCCAGAGGGGCTGAAAATACAAACAAACTGCCTGCCATCAGCAGGGCTAATGCGATGGTCGTGCGTAACCCGATGAATGCGACTTGTTTGGCCTTTCGTGCGTTGCCAGCACCCATCCAGAACGATACGCGCGCGCTGCAAGCGATGCCCAAGGCCAAGGGCATCATGTAGAGCGTGCCGGTCATGTTGGACGCTATTTGATGGCTGGCAGCACTCACTATGCCTAAGCGTGCTATAAAAAGTGACATCAAGGTAAACGAGGTAATTTCCACCAGGTAGGCTAACCCGCCTGGAATCCCCGTTTTTGCAAACTGAGCCAATTGTTTGAGATCCGGTGCTTCCAGGCGCTTCCATAACTGCAATGGCTGGTAAAGACTTTGCGTGCGCAGCATGACGCAGGCCAATAACAGCATCATCCAGTTCACGCAAAAAGTCGCCCATGCACAGCCCGCTAAACCCATAGGTTCCAGGCCTGCACCACCAAAGGCGAACCAGATAGTCAGGGGCACTTTGACGATGAGCGAGCCCATTTGCAACAGCGTGACGAGTTGAGGTTTGCCCAGGGCTTGGTTCAGGGAGGAATACATCCGAAAACCCAGCGACGGCAACAGGGCGCCCGCCAGAATGGCCAGATACTGCTCCACCTGCGGGCGCAGGGCAGAGGGTACTTCGGCGGCGCTGAGCAACCTGCCCGGCCAGAGCATGACCAGCACCCCCAGGCACACCAGGGCGAAGGCAAGGTAGAGGGATTGACGAAATGTTTGCCCCAATTGGGGGTATCGGCGCGCGCCATGCAGTTGCGCATAGATGGGCAATAAAGCCTGCAGGACACCCATCAGGGATACGTAGACACTGATGTAGATGGCAGAACCAATGGAGAGAGCCGCAATGGCATGGTCGGCGTAGCGCCCGGCGACGATGGTGTCGGTAATGCTGAAAGCCATCACGGCCAGCTGCCCCACCAGTACGGTGCCAGCATGGCGCAGCATGGTGCCAAATTCTGATCTGTGCATCAGGGCGACAGTCTGGAGCTGGCGGCATTACGCTCAAACAGCAACACATCTTCGTTGTCATCTGAAGGGCGACGCATGGTGCTGCGCAGAGTCCACAGGCGCATGTCCAGCGTGCTGTAGGCCTTGTTGGCTGCGTCAGCATCGACGATCAACCAGGGGCACTGCGATTGCTGTTGCAATACACGCAGCTTCATCGCGCCATGAAATGCGAAGGCGGCCATCTGCCCTTGCGTGAGACCATAGGCATGCACACAGCTTTGCGGCCCCATGTACTGCGCCACTTGACGCACCAGGGGCGCGTAGCTGCGCGCAAAATTGAGCAAGGGCATCCACAGTGTCATCAATAAAAGCCAAGACATGGCCGCCCCGCTCGCAGGCAAGACCAAGCTCTTCCATAGCGCGTCGCGGTGGCGGCCAGCACGCCATTTGACGAGCCATAACCAGGCCGCAGTGGCCGCGAGCGCGGCTATAAATGCCAGCCAACCAAAGCTGGGCTCGAAACCGGGAAGCAGGCGGCGCACATTGGCAGCAGGCTGTGCGGGCACGCCGGTTTGCAAGGCGATCCATACCACCCAAATAACCAGACCACAGCTGGAAAAAAACAGCAAAGTAAACCAATCGATCAATGCCGTGACGCTACGCTGCAACGTAGGCAAGGCAAACGCCGCCAAACAGGCCAGCATGGGGGTTGCGAGCAGCAGGGTCCGGTCGGGGTTGGGCGCTATGAGTGTGGCGCAAACGATGACCAGGGCCATGCCCGCAGGCAACAAGATATGCAAGCTGCGCCACCATGCACGCCATTTCCACAGTGCCACAATGGCCAGCGGCCATGCGGGCCAAGTAAACCATACCAGCATACGCGCCCAGTTGCGCCAGGCAAGCACGCTGGCAGGTAACACACCCAACTGCGCGTGCCACATACCCAGCAGATAGGTCAGCGCTGCCGCAGACAGCCCCAAGGCCGCAAAATAAGCCGCCCAGCGTCGTGCGTAAACATCGGACTGCAGAAGTCGGGCGACAGCGCCCGCCAACGCCAGCGATAAGCCAAATGCGGGGACACCACTGAGTGCAAGGCCGGTAGACGCCATCAATGCGGCCATACCCGCTATGCGCAGCTTATGGCTGAACGAGATTGAATAAGCAAAAAACAGGAGCGCCGTAAACGCCAATTGCGCCACTGCGGGGGTGGTTTCATGGGATAACTGAGCCAAGCCCAACATGGCTACCATCGCCAGTAAACCACCATCGGCCAATGCGCGTGCATAGTCGTTCGGCTGTGCCTCCCCCCCAAATGCAAAAGCCACGGGCTGCGCGGCTGGTTTACATGCCAGGTAGTACACGCCATACCAGGTGGCTGCTAAAGTGAGCGCCAAAAACCCCCCAAACGGAACGCGCACGGCAAAATCAATAGGGAACCAAGCCGGACAGAGTTGAATAGCCCAGGCACCCAACCAATAGGGCAGCAATGCGGGAAATTCCAATGCCTGCCCAATGAGGGTAGGTGCGAACCAATTTGATTCCCCATAGGCCAGTTCACGCATCACGCCGAAGGCGCTCATGTCCTGGTTTTTCCATGGCTCCCTGCCAATAAAGCCTGGCAATATATAGGCCAGACAAAATAGCAACAAGGCATAGCGCGGCAGGCGACGCACAGCCGCTTGAGCGACGACGGCAGGGGTAGGAATGGAACTCACAAACGGTTTAACTCAAATCAATTGAATCAAGATGGGTGTGGTGCAAACGGTCGCGTAATCAGCAAAAAAAGCATGTCCACAAAAACAAAAGGCAGCGCGGTTGCCCGCGCTGCCTTGGTATTGTGGCGCAAATTGCTTAGGCTTTGGTGGTCTCGGCGGCTGCAGTAGCTGCTGCGGTCGAGGTCGTGCGGCCAAAACGGTTGCGGAACTTCTCCACGCGGCCGCCCATGTTGTCCACCGACTTTTGCGTGCCGGTATAGAAGGGGTGTGATTCGCTGGAGGTATCAAGCTTGTAGAGCGGCAGTTCTTTGCCGTCTTCCATCTTGATCATCTCTTTGGTGTTGGCGCAGGAGCGGGTCACGAACTTGAAGCCATTGCTCAAGTCCTGGAAGCACACTTCGCGGTAATTGGGGTGAATGCCAGCTTTCATGGGGAATATCCTTGGTAGTTGCGGTAGCCGCGCAGCCCTATGCCACGTACTTTCCACGTACTTTTCAGTAAGCCTTCCATTATAGCCTGCTTGGGTAGGCTGTTTTGAGGCTGCGTGCGGCGTTTTTAGCCACCCCGACGCATCATGTCGAAGAACTCGGAGTTGTTCTTGGTGGCCTTCATGTTTTTGAGCATGAGTTCCATGGACTCGATTTCGTCCATGTTGAACATGAATTGGCGCAGGATGCGGGTTTTTTGCAACACTTCAGGCGAGAGCAGGAGTTCTTCGCGGCGGGTGCCGGATTTGTTCAGTTCGATCGATGGGAAAACACGCTTTTCGTACAGGCGGCGGCTCAAATGCACCTCGGAGTTGCCCGTTCCCTTGAATTCTTCAAAAATCACGTCATCCATACGGCTGCCGGTATCGACCAACGCCGTGGCAATGATGGTGAGCGAGCCGCCTTCTTCCACGTTACGCGCCGCGCCAAAAAAGCGCTTGGGGCGCTGCATGGCATTGGTGTCGATACCGCCCGAGCCGATCTTGCCGCTGCTGGGCATGACGTTGTTGTACGCACGCGCCAGCCGCGTGATGGAGTCGAGCAAAATTACCACATCTTTTTTCAGCTCGACCAGGCGCTTGGCGCGCTCGATCACCATCTCGGCCACATGCACATGGCGTGCGGCGGGCTCATCAAAGGTGGAGGCAATCACTTCACCCTTGACAGTGCGCTGCATCTCGGTCACTTCTTCCGGGCGCTCGTCCACCAGCAGCACCATCATGTGCACATCGGGGTGGTTGGCGGTGATGGCGTGGGCGATGTGCTGCATCATCACCGTCTTGCCACTCTTGGGTGAGGCAACGATCAGGGCGCGCTGGCCCTTACCGATGGGGGCAATCAGGTCAATGACACGGCCCGTGATGTTTTCCTCACTCTTGATATCGCGCTCGAGCTTCATCTGTACTTTGGGGAACAGCGGTGTCAGGTTTTCAAACATCACCTTGTGTTTGTTGCTGTCGGGCGAGTCGCCGTTGACTTTGTCCAGCTTGTTAAGCGCAAAGTAGCGCTCGCCGTCTTTGGGCGTGCGTACTTCGCCTTCGATCATGTCGCCGGTGTGAAGGTTAAACCGGCGCACCTGGCTGGGACTGATGTAGATGTCGTCCGTGCTGGCGGTAAAGCTGGTATCCAGGCTGCGCAGAAAGCCGAAACCATCGGGTAAAATTTCCAACACTCCATCGGCAACGATTTGCTCTCCGGCTTTGGCACGCTTTTTGATAATGGCAAACATGAGTTCTTGCTTGCGCATGCGGCCCGTGTTTTCGATTTCGAGTTCTTCGGCCTGCTTGAGAACTTCGGATACGTGGAGGGCTTTGAGTTCGTTAAGATGCATAAGAGCAACCAGTTTGTAAGTAGTGGGGAGTGTTGGTAGCGCGCTACGCGCTACGACGAGCTACCTCAAAAAAGGCAGTCAAGATTTATCAGCATCTTACACAGAAGTGCGAATGCAAGTTATTATAGCTTCATGGCGAAAACTAACACAAACGTTTGTAGTCTACAGTAATGGCATCTTGATCAGGCTTATATAGTGCAAAATTTTGTTCAGTCCTTGGCAAACGCCGTCACCCGCAGTGACGAGCAACGCCGTAACGCAGCCGCAGAGAAATCTGCGCCTGTGAGGCATCTATATGTCAAGCCGGGTACTAAAGTGCCCAGTGCCGCTCCTGCTGCGCCTGCGGCAGGGCAGGTGATACCCGCTGCTGAGGGTGCACAAGCCGCTGCTGGCCATACCCTGCACCCAGAAATTTTAGGCACCATTGGGGAAGAGTTTTCTCAGCACCTGACCAATGCCATGGAGATGGTGGACTATGTGGTGGCCAATCCCCGCAGTCTGGCTGCCAACTTGACGCAAACCCATTTCCTGCTCGATAGCCTGCGCCGCAAGGGCATGGCTTTGCAGCAGATATCGCGCCTGGCGCAAAACCGGGTGCGCCAGTCGCATGAAAAACTTTCCTTGCCACAGGTAGCCCAGGGAGTGCTGGACGAACGTCAGGCCGAATTCGCCGCCATGGGCATGGTGGTGAACACGCGCTACAAGCCCGTGGATATCATTGTCGACCCGGGTCTACTGGTCAGCCTGATTGTGGGTGCGCTGGACTGGGTGACCGAGTTTGGCAGCGTGGTGCGCATGGACACCAGCATGAAAAACTGGCCCCAGCATGGCGTGCTGAGCTTTACCGCTGCCCAGGGCGTGCGCACCCAGGCCGACATAGACCGTAACGCAGCCGTAAACCAGTCGATTGCCTGGCATTTATTGCAACAGATTGCGCAGGCCATGGGTGTGGGGTTGGAGATGGACGAAACAGTGACCAAACGCAGTTTGACCATCGAGTTCCCGCGCACCGTTGTGGCGCTGGAGGGCATGACCATCATGGAGATGGATGCAGGCCCCAGCAATAGCAGTTTTGGCACAGTCAATTCCAACTTTATCGCCGGCTTGCAGGTGCTGTTGATCTCGGCCGACTATGCTTTCATCAACCAGGTGCGCGATATCTGCAAGTCCATGAGCCTGCGTTTTGAGCAGGCACCCAGTGTAGAGAAGGCCGAGCGTATGTGCGAGCAGCAGGTGCCGCACCTGATCGTTTGTGAAGAAACTCTGTGCGACGAGCGCTACGATGCGTTACTGGAGGATTTGCAACGCCACACGCCAGGTTTCCCCACCATTTTGGTGAGCGATGACAGCCATGGGTTTGAGTTTTCTGACTGGTCGGGCAACAGCAAGTCGCGCGTCTCGCGTGCACAAATTGCAGAGCAATTGCCAGGTGCGATGACGATTGAGCTGACACGCACTATCTAGTGCGTCTAGTGCTTCTGGCGCGGGCTTTTTAGGCCAGTTGCTGGTCAATAAAAGCGGTCAACTGCGATTTGCTCATGGCGCCCACTTTGGTGGCCGCCAGTTGCCCATCCTTGAAAATCATCAAGGTAGGAATACCGCGAATGCCAAACTTACCGGGCACATCGCGGTTCTCGTCCACATTCATCTTGGCTATTTGCAGCTTGTCACCATAGGCGCTGGCCACTTCGTCCAAAATCGGGGCAATCATCTTGCAGGGGCCGCACCACTCGGCCCAGTAGTCCACCAACACGGGTTTTTTGGATTGCAATACGTCGGCTTCGAAGGACGCATCGGATACATGTTTAATTAAATCGCTGGCCATGGTGGTTACTCCGTGCTGGGCTGAGGGGGTGAAAATTTCAAGTGCTGCGGATCCGCATTTGTGTGCAGATACCGCTACAGTGTGGGCATTGTGACAGAAAGCAAGAGGGCAGGCTGGGCAGCGCGCGGCCCAAGCAGGCTATGGCCGTGAAAGATAAAAACCAATCAGCAGACTTGAACACGCCTGACCGTGTCGATGGGCAGGGACACGCCGATGCCCAGGGGGATGTGCTTGCCAGCTCAACCGCGCAAGCAACCCTATGGAAAGCGCTGTGGGCGCAGGTGACGGCCCATATGCAGCACGTGCAGGCGCATCCGGCCCGCACCGTGGTGCTGCTGCCATTTTTTCAGCTCCAAACGGTCGCACGCGCCAGCGCACGAACGCACTGGCCCAGCGGTTTTGCGCCACGGCTGGAGACCACCCAAAGCTGGTGCCAGCGGGTAGGACAATTTGTGCCCAACCAGTGGGATATTCGTTTTGATGTGGCGCTCGATAGCCTGTGCGCCAGCGCGTGGCTGCAACGCGCGGGTTTGGCGGCGCAGGCCAGCATGCTGGGCAACGTACTGGTGCAAACTGCCCACCAGCTCGGCAGTGTGGTGGCCGCCGTAGCCCCAGCGCAGCGCAACGCCTGGGCAGACCAGGCGCGCGCCAATGCGCTGCCCGCACTAGATCGCCTGGGCAGCAACCCCTTGATGTACGAAGAGGCGGTCGCCCGCATAGCCTTGGAGTGGGCGGTAGCCTCGCGCTACGCCACCGACGTGTTGTTTGAGCCTGCGCAGCGCAGTGCCATGGATGCCTTGGTCATCGTGCCGGGTTTGCAGGGCAATCCCTTGGCGCAGGCCTTGGCGGCGCACTGGGCGGATATCAGCTGCTGTGCTACCTGGCCAGATGCCTCAACCCCCAGTCATGTCGTGCTGCACAAAGCAGAGCATGGCCATGACGAAGCCGACCGCGCTGCTGCCTGCGTGCTGCACCACATCGCCCAAGGCCGCGTGCCAGTGGCGTTGGCTGCGGTTGACCGCGGCACCACGCGGCGCATCAGCGCGACCTTGCATTTGCAGGGCATCAGCCTGGTAGACGAGACCGGCTGGAAGCTCTCCACCACGCGCGCCGCGGCCAGTGTGATGGCACTGCTTCGCGCCGCGCGTTGGCGTGCATGGGGACAGGGGCAGGACGATGCCTTGCTGGACTGGCTCAAGAACACCAGTGCCCACACTGCGCAAGTGGATGCGCTGGAGCGCCTGCTACGCAAGCCCAACACGCCTAAAGCTATTTTGAATAAAGCGCAAGAAGCTATTACTTTTGTAGCTGCAGTTGATTGTGTGGAGACCGAAGAGCACGTTGTGGCTTTCGATGCCGGGCTGGCAATGCAGCCGCCGTCTTCCAATCCAGACACTGCTTTGGCACCCGTCATGTCGATAGAAGCGCTACTCACCAGTCTGCGCCGCCCGCGCGCCATCAGTGCCTGGCTTGCCAGCCTGCAAAGCGCCTTGCAAAGCAGTGGCCAGTGGGCGGCACTGTTGGCCGACAGTGCGGGGCGCGACTGTATGGAGGCCTTGCATATCTTGCAAGCAGACCAATTAGCAAGCTATACCCAAGCACTGAGCTTGGCGGAATTTACCGCGTGGGTCACCGAATGCCTGGAGAACGCCAGTTTCAAGCCCGCGAGCGCCCAGCCCGCAGAGGCGGCGCAGGTGGTGGTACTGCCGCTGGCGCAGGTGCTAGCCAGGCCCTTTGCCGCCATGGTGGCAGCCGGGGCCGACGAGCAGCGTCTGCCTGCCTCGCCCGAACCCCAAGGCAGTTGGACTGCCGCGCAGCGGCAAGCCTTGGGCCTACCCAGCCGCGAGGCCTTGGCGCAGGAGCAGCAGCGCGTGTGGGATTGCGCCATGGGCGTGCCAAGGGTCGATGTGCTGTGGCGCAGCGCCGAGGGTGAGCAAAGCTTGCAGCCCAGCCCGTTGCTGCAGCGCTGGGCTTTGGCGCAAAGCGCGCAAGGCCTGCCAGTCAAGCAGGGCGATGATCCACGCCAGCCTAGCCAGCTTGCCGCCCACCCCACGCTGGCCCCGCTGCCCACTGCTGGCACGCTGCGGGTGAAAAGCATGTCGGCCAGCAGCTATGGCGACCTGCGCACCTGCCCCTATCGCTTTTTTGCGCTACGCCTGCTGGGCCTGCAAGACGCACCCGAGCTGGACACCGAGATCGACAAACGCGACTTTGGCAGTTGGCTGCACAGCGTGCTGGGCGAGTTTCACACCCGGCGTAAAGCCATGGCGACTGTGCCTAACACCAGCCAGGATGCCGCGCTGCTAGACCAGTGCGCCACCGACCAACGCATGATGGACAGCGGTTTTATCCCCTTCGCCGCCGCCTGGCCACAGGTGCGGGACAGCTACCTCACCTGGCTGGCGCAGCACGAGGCCGAGGGTTGGCAGTTTGACCAGGCCGAGCTGGAGGCCAAACGCGCGCACGAGGGCATTGAACTGGTTGGCAGGCTGGATCGGGTAGACCGCCTGGCGCGTGGCCCCATGGCTGGCATGGCCTATGTGCTGGACTACAAAACCGAGAGCACGCAGGCCAGCAAAGAGCGAGTGAAAAACCCACTGGAAGACACCCAATTGGCCTTCTACGCGGCGCTCCTGGGCGAGGACGACATCCACGCCGCCTATGTGAACGTGGCCGAGCGCGAATGCAAAATCACGCCGCAGGCCGAGGTGATGGCCGCGCGCGATGCGCTGCTGGACGGTATCACGCAAGACGTAGCGCGCATCCACGCAGGCCAGGCTATGCCCGCGTTGGGCGAGGGTGCGGCGTGTGAGTATTGCGCGGCGCGTGGGTTGTGCCGCAAAGACATGTGGGCGATTTGACAATGACTATGGACGTTTTATCACTGGTTGCAGAAAATGGTTCACTCTACCTGTTTCGGGCATTGGCTTCGCGGGGCACTGCCTGCGGTGCACTCAGCTACGCGGCTGTCCTCCGTGGCGGCTTATGGCCGCCAACTCCCCCTTTATGCCGCTACGCTGAGTGCACCGCAGGCAGCGACTTGCTAAGGTGGGAGGAAATCAGCCGAGTGAGTTTCTGCCGTTCGCAGCCCCGGCGCTTGGGTTGGGTAGCGCAGCGGCATAAAGGGGGAGGCGGCGGCCCTAGGCCGCCCCGGAGGACAGCCGCGGAGCTACCCAACCCAAGTGCCGGGGCGAGCACAGCAAGCCCAATTGGCCCGGTGAGTAGATCACAGCACATCAGAGCACAACACCTAACAGCACCAGGAGCATCAACAGCACAAGTCCTCCATTGGCAAACCCTGGCGGATCTATGCCATGAGTGAACAAAAGCCAGATCAGCACGGCACGCCACCGCAAGCCGCCTACGCCCACAACGGCCAGCCCTGCACGCGTGAGGCCTTCTACGCCATGGCCTGCGACCCACAGCGCAACGTGGTGGTGCAAGCTTGCGCAGGTGCGGGCAAAACCTGGATGCTGGTGTCGCGCATCTTGCGTGCGCTGCTGAACGCGCAAGGCGCAGAGGCGCTAGCACCACACACCATCCTAGCTATCACCTTCACCAAAAAAGCCGCAGGCGAGATGCGCCAACGCCTGCAAGAGTGGCTGGAGCAATTTGCCATGGCGGATGACGCTACCTTGGCGCAAGAGCTCATTCACCGAGGAATTTCCAGTCAAATAGCCTTAGAGTCCTTGTCGCATGGACGTAAGCAGCTATCAAATTTATATCAATCGTTATTAGAGTCGGGCCGCAGCGTGCAGATCCGCACCTTTCACAGTTGGTTTGCCGCCCTCCTGCGCAGCGCCCCGTTGGCGGTGCTGGAGCAACTCGGGCTGCCCACCAATTACGAGTTGCTGGAAGACGACAGCCAAGCTACCGCCCAGGTGTGGCGGCGCTTCTACGATGCGCTGCAAGCCAGCGACACCCTGCGTGCCACGTACTTTGAGACGGTAGCCGCGCATGGCCGCAGCAATGTGGACAAAGCATTGGGCAGCGCGTTGGACAAACGGGTGGAGTTTGGCCTGGCCGATGCGGCGGGCGTGGTGGAGGGCAGCATCCGTCCGTTTGATGTGGTGTACCCAGAGTTTGCAGGCTTGGCCGCGCCGCTGGACATCTTTGCGCCAGATAGTCCACAGCGTCAGCTTCTGAACAAGGCTGCAAAAACCTTGGGCCGGTATGACGGTGCCATTCCGCAAAAAGCCGCCAGCCAGTTAGAGCTGGCTCTGACAGAAAACAATCTCGCTGACGCCTTGACAGCACTGCTCACCCAAGCGGGCACCGCCCGCAAGTTCAGCGACAAAATACCCGGCATCGATCAGGTGCGCAGCCTGCAAGAACTCTGCGTACGCATCAACGCCGCCGCACGTCAGCACGCCGCCTGGCAACACCAGCAGCGCATGGCTGAGCTCACCCGCGCGCTCATCACCTGCTTTAGCGCGCTCAAACGCGAGCGCGCCTGGGTGGACATGGGCGATGTAGAGCGCGCCGCACTGCATCTGCTGTCCGACCCGGTGCTCTCAGGCTGGGTACAGCAGCGCCTGGACGCACAGATTCGTCACCTGCTGATTGACGAGTTTCAAGACACCAACCCGCTGCAATGGCAAGCGCTTCAAGCCTGGCTGTCGGGCTACGCGGGCGCGGGGCAGAGCGCGCCCAGCGTGTTTATCGTGGGCGACCCCAAGCAAAGCATTTACCGCTTCCGCCGCGCCGAGCCGCAGGTGTTTGTGGCGGCCACCGAGTTTGTCTGTGAGGCGCTGGGCGGTGTGGTGCTCAGTTGCGACCACACCCGGCGCAACGCGCAGGGCGTGCTGGCCGCCGTCAATGGGGTGATGCAGGGCGCGGCGGCGCAGGGCTACGAAGGCTTTCGTCTCCACAGCACCGAGTCCAAAGAGGTGGGCAGCGTGCTGCGCTTGCCCCTGATTGCGCGCGACGCGACGGACCTGGACGAACCCAGCACCGTATGGCGTGACACCCTGAGCATGGCGCGTGACGAGGCCGAGGAACACATCCGCACCCGCGAATGCGCGCAAGCCGCCCGTTGGGTGGCGCAGCACATCGCCAGCGGCGTGCCTGCGGGGCAGGTGATGGTGCTGGCCCGCAAACGCGACCGGTTGCAGCGTATGCGGGATGCCCTGCAAGCCTTGGGCATCGCCGCGCAGATCAGCGAAAAAACCCAGCTCATGGAGCACTGCGAGGTGCAAGACGTGGTGGCCCTGGTGGAAGCGATAGTCTCGCCCACGCACGACCTGGCCTTGGCGCGCGCTCTCAAGTCGCCGCTGTTTGGGGTGAGCGACGATCAGCTCATTGCCATTGCGCAAACCGCCCGGGCACAGCACTGCACCTGGTGGCAATCACTATCAAAAGAAGAGCTGCTTACGTCCACAGAGCATGGACTACAGCCGTATTTCATTCATAAAATACAGCAAGACCTGCAAACCTGCCAACATTGGTTCGCCACCCTGCCACCGCACGACGCGCTGGCCGCGTTGTACCAGCACCGCGACGTCGTGGCGCGCTGCATGGCCGCTGCGCCCAACAGCCAACGCGCCAGTGTGCAACTGCACCTGCAGGCCCTGCTGGTGATGGCACTGGATATGGACGGTGGCCGCTTCTTGACCCCCTACGCCTGGGTGCGCGCCCTCAAGTCCGGCGCGGCCCGCGCCCCGGCCACCACCCAGGTAGCTGGCGACGCGGTGCAACTGCTCACCGTGCACGGTGCCAAAGGCCTGGAGGCGCACACCGTGCTTTTGCTCGACACCAACGCCCAGGCCGAGAAGGCGCGCTTCATGGACGTGCTGATCGACTGGCCCGCCCAGCACAGCGCCCCCACCACCTTCGCCTTTTTAGCCACCGAATCCACGCCACCCGTCTGCGTCGCCCAGGCCTTGGCGCATGAGCAAGCCGCCCGCGCACGCGAGGAGACCAACGCCCTCTACGTCGCCATGACCCGCGCCTGCGACACGCTGGCGCTGTCCGCCCACGAGGTGCGCACGCCCGACCCCAGCAACCCCTGGCAGCGTTTTGTGGCCTGCGAGGCCAGCCAAGGTGCCGGGTTGCTGCAAGACATAGAGCTGCAAGGCGCAGAACCGCTGGAATTGAGCGCAAAACCTGCGGAGACGCACTTTACACTGCTAAATATGCCCATAGTCCCTGCCAGCAGGACGCGAGTAGCTATTAATAACGTAGCGTTTGAATCTGCAAAGCAGGCAACCGAAAGCGCAACCACGCAACCCGATACCCCCACCAGCAGCGCCGCCCGCATCGGCCTGGCCATGCACCGCCTGCTGGAGCTGTACACCCCGGGCCTGGACCTCGCTGCCATCGCCTCCAGTGTGGGCGCGCAGTGGGGCCTGGATGCAGCACAGGCGCAACAGGCTTTGACGGCAGCCCAACGCATCACCCAAGGCCCCGCCGCATGGGTGTGGGACGCAGCAGTGGTCGACTGGCAGGCCAACGAGGTCGAGCTGTTGCACGCAGGTGAGGTGCTGCGCCTGGACCGTTTAGTCAAGCGGCGGGGCGACCAGAGCTGGTGGGTGCTGGACTACAAATCTGCTGCTGCGCCCGAGCTACAAATTGAATTGCATGCGCAGTTGCAGCGTTACTCGGCAGCTGTTGCTGAAGCCAACGCTGAGGCGAGTGTGCGAGCAGCGTTTATCACTGGTGATGGGCAGTTGATCGAAGTTCAGTAGGGTTTGATTCGGAGACTGCCTCGGTACGCACAGTTTGGCGTTTATCATCCGCCCTCATACTGGAGTACCAGAAATCGGTCGACTGATAAATGCCCAACTGTGTGCGACCAAAGTGGCGCGCTACCGGTAGTCTCCGGTTGGTTATTCCGGCGACTACGGGTTGCGCATGACCGTGTGTACAAGGCGATGTGGCGTATGCAAATTGACCGATTTCTGGTACTCCAGTATGAGGGCGATTTGCATACGCCACATCGCCAGCGACCAAGCTCCCCCGAATCGGGTCTGAAAAACCAATCACCGACATCCAACGTAAAGGCAATCAACAGGTTAAGCTCACCCACTCCACAAAACATGAGCTTCAGCACGATGACAAATAAACAAGTCACCATCATCGGCGCAGGCCCCGCTGGGCTGATGGCCGCCGAGGTGCTCAGTAACGCAGGCGTGCAAGTGCATGTGTACGATGCCATGCCCAGCGCAGGGCGCAAGTTTTTGCTCGCAGGCATCGGCGGGCTCAACTTATCGCACAGCGAACCGATGGAACTCTTTCTCACCCGGTTTTATGAAAGAAATACGGCGCTAGTCCCTGTCCTGCGGACGCAAGCAGCTACGCAATTAGTAGCATGGGCCAAGGGCTTGGGCATCGACACCTTTGTCGGCAGCTCGGGCCGCATCTTCCCTACCGACATGAAAGCCGCCCCGCTTTTGCGCGCCTGGCTGCAGCGCCTGCGCACGCGCGGCGTGCAGTTCCACATGCGGCATCGCTGGACCTGCTGGGCACCCAGCGAGGCAGGCCAGGCGCTGGGGGCTTTGCAATTTGAACACCGCAGCGCCGCAGACGCAGTGCCTGAGGTGGTCTCGGTGCAGAGCACAGCCACCATACTGGCCCTGGGCGGTGCCAGTTGGCCGCGCCTGGGCTCCGACGGGGCCTGGCTGCCCTGGCTGCGCGCCAAGGGGGTGGATGTGGCCGACCTACTTCCCGCCAACTGCGGCTTTGATGTGCAAGCCAGCCCGGCACACCGCCAAGCGGATGCCCCAGCAGTCGGCTGGAGCCCGCATTTCGCCAGCAAATACGCGGGGCAACCCTTCAAAACCGTCGCCATCAGCGTGCCCGGCAGCGACTTTGCCCGCCAGGGCGAATTCGTCGCCACCCAAACCGGTGTCGAGGGCAGCCTGATCTACGCCGCCAGCAAGCTGCTGCGCGAGCGCGTCGCCGCTACGGGCAGTGCAACCTTCCACCTTGACTTGCTGCCCCAATGGGATGCCGCCAAAGTGCTGCGCGAAGTCAGTCACCCGCGTGGCTCCCGCTCCCTGTCCAGCCACCTTTCCAGCCGCCTTAACCTGGACGGCATCAAGCTCAATATCCTCTACGAGTTGCTGGGTAAAGATGCCATGAACACGCCTGCCCAGCTCGCCACGGCCATCAAGGCGCTGCCCATCACCGTTGTAGCCACCCGCCCGATAGCCGAGGCCATCAGCAGTGCAGGCGGTATACGTTTTGAGGCGATGGATGCGCGGTACATGCTGCACAAGTTGCCCGGTGTGTTCTGCGCCGGTGAAATGCTCGATTGGGAGGCTCCCACAGGCGGCTATCTGCTGACTGCCGCCATGGCCACCGGGCGAGCGGCAGGGGAGGGGGCGTTGGCGTATGTTTCAACTCCAGACCGATTTCCCATTCAATAGGGACTTTCCGTTAAACTTACAGTATGAATCGCGAAACTGCACTCCACCTGCTGGCCAAGCACAAGCCCAAATTACAACGCCAGTTTGGCGTGCGTAGCTTGGCGCTGTTTGGTTCTACAGCGCGTGGCACAGCGCTGGAGGGTAGCGATGTCGATGTGTTGGTATCCTTTGACTCGCCTACCACGTCTCAGCAATATTTCGGTGCACAGTTTTACCTTGAAGACGTTTTTAAATGCTCAGTAGATTTGGTCACCGAGAAGGCATTGCGCAAAGAGCTACGCCCCCATATTGAGCGGGATGCTGTGCATGTCTAGCGACCAAACGACTCGCGAGTGGCGGTTTTATGTAGAGGACATGATTGGGTTTTGTGAGCGCGTTCAAAGCTTTACCAGTGGCATCAGCAGAGATGATTTTTTGTCTGAGCCCATGCGCTATGACGCGACAGTGCGCAATATTGAACTGATCGGCGAAGCCGCTACGCACGTGCCTGCAGCCATCAGGCAAGCCGCTGAAAATGTACCGTGGCGTATGATGATTGCCACGCGCAATCAGTTAATTCACGGCTATGCAGGGATTGATGATGAGGTGCTGTGGAGCATCATTCAAACTGATGTTCCCACTCTGCTAGCTTCGTTGCGTGTATTTTTAAACACGCACAGCCCCGCTTGATAGTCGTTGAATAAAAATGAGGTTGACGAGCCTTGACCCCGGCACTGGCTCTACAGTTAGAGCTGCTTGGTTCCCCACCTGACTCGGTTGGCCGCTTTACCATGCGGGAAGGCCCGTCAGGGCGTATTGTACCTATTCGCCTGCTGATGGGTATTGAAAACCTTCAACACCCGCGTACAACGGGCCGCGTAGTGCAAACCGTTATCATCACCCCATGCAAAATAACACGCCCACCCACACCCCGCAGCCGGGTTTCAGCTACTCCCGCGCCCAGTTCGAATCCTTGGTAGATGCCGCGCTGGCGCATGCCAAAAAGTTGGGTGCCACCGACGCAGGCGCGGAAGCCTCGGAGGGCAGTGGCCTGAGCGTCTCTGCGCGTATGGGCCAGCTGGAGAATGTGGAGCGCAATCGGGACAAGTCGCTGGGCGTCACGGTCTACATCGGCAAAAAGCGCGGCAACGCCAGTACCTCGGATTTTTCCGGCCAGGCGATTGAGCAAACCGTGCAAGCCGCCTTCGACATCGCCCGCTTTACCGCCGAAGACCCGGTGGCGGGCCTGCCCGACCCGCAAGACGTGGCCTCCAGCTACCCCGAGCTGGACTTGTTCCATCCTTGGGCGATCGACAGCACCCAGGCCATCGAGTTGGCCCTGCGCTGCGAAGGTGCAGCCATGGCCGTGAGCAAGCAAATTGCCAACAGCGAGGGCGCAGGTGTGTCGGCCCAGCAAAGCCACTTTTTTGCCGCCCATTTGCGTGCGGGGCAGATGGGTTTTCGCGGTGGCTATGCCTCGTCACGGCACTCGTTGTCGGTCTCGCCGATTGCGGGCAAAGGTGCCAACATGCAGCGCGACAGCTGGTACAGCTCCGAGCGCAACGCTGCCCACCTGGCCAGCCCCGAGGCCGTGGGGCGCTATGCGGCGCAGCGCGCGCTCAGTCGCCTGCATTCCCGCAAAGTCCCCACGACCCATTGCCCCGTGCTGTTTGAGTCGCCCGTGGCGGGGGGCTTGCTGGGGGCCTATGTGCAGGCCACCAGCGGTGGCTCGCTCTACCGCAAGAGCAGCTTTTTGCTCGACTCGCTGGGCAAAACCGTGCTGCCCAAACATATCGACATTGATGAAGACCCGCATGTGCGCGGCGGCAAGGGCAGCAACCCGTTTGACGAAGAGGGTGTTAAAACCCAGGCGCGCAAGGTGGTCGACGCAGGCAAGGTGCAAGGCTACTTTTTGTCCACCTACAGTGCCCGCAAGCTGGGCATGCGTACCACGGGCAATGCGGGCGGCTCACATAACCTGACGATGACCTCGCGCCTGACGCGTCCCGGGGATGACCTGGACGCCATGCTGCAAAAGCTGGGCACCGGTTTGTTCGTCACTGAGCTGATGGGCTCGGGCGTGAACTTTGTGACCGGGGATTATTCGCGCGGAGCCAGCGGCTTTTGGGTAGAGAAGGGCCGCATCGCCTTCCCGGTGGAAGAGATCACCATTGCTGGCAATATGAAAGACATGCTGCGCGGCATTGAAGCCGTGGGTGCCGATGTGTACTGCTCGGGCTCCAAAACCCTGGGTTCGATTTTGCTGAACCGGATGAAGCTGGCGGGCAGCTAAGCCCTGGCCAGGAACCGGCCAGGGATCAACCAGCCAGCGCGGCCTTCACGGCGGCAGACACCTGGCCCATGTCGGCCTTGCCCGCCAGTTGGGTTTTGACCGCGCCCATCACCTTGCCCATGTCGCCGGGGCCTGGTTTTGTGCCGGATGCAGCACCCAGTGCAGCGACGATTTTTTTCACTTCGACCAGTACCTCGTCGGCACTCAGGCGCGCGGGCAGGTAGGCTTGCAGCACCGTGATCTCGGTGGCTTCCTTGTCGGCCATGTCTTGGCGGTCGGCTTTGGTGAAGGCTTCAATACTGTCTTTACGCTGCTTGATCATTTTGTCGATGATGGCAATCACCATTGGATCGTCCAGCACCACGCGCTCGTCCACTTCTTTTTGCTTGCAGGCCGACAGCAGCAAGCGGATGGTGCCCAGGCGCTCGCTGTCTTTGGCGCGCATGGCGGTCTTCATGTCTTCGGTGATTTGGTCTTTAAGCGCCATGGCGTGTCCTGCTTGGTAATGGGAAGGGTGGGGAGTGTAGAGCGCTAATGTTTGTCCGCATTGTGTTTGTGTTCTTGCGCATTTGCCGCGGTGGCGGAGGCGGCAGGTGCGGATGCGGCAGGTGCGGATACCGTAGGTGCGCGCGAAGAAACGGGTACCTGCAAATTCAATGTCAGCTCCTTGCCCGCTTTATCTTTGAAGCGCAGCGTCATGGGCACCTTGGTGTCTTTGGGCAAGGCTTGCTTCAGGTCCATCAGCATAAGGTGGTAGCCACCAGGCTTGAGTTCTACGGTTTTGCCAGCGGGTAATTCGAGGTACGGGATGGCGCGCATCTGCATCATGTCGCCCTGCATCTTCATCTCGTGCACCTCACTCACGCCCGCTACGGGTGAGCTGATGCCTACCAAGCGCAGGTCGCGCTGGGCGGTCAGTTGCATAAAACCACCGGTACCTTTTTGGCCTGGAACTGCTGGGCGCACCCACGCACCATCAATTTTCACTTCAACCAGCGTTTTTGCACTGATTGGGATAGAAAATATGCCAATAGTCCCTGTCAATAGGGCATATGCAGCTATAAATTTAGTAGTAGATAGCATGGTGCAAGCGCTTCCAGAAATGTATTCACGCTTTGATTTTAGGGCTTTTGGCGAAGTCCAAACGTAAAAAAACCGCGCTCACTAAGGTGAACACGGTTTTTTGGGGAAGTGCCCGGCGGTTTAGTACAGCTTTTTGGGCAATTGCATGCTGCGGATGCGTTTGTAGTTGCGCTTGACGGCGGCAGATTTTTTGCGCTTACGCTCAGACGTGGGTTTCTCGTAGAACTCACGGGCACGCAGGTCGGTCAGCAGGCCGAGTTTTTCGATAGTGCGCTTAAAGCGCCGCAGAGCCACTTCAAAGGGCTCATTTTCTTTAACACGAATCGTAGTCATTTAAATGAATAATTAATGGTGCTAAGGGTATGGGAAGGTAGATCAAGCCTTTCATACCCCCGGCGGAGTTCCCCACCTGTAAATGGTGCACCGGCGGCGGGGTTTGCCAGCAGAACTTGGGATTATAGCTTTTTTTCAGAAACAATGGCCATCAGCTCGGGTGAAACCGGTATTTCAAGTGCGTGGGGGCGCGGCAGCCTTACTTGTCAGCGACAAAATAGGAGGCGATATGTTGCAAGTCGACTACTTCCAGAGTGCCTGCCGAGTACCGCAGGCGTATGTAGCTCAGCAGATAGTTGTAGCGGGACAACGCCAGTTCGCGCTTTGCCTCAAATACCTGCTGCTGGGCATTGAGGACATCGAGATTGGTGCGAATGCCGCCTTTGACGCTTTTTTGCGTTGCGTCCACCAGTAGGCGTGCGGAACTGAGGGCTTTTTCCGCTGCGGCGATTCGCAGCGCGCTGCTCTGAATCAGGCCGTACTGTTTACGCAGCTCAACCATTACCTGGCTGATCTTGGCATCCAAATCCGATTGGGCCTTTGCATGATTGGCGATGGCCTGGCTGACGGAGGCATCGACCGAGCCACCGGCATACAGGGGTACGTTGAGTTGCAGGCCAATGCTGCGCAGATAGGTGCTCTGATTGAAGGTATTGGTGGTGTCGGATTTGTTCTTGCTCAGATTGCCTACCAGGTCCAGCCGCGGAGCATGTCCGGCACGCGCTTTGGCAATTTCCTTGCTGGCCACCTCAATGACGTAGCGCTGCGCGAGGATTTCCGGGTTGTTATCCAGGGCCAATTCCTTCCAGGCCTCAATATGCACGGGTTCTGCGGATTTAAGCTGAAAATCCTCCGACAGTTTATCCAAAGCAGTGATGTCCTGACCCACCATCGCAGACAGTGCATTGCGTGCGTTGAACAAGTTATCCCTTGCTTCCAGTATTTGAGCTTCAGCCAAATCGTATTTAGCCTGTGCTTCCAGTACTTCGGTTTTGGTGCCTTCGCCTTTGATCAGCAGGCGTTCGCTAGCCGCTCGTAGCTCGGCATAGGCATCACGCTGTGCGATGGCTTGGGCCAGTTGGTCTTCCGCGTATTTGGCAGGTGCATACAGTCCGACCAGACGTACGATCAATTCCTGACTGCGTATCAAGAACTGCGCGTCACTTGCACGGGTTTGTGCAACACCTTGCAGATAGCGGGCAGTACCCTCAGGATGAAATAATGGTTGCCGCAGTTGTATTGACACGGCCTGGCTAGTGTAATTGCGACGATCCTGGTTATCGCCAAGGAGGGTTGCCGTAGTGACATCGGCTTGATTTTTGTTGGCAGAAATGTTGGCTGACACATTGGGCAGGAGGTGTGACCGTCCCAATGCCTTGAATTGCTGTCCAGCCGCTTTTTCACTCAGCGCAACACGGTATATCGGGTCGTTGACCAACGCTTCTTCGTAGGCCTGTAATAGGCCGAGCGCGCTGGCTTGGTGCATAGGCGCCAATGATGCTGCACCGACCATCGACATCAGTAAGTGGCGAATCCAAATGGGGCTCATGCTTATTCTTCCGTCATCGACATTTTGAGTTTGTCAAGAACGGGTCTAAGCAGGTAATTCATCATGGTGCGCTCGCCGGTCTTGATGAACAGTTCAACCGGCATGCCGGGTCGGATCTGCAGGTTGGCAATTTGCTTCATGCCCTCGGGAGCCACCTTGACCTTGATGTTGTAGTAGGGCTGACCACTCTTTTCCTCTACAAACCGGTCGGCCGATACCTGGGTGACGATACCGGGGATATGGGGCGTTGTGTTTTGATTGAAGGCCGTAAACATCAGCTCTACCTTGAGGTTGGGATGCACCTTGTCGATCAGATGCACGGGCAGCTGCCCGTCAACCACCAATGGGTCGTCGCTTGGAACAATGTCCATCATGCGAAAACCCGGCGCAATCACACCGCCGTGGGTAAACACGCTCATGGCCACTACGGTGCCATCTGCGGGGGATTTGACCAGCACGTTCTCAAGATCGTAGTCCAGTCCGGTCAAACGGTTGGCCAGGCTGTCGGCTTCTTTTTGGGCCTCGGACAGCTGGGTGCGAACTTCCTTTTGGTACTCCTGCTGGCGCTGTATGCGGCGCAACTTGAACTCGGAAATCTGGCGCACGCCGCGGCCAATGTTGCTGATGTCTTCAGAAATGGCCGTTGTCAGCTGCGCATAGGTGCGCTCCAACTCCAGCAAACGGTTGCGGGGAACATAGCCCTCATTGGCTAAGTCACGGATGCCATCGAGTTGCTCTTTGAGGAATTGAAGCTGCTGCTTTTTGCCGTCACGCGATTCTTCCAGGCCTTTGTTCTGCTGGACCAAACCCGCTATATTTTCGTCCAGAGCGGACAACTCACTTTGAATGGCCGATTGCCGCGAGCTGAATAACTGCTGCTGTTGTGCCATGTTGCCGGCTAAGCGCGGGTCATCCTTGATGCTGGCAAGTTCGGACGGAAAAACTATTGTTTTGCTACCGTCGCGCTCGGCTGTCAGCCGTGCCTGGGCGGTGCGGGCGCTGAAGTACTGAACCCGTGCGGTTTCTGCATTGGCCTTGACCTGCACCGCATTCATGCGCACCAAAACGTCACCCACTTTTACTCTGTCACCCTCTTTGACCAGGATGCTCTCCACCGTACCACCCGTCAGGTGCTGGACGGCTTTTTTGTTGGTCGCCACGGTCACCGTGCCACTGAGCGGCACGCCTTTGTCCAACGGTGCATAGGAGGCCCAGATTAAAAACCCCCCCACCCCTGCAACAACGATCCACCAGCCCAGACGGGTATGCGACTTGGCATCAGTGTTGACTTGCTGCGGTGCAATATCGTGG
Source organism: uncultured beta proteobacterium (assembly GCA_963775085.1). Lineage (GTDB taxonomy): Bacteria > Pseudomonadota > Gammaproteobacteria > Burkholderiales > Burkholderiaceae_C > JAAFIP01. The sequence continues at coordinate 36,300 of CAVZHO010000002.1, forward strand.
GCAACGACATCGGTCGCTGCTGGTTTGTTGGCAAATATATTGCGCATACTTATCTCCACCCTGTTACATCTGTAGTCTTCACACTATTGACCAGCGCCTGCTTGTGCGTGCTCTTGCGGTGCCGCTGCGGCGACTACGGCAGGCTTGGCCGCTTGCGCCTGCTGTTGAGCCGCTTTGGACAGGTCAGCCAACACCTGAGAGGTGGGGCCAAACATTTGGGCTACGCCATCCCGCAGCAAAAGCAGCTTGTTCGTCACGCTGATGGCGCTGGTACGGTGCGTGATCAGCACCAATGTTTTACCGCGCTTGCGGAAATCCACAATGGCGGCAACCAGCGCCTGCTCACCCACCTCGTCCAGGTTGGAGTTGGGTTCGTCCAGTACCAGCAGGGAGGGGTCGTCGTACATCGCGCGTGCCAGTCCGATGCGTTGTTTTTGCCCGCCTGACAAGCCCGCACCGCCATCGCCTAGTACCGTGTCATAGCCCTGCGGCATGTGCAAAATCATGTCATGCACGCCGGTGCGTTTGGCCGCCAAAATCACTTTGTCAGAGTCCACCTCGCCAAAGCGGGCGATGTTCTCTCCGATCGTGCCTGCAAACAATTCTATGTCCTGTGGCAGATAACCAATATGCGGGCCCAATTCATCCTTGTTCCATTGGTAAAGGTCGGCACCATCCAGGCGTACCTTGCCCATGGCCGCCGGCCATACGCCTACCAGTAAGCGCGCCAAAGTGGATTTGCCGGCCCCACTGGGGCCAATAATGCCCAGCACATCACCCGCAGCAATGGAAAAACTGATGTTTTTGAGCACGGCAATGGTGGAGCCCGGCGGTGCTGCCGTAACGCTTTCTACCGAAATCTGCCCCTGGGGTTTGGGCAGGGCCATGCCCTTTTTGCGAGGTGGGTTGTTGGCGAGTAGCTCCGAGAGTCGCGCATAGGCGCTACGTGTGCCCCCCCAGGTCTTCCAGACTCCGATCAATTGCTCCACCGGGCTGAGCGTACGGCCCATCAAGACCGAGGCCACGATCATCATCCCGCCGGTGATCTTGTTATCCAGCACCAGCAAGGCCCCCAAGCCCAGTATGAGGGACTGTAGCGACACGCGAAAAAATTTGGTGCAGGCACCAATGATGCCGGTCTTCTCGCTGGCCTCGGCCTGCAACCGCAGAAAACCGCCATGCAACTTGAACCACCGTGCCATCAGATTGGGTAGCATGCCCATGGCTTCTATCACTTCGGCATTGCGCAGATTGTTGGTGGCCAGGTTGCCCGCTGAGATGGCCATGGTGTTGGCTTCCGCCAGCGGTTTCTTCGATACAACTTCGTTGGCATAGGCCAGAGCCACCAGGATCACGGTACCACCCAGGGCAAACAACCCCAACACCGGATTGAACAAAAATATCACCGCCAGATAGACAGGGAACCAGGGCGCATCAAAAAATGCAAACAGGGCATTGCCAGTGACAAACTGGCGGATGGTGGTCAGGTCTTGCAGCGCCTGCCCGGCATTGCCGCCTGCTTTTTTCAGATTTTGTTCAAAAGCAGCCGTATAGATGCGCTTGTTGATCTTCATATCCAGCTGCGCCCCGACCCGGATCAGTACAAAGCTGCGTACAAACTCCAATGCACTCATAAACAGATACGCACCCAGCACCATCAATGTCAGCATCAGCAAGGTGGTTTCATTGCGGCTGGCCAGTACCCTGTCGTACACCTGCAACATATACAGAGACGGCACCAGCAGCATCATGTTGATGATGGCGCTGAAAATGCCTACGGTGCGAAACGCCCCCTTGAAATCACTCAGCGTTTGCTCTATTTCATTTTTAGGTGATTTGAATGGTGAAATCATGTGTTTCAGGTGACTTTAGAGTGGGCTTTGCATGACCACAGCACTCATTATGGATTAACGAATTCACACAATATACACGGACTCAGGCGGCATTGGAAATTTAATCGAACCCCTCCCCTCACTTAAGAGGGTGCGCATTCTGCTTGCTGCAACAACGCCTTGGATGGGATGGTCAGGCCGGGGTTGGCGAGGCCATCATTCTTGCAAATGCGCTACGGCCATGAGAGCTTCTCCGATGATTTTGCAATGAATGCATGTTATTCGTCAATGTTGCTGGCTTTCAATGCCAATTCATCGTTTTGATCTTTGTCGATAGCCTCATTTGTAGGTATTTTGTAAATACCCGTTACAAGCTACCTAATTTGTGTGGATTGACACGGGTTATTGATGTATGTCAAACTTACTCCTTAGGCAATAGACAACAATATAAACCTATTGATGCATTACAGACTTTTTGCATTGGATAGATTTTAAATGCATTATGTGTAATTTAGTGTTGGTTTGACAGTATAAAATGTATAAATAAGTGCAGTAATCAAGGAGCGTGGTAATGGATAACGACATAAAGCCGGTGCCGGGAGCGGATCAAAATCCGTTTCTTCGAGGAGCTTCGCCGCTTTCTACGACAGTAGCGCCTACATGGCCTGCTTATCTGTTGGGGCAGCCCACAAGACCCATCAAAGTTTTATTGGTAGACGATGATTCGCATGTACGCAATGTGATTGCCCATGAGTTGTTGTCCGATGCACGCATACTGCTGGTTGCCCAGGGTGCGAGTTTGAAGGAGGGTAAGCGCCTCGTGGCAAACCATGACTTTGACGTGTTGCTGGTGGACTTGAATTTGGGTGATGGGCTGGGCTTCGATCTGATTCAACTGGTCAAGGCAGCCAAGCCGATGGTAGAGGTGATAGCCATCTCCGTGATGGAGGATGAAGACCACGCATTGCGCGCCTTTGAGTTGGGGGCCACAGGTTACTATGTCAAGCACACTTGGTTTGGCAACTTTCCGGATGCCGTGTTGCAGGTAGTCAATGGAGGAGCCTCCATTTCGCCCAGTCTGGCACGTAGACTGCTTAAGAAAATGGACCACTCCCGTCCCGCTGCCCACTCCAATTCCGTGCCGCACAGCGATATTGCGCTGCTCTCTGACCGGGAGCGGGAAATTCTTAAACTGGTGGCCACAGGTTACATCAGCAGCGAGATCAGCGATATGCTGCACATCACCATTCAGACCGTGAATACGCATATTAAAAACACCCACCACAAGCTGCATGTGCGAACCCGCGCGCAAGCGGTGAGTTTGGCAGCCAGCAGTGGTTTGATTTGATCACTTAAGGGCACGATGGCCTCGTTACTTCAATGGGATGTGGCTCTCGGTGCGTTGGTGGTACTGGTGTCTCTTGGTGCCATCGTCTATGCATGGTTGAGTGAGCCATTGCATCCGCATGAGGCACTGGAAAATTCTTTTTTCCTGTTGCCATCGGGGTGCCTGCTGGCGGTGGGGCTGGGCTGGTTGGGTCAGCTAGAGGTCTTGCACTCCAGAAATGCCTATCTGTTGATGCTGGCGGCACATGGGGTGTTTGTCGCGGTGGCCCTTTTTTTGCTGGCCTGTGCTAACCTTTTGCGCACGCTGTTTGGTAAAGGAGTGATGGCGCTTGCGGTGCTGGGCACTGTCGTTTTGGGGGGCGCGCTGTGGATGGATCAATCCCCGTCTGCGCTGGTCGCAGCGTGGGTGGTATTGAGTCTGGTTTGCGTAGTTTTTGCATGTGCCGGGCTGGTCTGGAAACTTAAAATCGACGCCAGTGCAAAATCTTTTCTGCTGGTCGCTGCCGGGCTATGGGGGCTTGGCCTCATGCTGGATGGTCTGCTGGTGCAAAGACCAGACGGGCTGGCGGTGCAGGCGGGGCACTTCTTTTATTTTGCATATCTGTTCCTGCTCTGGCAGTTGTTCACTGAGCGCGTGCAGTGGGTGCGGTCGAAGCCATTGGCAGGTCAGGCAAACGGCATGGCAAACGGCACGGTCTCCCTGGATGGTTTAAGTCAGGCTACGGACTTGAAGTCGGTGCAGGAGAGTGTTATTTTGGCCGTTACGGAAGAGCGCCAGCGCATTGCGCAAGATATCCATGATGGTGTGGGATCGCATTTGGTGGGTTTGATCGCCAGTCTAGACCCCAAATCATCCATGCACCGGCGCATCATGATGGGGCTGGAGTGTTGTCTGCTGGACTTGAAAATGACCATCGACAGCGTGGACAACCAGGATGCCAATATTTTCGATGCGTTGGGCCGCTTGCGCTACCGTTTGCAGCCGTCATTGGACCGTGCTGGCATCAAAATGCTCTGGAAGGTAGATTTTTCAGGCCCGTTGGTGAGTATTCGACCGCAGGAGGTTACGCATCTTGTGCACATTGTGCAGGAGTGCCTGGCCAATGTCTTGCAGCACTCTGAGGCAAACAAAGTACAGTTACTGTGCCGCTATGAAGCCGAGCCTGAACCGCGCTTGCGCCTGGAGGTGCAGGATAATGGCAAGGGTATTGATAAAACCAGGTCGCATGAAGCGATTGGCAAAGGGCTTTCAGGCATGCATGCCCGCGCAAGGCAAATGGGCGTGAGCCTGCATATTGGCACCCAGCAGGGCGTAGGCACGCGGGTGCGAGTCTATTTGCCTTTGCGCACAGCCAATGCCGTTGAACAGGCATAGGCGCTGGCCCAGGCCCACTGAAAGTTGTAGCCCCCCAGCCAACCGGTAACGTCCACCACCTCACCGATGAAGTACAGGCCGGGGGATTTGTGGCTTTCCATGGTTTGACCATTCAACTCGCGGGTGTCTACACCGCCAGCGGTCACCTCGGCCTTTTTGTAACCTTCGCTGCCACTGGGAGTGATTAGCCAACGCTGCAGACTCTCGGCCAGCATGTTGAGCGCCTTGTCGGAGGCTTCGTTAATGGGGCGTTGCCAGGCGGCATCACGCTGCGTCCAGATGTCTGCCAGGCGGCTGGGCAACGCGCTGGACAGCTCGTTGGCGATCAGTTTGCGCGAGCGGGCTTTGCCACTGCGCAGTACCTCGGCCAATGGGAGCGTGGGGCAGAGGTTGATGCGGATGGGCGTGCCCTCCTGCCAGTAGCTGGATATCTGCAGCACGGCGGGGCCGCTTAACCCCCGGTGGGTGAACAGCAGGTCTTCGTCAAAACGACCCCTGGTTTTGCCATCCCCCGTTTCAATCTGCACAGGCAATGACAGGCCTGCCAAGGGCACAAAAGGTGCCCAATCTTGCTCGTTAAAAGTCAGTGGCACCAGGGCCGGGCGCAGCGGCACGATGCGGTGGCCAAACTGGCAGGCCAGGCGCTGGCCAAAATCTGTGGCACCAATCTTTGGAATGCTCAAACCGCCCGTCGCTACGACGACGTTACAGGCATGAATGGTCCCGTGAGTGCTATTTATTTCATAGCTACTTACGTCCATACCATGAGGACAGGATGGCGATTTGACATCCAAACGCTGCACGGATTGCACACTACAGGGTTGCCAGCGCGCAACTCCGCCCGCTGCACACTCGGCCAGCAGCATGGCGATCAAATCCTCCGCAGAGCGATCACAAAACAACTGGCCTTTGTGCTTTTCATGCCAGCCGATGCCGTGATGCTGCATCAGCGTGAGGAAGTGTTGTGGTGTGTAGCGCGACAGGGCGCTACGGCAAAAGCGCGGGTTCTCACTGATGAAGTGCCGCTCGGGAGTCCGCACATCCAGCTCACGATTGGTAAAGTTAGCCCGCCCACCGCCCGAGATGCGGATTTTTTCGGCTACTTTGGGGGCATGGTCTATCAGCAAAACCGTTAACCCGCGTTGCCCTGCCTGCGCTGCGCAAAACAGCCCTGCCGCTCCCGCCCCAATCACCACCACATCAAAAACATGCATCGTATCTGCCATAAGTCCCCTATTTTATGGCGCAAGGAGCTATGAAAAAGATAGCTCATATCAGACGCAGTTTCGCACAGCGTGCATTTCGATGAAATTTCCATCGAATACATCGGCCCTGTCACAGGGCTTGTTGCATAGGTAGCAGTTTGCCAGTCGCAGCGGCGGAGGGTTGTTGATGGCTCGCCGGCTGCCCATGGGCAGGCGTGGGCGCCAGCAGCATCAATACAACCGCTGCCAGAATCGCGATGAGTGTGACCAGCAAAAAATTGCGGACAGGGTGTTGGGGTGATTGCATGTCAGCTCCCGTCGTTGAGGCGAACTCCTCACTGGAATTGTGAAACAAACCGGCAAGCTTGTTAACTGCCAAACGCTCTGAATCAGCAGGAATATTGTGACAAAAAGTGCATGGAGCGAAGCCCCAGCACGCTGACTTAAGCCAGATGCCTGTGGCCTACTCACCCTTCCAGGTAAACGGAAACTTGAACTGCTTGACGAACCCGTTGGGCACATAGTCCCCCAGTACACCGTACTTTTCGGGCCAGATTTTGTCGCTTTTGGCGGCGCTGCCAAACAGGTAGTCCAAAAAGGCATAGTGCGCCGCGTAGTTGGTGTCCAGCGCCTCTTTGTCCTGGCTGTGGTGCCAATGGTGGAAGTTGGGCGTGACGATGATGTAGCGCAGCGGCCCCAGGCGTACGTTGACGTTGCAGTGGTTAAACACTGCCTGAAAACCCACCACGATGATGTAGGCATCAATGACTTCCTTGCTAAAGCCCAGCACGAAGATGACACCCAGGATCAAGGTGCGGGTGATCAGCAGTTCCACAATGTGCTGGCGCGAGCCGGCCATCCAGTCCATAAACTTGCTGCTGTGGTGCACTGCGTGCAAACGCCAAGCCCAAGTCTCGTGGTAGGCGCGATGCGTCCAGTATTGCACCAGGTCGGCGGCCAGGATGATGAGTAGCAGCTCCAGTACAAGGGGCAGGTTCTGAATCCATGCTTGCAGGTCACTTTTCACCGCCCAACCCAGGCCTTTGTGCACCATCAGGTTGGTGGCCAGCAGCACAAAGCCAACCACCATGTGGTTGACGATAAAGTGGTGAAAGTCGGTCTGCCACTCGGGGCGAAACACGGGCTGTTTTTTGCGGTGCGGGAAAAGCTTTTCAATAAAGATAAAAATCAGCGACGAGCCCAGCAAGTCAAGAATAAACCAGTCCAGGCCAATGTAGGGCGTGTTGTCGGCAAAGTCGCTGACGGGCACCTTGTGGCCGCCCAGGATGGCGGTGAGCGCCACCAGCAAAAATGCAGCAGCACTGAGCCAACGCGCACGACCAAAAATAATGTTCACCACACTCAGGCCGCCCGCGATGGCCAGAGACACCAGCATGATGGTTCGGATCACGTCGACGTTGTAGCTTTTGCGCAGTTGCGGCGTAGTCAGGTACTCTGGAAAATGGAAGGCCAGGACGCCTAAAAAGCACAAAATGCCCAAGCTAAGCGCAATGATGCCGCTGATCAGGCCGTGGCCGGGTTTGAGCGCGCCGTGGCTTTCGGTGAGTTGGTTGAGTTTTTCTAGCATGTGTCCCTTTGCAATCGGTGTTGCAAGGGAGTGTATCCGCAAGGATTTAGGTAACGCGAAAAGCGCGAAAACTACGCAAAAAACGCTAAAAACAAATACAAAAATTAATGAGGCAGGGCTAGAAAATCAACCGACCCGCAATTGGTCTCGTGCAAGCGCATCCTGTCCCAAGGATGCCAGGCCCTGCAACACATCGCCCACCACAATCACGCTGGGGCTTTGCAATTGCTCCTGTTCAATGGTGCTGCGCAGTGCCGCCAGGGTGGTGACGGCATGGCGTTGGCTTGGGAGGCTGGCATTCTGGATGATGGCCACCGGCGTGTGCGCAGGCAGGCCTTGCAGCAGCTCGTCCTGAATGTGCTGTGAACCGGTCACGCCCATGTAGATCACCAAAGTGAGTTTGGCTTGGGCGGCGGTGGCGGCCAGTTGCGCCCAATCGGTACCAGCATCGCCGTGTGCGGCGTGGCCCGTGACGAACACCACGCCATGCGCATGCTTGCGATGGGTTAGCGGCACATTCAATGAGGTCAGAGCGGCCAATCCGGCCGAAATGCCATTGACCACTTCGACCACCACCCCCGCAGCGTGCAGGGCCTCGATTTCTTCACCGCCGCGGCCAAAGATAAAAGGGTCACCTCCTTTGAGGCGCACCACCGTCTCACCCTCATGCGCGGCCAGAATCATGAGCTTTTCAATAAACGCCTGGGGCGTGGACTTGCAGCCGCCGCGCTTGCCCACATGCACAATGCGGGCATCGGTGCGGGCGTGAGACAGGATGGCATCGTTCACCAAATCGTCTACCAAAATAACCGTTGCGCTGGCGATAGCGTGCACCGCTTTGAGCGTGAGCAGCTCAGGATCGCCTGGGCCCGCGCCCACCAGAACCACCTTGCCACTGGCCCGGCAGAGGCTGCGTGCCATGCCTATAACGGTATTGTTTTCCATTGGAAGCCCTGTTCAGTCGTTGATCTGTTTGAGTAGATGCAAGATGTGTTCCACCTGCTGCGCAATTGGTGTGGGCACTGGCTTTTTACCGGCTAAAACCTCGTGGATGTACAGAGCGGTGCTGTCCGCATCGATAGTTTCGGGCATTTCGGGCAGGACGGCAAGCGAGCCTGCTTGCACCTCACTCAGCACGCTGTGCACGCCGTGCACAAATCCATCCATCTGCGGCGCACGGCGCGCGTCGGCCACGCTCTCGCCTTCGGTGCCGCGCAGCAGCAGGGCATGCGCGCCCGTGAGCTTGAGCGTGGCCGTCATGCTGTGCAAATACTCGGGATGGGTGTAGCTGCTGACAATCAAGGCCTGTGGGCTGGTGGTGGGGTTCATCAGCTTGACCAGGCTGTGCGCCGGGTTGCGCAGTCCCACTGCCCGGCGCACGTCCAGCAGGCGTTTTAAAGCCGGGCTCAAGCGGTCGGTAGCGGCAAAGTGGAATGCACCATTTGCTATATTTTGCATAGCTGCTTGCGTCCTGTTCAAAAGGACTACAGGCATATTATGCTCATTATTAAGGGTTTCCAGCACACTTTGACTGGTAATTCGCTGGTCTTCGGTAGCGCAGCCATGTACCAGCACCCCAAAACCGTGCGTAGAACCCTCGCGCGCAAGCAATGCACCCAATAGTGGCGTAAGCAGCGGCAAGCGCCGAGCGCCGTTGTAGGTGGGTATCACGACCACTTTGCCTTTGACCGGTACTTTGGACAGCCGCGCATGCACCGCATCCAGAAAGCCAGCCATCTCTTCAGGCGTTTCACCTTTGATGCGCATGGCCAGACAAAAACCGCCAATCTCCAGATCGGTGACCGCGCCGTCCAGCACCTGCCCCATCAGGTCCGTTGCCTGCTCGCGCGCCAGGGCGCGTGCGCCATCTTTGCCGCGACCGATCTCTTTGATGTATTTAGCGATGCTCATGGCCTATTGTCGGCGATGGCTGATGACTTTTGGCTATGAGCTTAATGGGGCAGGGGAAATGCAGATAGCCTCGTCTAAACCCCCATTACGAATTCATCAATAACTTGGGTGGCTTATGCGTGCTCATTAGCAGCAGGCAGCTGCGTTGCGCTGCGCACCATGCGTTTGACCTGCGGCAGGCAACTGCCGCAGTTGGTACCGCATTTCAAATTGCCTTGCAGGGCGCTGAGTTTTTGCCCGTCGCTGCCGGTGCAGTTTCGCAAGAAGCGGTCGATTTCGGGCGCGGTCACGTTAAAGCAGGTGCACACCTGGGCACCTTTGCTTTGAATGGCGACTGGGGCCTTGGCACCGGGGGACAACAGCAGTCTGCCGTAGGCCTGCGCATCCAATTGGTCTTGCAGCAGCGTTTTGATCCACGCCTGGGCGGACGTGTCGCCCGCCAGGATAAAGCCTTGCAGTTCGGCTTTGCCTTGGGCTGTGCGTACCAGGCGTGCAGCGCGGCGCTGGCCGCGTTTTTTGTCTTCGTAGCGCAAGGTGTCGGCACCGCTCAGGCCCAGCAGGGCTTCGATCTGCGCCAGGCTGTCGTCTTCGGGGGCGTAGTTGGAGGCGGCGCGAAACAGGATGCCGCGCAGCGGTGGCGGTACGGCGGCGTGCAATGGCTGGGAGGGGGGCGTTGCAGCGGCGTCCTCGCCTGTGTCCTCACGGCCAAAGGGCACGCAGGTGGCAAACTCAAAACGTGCCATCAGTTTTTGCAGCGCGGCGCGCGTTGTATGCGCCTGGTCTTCGGGCAGCCAGGCCACGGCCAGCAGTGTCCAGGGCAGTTCGGCCTTCAAGATTTTGACGGCAGCATGTTTCAGCTCGGGCTGTTTGCTGCTGGGGCAATAGGCGCTGGTGGTGAGGGCGTTGATGCCCGCCAATCGCTCGCCCGTGCTGCTGCGGCCGCTCAAAAATTCACTACCCCAGTGCATGGCCACAAAGGCCTGGCTCAGGCCGATCTCCTCGCAGGCCTGCACCGGCAGCAGGATCGAGCCGCGCTTGCTGGTGACGTGTACCAGGTCGCCGTCTTTCAGGATGCGGCGCACCATGTCCTGCTTATTCATTTGCACAGATGGCTCGGCTACGTGGCCGAACAGGCGGCCCAAGGTGCCGGTGCGGCTCATGCCATGCCATTGGTCGCGCAGCCTGCCGGTGTTCAGGCTGAAGGGGTAGCGCGACTCGCGTTGCTCGGCGGTGGGTTTGTAGACGGTATTGACGAAGTTAGCCCTACCGTCCGGCGTGGGGTAGATGGCATCTTCGTAGAGTCTTTTCTTGCCTTCTTGGTCGCCCTGTTTGAAGGGCCATTGCTGCGGGGCCTGCTCAATCAGGGCGTAGCTCAGGCCAGTGATGTCCAGATCGCGGCCTCGGGTGGATTCGCGGTGTTCGTTCCAGATCTGTTCGGGGGTTTGGTAGGGGAAGAGGGCGGTCTGGGTTTGTAATCGCCGCGCAAACTCTACGGCAATGCTCCAGTCATGGCGTGCCTCACCAGGCGCGGGGATGGCGGGCAGCACACGGCTGATGCGGCGTTCGCTGTTGGTGACGGTACCGTCTTTCTCGCCCCATGTAGTGGCGGGCAGCAGCAGGTCGGCGTACTGGCAGGTCTCGGTGGTGGCAAAGGCTTCTTGCACGATGACCAGCTCGGCGCGCTCCAGCGCGCGGCGCACCGTGGCCTGGTCGGGCATGCTTTGCGCGGGATTGGTGCAGGCAATCCACAGCGCCTTGATTTCACCGTCGGCTGCGGCCTGGAACATTTCTACGGCCGTTTTGCCGGGTTGGCTGGGCACGTGCTGCACACCCCACAGCGCCGCCACTTCGGCACGGTGGGCGGGGTTGCCCAGGTCGCGGTGGGCGCTGATCAGGTTGGCCAGGCCACCCACTTCGCGCCCACCCATGGCATTGGGCTGGCCGGTGAGCGAGAACGGGCCAGCGCCAGGCTTGCCGATCTGCGCGCTGGCTAAATGCAGATTGATAAGGGCAGCGTTTTTGGCCGTGCCGCTGCTGGACTGGTTCAGGCCCTGGCAGTACAGGCTCAGCGTGGACGAACTCGTGGCAAACAGTTTGGCCGCAGCAAAAAGGTCTTCTTTTTTGATACCGCAGGTTTGCGCTACCAGCTCGGGCGTGTATTCGCGCACCGTGGTTTTCAGCGCATCAAAACCGTTGGTGTGCGCCGCAATATAGGCGTTGTCGGTCCAGCCTTCCCACAGCATGGTGTGCAGCATGCCGTTGAACAGTGCCACATCGGTGCCGGGCTGAATGGGCAGGTACAGGTCGGCAATCTCGGCGGTGTCGGTCTTTCTCGGGTCGCAAAAAATGATTTTGAGGGCCGGGTTGTTCTTCTTGGCATCTTCAATGCGGCGGAACAAAATGGGGTGCGCGTAGGCGGTATTGCTGCCGACGATGAAAATGCAACTCGCGTGGTTGATATCCTCATAGCAGGCAGGCGGTGCATCGGCGCCCAGTGTCTGCTTGTAGCCCGCCACCGCGCTGCTCATGCACAGACGCGAGTTGGTGTCGATGTTGTTGGTACCGATCAAGCCCTTGGCCAATTTGTTGAAGACGTAATAGTCTTCGGTGAGCAACTGCCCGCTGACATAGAAACCGACGGCATCGGGGCCATGTTCTTGAATAATTTGCGCAAATGTGGTCGCAGCGAAATCCAGCGCCGTGTCCCAGCCAATGGCCTTGGCCGCCTCACCCCGGTGCTCGCGCCGCATCGGATGCAGCAGGCGCGTTTGCCGAGTGATCGGCGCACTGGCCGTCAGGTGCAGGGTAGAGCCCTTGGTACACAGCCGCCCGAAATTGGCGGGGTGATCGGGGTCGCCACGCACGCCGGTAATCTGTACGCCCTGCGACGCAATGATGACCCCGCAGCCCACGCCGCAATAAGGACAGGTGGATTTGGTTTCTTTCATGCAGCCCAAGATGCTTTTAATTCAGGCCCGGCCAGTGGCTTGGGCAGATCAATCGCATGCGTGGCCAACTCCTGCACATCCAAAAATACCTCGCCCTCTTTCACCTGCACCGCAAACTTGGGCGTGCAGCCCTCGTCGGGTGCGCGGGCGCAGCCGTTACCCAGGCTGATATTCCAGTTGTGCAAGGGGCAGGCCACATGCTCGCCATGCACGATGCCTTGGGACAGCGGGCCGCCTTTGTGCGGGCAGCGGTCTAGCAGGGCGAATACTTTGTCTTCGCTGTTCCTGAACAGGGCTACGTCCATACCTTCGGCGCGCGATACGCGGCGTGAGCCTAGGACGGGGATGTCTTTGACGAAGCAGATTTTTTTCCAGATGGTCATGGTTTTCTCTAGGTGAAGCTGAGGTAACGCAAAAAACGCAAAAAATGTACGCAAAAAGCGCAAAAAATTTGACTTCCCATTTTTGCGCTTTTCGAGTCCTTTTAGCGTTTTTTGCGTTACCTAAAATAGTCAGGCCGGGATAGCCTCAAACTGCCGCGTATCTACCGCCGCCTTGTCAAACTCAAACCAGGGATCAGGCTCACCATCCAGCGCAAACTGCAGGCGTTCCCACAGCGCCTTGCGCCCTTCGTGGTCTTCCAGAATGCGCTTCTTCACGTAGTCCAAACCTACACGCGACACATAGTGCACGGTACGCTCCAGGTACCAGCCCTCTTGCCGGTACAGCTCGCAAAACGCGCCGGTATATTCCAGCACTTCGGCGGCCGTTTTGAGTTTGGTAAAGAAGTGTGCCACTTCGGTTTTGATACCGCCGTTGCCCGCCACATACATTTCCCAGCCGCTGTCCACACCGATGATGCCGACGTCCTTGATGCCCGCCTCGGCGCAGTTGCGTGGGCAGCCGCTGACGGCAAACTTGACCTTGTGCGGAGCGTACATGCGCCACATGGCGCGCTCCAGGTCTTTGCCCATCTGCGTGCTGTCTTGTGTGCCCATGCGGCACCACTCGCTGCCGACACAGGTTTTCACCGTGCGCAGGGCTTTGGCGTAGGCGTGGCCGGATGGCATGCCGATGTCTTTCCAGACGTTGACCAGGTCTTCTTTCTTCACGCCCAGCAGGTCAATGCGCTGGCCACCGGTGACTTTGACGGTGGGAATTTTGTATTTATCTACCGCGTCGGCAATGCGCCGCAGCTCGCTGGCTGTGGTCTCTCCCCCCCACATGCGCGGGATGACGCTGTAAGTGCCGTCCTTTTGGATGTTGGCGTGGCTGCGCTCGTTGATGAAGCGGCTTTGCGGGTCGTCTTTGGCCTCTTTGGGCCAGGAGCTGATGAGGTAATAGTTGACGGCCGGTCGGCATGACGAACAGCCGTTAGGCGTGCGCCACTCCATAAACTGCTGCACGCTGGCAATCGTCAGCAGCTTATTCTGCACAATTGCGTCGCGCACGGCCTGGTGGCCATGGTCGGTGCAGCCGCACATGGCCTTGAGCTTGGGCGCGGCGGAATAATCACCACCCGCAGTGAACATCAAAATCTGCTCTACCAGGCCGGTGCACGAGCCGCAGCCGCCGCTGGCTTTGGTGTGTTTGCGCACTTCATCGACCGTGAACAGGCCTTTCTCGCGGATGGCCTTGACAATGGTGCCCTTGCACACGCCGTTGCAGCCGCAGACCTCCGCCTCGTCGGGCATGCTGGCCGCCTTGGTGTGGCCTTCGTGCCCGGTATCGCCAATGTTGTTATTGATTGCGGCTTCGCCAAACATCAGCTTGTCGCGGATATCGCCGACATTTTTGCCGTCCCGCAGCAGCTTGAAGTAATAGCTGCCGTCCACCGTGTCGCCATACAGGCAGGCACCCACCAGCTTGTCGTCTTTGAGCACCAGTTTTTTGTACACGCCACCAAAGGGGTCGCTCATCACAATCTCTTCGGTGCCTTCTCCGCCCTGAAACTCTCCCGCGCTGAACAGATCAATGCCAGTGACCTTGAGTTTGGTGGAGGTCAGCGAGCCGGTATAGCGGCCAATGCCAAACTGCGCCAAATGGTTGGCCGCTACCTTGGCCTGTTCAAACAGAGGTGCCACCAAACCGTAAGCAATGCCCCGGTGCGCGGCGCATTCACCCACGCTGTAAATGCGTGCGTCGGTGGTGGTTTGCATGGTGTCGTTGACAACAATGCCTTTGTTGCAGTGCAGGTGCATTTTTTCGGCCAGCTCGGTGTTGGGGCGAATGCCCACCGCCATCACCACCAGGTCGGTCGGTATCTCGGTGCCGTCTTTAAACTGCAGCGCCATCACGCGGCCGCCCTTGCCGCCATCGGCATCGCCAATCAGCGCCTGGGTTTGGCCACCCATGACAAACTTCAGGCCACGCGCCTCCAGTGATTTTTGCAGCAAACCACCAGCTACGCTGTCCAACTGGCGCTCCATCAGCCAGGGCATCACATGGATGACCGTGACCTGCATACCGCGCAGCATCAGCCCGTTGGCGGCCTCCAGGCCCAGCAGGCCACCGCCAATCACCACGGCCTTTTTGTATTTGGCGCTGGCGTCGATCATCGCGTTGGTGTCGGCAATATCGCGGTAGGCAATCACGCCTTGAAGGTCTTTGCCGGGAATGGGCAAGATAAACGGGTTGGAGCCAGTGCACATCAGCAGCCGGTCGTACTCGACCTCGGTACCATCGTCTGCGCGCACGATGCGCTTGACGCGGTCTACCTCGACGACTTTTTTACCAGCATGCAGGGTAATGTGGTTGTCTTTGTACCAATCCCAGCTATTTAAAACAATCTCGTCCAGTGTCTGCTCACCCGCCAGCACGGGCGACAGCAAGATACGGTTGTAGTTGGGGTGCGGCTCTGCACCAAACACGGTCACGTCGTATAGCTCAGGCGCGATTTTGAGCAATTCTTCAATCGTGCGCACACCCGCCATGCCGTTGCCGACCATCACTAATTTTGATTTCTTCACGTCCTACCCTCTCGGTTATGCAATACTTAGTGCAATCCTCGTGCCAATCTCAGATGCTCAGTTCGCACCATTCTGGTGCATTGCCAGGCTTTTACATCCCATGACCGAACCCGTCCGCCTAGCCAAACGCCTTGCCGAAATGTTGCCCTGCTCGCGCAGCCAGGCCGAGCAGTACATTGAAGGGGGCTGGGTGCGGGTAAATGGGCGGGTGGTGGAGAGCCCACAAACGCGGGTAACCGACGAGAAGATTGAGCTGGACCGCGATGCCAGCCTGCTGGACAGCGTGCCGATGACGGTGCTGCTGCACAAGCCAGCGGGTTTTGACTGGAGCAATGAGAGCGGGGCGGGCCGCAAACCGGCGCTGGCCTTGCTGACGGAGGCCAGCCGCAGCCGCACCGATCGCTCGGGCGTGCGCTTGCTTAAACGCCACCTCAAAGACCTGGGCAGCGTGACTCCGTTGGAGTTTGGTGCCAGCGGTCTGCTGGTATTTACGCAAGACTTCTCGATCCACCGCAAGCTGTGGGAAGACCGCGCTACCGTAGAAAACGAGATGGTGGTGGAGGTGGCTGGCGCAGTGAGCGAGGCGGCTTTGCAGGCGCTGAACCGCCCCATCGTCGTCAATGACCGGGTGTTGCTGAGCGCCAAAGTGTCCATCACTACCCAGGCCGATAAAACCACGGGTCTGCGCTTTGCCGTTAAAGGCAGCGAGCCGGGGCGCATTGCCACGGCGTGCGAGCGCGTGGGGCTGGCCGTAGTGGCGATGAAGCGTATTCGGGTGGGCCGCGTACCCATGGCGGGACTGGAGCCAGGGTGCTGGCGGTTTTTGCTGGCGCATGAGCGGTTTTGATTCGCATTAAACTAGCCCCACCTATCACATCACGCACTATGTGCCTACACTGACCCATGGCTTTTGAAATTGACATTGGGTTTACCTCCCATCCCGGCAGAAAAGAAATCAACGAAGATTTTTGCTCGGCCAGGATGCCCGATCTATTGCAGCAGCCCTGGGGCACCGTTTGCGCAATCGCTGATGGCGTGAGCGCTGGCGGGCATGGCAGAGATGCAGCGCAAAGCGCGGTGATGAGCCTGGTGCGCGACTACTACGAGGCGCCCGAGGACTGGAATGTCACACAGGCGCTGCAGAGCACCATCGCCCATCACAACACCTGGCTGTTGGGCATCAACCAAGGCCGCGCACCCGAGAGCGGCCTGACCACCCTGACCGCCCTGGTGCTGCGCAACCAGAGCTACACCGTGGCCCATGTGGGCGACAGCCGTGCCTACCTGCTGCGCGGTGGCGAGACCCTGCAGCTCACCACAGACCACGTGAACCAGCTACCCGACATGCAGCACCAATTGCGCCGCGCCGTGGGGGCGGAGGAGGATGTCCAGGTGGACTATGCGCAGGGACAGATGCAGGCGGGCGATGTGTTTGTGCTGGTGACCGACGGGGTGCACGGCATGCTCCAGCCTGCCCGGCTGGCTGTGCTTGCCCAGGAGGGCGATGCACAAAGCATCAGCGAGCAGATGGTCAACGCTGCGGTAGACCTGGGTGGGCAAGACAATGCCAGTGCGGTGGTGGTACGTATTCTGGGTGCGCGAACGACAGACAGCCAACTGGCTGAAAACGAAGTGGCGCACAGACTGCCTTTGCCGCACAAGCTGGGCGCGGGCGATCAGATCGATGGCATGCTGGTGATGGACTTGGTGGCGGCACATGGGGCGCATCTGCTCTACCAGGTGCGCGACCCGATGAGCCAGAGGCTGTTTTTGCTCAAAACGCTACACCCCAAACTGCAAGAGGATGCAGCCGAGCGCGAGCTGCTGGCGCACGAGGCGTGGCTGGCCAAGCGTGTGCAGGCCAGTGCGGCGGGCAACTACCTGGTGCATCTGCACGATGCGCCGCCCTGCGGCATCGCCGAGCATTTTTATGTGCTGTATGACTGGCACAACGGCGAGACGCTGCAGCAGATGCTGGACGCGCGCGGCAAGCTGGGGGTGCAACAGGCCCTCAGTGCGGCCAGCCACACCCTGATGGCCCTGGCCTTGTTGCACGCGCAGGGCGTGATCCACCGGGACATCCAGCCCGCCAACCTGCAATGGGGCAGCGACGGGGTGCTGCGCGTGCTAGACCTGGGCGTGGCGCTGAGTGGCAGCGAGCCAGAGTCGGCCCGTTTGCAGCACGCAGGTACCCCCAGCTACATCAACCCGGAGCAGTATGGCTACAGCGTCCAAGGCGACAGGCCCGAGAAAAGCGCCGACCCGCAAAGTGACCTGTTTGCTCTGGGCGTCACGCTGTACCAGTTGCTCACCGGCAAGCTGCCCTATGGCGAGGTGCTGCCCTACCAAACCGGCCGTTACGCCAAAGACCCATTAGCGCCCAGCCGCCACAACCCCGAGGTGCCGGCCTGGTTAGACCATCTGGTACTGCAAGCCATTGCACGCAACGAGCAGCAGCGCTTTGCCAGCGCCGAGGAGTTTTTGCTGGCGCTTCAGGAGGGTGCCCACCAGCCGCTGGATGCCCTGTCCGTGCCCAGTACCCCCCAGCGTGACCGCCAGGCCCTGTGGAAGATGGCGTTGGCGGCCAGCGTGCTGCTCAATCTGTTTTTATTGCTGTGGTTTGTGGTATTGCGAAAATAAACAGGGTTTTAGCCTTGTAGTCCTTGTCGTCAGGACGTAAGCAGCTATACTATTAATAGCAAATGTGAAATATTTGCAACAGCATTGACCACCAGCGCCAGCGCCATGCACCATACAAGGGCATGCAACTTGCTTACACTGGTGCATGGCATTTGAACTCGACATTGGCTTTACCTCGCTGGCAGGCAAAAAACCCATCAACGAAGACTTTTGTGCCGCCATGCTGCCCGGCGCAGGGCAGGAGGCCATGGGAGCCATCTGCGCAATTGCCGATGGCGTAAGCCAGGGCGGCATGGGCAAAGAGGCGGCGCAAACCACCGTCACCAGCCTGGTGCGCGACTACTTTGGCACGCCCGAAACCTGGGACACCACCGTGGCGCTAGACCGGATCATCAGCGCGCAAAACACCTGGCTGGCGGGCATTAACCGGCGCCGCCACCCGGCGATTGGCATGACCACGCTCACGGCCCTGGTGCTGCGCGGCCAGCGCTACAGCCTGGCCCATGTGGGCGACACGCGCGCCTACCTGATGCGCGGCGGCGAGACCACGCAAATCAGCCAAGACCATGTCGTCAACCACCCTGACTTTTCGCACCAGCTGCTGCGCGCCATGGGCCTGGAGGATCGCGTGGCCGTGGACTATTCACAGGGCGACCTCGAGGTGGGTGATGTGTTCATTTTGCTGAGTGACGGTGTGCATGGCAGCCTGTCTGCGCGCGCTGTGCAGGCGATGGCCGCAGCCACCCGCGACGAAGCAGGGGGGCCCGCCGTACCACCAAGCACAGCGCAAAGCATCAGCCAGTCCCTGGTGGACGCTGCACTGGCCAAGGGCTCGCAGGACAACGCCACCGCGCTGGTGGTGCGCGTGCTGGGCGTGGTGGAGGCCACGCTGCAGGACGAAAACCGCCATGCCCTGGAACGACTGGTGCTGCCCAAACTGAAGCTGGGCGATCTGGTAGACGGCATGCAGGTGACGGCAGTTGTCGCTGATAATGGCATCAACCTGCTCTACCAAATGCGGGCTATGGCCCCCACGCCTGCCACAGCGTGTGCTGCGCTGCCCCCCGAGGGGGTTCTCGCTGCTCGGGGCGGCCTGTTGGCGCTCGGGCCTGGTATCGGCAAACTCTATGCCCTCAAAACCCTGCACCCCGCCCGTGCCCATGACCACGAGGAGCGTGCCATGCTGGCGCACGAGGCCTGGCTGGCCAAGCGCATGCAAACCAGCCGCGCCGCCGACCATCTGGTCCACCTGCACCCGCACCCACCCAGCCCGCAGGGGCCCAGCGCGTTTTATCTGCTGTACGACTGGCATGCGGGCGAGACGCTGCAACAACTGCTGGGCCAGCAGCACAAGCTGGGGGTGCAGCAGGCCATCAGCGCAGCCACGCAGGCCCTCAAAGGCCTGGGCCGCCTGCACCGCCAGGGCGTGATCCACCGCGACATCAAGCCAGCCAATTTGCATATGGGCGCAGACGGCGTGCTGCGGATTCTCGATCTGGGCGTGGCCCTGAGTGGCCGCGAGCCCGATTCCACCCGTCTGCTGCATGCAGGCACGCCCAGCTACATGAACCCCGAGCAGTGGGGTTACGGCGTGCATGGCGACGGTGATGAACAAAGCCCCAATGCGCAAAGCGATCTGTACGCAGTGGGGGTCACGCTGTACCAGTTGCTCACCGGCAAGCTGCCCTATGGCGACGTGCTGCCCTACCAAAGTGGCAGGTACTTTCGTGACCCGACACCGCCCAGCCGCCAGCACCCCGAGGTGCCGATCTGGCTCGACCACATCGTGATGAAAGCCGTGGCCCGCGACCAGAAGCTGCGCTTTGAAACCGCCGAAGAGTTTTTGCTGGCGCTGGAGCGCGGTGCGTCCCGCCCCTTAAGCGCCTTGCCCGCTACCCCCCTGGCGCAGCGCGACCCCACCGCGCTGTGGAAGATCGCCCTGGCAGTCAGTGTGCTGTTTAACCTGCTGCTGGTGTTTTGGCTGGTGTTTTTGCCGAAATAACTTGGCGATTGAGGGGGACGGGGAAGCAACGCAAAAAACGCAAAAAAGTAGAAATAAAAATCGCAAAAAAAGAAATCGTTATTTATTTTTATATTAAATTTAGCGTTTTTTGCAAGTTTTTTGCGAGTTTTTTGCGAGTTTTTGCGAGTTTTTGCGAGTTTTTGCGAGTTTTTGCGCTTTTTGCGCTTTTTGCGTTACGTCTATCGGTAGAAATTCTAGACGCTTCCCGCGCGTACTTTTTTGGTGACCACAGGCGTAGCATCCACAGGTCTGGCCCGTCCACCTTTCTCAGCCCAGGTGCGGGTCCAGCGAATCTGCATGCTGCGCAGCATCAGCAGCACCAGTACGGCGCACAGGGCAAAGCCGACAAAGCCCCACAGGTAGGTGCCGGTGTACTGTTTGCTCATGCCCATGGCATTGGGGATCAGGCCGCCGCCCAGCGCGCCCACTTCGCCAATCATGCTGCCCGCCACCGCAGTAGCCAGCGGCCAGCGCAGCGGCACCAGCTGAAACAGCGCGCCATTGCCCGCGCCCAACGCGGCAAAGCACAGCATCATCAACAGGGTGGTGGCCACCAGCGAGCCGCTGGCCAGACCGCACAGCACCAGGGTAGCGGCCACCACCGCCAGCACGGCGCTCAAGGTGTTCACGCCGCCCCAATGGTCCGACACCCAGCCGCCCAGCACGCGCACCGCCGCGCCCATAAAGGCCGCCAGCATCGACAGCTGCCCGGCCTGCACCTTGCTTACGCCAAACTGGTCGTAGTAGTAGCTGGGCAAAAACGTGGCCAGGCCGATAAAGCCGCCAAAGGTCACCGCGTAGATGATGCTAAAGGCCCAGCCGTCTTTTTCAAACAGGCAGGCGATATGCTCTTTGAAGCTGGAGTGTTTGTCCACGTCTGTCGGCTCTTGCGCAAAGACGATCATCGCCGCCAGTGGCAGCAGCATAAACACTGCGGCGATGCCGTACACGCTTTGCCAGCCATAGGCCTGCGCCAGCGGCGGGGCCAGCAGCACCGACACGGCGGTGCCCACATTACCCGCGCCCACCAGGCCCATCGCCAGACCCTTGTAGCGCGGCGGAAACGAGCCCGAGCCCAGGCTCAGGGCCACACCAAAGCTGGCACCGGCAATGCCCAGCAGTGCGCCCATCACCAGCAGGCTACTGTAGGAATCCACCACAAAGTAGCCAAACACCAGCGCCACCATAATCATCACCATCTCGATCAGTGTGGCGTTTTTGCGCCCCACATACTGCGCCAATATGCCCAGCGGAAAGCGCATAAACGCGCCAGCAAAAATCGGGATCGACAGCATCACGCCCTTTTGCGCGGGGGTGAGTTGGTAGGCCTCAGAAATAAACGGTGCCATGGCCCCGTTCATCACCCAGATGCAGCAGGAGCAGGCGAAGTAGAAAAACGCCGCGTACAGCGTGGGCGCGTGGCCTGACTTTAAAAACGTTTTGAATGCTGACATACCCAACCTCTAGTGAACTGATTCACAGAGGTAGTGCGAGAACCGTGCCAGGTCGATGCGCACCAGTTTAGTGCTCAAGCCGCCTGCTTCTCCACATGACTCTGGCGGGTGTACAAAAAGTCGATTACCGCCTTGCGGTAGTGCACATAGCGCGCATCTTCGGCCAACTGCACCCGGCTGCGCGGGCGCGGCAAGTCAACTTGCAGCACCTCGCCAATGGTGGCGGCGGGGCCATTGGTCATCATCACGATGCGGTCAGACAGCAGCACGGCCTCGTCTACATCGTGCGTCACCATCACCACGGTGCTGCGGGTGGTGGCTACTATTTGCAGCAGCTCGTCTTGCAGTTTGGCACGGGTTAATGCGTCTAGCGCACCAAAGGGTTCGTCCATCAGCAGCACTTGCGGCTGCATGCTCAGTGCGCGTGCAATGCCCACGCGCTGCTTCATGCCGCCCGATATTTCGCCAGGGCGTTTGTGGGCTGCCGAAGTGAGGCCCACCATGGCCAGCGCGGCATCGGTACGCGCCTTGAGCTGGGTTCTGCTTTCGGCGGTGCGGCCGTTGACAATGGTGGATGCACCAAAAACGCGCTCTACCGCCAGGTACACGTTTTCATGGCAGGTCAGCCAAGGCAACAGCGAATGGTTTTGAAACACCACCGCCCGCTCAGGCCCCGGCCCGGTGATTTCCTTGTTGGCACACAGCAGCGCACCCTCGGTGGGTGTCGCCAGCCCACTGATGAGGTTGAGCAGGGTGGACTTGCCGCAACCCGAGTGACCAATCAGCGTCACAAACTCGCCTTGGGCTACGCAAAAGTTGATGTCTTTCAGAGCGGGGAAGAGGCCTTTATTGGTTTTGAAGGTTTGGGCTACGTTGGATATTTCGATGTATTTGGCGCTCATGATGTCACCTCCTCATAGGTAAATGCCGAGGCCAGCTTGATCAAGGCGAATTCCAAAACCAGGCCCACCAAGCCAATCACAAAAATGGCGATGATGATGTTTTTGACGTTCAGGTTATTCCACTCGTCCCAGACCCAAAAGCCAATGCCCACGCCACCCGTCAGCATCTCGGCGGCCACAATGACCAGCCAGGCGGTGCCGACCGCCAGGCGCACGCCGGTCAGCATGTAGGGCAGCACAGCGGGGAACAAGATTTTGCTGATGATCTTCCACTCGCTCAGGTTGAGCACACGCGCCACGTTCATGTAGTCTTGCGGCACGCGCTGCACGCCCACGGCGGTGTTGATGACCATGGGCCAGATAGAGCAGATAAAGATCGTCCAGATCGCCGCCGGGTGCGCACCCTTGAACACCAGCAGGCCAATGGGCAGCCAGGCCAGCGGAGACACGGGGCGCAGCAAGCTGATGAGGGGGGTGAGCATGCGGCTTAAAAACGTGAAGCGCCCAATGGCAAAGCCCAGCGGAATGCCCACCAGTGCCGCCAGGCCAAAGCCCACGGCCACGCGTTTGAGCGAGCTCCAGATGTTCCAGCCAATGCCCAGGTCGTTGGGCCCCTTGCTGTAAAACGGATCGCTAAACACCTGCACCGCCTGCTGCGCGGTGGCCCAGGGCGATGGGAAGTTGTTGCTATTGGTCATGCTGACCAACGCCCAGATGCCGACCAGCAGTGCCAGGCCCAGGATGGGCGGCACGACCTGAAGCCACAGCGCGTTCCAGTCATAGCGTGGTGGGGTCGTTGGTTGGGCGGATAATGCCGTTGTTGATGCATTTTCCTGCACATTTGTGCTTCTAGTCCTTGTCGTATGGACGTAAGCAGCTCCTTTATTAGTAGCAAATGCCGATGCTCCGGCGGATGACCCGGTGGCGACCAGGGGGGAATGAAAGACTGCGGCAACCATGGCGTGCTCCTATGCGCTTGTAACTTTGACTTTGAATCCGTCGGCGTATTTGGCTGGGTTGCTGCCATCCCACACCACGCCGTCCACCAGCTTGCTGCTGCGCATATCGCTCTTGGGCAGGCTCACCTTGGCGGCTGTGGCGGCCTGTTTGTAAATGTCGGTGCGGTTGATCTGCTTGGCCACAGCCAGGTAGTCGGGGTGCTCTTTCAGAAAACCCCAACGGCGGTGTTGGGTGAGGAACCACATGCCGTCTGACAGGTAGGGGAAGTTGACCGCACCGTCGTTGAAAAACTTCATGTGGTTGGCATCGTCCCAAAACTTACCCATACCGTTTTGGTAGCGTCCCAAAATGCGCTGATTGATCACGTCTACCGTGGTGTTGACGTAGCTCTTGTCGGCAATCGTCTCGGCCATTTTGTTTTTGTTTTGCAGGCTGGCATCGATCCATTTGCCTGCCTCAATGATGGCGGCTGTCACGGCGCGGCAGGTGTTGGGGTTTTGCTTTGCAAAGTCTGCCGTAGTACCCAGCACCTTCTCGGGGTGGTCTTTCCAGATGTCTTGCGAGGTGGTAGCCGTGATGCCAATGCCGTCGGCAATGGCGCGGTGGTTCCAGGGCTCGCCCACGCTGAAGCCGTCCATATTGCCTACGCGCATATTGGCTACCATTTGCGGCGGCGGCACCGTAATCACCTTGGCATCCTGCATGGGGTGAATGCCGTGCGTTGCCATCCAGTAATACAGCCACATGGCGTGCGTGCCGGTAGGAAAGGTCTGCGCAAAGGTGTACTCGCGTTTGTCGGTCTGCATCAGCTTGGCCAGGCTGGCACCGTCCACCGCGCCCTTGTCGGCCAGTTTTTTACTCAGCGAGATGGCCTGGCCGTTGTGGTTGAGCGTCATCAGCACATTCATGTCACGCTTGGGGCCGCCAATGCCCATCTGCGTGCCGTAGGCCATGCCGTAGAGCAGGTGCGTCATGTCGTTCTCACCTGACAGCAGCTTGTCGCGGATCGATGCCCACGAGGCCTCTTTGCTGGGAATGATCTTTACGCCATATTTCTGGTCTATGCCCAGTACCGAGGCCATGACGATGCTGGCGCAGTCGGTCAGTGGGATGAAGCCAATCTTGACTTCCTTCTTCTCAGGTGCGTCCGAGCCTTGGGCATACACCACAGCGCGTAGCGCAGGGCTGATGCCTGTTGCGGCTACGGCGGCAGACTGCAATAGGCTGCGGCGGCTTAGTTTGGTGCCTGGTAAATCGGTCATACATTTCACTCCAATCAAAAATCAAAATACAAAAACAAAAAGGCGCTCTCTGCGGCATGCGCCTACCCAAGTGGTGGGTGTGCGCATGCGCCGAGAACGCCTTCGTTCTGGATGATTCGTTTCAGGGTTCGCCGTTGAACCCCGGGTGGAATCGTTCAGGCCGTCTATGGCCTATGCAGAGGTATAAGCGAGTATCGTGCCAGCTGCTGGTTGCTATAAAAAAAGAAGCTGCTTACGTCCTGCTATATAGGGCTACGGGCATAAATAGCTAGTCAATGAGGGTTCAGAACAGCCTGGCACCTGTTTTGTGCGTTGCACCAATAGTGCGCGATGCAAGCCGCTAAATACCAGTCAAGCTGGCCTGCCCATCGACGTCTGACCTACGCCAACAGATCGGCCACATCCAGCATGCGCTGGGCCACATCAGCCAGCTTCAGGCCCTTGTCCATTGCCGTTTTGCGCAGCTTGTCATAGGCGGCTTGTTCACTCAGGTTTTGCCGTGCCATCAGCAGGCCCTTGGCGCGGTCAATCACCTTGCGCTCTTGCAGCTCGCCCTTGGCCTCCTGTATTTCGCGGCGCAAGCCCTGCTCATGTTCAAAGCGGGCCATCGCCACGTCCAAAATGGGGCGAATGCGCTCGGGCGCAAGCCCCGCCACGATATAGGCCGACACGCCGGCGGCCACCGCGTCTTTTACATGGCTGGTGTCGCCGTCATTGGTAAACATGACAATCGGGCGACGTGCGCCATGGGTGGCCACCACCACATGCTCCAGCGCATCGCGTGCGTCGCTCTCGGCATCCACAATAATCATGTCGGGATGGAGCTGCGCCAGGCGCTGCTCCAAAAAGCTGTCGGCGGGCAGCACCGCCACCAAGTTGTAGCCGTTCTCCAATAGACCAATGCGTAACTGGCGCGAGCGATCAGCCTGCTGCACGGCACTGGCATCGTCTGCATCCGGTGTCAAGGACTCAGGCGCAACCACGACGATGCGCAGTTTTTGTGCATGCAGGGTGGCGGGGCTGATGTGTGCTGTGTCTTGGGGCATGGGGCGGTGGTGCTTGGGTATGTCTATGCATTGCAAAAACCGCGCCAACTCTTCGCTTGGTTGCCAAGCACAGACCCATTGGGTCAAGAGAGTTGCATGTAACGCCGTTTCCGCGTATAGTGCTACATGTAACGATTGAACGGAGAGCTACACCATGTCCATACCAGTTGCCGCCCGGGTTGAAAAGCGCCGCTCTGCGCTGCGCATGGCGGGGCTGCGGCCAGTGCAAATCTGGGTGCCCGATACGCGGCGGCCCGACTTTGCGGCGCAGTGCAAACGCCAATCCCGGCTGGCCTCGCAGGCCGACCGGGAAGACGAAGAGCTGCTGGGCTTTATGGATGCCGTGCTGTCCGACACCGACAGTTGGCCCGCATGAACCGGGGCGACTTTGTCACCATTGCCATCCAGGGTGATTTTGGCAAACCGCGCCCCGCGCTGGTTATCCAATCTGACGCGTTCAGCGGCCACAGCACGCTGACCGTATTGTTAGTGTCGGGTACGCTGGTGGATGCCCCCCTGATCCGCGTGACGGTGCAACCCGACGCGCACAATGGCTTGCAAAAGCCCTCGCAGGTGATGGTAGACAAGGCCATGACCATCAAGCGCGACAGGATAGGCAAGGCATTTGGGTCTGCCAGCGACGCGATGATGCTGGAAGTCGGGCGTTGCCTGGCCGTATTTTTGGGCATTGCCCGTTGACACCACAGGACTGGGATGATTGTTTTAGGAATCGAATCTTCGTGCGACGAAACCGGTGTGGCATTGGTGGATGCCACGGGGCAGGGCGTGCCTACGTTGCTGGCGGCCGCGCTGCACAGCCAGATTGCCATGCACCAGGCCTATGGCGGGGTGGTACCCGAGCTGGCCAGCCGGGACCATATTCGTCGCGTGATTCCACTGACAAAAGAGGTGCTAGTCCACGCCAATAGGACGCAATCAGCTATTGATTTTGTAGCGTATACACGCGGCCCCGGTCTGGCAGGGGCGCTGCTGGTGGGGGCGGGTGCGGCCTGCGCGATGGCGGCGGCCTGGGGCAAGCCGGTGATTGGCGTGCACCACCTGGAGGGGCATTTGCTGTCGCCGTTTTTAAGTGCCGACCCACCGCAGTTTCCGTTTGTGGCGCTGCTAGTGAGCGGCGGGCATACCCAGCTGATGCGGGTGGACGGCGTGGGCCGCTACCAGGTGCTGGGCGAGACGATTGACGATGCTGCCGGTGAGGCGTTTGACAAGTCGGCCAAGCTGCTGGGCCTCCCCTACCCCGGTGGCCCGGCGCTGGCCAAGCTGGCCGAGCAGGGCGACCCGGCGGCCTACAAGCTGCCACGGCCCTTGCTGCACAGTGGGGATTTGGATTTTTCCTTCGCCGGGCTGAAGACTGCCGTGCTGACACAGGTCAAACGCTTAGTGGCGGATGTGCCCGAGGGCGCGCGCGTGCGTGCCGATTTGCTGCTGAATTTAAAAGACCAGCAGCGCGCCGACCTGGCCGCCAGCACGCAAGCGGCGATTACCGAGGTGCTGGTGAAAAAGTCGCTCAAGGCCTTGGCACTTACTGGTTTGCAGCGCCTGGTGGTGGCAGGTGGCGTGGGTGCCAATGCATCGCTACGCCAGCAGCTCAATGCCGCCTGCGCCAAGCGCGGTGTGCGCGTGCACTACCCCGAGCTGCACCTTTGTACCGACAACGGCGCGATGATTGCACTGGCCGGTGCCATGCGCCTGCAAGCGGGCATCGCGCGGGCCAACACCGACTATGCTTTTGACGTAAAGCCGCGTTGGCCGCTGGATGCGATTGCTGTTTGAAGAGTGCAGGCTGCTTGGTCGCTGGCGATGTGGCGTATGCAAATCGCCCTCATACTGGAGTACCAGAAATCGGTCAATTTGCATACGCCACATCGCCTTGTACACAAGGTAGCGCGCTACCCGTAGTCGCCGGGTCGGTTGACAGGACACTACCAGTAGCGCGCTACGATGGTCGCAAACGGTTGGGTGTTTGTCAGCCGACCGATTTCTGGTACGCCAGTATGAGGGCGGATGACAAACACCCAACCGTGCGTACCGTGCTGACTAAAAACGGTACACAGAAGATTAGCTAATCGTCAGCACCGTCTCGCGGCTGGCAGGCACCACCTTGCCCAGCTTCAAGGTCAATACCCCGTTCTCCAGCTTGGCCTCACTGGTGGCGGCATCGATCTCATCGGCCAGTTGGTAGGCCGCCTTAAAGCTGCGCGGGGCATCGGCTTTGGAGTCGATGCGCACGATGTCGCCCTCGATGGCGATCGTGAGCTGGTCTTTGGCCAGGCCGGGCACGTCGATGGACAGGGTGACCGAACTCTCGCCCTTTTCTACCCGCACTTCTGGCGCAGCAGGTCGTGCTGCGCTGTCAAACAAGCTGTCAAAACTGCCTGCATTGAGGTGGGCGGTAGGGGCGCAACCAAAGCGAGTGGAACGACCGAGTAAGGATGGTGCAAATAACATGGGTTAACTCCTAGTACACTTCGCGGCTTTGCTGGTTGCGCCCCTATTGGCGCAGTGCGTTTGCCGCATGGCCTGTATCTGTTGCCAAGCGCTAGGTTTTCAAGGGAAAAATGACAATGAATAAATTTCGCCGTAGGCTCTTGAAAAGCGCCGCCAGTGCATCCATATCGGCTGGATTTTTGCAAGCATTTGAGGCTCTTGCCCAACACAATAGTGCGCAAGCAGCTACTGTAAAAATAGCAATGATCGAGGGCCTGTCGGGCCCGTTTGCCAACACGGGCGAGGCGGTTTTCCGCAATCTGGTGTGGGCCTGTGAGCGGGTGAATGCACGTGGGGGTATCAAGCTGGCCAGCGGCACCCGCCGCCTGGAACTGGTGCGCTACGACAGCAAGGGCCAGACCGAAGAGGCGCTGACGGCGCTGCGCTCGGCCATTGATGATGGCGCGCAGTTCATCACGCAGGGCAACAGCTCGGCCACCGCAGCGGCCCTGATCGATGCGGTGAATAAACACAACGAGCGCGAGCCGACCAAGCGGGTGATCTTTTTAAACTACTCCGCTGTCGATCCGAGTTTGACCAACGAGAAATGCAGCCCCTGGCACTTCCGGTTCGATGCCCATGCCGACATGCGCATGGCCGCGCTGATGGAGGTGCTGAAGGACGACAAGAGCGTCAAGGCCGCCTACCTGATCGGCCAGGACTACAGCTTTGGCCAGGCCGTGCTGCGCGAGGCGCGCAGGCAACTGGGCGTGCAGCGCGCCGATGTGCAGATCGTGGGCGACGAGCTGCATCCGCTGGGCCGCATCAAAGACTTTGCGCCCTACGCAGCCAAGATCAAAGCCAGCGGCGCGCAGGCGGTGATTACCGGCAACTGGGGCAATGACCTGACGCTGCTCGTCAAGGCCGCCAAAGAGGTGGGCTATGAAGGCAAGTTCTACACCTTCTACGGCAATGCACTGGGCGCGCCCGCCGCCATTGGCGAGGCCGGCGTGGGCAAGGTGATTGCCGTGGCCGAGTGGCTGCCCAATGTGCAGACCAAAGAGTCTGAGGCGTTTTACCAAAGCTTCAAACAGCGCTTTCCCAAGCCGCAGGACGACTATGTGCACCTGCGCATGCAGATGATGGTGGAGGCGCTGGCGCAATGCCTGGAAGGTGTGGTGTTGAAAGATGGCGCTATAGATATAGTAGCTGCTTACGTCCAGTTATCAAGGACTATGGTGGTATTTGCAGGTCAAAAAGGGGTCATGCGTGCCGCAGACCACCAGTTTCAGCAGCCTTTGGTGGTGGGTTTGATGGACAGGCTGGGTACACCTGGTGTGAAGTTTGATGTGGAAGGTTCGGGTTATGGTTTCAGAGTGATCAAAACCATTGATGCGGCGCGCGCCGAGATGCCGACTACCTGCAAGATGGGGCGCATCCACTGATCATTTCCCAAAACGATGACCGCATAGCCGCCTGTGCCCAGCGCCAGGGCGTGCACAGGCAAGGAGTCAGGCTCCCACTCTTCGAACACAAGCAAGTTTGCAGGCGGGTTCATGCCTGTCCGCGTCGTGAATTGCGAAACGCGCAATCATCCGTAGATTACTTTTTAAGCGAGTTGAGCACGCGATCCACCATCACACCCGCCTGGCCCAGATTGTTCATCGGGTCACAAAAACCTGCCAGCTGCTCGCGGCTGACATGCTGGTTGATCTCCGGGTGCTCTGCCAGCAAGTCCAGCAGGTGGCGTTTTTGCTTGATGGCGTCGCGGCAAATATCATAGACCAGGTCGTGCGCATATTCACGGCCGATATACGGGCCCAGGCCCATCATCACGGCCTCTGACATGACCAACCCATGGGTGATGTCTATGTTGTGGCGCATTTGCACGGCATCTACCTCTAGACCCGCCAAAATAAACTTGGTTTGCTTCAGCGCGCCCGACATCAGACAAAAAATCTCCGGCATGGCCACCCATTCGATCTCCCAGGGGCCGGTAGAGCGTTCGTGGTCCGCCACCATGGCATCCATGAGCGATGCGGCCAACTGGCGCACCACCGAAATGTTGGCATGGATATACAGGCAGGAGATGGGGTTGCGCTTTTGCGGCATGGTGGATGACGAGCCGCGCCCTGGGGCAAAGGGCTCAAATACCTCAGCCACCTCGGTTTGCATCATCAACTTCACGTCCATCGCTATTTTGCCCAGCGAGCCACCCACGATGGCTAAAAACGCACCCACTTCGGCAAAGTTGTCTCGCACGGTATGCCAGGAGATCAAGGGCTGGCCCAAGCCCAGCTCGTGCATCAACCCGGCCTGGGTCTCCATCGCCCCTTTTTCCAGTGACGACAGGGTGCCCGATGCACCCCCAAACTCACCCACCAGTACTCGGGGTTTGAGTTGCTCCAGGCGTTCGCGGTGGCGCTCAATGCCCGCCAAAATACTGGCCATCTTGTAGCCAAAGGTGATCGGCGTGGCCTGCTGCAAATTACTGCGGCCAATCACGGGGGTGTTGCGGTGGGTTTTGGCCAACAAGGCGAGCGAGTCCGAAATGTCTTTCAAATCGCGCTCTACCAGCGCCAAACCCTCACGAATTTGCAGCACAGCGGCGGTATCGGTGATGTCTTGCGTCGTGGCACCCCAATGGCAGTACTCGCCTAATTTATCGCGGCAATTGGCATTGATGTGATTAACCACGGCAATGATGGGGTAGCCAATTTGCTCCGTCTTGGCCTTGAGCTTGGCCCAGTCGATGGTGCTGAGTTCGCAGTTTTTGACGATCTCATCTGCCGCCTCCTGCGGAATAATGCCCAACTGGCCCTGCACTTTGGCCAAGGCACGTTCGATATCCAGGTATTTGGCGGTACGGTTTTCATCCGACCAGACGTGACGCATCGCCGCGTCGCTGAACATATCGCCGAAAATTTTGGAGTCAATAATGGTTGCCGACATAGAGGTTACTCAAGTAGTTTTTATGATTGAAGTATTGAAGAAATGGCCCACGATGTTCCGGGCTTTACGCCTCTCAGATAGCCCCTTTTGCACGCAGGTCAGCAATGCCCTCAGCGCTATATCCGCAGCTTGCCAAAATGGCATCGGTGTGTTGGCCCAGCGCGGGCACCGCATCCATGCGCGGTGCGCCATGCTGCCAAGAGCCTGGCGGCAGCAGCGCAGGCACCGGCCCAGCCGAGGTTTGTACATCGCGCCAGCGGTTACGCGCCTTGAGTTGGGGGTGCTCCCACACTTCGGCCATGGTACGCACCTGCGCATTGGCAATACCGGCTGCTTCCAGCTGCTGCGCAACCTGCTCGGCCGTGAGCCTGGAGAAAGCTTGCACGATCAAATCGGACAGCTCTTGCCTGGCGGCACTGCGCTTGGCGTTGCTTGAAAAACGCGTGTCGGTGCACAGCAGCGGATTGCCCAATACCTTCTCGCAAAACACCTTCCACTCACGCTCGTTTTGCAGCCCCAGCATGACGGTTTTACCATCCCCTGCCGGGAAAGGGCCATACGGGTAAATAGTGGCGTGGCTTGCACCTGTGCGTGGCGGCGGCGAGGCACCGTCGAAAGCATAGTACAAAGGATAGCTCATCCACTCCGACAGCGACTCCAGCATCGACACATCAATATGTTGTCCCTGCCCTGTTTGCTGACGGTGCATGAGGGCTGCCAGAATCTGGGTGTAGGCGTACATGCCTGCCGCAATGTCCGCCATGGACGGCCCGGTCTTGGAAGGGGTGTCTTCGGTGCCTGTCACAGACACCATACCGGCTTCACTTTGAATCAGCAGGTCATAGGCTTTTTTATCCCGGTACGGGCCATCGCCCCCGTAGCCGGATATATCGCACACGATGATGCCGGGTTTTATTGTGGACAAGGCTTCGTAAGACAAGCCCAATCGAGCGGCCGCACCGGGAGCCAGGTTTTGCACCACGACATCGGCCTCCTCCACAATCAATTGCATGAGAATGTCTTGTGCTTCGCTGTGTTTGACATCCAAGGTCAAGCTTTCTTTGGAGCGATTGGTCCACACAAAATGGGATGCCAAACCCCGCACACGGGTGTCATAGCCGCGCGCAAAGTCGCCCACGCCGGGGCGTTCAATTTTGATGATTCTGGCACCCATGTCTGCCAGTTGCCGTGTGGCAAAAGGGGCCGCAATGGCGTGCTCCAGGGTAACGACCGTAATGCCTTTAAGGGGTTGCATATATTTTTGGTTTAAACGAGGGTGGCAGTCGCATCCATGGTGAGCCAACCTGCATGGTCGCGGCCCCACAAATGCACGGTTTTGCCATCCACCGAAGGTTGGCCATGCACTGAAAACGGACGGATATCAAAAGTAGGCCGAACGGCTTTAAATTCAAAACGCACCACCTGCGCATCACCCAGGTTGCGGCGCAGCAGATCCATGAGCAGCGTCGCTATCAGCGGGCCGTGTACAACCAAGCCTGGATAGCCCTCCACCTCGGTCACGTATTTACGGTCATAGTGAATGCGATGCCCGTTGAAGGTAAGCGCCGAATAGCGAAACAGCAACACGTCATCGGGCACCATGCGGCGCTCCCACGCCCACGCTGAGGGCGCAGCCTGCGGCGGCGGGACTACATCGTCAGGCGAGGCGGCGGCGCGGTAGACAATATTGTGGTGCTCCGTCAGCGCCACGGCTTGCTCGCCATTACGGCGCACCTCGTGGCGCACTTTGACAAAAATCAAGTTGCCTGTGCGGCCAGACTTTTCCTTGATGTCGATGATCGTGGAGGTGCGCGACAGCGCATCGCCGATCAGCAGTGGCTGGTGAAACTCAAAATCGCTCCCCGCCCACATACGGCGCGGCAACGCTACGGGGGGCATAAAGCCGCCCAATTTGGCGTGCCCATCCGCGCCCAGCGTGGACTGGGGGTGAATAGGCAAAAAATACAGCCAGTGCCACAACTTGGGCAAGGGCGTTCCCGGCGCTGGGCGCTGGGCGCCGGGCGAGAGGGGGACATCCAACGTAGCCGCCAGCGCAGCAAAGGGCGTAGCCGTGGCCACATCGTCAACCCGCTCGCTGCGGCCAATCCAGTCTTGGAGATTCATATTCAATTCAGCCCACTATTCATTTATTCAGCTTAGATTTTCGCTGATGGCGATTCACTATTTCGCACACGATCGAGAGCTGGGCGCAACCGTAACAACTGCACCGCCACACTCACGGCAATCACCTCGGGCTCTTTACCGGCAACGCCCTCCATGCCTATTGGACAAGTCACGCGGCCTATTTCATCCGCCGTAAAACCACGGCTTTCAAGGCGACGGCGAAAGGTGGCCCATTTGGTTTTGCTGCCGATCAAGCCGATGAAGGGCAAGTCGTTTTTTTCACGCAAACGCGCAAGGCAGGCCGCTACAACATCCAGATCTTCGGCATGGCTAAAACTCATGATCAGCACATGGCTGCCAGCAGGCAGGCTATGCACCGCAGCATGCACGGGGGTGGAGTGCTCGCACTGCACGTTGCTGGCTACATCCAAGGGGAATATCTCGTCACGGCTGTCTACCCACTGCACCGTGCAAGGCAGTGTGCCCAGCACGCGGGCTAAAGCCTTGCCTACATGGCCACCGCCAAAAATCGCTGTTTTTAAGGCATTTATGCCACTAGTTTTTTTAATTTGAACATAGGCAGCTTCTTTTTTTATAGCGTCTGTAGCACTGATGAAGCTGAATTTGAGCTGTACGACGCCACCGCAGCATTGGCCCAGCGAGGGGCCTAGTGGATAGCGGCGTACCTCGTCGGTGGCCTGCAGATTCTTGGCAGCTAGTAGCTCGCGCCCATATGCGATGGCCTGAAACTCCAGATTTCCACCGCCCACGGTGCCTAGCACCTCGTCCGCCAGCACCAGCATCCATGCCCCCACTTCGCGCGGACTGGAGCCCTCAAAGCTGTCGAGGGTGACGAAAACCGCGTCTTCATGCGCCAGTTTGGCAGTCATGTGTTGCATATCCATGGCTATAACCCAGGACGTTTAAGCTAATAAAACCTGTGCTGCGGCTGCCCGCAGTTTGTCTTTTTTACTCGGCCGCGCGCCTTTGATACCCCCGTTGGCAGACGGCGCGCTTTTAACGCCTACTGCTGCTATTGCAATTTCCAACGGCTCAAAGCCTGCCACCTGCTCACGCGGCACGTTGATAGCGTGACGTTTTTGAATCAAACGAAAATGCCCTTCGGTGCCTGCGCTGACGAAGCTCACCGCCAGCCCGCTTTCGCCCGCGCGGCCTGTGCGTCCAATGCGGTGGGTGTAGTCCACCGCCGAGCGTGGCAGGTCATAGTTGACCACCACGGGGAGTTGCGCAATGTCGATGCCGCGCGCGGCGACGTCGGTGGCTACTACCACTTGCAGGGTTTTGGCTTTGAAGTCCATCAGCACCTGGCTGCGTTTGCCTTGGCTGAGCTCGCCATGAAAAGGTTCGGCGGTGATGCCTGCGCCGCGGAGCTTGACGGCGATGATTTCGGTGGCGTGCTTGGTGGCGGCAAACACCAGCACGCGCGTCCACTTTTCGGACTCGATCAAGTGGCGCAGTAACTGGGTGCGCCGGGTTGCATCGATTTCGATAGCGCGTTGCGCAATATCCAAGGCTTTTGCGGCCTGTTCTTCTACTTCTACACGCAGCGGGTCCAGCAGCATGCTATTGGCCAGCGCCTCGATCGCGGGGGGGAAAGTGGCCGAGAAAAACAGGGTCTGCCGCTGGCGCGGCAGCAGCGCCAGGATGCGACCCAACTCATCGCCAAAGCCCAGGTCCAGCAGGCGGTCGGCTTCGTCCAGCACCAGGGTGCCGACCTGCCCAATGCCCAGCGCGTTATGTGCCAGCAAGTCCAGCAAACGCCCCGGCGTGGCCACCACCACGTCCACACCACCACGCATGCGCATCATCTGCGGGTTGATCGACACACCGCCAAAGACTACAGCTACTTTCACGCGCTGCGCCAGGTATTTGCCCAGGCTGTCCAGCGCCTCGCCCACCTGCACTGCCAGCTCGCGCGTGGGCACCAAGACCAGCGCCTGAGTGCAGCGAGGCGACGTAGGTGCGGCCAACGCTATCTGCTGCAAAATAGGCAGCACAAAGGCCGCGGTTTTGCCCGAGCCTGTCTGCGCTGAAGCCAGCATATCGCGCCCTTGCAATATGGCGGGAATGGCAGCGGATTGGATAGCGGTAGGGACAGCGTAGGCTTTTTCATCAAGCCCACGCAGCAAAGCGGGCAAAACGGCAGGCAAAAAACCTAAATCAGAAAATGGCATCAAGAGTAATTCGCAAAATAGAATGCAAGGATACAAAGCGTCCGCAATACACGGAGTTTACGCCCCCGCCGTTATTTCAAGCGTGCCTTCGCCCGCTCACACGCCATCAAAATCCGCTCGGGCGTGGCGGGTGCTGTCAGGTCCACGCGCACCTTGTGGTCGGCGCTAGCGCTGACCGCGTCGCGCAGGGCGAAGTAGGCGGACAGGGCTAGCATCAGTGGCGGTTCACCCACCGCTTTGCTGCGAAACGGCGTGGGCTTGACGTTTTGGCCGTCGAAGAAGCTGACCTTGAAGTGCTCGGGCACGTCGCTGGCGACGGGGATTTTGTAGGTGCTGGGGCCGTGGGTGAGGAGTTTGCCCCTTCCGCTATAACCTGCGACGCCGTCTTTGTTGGTAGTTGGCTTGCCTTTCAAATCCCACACGCATTCTTCCATCGTCAGCCAGCCCATGCCCTGGATGTAGGCACCTTCAATTTGCCCCAAGTCCACGGCGGGGTTGATGCTCTGGCCTGCGTCGTGCACGATGTCCACGGCTTTGAGCCACCACTCGCCCGTGCGGGTGTCGATCTCTACCTCGGTCACGGCAGCGCCGTAGCAGTTGTAGTAGAAGGCTTTGCCCTGCAGGGTGGTGAAGTCGTATTTGATGTCGGGGGTCATGTAAAAACCTGTGACGCTCAGGCCAACGCGGTCTAGCCAGGCCTGCTTGATGAGAGCTTCCCACGCTACCGGCTTCTTGTCATTCAGGCCTGTAGTCCCTGTGTTGTGGACATAACCAGCTGCGAATTTAATAGCGGAAGGCTCGCATCCGAGCATCCGCGCTGCTACGGGTGCGAGGCGCGCGCGCATTTGATCGCAGGCGTTGTTGACGGCCGCGCCGTTGATGTCGGCGCCGCTAGAGGCTGCCGTGGCCGAGGCGTTGGGCACCTTTTGCGTGTCGGTGCCGGTGACCCGCACCTGCCGCACCGAGATGCCCAGGCCGTCTGCTGCGACCTGCTGCATTTTGGTGTTCAGGCCCTGGCCCATCTCGGTACCGCCATGGTTGACGCTGACCGAGCCGTCCATGTAGATGTTGAGCAGCGCACCGCCCTGGTTGAGCATGGTGGCGGTAAAGCTGATGCCGAATTTGAGTGGCACCAGGGCGACCCCGCGCTTCTTGTATTTGCTATTTTTGTTATAGCTGCTCACGTTATCTCTACGGACTCTGTAGGCCGATTCAGCCTCCACTTGGTCAATCACCTGGTCGGCAATAAAGTCCTCCAGCACCTGGTTGTACTGCGTGGTCATGCTGCCAGCATCGCCGCTAACCGCAGGGTCCTGGTACAGGTTGATCTTGCGCACATCCAGCGGGTCTTTGCCGATTTGCTGGGCGATTTCTTCGATCACCGTCTCAATGCCAAACATGCCTTGCGGGCCACCAAAACCGCGAAAAGCGGTGCTGCTTTGCGTATGCGTTTTGCAGCGGTGGCTGATGATGTGCAGGTTAGGCAGGTAGTAGCAGTTGTCGATGTGCAGCACGGCGCGGTCGTTGACGGGGCCGGAGAAGTCGGTGCTGTAGCCACAGCGGCTGGCCAGCATGAAGTCTGCGCCCAGGATGCGGCCTTCGTTGTCAAAGCCTACCGTGTAGTCAATGCGAAAGTCGTGACGCTTGCCGGTGATCATCATGTCGTCGTCGCGGTTGACGCGCAGTTTGACGGGCTTTTTAAGCAGATGCGCGGCCAGGGCGGCGCTCTGGCTGAAGATGCTGGCATTGCCCTCTTTACCGCCGAAGGCACCACCCATGCGGCGGCAAATCACTTCGACATCTTTGGTCGTCAGATTGAGTGCGGCCGCTGCCTCACGCTGGTTGCCGTCGGGGTGCTGGGTGGACACGTACAGGGTGAGCTGGTCGTCTTCACGCGGCACGGCGTAGGTGATCTGGCCTTCCAGGTAAAACTGCTCCTGCTGGCCGCAGTAGGTGCTGCCGGTGATTTTGCGCGGGGCGCTCTCAATGGCCTCAGCCGGTTTGCCGCGTGTGATGCCTTTGGCGGGCATGATGAAACTCTTGGCTTCCAATGCCTCTTCAATCGTCAGCAGTGCGGGCAGCTCTTTGACCAACACCTTGGCACGCTTGGCCACTTCGCGGGCGTAGAGCATGTCATGCGCCACCACCACGGCCACGGCTTGGCCTAGAAACTCTACCTTGCCCGCAGCTAAAAACGGGTCGTCATGGATGATGGGGCCGCAGTTGTTTTCGCCGGGGATATCTTTGGCGGTGTACACCGCGACTACGCCGTGCTGCGCGAGGATGGCGGCGCGGTCAATGCCCTCACCAATCAGCTCACCATGCGCCACGGGCGACAAGATGAGCGCAGCATACAGCGTACCGCGCAGTTCGGGGATGTCGTCGGTATAGATGGCCTCGCCCGTCACATGCAGGTGCGCGCTCTCGTGCACGATGCCCTGGCCTTGCTGGCCCAGGGTGTCGGTGGGGGGCAGCAGCTCTTTGAGGGTGGTGGGTGCGTTCATTTATGCGGCCTCCTTCATGGTGTCAACGGACTCTTCGACAAATTGCATCACCAGGTTGCGTGCCACCAATGAGCGGTAGGCCCAGGTAGCCCGCAGGCCGTCGCGGGCCGGAAAACTGGCGGTGATGGCTGCGTCAATATCGGCAGCGCGTATGTCCTGCGGAGCTCTGCCCTCCAATACCGCTTCTATTTCAGGAGCGCGGCAGGGCGATGGGGCCATGCCGTTGTAGGCAACCTGTACGTTTTTCAGTTTGCCGTCGACCAAAGTGTAGCGCATGGCAGCCACGGTGGCCGAGATGTCCTGGTCAAAGCGTTTGCTGATTTTGTGGGCGCGGAATACTTCTCCGTTCTTCGGCTTGGGCAGCCCGATGGAGACGATGAATTCACCGGCCTGCAGCACCGACTTTTTCATACCGGTGTAGAAAGCATCCAAAGACACTTTGCGTGTTGTGTCCCCCGCGCGCAGCACCAGCGTTGCGCCCAGCGCCATCAGACAGGGCATGGTGTCGCCAATCGG
Organism: uncultured beta proteobacterium; assembly: GCA_963775085.1. Taxonomy (GTDB): domain Bacteria; phylum Pseudomonadota; class Gammaproteobacteria; order Burkholderiales; family Burkholderiaceae_C; genus JAAFIP01. The sequence goes on from CAVZHO010000002.1 coordinate 74,501, forward strand.
AGAGCCGTTGGCGATATTGCCCGCCAGCGTGGCGGTAGAGCGAATAGGGGGTGAGCCAAAACGGCGGATCACTTCGGCAAAATCGGGGTACGCCTTGGCTACCAGCGTTTCCACCGCCGCCAGCGGGGTGGCCGCGCCGATGCTCCAGGCCTCTTTGCCGTCTTTGACAGCCTTCAGTTCCGCCACATTGCCCAAGTAAACAATGTGCTCGGGCCGCACAAACTGCTTGTTCACCTGCAAACCCATTTCGGTGCTGCCCGCCAGCAGGGTAGCTTGCGGGTGCATGACCATATACGCAGCCACTTCTTCCACTGTAGCAGGCGAGACAAACTCGCTGCCTTTTTTGGTACGCACCACGGGCTGGGTAATCACCTGGCCGTCCAGCCCCACGGTGGGCTCTGGGTCACGGGCTATGTTTTTGAGCAAGGCCACATCAGCAGCATCTTCAATTTTCAGTTCCGCCGCTGGTCGTTGGCAAGCTTTGAGCGTGGCATCAATGATGGGCTTGTAGCCCGTGCAGCGGCACAGGTTGCCCGAAAGCGCATCGTTGATCTGAGCACGATTCGGGCAGGCATTGGTTTGCACCAGACCGGTCAGGCTCATCACGATGCCCGGTGTGCAAAAGCCGCACTGCGAACCAAAGCAATCGACCATGCCCTGTTGAATGGGATGCAGCTTGCCGTCTTGGCGTTTCAAGCTTTCCACCGTTTTGATGGATTTACCGTCCAGCGCAGGCAGCAACTGCATGCACGAATTGCTGGGCACGTACTGCACTGCGGTGCCCGCAGCGTTGAGCGCACCGACGAGCACCACACAGGCTCCGCAGTCGCCCTCGGCGCAGCCCTCTTTGGTGCCGGTGCGGTGCAGTTCCTCGCGCAGGTAGTCCAGCACGGTGGTGGTGCGGCGTTTGCCCTGTGCTTCGACGATTTTTCCGTCCAGGACAAAACGGACGGTATTGGTGGCTTCACTCATGGGGGTACTCTGTAGGGTGTGGTCTTGCATTTTATTTCTTTTCTGATCGGGTTGGGGGTAGCGGTGTTGAAGGCTTGTCCCGGTGTCGGCTTATGTCATTGCTCTGGACTGCAAGCAAATGGCACTTGCAAAAAACCCCGAAATCGCGCTCTGCCACCCCGTACAGGTGCTGCCGTGAGCCGATACCCCGGGAACCGCTGTACAAAACGTCCAATGGCCACACGGCCCTCCAACCGGGCCAGGCTCAAACCGGCACATTGGTGAATGCCGAAACCAAAGGCCAGGTGTTTATTGTTTTGGCGTTCGATGTTCAGTACCTCAGGCAGCTCAATCACCGCCGGGTCACGGTTGGCGGCGGCTATGCACAGGGTAATGAGCGTGCCTGGCGGCAGGTCTATACCGCCCACGGAGCAATCGCGCAGGGTGCGGCGGTTGCCGAGCTGGTTACTGGGTTCAAAACGCAGGAATTCATCGACACTGGTGGATAAATAGGCCTCTAGTCCTTGATGCCTGGACGTAAGCAGCTCTGAATTTAATAGTAATCGCTGCAACTGATCCGGCCATTCTTGCAGAGCCACCAGGGCGTTACCAATCAAATTGGTCGTGGTCTCATGCCCTGCATTGAGGATGAAAATGCAGTTGTGCAGCAACTCCTGCTCGCTCATTTGCTCGGCGCTGGTTTCACCCTGGATCAGACGGGTGAGCACGTCGTGCTCCGGGTTGCCGGGGTGCTGACGGCGCTGGGCGATAAGGCCTTGGAGGTAGTCACCAAACTGGGTCACGGCCTGGTTGCCCCGCGCCTCTTGCGCAGGACTCAGCTTTGGCTCCAGCGCACCTAGAATCGCCAGCGACCAGGCACGCAGCGGCGCACGCTCGGCGTGGGGGATGGCCAGCAGATTGCCAACGACTTCGATGGGAATGGCGGCAGCAAAATCTTCGATCAAGTCGCCGCCGCCCTGCGCTGCCATTTTGTCCAGCAGCGAGTCCACCAGGGTGACCAAGCCGCCCTCCATCTGGTCAATCGCACGGCGCGTGAGCGCGCCCATGATGAGTTTGCGCACCCGGGTATGACGCGGCGGGTCGTTAAACACCAGACTGCTGGTGTGGTGCGCCAAGAGCGGCGCTCCTGCACCATACTTTGGGGTGAACTCAGCGTGTTTATCTGAACTGAATGTTGCCGCATCGCGGTACACCGCCATCAGATCCGCATGGCGGGTGATGAAGTACGAACCGTCGGGCATGTGCTTGACGGGATCGCTCTCGCGCAGTGCGGCGTACACCGGATAGGGGTTGGTCAAAAAGTCTGCGGGTAGCTGGCGCAGGTCAAAGCTGGCGGCGATCTCCCGGGCACGCGCGGGGGTCATGGGCGCTATGGGGGCGAAAGAAGGCTGGTAGGGCATGCAGCCATTGTGGCACCGATTTTGGCGCTGGAGCTTTACGCACCGTCCGGTTGCACCAGCACGATCTGTAGCAGCGGCTCAAACGGCGGAACATGACACTCCACAATGCAGCCCGGTGCTACCTCCAAGTGCAACCCTGCGATGTCGGCACGTACGGGCAGGCGGGAACACTGGCGGTCTACCAGCACGGCGCTGTAAATCGTTTTAACGCCTTTGGACAGCAGGTATTGCACCGCCTTGTTCATCGAATAACCGCCGTACAGCACATCGTCCACCAGCACCACCACGCGGTCAGATAAATTGATCTGGGCATGCTCGGGCTGTTCGGTCAGCTGGGTGTGCGGATGCAAGAGCGTCAGGTCATCGGCGTAGCGCTGGACCAGCAGGTCGATGCGGGTGAGGTCGCTGGCAGGCAAGCGTGGGCGCAGCCGCTCCAGCAGGGTGTCGGCCAGCGGCGCACCGCGCCTGCGGATACCTACCAGCGCCACCTGCTGCGCGGTGCTGAGCTTGGCCGCCATCGCCGCTGCCATGGCGCTCAGTACCAGTTCAAGTTGCGTCGTGCTGTACAGCGTGGTTCTTTGTCCATTGCCAGTTGCCATATCCTGCTCCTTCTGCGCCTAAATGGTGGCGCATGGCTATTACCGCCAATTGGATCCGTCAGCGGTTTGATTTACCTCAAAAAAGCGTTCAACGCCTGCTCTGACTATGGCGATCAGGCTTGCTTCAATAACGCAATGACTTCGCTATCCTCTACCTGAGGAAAGTGCTGGTAGAACTGCCCCACCGCCTGAAATAACCGGGGCGCATGCAGGCACACCACGGCATCGGCCATGGGTGCAATTCTGGCCAGCGTGTCAGGGGCTGCAACGGGCACTGCACAGACCAGCAGCGCGGGTTTTTTGGCGCGCAACGCATGCAGGGCTGAAATCATGGTGGCACCTGTGGCCAGGCCGTCGTCAATGACGATCACCACCCGCCCGGCAGGGTCGATCGGCGGGCGAATGGGCGTGTACTGGGCGCGCCGCTGGCGGATCACCTCCAACTGCCGCTGCTTCTCGGCTTCGATGTAGTCGCTGTCACCACCATAGTCTTGCGCAAAGTCAGTCAGATAGACCCAGCCACTCTCATCCACCGAGCCAATGGCCAGCTCGCTTTGCTGCGGTGCCCGCAGCTTGCGCACCAGCACCACATCCAGCTGGCAGCCCAGGCTGTCGGCAATGATCCTGGCCATCGGCACGGCACCGCGCGGAATGGCCAGAATCAACGGGTTCCTGTCCCGGTAGGGCTCCAATTTTTGGGCCAGCAGTTTGGCGGCCTCATTGCGATCTTTAAACATGGCGTAGACCTTTTGAATACCAAGGTATAAATTATCTGCCTATGGGTATTGGATGGGTGTCAAACCGTTCAAATCAAGTAAAAACTACCGTTTCTTTTGACAAATATCAAAACATGGAAAATACAGACCGCTACAGTTGAGCCGTGCATGGGTAGAGGTCGATAACACTGAAATTCATGCACGAAGATGAGGTTCCCCTTTAGAGGGGAAGGTTCTGGTGTCATAGGGCACCAGAGAGGACGAAGACAACCTCAGACTGACCGGGCGGTCAAAACGCATGGTTAGGGTTCTTCGCCAAGCCCGCCCATTCGCAAGAATGGGCGGGCTTCTTTTTTTATTACCACCCCTATTGCGCTGGATCAAGAATTGCACTGGCAACCCCGCCTACGCTGTCAGACAGGTGAACCAGGAGATCGTGATGCCCACTCGTCTGAAAGATTTTGCCACTGCGGTCGTGGCGGTGGCAGAGCCCGATACCACCGCGTTTGTAGCCGCGCAACTGATGCGCAAACACCATATCGGCGCGCTGGTGGTGATTGATGCCAAGGAAAAAAACCACCCTGTCGGCGTGCTGACAGACCGGGATCTGGTGCTGGCCCTGATGGCCGAAGGACTCGATCCGACATTGTTTACCGTGGGAGACATCATGTCCATCGAGCCAGTGGCGGCCCACCCGGACATGGATGCCATGGATGCGGTAGCGCTGATGCGCAAGCACCGCGTGCGCAGGCTGGTCATCGTGGATGGGCCGGGGCGGCTGGTGGGCATCGTCACCATGGAGGACGTGCTGGAGCTGCTGACGCGCGAGCTCACCAACCTGGCGGCCGCCGTTATCGGGGCCAGGGATCGGGAGTTTGAACAGCGGCGCTAACATGCCTATAGCCAAAGTCCTCCCCGCTGATCTTCGCATCAGCATTGACCCCAGCTCGCTGGGTTTTGGGGACACCTCCGAGCTGCTGGATGTTGCATTACCCTGGATTGGCCAGCAGCGCGCAGAGGCGGCGGCGCGTTTTGGTCTGGGGATGGACCAGCCGGGCTACAACCTGTTTGTGCTGGGAGAGATCGGTAGCGGACGCTCGTCACTGTTGCTGGAGGCGATGCAGGCCGCTGCAACTGGCAAAGCGGTGCCGCCCGACCTGTGCTACCTGAATAATTTTGATACGCCAGAGCTGCCACGCGCCTTACGCCTGCCCGCGGGACAAGGCCGCCTGCTGCGCCAGCGCATGGTGCAGATGGCCAAAAACCTGCAGACGGACATACCGCTGTACCTGGACGGGCAGGTTTTCAAGATCGATAGCGAACGCATCAAAAAAATCTACGACGAGCAGGAGGCCAAGGCCTATGCCGAGCTGGATGCCTTTGCCGAGGCGCGCAGCTTTACGCTGCGCCGTGATGCTGGTCACCTGCTGTTCACCTTCCGCGATGAGAAGGGCCATGTGCTCACCGAAAGCGAACTGCTGGCGCTGCCCAAGAAGCGCCGTATCGAGATAGACCAGGCTGAGCAGGAACTGCGCGAGGCTATCACCCAGTTCATTGAAAACATGCAACCCATGGAAAAGGTTATGAAGGAGAGTATGGCCGCCCTGCGCCGCCAAACCGCCCTGCCACTGCTTGAGCGCGAGTTGCAGAAGGTTCGCACCGATCTCACGGTAAAGACGGAGGATCTGGACAAGCTCAAGGCATACTTTGACCAGGTGTGCAGCAACGTGCTGGACAACCTGGACGTGTTTCAGGCAACGGATGACGATGACGAGGCGGCGCGGCTGGATGCGTTGGATGAGGTACTGTCGCGGCTGCGGATCAACCTGGTGGTAGACAACAGCCCGCTGCGCGGTGCACCTGTGATCGTCGAAGACAACCCGGTGTTTCGATCGCTGTTTGGCAGCATTGAATACCAGTCGGAAGACGATGTGCTGGTGACAGACTTTTCACGCATTCGCGCGGGCAGCCTGCTCAAGGCCCATGGCGGCTTCCTCATGCTGCATCTGCGTGATTTGCTGGCCGATGAACTGGTATGGGAGAAGCTGCGCCGGCTCTTGCGCAGCGGCAGATTGCAGATTGAAGAGCCCGGCCTGTCGCTGGCACCTATTGCGGCTGTGTCACTGGTGCCCGAACCGGTAGACGTGGTGGTAAAGGTGGTGCTGATTGGCTCGAGTGAACATTACTACACGTTGCAGGAACTTGACCCCGAGTTCGCCCGACACTTTCGCGTCAAGGTGGATTTTGCCGAAAGCTTTGTATCGAACCCGGAGACACGCCATGCTACCTCGGTGTTTATTGCCCATACCTGCAAAAAACTGGGGCTTGCCCATTTTTCTGCCAATGCCGTAGCGCGCCTGCTGGAGGAGACCCACCGCGCAGTAGACGACCAGAAGCGCCAGAGCGCCATCTTCGCCCACACCGAGGCCTTGGTGACCGAATGCGCAGCACGGTGCACCTCTCGGGCTGACGCTGTGGTGGGCATCGCCGATGTCGAGGCCGCGCTGATCGCCCGCAGCCTGCGCCACGATTACCCAGAGCAGCGCTTGCAGGAGTCCATCTCGGATGGCGAACGGCTGATTGCCGTGGTGGGCGAGAACGTGGGGCAGCTCAATGGACTGACGCAGATCGACCTGGGGGACTACCGCTTTGGGTTTCCGGTGCGGGTGACGGCGCACACCTTTGCGGGAGACGATGGCTTGCTGAATATTGAACGTGAGGTGGAAATGTCGGGCCCGATCCACGACAAGGGGGTGCTGGTGCTGCACAGCTACCTGTCGACGCTGCTTGCCCATCTGGCACCGCTGGCCTTGAATGCCACTATCTCGTTTGAGCAGGAGTATGGCGGCGTGGAGGGCGACTCAGCATCCTGTGCAGAATTTTATGTGCTGCTGTCCTCACTGTCGGGCTTGCCACTCAAGCAAGGGATAGCGGTGACCGGTGCGGTCAATCTGCATGGCGAGGTGTTGCCCGTGGGCGGGGTGAATGAGAAAATAGAAGGCTACTTTCGCACCTGCGAGGTGGCAGGGCTGGATGGGCACCAGGGGGTACTGATTCCGCAGCGCAATCTCCACCATCTGATGCTGGCGCGCAAGGTGGTCGATGCCGTAACCCAAGGCTTGTTCCATGTGTACACGGTAGACCATGTGAGCGAGGGCATCGAGTTGCTCACTGGATGGCCCTCGGGCCTGGTGAAAAAAACGGGAGCCTATCCACGCGGTAGCGTGCTGGGTCTGGCGCAGAAAACGCTGCAAGCGTACCGCAAAGCCTGCCAGGCGGCTGAGGGTGATCCAAAGCCGACGCGTCGGCGTGCACGATGAAACGGAGGTTTGATATGGTTAAAAACTGGATGCAACTAGGGATGGCGCTTTGCCTGGCAGGGGCGGGCATGGCTCAGGCGCAAGGCCCGGACAGTGTGGTACGCGGTGCCTTGCTGTACGAGACGCATTGCATCGTCTGCCACACCAGCCAGATCCACTGGCGGGCCAATCGGCTGGCCAAAGACTGGCCAAGCCTGAAATTTCAGGTCAACCGCTGGCAGAAAGAGACTGCACTGGGATGGAATGAGCAGGACATTGTGGACGTAGCCACCTATCTCAACGCCGTACATTACCGCTTTCCTGCGCCGCAGCAGGCCAGGGCAGTGCTACCACCCTAGCGCGGCGCCGATAGAAATTTATGCAAGGCCAACAGCGTGGCATCCGGTGCCTCGGTCATGATGGAGTGGCCTGCGTCCACAGTGACCACGCTGGCTTGGGGTGCCGCGTTGATCAGGGCCTGCGCAGCTTTGGGTGGGGTCATCTGATCCTGACGGCCTACTATAAAAAGAATAGCTGCTTGCGTCCTATTGACAAGGACTAGCGCCTCAAAAGCCTTGGAATATTGGTCGCAGGCGGTAAAACCGATATGAAACACGTTCTCGCGCGGGTTACTTTGCAGAATGCGCCGCATCAAGGCCTTGGCACCGCCGTACAGCCAGGTGCCCGGCCCCAGCGTCGAGGGCGGTGGGGCGAGGGTGCTGTGGCTGAAGGTGTTGACCATGTCAATCGCCTGCATGGGTTTGTTCAGCGCCGCATCCAGCAAAGCGGGCGACACCTTCATGGGGGCTGCGATGGCTACCAGCGCCAGATGCGTCACGCGTTCGGGTGCAATGCTTGTCGCATGTAGTGCTATCAATGAACCCCAGCTATGGCCCACCAGCGTGGCCTTGGCAATGCCTGCCGCATCCAGCAACGCGATAACGAAGGCAGCCGCCTCTTCCACTGACGTGGGGCAACTGCCCGTACTTTTGCCGTGGCCTGGCAGGTCAATCGCCAGCACGTTAAAGCCGTGGTTCGCCAAATAGCGGCTTTGCAAAATCCACACACTGTGGTCGTTCAGCACGCCGTGGATGAAGACGATGCTGGGCTTGGTGGCATCAAAGGCTTTGCCGCCGCTGTAGCAGTAGATATCAATGCCGTTAACTTGGATGTACATGAAGGCTCCTTAGCTTGCTGATTTAACCAGCGCGTGGGATTTGATTCTAGGCCTTGGTAGGCCCAGATGGTATGTTCGCCCTGGCACTTAGTGAGCCTAGGAAACGTGTACACCCAGGGAGTGTGTACGCCCCGGCACTTGGGGTGATTGGCTACGCGGCCAATACTGTTCTATTAACTAGAAATTGATAATTTCTCCCTCCCCCATTTGCTAAGAGGCTTGGGCTGCAATATCCGTGGCGTTGCACAAATAGACTCGCTGGTGCGCACGCGGGTCAGGCTACTGGCGTAGGCGCTACGCTTGTGTTTGACCATGCGTGGCCTGTGCAAGCCCCGGCTGCTCACGCATTTGAGCTTAGAGACCTCTTGCAGCAGCAATCTGAACCAGCGCCTGCGGCATCGGGGCCGGTCAGGGGGGAAAGGCCCCTGAGTGGGGCTGGTGTCTGCGCACTAATTGGAGCGTCCCGGTAAACGATAACTGTCGTTGACTTAATCGGTGCGCACTGGCCGCCTGGTGCATCAGCCAACAGGTCGCGTAGTGCATCAGCAACCAGCCATAGAACTCTTGTTCAATGCCCTGGGGCGTTTTGCTTCTAAGGGTTCGCCTGCCCTGCAGGGTATGCGTTTTGAGCTCATCCAAGACGCTTTCAATCTCCCAGCGCTGGCTGTACAACGCGGCCAGCTCCAGGGCTGGGGCCGTCGTTGGATCCAGTAAGGTGGTGAGCAAGCGATAGCGCTCTTGCGCACTATTTTGTTGGGGCAAGTCGTACTCAATCACGCGCACCTGCAGCGCGCCCATGCCGACTCGGCGCGACTTCTGGTTGGGATACAGGGTGGTGAGGTAGGAGCCATCACCCAGCACCTGGTCTATGGGCAGTTGCCAATCGGTCTTGCAGCGCCACAGCAACTGGGCTGCGCTGGCACTGGCTTGGAGCCAGTTGGCGTAGCCGCAAAAGCCCCTATCAGCCAAGCACAGCATGTCCGGTTGCAGCCGCTGCAAGAGGGGTTGGGCCAAGGCGTTCTCGCTTTGGCTGCTGGAGCCTAGCTGGGCATCGATGATGGCGTGGGTGGCGCATTCGGCCAGCAGCACGCAGCGCGCCTGAGGGTAGGCGGCCAGGCGACCCGAGGTATTGTGGCGGCCAAAGTGCTGTGCATTGGCCGCCTCGTCGGGGATGTCAAAGACGCTGCCATCGAGGGCGACCAAGCGCAGTCCGCCGTAGAAGGCGTGCGGTTGGGCTTTGGGGCTGGCCAGGGGTTGGCAGGCGCGTGCATGCAGCGCCTTGAGGGGTGCACTGCCCAGGCGGGTGCGTGCGGTGCTGATGGCGGATTTGACGACCGTGCGGGGGGCAATGCCGCCATGCACGCTGGCCAGGCCTTGGGCGACGGCGGCAAATACGGCTTCGTAGGCCGCTTGCGGGTACAGCGCCAGCGCCATGCAGTAGTAGGTGGTCACCTGGGCTGGAAAGGAGCGCACGCGCTGGCTTTGCACCCCGTGTTCTTGGAGCACGGATTGGACCAGCTCCAGCGGGTAGACGCGCGCCAGGAGGCTGGCGCCCAGATAGTCGGTCAGTCGAATCCCATCGCCTAAGGTTGCCTTGGTTCTTGCCACGCTGTGACTCCTTGTATGGAGTCTGTATTCTGACACAGATTACTCTAATAGAACAGTATTGGCTACGCGGCTGTCCTCCGGGGCGGCCTATGGCCGCCACCTCCCCCTTTATGCCGCTACGCCACTCACCCCAAGCGCCAGAGCAGCGTGCCGGGTGGGAACGCAACCGTCAAACTCCAGCCACATCGAGCAACGTTGGAGCACGCAGGTTGCGCCTAGGAGTCTGGGCGGCAGAAGAAAAGTCTGTTTAAAAACACCATTTTCAGGGGTGCTTGACCCCTTACCCACATCGAAATAACGCAGCCTGAGCGATTCTGGAGGGTCGAAAATTCACTGCGTATTTTCATAACCTTCTGCCGCCCAGACTCCTAGGCCATCTATGCAAGATCCGGCGAGCGGCGCACTTAGTGCAGCGGCATAAAGGGGGAGGTGGCGGCCATAAGCCGCCCCGGAGGACAGCCGCGGAGCTAAGTGCACCGCTCGCCGGATTCCGTGACGCGCTAGTCCGCAAACGTCAATCCCGTGACAACCTAGCCCTTCTCCGCCGCCTTCAAAGCCCGCTTCAAATCGTCAATCAAATCATCCGCATCTTCCAGCCCAATCGACAAACGAATCGTTCCCTGCGTAATGCCCGCAGCCGCCAAGGCATCATCTGTCATGCGAAAGTGCGTGGTGCTGGCAGGGTGGATGACCAGGCTGCGGCAGTCGCCGACATTGGCCAGGTGGCTGAAGACCTTGAGCGTTTCGATGAACTTCTTGCCATGCTCACGCTGGCCCTTGATGTCAAAGCTGAATACGCTGCCTGCGCCACGCGGCAACAGCTTTTGCGCCAGCGAATGGCTGGGGTGGCACTCCAGCATCGGGTGACCGACGCGAGAGACAAACGGGTGCGCGGCCAAAAACGCCACCACCTTGGTGGTGTTTTCCATGTGCCGCGCCATCCGCAGGGGCAACGTTTCGATGCCCTGCAAAATCAACCATGCGGTGTGCGGGCTCATGCAGGCACCAAAGTCACGCAGACCCTCGCGGCGCGCCCGCAGCAGGAAGGCGCCTACGGTGCTCTCGTCGGTGAACACCATGTTATGAAAACCTGCATAGGCCTCAGTCAGCTCGGCAAACTTGCCCTTCGAGCGTGGCCCGTTCCAGTCAAAACTGCCGCCGTCTACCACCACACCGCCAATCACCGTGCCGTGGCCAGACAGAAACTTGGTGGCCGAGTGGTAGACCAAGTCGGCCCCATGGTCAAAGGGTTTCATCAGCCACGGCGAGGTGAGGGTGCTGTCCACCAGCAGGGGCACGCCCGCCTCGTGCGCCATGGTGCTTACGGTGGGGATGTCCAGCACGTCCAGCCCCGGGTTGCCCACCGTCTCGCCAAAAAACAACTTGGTGTTGGGCTGAACGGCGCGCTTCCAGCCGTCGATGTCGCCGGGTTTGACAAAGGTGGTGTCAATGCCAAAGCGGCGCAGGGTGTAATGCAGCAGATTGTGCGAGCCGCCATACAGCGCACTGGAGGCCACGATATGCGAGCCCGTACCCATCAGCGTGGCAATGGCCAGGTGCAGCGCCGCCTGGCCCGATGACGTACTGATGGCCCCAATACCGCCCTCCAATGCCGCCACACGCTGCTCCAGCACCGCGTTGGTGGGATTGCTGATGCGACTGTAGACATGGCCTGCGCGCTCCAGGTTAAAGAGCGCGGCGGCGTGATCGCTGGACTCGAAGACGAAGGAGGTGGTCAAGTGGATGGGCACGGCGCGCGCGCCAGTGGTTGGGTCGGGCGCGGCACCTGCGTGCAGGGCTAAGGTGTCAAATCCAGGGTCTGCGTAACCGCTCATAGTGATCTCCGAATAAAACTGTTAAAAATGCCGTTTGTGGGCTATATTGTGAGCATACATCCGAGGAGAGCGGCTATGAAAGTCAGTGATATTCTGAAATCCAAGGGCAATACGCTCTACACCATTACGCCCGAGGACAGCTTGGCGCACGCAATGCAGTTTATGGCCGAGAAGGACATTGGCTCGCTGGTGGTCATGTCCAACAGCCGGGTAGTGGGCATGCTGACCTTTCGTGAAGTGATTGTCGCCATCAATGCTAACGGCGGCTCGGTCGCCGACACCACCGTGTACCGCGCCATGGACAACGGCCCGCTGATTTGCACCCCCGAGACAGAGCTGGACGAAGTGCGCCGTATGATGCTACAGCGCCATGCCCGCTACATGCCGGTCATCGACAACCGCATGCTGATGGGCGTGATCAGCTTTTACGACGTGGCCAAGGCGGTGGTGGACAGCCAGAATTTTGAGAACAAGATGCTCAAGGCCTACATCCGCGATTGGCCGGAGGCGGATGGGTAATCCAGTTCTACAGCCCCAGATAGACTTTTTGTATCTGCGGATGCGCCAGCAGCTCGTTGGCGGCGCCTTGCAAAACAATGCGTCCCTCTTCCAGCACGTAAGCGCGGTGGGCCAGTTTCATCGCCATGGCCACGTTTTGCTCGACCAGCAGCACTGAGGTGCCGGTGGCGTTGATCTGGCGTATGGCACGAAACATATCGCCCACTATGCTGGGAGCCAGGCCCAAGGAAGGTTCGTCCAGCAGAAGCAGGCCAGGCCGGGCCATCAGAGCACGGCCAATGGCCACCATTTGCTGCTGCCCACCCGAGAGTGAGCCCGCCGGGCTGTGCAGCTTGACCTTGAGTACCTCAAACAGCTCCAGCACCATCGCCAGCGACTCGGCCCGCTGGCGCTTGGCGCTGGCGACGTAGCTGCCCAGCTCCAGATTGTCCAGCACCGTCATCTGGGTAAACAGGCGGCGGCCTTCGGGCACGATGGCGATGCCGTTTTCGCAAAAGCGGTGACTGGGCAACTGGGTAATGTCTTGTCCGTCAAAATGCAGGCTGCCAGCGCGCACGCGGTGCAGCCCGGCTATGGCGTTAATGAGGGTGGTTTTACCTGCACCGTTAGGCCCCACTACGCACACCAGCTCGCCCGGCTTGACATCCAGGCTCACTCCCCACAGCGCGGGGGCTGCGCCGTAGTTGACGTGGATGTCTTTGACCTCAAGCATCCATCGTCCCCAGATAGGCCTTCACCACTTCGGCGTTTTGCATCACGTCCTTGGGCAACCCTACTGCAATCAGCTTGCCGTAGTTGAGCACGGCCACCCGGTCGGCCAGTGCCATCACGGCGTGCATGACGTGCTCGACAAAAACAATGGTGGAGCCTTGGTCGCGGATTTTTCTGATCAAAGCAATCGCATCGTTGATCTCGCCCGGGGTTAGTCCCGACAGCACTTCGTCCAGCAGCACCAAGCGCGGGCGCGCGGCCAGGGCGCGGGTAAGCTCCAGAAATTTTCGTTGGTGCAGATTCAGGTCGTCTGGCAGTGCGCCTGCCTTCTCGGCCAGGCCGGTGAATTCGAGCCATTTCCAGGCCTCGTGCGCAGCCTGCGTTTGGCTAAGCGCCGCGCCGCCAAACATGGCCACCAAGGCGACGTTTTGCAGCACGCTTAAATGGGCGAAAGGCCGGGGAATCTGGTAGGTGCGTGCAATGCCAGCCTTGGCAATGCGGTGCGCGGCCAGTCCTTGCAGGGCCTGGCCCTCAAAGCGGATCTGCCCGCTGCTCGCAGGGTAATGCCCGCTCACGACATTGATGAAAGTGGATTTACCCGAGCCGTTGGGGCCGAGCAGGCCGAGAATTTCACCGGGGAAGACCTGCAGATCGAGCGCATCCAGCGCCACTACACCAGTGAAGGTTTTGGTGAGCTGACGGACCTCTAGCAGGGGTTTGGCGGCGTCGCTTGGGCGAGCTTGCGTGGACGGCATGGCAAGCGCGGGCTTGGCATCGGTCGCAGCCGCAGCTGGCGTTGGCTGAGCCAGTGGCGAGGTCACCGGCGACGGCGGCGCCTGCAGGGGTGCGGCCTTGCCCTGCCGACGCTGCATCACATAGCCCAAAATGCCCTGGGGCATAAACAAAATCACGATAATCAGAATGACACCCACGGCGGCCTTGCCTGCCAAGGGGCTGTTACCTGCCGTGAAAAAGTAGAGCAGGCAGGTGATAAACACTGCGCCCACCGCAGGCCCGGCCCAGTGCCGTGTGCCGCCCAGCACACTCATCAACACCACGGTGAGTGGCACCACGATAGTAAAGGTCTCTCCCGCTGTCACGTAGGACACGAACAGCGCGTGGATGCCGCCCGCCAAGCCTGCCAACGCGCAAGACAAAGCAAAGGCCACCAGCTTGTAGCGAAAGGTGGGCACGCCCATCACCTCGGCCACATCTTCATCGTCATGGATGGCAAACAGGCCAAGGCCCAAGCGCGATGCCTGGATTTTGTAGGCAATCAGCAGCGTGGCGACGGCTGCTGCCAATGCCATCAGGTAAATTGAGGCGGATGGATTGGGGCCCAGTGCGGGGACAGCTACCGCATTGAGAACGATGCCAGGGCCGCCATCAATCGGGGTGTTCTGCACGATTGTGCCCACCACGAAGGTAATGGCCAATGTGAGCAAGGCAAACAGCTCGCCGCGCACCCCTTTGACGCGAAACACCACGGCACCGAGCGCCACACCCAACAGGGCGGCCAAAGCCGCAGCCACTGGCAGTGTCCAGAGAAATGGCCATTGCAGTTTGGCGGCCAGGTTGGCCGAGGTATACATGCCGATGCCAAAAAACGCGCCATGCCCAAACGAAAAATAGCCCGAATAACCCGACAGAATATTCCACGACGAAGCAAGCACCATCCAGCTACAGATGAGGTAGAGAAACGATTCATAAAACGCCGGCAGACCCAGCCAGGGCACACAGGCCAACAGTGTGCCCGCAGCCAGAATGCCGCTGGTGGGTTTGTCGACCTTCATAGCTTGCTGGGTCGCAGGAGCAGCATGAAGATCAGCAGCGAGAACGACACAATCGGCGCCCAGGAGGGCGCGGCCACCGCCATGGTGATGGCCTCGCTGACGCCAATGATCATGCCCGCCACCAGGGGCCCGAGTGCACTGCCCAGGCCGCCCAGCATGACGGCGGCAAACACCACGCCCACCCAGGCAAAAATCTGTGAAGGGGTCAAGGTGAAAGTCAGCGCAAGGCAAATCCCGGCGACGGCAGCCAGCGCCGCGCACAGACCCGCCAGCACCAAGGACATGCCTTGTTGGTTAATGCCAAAGGCCGAGGCAATCGGCCCGTCCTCGGCCATGGCCCGCATGGCCTTACCGACATCGGTATAACGCATGACGGCCCAGATGGCCAGTGAGATGGAGGTGGCCAACACCAGCGTGACCAGTTCCGGCACGGGGATGTAGAGTGAACCGACGGTAAATTTCAGGTCGTTGTAGTGCGTTTCCATGCGGCGGAAATCGGCCGTCCAGACAGCTTGGATGCCACTTTCAATAATCACCGTGATGCCGAAGGTGACCAACAGCGAGTTGAACGGGGTAATGGCAAAGCGCGACAGCATCCACTGCATGCCCACGCCCAATATAAAAAACAGCGGCGGCAAGATGGCCAGCGTGAGCAGTGGGTCAATGCCCCACACACTGGCCATGTGGTAGCTCAGGTACGCAGCCAGAAACACCAGGCCGAAGTGGGCCAGGTTGATCTGGCGCAGCAGGCCCCAGGTCAGGCCCAGCCCCAGGCCAATCATGCCGTACAAAGCGCCAATGAAAAGGCCTGACAGAATGGACTGGGCCAGCAGGTTGACGCTGGGGAAATTCATGGACTATCGGCGTGCGGCAATCGATGGAACTTACTGAACCTGCAGCTTGGCACCTGGCGCTGCGAATTGGGGCGGCCATACCACGTTCCAGCGGCCGTCTTGCACCTGCTTGACCCGCATCAGGTCGTCCCCGTAATTGCCCAGACCGTCCAGGCGCAGGCGACCATGGATGGTGTCAACCTTGTTTTTCTTCAGCCAGATGGCGATTTTTTTGTCGTCAAAACTGTTGGTGCCGACAATGCCCGCTTCCAGAATCTGCCAGGCCGAGTAGGAGGCTGCCGCCTGCACCTCAACGTTGGTATAGGGCAGGCCCGCCTTGGTGGCGCGTTCTTTGAAGGCCTTGATAAAGGCAGCCGCTCCTGGATAGTTGGTATAGGGTGCATGCTCTTCAAAAATGGTGACCGACAGCGCGCGGTTGCCTTCGGGCGATTGCGTCATGGGGCCGGGTGCCGGATAGGTGTGGAAATGGATGGGCGGCGAGTAGTCAATCTTCTTCATCGCGTCCAGCAGCATATTGCCTTCCAGCGCGATGTCGCCAATCCAGACCAGGTCGGGCTTGGCATCTTTGATGCGGGCGGCAATCGGCCCAAAATCGCGGTTGCCAAAATCCCACTCCAGGAAGAGCACTTCCTGCAGGCCGCGCTTCTTGGCCACATTGCGTGCGCCCAGGCTTAAGAAGTGAATGGATGGGAATTTGCTGGTGACAAAGGCCACAGTCTTAGGCGGCTTAGGGGATGCGGCGAGTGCATCAAACACCGTGTTAGGTACTGTGGTGGCCGGATCACCACCCAGTGACCAGGCCGGAAAAGCGTAGTCGTAGGTCGCCAGCGACGGGATGCCAAAGGTATGGTGCACCAGCACCTTGTTGTAGCGCTGCGCCACACCCATGGCCGACAAGATGGCACCCGTAGCGTAGGGGCCCATGAGTAAATCGACCTTGTCCGAGGTCACCAGTTGTTCATATAAAGTGCGCGCCAGCTCGGCCTTGGACTGGTCATCCTTTACCAACCATTCGACCTTGCGGCCCAACAGTCCGCCCTTGGCATTGATCTGCTCAATATAGATCTCGCCCACCATCTTGTGCGTGAGGGCCGTGGCCGATAGCGGCCCGGTGAGCGCCAGCGTGCTGCCGATACGCAGGGTGGGTTGCGCGGTTTGCGCGGTAGCAGCGGAGGTGAGCAAACTCGCAACGCTGGCAGTGACCGCGAGCATCGTCATAACGCGACCGAAAAACTTCATGGCATATCTCCTTGCACGGATGGTGAATCGACATCGAATGCTAAACCATGAACTGCGAAAACATACACTGCGCTGACTAGCGAATACCCTTGGTGAAACTTGGCTCGCAATGGTTTGTGTAGGTATTTTTGCTGACGCAGTTGGTGCAATTTACTTGGGTCTTTGAAGGCAATGCTTCGAGTTTGGCTGCGTTGTGAGGGGGGGTGTTTTCGTGCGCAGATCTCGCGGCTTCGCGCCAGAGCGCGTGCCATGGCCATGCGCCCCAGGGCAGCGGCCCTTCGGGGAGCATCTCCAGTACTCGCTTTTGGGGAAAACGTCGAAACTCGCCTCCGGCTCAGACACCGACGTTTTCTGATCCCAAAAGCTCCGTGCTTCGAGCCCGCAGCCCTCATCGGGGCGCATGGCCATGGCACGCGCTCTGGCGCGAATACCAGAGTGTAGACGGGCAGGTGTTTTAAGCACAGACTCGTACCATTTAGCAGAAAAATACCGTGCTAGTCCATGTAAATAGGTCGTATGTAGCTATGTAATATATAGCAAAACATAAGCTGGCATTGTCCCCGAACCAAGCATCCGGGCGTGACGAGTGCGCCCTGTTTTTTCGCAGTGCCCCTTCGCGCATGCCACAAAAGCCCGCACGATACTTTGGAATTTACCGGTAGGTCATCAGCCGCATTACATAAGAATGCGCGCGAGCGTGGCACTTCGACAAAAATAGGGACACTCGGCGTGCCAGCCAAACAAGCCAGGATAGGCCAGCTACTACACTGACTAACGCAACCATGCGTAAAGGCCGCTAGATTACTGATGATATTCACAGTATGATGCGCTCATGGCATCCCACTCCATCCCCATCCACGCCATCAAAGGCCGAGGCACCGCCACGCGCATGGCGCACCGGTTCAGCCAGGATGCACGGGAGGGCTTTGACGATGGGTGGGATGGGCTGGATACACAAGCGCAAGAGCAGGGGGAGGCCTTGCCGCCGCACACCCAGGTGCGCTTTGAAGATGCCAAGTCCATCATCACCGCCAACGACTCGCCCGACATCTTTTTTGACTACAGCATCAATCCCTACCGGGGCTGCGAGCATGGCTGTGTGTACTGCTTTGCGCGGCCCACGCACAGCTACCTGGGCCTGTCGCCGGGGCTGGACTTTGAGACGCAGATCATTGCCAAACGCAATATTGCGCAGGTGCTGCGCCAAGAGCTGGCCAAGCCAAGCTACGTGCCCAAGCTGCTCAACATCGGCTCGGCCACCGACTGCTACCAGCCGGTGGAGCGTGAGCTGCGCTTGACGCGCAGTGTGATTGCGCTGTTGGGCGAGGTGAAGCATCCGTACTCCCTACTCACCAAGTCCAGTGCGGTCGAGCTCGATATAGATTTAATAGCTGCGCACGCTCAGCATAAAAGGGCTGCAGCCTATGTGAGCATCACCACGCTAGATGGACAGCTGGCGCGCATTCTGGAGCCGCGGGCCGCTGCTCCGCACCGCAGGCTGCGCACCATCCGTGCATTGGCCCAGGCGGGCATCCCCGTGGGCGTGAGCGTGGCACCGCAAATTCCATTTATCAACGAGGACATGGAGCAGGTGCTGGAGGCTGCGCGGGAGGCGGGTGCGCAAACCGCGTTTTATACCGTGCTGCGCCTGCCCTGGGAGATCAATGCACTGTTTCAGCAGTGGCTGCAACTGCACTACCCCCAGCGCGCTGAGCGGGTGATGGCCCGCGTGCGCGATATGCGCGGTGGCAAAGACTACAACAGTGCCTGGGGCCAGCGCATGAAGGGCGATGGCCTGTGGGCCGATTTGCTACGCCAGCGCTTTCAAAAAACCTGCGCCAGGCTGGGGCTCAACCGGGTGCGGCATGAGCTGGATCTGTCGCAGTTTGCGCCGCCTGCGCTGGACGGGCAAGAGCGATTGTTTTAGGTCATTTACTTCACGCAAGGTGCGTAAATGTCGGCCTCGCGTTGGTACACACTGGTTTGCACATCCATCAACCCCAGCACCGAGTGGAACAGATTGTCGTGACTCACGCGCGTGTCTATTGCGGCTTTCAGGCAGCCGATGTCAAGTCGGTTGCGGCGGGCGTAGTCCGCAGACAACCAGGTGATCCAGGGCACGCGCTTTTGCACATCGGGGGCGATGGCGTAGGGCAGGCCGTGCAGGTACAGGTTGTTCTCGCCCAGCGATTCGCCGTGGTCCGATATGTAAATCATGGCGGTCTGCGCCACATTGGATTGGGCTTTCAGCCATTTAACTGTAGAAGCCAAAAAATGATCGGCATACGCAATGGTGTTGTCATAGGCGTTGACGACTTCGTCGCGTTTGCAATCCGGTAGCGCGTTACTGGCGCAAATCGGCGTAAATTTTTTAAACGCCTCGGGCACGCGTTTAAAGTAGGCCGGACCGTGGCTGCCCATGGTGTGCATTACGATGACAACCCCTTTGGCACGGCGTTCGGCAGGCAGCTTGGCGATACGTTCGTTCAGGTTTTCCAGCATCACTTCGTCAAAACATTCACCCGTCTTGCAGTGCTCAGACCCCTTGGTATTGCTGGTATCCGCACTGGCGATACGCGCGCAAACCACCTTGCAGCCCGACTGGTTGTCCAGCCACAGCACCGCCAGGCCAGCGTGCTGCAATACGTCCAGCACGTTCTCGTAATTGACCGCACGGTCGTCATAGGTTTCGCGCCCCAGATGGCTGAACATGCAGGGCACCGAGGCGGCGGTGCTGGTGCCGCAGGACCAGGCGTTGCGCAGGCTGACCATGTTCTCGCTGGCCATCAGTGCGCCTAGCTGCGGCGTGGTCGGGCGTGTATAGCCGTTGATGGCAAAGTTGCCCGCGCGTGCGGTCTCGCCCAGCACCAGCACCATCAATGGCGGTTTGTTGGTGTTGCCAGCATAGCTGAGCCCCAGCTTGGCATCGGTTCCTAAGGGCTCCAATTTCATCTTGCCTTTTTTCAGTGGCGTAGCAGCGATGTTGGCCAGTCCATAGAGTGAATTGAGCGGATTGATCAGATAGCGTACATGAGTGTGGTTGCGCATGAGGGATGCAAAACTTTGGTAAAAAATAGCGACAGTCAACGCAAACAGCGCGAAAGATGCTACCAAAAATGCAGTATTCAACAACCCTTGCTTGACCCATGTGTGGCTCCGTACGCGCGCGCGCGCGACCCAAACAGATGGGAAAACGCCCAGCACCAGGACGGTGGTGAAAAAATTCAGATTCAGCAGATCGCGAGTCTCTTTGGGGTCGGTTTGCACCACGTTGAGCATCATCGTGGTGTCGATGACCACGCCATAACTGACCATGAAGTGTGCCCCCACGGCAGCGGCGATCAGTAAAAAGATGCCGACGGGCTTGATGGTTCTGCGCCAGGCCAGCAGAGCAAACACGGCGCAAGTTAGCGCAAAAATAATGACTGCCAAACCCACCGCAAAGATGTAATCTGGAGCAGTGTTCAAGCGCCCGATGCGCGAGAGCTCGCGCCACAGCGCGTAATTGCACAGTGTAGACAACCACACACTGACGATCACCAGAACATGCAGCGGGTTGAAACTGCGGGCGCGCTCGGGCAGCTTTTGCCATGCTGCGGCGCTTTGCGCGTCCAGCAGGGTGCCGTAGCCGGTACTTCTGAAGAGTTTGAGTGCCATGGTGTTCTGCGCCGGATTTTATACGCAAATCTAACCAAAGTCCCATCAAATAGGGCGTAAGCAGCTATATTTAAAGTAGCAGTTGCACAGGGTATCCCCTAGCATGGACGGATGCTTATACCTGCAACTGGTGCAGCTCGGCCAGGGTATTGGCATTGGCAAAGGCGCGCGGGTTGTCGCCCGGTAGGTCAAAGGGCACCGTGACACAGCGGTGCTGCGCCGTCCATGCGTCGATCTTGCGGCCACCGCCTTGCATAAACGCCACCAGGCTTTCCAGCAAACTGGCGCTCAGCAGGCAAAACACCGGCTGCGCGCGGGTGCGGGTCTGCCCTGCCTCGTCGGTCTCGGGGGCACAGGCCATGGCGATTTCGGCATCTTCCCGCTCCAAGGCATTGGCCAGGCGCTGCGCCAGGTCCAGGGGAAAGAGCGGGGTGTCGCAGGGCACCGTGAGCAGATAGGGCGTTTCGCAGCGCTCCAGTCCGGTGAGAAAGCCCGCCAGTGGCCCGGCAAACTCGCTGGGCGCGGCATCGGGCCAGACCGATACGCCCATGGCCTCGTAGGCGGCCAGGTTGCGGTTGGCGTTGACCATGGTCTCGGCAATCACGCCACCCTCCTGCATTTGCAGGCGCATGAGGGTGTGCAGGGCCAGCGGCACGCCGTTGAAGGTTTGCAGGCCCTTGTCCACCCCGCCCATGCGCGAGCCGCGGCCGCCGGCGAGGATGATGGCGGTGATGGTTTGTGTATTCATTAATGTTAAGAAATGTGCAGTGAGAGGTAACGCGAAAAGCGCAAAAAATTCGCAAAAAACGCTAAAAAATATTTAGCGATAGCAATAGCTGGTAGTTGCATTGTTTTGGCGATTTTGGTATTCCAATTTTGCGTTTTTTGCGTTACCTGTTTGTATTGCAGGTGCATGCGTAAGGTCACATACTAGCCGCCGATATAGCTCATCTCAACCCGCCGCCCACCCGTGCTGGTGTCTGCCGCCATGCTGCTGCGCAGCTCGGAGTAACGGTCGGTGCGGCCTTGCCAGATGTGGCCGATGGCGCTGGCCAGGTCGGCATCGCTGGCGCCGCCGCGCAGCAGGCTGCGAATATCGTGGCCTTGGCTGGCGAACAGGCACAGGTAGAGCTTGCCCTCTGTGGACAGGCGGGCGCGATTGCAGTCGCCGCAAAAGGCCTGGGTAACGCTGCTGATCACACCGATTTCGCCCAAGCTGGGATCGTGCTTTCCGTCGGCCCCCACATAGCCCCAGCGCTCGGCCGTCTCGCCGGGGGCCGATGCGCCTAGTTGCACCAGGGGCATCTGTGCGTGGATGTGCTGCACTACCTCGGCAGAGGGCATCACCTCGTTCATGCGCCAGCCATTGGTGGCACCGACGTCCATGTATTCGATAAAGCGTAGCGTGACGCCGCTGCCTTTAAAGTGCCGTGCCATCGGCAAAATTTCCTGCTCATTGGTGCCGCGCTTGACCACCATGTTGACCTTGATGTTTTTCAGCCCCACGGCCTGGGCTGCGGCTATGCCGTCCAGCACATCGGCTACGGGGAAGTCCACATCGTTCATGGCGCGAAACACGCTGTCGTCCAGTCCGTCCAGGCTAACCGTAACGCGCTGCAAGCCTGCGTCTTTCAGGGCCTGCGCTTTGCGCCGCAAGAGCGAGCCGTTGGTGGTGAGGGTCAAGTCCAGCGGCTGGCCTTCTACGGTGCGCAGCTTAGACAACTGCTCGATCAACAGCTCCAGGTTTTTGCGCAGCAAAGGCTCACCACCGGTCAGGCGAATTTTCTGCACGCCGTGGCCAATAAACTGCTGCGTGACGCGGGTGATTTCTTCAAAACTGAGCAGCGAGGCATGCGGCAGGTATTGATAGTCCTTGTCAAACACTTCTTTGGGCATGCAGTAGCTGCACCTGAAGTTGCAGCGGTCGGTCACGCTGATGCGCAGGTCACGCAGCGGCCGCCCCAGCGTGTCGGCCAGCAAACCGTTGGGCGCGATGGCGTGGGTGGGCAGCTTGGCCGTGAGGGCCGCGATGCGTTGGTCGATTAAAGGGATGACGCGTTCAGACATAGCGCAATTATCGCGGGCTTTCAGCCCTTGCGTGTGAAGGGAAATATTACACGCAGCGCGCCCCGTCCACCTCCAGGCACACCCCGCTGATAAAGGCCGCCTCGTCGCTGGCCAGGTACAGCGCGGCATTGGCCACGTCCAGCGCGGTAGAAAACCGCCCCAGCGGGATGCTGGCGCGAAACTTGGACAGGCGCTCCTCAGTCAGCTCACCGCCGGCAAAATCGGCGCCCAGGCCGGTGGTGGGGTTAAACACCGGGTTAATGCAGTTCACGCGGATGTTGTCGGGCCCCAGCTCGGCGGCCAGCGACTTGCTGGTGGTGATCACCGCACCCTTGCTGCCGTTGTACCAGGTCAGGCCCGGGCGCGGACGCACGCCTGCGGTGGAGGCGATATTGATAAAACAGCCGCCACCGGTTCGGCGAAACTGCGGAACGGCGTGGAGGGTGGCCAGGTAAATGCTTTTCACGTTGACCGCATAGCACTTGTCAAACTCGTCTTCGGGCACCTCCAGCGCGGGTCGGTTGCGGTGCGTCCAGCCTGCGTTGTTCACCATCACATCCAGGCGGCCGTGGCGCTGCACGGCGGCGGCGATCAACGCTTGCATGTCGGCAGACTGGGTCACGTCCGCCGCAAAAAAACTGGCCGTGCCACCGGCTTGGGTGATCACTTTGACCACCTTCTCGCCCTGCGCCACGTTCACGTCATTGACGATGACTTTCGCCCCCTCCGCCGCCAGGCGTTTGGCAATGCCCTCGCCAATGCCGCTGCCCGCACCGGTGACGATGATGGATTTGTTCTGAACGCGCATGGGGTCTCCTCTTGAGTGCTTCTGTGGATTTTGCTTTATACCAAGCTTTGCTGCTACATTTCCATCTATGAACGATCTACAAGGTAAACATATCGTATTGGGCATGACCGGCGGCATAGCGGCCTACAAGGCGGCCGAGCTGTGCCGGGCGCTGATAAAAGAGGGCGCGACGGTGCAGGTGGTGATGACGGCGGGGGCCGAGCAATTTATCACCCCCGTGACCATGCAGGCGCTGAGCAACCGCACGGTTTACACTAGCCAGTGGGATGCACGCGAGCCCAACAACATGCCGCACATCAACCTCAGCCGCGAGGCCGATGCCATTTTGATAGCCCCCGCCAGTGCCGACTTTATGGCCAAGCTCCTGCATGGCCAGGCCGACGACCTGCTCAGCCTGATGTGCCTGGCCCGCCCCCGTGCCGACAGCGTGCAAGGCGCGGCCCAGCCCGTGCCCTTGCTGATCGCCCCGGCCATGAACCGCGAGATGTGGTCACACCCCGCCACCCAGCGCAACATGGCGCAGCTGACGGCGGACGGCGCACACCTGCTGGGCGTAGGCAGTGGCGACCAGGCCTGCGGTGAAACAGGCGATGGCCGCATGCTGGAGCCGCAGGAATTGCTGGAAGATGTGATCGCGTTTTTCCAACCCAAAGTTCTGGCTGGGCAGCAGGTGTTGATCACCGCTGGGCCGACCTTTGAAGCGATTGACCCGGTGCGCGGCATTACCAATTTAAGTAGCGGCAAGATGGGCTTTGCCATCGCCCGCGCCGCGCAGGAGGCCGGTGCGCAGGTGACCCTGGTGGCCGGGCCGGTGAGCCTGCCCACCCCACGCGGAGTACAGCGCGTGGATGTAAAATCAGCACAAAATATGCTCGAAGTCGTTGTCGCCAGGACGCAAGCAGCTAGTATTTTTATAGCAACTGCGGCGGTAGCGGACTGGCGGCCTGCCAGCGCTGCGGACCAAAAAATCAAAAAAAACGGCTCGGGTCAAACACCGGTCTTGCAGTTTGTCGAGAACCCCGACATCCTGGCCACGGTAGCTCACAGCGAGCGGGCAAAAACGGGCGAACTGTTCTGTGTAGGCTTTGCCGCCGAGAGTGAAAACCTGGAAGCGCACGCCAAGGCCAAGCGGGAGCGCAAAGGGGTACCGTTACTGGTGGGCAACATCGGCCCGGCCACCTTTGGGCAGGATGACAATGCCCTGCTGCTGGTCGATGCACAGGGCAGCCAGGCGATGGAGCGTGCACCTAAACTGACTTTGGCGCGTATTTTGGTGCAGGAGATTGCCCGGCGGCGTTAATACGTCAGAGGTAACGCAAAAAGCGCAAAAAAGAAAAACACCAAAAACGCAAAACGAGATTTGTTACTTGGACTTGACCGGCGTATCCATATCGCCCCGGTATTCCACCTTGCCGCGTAGTTTAGCGCGGGGGTGCACGTCCATCACCTCGTCGTAGGCCGCGTCGCCCAGCAGGGTGGCCGATCCCGTGATCTCCAGCGCCTTGCGGGCAATCACACTGCCCACCACTTTGCCTTCAATGAAAATATAGTCCGCCTCCAGGCGGGTGTTCTCGATGATGCCGGTGGCACCCACATGGATGGTACCGCCGGTATCAAAACTGATATTGCCTTTGAGCGTGCCATCCACCTTGATGCCCAAGTCGCGCGAGGTCTGGAACGAGCCGTCAAAGATCGCGCCCTCGGCAATCAGGCTGGAGATGGCGGTGAGGCGGTCGGTAGGCACCAGGCGGGTAGTGGAGGGGGCGGATTGGATTTTCATGGGGAAGACTCCTTTGTTTTCAGTTGACTATCAGGCTTGAGTTGAAGCGGGGTGGGCGCGTCCGGGGCGGGCGTGCGCTTGCTGGCAGGCAGGTTGCTGCGCTCTGGAAGTTGCCGCTCCAGGCGCAGTGGCAGGCCGCTGTCGGTATCGGTCACCGCCGGGCTGGTTGAAGAAAAAGTCGGTAGCAGGCCATTGCGGTGCAGCAGGTAAACCAACCCGGCCAGCAATAGAAGTGCGGCGAGGATGAAGTGTTTGTATTTCCAGAGCCACCACAGCGTCCAGCGGATGGCCAGCCGTCTGCGTGCGACGCGCTGGTCGCGCTGCCAGCTGGCGCGCAGGGCAGATTCGCGCAGCGAGTTGGTGTCGAGCACAGGCATACTGACCCCGGGCAGGCTCAAAGAGCGACGCGCAGGGAAAAGTGAACGCAGCTTGAAAACCATTGGGCAGCACGGTCACAGTCTCAGTGGGTGGCTTTGGGAGGGTTGGCCGCGGTGGGTGCTGCGATGGCAGCGTGAGGCGCGGGTGCGTGCGATGCGCCTGCGCCCGCAGTGCGGTCACGCTTGGTGGCGGCTTTCTCCAGCGTAGCGTTCAGGTCGGCGCCGTTGACTTGCAGGCGGTTGTAGCGCACATGGCCCGAGACGCGCGAGGCATCGTGCAGGGCCACCGAGCCGCCGCCTGCGTCCAGCAGGCCATCGGTTTGCCCCATGACCGATATATTGTCGGCCACGATATCGCCCTTGACATAGCCGGTTTCGGCCACAATGACGGTAATGCTCTGGCCCATGGACTGCACCAGGTTGCCCTCTACCTTGCCGCCTACGCTGCACAGGCCAATCAGTTGGGCATTGCCCACAAAGTTCACGCCCTCGGCGATCATGCTGCTTTTGTCGTTGGGTTCATGGCCCGTGCCTGTCACCTGCGCGGGCACCTGCAAGGTGGGCAACTGGCTGGGTTGGCCGCTGTACATGGTGGCTCCAGCCTGCACTTGCATGGCTTTGGGCACCGGCACTGCATTGGCTGCCGGGGTGGCTGGCGTAGTTTGCGCAGCAGGTGCTGCGGGGGCCGCATGGGGTGCTGATGGAGGCGGAATGTAGGGCGGCTTGTTGGACATGGTGGTCTCCTAATGGGTAGGGGCGGGTTTGGGTAGCCAGGGTTGTGGGGTCTATGCTACTTCATCGAGTTGGGGCAGCACGGCGTTGTCTTTCAGTGTTTTGAAGGGTCCCTGCAATTGGGCTCCATCGTACATGCGAATGCGTTGAGCCAATAATGTGCCGCTGGAAATGCCGGTACTGGCGATAAACGCGGTGCCCATGCATTCCACCACGGTGGCATTGTCTTCTTGCCCGGGCGTGCCTAACTGGCCAAACAGGTACAGGTCGCCCCAGATCTTGACGCGGCCCGATACTTGAGCGCCTGCCCATACGATCAGGCGGCCCCGGGTCTCCAGGCTGCCAGCGATCTCGCCTTGCACCAACAAGCCGCCCTGAAAGGCCTGTTCGCCCGATAAACGCGAACCCGCGCAGACGCGGTTCACCACGTTCATGGCGATCGGGTCGATGGTGAGTACGTCTTGTAAGGATTGCATGGTACTATGCGCCCAGTAAAAGCTGCTGCCAAAGCACTAAAGCAATGGCCGACAGTGCCATGAGGATGCCAGCAATACCAATGACTAAAGCGTAGCGCTCGATCCAGCGGCGCAGATCACCTGGCCTGCGTCTAGGGTGGCCAATATAGGGGTAGCTGCCTTGAATCAACAACCAGTCGAGCCATGATTTGCCCAAAGATCTGCGCCCACTGAGCATGCCGATTTGCAGGCCATCGTCATAACGCGTTTGCTTGGGTGGAATATTGCCCAAAGGAAGCGACAGCGCAGACCCTACGATGGTGTTGGTAAAAAACATGTCTTCGTCAGTCATGTCGCGGATTCTACTTTCCTTGCGGGCAATTACTGTGGCTTGGCTCAAAATCTCTGCGCTGCGGGGGATAATTGGTGCATCAGAAAGCCCAGCCATGCACCTTGACATCAAAATTATCGACCCCCGCCTTGCCAGCCAAATGCCCGCCTACGCCACCCCCGGCAGCGCCGGACTGGACCTGCGCGCCTGTTTAAGCGAGCCCCTCACCCTGCAGCCCAATGCCTGGCAACTGGTGCCCACCGGCATGGCGATATTTCTGAAAGACCCCGCCTTCGCCGCCATGATCCTGCCACGCTCGGGCCTGGGGCACAAGCACGGCATCGTGCTGGGCAACCTGGTGGGCCTGATCGACAGCGACTACCAGGGCCAACTCATGGTCAGCGCCTGGAACCGCAGTTCAGTAGCTTTCACCATCGAGCCGATGGAGCGCATTGCCCAGCTGGTCATCGTCCCCGTGGTGCAGGCGCGGTTCAACATCGTCAGCGAATTTGCCGCCACAGAGCGCGGCGAGAGCGGCTACGGCTCTACGGGCAAGGGCTAGACACACATGGGACGCGCACGCAAAAAAAGCCTCAAGGCCACGCCACCGCCGGTACTGAATGAAGACGGCAGCCTCAAGGTCTACCCACCGCCGCCGCGCCTGGTTGTCGAGTCGCTCGACCTGGAGGCGCAGGGCATTGCCCACCGCGTGACGGACGACGAAGACAACGGCAAGGTGGTGTTTATCGAGGGCGCGCTGCCGTACGAGACCGTCAGCGCCCAGGTGCATCGCAAAAAGAACCAATGGGAGGCGGGCACCGTCACGGTCATCCATAAAGAGTCGTCCCAGCGCGTCACCCCCGGTTGCCCGCACTTTGGCCTGCACCAGGGGGCCTGCGGCGGCTGCAAGATGCAGCACCTGGACGCAGCCGCGCAGGTAGCGGTGAAGGCGCGGGCGCTGGAAGACCAGCTGTGGCATTTGGGCAAGGTCAAGCCAGAGCTGGTGCTGCGCCCGATTGCCGGGCCCAGCTGGGGCTACCGCACCCGGGCGCGCCTGTCGGTACGCTACGTCATCAAAAAAGGCGAGGTGCTGATCGGCTTTCACGAGCGCAAAAGCCGCTACGTGGCCGACATCAAAAGCTGCGCCGTTTTAGTGCCCCATGTGAGCGCCATGCTCATGCCCCTGCGCGCGCTGATCGCCAGCCTGGACGCCCGCGAGACCTGCCCGCAGATCGAGCTAGCCTGTGGCGACAGCGTCACCGCCATGGTGCTGCGCCACCTGGAGCCGCTGAGTGACGGCGACCTGGCCAAGCTGCGCGCCTTTGCCATAGAGAAAAACGTGCAATGGTGGCTGCAAGCCAAAGGGCCCGAGACGGTGAAACTGCTGGACGAAGGCGGTGAGCTGCTCAGCTACGCGCTGCCTGACTTTGGCATCACCATGCCCTTCAAACCCACCGACTTCACCCAGGTCAACCCGCAGATCAACCGCGTGCTGGTCAGCCGCGCGCTGCGCCTTTTGGACGTGCAAAAGCATGAGCGCGTGATCGACTGGTTCTGCGGCCTGGGTAACTTCACCCTGCCCCTGGCCACCCAAGCGCGCGAAGTGCTGGGTATTGAAGGCAGCGACACCTTGGTCGCCCGTGCCAACGACAATTACCAGCTAAATAGGGCGCTAGTCCCTGTCGCCAGGACGCAAGCAGCTACACAATTTGTAGCGCGCAACCTGTTTGAGATGACCGGCCAGATGCTGATTGCCGACGGCGCAGCCGACAAATGGCTGGTCGACCCACCCCGCGAAGGCGCGTTTGCACTGATGAAAGCCCTGGCAGACCTGCACCAGCAGCGCCTGGGTAACCTGGCAGATGTGGAGGAAGGTAAAGCCCCACCTGTCCCCGGCGATTTGAGCAGCTGGACACCGCCCCAGCGCATCGTCTACATCAGCTGCAACCCCGCCACCCTGGCCCGCGACGCTGGCCTCTTGGTACACCGGGCGGGTTACCACTGCACGGCAGCAGGCATGGTCAACATGTTTCCGCACACCGCGCATGTGGAGAGCATGGCGGTGTTTGAGCTGGCTGAAATGTAGCGTGATTTATGTCAATAGTCCTTGTTATGTGGACGTATTTAGCTATTAAAAATATAGCAATTGACATCTTGAAAAACGCTTTTTTGAATGTCTGAGACATCCCAGTACGTGGTTTAGTCGGGCAGCTTGAACTCCACAGGCACAAGTACGCTGGCGGCTTCGTTGACACCACCGCGTGTGCCGGGACGGTAGCGCCAGCGCATCACCGTCTCTTTGCCCGCGTCGTCCAAGGCCTGGAAACCGCTGCTTTTAAATACGCTGGCACTCGTTGGCTTTCCGTCTGCCCCCACTGTCACCCGCAGTACCACGCGCCCTTCTTCGCGCAGGCGCTGGCTGATACGTGGGTAGCTGGCGCGGTACTGGTTGTCGGCGTGGTCTGCATCTACGTAGGGCAGTTGTACTACCGCAGCAGGGGCGGGTGGGGTTGCGGGAGGTCTTGGTGGCTCGACACGCGGTTCAGGCGCGGGCAGGGCGGCCACTGGCGCGGGTGGAGCTGGGGCGGCGACCGGCGCAGCAGGTGCTGGCGTGATGCTGCCCGTGGGAGCATTGGGCGCAGGCTGGGGATTGTTGACAGCCAGAGGTAACTGCGGTGGCTGGGCAGCGGCCTGGGGCGGGGCCGCCGGCTGAGGCGCCGTGGCACTCTGCGCGGGTTTGGGCAAGGGTTTTGGCGGCGGAGGTGGAGGAGCTGGAGGTGGAGGAGCTGGAGGCGGAGGCGGGGGAGGTTTGACTTCTGTCGGCTTGGGCGGCTCGACCATGCGGGTGAGCAGCGCAGGCGCGGTAACCAGCGCGTCGATGCGCATTTTGTAGGCCTGCACCGCCCACAGCGTCGCCCCGTGCAGCGCCAGCACGCCCGTGGTAATTGCCGTCAATCGTTGCCAAGTTTGCATGGATGTAAGTGTAGAGGGATCGGTAAAGCCGCAGGCAAAGAGTAAATTTGCAGTCTTATTGGCTGCAGGCGGTACTAGTTAACAGACATTTAAGTACTCATATCGTGTAACATCGATACATATAATTAATTTTAATAACTAAAAAATACAAAATAATGTCAATTAAATTGAACTTTCCCGCATATTTTCGTAGCGTTGCCGCAATTTTGCCTTTGGCATTAGCCGCTTGTGCAGGGGGAGACGGCACCCAAGTAGCCCAGCCCATAGCCGTCTCAACGCTTAGCAGTAAGGCCGAGCTGGGTAAGATGATATTTAACGATGTCAATCTGTCTGAGCCACGCGGTATAGCGTGTGTGGCTTGTCATCAGGCCAGCAGCGGGTTTGCAGGCAACAACGGCTCCACTATCGGCGTGGCGCTGGGCAGCAGGCCCGGTGCGCTAGGTTTGCGCAATACCATGACCAACAGTTATGTGGGCTTTGTGCCGGAGTTTGAGTTCCACACCGCGAATGGTTTGACCGAAGCGGTGGGTGGACATTTTTGGGATGGCCGGGCGGATACGCTGGCTT
Organism: uncultured beta proteobacterium; assembly: GCA_963775085.1. Taxonomy (GTDB): domain Bacteria; phylum Pseudomonadota; class Gammaproteobacteria; order Burkholderiales; family Burkholderiaceae_C; genus JAAFIP01. Next base: position 104,970 of record CAVZHO010000002.1, read on the forward strand.
TGCAAGCCTTGGGGCCTTTTTTAAACCCCCTGGAGATGAACAATCCGGACCGCAAGGCCGTGATCGATAAAATTGCTGCGTCTGGCTATGCAGCGTCGTTTAAGCAAGAGTTTGGTGCCGGCATTTTCAATGATGTAGATGCCGCCTTCACCAATATAGGCTTGGCGATTGATGCGTTTGAGCGTGGGGAGTTGCAACCCTTTAATTCCAAATATGATGCTTTGGTGCGCGGTACAGCCAGTTTTACGTTGCAGGAGTTCAGAGGCATGGAATTGTTCATGAACCCTAACAAAGCCAACTGTGCGAGCTGTCATTTGATGAACCCGAACAGTGGCAAGCCCGAGGATTCTTTGTTTTCGGAGTTCAGCTACTACGCCACAGGTGTGCCACGCAATACAAAAATCCCCAAAAATGCAGACCCTGCGTTTTATGATCTGGGTCTGTGTGGCCCGGACCGCAGCGCGCCCGTACTACCTGCCACGGCGGCACCTGGCTACACCATTGACAACTTTTGCGGGCAGTTTCGCATGCCGACGCTGCGTAACGTGGCTGAGCGTACAGCCTTCATGCACAACGGCTTTTTTACAGACTTGAGCGAAGTCGTGCGCTTTTACTCTACCCGCATCAGTGACCCCAGCAAGTGGTATGGCGCAAATGTCACTACCAACGACTTGCCCAGCAAGTATCTGAATAATATTGAACTGGCTAAGGCCCCGTTCAACCGTAAAGCCAGCGATGGCCCTATGCTGACCGAGGCAGAAGTCACCGATGTAGTAGCCTTTTTGCGCACTCTGAGTGACGGCTACAAACCCTGATGAAGGGCATGCGCTTCAGTACACCAACCGCTCAGGCCGGATTTCCTGCAGGATCGTCGTTGCAATCTCTTCAATCGACTTGGTAGTGGTGCTTAGCCAGCGGATGCCTGCGCGGCGCATCATGGCTTCGGCTTCGGCTACCTCCATGCGGCAATTGTCCAGGCTGGCGTAGCGGCTGCCCGGGCGGCGCTCGTTGCGGATCTCGCTCAGGCGCTCGGGCATGATGGTCAGTCCGAAGATTTTTTTCTTATGCGCCGTCAGGGCGGGCGGCAGGTGCTGGCGCTCAAAGTCTTCGGGGATCAGGGGGTAGTTACTCGCTTTCAGGCCATACTGCATGGCCAGGTACAGGCTGGTGGGCGTTTTGCCGCTGCGGCTTACGCCTACCAAGATAACGTCAGACTGCTCCAGGTCTTTGTTGCTCTGCCCGTCGTCATGCGCCAGGCTGAAGTTAATGGCCTCGATGCGGTCGTGGTAGGCCTTGCTCTTGCTCACGTCGCTAAAACGGCCAATGCGGTGGTTGCTTTTAATGCCCAGCTCGGCCTCTAACGGGTTGACAAAGGTGCCAAACATATCCAGCAGCATGCACTGCTCCTTGCAGCCGTCGGTGATGACGTGCAGCACCTCCATATTGACCAGGGTGGTGAAAACGATGGGCTTTTTGCCCTCGACCTCTGCGGTGTGCTTGATCTGCCGCACGGCCTGGTGTGCCTTGTCCAGGCTGTCGATAAAGGGCAGGCGCACATGGCGCGGCTGCATCTCAAACTGGGCCAAAATGGCGTTGCCAAAGGTTTCGGCCGTGATGCCGGTGCCGTCAGAGACGAAAAATACGGTGCGATTGGGCATGGTGGTGGTGTTGATGACGGTGGCGTTTTTGATATTGGGGCAGTTGGAAGGCAGGGTTTCCCCGCATACAATCCCTGCATTATCCAAATTTTTATGCACTCCGCTCAGTATCTCACCGCAGATCAATGCCTAGCCCCCAGCAGCCCGGCGCAGTGCATGGCCTCCGTCCTTACCGCAGCAGCGCCGTGCGCAGCGCGTAATGGCGCAGCGCAACCAGTTTTAACTTCAGGAGCTTCCCCATGTCTGCACTCTTCCCACCGACCGCCCTGGTCGTACCGTTTGAGAACCTAAGAAATAGCGACGTTGAGTCGGTTGGCGGCAAAAACGCCAGCCTGGGCGAGATGATCTCCCAGCTACCCACGGGTGTGAAAGTGCCCACCGGCTTTGCCACCACGGCGCACGCCTTTCGCGCGTTTCTAAAGCACGCCGGGCTGGACGACAAAATCAACGCCAAACTGGATGCGCTCAATACCGATGACGTGCGCGCACTGGCCACCGTGGGCGGTGAGATTCGTGCCATGGTCGAGGCGCAGCCTTTCCCGGCTGATTTAGAGGCCGCTATTCGTGCCGCCTTTATCAAGCTCAGCGCTGGTAACCCGGTTGCCTCGTTTGCCGTGCGTTCCTCCGCCACGGCAGAGGACTTGCCCGACGCATCCTTCGCAGGCCAGCAAGAAAGCTTTTTGAACGTCGTGGGCATCGACACCGTGCTGCACAAGATGAAAGAGGTGTTTGCCAGTCTGTACAACGACCGCGCCATCAGCTACCGCGTGCACAAGGGCTTTGCACATGCCGACGTGGCCCTGAGTGCAGGCGTGCAGCGCATGGTGCGCTCTGACACGGGCGCTGCGGGCGTGATGTTCACCATGGACACCGAAAGCGGATTTGACCAAGTGGTGTTTATCACCAGCAGCTACGGCCTGGGCGAGACGGTAGTGCAGGGCGCCGTGAACCCCGATGAGTTTTATGTGCACAAGCCCATGCTCAAGGCGGGCAAGCGCGCGCTGATCCGCCGCAACTTGGGCTCCAAGCTCATTCAAATGGTCTTCGCATCACCAGAAGAGAAAGCCGCCAGCGGCAAACTGGTCAAAACCATCGACGTGCCCACCGAGCAGCGCAACCGCTTTTCATTGACCGATGCCGACGTAGAGCAACTGGCCAAATACGCTTTGATCATTGAAGAACACTATGGCCGCGCCATGGACATCGAGTGGGGCAAGGACGGCACGGACGGGCAAATCTACATTCTGCAGGCCCGCCCAGAGACGGTAAAGAGCCAGGCCGCTGGCAAAGCCGAGCAGCGCTACAAGCTGAAAAACCGGGGCACCGTGCTGGCCGAGGGCCGCGCCATTGGCCAAAAGGTAGGCACCGGCACCGTGCGCCTTGTGCACAGCATCAGCCAGATGGACGAAGTGCAGGCAGGCGACATCTTGGTCACCGACATGACCGACCCCAACTGGGAGCCGGTGATGAAGCGCGCCTCGGCAATAGTGACCAACCGGGGCGGCCGCACCTGCCACGCCGCCATCATCGCCCGCGAGCTGGGCATACCCGCCGTGGTGGGCTGTGGCGATGCCACCGAGCATTTGAAGACGGGCACCTTGGTAACCGTGAGCTGCGCCGAGGGCGACACCGGCTACATCTACGACGGCCTGCTGGAAACCGAAATTACCGAAGTGCAGCGCGGCACCATGCCCGAGATCAAAACCAAGATCACCATGAACATCGGCAACCCGCAACTGGCCTTTGACTTTTGCCAGTTGCCTAACGCAGGCGTAGGCCTGGCGCGGCTGGAGTTCATCATCAATAACAACATTGGTGTGCACCCCAAAGCCATTTTGGACTACCCCAATGTCGATGGCGACTTGAAAAAAGCAGTGGAGTCCGTAGCCCGTGGCCACGCATCACCCCGCGCGTTTTACGTGGACAAGGTGGCCGAAGGTGTGGCCACCATTGCGGCGGCCTTTTGGCCCAAGCCCGTCATCGTGCGCCTGAGTGACTTCAAAAGCAACGAGTACCGCAAGCTCATCGGCGGCAGCCGCTACGAGCCCGAAGAAGAAAACCCGATGCTCGGCTTTCGTGGCGCGGCGCGCTACATCAGCGCAGAGTTTGGCGAAGCTTTTGCCATGGAATGCGAAGCCCTCAAACGCGTGCGCAACGACATGGGCCTGACCAACGTAGAGATCATGGTGCCCTTTGTGCGCACCCTGGGCCAAGCCAAAGCCGTGGGCGTGATGCTGGACAAATGCGGTTTGGGGCGGGGCACCGGCGCACAGGATGGCAAGGGCGCGCTACGCCACATCATGATGTGCGAAGTACCCAGCAACGCCATCCTCGCCACGCAATTCCTCGAATACTACGACGGCTTCTCCATCGGCTCCAACGACCTCACCCAGCTAACGTTAGGCCTGGACCGCGACTCAGGCCTGGAGCTGCTGGCCAAGGACTTCGACGAACGCGACCCCGCCGTCAAAGCCATGCTGTCCATGTCCATCAAGGCCTGCTTAGACCAAGGCAAATACGTAGGCATCTGCGGCCAAGGCCCCAGCGACCACCCCGACTTTGCCAAGTGGTTGGTAGAGCAGGGCATTACGTCGATTTCGCTGAACCCTGATAGCGTGGTGGAGACTTGGAAGCTTTTGGCGCAGTAAAGCCTGTGCCATACTTAATTGCATGCGATTGAATGTCCTATCCCTCAAGTTGCGCTTTGAACCGCTGACACCGCTTGATGCGGGTGAACGGGCTGTCGTGAAAGAATTGCTCGATGGCATGCTGCTCAAACACCATGCGCGCCCCTTGGCTAGGGTCACGGCATGAGTGGTGCGCATGAAGCGATGCCCACCCCGCTGGATGTGGGCGAGATCGCCCAGCGCATTCAGCTTATCCGTGGTCAGCGGGTGATTTTGGATACAGATTTAGCCGCCTTTTACGGCGAGACGACTAAACGCTTTAACCAACAGGTTCGGCGTAATTTGGCACGTTTTCCAGCTGACTTTATGTTTCAGCTCGATGCCGAAGAGGCGCAATCTCTAAGGTTGCAATTTGCAACCTTAGACGCAGCAGACAAAGACGGCAAGCCAGGGCGCGGGCGCTACAGCAAGTACTTGCCAATGGCTTTCACCGAGCATGGTGCGATCATGGCTGCCACACTGCTCAATAGCGCGCGTGCCACCGAGATCAGCGTGCATGTGGTGCGGGCGTTTGTGCAGTGGCGCTCGATGCTAGCGACGAACCGGGAGCTGTCGCAGAAACTTCATACGCTGGAGCGCAAGGTCTCCAAGCACGATGGCTCGATTGGTGAACTGATCGAGGCGATGCGCCAGTTGCTGGCTGCGCCTGAGGTGCACAAGCGGCCTATTGGCTTTGTGCATCCGCAGGAGGCAAGCAAACCCAAGCCCAATGCGCTCAAAGCAAGTGCGGCAAAGAAGGCTGCCATAGCCGCGCCTACCAAGGCTGCGCCTAAGAAGTAGCGCACTGCTTGCGCGCTAAGCTAGTTGCAACGTGTGACCACCTGACCATACGCTACCTTAAGTTCCTTGCAGCAAAGCCATTCTGGCCGCGTAATTTTTAGAATACTACGACGGCTTCTCCATCGGCTCCAACGACCTCACCCAGCTCACCCTGGGCCTGGACCGCGCCTGCGGCCTGGAGCTGCTGGCCAAAGACTTCGACGAACGCGACCCCGCCGTCAAAGCCATGCTCGTCCATGTCCATCAAGGCTTGCCTAGACCACGGTAGATACGTAGGCATCTGCGGCCAAGGCCCCAGCGACCACCCCGACTTTGCCAAGTGGCTGGTGGAGCAGGGCATTACGTCCATCTCGCTGAATCCGGACAGCGTGGTGGAGACTTGGAAGCTACTGGCGCAGTAGCGGGTATTTCGGGTTGACGGATTTTGCTCCCTCTCCCGCTAGCGGGAGAGGGCTGGGGTGAGGGCCGTTGCGCACACCATACAGCCCCAAAATATGGCTACAGCCAGCGTATTTAAAAATTGGTTTGCTACTGTAATTATAGTATTCAACCACTCAAAGCCATCAGCACGGCGAGCTTGGCGGTGGTTGGCGCGGCCCCAGGGCAGACGAGCTCACCCTCACACCGCTGGAGCTGATCCAGCGCACCCCCAAGCCCTATATGCTCAAGGCATTTGGCAAATACCTCGAATGTGGCATCTTTGACCACGGCTTTGCCCGCGCCCGCTGCGCTGACTGCGCGCACGACTACTTCGCGGCCTTCTCCTGCAAAGGCCGGGGCGTATGCCCCTCGTGCTACATCCGCCGCATGGTGGAGACGGCGGCGCATCTGACAGGCCACGTCTTCCCCCGTCTGCCAGTGCGACAGTGGGTACTGTCTGTTCCGAAATTACCGCTGGATAACCGTTAACCGATCAAACATATGCTGAGCCGCCCGCTGAAGCTCAGGCTCCAGCTCCACCAGCATCTCGGGGCGCTTGCTAAGCGCAGCCTCAAACGCTATCAGCAAAGGCCGCGCAAATTTTTCAGCATTCATTTCGCGCAGCACACCCAGCACCAACTCAGCGTGCTGACGCTGCTTAAGCACTGGCGCAAGAAATGCCTCTACAAAATGCGTGCTGGCGAAGGCTGCGCTCAAATCTGGCGAATCGTTTTGCAAACCTAGTAGTAACTCTCGAAGCACTACCCCTTGTCCTTCCTCCAGCGCCCGCAGAGCTTTTTGCGTGCATATTTGGGTTTGAATGTCCACAAGCTTGCCGAGCCAATAGAGATGCCAGTTGCCATCCAAATCTCTTGCAGTTTGGAGCGCCGCCACCGCTTCATCCAAACGATTGAGTTGCCCCATTAGCACTCCAAGACTACTCCAAGGCATGGCATCGTTAGGATCGAGTTCAATGGCCTTGCGATAAGCTTTCTCCGCCTCATCTAATCGTTTCGTGTCAGCAAGGACGTTACCAAGATTACTCCAGGGCATGGCATCGTTAGGATCGAGTTCAATAGCCTTGCGATAAGCTTTCTCCGCCTCATCTAATCGTTTCGTGTCAGCAAGGACGATACCAAGATTATTCCAACTCCTGACATCGTTAGATTCAAGTTCAATAGCCTTGCGATAAGCACTCTCCGCTTCAGCAAATCGTTTGATGTCTTGCAAGACATCACCAAGATAGACCCAGGGCATAGCAAAAGCGGGGTCCAACTCAATAGCCTTGCGGCAGGCACTCTCCGCTTCAGCAATTCGGTTGGCATTTCGCAAGACATCACTAAGATTGACCCAGGGTATAGCAAAAGCGGGGTCGAGCTCAATGGCCTTGCGGCAGGCACTTTCCGCTTCTGCTAATCGTTTTGCGTCTCGCAGGACGATTCCTAGATTATTCCAAGGCATGGCATCCTTAGGATCGAGCTCAATGGCCTTGTGGAATTGCTCTTCTGCAAGCTGTAGATCGCCTTTGTTTGCGACGAGCAAGGCCGCTTTCTCAAACCAAGCGCGCGCACTTTCACCTTTTGAGAAAGCCCGATCTAGGGCCTGCTGGGCCGCATTTAAACAACCAGAGAGGCGCATACCACCTCCAACGTTTGCCAGTTCTGTTGAACTTGGCGATGTGGCATTTTGTTCGCCCCACGCCAGCCATGCGCTAGCTGCGGCTTCGTTTTTGAACTTGATTCGAAAACGCAGACCTAGCATACGCCAAACCATGACATTGAATGCCTTGGCATCAGCAGCTATCGGCATAGCAGCCACCACATCTGCAGGTGTGAAATATGGCAAAGGCAAAAGAGCCAAGGAGCGCGCGTGAAAAAATTGCGGCAGATCTGAAGCTTGCATGCCACAGCGCAGCAAGTGTTGCCGCTCGCGGGCTAAATGGTCTCGCACTTGCACGAGTGCCTCTTTTGCAGTATCAGGATCGCAAACGCGTTTTACATAGTGTTCTTTTTGCACCAACTTCAAATCGACTGCGCCAATGAGAGCCTCTTGCTCGGTATCGCTCAGGTCTTGGGCTTTGTACTTTTTCAGCTGCTGGCGTAGTGTGTTCAAAGCGCTTAAATCCGCAGACAAGTCACCGTTGCCAATGTAGTGCTCAAATTCTCCGCCATTGGCTTGAATATGTTGCATGACACTGTCCACCCCTCTGGCTTGCATGCCGCCGCGCATGTGTTGGGCATGGCGGGCATCGGCTACGGCCATGGCGTAGTGGGCTTCGGACAGGGGCGCGGCTTTGGTCGGGTCGTTTAGGTTGGCACTGAGTTCTTCTGCGCTGAACATGGCTTCTAAAAACGCGGTTAGCCCCAACACGTTTTGCCGGATGCGGCGGCTGCCGCGCATTTGCAGCCACAGGCGAAACAGTTGCTCGGCGATACGGTATTGGGTGCGTCCGTGGCTGCTGCTTTTTTCGATTAGGCCTTCTTTATCCATGTTGTCCAGCTGCGCCGAGACGCTGGTGGTGGGCAGGCCGGTGTGGGCGGCTATTTCGGCTGCGGTGTGGCCAAAGCGCAGGCTGCTGCCAGTTGCATCAGTAGGGCGGCGCGCGGCCAGCGCGTGCATGACCACCTGGGCTTGTTCGGGCAGGTCTTCAAAGCGGGCTTTGTAGTAGGGCGTGGTGATGTCCATCAGGCGCTCAAAGTCTTCAACTGCGCGGCCACTCGGGCTTTGGCGCAGCAACTGAAAAATGAGTCCGATAGCGCGGGGGTTGCCGCCCGTCAGGTCATACAGCGTCTCTAAGCGGCTGGGGCGCTCATTCAAGCGGGTTTTGATTTCTGGCTCGCCCTGCGCATCGGCTAGCTGCTCTAGCAATTGGCGGACTTCGGCCATGCCCAGTTTGCTTAACCGTTTGGGGATGAAAAAATCGTAAAACGCGTTGTCGTAGCCGGTAAACGGCTCGGACAGGCGCACCGAACCGCCGATGACAATGGGCGAGGTGGTGGTGGAGAGCTGCTCACGCAGCGCCCAGTACGCAGTGGCGTGCGGGTTTTTAAGCTTGCGGCCTGATTTGTCGATGCGCTGAAACACCATGTCCAGGTTGTCAACCAAGAGCACGGGGCGCAGCTTGAGCGCCGCGCAGGTGCTTTGCAAGAGGGCAAAACCCGATTCGGCGCGCTCGCCTTGGTTTTTGCTGGCGCTCAATGCTTGTTTGCTTTGCTCTACCTGGGCCAAAAGTTGGTCGGCCTGGCTGGTTTTGTGCAAACGGTCTAGCTCGTCGGCCAGGGCCTCACAGCAAGCCCACCAAAAATCTGCCAGATCTTTGATTTGGTACAGCTCTTCTGGGAAGGACAGCGCAATCAAGTGATCTGAAAGCTCGGCCTCCTGGCGGATGGCCACTGCCAAGCGTTTGAGCAAAGTGGTTTTGCCTGCGCCGCGCACCCCCACCAGCAGGTAGTGCTGCGCGCTGCCAGACAGGGGAATGCGCGCCAACTCATCGCGCAGAAAGATGAATTCTTCTTGGCGGGCCACAAAGCTGGCTACGAGCGCATCGTCGCTTAACCAGTCGGGGTTGTAGTGGTGGTGGCCTGTCGCGCCGCTGTTGCTGCTCATAGCGTGCTCCTGCGCAGCCACCACAGCCGCAGGGGTTCCAGGCGAAAACGGTAGCGCTTGTGCCCTGTGCTCTCGCTAGCCCACCAGTAGGCATCGCGCAGCAGTATGTCGCGCAACTGCACAAAGCTGCGCCTGGCATCCTCTGCGGTGGCGCTGGGCATGCGCGCTTGCAGCTCGGCCAGCAAAGCCTCAGGGCTGGCGCCTTGCGGGTCGGCTGCTGCCAGGGTGAGTAGCGCCAGGCAGTGGTTGGCATCGTTGGGTGAGAGTTGAATGCTAAGGCGCTTTTCCCAATGGTGAAAGTCGTTGTCAGCCCCGGGCTCCACCATGGCCTGGATGGTGGGTGCTATCAAATCCACCACCTCCGCCGTTGGCTGACTCACCCGCAAAGTGCGCAAGTGGTGGAACGCCAATTGCAAGTAGTAGGGCTGCGGCCACAACACAGCTGCAATCAAGCGCTCTGCATCGCTGGGCGCTAGCGCAAGCTGGTAGCGCGTTGCCAATTTGGCCAGCATGTCTAGGGCCACAGGCTCGGTGAACGCCGCCAGCCCTTCATGTTTGAAGCTGTTGATGGTGTCGGCCATGCCATGCTGCTGCACCAGCGTGTCTAAGCCGACGGAACCCGATACCAGCCAGCGGATGCTGCGCACGTCGGGCAAGGCGCGGACATCGTTGCGAAACCAGTCTAAAAATCTGCGGACGCGTTGCACGCCGTTGATCTTATCCCGTTGCATGATGTTGAACAGCATGATCGGCAACTCATCTACGTAAATGAGCCAGTGCCCGTCTACTTTGGCTATCAAACTTAGGCAATCGCTGCCCAATTTTGTCCAATCCTCGGGCGCGTTGGTGCCCAAGCTAATGTCGATGCCCGCAGCACCCGGAAGACTAAGCTTGAATTTTTGAATCCGTTGCGTCATAGCCGTCCAGCCGTCCTTGATGGTTGCGCGAGCTTTCTCATGCATAGAGGCCATCACGGGCGTAAGCTTGGCCTCTAACTTTTCTAAAAACTCGCGCTCGTCTTGGCATGAGGCTACATTGATTTCCAAGGTGTGCCAGCCTTTGTTGCGCAACGCAGCCATGACTGCCCGCGCGATAGACGTTTTGCCGATACGCCTAGGCCCCAGCAAAAGGATGTCGTCATTGTCCAAAATACTTTGTAGGCGAGCCACATCTTCATCTCTTGCGTGAAAATTCTCTCCTTCTACTGGGGTACCAGCTACGTTGTCCATTTTTGGCATCCTTCAAATTTAATTGATGTGAAATTATAGCACTATGAATTCATAGCGCTATGAATTCATAGTGAACCGAGGGGCTTAGCCGTCCAGGGCGTAGGCTCGTGTGGCGTATCGGCGCAACACCCAGTAAATTGGCGCATCTAGCGTTAAGTCGGTCTGGGACGCCGAAGTTGCCGATTTCTATAGGTGCACGGTCTCATCAACTGTCGGCTGGCGAGGGCGGCTCAGCATCTTCAACCGGTCAAGCTATCGAGTCGCGTAGAAAATTACAAGCCTTTTAAGCCTCTAGCCCCTACAACACGAGCGTAAGCAGCTAGTAAACCAATAGCAACCCCCAGCAGCCACAACGGCCCCAAGCCAAAGCGCGCCGCCCACCACGCATACGGCGTGATGCCGCTGCGGCCCTCTACCTCGCCTAGCAGCACGCCGCGTGCGTGGCGCGGCAGGCTGTGGGTGACTTGGCCGCGGTGGTTGATGATGAAGGTGGGGCCGGTGTTGGTGGCGCGGACCATGGGGCGGCCTAGCTCGATGGCGCGCATGCGGCTGATGTGCAGGTGCTGGTCGATGGCGATGCTGTTGCCAAACCAGCCGATGTTGCTCAGGTTCACCAGTACGGTGGGGGCGCTGGCTTCGTCCTCAATGTGGATGGCGATTTGAAGAAAGCCGTCGAATCCGTAGCCCGTGGCCATGCATCGCCGCGTGCTTTCTATGTGGACAAAGTAGCCGAAGGCGTGGCCACCATTGCAGCAGCCTTCTGGCCCAAGCCCGTCATCGTGCGCCTGAGCGACTTCAAGAGTAACGAATACCGCAAGCTCATCGGTGGCAGCCGCTACGAGCCCGAAGAAGAAAACCCGATGCTCGGCTTTCGTGGCGCGGCGCGCTACATCAGCGCAGAGTTTGGCGAAGCTTTTGCCATGGAATGCGAAGCCCTCAAACGCGTGCGCAACGACATGGGCCTGACCAACGTAGAGATCATGGTGCCCTTTGTGCGCACCCTGGGCCAAGCCAAAGCCGTGGGCGTGATGCTGGACAAATGCGGTTTGGGGCGGGGCACCGGCGCACAGGATGGCAAGGGCGCGCTACGCCACATCATGATGTGCGAAGTACCCAGCAACGCCATCCTCGCCACGCAATTCCTCGAATACTACGACGGCTTCTCCATCGGCTCCAACGACCTCACCCAGCTAACGTTAGGCCTGGACCGCGACTCAGGCCTGGAGCTGCTGGCCAAGGACTTCGACGAACGCGACCCCGCCGTCAAAGCCATGCTGTCCATGTCCATCAAGGCCTGCTTAGACCAAGGCAAATACGTAGGCATCTGCGGCCAAGGCCCCAGCGACCACCCCGACTTTGCCAAGTGGTTGGTAGAGCAGGGCATTACGTCGATTTCGCTGAACCCTGATAGCGTGGTGGAGACTTGGAAACTGCTGGCGGGGTAGACGGTTACTCGTCTGTTTTGCCCGCGCCCGCTGTGGCGACTGCGGGCACAACTACTCCGCAGCCTTCTCCTGCAAAGGCCGGGGCGTGTGCCACTTGTGCAACACCCGTCGCATGGTGGCGACAGCGGTGTACCTCACCCCAGATTACGAGGTCGATCAGCTCGTCAACTGGTGATGGTGAGAAGCAGTGATTCAGAGGCACTACGGAGGTGGGTCTGTGTGTGCGCCAAACCGAAGACGTTCTGCGTCGAACAGGCGCACCTTGATACGAAGGGGGTGCTCTAGTTGCGCAGATTAATGGCCTTTGGATGCCTAAAATCTATGCCATACTTGCCCTCATGCATTTGAATTTCCTATCCGCAGTGAACAATAGAACGATAGGCCTCGTGACTGCTTCTTTGCTTACGCCACAAATCGCCTTCGCTCATGATGGAGATTTAGGGGGCGCGGTGATTATGATCGCGGGTATCGTTGCAATCGGGATTGTGCTTCTGGTTCAAGGTATTCGTAAGTCAAAAATGCGAGGCTCATTCGTTATTTATGGGGCTCTTTTTTTACTCGCTACGTTCGGCGGGAGCATTGCGGCGCATCAATTGCTTCCACCGGATCAACGTCCGACAGAGCTGAGGCTTGTTTGGATTTTTGTTCCACTTCTTGCCGCGTTTGCTCTGCATTCCTGGATTTGGGATCGTTTCTTTCCCACTTTTGCTGGGCTGCTTGTATACGGGATATTTATCGCTCTTGGTTCGCTAGCGATCGGCTATTGGGTCGCACTGATTCGTGGCACCCCCTTTTATTTTTCCCTCGGGATCGCTTGCGGGACCGGGTTTCTTTTGCACTGCGTAAATTGGTACTTGCAGCGCCGTATTGAGCGTAGCCCTTCTAGGTAGCCGCGATTAAACTGTGGCTTTTTGCTGGCGTAATCCAGAATAAGGTTCTTTGCGTCACTTCGCATTGTCGAATACCAACATCGATGTCTCGATTACTGCCTCCGACCTAATGGCGGCGCGTGGTCACTTGCCGTTATGGCAAGGAGCAAAAAAAGGGGTCAGACACCATTACCCGGCGACCAAGCGTTGAGATCAAGGAGACCCCAGGGTCAGGTGCTCGTCTTGCATTTTGAAAAGAAGTCGCTACAAATTAAATAGCTGCTCACGCTATATTTCATTACGCTAAAAGCTGCTTTTATTGGCAACCACTTACGACAGTTACGCTACGCCCGCAACTCCACAATACCCAAGCCATCCTTCTCCAGCGCCCGGACCATGTCTTCGCGATAATCCAGCAGCAGTTTCAGCGTAAGGGCTTTGCTGGGGTTATCGGTTTTCAGCCAAATCACAGATGGCGGATGGCCGCGAACCAAGGCGATTTCTTGAAAATCGGCATCACGGGTAACGAGAACGAAATTTTCTTGTTTGGCATACTGCCAGAGCACTATGTCGCTGGCTTGCTCCATGCCCAAAAGCGTAACTTGGCTGGAGCCGGGGTCGTCGTGAACAAGAAAAGGCACCAGTCGGCGCGACAGGTTTTCGTCCAGCAGCAGCTTCATTGCGCCTGCAGGGTGAGCGTGGCGTGCTCTCGGCTGGCTGCATAGGCCAGCACTGCTTGAATATCAGAGGCCATCAATTCAGGAAAGTCATCCAAAATCTCTTGCTGTGACATTCCGGAGGCGAGCATGGACAGCACGTCATACACTGAAACCCGCAAGCCTCGAATGCAAGGTCTGCCGCCGCGTTTACCTGGTTCAAGTGTGATGGTATTCATAGTTGAATCCTAACATTATTGTGAAAAAAGGGTGCAGTCCATGTCCATCAAAGCCTGCCTAGACTAGGCAAATACGCAGGCATCTGCGGCAAAGGCCCGAGCGACCACCCGGATTTTGCCAAGTAGAGTCAAAATGATTGACGAACATGGATTTGACTTTTCGGCACACGGGAATATACTTCTTACTACCTTTTATGAATTTTTATGACTATGACCGCTGCAACTCTTGAAAAGCCGCCCACTGCGAATTTATCGATCAAGCTCGCAGTGACCGATCGTGACCGTATTCGCTCACTGGCCGCTTACAAAAAACGTACCCCACACTTCATTATGAAGGAAGCGGTACAAAAATACTTGGAAGAAGAAGAGGCGCAGCAGCGTTTCATAGAGGCAGCCAAAGAGTCACGTCGTCATTACCAAGAAACAGGGCTTCATGTGACGCATGAAGAATTCAGTAGCTGGGTCGAGCAATTGCAAACCAACCCTCAAGCTACCCCTCCTGTATGCCACGTATAAATTATTCAAATCGTGCCAACCTTGACCTTGTTCGCCTCTTTCGGTTTTTAGCCGAAAAAGAGGTGCCTACTGCACAGCGAGCGATCAAGGAAATCAGGGATTCACTCACAACGCTCGGCCGTATGCCCAAAGTAGGCCGTCCTGTTGAGGAGGGGTTCAGAGAGCTTATTATTGATTTTGGCAGCAGTGGGTATCTTGCCCTCTATGATTTTGATGAGCGGTTTGACGCGATCACCGTACATGCCGTACGGCATCAAAAAGAGAACGATTACCCATAAATTGCCTGTCGAACATTGCGCCTGCAAGGTTAATAAACGGCAGGGATCAATGGTCATTGACCGTCCCAAATCCGCGCCACGCTTGGTTACATGCGATTGAAATCCCTATCAGTCTAAACAGTCGGGCTTTTTTTACCTAAAAATTCAACGGCTACGAGCACTGAGCTGAGCCCAAGGTTACAGCGCGCAGGGTGCCTTCGGGTTTTCCCGGGTACTTAACGCGCGGCTCTTGGGCTACCGTCACTTTTCGACCACTTTGAACCACAATTGCAAGAGGCTTCGTCAATGGTCGTAGAGAAAGAAGCCATCTTCAAGATGTTTTACAAACATAGGAGCAAATGGACATGGTACACATAATGAGAACTGTTTTGATGGCTTCAGCTGGCTTGGCGCTTTCGGGCGGCTTGTTCGCGGCCGCACCAACCGTATCGACGCAAGACTTCGTTGACAAGCTCGATTCGCCGTGGGATATGGCGTTCATGAAGGATGGCACCATGTTCTTCACCGAGAAGTGCAAGGGGCTTTCCGTTCGAACCGCGGCAGGTGCCATTAACAAGCTGCATGGCGTGGGCACCACTACCGGCTATTCCTCGGCAAGTGCTGATCTGTTTTGCGATGGGCAGGCCGGCATGATGGGTGTGGCGATCGACCCGCAGTTCGCCACCAATCGCTTCATTTACGTGTACTCCAGCTCCAATCTCGGCGGCAAGCAGGGCAACCGGGTGATGCGCTTCAAGCTCAACGATGCGATGACGGCCGTCTCTGACCGCACCGACATCGTGGGTGATATCGGCTACAAGCCCAAGGCTACCAAGCACCCCTTCGGTGGTCCTGGCGCACACAACGGTGGCCGCATCCGGTTCAGCCCCGCCGACGGCTTTCTGTACGTGACCACGGGGGACAACCACCTGGGCATCGCGCCGCAGAGCCCGACGTACATTGGCGGCAAGGTGCTGCGCATAGACCGCGACGGCAAGCCAGCCCCGGACAACAAGCCACCGTCCGGCTTCGACCCGCGCATCTACACCTACGGCCACCGCAACCCGCAAGGCATCGCGTTCCGCCCCGGCGATAACCGCCCGTTCACTGCGGAAAACGGCCCTTGGCACAGCGACGAGGTGACCGCACTGAGCAACGGCGGCAATGCCGGCTGGGATCCGCGCCCTAACGTGGGAGGCCGCAAGGACTGCCCGGACGACTATTGCGGCTACTCACCCAACCAAATGGGTGCCATGGATCCCAAGAAGCGCGCCGCCTTCATGCCCATGACCGATCTGAAGACCTATCCCAAAGCGATGAAGCCAGCGTGGAATAACAACCGGCTGTCGCAGGGGATGTTCTGCAATGCGTTCCTGTCGGGCGCGCAGTGGAAGGACTGGAACGGCCAGATGGTGGTTGGCTTCGCTGGTATCGGCATTCATGGCACCCCGGCGGGCAACCGCCTCGATCTGCTGAAAATCAGTGCCGACGGGTTGTCCGCCAAGAAGACCGATTTCCCCTGGCCGACCGTCGCCGGACGATTCCGTGCATGCGAAATGGGCTCGGACGGCAATCTTTATGTCGCGCTCGAGGATCAGGGCAAGATCATCCGTGTGAAGCCGGAGTAACCGTAAGTAAGTAGGCGCGCTGCCTTTTCAGAACGAGGGCAGCGCGTTTTTTCGTTCCTTGCAGGAATAAGGAGACAAGATTGCGAATCACAATTCAATGGCTTGCCGTTATCGGCCTGCTGTGCGGTGCGGGGCCGGTATATGCCGATCAAGACCTCGCCATGAAGAAAAACTGTTCCGCGTGTCACTACGTCGACAAGCGCAAGTACGGCCCAAGTTTTCAGCAGATCGCAGCCAAGTACGCTGGTCAGAAGAACGCAGTTGCGGTGCTCGCCAAGAAGATCAGGCGGGGTGGGACTGGCGTTTGGGGCCAGGATGTGATGCCCCCGCAACCGCAAGTGTCGGCGAAGGAAGCACGCGTATTGGCGACATACGTGCTGTCGGTGAAGTGATTGTTTCGTTTCTGCACGGGGAGGTATTATCGTCGCCCGCACGGGCACTGTGAGACCGCCGAGGCGACGATGAGTGCGGTTTTCAAGACCTTGCTGGTGATCGCGTGCGCCGCCATCGCTGACCGCGGTTATTGCCAGAGTTTCTACTATGTCGAACCCGGAGTTGCCTCTTGTCCAGTGGCTCCGGCACCAACCACGGCATCCACAACGGCATCCACCACGGCACCTCCCAAGGCGGTAGCACGCGGTGTTTCTGTGCGTGGGAGCATCCGTGTGTCATGTGGGTTCGACCAAGGGTCGTACACGGTAACGTTGAACTCAACCGACGCCAGTGCGACGTTCACCCCGAAGACCTTCCTCGTCAATTTCGGGCGCGTTGTCGGCAACGGTGCGTTTGCCGTCACATTCTCCACAACGGGGATGCAGAGTGTGTCCACGACCATCTCCTCGAACATGGGTAGCCCCGCAGTACGGGGCCATTTTGCGAGCCCGGGCAACGAATTCAATGTCGTGAATCCCTGATCGGTCGCCGCAGGTTCATATTCAACACCCGTTGCGCGATGCGGTGGTTGGGTCGCTTGAAGCGTATTTACGCAATATACGCTTCATTTTTGAAGCGTATTGCGCTAAAAGAAGCGCAGAGTCAGGTCTCCTATCTTGCATTTACAAAAAATTCGCTATAAATAAAATAGCTTCTTACGTCGATATGACATGGACTACAGGCGGTTTTCAAGATTAATAAGCCTAAAAAAAGCGAAAATCCTTAAGCTGTCTGCGAGCGGGGTTTGAATGGCCGCTTCGGCTTGATCTCCACTGTTATACCTAGAAAAACGGGGTCAGACGAAACTTACCGTACCCCCGCCTCCGCTGCTAATAGCCCGTTATCCAAAAGCGATTGCACAATACCCGCTTGCCGCAGATCGCGCCTGCGCTTAGCTTCTTCTCGATGCACAGCTTCCTTTGCCATCCATTGTTTGAACTCTACAAACGTGTGCGGTGACACGGTACGCATCAGCGTCATACGGCCCGTAGCAGAGATCACGATATGTTCAAAACGTGGTGCGCTGGTTAAAACGGATGCGCGTACGGCTTGCACGGGCCACAAATCATCTTCGTCAGTGGAAAAGCGAAACGGGTGTGGGTCACCATCCACAGGCTGTCTGCGCAGAAAGTCGACTTCAAAGCCTTTGGCATTGATGGCGGTTTCTTTCTGACTTTCTTTGCGCTCAAACGTAGCGTCGGCACGTTGCAGCACGCGAAGCATGGAGGCATCGAGTTTTTCCATCTCGGTCATAAACTGCACACGCTTGCGTGCATCCCACAGCAAATCTACGTCTTGCGTAGCCAGCGCGCCTTGCACTATGCGTACACCTGCTGCTGCTTCGTAGGCATACAGTGCGTGTGTGCCTACGACGGTGAAGTGGGTGCCCAGGCCCGCTGCCTCGATGCTTTGCAATACGGATACGACGGTGTTGGGTACGCGCCCGGCTTTTAGCGCTTTGTTGAGCCGTTCGGCATCTTTGAGCTGTTCGCGCAGTGATGTGAGCCGCGCCTCCAGTTCGCGTTTGCGTGTGGTGAATTCCAGGTAAATTTTCTCGCTCTCAGGCGTGCGCACGCCCAAGATTTTTTGTTGGTTGTTGGGTGCCGTCTTGACCAAATAGGCACGGCCCGACTGCTGTTTCCAGTACATTCCGCCCGCATAAGGCCTCACCAAGCCTAGCACGCGTGTGAACTCGTTAAAAATGGTGGACGAGTCAATGACTTGCCGTGCGGCGTTGTCTGACAGGGGAATGTAGTCCATATCCGTATAAATATCAAAATTGTATTTTGTACGGAAAATTTATATGGATCAATAGCTTAAGTGAAAAAAATAGGTGAAAATGGAATTTGACCACATTTTCCTACAAAATATGGTACGATAACAATATGGTAAGAATTATTCCTCTCAATCGCAGGAGTTACCCATGAACGCCGCCATCGCGACCCTGTCCGCCAAGTTTCAAATCTCCATTCCCAAGACGGTGCGGGAGCGCAACCATTGGCGCGCGGGTCAGGAGTTTGCGTTTTTGCCTAAGGGGCGTGGCGTGCTGGTGATGCCGGTGGCCGAGCTGGACGACTTGGTGGGCCTGGCGCGTGGTGCCAAGACGCAGGGCGTGCGCGACCGTACTGAGCGGTTTTAAAGCGTGGCCACGTCCAAGCGGACTGCCACTTCGCAGGCGAACACGGTTACCAATGGGCTGTGGGTGGTGGACACCTCGGCGTGGATTGAATGGTTGGTAGATGGCCCGCTGCGCAGCCAACTAGTCCCATTGATGCCACCGCGTGAGCGCTGCGTAGTGCCTACCATTGTGCAGCTAGAGCTGTCCAAATGGCTTGTCCGCGAGCGCGGCGAAGATGAAGCCGACGTGGTCATCGCGTACACCCAAAAATGCCAAGTCTGGCCGCTCGATACCGCCACTGCGCTGCGCGCTGCCGAGCTACACCGAGAATACAAACTGGCGACAGCCGATGCCATTGTGTACGCCAGCGCCTTGCTTGCTGGGGCGCAGCTCTTGACTTGCGATGCGCACTTCAAAGACTTGCCGCAGGTGCGTTGGATTCAAAAAACAGGTGCTGCCTTGTAACTTGAAGAGGAAAGTCTAGGCAGAATCGATCTCCCTAGATTGGCATATAATGCTGGGTTCCCCCTTGCTGCACCACATCTGACGCTGTGGGTAGCTTTTATCAACGCTGTGGCCCTAGTGAAGTGAACTTGGCCTTCAGCAAAATCCTTAAGGAGTGTTTATGCGTCATTACGAGATCGTCTTGCTGATCCATCCGGACCAAAGCGAGCAGGTTCCAGCTATGCTGGAGCGTTACAAAAGCATGATTACCACCCCTGGTGGCAAAATTCATCGCGTGGAAGACTGGGGCCGCCGCCAACTGGCGTACCAGATCAACAAGCTGGCCAAGGCGCACTACCTGTGCATCAACATCGAAGCCGACCAGGCCACGATGGCTGAGCTGGAGCACGCTTTCAAATTCAATGATGCCGTCTTGCGCCACCTCACCGTGCTCAAGAAGACCGCCGAAACCGGCCCATCGTCGATGATGAAACAAGTCGAGCGCGAAGAAGCCCGCAAGCTGCAGCAAGAGCAGTATGCCAGCCAAGACCGTGGTGACCGTGGCGGTGACCGCCCTGATCGTGGCGAGCGCCAGGATCGCGGAGAGCGCCAGGAGCGTTGAGCGTTGTAGCTAACCAGGGATTCGTGAACCACCTTGTTTTGACCGCCAACATTGCCGAGATCAGCGCCCAGCGCTATACCCCGGCAGGCATTCCCGCAATAGACCTGACGCTTGAACATGAGAGCGAACTGGCCGAGGCAGGGCAAATGCGCAAAGTCAAAGTCAGTGTACGCAGCATAGCGATTGGGCCGATGGCAGAAGTCATCCGCAAGCAAGCGATAGGCAGCGAACATAAGTTCACAGGTTTTTTAGGTAGCACGCGCAACGCCAAAGGTATCTTGTTTCATATTCAAGCTTTTGAACCCATTTAATTTTTTAGGAGTCCACCATGCCCGGACCATCACGTTTTAAAAAGACTGACAAGCGCCCCAAGCGCCCCGCACAGAACCTGCTGTTCAAGCGCAAGCGCTTTTGCCGCTTCACCGTTACCGGTGTGATCGAGATCGACTACAAAGATGTCGATGTTTTGCGCGACTTCATTGCCGAAAACGGCAAGATCATCCCCGCCCGCCTGACCGGCACCCGCGCGATTTACCAGCGCCAGCTCAACACCGCTATCAAACGCGCCCGCTTTTTGGCCCTGGCGCCTTACAGCGACCAGCACCGCGTTTAAGCTGAGCACAGGAGAACTACTATGCAAATCATTCTGCTCGACAAAGTCATCAACCTGGGTAACCTGGGCGAGATCGTCAAAGTGAAAGACGGCTACGCCCGTAACTTCCTGATCCCCGAAGGCAAAGCACGCCGCGCCACCGAGTCTGCCAAGGCCGAGTTCGAAGCCAAGCGTGTAGAGCTGGAAAAAGCCGCTGCTGCCCGTTTGGCCGCTTCAACAGCCGAAGGCGAAAAGCTCAACGGCCAGACCATCAAGGTCTCGCAAAAAGCCGGTGTGGACGGCCGCCTGTTTGGCTCGGTCACCAACCACGACATCGCCGAAGAGTTGGGCAAGATGGGCTTTAAAGTCCTCAAGTCGCAAGTGCGTATGCCTACCGGCCCGATCAAGATCGTCGGCGACAGCCAGGTCAGCATTGCCCTGCACACCGATGTGCTGGTCGAAGTGACTGTGACGGTATTGGGCGAGACGGCTTAAGTCGTTTAAACTCGCACCGACAAAGCCCCGTGTTGCAAAACGCGGGGCTTTTTCTTTGGGCGTTTTGCGCTGCAACTCAAATCAAGTTGCGCATCGCCGCCGCCGTCTCGCGCAGCACGCCCAGCACGCGCGCCAAGGCCTCGCCCTGCGATTCGTTGTGCATCGGCATGATGACGCTGAGCGCGCCCGCCAGCTGCCCGCGTGCGTCGCGCAAGGGCACGGCGATGCCCCGGTGATGCAACTCTAGCTGTTGCTCCGACACAGCCCAGTCTTGTTGGCGCGCCTGGGCCAGGGCGGTGCTGAGTTTGGCCTTGTCGGTAATGGTGTGCTGCGTGAAGGTGCGCAGGGTTTGTCCGGCCAGCCACTCGTCGTAGTGCGGCGTGCTGCGGGTGGCCAGCAGCAGCATGCCCGCGGCAGTGACATGCGCGGGCACGCGCGCGCCGAGCACAAAGCCGGTGTTCATCAGTCGGTTAGGGCCGTTGCGCGCCACATAGACAATGTCGTCGCCCTCCATCATGCTCACATAGGCCATCTCTTGCGTGCCAGCCGTCACGCGCTGCAGATACGGCTGCACCACCCGCGCCAGGCGGGACGACTCGATAAACGCCTGCCCCATGCGCAGCACGCGCGGCGTGAGCCAAAACAGCTTGCCATCGGTGCCCACATAGCCCAGGTGCGCCAGGGTCAGCAGGTGCCTGCGCGCCACCGTGCGCGTTACGCCCACAATGCTGGCCATCTGCGCCGCCGTCACGCGAGCGTGGGTGTCGCTGAAGGCCTCCAGCATACCCAGGCCCTTCTCCAGCCCGGCTATCCAGTCGCGCCGCTGTAGTGCGGGAGCGTTTGTCGTGGCTGGCGTGGCGGCAGATGCAGCCGCAGATGTGGTGGGTTTGACCATGGAGCGGTGTTGCGCGGGTGTGTGCTGTGAATTGCTGGGCAGCCTATTACAGGGCGGTGAAACCCTTAAAAAGATCGATAGTTGAACCAATATGCGCGATTATCGTACAAAAATGACGATGCATGGTAACCAATCTGCGGACAATACGTTGTTGTTCTGCAAGGGTGGTTCATCCGCTGTCACAGGCGGTGCGCGACTGTTGCACATGCTTGCTTGAATTTAACTTTTAAACTTACCGAGGCTATCCAATGAAAAAACAATTTGCTATTAAATTAGTAGCTGCTTGCGTCTTGCTGACAGGGACTATGGGCGTATTTGCGCAACAAAATACGATCAAGGTGGCAGCCATTGTCGAACTCTCGGGTGGCGGCGCGACAGCCGGTACCAACTTTAAAAACGGTGTCGATATGGCCGTCAATGAAGTCAACGCTGCGGGCGGCATCCTGGGCAAAAAGATCGAGCTGATCACCACCGACACCACCACCAACCCCGGCGTGGCGCTGGGCCTGACCAAAAAAGCCATCGACCAGGACGTGTTCGCCATCTTTGGCCCGGTGTTCAGCGGCTCGATCATTGTGAGCATGAAGGAATCGGAAAAAGCGCAGATCCCCAACTGGACTGGCGGCGAGGCGGCCAACATCACCCTGCAGGGCAACCCCTACATCTTCCGCACCAGCTTCACGCAGGCCACCGCCATGCCCAAGGTGGCCAAGTACATTGCCAGCCAGCCCAACATCAAAAACCTGGCCATCATTTACGTGAATAACGACTTTGGCAAGGGTGGTTTGGAGATGATGAAAAAGGCCTTGGCCACGGGCAATACCAAAGTAGCCACTGAGATCTCGACCGATGCGAGCCAGGTGGACTTTTCCGCAGCCGTGATCAAAGCCAAACAGTCCAATGCCGACGCGGTATTTGTCTACCTGAACGAAGACGAATCCGCCCGCATCCTGCGCGAGCTGCGCAAGCAAGGCTGGAACAAACCGATCATCGGCGAGACCACGCTCACCGGACAAAAGGTGATTGACCTGGCAGGCGAGGCCGCCAATGGAGCGATTGCCCACGTGGGCCTGACCGTGGATGCTCCATCGCCCGAGATGCTCAAATTCAAGGCCAAGTTCTACCAAAACTACAAATACATCAGCGACCACAACGGCATCAAGGGCTACACCGGCATTTACTCGCTCAAAGCCGCGATTGAAAAGGTCGGTAAGCTCGACCGCACAGCGGTAGCCAAGGCCATGCATGGCCTGAGCATCAGCGCATCGCGTTACCCTGGCGTGCTGCTGGACGTGAACTTTGACGACAAAGGCGACCTGGACCGCGCCAGCTACCTGGTGCAGGTGAAAAACGGCAAGCAGGAAGTGATCGAAGTGCTGCCGCCGCTGAACGCCAGGAAATAATCCTTTTGCCCATGACCGACTTCTTACAACTTTTCTTCAGCGGTCTGTCCACCGGCAGTATCTACGCGCTAGCGGCTCTGGGCTTTACGCTCTTGTGGCAAGCTGCTGGCACCATCAACTTTGCGCAGGGCGAGTTTGTCATGCTGCCTGCGTTTGCCATGCTGGCCTTCATGGGCATGGGTGCGCCGCTGCTGGTGAGCCTGGGGTTGACGATGCTCGTGGCGGTGGCGGTGCTGGGTTGGGCCTTCAAACGCAGCGTGGTCGATCCGCTGTTCAAGTTTGGCATGATGCCCATCGTGGTGGCCACCATTGGCCTGTCCATCGTCATGCGTAACGGCCTGCGCGCAGGCTACAGCGCTGAGGCGCATGCCTTTCCATCCCTGTTTGGCGACCAGCTGTTCAATATTGCCGGGGTCACCATTACCATGGGCGATGTGGGCACCTTGGTCAGCGCGCTCATCATCGTGTTTGCGGTGCAGGCCTTTATTGCCAAAACCGTCACCGGCCGCGCCATGCAGGCGGTGGCGCAAAACACCGAGAGCGCCTCGGTGCTGGGCATCAACGTACCGCGCATGATTTTTTATACCTTTGCCATCAACGCCGTGCTGGCCTGCATGGCCGCGCTGCTGGTCACGCCTACCTATCTGGCCAAGTTTGATATGGGCGAGTCGCTGGGCACCAAGGCGTTTTTTGCCGCCATCATCGGCGGTTTTAACAATTCGCGCGGCGCGCTGCTGGGTGGGCTGATCGTGGGGGTGAGTGAAAACCTGGCGGCGGCCTATATTTCGCCGTCCTACAAAGACGCGGTGGCGCTGATTATTTTTATGGTGGTGATTTTGTTCAAACCGCAAGGCCTCTTGGGCAAAAAAGAGGAGCGCAAGGTATGACCGACATCCTCCACTCCAGCGCCCGCAACAAAACAATTACTACGATTTCAATAGCTGCTTGCGCTCTGCTGTTATTGGCTGCGCCGCCATTTCTTAAAAATTACGGGGTCTATTTGTTCACCTACTGGCTGATCTTCGTCATCGCCACCATGGGGCTGAACCTGACGGTCGGTTACGCCGGGCAAAAGTCTCTCGGTCATGCCGCGTTCTTTGGCATTGGGGCCTACACCGTGGCCATTTTGCTCAAGGCGGGCCTTAGCTGGTGGCTGGGCATGCCGCTGGCTGTGGCGCTGTGTTTCTTTGTCGGCCTGGTCGTCGGCTTCCCCGCGCTGCGCGTGCAAACCATTTACCTGGCCTTTGCCACGTTGGGTTTTAACACGGCCATGTATTTGGTCATGCGCAATGAAGAATGGCTCACGGGCGGCACCTTTGGCATCAACGGCATTGCGCGGCCCGAGGTTTTTGGCCTGTCGCTCAAGGGTGGCTTGGCGTACTATTACTTCGTCCTGGCCTGCGCCGTCATCATGATTGCACTACTGTGGGGGCTGCTGCGCTCGCCTTGGGGCAAGGCCTTTACCGCGCTGCGCGACAACCCGATTCGCGCCGAGAGTCTGGGCATCGACACCCGCGGCTACACGCTGATGAGTTTTGCCATCGGCGCGGTGTATGCTGGCGTGGCGGGCGTGTTGTTCGCGTCCCTGGTGGACTTTATCGAGCCTGCGCCGTTTGCGGTGGGTGCATCGATCATGATGTATTTGATGGTCGTTGTTGGCGGTTCGGGCTACTTCTGGGGCCCACTGCTGGGCGCGGCCATGGGGGTGGTGGTGCCCGACTGGATACGCGATGCCGCGCCTGTGCTGTCCAACTGGTATTTGCCGCTGTTTGGCTTGGTGGTGGTGCTGATGATGGTCTGGCTGCCCGATGGCTTGCTGAGTTTGCCCGACAGGCTGAAAGAAAAACGCGACTCGCGCAAGGCCAGTGAAGACCGCGCCAAACGTGCATCCGATATGGGTGCTGATGACACCGGCATTGCCCAGACAGGAGCCGCGCCATGAGCCTGCTCAAAGTGACCAACCTGAAAAAAGCCTACGGTGCCATCCAGGCCGTGGGCGGCGTGAGCTTTGACGTGCAGCCTGGAGAAATTTTCGGTGTCATCGGCCCCAACGGTTCTGGCAAAACCACGCTGTTTAATTCCATGCTGGGCCAGATCACGCCCGATGAGGGAAAGATTGAACTAAACGGCAAGGATGTCACCAAGCTCGGCCCGCTGGAACTCAGCCGCCGTGGCGTAGGCCGCACCTTTCAAACGCTACAGGTGTTTGGCAAGATGACCGTGCGCGATAACCTGATCGTCGCGGCGCAAGAGCACAAAGGCACCATGTTCAGCCGGATGTTTGCGCCGTCTGATTCCGGCTTGGGTGACAAAGCCGATGCGCTGATTAAACAGTTTCGCATTGAGCATGTGGCGCATTTGAAAGCCGGCACCTTAAGTTACGGCCAACAGAAGCTGGTCGACATTGCGATGGCCTTTATGAGCGAGCCCGATCTGGTGCTGCTGGACGAGCCCTGCGCAGGGGTGAACCCCTCTTTGGTAGGCGGCATTTCGACTCTGTTGAAAGACTTGAACCAAAACCCGAAATTCGGAAAAAAGAGCAGCTTCGTCGTAATTGAACACAATATGGATTTTGTGATGGACCTGTGCCACCGCATCATGGTGATGGTCGAAGGCAAGGTGCTGGCGATTGGCACCCCTGCCGAGATTCGCGGTAACAAACAAGTGCTGGACGCTTATCTGGGAGCGTAATGATGAGCACGGCAAACAACAACGACATCTGCATCGAATTCCAGGACGTAGTTGCAGGCTACAAGGACTTCATGATCCTGAACAACCTGAACCTGAAAATCCAACGCAACGCCATCACGCTGTTGATCGGCCCCAACGGTGCCGGTAAATCCACCGTGCTCAAAACCCTGTTTGGCCTGCTCAAGCCGCGCCAGGGCAAGGTGCTGTTTGATGGGCAGGACATCTCGGGCGCTAGCCAAAAAGAGTTGCTGGCCAAGGGCATTGCCTTTGTGCCGCAGGGACGCAACCTGTTTGGCCAGCTCACCGTGTGGCAGAACCTGGAGCTGGGCGGCATCACCCTGGGCACCAAGACCACGCACGAGCGCATCCCTGAAGTGCTGGAGTTTTTTCCGCGTGTCAAAGAGCGCTTGCATTCGCAAGCCAGCGCACTCTCTGGCGGTGAGCAAAAGCAGTTGGAGATTGGCCGCGCCTTGCTGCTGCGCCCCAAGGTGCTGTTGATTGATGAACCGTCCATCGGCCTGTCGCCCATCGTGGTGAAGGATGTCTTCAAACTGTTACGTAAGCTGGTAGAGCAGGGCACCACGGTGCTGATGGTGGAACAAAATGTGAAAAGCGCCTTGCAAATCTCGGACGACGCAGTCGCGCTGGAATCTGGGCGATGCGTGCTGCATAAAAAGGCGTCTGAGCTGCTGGCTGATCCGAATATAGAACGGCTCTTCCTGGGTGGGTCTGTGGCTGCGGCGAAGTAAATCGCGCTGCGTAAGAATTTATCGCAAAAAACGCAAAAAATGGGGATCCAAAAAACGCCAAAAATGAATGCAAAATATAAATGATTTTCTTTTTTGCGCTTTTTGCGTAATTTTTGCGTTTTTTGCGTTGCCTAAAGCCTTAGCCAACTACTACTTCGAGCAAACTTATGAGCGACCTCCTCACCACCGCCGCCAGCCAACGCGAGCCGCTGCAAGCGTCCTTCAGCGATGCATCCAACCCCATCGGCCTGGACGGCATTGAGTTCATTGAGTACGCCACCTCTAAACCCCAAGCGCTGGGCCAGGTGCTGGAGATGATGGGTTTCAAGCCGGTCGCCCGCCATCGTTCACGCGAGGTGCTGCTGTACCGCCAGGGTGCCATGAATGTGGTGGTCAACGCCCACCCCAGCGAGGTGCAGGGCGCGGCGCAGGGCAGCGATGTGCCTACCATCTCGGCCATTGCCCTGCGGGTGCGCGATGCGCGTGCGGCCTATGCCTACGCCAAAGAGCGCGGCGCCTGGGAGGTGCCCACCCGCGCCGAGGTGATGGAGCTGAACATCCCGGCCATCCATGGCGCGGGCTCCAGTCGCATTTACTTTGTCGATCGCTACCAGGAATTCAGCATTTACGAGGTGGACTTCACGCCCATCCCCTCGGTCGATCAAAAGCCTGCTGCCACCGCAGGCATTCACTTCTTTGGCGTGGTGCAGTACATCGGCCCCGAGCGCAGCAACGACTGGACCGAGTTTTACAAAGAACTGTTTGGCTTTGGCGAGATACCCGACGAAAAGCGCTTTGGCATCATGCCCAAGGGTCGCTTGCTGCAAAGCCCGGCTTTGCATGCCCAAAGCGCCTTCATGCTGCAACTGGTAGAGCCCGAGATGAATGTGCTGGATGCCGACGAAAAGTTGCAACGCATCGGCCTGGGCGTGCCCGACGTGCTGGCCGCCGTAGCGGCGCTGCGCCAACTGGGCATGGAGTTTGTCGAGACCACGGCAGCGCACACCGAGCAGCGCGGGGCCATTACCAAGACCTATTTGGGCGGTGTGGTGTTTGAGCTGGTGCAAAGCCAAAAGGCGCTGAGTACGGCCGCCGCCAAGCCCACCGCAGCCTCCAAAGCAAAGGCCTAAACCATGGCCAGCAACATCATCAGCGGCTTTGGTATGGACACCATCAGCCTGGCCGGGCCGATCGAGGCCAAGCTCGAAGCCATGCAGCGTGCAGGCTTCAGCCAGGTCATGCTCAAGGCCAACGATTTGGTCGGCCACCCACAGGGCTTGCAGGCAGCCGTCCAAGCCGTAAAAGCCAGCGGACTGCGTGGCACCGGCTTTCAGGTGCTGCGTGATTTTGAAGGTTTAAGCGGCCACCTGCACGAGTACAAGGTAGACATCGCCAAGTCCATGCTGGAGATGGCCGCCGCACTGGACTGCAAGGTACTGCTGGCCTGCTCGTCCGTATCGGCCCACGCCAGCCAAGACCTGGACAAAATCGCCAAAGACCTGCGCAAGCTGGCCATGCTGGCCGTGCCCTTTGGCATCAAGATCGCCTTTGAGGGCCTCAGCTGGGGCCGTACCATCAACGAGTACACCACCGCCTGGGACGTGGTGTGCCGCGCCGACGCGCCCAACCTGGGGGTGTGCATCGACTCCTACCATGTGCTGGCGGCCAAAACCCCACTCGAAGAGCTGGACTTTATCGACCCCGCCAAAATCTTCCTGGTGCAACTGGCCGACTTCATGTGGAGCGAGACCAAGAGCTTTGAAGAGCGCCGCGATACCGCGCGCACCTTCCGCGTCTTTCCCGGTGAGGGCGTGCACAACGAGGCCTTGGTCGACATGGTGATGCGGCTGGACAAGCTGGGTTACAGCGGTGACTACAGCTTTGAAGTGTTCAACGACGATTATTTGAATTTGCCGCTGCCGCTGGTGGCCGAGCGCGCCCGAAAAAGCGCCACCTGGCTGGCCGAAGACGTGCTGCGTCGCTCCACGCCACTGCCTAATGCCATGCGGCTCAAGACACCGTAGCGCTATTAAATATATAGCTGCTTACGTCCAGTAGACAGGGACTATGGGCATATTTGACAGGTAAATCATGCATTTTGGATTGAATGACGAACAAAAAATGATGATCGACACGATTCGTCGATATATCGCAGAAGAATTGCAACCCCTGGAAGATGACGTAGAACATTCTGGCGCGCTGGATCCGGGCATTGCCAAAACCATCTTTGAAAAATCCAAAGCCCTGGGTCTGTACGCCCTGAACATCAGCGCGCAGCTGGGTGGTGGCGGGTTAAGCACGGTAGACCGCATGCTGTGCGAAGAGCAGTTTGGCCACACCACCGACATCTTGATCCGCCGCGCCTTTGGCAATGTGTACGAGGTGCTCTTGGCCTGCCAGGGCGCGCAGATCGAGCGCTGGCTGACACCCTGCGTGCGCGGGGAACGCACCGCGTCCATCGCCATCACCGAGGCGGGTGCGGGCAGCGATGCGCAAGGCATCAAAACCCATGCTGATGCCGCAAGCCGACGGCACCTGGCTCCTGGGCGGCTCCAAGCACTTCATCAGCGATGCCGAGTTCAGCGACTTCTTCATTGTCTCGGCCAAGACGGGTGAGATAAGAAATCTCGTTATTCCTGGTGGACAAAGGCTCACCGGGCTTCACTGTAGGCAAGGACCAAAAGATGATGGGCCTGCGCGGCACATCGCACAACGAGCTGTGGTTTGACAACGTGAAGTTAGAACCCATCGCTTTGCTAGGCGAGCGCGGCAACGGCTTCAAAATGGCCATGCAAGTGCTGGGTGTGGTGCGCCTGGCGCAAATCGGCGCACGCTGCGTAGGCAAGGCCGCACATGTGCTGGAGCTGATGGCAGACTACGCCAAACAACGCAACCAGTTTGGCAAGCCGATTGCCGATTTTCAACTAGTGCAGCAGATGCTGGCCGACAGCGTGATCGAAGTCAACGCCGCCCGCTGGATGGTGCTGCACGCCGCGTGGAAGATTGACCAGGGCATGGATGCGCGTGACGACATCGCGATGGTGAAAGTGCATGCCGCCGAAACATTAGGCCGCGTGGTAGACCGCGCCGTGCAAGTCTTTGGCGGCATGGGCTACTGCAAAGACTTACCTATCGAGCGCTACTACCGAGATGCCCGCATCGCCCGCATCTACGACGGCACCAGCGAGATCCACCGCACGGTGATTGCGCGCAGCTTGGTCAAGCGCGGAGCGGCGCTGTTTGATGTTCACCGGTAGGTTCTAGCTTGCCGTCAGTGTCAGGCCGCGGAAGCTGGCATTTTGGCTGTGCCCGCCCCGGCACTTGGCGTGAACGGCTTCGCGGCCAATACTGTTCTATTAACTAGAAATTGATAATTTCTCCCTCCCCCATTTGCTAAGAGGCTTGGGCTGCAATATCCGTGGCGTTGCACAAATAGACTCGCTGGTGCGCACGCGGGTCAGGCTACTGGCGTAGGCGCTACGCTTGTGTTTGACCATGCGTGGCCTGTGCAAGCCCCGGCTGCTCACGCATTTGAGCTTAGAGACCTCTTGCAGCAGCAATCTGAACCAGCGCCTGCGGCATCGGGGCCGGTCAGGGGGGAAAGGCCCCTGAGTGGGGCTGGTGTCTGCGCACTAATTGGAGCGTCCCGGTAAACGATAACTGTCGTTGACTTAATCGGTGCGCACTGGCCGCCTGGTGCATCAGCCAACAGGTCGCGTAGTGCATCAGCAACCAGCCATAGAACTCTTGTTCAATGCCCTGGGGCGTTTTGCTTCTAAGGGTTCGCCTGCCCTGCAGGGTATGCGTTTTGAGCTCATCCAAGACGCTTTCAATCTCCCAGCGCTGGCTGTACAACGCGGCCAGCTCCAGGGCTGGGGCCGTCGTTGGATCCAGTAAGGTGGTGAGCAAGCGATAGCGCTCTTGCGCACTATTTTGTTGGGGCAAGTCGTACTCAATCACGCGCACCTGCAGCGCGC
Organism: uncultured beta proteobacterium; assembly: GCA_963775085.1. GTDB lineage: Bacteria > Pseudomonadota > Gammaproteobacteria > Burkholderiales > Burkholderiaceae_C > JAAFIP01. The sequence continues at coordinate 135,379 of CAVZHO010000002.1, forward strand.
CCATGCCGACTCGGCGCGACTTCTGGTTGGGATACAGGGTGGTGAGGTAGGAGCCATCACCCAGCACCTGGTCTATGGGCAGTTGCCAATCGGTCTTGCAGCGCCACAGCAACTGGGCTGCGCTGGCACTGGCTTGGAGCCAGTTGGCGTAGCCGCAAAAGCCCCTATCAGCCAAGCACAGCATGTCCGGTTGCAGCCGCTGCAAGAGGGGTTGGGCCAAGGCGTTCTCGCTTTGGCTGCTGGAGCCTAGCTGGGCATCGATGATGGCGTGGGTGGCGCATTCGGCCAGCAGCACGCAGCGCGCCTGAGGGTAGGCGGCCAGGCGACCCGAGGTATTGTGGCGGCCAAAGTGCTGTGCATTGGCCGCCTCGTCGGGGATGTCAAAGACGCTGCCATCGAGGGCGACCAAGCGCAGTCCGCCGTAGAAGGCGTGCGGTTGGGCTTTGGGGCTGGCCAGGGGTTGGCAGGCGCGTGCATGCAGCGCCTTGAGGGGTGCACTGCCCAGGCGGGTGCGTGCGGTGCTGATGGCGGATTTGACGACCGTGCGGGGGGCAATGCCGCCATGCACGCTGGCCAGGCCTTGGGCGACGGCGGCAAATACGGCTTCGTAGGCCGCTTGCGGGTACAGCGCCAGCGCCATGCAGTAGTAGGTGGTCACCTGGGCTGGAAAGGAGCGCACGCGCTGGCTTTGCACCCCGTGTTCTTGGAGCACGGATTGGACCAGCTCCAGCGGGTAGACGCGCGCCAGGAGGCTGGCGCCCAGATAGTCGGTCAGTCGAATCCCATCGCCTAAGGTTGCCTTGGTTCTTGCCACGCTGTGACTCCTTGTATGGAGTCTGTATTCTGACACAGATTACTCTAATAGAACAGTATTGGCCGCGGAGCTGAGTACGCCGTCGGCCAGCTCCCGTACAAAACAAGTGCAAAAAAAGCGGCATGAAGCCGCTTTTATAGCCACTCAGGGAATAAAGTTCAAACCTTCTGGCAGCGGCAACACGATCGGCACCTCAAAAATAGGCGAAGGCCCATCGGGGTCGATGGTCAACAGTCCATTGCTGGCAAAGAACGCTGCAATCTGCGACTGCGCTGCAATGGCGTAGGGCACCGATGCGGGAATGCCGATATTGGTCAAGAACGTATGCGGATTCTTGGGAACGCCAGTTGGAGTTGGGTTGAGCGCATAGGCCAAGTCATTGCGGAAATAAGTGGCGCGGTCTTGCAGGGCACCCGCACGCAGGATGGCGCTTGAGCTGGGGTTGGGCACGGTCACGTCGCCCTTGGCAAACTGCACGATCACCGGCTTGGCCGCACTGCCCGCGAGCGGGGCCTTGCGAATCAGCGGCGCATACGACACCGGGTTGCCGCTTTGCTGCACCCACTCAAAACGGTCCAGCACCTGCGCAATGGCGGTGGCACCGGGCACGTTGTTCACCACCAGGGGCAGGTTGCGAAGGGGCATGTTTTCATTGAAGTTCAGGTTGAATGGCACGGGTACGCCGGGCGTGGGTGCTACATTGAGCAACTGTGGCGTGCGGGTGGCCAGGGCCACTGCGGTGAGAAAGCGGAACACGCCCAGACGTGCCACTTCGGTGATGGAGCCGCCTGGCACGTTGGGCACACCGGCTTTGATGTTGGGCTCAATGCCCAGCAGCTTGGTGCCGTAGATGCCGCCAAAGGACTGGCCAGCGTAGTAGATGCGCTGGGCGTTGAGGTCGGCGGTGCCGTCGCCGTCGATGTCCATGCCCACTTCGACCTGGCGCACCAGTTGCATCAGGTCAATCACGGTTTGGCGCAGGCCGTCGCGGCTACCGATGATGGTACGCGGTGGCGCGGCGTTTACCCCCTCGGTGCTGTCGATCACGCCATTGCCGTCCTGGTCAAAACCGCGCCCGCCCGCAGGCACGGTGACGGGCACATCGCCGGTGCGCAACACGCTCAGCGTGCCTAAAGCACCGCCGCCATGGCCCACCACGTTGATCGCCAGGGTGGCAATGCCTTGTGAGGCAAACACCGCACCCACCGTCCAGGGCGCGCCGTACATGCTGTCGGTAAAGCCGTGGCCGAAGATCGCCACCGGCCAGCCGCCTGCAGGCTTGGGGCCTGCGGGCACGAAGAGTTGAAACACTAGGTCGTTACTGCCTTGCACCGGTGGGCTGCCACTGCGGCCCGTGGGGATGGCGGGGATGTACTGGCCCGCCGTTTGGTAACTGGGCGAGCTGAACTTGCCGTAGGCAATTTGCCCCACTGCACCGGGCACGATGCCCAAAGCCGGGGTAGGCAAAGGGCCGACTTGGAAGGTGGGCGAGGTGCCCACTTGGCGGCTAAATTGAATGCCCTGCACATTGGCCAGGGTGAACACCGAGCGCACCGCTGCGCCGCCCGCCGTGCCCAGCAAGAAGCTGGCAGGTGCGGGCGTAGTGGCCTTGATTTGCCGCATGATTTTGGCCAGATCGCCGGTAGCGGTTTGGGTGGTGAAGACGCTGGCCGCAGCCACCCGGTGCAGGCTCCGGTGGGCGCGCATGGCATCGCGCAAGTCGCGTTGGTATTCTTCGTTGCCCCGCCCGCGCATCCCTGGCCTGGTGTCCCCGTCGTCGTCATCATCCATCTTGCTGCGCTGGATGGGCTTGCCCGCCGCATCGCGCACACCATCGGTGACGATCAGCACGTAGCGCGTGTGCTCTTGCAGCAGCTCGTCGGGTTCAAACACCAGGGTATTGGTGGCCGGGTCCCACAGGCGCTGGTTAATGCCCACGCGCTCGCCAAAGCCGCGCGCCGTCTGCACATCGCCCAGGTTGAGCAAGTACACCGTCTCGCTGGAGACGCTGGCCGGATCAATCGCGCCGGTAAAGGGCACCGTGATGCGCGGCTGGGTCGAGAAGCCGTCCAGGCTGTTGATGACGGCGATGTCCTGGCAGTCGCTCACGCGCACGGTGCAGTCGGGCGTGGGCAGGTGGACGCGGCGGAACGTCTGGTTAGACCACTCCCGCACGGTGTAGCGGTCGCTGGGGAAGGGGCTGGCAGCCGGGTCAGTCAGGTCAAACTTCACCCGTACACCCGCTGCGGCGGGAGGAATCGGCCAGGGCAGCCACTGGACTAAGAAGCGCCAAGCTCAGGCTGACGGCAAGGGGGCGCGCGCAGACAGACAGCGCAGCAATGCGGGCAGAAAAAAACATACTTGTCTCCTAAAAAAATTGACCAGTTGCAAAGTTCCAGCGTCCGGTTATAGCGGCGTTGCCGGGCTTTGACAAGCAGTTGCTTTGTATCAAAACGTGCGCATTCGAATTTTGACCCGCAGGACTTACTTTATATTCCTGCCATGCACACCTCTTCTACACTCCCCGTCCTCTTCGTCTCCCACGGCTCGCCCATGTTCGCTCTGGAGCAGGGCCACACGGGCCCCGCGCTGCGCGCCTGGGCGCAGGCCCTGCCCACCCAGCCCACGGGCATTGTCATCATGTCGCCGCACTGGATGGCGCGCAGCCCAGTGGTGATGACCAATCCCACACCGCCAACCTGGCACGACTTTGGCGGCTTTCCCGAGCCGCTGTACCAGCTGCAATACCCCGCCAAGGGCGACTCCGCCTTGGGGCAGCAGGTAATGGGGTTGCTGCAAGCGGCAGGCATTACCACGCAAGGCGATGCGCAGCGCCCGCTAGACCACGGCGCGTGGGTGCCACTGATGCACCTGTTCCCCCAGGCCGACATCCCGGTCGTACAAGTGGCGCTGCCCGCCAACTACACGCCAGCGTCCCTGATGGCCATGGGCGCGGCGTTGCAAAGCCTGCGGGGTGAGGGCGTGCTGATCATCGGCTCGGGCAGCATGACGCATAACCTGGGCGAGTTCATGCAAGGCCGCCCCGAGCTGGCCGCACCACCTGCGCCCTATGTGGGCGAGTTCAGCCGCTGGATAGAAAGCAAGGTCACCCAGGCAGACACCCAGGCCATGCTGCACTACCGCAGCCAGGCCCCCCACGCCGTGCGCGCCCATCCTACGGACGAGCACTTTGCCACCATCTACTTTGCCCTGGGCGCAGGTGGTTGGGGCAAAGATGCGGCCGTGAAAACCCGCTACCTCAGCCGCGAGGTGATGTACAGCATCCTGGCGATGGACGCGTTTGCGTTGAGCTGAGCGGGAAGACCCGACCCAAGCCCGTAAAATAGCGGGCTATGACCCAAGCCAGCTCCATCCCCACATCTACCCCCACTTTCTCCGTCGCGGACATCCGCAAGTCCTTTCTCGACTTTTTTGCCTCCAAGGGCCATACGGTGGTGGCCAGCAGCCCGCTGGTGCCCGGCAACGACCCGACGCTGATGTTTACCAACTCCGGCATGGTGCAGTTCAAAGACGTGTTTTTGGGCAGCGACAAGCGCTCGTACGTGCGCGCCGCCAGTGTGCAGGCCTGCCTGCGGGCGGGCGGCAAGCACAACGACCTGGAAAACGTCGGCTACACCGCGCGCCACCACACGTTTTTTGAAATGCTGGGCAACTGGAGCTTTGGCGATTATTTCAAACGCGACTCGCTCAAATGGGGCTGGGAGCTGCTGACCCAGGTGTACAAGTTGCCCGCCGACAAACTGACCGCCACGGTCTACATCGACGACCAGGAAGCCTACGACATCTGGACCAAAGAAATTGGCCTGCCACCCGAGCGCGTGATCCGTATTGGCGACAACAAGGGCGGCAAATACAAGTCCGACAATTTCTGGATGATGGCCGACACGGGGCCCTGCGGCCCATGCAGCGAGATTTTTTACGACCACGGAGCGCACATCCCCGGCGGGCCACCCGGCAGCCCGGGTGAAGATGGCGACCGCTTCATTGAAATTTGGAACCATGTGTTCATGCAGTTTGACATGCAGGCCGACGGCTCGTTGAACAAACTGCCCGCGCCCTGCGTAGATACGGGTATGGGTCTCGAACGCCTTGCAGCCATCTTGCAGCACGTGCACAGCAACTACGAGATTGACATTTTTGACGCGCTCATCCAAGCCGCTGGTCGCGAAACGGGCGTCACCGATTTGGACAACAAGAGCCTGCGCGTGATTGCCGACCATATCCGCGCTACCGCGTTCTTGGTGAGCGACGGCGTGAACCCGTCCAACGAAGGCCGTGGTTACGTGCAGCGCCGCATCATCCGCCGTGCCATCCGCCACGGCTACAAACTGGGCAAAAAGACCCCGTTCTTCCACAAGCTGGTGCCCGATTTGGTGCGCATGATGGGCGATGCCTACCCGCGTTTGAAAAGTGATGCCGCACGGGTGATGGACGTGCTGCGGGTGGAGGAAGAGCGGTTTTATGAGACGCTGGCCACGGGTATGGAGATACTGGAAGAACGGGCATCCCCAGCGAAATTTGCAGTTGAAACGTTGATGGCTGATTCATACGAAGGCGGAGGCGTTTTTGCTGTTCGAGATGGCGTACACCTTTACCAAGCCGAAGGTTCAAACGGTCGGCAAGTATACGTATATTGGGCTCCCGTTGGCGCGGACGTTGAACTAGCATTGCCGCTCGCTAGCCAACTCCAAGGGCTTGAGGTATTTGCGGTACTGGGGTCAGCGGTTCCAGATCGATTGGCCTCGGTGGCAAAAACAATTGAGGTTACTGGTACGTTGCCTGGCGAAGTGGCCTTCAAGCTGCATGATACCTACGGCTTCCCGCTCGATCTGACGCAGGATGTTTGCCGCGAGCGCGACGTGACAGTGGATGTGGACAGGCTTTAACGCCGCCATGGAAAAGCAAAAATCGCAGGCCCGCGCCGCTGGCAAGTTCAAGATGGACAAGGCGCTGGAGTATGCGGGCGCTGGCAACACCTTTGTGGGCTACGACACGCTGGAGCACACTACAAAAATAGTAGCGCTCTATGTCGATGGGACAGGGACTGGCGAGCTAAATGCAGGTCAAAACGGGGTGATTGTGCTGGACACCACGCCGTTTTACGCAGAGAGCGGTGGCCAGGTGGGGGATGAAGGCGTATTGAGCGCAGCGGGCGGCAGCTTTGCCGTCAGCGACACGCTGAAAATCAAAACTGATGTCTTCGGCCACCACGGCACCCTCACGCAGGGCACGCTGAAGCTGGGCGACAGCGTGACGGCGCAGGTCAATGCACAAGTGCGCGCCCAAAGCATGCGTAACCACAGCGCCACCCACCTGATGCACAAGGCCCTGCGCGAGGTGCTGGGTACGCATGTGCAGCAAAAAGGCAGCCTGGTGAACGCCGAGCGCACGCGCTTTGACTTTGCGCACAATGCGCCGGTCACCGACGCGCAAATCAAAGCCATTGAACTGTTGGTCAACGCCGAGATTTTGGCGAATGCGGCGACGAGTGCCAAGGTGATGGAAATCGAAGCGGCCAAGCAAAGCGGCGCGATGATGCTGTTTGGCGAGAAGTACGGCGACGAGGTGCGGGTGCTGGAGATTGGTAGCAGTAAAGAACTCTGCGGTGGCACGCACGTAGCTCGCACGGGCGACATTGGCCTGTTCAAAATCGTAGCAGAAAGTGGCGTAGCTGCTGGCGTGCGACGCGTTGAAGCCGTCACCGGCAGCAACGCCGTCGCCTACGTGCAAGAGCTGGAAGCCACCGTTAACCAAGCCGCCGCAGCGCTGAAAGCCCAGCCGCACGAGCTGGCCACACGTATCGCGCAGGTGCAGGAGCAGGTGAAGGCACTGGAGAAAGAACTAAACGCCGCCAAAGGCAAGCTGGCCTCCAGCCAAGGCGACGCGCTGCTGGACAGCGCGGTGGACGTCAAGGGCATCAAGGTGCTGGCCGTCAAGCTGGACGGAGCGGATGCCAAGACCCTGCGTGACACCATGGACAAACTCAAAGACAAGCTGAAGACGGCCGTCATCGTGCTGGCCGCAGTGGATGGCGACAAGGTGCAAATCGCCGCTGGTGTGACCCAAGATACCATTGGCAAAGTCAAAGCCGGCGACCTGGCCAACTTTGTGGCGCAACAGGTGGGCGGCAAGGGCGGCGGCAAACCCGACATGGCGATGGCCGGTGGCACCGATCCGAGCAAACTGGCCACCGCGCTGCAATCAGTGCAAGCCTGGGTCACCGAGCGGGCGTAACTTGATAGCCCCGAGGTTGCCGTAAGTTGCTATAATTTAAATAGCTGCTTACGACCGTAGCATAAGGACTACAGGCTTATTTGACTGCTGAACTCAGGGCTTCGGTGGTCAACTGCGGGCCGCGCGCGCTCCAACCGGGTGGCTTGGCCAGCAGGTGCCAGATTTCAGACACCGATCTGGCCTGGCGCAGGTCTTTGAACAAACCGATCCATGGCGTGGCTTGCAGTACAAACACATTGCCTGTCGTGATGGGTTGCACCCAGCCATAGCGGATGGGCACATCGGCACGCTCAGGGATATAGGTGCCAAACAGGCGGTCAAACACAATCAGCACACCGCCGTAGTTGCCGTCCAGGTACTCCAGGTTGGAGGCATGGTGCACCCGGTGTGCCGAGGGGGTGTTGAGCACATATTCCAGCCAACCCAGCTTGGGTATCCAAGCGGCGTGGATCCAGAACTGGTAGAGCAAATTGAGCGCCAGACACGCCAGCACCACCTGTAGTGAAAAGCCCAGCAATACCAGTGGCATGAAAAACAGCACCGTACCTGTGTAGGTAGCCGTCCAGCTCAGGCGGTAGGCGGCCGCCAGATTGAGCTCGTTGGGCGAGTGGTGGATACTGTGCGACAGCCAGAACCAGCGCACCCGGTGCCCCGCGCGGTGGTACCAGTAATAGCAAAACTCTTGCCCTAAAAATAGCAATGCAAAAGCGGTGATGTTGTCCAGCGGCACCGTCCACAGGCGGTGCGCCCACAGCCATTGGCCTGCCAGCGCGATGAAGGTCGAGGGCAACACAAAACGCAGCGCATTGCGCACCACCAAATCCATCAGTGACAAGCGCAGGCTGCGCCAGTTGTAGGTGCCCGGGCGTTTGCGGCTGATGATGAAGGCCTCCAGCAGCGAAGCGGCCACCACGGTGATGGCGATGATCAACAAAAATTGGGGGATGGAGTGAGGCATAGCATGTCATTCAATGTGGTCCACGATCGACAGAACTTATATTTTACGAAACACCACATCCCACACGCCGTGCCCCAGTTTGATACCCCGGTTTTCAAACTTGGTGAGGGGCCGGTAGCTCGGCTTGGGGGCGTAGCCCTCTGCGCCCGTAGCGGCGTTGGCAGGCGCGGTATTTACCAGCGTGGGCTCGTCGCTCAGCACCTGCAAAATCTGCTCGGCGTAGTGCTGCCAGTCGGTGGCGCAGTGGATGTAGCCACCGGGTTTGATGCGCGAGGCCAGCAGGGTGATCAACGGGGGCTGGATCAGTCGCCGTTTGTTGTGGCGCTTTTTATGCCACGGGTCGGGGAAGAAAATGTGTACGCCGTCCAGGCTGGCTGGCGCAATCATGTGCTTGAGCACCTCCACCGCATCGTGCTGGATGATGCGGATGTTGGTGATCTGCTCATCGCCAATGCGCTTGAGCAGCGCACCTACGCCGGGTGGGTGTACCTCGCAGCCGATGTACAGCGCATCGGGCATCAGCTGGGCAATATGCGCCGTGGCCTCGCCCATGCCAAAACCGATCTCGAAAATGATTTTGGACGGATTTTCTGTGCCAAATGTGCCTGTAGTCCCAGTGCTGTGGACGTAAGTAGCTCCTAAATTTATAGCGTGTGACTGGTAGGGCAAGAGGTATAACGGCCCCAAATCATCCAGCGCCTTGGCCTGGCCCACCGTGGTGCGGCCGGTGCGCAGCACAAAGCTGCGGATCGGGCGGCCTTTGAGTGGCGAGGGTGCATCTTGGGTGGATGTATCAGGGGGCGCGGCAGAGTGGTCGGCGGGTGGCGTAGCGGGCGGTGTCATCAAGTGCGAGTCGGCGGGTGCGGTTGGCTGTGGGGTCATAGCCTACGATTGTAGAAGCCAAGCCTGCGTCCAGGCTTGCAGGGCCTGCTGCACACTGCCCGTGCTGCTGGGCAGACCCAGCACCTTGGCCGCAGCGTTCAGCGCGACCAGGGGCTGCGACAGATCGAGCGGCGTGGCACCGTTTTGTTTGGACAGCTTGTGCCCGTCCGCCGCCAGCACCAGCGGCGTGTGCAAATACTGCGGCGTGGGGTGGCCCAAAGCGCGTTGCAGCAAAATTTGCCGCGCCGTGTTGTCGGCCAGGTCTTCGCCGCGCACGATGTGGGTGATGCCCTGTGCCGCGTCGTCCACCACCACGGCCAGCTGGTAGGCCCACAGGCCGTCGGCGCGCTTGACAACAAAGTCGCCGACCTCTGCCTCCACGTCTTGCTGCTGCGGGCCCAGACGGCGGTCCTGCCAGTGGATCAGGCTGGCGGAAAGTGGATCAGCAAATGCTTCGTTATTGATAGCTGAATATGTCCATGCGACAGGGACTAGTAGGTTATTTGATAGGGAAAATCGGGTTAAAAACCGCCAGGCACGCGCTGCTTTGCCCTGCAGGCCGCTGCGGCAGGTGCCGGGGTACACCAGCACGCCGCCGCGTACTTTAGCCGCACCACCGCTAGGGCGTGCATCAGCACGCGCCGCCAAGGCCTCTTCTATGTCTTTGCGTGAGCACCCGCAGGGGTAGGCCAGGCCCTGCGTAATTAACGCGTCCAGCGCTGCCTGGTACAGCGCGCCGCGCTGGGACTGGTAAACCGGCAGCGCGTCGGGCAGCAGGCCGCACGCCGCCAACTGGCGCATTATTTCATCGGCAGCGCCGGGCACGCAGCGCGGCGTGTCAATGTCTTCAATGCGCACCAACCAGGTGCCGTGGTGAGCCCGTGCGTCCAGCCAGCTGGCCAGCGCCGCGACCAATGAGCCCGCGTGCAAGGGGCCAGTGGGGGAGGGCGCAAACCGACCGATGTATGTGGCCCCCACGCTTGTCACTGCGTGTACTGCGCTGCCCCCCAAGGGGGCCCGCCTTGCTTGGGGCGGCCCGGCGCTGCGTCGTTGCGCCGCCACGTTTCACCTCTGGTTATTTGGCGGCCAGCGCCAGCTCCAGCCCGCTGATAAACGCGTCTTCCACCCGGTGGCCGATGCACCAGTCGCCGCAAATGCCGACGCCGGTTTTGCCATCCCACAGGTAGTTTTTGCCCAGCGGTTTTTCGGTTTTGGCAAAGCGCCAGCGATGCACCTGGGCGTACTCGGGCTCGGCGCGGATGCCGGTGATCTCGGCAAAGGCCTTGAGCAGTTTGGCCTTGACGCGCTCGCCGTCGTCTTCCAGGTGCTCGCGGCTCCAGTCGGCGCTGGCTTGCACCGTCCAGCGCTCCAGTGGGTTGCGGCTGGGTTTGGACGACTCGCGGGCCAGCCAGGCCACACGGTGGTGGGTGCTGCGTGCGGCGCTCCACTGCGGGCCCAATTGCAGGGCGGGCACGCGGGGCGACAACGGCACGGCAGTCGGAAAGGCCAGCATCATGCTCCAGCAGGGCGCCACCACCACCTTGTCGATGGCTTTCACCCAGGCCGGGTGGTGCTCTGAATTGTGCAGCAGCTCACGCGCCAGCACGCTGGGCATGGCGATGATGACTTCATCAAAGCCGTTGTACACCGCGTCGCGTTCCTGCGCGTCTACGGCGTTGAGTTGCCAGCCTTTGGCGCTCTTGGTAATGCGGTGGATGCGGGTGTTCAGCCGCACGCGGCCTGCCTTCACCAAGGCCTGCGCGCAGTGCGTGACCAGCGCGTTCATGCCCGGCTGCGCTACCCAGTGCGGGTCGTGCGTGGGCAGCGCGGCGGCGGCGATGCGCCCGGCTGCGTCCAGCACGCGCACGGCGTTGGCACTCCAGGGGCGGGCCACGTCGGGCGCGGTGGCCAGCGCCCAGGCCATCAGGGTGCGAAAGCGGTCGTCGCGCACGGTGAAGTACTGCGTGCCGTGGTCAAAGCCGCCAAACTCGGTTTGCTTGGTCGCCATGCGCCCGCCAAAGTGGGCGATTTTTGTCAAACAGGGTGACGTTGTGCCCGGCCTGGTGCAAGGTGCGCGCAGCCGTGGTGCCCGCCATGCCTGCGCCGATGATGGCAATGGATTTTTTGTGTGGTGTAGTCATGGGCACACTCTACACGCAATTTCACCCTTTTCCGCGCGCCGTGTGCACAGTCGGCAGATGTCATCGGTGGTTTGTACTTTCAGGTGGTTTGTGTGTGCAGGCGCCTTGTATGCTCAGGTGGTTTGTACGCCCTGGCACTTGGTTTGAGTGGCTGCGCGGCTGTCCCCCGCCCTTCGGGCTCCTCCTTTATGCCGCTACGCCACTCAAACCAAGTGCCAGGGCGGCGAACAGGGTTGGGCCGCAACGGTCAAACTCCCGCCACAGCGAGCAGGGTTGGAGCACGCAGGTAGCGCCCCCACCATCTCAGCTAGATCCGGCGAGCGGTGCACTTAGCGCAGCGGCATAAAGGGGGAGGTGGCGGCCATAAGCCGCCCCGGAGGACAGCCGCGGAGCTAAGTGCACCGCTCGCCGGATCCCGTGCTACGCCGACCCGTTCTGGGAAATGGTGCCTGAAATTTATGCGTTATAGGCCGCTAGCCCATTAAATCATAGCGTAAGAAGCTACTGAATATATAGCAACTCAAGCGCCTTCATGGGCATACAGCAGCGCCTGCCGCGTGCCTGGGCGCTCCAGTTGCGCCAGCCACCAGGCCAGGGCTTTGCCTACCGGGGCTTTGCGCACACCGGCGCGCCAGGCGTAGCTGACTTTAGACACGCGGGTGGCGCGCTCGGTGCGTTTGGGCACCAGGTGGCCGGCGCTGATGTAGGGCTGGGCCAGGCACTGCGGCACAAAGCCGCAGCCCAGGCCGCGCAGTTGCGCGTCCAGCTTGCTTTGCATGTCGGAGACGGTGAGCACGCGCTGGCCGGTCAGCAGGCCAATGCTCAGGCCGCTGCCGCTCTTGGTGCTGTCGGCGACGGCGACGGCGCGGTGCTGGGCAATCAGTGGCATCGGTCAATGGCTCGGGCAGGGCCGCCAGCGGGTGGTGCGGTGCCACGGCAAAGACAAAGGGCACCTCGCCCAGCGGCTTGCTGCGGATGCCTGCGGCGGCAGTCGTGTCGAGTGCCACGCCCAGCGCCAGGTCGGCCTGGCCTTGCAGCAGCGCCTCCAGGGTGCCCGACAGGGTCTCGCGTTGCAGCTTGAGCTGGGTGGGCGGTTGCAGGGCAAAAAACGCCTCGGTCAGCTCCAGCAGGGTGCGCTGTTCGATCAGGCTGTCCACGGCGATGGTGAACTGCGGCTCCCAGCCGGTGGCCACGCGCTTGACGCGGCGCGCTACGGCGTCCAGATCGGCCAGGATGCGCGTGCCCTCGGCAATCAGCTCGCGGCCGGCATCGGTAGGGGTGGCTTTGCGGGCGCTGCGGTCAAACAGCAGCACGTCCAGCGCGTCTTCAATCTGCCGCACGCGGTAGGTCAGGGCGCTGGGCACCAGGCCCAGGGCACGCGCTGCGCCCGCCAGCGAGCCATGCTCGGCCACGCTGCGCAGCATGTGCAGCGCTTCGGGGGTGAGGAGGTGGGTCGTGCTCACAAAAACTTTTCATTCAAAATATTTGAAGCATGTCGACAAATTGTGTCGATTGCTTTGATGATGGATTGATTCTACATTTATGTCTTCGCCGGGCGCAAGCCGCCCGATAGATGCAATGGAAAGGAAACCCCCGATGTTGACCCTGCGCAAATCCCAAGACCGTGGCTACGCCGACCATGGCTGGTTGAAAAGTTTTCACTCGTTTAGCTTTGCCGGCTACTACGACCCGGCCCACATGGGCTTTGGCAACCTGCGCGTGATCAACGAAGACCGCATTGCCCCCGGCACCGGCTTTGGCACGCATGGGCACAAGGACATGGAAATCATCTCGTACGTACTCAGTGGCTCGATTGGCCACAAAGACAGCATCGGCAACGGTGCCAGCATTCCACCCGGCGACGTGCAGCGCATGAGTGCGGGGCGGGGCATCCAGCACAGCGAGTTCAACCATGCACCGAAAGACGAGACGCATTTCTTCCAGATCTGGATCCAGCCCAATGTGCTGGGCATAAACCCCGGCTACGAGCAAAAAACTTTTGACGAAGGCGACAAGCGCGGCAAGCTGCGCCTGGTGGCCAGCAACGACGGCGCGCAGGGCAGTGTTACCATCCACGCCGATGCCAAAATGTACGCCGGGCTGTTTGACGGCGCAGAGCAGGCCAGCATCGCCCTGAGCCCCGAGCGCAAGGCTTATGTGCACCTGGTGCGCGGCGCACTCACCGTGAATGGGCAACCGTTGAGCGGTGGCGACGCGGCCCTGCTGGAGGCGGAAAAATCCCTCACGCTCTCTCACGGCAAAAACGCCGAGGTCATTGTGTTTGACCTGCAGGCCTGAGCATTCAACATTTTCTTTTTTTTCAATCGCCGTTTATAGGAGTAATTCCATGGCCAAAGTAGCAGTCGTTTATCACTCAGGATATGGTCACACCCAGCGCGTGGCGGAGTTTGTAGCCCGGGGTGCCAATGCCGACCTCGTCGCCATCGACGCAGAAGGCCACCTGAGCGACGCGCAGTGGGCTACGCTGGACGCAGCCGATGCCATCATCATGGGCTCGCCTACCTACATGGGCATGGCCAGCTGGCAGTTCAAAAAGTTTGCCGATGCCACCAGTAAAAAATGGATGAGTGCTGCCTGGCGCGACAAACTGGCGGGCGGCTTTACCTGCTCGGCCAGCATGAGTGGCGACAAGCTCTCTACGTTGCAATACTTCGTGACGCTGTCGATGCAATTGGGTATGGTATGGGTCGGTCAACAGGAAGCCAACGAGTACAAAGTGACGGAGGGCAAAAACCGCATTGGCTCCTACACTGGCGTGATGGCCCAGGCGGGTGCGCAAGACCCGGCGCATTTGATCGTGCAGGGGGACCTGGACACTGCCGAGGCCTATGGCAAGCGCGTGGCTGCCTTGGCAACCCAGTTCAAATCCTGAGCGAAAACGCTAAACGCGCAGTACCTGCGCGAGTAGTTCTTTGGAATAGCTTATCCGCAATGAAAATGAGGTATTTGGTACTAAATATAACCAAAATTTCAAGGATATCCTTAGAAATATGGATGCCAAATATTTCTTTTGGTGACTAAAATCACATTGTGTTTACGCCGTACGTAAAACAAATGTTGTAAACACCCGCTAGTTAAAAGACTGCTATGTCGTGGTCTGGCTGGTATGGAGGGTGCAAATGGTCGTGGGCTATGAGGATTGCTGTTGGTTCGTCAGAGCGTATCGGTTGCTATCGGGCGCAATGGCACTGGCTTGCCTGCGCGCGGTGGTAGCGATGGCCGCGCTGGCGGTGCCGTGGTTTCCCGCCAACGCAGTGCCTCAATTGCAACTGGACCCCGTACAGACTAGCCAGGGCAATGAACAAAAACTCGCGCCAATAGACCTGCGCAGCCATTGGCAGGCGGGTTTGATGACGCTTGGCGAGATGCCCAATGCAAAGGCCTTAAACCCGCAAGAGGTATGGGGCTGGGCCGAGAGTCGCTTTAACCAGCCGAATCAACCGCAAGCCGTCACGGTGCTGCGCAATCAACGCTATGTAGCACGCCTGGAGATCCTTTCTGTTGGTCGGGGGGGGGCGGGCTTGCATTTAAGTTTTGCCATGCCCCGCCTGGATGCCGTGCATGTGGCCTACCGCTATGGCGACGAGCCGTGGGTACAGGCTTCAGCGGGTGACACGCTGCCCATGGCCAGTTGGCCAGTTGCCGATCGCCAGCCCTCGTTTGACCTGCCCGAGCGCCCAGGCAAGCTCAGTCTGGTGGTGGAGATTGCCCACCGGGGCGTGGTGGACGCGCCCATGCTGCTGCAAAACGCGCATACCTACGGCCAGCAGCGCATGAATGCGTCGATCAATACGGGTCTTTTGGTGGGCATCAACCTCGTGATGATCGTGGTGGGTTTGCTGGCGGCGCTCAATTTCCAGCGTAGCAGTTTTGTGTCTATCAGCGTGATGACGCTGCTCATGGCCGCTGTAGTGGCGACCAACAGCGGCGTGCTCGGGGTGTATGCATTTACTGGCAGCGCACAGTTCAATGACCAGTCCAAGTTTGTTGTCAATTCGGTGTGGTGCGTGCTGTTTCCGTGGGTCACGGCGACGGCCTTGTCCCAGCGCCTGTATGCCCGTGGGTGGTGGATTGCGTCCGTAGTCTGGGCGGTGCTGGGTATCGTTTTGGCTTTGTGGTGGATGCAATACCCACTGCGTGGCTCGGCGCTCAGAGGCGTTCCGGTGTTGGCCGTGGCGAGCACGGTGATGGCATTGGCCATCTTGGTCAATGCCAAGCTGCATGGGCACGTCACCGTGGCAGCAACCGCGATGGGTGTGGGGCTGTATGCGCTGTCGCTGATGGCACCCATGTTTGCCTATCTGGGCTACTTGCCCAACGACGATGCCACCTTGTATGCTTCGCTGGCCACTCTTGCTGGCGTCCTTGCTGTTTATGTACGCACTGGTGCGCCAGCATCGCCAGGGGCATATGGTGATGTCGCGTGCCAGGACATCTTCGAAGCGCGACATGCTCACGGGCTTGCTCAACCGCCAGGGTTTTATTCAGGCGTTGACGGGTAACGTCAAACGCATGGAGCAAGATGCCCAGACGGCAGCTTTTTTCTATATCCGGGTGAGCGACGTGCAGGGCCTGAAAGAGCGCTACGGCGAGGAGGGCTTTGAAGTGGGCATGGTGCAACTGGCCGCTACACTGTCATCGAGCATCCCTGGGTCAGACCAGATGGGACGCATTGCCTCGAATGCCTTTGCCTTTACGGTCATGATGCCGCTGGATGAAAAGCGGGCGACCCATATTGCCCAGAAAATTCTCAGCCGCAGCTTGGCTTTGGCCAGCCATGGCGCACCTTTGGCGCTGACGACGCGCATCGCCATAGCCTGGCTGCCTGCCTTTGGCACCGAGCTGAACGATTTGGAGCGGCGTGCCAGGCGCACCTTGCGCAACATGGAAACCGGCAAACGCATTGCCTGGGTGGGCAGTGTACCCATACCGGGCGATTCAGCTTATACCTCTGGGGCTGCCAGCAGCCCGAACAGTGGTATCAACTCAATCCGTTCCGGGGAGGAGGCTTTCGACACCCTGCCGGGTGTGCATGCCACTATTACGCGGTTGGAAAAAGACATGTTGGGGCCCGATTCCAAGGCGCTCCGATTGCCCACCAAGCCTCACAGCACGAAAATCCCTCTGGGTGCGCAGTAACCGATCCGTGGGTATGCACCGCTAGACGCTATAGGGCGCCGCAGGGATCTCCCCAGCCTGCCCGGCTACACGATCCGCCAGCAGTCGGGCGCTGCCACAGGCGAGCGCCCAGCCACTCGAACCGTGCCCGGTGTTGAACCACAGGCCAGGGATGCCACTGGCACCCACCAGCGGAGGCCGGTTGGGCAGCATGGGCCGCGCGCCTTTCCATTCCTGCACACCGTGGGTCATGGTGCCCGCACCGGGAAACCAGTCGTGCAGCACTTTGTACAGGGTGCGCAGGGCGCTGGCGCGGTGCATGCTGGGGCTACCGCCGATCTCGGCACTGCCCGCCACACGTACGCGCTGGCCCAGGCGGCTGATGGCCACCTTGTAATGCTCGTCCATGAGTGCGCTGCGCGGTGCGTTGAGTGGCTCGCGCACATGGGCGCTGACCGAGTAGCCGTACACCGCTGCTATGGGCAGGTGCTGGCCCAGGGGTTTGCACAGCTGTGCGCTGGCGGTGCCTGCGCACAGCACGATGGCATCAAACCGGGCTTCTTTCGGCGCTGCGTCAAGATTGCTGGATGCTATATAAAGCGTAGCTGCTTGCGTCCTGTCTATGTGGACTACACTGGTATTGAACTGAAAATCTACGCCCATGCTGCGAGCCACGTCCTTGAGCATCAGGGCAAACTGGCGGCAGTTGCCCACCTCATCTTGCGGCAGATGCACCGCGCCGTGAAAGTGCGTATCGGGGTTCAGGGCGGGCTCCAGCAGGCGCACACCGGCTTCGTCCAGCTCGCTGAACGGCACACCTGCGTCCCGCAGCACTTGCAGGCTGGGCTGCACCATGGCGGCATCTTTGGCGCTGCGCAGCAGCACGGTGTAGCCGTCGGCACGGTCGTATTCCAAGGCGTGCTGCTCGGTGATGGCGTGCAGGCGCTGGCGGCTGTAGAAGGCCAGCTTTTGCAGGGCGGCGCGGTGCGCCAGGTAGGTGTCGAGTTTGCAGGCGCGCCAAAAGCGCCACATCCAGGCGATGTCTGCGCCGCTGAGTGGCAGGCTTACCCGCATGGCGGCGTGCGGGGCAAAGAGCTGTTTGGCTACCTTCCAGGGCATACCGGGCGCGGCCCAGGGTGTGACGTAACCGGGTGCGAGTACCCCGGCGTTGGCAAAGCTGGCTTCTTCTGCGGCGGCACCGCGCTGCTCCAGGACGGTCACTTGGTGCCCATCGCAGGCCAATTCGTAGGCCGTGGTCACCCCCACGATGCCTGCGCCGATAACGGCAATTTTCATGATAATTTAGGAGTGTTTTATGCTGCTAGTCCTTGTCGCCTGGACGTAAACAGCTATACTTTTAGTAGTGCCTGAGATGGTGCTGTGAGGGCAAGTTCAATCTGCTGGGCAATGTGCAAGACGCTATTGTCGTGCATGGCACCATGCCAGAGCATCAAACCCACGGGCAACTCGCCCGAAACATGGCAGGGCAGGCTGATGGCGCAGCCATCCAGTAAATTGACCACGCTGGTGTTGCGCAGCAGCAAGGCGTTGACGCGCCAGTACTCGGCATCGCGCGCAGCGTCTTGCGCGGCATCTTTTCCCATGGCCGGGGCCAGGCTGTCGATGGGCGGGGCGACGATGGGCACGGTGGGGGACAGTACGGCATCAAAGCCCGCCAGGGCGCGCTCGGTACGTGCGATCCAGGCTTGGCGGTTGGCCAGCAGGCGCACAAAGTCAGTGGCCGTCATGGCATCTGCCAACGCAATGCGCTGGGACACGCGCGGGTCGTAGCCGCTGCGCTGCGCGGGCCACAGGCCCTGCGCCGTGTGCCAGGCCTGTGCCTCGGGGGCAGAGAAGCCGCCGCGCGACTGGATCTGGCCCAGGTCAGCAATCTCGCTCAGGTCGATCTCGGTAATCTGCGCTCCGGCGGCGCGCAGTGTTGCCAGCGTGCGTGCAAAGGCTTTCGTGACGGTGGCATCCAGGCCGTCCAGCATCACGCTGCGCGCCACCGCCAGCTGGTAGCTACCCAGCGGCTTGTTGCTGCTGGGCACGCTGGTAGCAGACAACACCTCGTGCACGGTGATGGCGTCGCGCACCGAGCGCGTCATGGCGCACACGGTGTCCAGCGTGGAAGACAGGGGCAGGGCACCCTCGGTGGGCACCGTGCGTGCGGTCGGCTTAAAACCCACCAGCCCGCACAGCGCGGCGGGGATGCGAATCGAGCCCCCCGTGTCGCTGCCCAGCCCGACAAAGGCCGCGCCGGTGGCGACCGACACCGCCGCGCCGCTGGAGGAGCCGCCGGGAATACGCGCCACCACGGGGTCGCAGGGATTGACCGGCGTACCGTAGTGCGGGTTGCAGCCCACGCCGCCAAAGGCAAACTCCACCATATTGGTGCGGCCCATGACCACGCCACCCGCGGCTTTGAGGCGCGCGATAGCAGGTGCGTCGGCCATTGCTGGGGCAGCGTTGGCCAGTATGGTGGAGCCCGCAGCCGTCACTTGGCCAGCGATGTCATACAGGTCTTTGACCGAAACCGCCATACCAGCTAAAGGCAAATCGGCTCGGGTATGCGCCGCTGCCGCCTGGGCCGCGCTGGTATCCAGGCGCATAAAGGTATGCACGCAGGCGCTGGATTGGGCGATGGCCAGGCTGCGTTGCATCTCCCGCGCCGCGCTGGTGCGACCCTCGCGGATGGCTTGGCGGGTGCTGTGCAAATCAGGCAGCTTTGCATGGGCGGAGCCCGTAGGGGGTGTGGCGTGGGTCATAGCCTGTATTTTGCAACGGGTAAGTTGCACGAAATTGCCAATTTAGTCACGTACTGACTTCACGCAATGTAGATTCTTACAGGGTTAACCCGCCTGATTGCCAGCAGGTCTCGGTACAGTGCCTGCAATCAACCGATTATGAAACAAATTTTTAAAACTGTAACTTAATGAATATGAATGTCCGCCATGGGTTGCAAACGCTGCTGTGCATGCTGTGCACAGCCACGGCCCAAGCAGCTACGCCAGCGGGCACCGTCATCAACAACCAAGCGGTTTTAAGATTTACAGTACAAAACGCCCCCGGCGAAATCCAAAGCAATGCCACCAGCTTTACTGTCGTGCAGCTCCTAGGCGTCGCCGTAAGCTCCCAAGATGCCACCGAAGTGGGCGTGAACTCACCCGACCCTAGCCGCGTTTTAACCTTTCGCGTCACCAACATAGGCAACGGCACCGAAAGCTACCGCCTGAGCCGTGACGACGCGGTGCCAGGCGACCAGTTTGACCCCATCCCTCCAGGCACGCCGGGCGCGGGCATCTACCTGGAAAACGGTTTGCAACCTGGCTTTCAAGCCAGCGGGCCGAACGCCGACACGCCTTACATCGCAGGCAGCAACGACCCGCAAATCAGCGCGGGTGATGGCCGCATCGTCTATCTGGCCAGCGCCATCCCCGCAGGCCAAGCCTACCAAGACAGCGCCCACAGCCGCCTGATTGCCACCAGCGCCCAAGCCGATGTGCCGGGCAAAGCCCCTGGCGCAGCCTTGCCACCCCTGGGCACGGGCACGCTGGAGCGTGTGGTCGGTTTAAGCCGGGGGCAAGCGGATGCCACCGGTGCCTACCGCGTCACCGGTGTGCAAACCTCATTGGTGAAAACCGTGGTCAAGGTGCTTGACCCGCAAGGCGGCAGTACCGTCATGCCCGGTGCCGTGCTGACCTACCGCCTGGTCAGCGAAATGCGCGGTGTAGGTACCGCCAGCAACTACAACATTACCGACACCCTGCCCGCCCAGGTGCGTTTCAGGAGCGGCACTTTGTCCGTCAACGGTGCGGCGCAAACCGACGCTGCTGACACAGATTTTTCCGAGGTCGATGTATCTACCGTGCCCCACACCCTGCGTGTGCGGTTAGGTAGCCGCAGCGCACCATTTTTAGCAACCGTCGAATTCGACGTAATCGTGGAGTAAACAGCAATGAAAACTGCTTTTCTGAAATCCCGCATGGTTTCCATCGGGTTGGGCTTGCTGATTGTGGCAACCCAAAATGCTTGGGCGCAAAGCCCCGTGTCCCTCAAAAGCACGGTTGAGACCGAGCGTATGGTCAAACAAGCCGACGGCCAAATGTTGCCTAAGCGCAGTCCGGTCAAGTCGGCCGTGCCCGGTGAAGAGGTCATCTTTACCAACACCTTCAGCAACGTCAGCACCAAGCCTGCTGCTGATCTGGTGCTGACCAACCCCATTGCCACTGACCTGCGCTTGAAAAAAGCCTGGGGCGAGGGCGCCACCATCACCTACTCGGTAGACGGCGGCAAAAGCTACGACGTACCCGAGCAGCTCAAAGTGCCCGGCAAAGATGGCCAGCCACGCGCCGCCAAAGTAGACGACTACACCCATGTGCGCTGGGTCATGCAAGGCAGCCTGGCTGCCGGTGCTTCTACCGCAGTGGGTTTTAACGCAGTGGTGCGCTAAATACTCTTCCCAAATTTCAACTTCCATTTTTTACTTTTTTCAACTCAACACAACAAGGTATTTATGACTTTTCAGCGCTCCAAACTCTTTCAAGCCATGGCATTCACCGCAGTGATCACGGGCGGCATGTTGCACAGCCAAGCCATGGCGGCTGGCACGACAGCCGGTACTGACATTAACAACAAAGCCACGCTGAACTTCTCGGTCGGTGGCACCCCTCAAACTGTAGTGGAGTCTTCGCCCACGGGTAACTTGACCCCCGGAGCCAACAACGGTGTAGTCACCACCTTCAAAGTAGACCGCCGCATTAACCTGGTGGTAGCCACCACCAATACAGCCCCGGTATCGGTAGCTTTGGGCAATAGCGGCATGATCACTTCGTTTACCGTGACCAACTCCACCAACGACGTGATTGATGTGATTCTGAGCAACATCGCCGCTATGGCCGCTGCCAGTACAGGCGCCACGGGCGTGGATGATGCTGACTTTGTCAACGGCAATTGCACGATGCACACCGATGCCGCAGGTGCAACTGCTGCCGTTACGCGTTTGCCCAGTGTGGCCGCCGATGCTGTGGTGCCTGTGTATGTGAAATGCGCTATCCAGCCATTGACGGCACTGGCGCCGCAAACCTATGTCGCCTGGAATAACCGCGTTAACGTGGTGAGCTTGGTCGGCCAGGCCGCCATTGCAGCGGGCGGCGCGGCCTACACCCAAGATACTGGACCCGATGTTGCGACTGCTGTGCAAAACGTATTCGGCGATGAGGCTGGCGGTAACGCAGGCGTGGCTGGCGCAGCTGGTAGTACGCTAGGAGGTGCTGGCAATGGAGTTGATGCTTACCGTGACGGTCTGCATTCTGCCAACAGCGCCTACAAAATCATCATGCCGATTTTGAAAGTGACCAAAGTTGAAACCCTGGTCTGCGACCCGCTGAACGGTACCACCAATCCCAAGCGCATTCCGGGTGCTTTGGTGCGCTACAGCATCACCGTGTCCAACGATGCAGTGGCCTTGGCCTCTGGTAATCTGACTACAGTGACCGACCAACTGCAAACCGATTTGACGCACGATGTGAATTTTGTGGCAGGCACCTCAGCGGCCACTTGTATTGCTGGCACCGCACCTACGGCGGGTGGCCTGGCTGGTTCTGGATTTAGGTTGTCTAACGTCTTTGTTGCTCCGGCAACCGCCATTCGTCCTGCAGGCCCTGTGTACTTAACCAATGCAGTAGATACCGATGGCGCTGGCATAGCAGCACAAGCCATCACCATCAACTACAGCAATGGACTGCCAGTCATTGGCACTACGCATACCGCAGGCGAAATCAAACCGGGCGAGTCCGTGACGATTGAGTACCAAGCGTTCATCAAGTAAATGAAATCACAAGCACTGCGCAGGCTTTGTAAGTCCGCGTAGTGCTTGTGTTTCAGCCTATACCCCAGCTTGCCTGTAAGGCATCTTGATGCGTTCCCATCACCTTCTTCTATCCACTACCGCGCCATTGCGTGCGGCCAGTGCATGGCTGCGTGCATGGGTCTGTGTGGGCGCGCTGGCATGCATGGCTGCACATGCCGCTACGCCTGCGGGCACCGACATTGTCAACACCGCCCGCCTTGAAGTGGTGGTAGACAACGTCAGCCTGGCGGTGGACGGCAGCCGGGGGCTGCGCACCAGCAGCATCACGCCCTCCAAAGTTTCTCTAGCGCAGGTGCTGCCTGCCGCGCAAACCAATGCCCCGGTAGCATTGCTGCAGCCCACAGCTTGCCGCAATGCCGCAGGTGCGTTTAACCTCTTGCCAGCGCCCACCCGCAGTGGTGTGGCGGTGCCCACCAATTCCAATGTCTTCACCTCGCCCGGTACCGCCTTGCATGCGGGTGAGCCAGCGCTGGTCACTCTGACTGACTACGACCAGAACCGCGACCTGAACGTAGCCGAAACTGTATTGGTTACGCTGCGCAGCCAGAGCACGGGCGATGTGGAAACCTTGCGCCTGTCCGAGACCGGTCCTTCCACAGGGGTGTTTAGCGGCTATATCCAAACCGTTCGTACTGCCAGCGCACCCAGCGATTGCCTGTTAGGCGTGTCCATTAACGACAAAATTTCGGTTCAATACCACGATGCCATCAATGGCGACAGTGACACCAGCACAGCCAATGTGCTGGTAGACCCATTGGGCCGTGTGTTTGACTCGCGCACGGGTGCACTCATTAATGGCGCTACGGTTGTACTCATCAACGCCGACACGGGCGCACCCGCCGTGGTGTTTGGCGATGACGGTGTGACGCGCTATCCGTCTACTATGGTCTCGGGCAGTGCGGTAACGGATTCGGCAGGTAATGTGTTTACGTATGCACAAGGGGCCTTCCGCTTCCCCTTGGTGGCCCCCGGTAACTACCGTTTGCTGATTACCCCGCCCTCGGGTTACAGCTACCCTTCCGCGGTGCTGGACTCGGTGCTCCAGCTTTTGCCCGGTGCCGTATGGCAGCTCAACGCGGGCTCGCGTGGCGGCAACTTTGCCGTCCCCCCGGGTTTGATTACCGTAGTGGATATTCCGCTCGACCCACGCCTGGGCCAGTTAGAGCTGACCAAAACCAGCGCCCAGGCCAATGCCTCGGCGGGCGATTTCGTGGCCTACACCCTGAGCCTGCGAAACCCTGACACCGCTGCAGTGTCCAGCATTGTGCTGCACGACCAGCTCCCCCCAGGCCTGCGTGTGCAAGCCGGTAGCATGCGCCTGAAAAGGGGCAGCGGCGTGACCGTACTCACCCCGGTGTTTGACAAAGCCGGCAGCCATATGCAGCTGAACTTGCCCGATATGGCAGCGGGCGAGACCTTCACTATCAACTACGTGGCCGAGGTCACGGTTGCCACCCGTATAGGTAATGCCGTCAATACGGCGCAGGCCACAGGTGCAGGCTCTTTGAGCAACAGCGCCCAAGCCACCGTGCGTATTACCGACGAGTTGATGGCCACCACCTCGGTACTGGTGGGCCGCGTGTTTGACCATTGCGACCCAGCATTGGCCAAGGGTATTGCCGGTGTGCGTGTGCAAATGGAAGACGGCCGGATGAACCTGAGCGACCCCTCTGGCCGTTGGCATTTTGAAAACGTGCGCTCCGGCAACCATGTGGTGCAGGTAGACCGCACCAGTTTGCCTGTGGGCTACACACTCAAAGTGTGCGAGGCCAATAGCCGCAGCGCAAAAAATGGCCATGCACAGATGCTGGATCTGAAGCCTGGCAGCCTGTGGCAAGTGAATTTTGTGGCTACAACTAACGCCATTGCTTCACCCACTACATCTTCAGTTACCGGCACAGCCACTGTGCCAGGCTCGGCCACAACCCAACTGGCAGGCACGGTAGCTGCGGGCTACGACGCTGACTGGCTGGCCACTGCGCCGCTAGGCAATGCGATTGAATTTCCCGCTGCCGACTTTATTGCGCGCACCAGCGCCGTAGGTCTGGCCGTGCGCCACCTGGGTGCTTTGCGCGCCGTGGCGTTTATGAATGGGCAAGCGGTGCATGCCATAGCGTCCGATGGCTCAACTTTGCGTACAGACAAAGCGCTGGCGGTGTCCCTATGGCGCGGACTACCAGTGCATGAAGGCAAAAACCTGATCAAGGTGCAATTGCAAGATGCCCAAGGCCAGGTAGTGCAGGTGCTGGAGCGCGAGGTGTATTACTCCAGCATTCCGGTAGCGGCGCAGTTGGTGGCAGCGTCATCGCGTCTGCTGGCTGATGGCCGCACGCCCATCGTGCTGGCCATGCGTTTGACCGATGCCTTCAAGCGTCCCTTGCGTGCAGGCATGACGGGTGCGTATGAGCTGGAAGGCCAATACGCAGTGCAGCGCCCGCTAGAGCCATCGGCCCGCGATCCCTTGGCCGACACCGACACCACTGCCGAGCAAAAATACGTCGTGGGTGAAGACGGCATCGCCCGCATCGAGCTAGCTCCTTCCACCGTGCCCGGCCCCTTGGTGCTCAAGGTGGCCTTGGCCAACGGCAAGGTGGAAACCCTGCGCACCTGGGTAGACGTGGTACAGCGCGAGTGGATGGTGGTAGGCCTGGCTGAAGACACCCTGTATGGCAAAAAACTCAAGCAGGACCTGCGACCGCTAGCTGGTGCACCAGGCGTTGAAAGCCTGGACCATACCGGACGTGTAGCACTGTATGCCGTGGGCACCATTGCGCGTGACACCTTGCTCACCTTGGCCTATGACTCTGCCAAAGAGCGCCCCATGGCGGGCGATCAACTGGCCCAAGCCTTCCGATCTGATGAGCAGTACCTGGTGTATGCCGATGCCAGCAACCCGACTCAGGCTGCGCTGTCATCTTCCAAGCTGTATGTGCGGATAGACCGTGCACAGTTTTCTGCCCTGTTTGGCGACTTCAGCACCGATCTGGGGGGCGGCAGCCTCACGCAATTTAACCGCAGCCTCACCGGCCTGCGTGCGCAGTACCGTGGCGAGCAAGTGCAAGTAGTTGCCTTTGCGGCGCGCACGGGTGCGGGCTATGCACGCGACGAAATTGCGCTGGACGGCACACCCGGTGCCTACCGCTTAAGCCGCCGCGACATTGTGCCGGGCACCGATAAACTCAAAATTCAGGTACGCAACAACACCGTTGCGCAGGAAATCATTGAAGAGCGCACCTT
Organism: uncultured beta proteobacterium; assembly: GCA_963775085.1. Classification (GTDB taxonomy): domain Bacteria; phylum Pseudomonadota; class Gammaproteobacteria; order Burkholderiales; family Burkholderiaceae_C; genus JAAFIP01. Next base: position 160,677 of record CAVZHO010000002.1, read on the forward strand.
GTCGCGCTTTGTCAATTACCGCATCGACTACGCCAGTGGCCAAGTGGTGCTGGCTAACACCTCGCAGCTACCCGCATTTGGGCAGCGCTTGGTGCTGGTAGCCGAGTACGAAACCTCGGTCACCAGCCAGGCAGAGACGGTGGCAGGCGTGCGCGTGAGTGTGCCCGTGCCTGGCCTGGCGGGTGCAACCAGCAAGGGCGAGCTGGGCGTGAAGCTGGTGCGCGACAACACCTCGGGTCTGCAAGGCGGCATGGCAGGCATTGACCTGGTGCTGCCCATCGGTGCCAACACCACCTTCAAGGCCGAGCACGCTGGCTCACAGCGCCTGGATGCCACCACCACGAATGCCATCAGTCCGCAGGTGACGGGCAAGGCCTGGCTGGCAGAGCTCGCCCACCAAACCGCAGACACTGCGGCCAAGGCCTACGTCAAACAAACCGATGGCAGCTTTGGCCTGGGCACCTTGGGCGGCGCTGCCGTGGGCCTGCGCACCACAGGCGCGCAAGTGCAGCACAAAATCAACGACAGCCTGGCCGTGACAGCGCAGGCAGAGACCGGCTCGCGCGAAGCCTCTGGCGCTGCGCCTGCACTCAAAACGCAGCAAATCAGCGCAGGCCTGCAAGGCCAGGTCAATGCGGGTGATGCTTTGCAGGCCCAGTGGAGTGTGGGTGTAAAAGATGCCAGAGAAGGCGACACCAAACACGCCGAGCTATTGACCGCAGGCGTAGGTCTGGGACCCAAGCAAGGCAACTGGAATGTGCGCCTGGAGACCGAGCAGACTGTCAGCAGCGATAAAACCGGGCTGAACTCCGCGCCCGAAAAATGGCTGCTCAACGGCACCTATAAACTCAACGCAGTCACCGAACTCACCGCAGGCCAGCAATGGTTGCGCGCCGCCGACGGTTCGGCCTCGTTGGCGCAAGTGGGTATGCGCTACTCGCCTGCCGACTGGGGTGTGTGGAGTGCAGGTCTGGGCCAGGGCGCAGGCAGCCAAGGCCAGTCCCTGCCCATGCTGATGCTCGGCGTAGAGCAGCGCATGAAGTTGGACGAAGGTTGGTCAGTGGGCGGCAGCTACGCACGCCAGCAGTGGTCTGGCGTAGACAGCTTGCTAGGAGCTGGGGCAGCCGCGGCCAATAGCCCCGTGGGCTTGCTCGACAACTACCAGTCATTGGCGCTAGAACTGAACCGCCAGCGCGGCGACTGGACTTACGCCAGTCGCGCCCAGTGGCGGCGCGGTAATGCCTTAGACACCGATGCCTACGGCGTTACGGCCTATCGCAAACTCGGTGAAGGCGTAGCCTTGTCGGGTGGTGGAGCCTATCGCAAAGAAGAGGGCGCAGGCACCCGGTCTCGCGCGCTAGACCTGCGCCTGGCCTGGTCGCGCCGCGCCAGCGAAAGCCGGTGGGCCTACCTACATCGCTTGGATTATGTGGATACACAGAAGGACGATGGGATGACCCAAACCAAGGGCAAAAAATTGCTGAGTAACCTCCATGCCAACTACGCCTGGGCAGATAATTCGCAAATCTCATTGCACCATGGTGCAAAGCAAGTGCTGCAAGTGCTGGAGGCGGGCGAGTATGCGGGTCTGACGCAATTTGCCTCGGCCGAAGGCCGTATGAGCCTAGGTGCCACCTGGGACGTAGGTGCCAATGTTTTCGGTGCCTACAGCAGCAACGCCCAGGTACGTAGCCACGGCTTGGGTGCCTCTGTCGGCGTGAAGCTGGCAGACAGTGCTTGGATCAGCCTGGGCTATAACTTCATGGGTCTGCGCGATGGCCAGTTCAACGATGCGGCACATACCGCCAAGGGCTTGTACCTGCGCCTGCGTTGGCGCTTTGACCAAGATACATTCCATTTGAACTCTGCAAGTCCTGTCAATTAGAGGCAAAAGACTATGCATGTTGATTTTCAAAAACTCGGCCTTAAAGCATTACTTGGCTGTTTTCAATTGATTTTGTGTGGCGTGCTGTTGTCTGCCGGAGCTGTTACGCCTACACAAAGCTCAAGTGCGGACGTTTGGCAAAGTCTTTCAAGCGAATGCTCCTGGTGATATTTTGATCATCGGCAATACCATTTCAAGCTTGCCAAACCACAGCGCCCGCTACAGCAAATGCAGCGGCTATTGCTGCTGCACCAAAATGTCTCAATGCCCGAAACGGTACTAATGCAGCTGTAGCTGACAACGATAACAACAATCATGGCATGATTAACGTAGACGTGGATCCATTGGCACCCGGTCTGAATTCATCCATAGCTGGTCTGGCGATACCTGTAGGGGCTACCGTACTGTGGGCGGGTTTGTATTGGGGGCCAGGGGAAGCAGCGACAACAACTGCACGAAATCAAATTAGTTTTAAAACCCCCGCAGCGGGCTATCAGACCCTGACAGCGGATTGGTTGGTGACTAACGGTACAAATTACCATGCGGGCAAGACGGTAACCAATTTGATTACTGCAAGTGGTGACTATACGGTAGCGGATATCAAGCAGACTTTGTCGACCGTGGTAGTCGGTACCGGTTATGGTGGCTGGTCTTTGGTGGTGGTGTACCAATTGAATAGCGAGCAGTTTCGTAACCTTACTGTGTTTGATGGCTATCCAAGTTATTAGCGGAGGAGTAACTCTAAATATTCCATTAAGTGGATTTTTAACACCCTCAGTTGGTCCGGTGGGAGCAAGGGTGGGGATTGTTGCCTACGAAGGTGACCTAGGCAGTACGGGCGACAACGCTCTACTAAATGGGGTTCAATTAAGCAACGCTCTAAATCCCGCCGATAACTTATTCAACAGTTCGATTACACGGATCGGGTATCCGCGTTACAAATAAAAATCCTGATTACGTCAATCAACTTGGCTTTGATATAGACGTATTTGAGACATCGGGTGTTTTGACGCCTGGGACCAATAAATGCAACGTAGACGACAGAACTTTAGCCAGTATTGCTGGAGGTGAGACATATTATCCTGGAGTGATTACCACGGCAATTGATATTTTTGTACCCAACCTGGCTGCCAGTTTGACAAAAACTGTAGTTGACCTGAATGGCGGAGCACTCAACCCGGGCGATATCTTGGAGTACTCCATATCTTTTAAAAATACCGGGCAAGACATTGCCACTAAAGTATTTGTGATTGACCCAATTCCTCTGGCACCACCTATGTGCCGGGAAGTTTAAAAATTGTAGCAGGGACAAATGCAGGTGCAAAGACGGAGAGCCTCAGATGATCAGGCTGAGTTTGATGTTGCACAAAACAGGGTGGTGTTTCGCCTGGGTACAGGTGCAAGCAGCACAGCGGCGGCAGTTTTGCACCCAACGACACGACCACGATCACCTTCCAGGTCAAGGTAAATCCCGGCACGAGTGGACAACTCATCACCAATATGGCCACCGTCAACTAGAAGGGAACATTGACCACGACATACATGGCCTCTGCATCCGCAGCCATAGCTGTGGCGAATTTGCGCCTTACTCACCCATCAAAAAACCGTACAGGTAGTAGCTGACCCGGTTAATGGCTCCGGTAATCCTAAAAACATCCCCGGTGCAGAAAATGTATATACGTTGACTGTGCAAAACACAGGGTCTGGCGCTGTAGACACCAACACGTTGGTACTTGTGGACTTAATTCCTACTAATAGTGAGGTGTTTACTGGCAATCTATCTACTGGCGCACCTTTTACCTTTTCCGACGGCGCTCTGCCCAGCGGATTGACCTGCGGTTTCACGGCTTTGAGCAATACGACCGATTGCATCGATTTTTCGAAAGATTCTGGCGTGACATGGGCCTATGTGCCAAATGGTGCATATGATCCAGCCGTGACGCATATTCGATTTCGCTTGGTTGGATCGATGAGCGGTGACCTTGTGCCGGGTAGTCCATACCCAAGTTTTAGCATCCAGTTTAAAACACGCATTAAATAACTATTGCCTTGGATAGCCGCGCGAGTCGGCACCTGAGCCATGTTGAACTTTCAATCTGGTACTAAATGCTATAATCAAAGGCTTTCCAGGAAATGGCTACGGCTGAGATCTGTAAAGTAAATACGCAAACCAGCTCATTCAAGGTGTTGCGCGCATTCGGTAGTTGGGCATTAGCCTTGCTACCAGATGATCGTGCAAATCGAGCCGGATTTTAGACCTAACCTTTGGAGTTAACTATGGCAGTTTCTATGCGCGAAATGTTGGACGCGGGTGTGCACTTTGGTCACCAAACCCGTTTCTGGCACCCCAAAATGGCCCCGTACATCTTTGGCCATCGCAACAAAATCCACATCATCAACCTCGAAAAATCGCAGCCGATGTTCGAGGACGCACTCAAGTTTGTGCGCCAGCTCTCTGCCAATCGCGGCACCATCATGATGGTGGGTACCAAGCGTACCGCCCGTGACACCGTGTTTGAAGAAGCGCAACGCGCTGGCGTGCCCTTTGTGAACCAGCGTTGGCTGGGCGGCATGCTGACCAACTTTAAAACCGTCAAAATCTCGCTCAAGCGCCTGAAAGAGATGAAAGTGCAGCAAGAAGCGGGCCTCGATGCCCTGAGCAAAAAAGAGCAGCTCACCTTCACCCGTGAGATGGCCAAGCTGGAAAAAGACATCGGCGGTATTCAGGACATGCCTGCACTGCCTGATGCCTTGTTCATCATCGACGTGGGTTACCACAAGATTGCGGTGCAGGAAGCACGCAAGCTGGGCATCCCCGTCATCGGCGTGGTCGATACCAACCACTCGCCCGAAGGCATTGACTACATCATCCCCGGCAACGACGACTCGTCCAAGGCCGTGATTTTGTACGCCCGTGGCGTGGCCGACGCGATTCTTGAAGGCCGTGCCAATGCAGTGAACGACGTGGTCAAGGCCGTCGCTGCTGGCAAGGACGAATTTGTAGAAGTAGAAGAAGGCGCTGCCGCCTAAGTCTTTTGGTATGCCCTGGGGCGTACACGTCAAAGGGGCTCTCAGTAGCCCCTTTTTTCTAATCATTGAAGGAATTTGAAATGACAACAATTACCGCAAGCATGGTGGCCGAGCTGCGTGGCAAGACCGATGCCCCCATGATGGAGTGCAAAAAAGCCCTGACCGAAGCCGCTGGCGATATGGCCAAGGCCGAAGAGATTTTGCGCGTCAAACTGGGTAACAAAGCTGGCAAGGCCAGTGCCCGCGTGACCGCCGAGGGTGTCGTGGCAGCTTTCACCGAAGGCAACCAAAGCGCCATGATCGAAGTCAATTGCGAAACCGACTTCGTGACCAAAAACGACAGCTTCCTGGCGCTGTGCAATGCGGCTGCCAAACTGGTGGCCACCAAAAACCCCGCGACGGTGGAAGCCTTGGGCGCATTGCCTCATAGCGCTGACGGCTTTGGCCCCACGCTGGAAGATGTGCGTAAGGGCTTGATCGGCAAGATCGGTGAGAACATGAGCTTCCGCCGCTTCAAGCGCTATGAAGGCTCTGTAGCGACCTACCTGCACGGCACCCGCATCGGCGTGGTGGTGGAGTACACCGGCGACCTGACGGCTGCCAAAGATACCGCCATGCACATTGCCGCCATGAAGCCCGTGTCGCTCACCAGTGCTGAAGTACCTGCTGCCCTGATCGAGCGCGAGCGCAGCGTGGCCGCTGCCAAGGCTGCAGAAGACGCCGCCGTGGCCACCGCTGCGGGCAAGCCCACCCAGCCTGCTGACATTGTGACCAAGCGCATCGAAGGCTCGGTGCAAAAATACCTCAAAGAAGTGGCTTTGCTCAACCAGGCGTTTGTCAAGAACGACAAGCAAACCGTGGAGCAAATGCTCAAGGCCGCCAATACCACCGTGAAGGGCTTTACCCTGTACGTGGTGGGCGAGGGCATTGAGAAGAAGGTGGACGACTTTGCCGCCGAAGTGGCTGCGCAAATTGCAGCGGCTAAAGGCGCTTAAGCACTCTGATTCAGATAAAAGCGGCAAATGCGAATTTGCCGCTTTTTTTGTATCTGAAAACGGCCCCAACATCACCGATAATTCACGCTACACCATAGCCACACAAGGAGACCTCCAGCATGCCAGCCCATAAACGGATTTTATTGAAACTCTCGGGTGAAGCCCTGATGGGCGACGATGCCTATGGCATTAACCGCGCCACCATCATGCGCATGGTGCAAGAGATCAAAGAAGTCTCCGAGATGGGCGTGCAAGTGGCAGTAGTGATTGGTGGCGGCAATATCTTCCGTGGCGTAGCGGGCGGTGCTGTGGGCATGGATCGGGCGACTGCCGACTACATGGGCATGCTGGCCACTGTCATCAACGCGCTGGCCTTGGCCGATACCATGAACAACGCCGGTTTGACCGCGCGTGTCATGTCCGCCATCAATATCACCCAAGTGGTGGAACCCTATATTCGCCCCAAGGCGCTGCAATACTTGGAAGAAGGCAAGGTGGTGGTTTTTGCCGCTGGTACTGGTAACCCGTTTTTCACCACCGATACGGCTGCTGCCCTGCGCGGCGCGGAGATTGGAGCCGAAATCGTCCTGAAAGCCACTAAGGTCGATGGTGTGTACACCGCCGACCCCAAGCTTGACGCCAAAGCCACGCGCTACAGCAGCCTTACCTTTGACGAGGCCATGCAACAAAACCTGGGCGTAATGGACGCAGCGGCCTTTGCCCTGTGCCGCGACCAAAAGCTGCCGATTCGGGTGTTTAGTATTTTTAAAAATGGCGCGCTCAAACGCGTGGTGATGGGTGAAGACGAAGGCACTTTGGTGCATGTGTAGTCGCAGGCAACATAACGAACGTTCATGTATCTGGTAATTGGAGAAAATGATGAGCCTTGCAGAGATTAAGCAAACGACCGACGGCAAGATGCACCAGTCGATTGAGGCATTGAAAAGTAACCTGGGCAAGATTCGCACAGGCCGCGCTAACCCCGCCATTTTGGACAGCGTGATGGTGGACTACTACGGCTCGATGGTGCCCATTTCCCAAGTGGGCAATGTGAGCCTGCTCGATTCACGCACCATCAGCGTACAGGCCTGGGAAAAAGGCATGGCCGCGAAGATTGAAAAGGCTATCCGCGACAGCGACCTGGGCGTCAACCCATCGGCCATGGGCGACCTGATTCGCGTGCCCATGCCCGCCATGAGCGAGGAGCGGCGCAAAGAGATGACCAAGCTGGTACGCAACGATGGTGAGAGCACCAAGATTGCCATCCGCAACCTGCGCCGCGATGCCAACGAGCATGTGAAAAAACTGGTGAAAGAAAAAATCGCTTCGGAAGACGAGCAAAAACGCGCCGAAGCCGACACCCAAAAAACCACCGACAAATTCATTGCCGAAGTAGACCGCCTGGTGGCAGATAAAGAAAAAGAAATTTTGTCGGTATAAGCCGTGCAGCGCTTGCACTTTTTGCACCCCATATCACCGGCTACAGATTTATGAGCAATATCCCCCATCACATCGCTGTCGTGATGGACGGTAATGGCCGCTGGGCCAAAAAACGCTACCTACCCCGGGTGGCAGGGCACCGGCAGGGTGTGGAGTCGCTACGGCGCTGTGTGCGCGCGTGTAGTGACCGGGGGGTCAAGGTGCTCACCGTATTTGCTTTCTCTTCGGAGAACTGGAACCGTCCCCATGAAGAGGTGTCGGGCTTGATGGACCTGCTCATCCTGGCGCTGGGTCGCGAGGTGCGGCCCATGAAAGACAGCGGCGTACGCATTTGTTTTGTGGGCGACCGCAGCCGCATGTCCGACAAAGTGCGGGCAGGTTTTGAACAGGCTGAGCGCGATACCAGTGCCAATACCCGCATCACGCTGAATGTATGCTTTAACTACGGAGGCCGCTGGGATATTGCGCAAGCAGCTAATCAATTGATAGCACGAGGCGAGGCAGTGACCGAACTCAGTTTGGATCGCGCCATGGCATTGGCGCATGTGCCAGACCCCGATTTGCTGATACGCACTGGCGGTGAAAACCGCATCAGCAATTTTCTGCTCTGGCAGTGTGCGTACAGCGAGTTGTACTTTACCGATGCACTCTGGCCCGACTTTGATGAAGCCGCGTTGGACGCGGCGCTAGCCGATTACGCTGGGCGTGAGCGGCGCTTTGGTAAAACCTCCGAGCAGCTTGCACCAGAGACCGCCCACGCTGCCCCATCTAATCTGGCTGCGGCTTGAAGCCCGGGGCACGCATGCTTAAACAGCGCATCATCACCGCCCTTGCCTTGCTGGCGATTTTGTTGCCGGCGCTGTTTGCAAAGCAACCGCAATGGTTTATGGCTGTGGCTCTGGTGCTGATGTGTCTGGGCGCTTGGGAGTGGGCACAGCTCAATGGGGTGAGTAAAACACAGGCTTGGTGGTTTGCCGCATTGTGCTTGGGGTTGTGCTCGGTGGCTTGGTTTGCAGGTGTGCCCTACCGTCAGCTACCGATGCTGTGGATTACCGTTGGCAGCATTTGGGTGCTCGCAGCAGGACTGCTACTGCGCCGTGGTGTGGCGCTGTGGCCTGCCACCCCCCGTAGCCTGCGGATCGCCGGTGGTGTGCTGGTGCTGGCGCTGGCTTGGCTGGCGGTGGCGCAGGCGCGGGTGATGGGCATTAACTTTTTGCTTTCGACCCTGGTGTTGGTCTGGGTGGCGGATATTTTTGCCTACATGGCGGGGCGAGCCTGGGGCAAGCGCAAGTTGGCACCCAGTATCAGCCCCGGCAAGAGCTGGGAGGGCGTGTGGGGCGGTATGTTGGGTGTGTTGGTACTTTCTTGCGCCTGGGTATGGGGCGATGCCCATTGGCAGGCCACGGTACCCAGCCTGTATACCCGCTTGGCAGCGCAGTCCTGGTGGCTGTTGGTGCTAGCAGCGCTGTTTATGGCGGCCATGAGTGTGGCGGGCGATTTGGTGGAGTCTCTGGTCAAACGCAGTGCAGGTGCCAAAGATTCGAGCAACCTGCTACCCGGCCATGGTGGAGTGCTCGACAGGGTGGATGCCCTTTTGCCGACCTTGCCGCTGGCGATGATGCTGGCATCCCTGCTCGGCTAAAGAGGTGCTACTTTTTACCTATGAAAAAACAACGTGTCACGGTTTTGGGTTCTACCGGTTCAGTGGGCAAAAACACGCTGGATGTCATTGCAAACCATCCAGATCGTTTCGAGGTATTTGCACTCAGCGCCAACACCAATGTCGACGAGATGCTGGCGCAGTGCATCGCGTTTACGCCGCAAGTGGTGGTGATGGCCGATGCGGCTGCGGGGCAGTTGTTGGCACAAAAAATAAAGCAAAATAAGCTAAGAGTCATTGTCGAGTGGACGCAGGAAGCTATCGAAAATATAGCATCTTCGAGTCAAACTGATACCGTGATGGCCGCTATCGTGGGCGCTGCGGGCTTGGCACCAAGCCTGGCTGCGGCTAAAGCGGGCAAACGTCTGCTGTTGGCTAACAAAGAAGCATTGGTCGTCGGCGGCGGGCTCTTTATGGATGCCGTGGCGCAAGGTGGCGCAACCTTGTTGCCGATTGACAGCGAGCATTCGGCAGTGTTTCAAAGCCTGCCCGATGACCGCAGCACCTGGGCCAGCCGGGTAGAAAAAATCATTCTCACTGCGTCCGGTGGCCCGTTCCGCACCCGTGAGCTTGCCAGCTTTGCCAGCATCACGCCCGAGCAGGCGGTGGCGCACCCTAACTGGGTGATGGGGCGAAAAATTTCGGTGGACTCTGCCACTATGATGAACAAGGCGCTGGAGGTGATTGAGGCGCATTACCTGTTTGGCATGCCGCCCGAGCAGATCGAGGTAGTGATCCATCCACAATCCATCATTCACTCCATGGTGCAGTACCACGACACTTCGGTAGTGGCGCAACTGGGCAATGCCGACATGCGGGTGCCTATTGCCTATGGCCTGAGTTACCCTGAAAGGATGTCTAGTGGAGCCAATGTCCTTGACTGGCGGTCATTAAATGCTATGACTTTTGAAGTTGTCGATGCTGTCCGCTTCCCCGGCTTGCAGCTAGCCTGGCAGGTCATGCGCGCGCCCGAGGGCAGCACCGCAGTGCTCAATGCGGCCAACGAGGTGGCGGTACAGGCTTTTTTGGAGCGGCGCATCCGCTTCGACCAGATTCACGCGGTGAATCTGGAAACTTTGAGCCGCGTGGCCCCCTCCAAGCCGGGCTCGCTGGACGACCTGTTGGCCATCGACGCTAGCAGTCGCACCGCTGCCGTTCAATTTGTTGCTACATTGAGGCTTTGATATGTTGACCCTGGTCGCTTTTATCGTTGCACTGGCTTTGTTGATTGCCATCCATGAATACGGCCACTACCGTGTGGCCGTGGCCTGTGGTGTGAAGGTGCTGCGTTTTTCGGTGGGTTTTGGCAAGCCACTGCTGACCTGGAAGCCCAAAAAGCAGCATCCTGGCCAAGAGACGGAGTTTGTCCTGGCCGCCTTTCCCCTGGGCGGTTATGTCAAGATGCTGGACGAGCGCGAAGCCCCTGTGCCGCCCGAGCTGCGCCATGTCGCCTTCAACACTCAGCCCCTCAGGTCCCGCGCGGCCATTGTGGCGGCCGGGCCGATTGCCAATTTGCTCTTGGCCGTGCTGCTCTATGCGATTGTCAACTGGCTGGGTGTGCAGCAGCCCCGTGCCATACTGGCCAGCCCTGCACCAGACTCGATTGCGGCCAAAGCGGGATTGCGTGGTGCTGAGCAGGTACAAGCGGCGGCCCTGGCCGGAGACGAGTTGCAAGAAGTTCGCTCCATGGAAGAGGTGCGTTGGCTGGTAACCCAAGCGGCATTGGACGCTAAAGACCTGCAACTGGAAGTGCGCGATGTCGTGCGCAATGCGGTGCGCACCGTGACCTTACCCTTGAGTCGCATGGAGGTGCGCGAGGCCGATGCGCAGATGTTTCGCACCATCGGCATTGGCGCACCGTGGACACGGCCAGTGATGGGTGATGTAGTGGTGGGCGGTGCAGGCGATCTGTCGGGCTTGAAGAAAAATGACTTGGTCATCAGCGTGGCGGGCATGCCCATTGTGGACGGCGTGCAGTTGCGCGATGTAATTCGTGCCAGTGTGACAGGTAGCGAGCCGACCACGCGCCTGTGGCAGGTACAGCGCCTAGGTCAAACCTTGCCCATAGAAGTCACCACGCAGGCTGTGAAAGAGGCGGATGGGTGGGTAGGCAAAATTGGTGCCTATGTGGGCTCGATTCCCGAAATGACCCAGGTGCGCTATGGGCCAGTGGATGGCCTGTGGCGTGGGGTGGTCAAGACCTGGGAGATTTCAGGTTTGACCTTGCGTATGATGGGCAAAATGGTGATTGGCCAGGCTTCGCTGAAGAATTTAAGCGGGCCACTCACCATCGCCGATGTGGCTGGCAAGTCGGCCAGCTTGGGGCTGGTGCAGTATCTGATATTTCTAGCCTTGATCAGCGTGAGCCTGGGCGTGCTCAATTTATTGCCGCTGCCGGTCTTGGACGGGGGTCACCTCATGTATTATGCGTGGGAGGCAGTCACTGGCAAACCGGTATCCGAGCTTTGGCTCGAGAGGTTGCAACGCGGTGGGGTAGCGCTACTCATGGCAATGATGTGCGTTGCCATGTTTAATGATGTCTCTCGGATATTTGGACAGTTTTAGTATAAATTGCCCGCAGGCACGCGCTTTGTTGGGTTGGGTATCAATTGGTCTATGAAAAAACAAGCAAAATACGTTTTTAATAATACAGTATGTGCGCTAGCAGCTATGGCATTTGTAGCAAATGCCTGGGCAGTAGACCCTTTTACGGTACGTGACATTCGGGTAGAAGGCTTGCAGCGCGTTGAGCCAGGTACGGTGTTTGCGTCACTGCCGTTTCGTGTAGGTGATACCTATAACGACGACAAGGGCTCGTCGGCGATTCGAGCGTTGTTTGCACTGGGTTTGTTCAAAGATGTGCGGATTGATGTTCAGGGTAGCGTGCTGGTGGTAATTGTGGAAGAGCGCCCTACCGTAGCGGAGGTCAGCTTTACAGGTGCGAAAGAGTTTGATAAGGATGTGCTGGTCAAAGCGCTGCGCGAAGTGGGCCTGAGCGAGGGGCGGCCATTTGATAAAGCTTTGGCCGACCGCGCCGAGCAGGAACTCAAGCGCCAGTACATCAACCGCAGTTTGTATGGTGCAGAGGTCGTCACCACGGTGACGCCGGTTGAGCGCAACCGGGTGAACTTGAACTTTAACGTGATCGAAGGTGATATAGCCAAGATCAAAGACATCAGCATTGTTGGTGCCAAGGCCTTCAGTCTGGGTACATTACGCAGCCTATTTGACCTGGATTCGGGTGGTTTCTTGAGCTGGTACACCAAAAGCGACCGCTATGCACGTACCAAGCTCAATGCAGACCTGGAGACACTACGCTCTTACTATCTTACGCGCGGGTATCTCGAGTTCAAAATTGACTCGACGCAGGTGGCCATCTCCCCTGACAAGCAGGATATTAGTCTGACCATCAATATCACCGAAGGTGAGCGTTATGTGGTCTCCAGTGTCAAGCTCGAAGGCAACTATTTAGGCAAGGAAGAAGAGTTCAAAACCCTGGTAACGGTCAAATCTGGACAAGCCTACAACTCAGAGCTGGTGGCGCAGACCACGAAGGCTTTTTCTGATTATTTTGGCAGTTTTGGCTATGCTTTTGCCCAAGTTCAAGTCAAACCGGAGATTGACCGCGTCAATAACCGCGTCTCCATTACTCTACAGGCCGAACCCTCGCGCCGCGCCTATGTGCGCAAGCTCAACATTGCGGGCAATAACCGCACCCGCGATGAAGTGATTCGCCGTGAGTTTCGCCAGTTTGAGGCCAGTTGGTATGACGGTGACAAGATTCGCCTCTCCCGTGACCGGGTAGACCGACTGGGCTACTTCAAGGACGTCAACGTAGAGACTGTGGATGTACCTGGGGCGCAGGATCAGGTTGATTTGCTGGTGACGGTGATAGAAAAGCCGACGGGTAATCTGTCGATTGGTGCCGGATTTTCCAGCAGCGAAAAACTCTCGTTGCAATTTAAAGTGGCGCAGGATAACGTATTTGGCTCTGGCAACTATCTTGGGATTGAGGTCAATACGTCCAAATTCAATCGTCAGGTAGTGCTTAGTAGTGTCAATCCGTATTTCACTAACGATGGTGTCTCTCGTGCGCTTGATTTTTATCACCGCAACACCCGACCTTACAACGACCAAGGTGGGGACTACCAATTGGCTACCACGGGTGCCAGTCTGCGATTTGGTGTGCCATTTACGGAGTTGGATACGGTCTATTTTGGAGGTGGTTTTGAAAATACCAAAATCAATCCTGGTACCAATATCCCAGCAGCCTATCTCGCTTATGCCAACCAGTTTGGATACAGCAGCAACAGTTTCCCTTTGACGATTGGTTGGTCACGTGACTCCCGCGATAGCTCTATAGCCCCCAGTTCGGGGGTGTACCAGCGTGCAAATGGTGATTGGGGTGTGGGGGGTGATGCCCGATATTTGCGTACCACCTACCAATACCAGTATTACGTGCCGTTGAATAAGCAATTTACAGTGGCACTCAATGGTGAGTTTGGTTGGGGTAAAGGTCTGTCGTCTCGGCCATTTCCTGTATTTAAAGGTTCTTATGCGGGTGGTCTTGGATCTGTCCGCGGATTTGACCAGGGAACCTTGGGGCCGCGCGATGTAACGGGTTCCTATATTGGGGGGCCGAAAAAGCTGGTTGGAAACATAGAATTACAAACCCCGTTCCCTGGCGCTGGTAATGATCGCAGCCTGCGTTTGTTTGGGTTTGTCGACGTAGGCAACGTCTATGCCGAGTACGAAAAGTATGATTTTGGCACTTTACGATCCTCGGCGGGCGTGGGTTTAAGCTGGATTTCACCCATTGGCCCATTGCGTTTTGCGTATGCAGTTCCCATACGCAAGTTCCCAGGGGATAGAATCCAGAAATTGCAATTCCAGATAGGTACATCTTTCTAATGAAATTTTCAACTTGCCGTTTTCTTGTAGGTGTTGCATTTGCCGCCACTACGTTGACTTCTTTTGCGCAGGCAGAGGAGTTTCGCATCGGCTTTGTCAATACGGATCGCATCTTCCGTGAGGCCAATGCAGCTAAAGCAGCACAGGCCAAGCTGGAAACCGAATTTGCCAAACGTGAGAAGGAATTGGTAGATATCGGCAATACCCTGAAAACCGCGTCGGAAAAATTTGAACGCGAAGCCCCCACCCTGGCTGAGAGCCAGAGAAATACCCGGCAAAAGCAGTTGGTAGAGCAAGACCGCGACTTTCAGCGCAAGCGCCGCGAGTTCCAGGAAGACCTGAACGCGCGAAAAAATGAAGAACTGCAAGCGGTGCTGGAGCGCGCTAACCGTTTGGTCAAGCAGGTGGCCGAAGCCGAAAAGTACGATGTGGTGCTGCAGGAGGCGGTGTACATCAACCCCAAGCATGACATCACTGAAAAAGTGATCAAAGCGCTCAACGCGGCGAAATAAATACGCCAGGACTCCCGTGTGTTGCCCACGCTTGCCAGCATCGTTGCAGCCTTGGGTGGCACACTGCATGGAGACGCTTCGTTAAACATTGCGCGCATCGCCTCTTTGCAAGCCGCAGGCCCTTCGGATATTTCATTTTTAAGCCATCCCAAATACGCGGCCCAGTTGCGGGCAAGCCAAGCAGGCTGCGTGATTGTGGCGTCCGCATCCGCTGATGTGGCCAAGCAGCGCGGCGCCTGCATCGTCACCGACGACCCTTATCTGTACTACGCTAGGCTATCCCAGTGGTGGAAGCAGCAAGCCGGGCAGCGCGTGCCTGCGGGGGTGCATGCCAGTGCCGTAGTGCATGCAGATGCGCGGGTAGATGCCACGGCCAGTGTCGGCCCTTTGTGCGTGATTGAGCGCGGCGCGAAGATAGGTGCCCACACGGTACTCAAGGCGCGCGTGACCTTGGCTGAGGGCTGCAGCATCGGCCAGCGCTGCATCGTGCACAGTGGCGTAGTCATCGGCGCAGATGGCTTTGGTTTTGCGCCCGACAAGGCGCGGGGCGGCGCCTGGGAAAAGATCGAGCAACTCGGTGCGGTGCGCATTGGCGACGATGTGGAAATTGGAGCCAATACCTGTATTGACCGCGGCGCGCTGAGTGACACGATTATTGAAGATGGAGTCAAGCTGGATAACCTGATTCAGATTGGCCACAACGTCAAAATTGGCAAACACACCGCCATGGCGGGCTGCGTCGGCGTGGCGGGCAGCGCCACCATTGGCGCGCATTGCACCGTCGGCGGTGGGGCGATTGTGCTGGGGCATTTGCGCATTGCCGACCATGTGCATATCTCAGCCGCCACCACCGTGACGCGCTCTATCACCCAGCCGGGCAATTACACCGGCCTGTTTCCTATCGACGACAATGCGAACTGGGAAAAAAATGCCGCCTCGCTCAAGCAGTTGTATAAGCTGCGTGAGCGCATCAAAGCAATCGAGTCAGCACTTGAAACCAAGCCCACCCGTACCGCAGAATAATTAACGCCGAAAAATTCACGCCCAGCAATCCTTGGGCAGAAACACCAGACACCATGATGGACATCCACAAAATACTCAAGCAATTGCCCCACCGTTACCCCTTTTTGTTGGTCGACAGGGTGCTGGAGATCGACAAAGGCAAATCTATCAAAGCCTTGAAAAACGTCACCATCAACGAGCCGTTTTTTGTGGGCCACTTTCCACACCGCCCGGTCATGCCGGGGGTGTTGATGATTGAGGCGCTGGCCCAGGCCGCAGCCCTGCTGTCTTTTGACATGATGGGCACCACACCGGACGACAAGACGGTGTATTACTTTGCGGGCATTGATGGCGCGCGCTTTAAGCGCCCGGTAGAACCCGGTGACCAGTTGATTTTGAACGTGACACTAGACCGCATGAAGGCGGGCATCTTTAAATTCAAAGCCAATGCCATGGTGGGCGATGAGCTGGCCGTAGAGGCCGAGCTGATGTGCACCATGCGCACTATCGCCTGATGGGGTCGTCTGTGAGTGGCACGTTAATCCATCCTACCGCCCTGGTAGACCCTAAAGCCCAGCTCGACAGCAGCGTCAGCGTCGGCCCCTACAGCGTGATTGGCCCGCATGTGCAGATCGGCGCGGGTACCACCGTGGGCCCGCATGCGGTGATTGAGGGCCACACCATGATCGGCAAAGACAACCGCATTTTCCAATTCACGTCCCTGGGTGCTATACCGCAAGACAAAAAATACGCAGGCGAGCCCTGCGAGCTGGTGATTGGTAACGGCAACACCATCCGCGAGTTTTGCACCTTCAACATCGGCTCGCCCGGCGGTGGTGGCATCACCCGTGTGGGCGACCGCAACTGGCTGATGGCCTATGTGCATTTGGCGCATGACTGCATTGTTGGCAACGACACCATTTTTGCCAACAACACCCAGCTAGCGGGCCATGTGGTGGTGGATGATTTTGTTATTTTGGGCGGCTTTACCGTGGTGCACCAGTTTGTGCGCATCGGCGCGCACAGCATGACGGCTATGTGCTCGCTGCTGTTTGCCGATTTGCCGCCCTTTGTGATGTGCCAGGGCCAGCCCGCTGCCGCCCGCAGCATGAACTACGAAGGCCTGCGCCGCCGCGGCTTTAGCGCCGAGCGCATCAGTGCAGTCAAGGCCATGCACAAGGCCTTGTACCGGGATGATTTGCCCTTGGAGGCGGCGGTAGCCAAAATCCAAGAACTGGCCACTAGCCAGCCCGAGGCATTGCCCGATGTGCAAATGATGAACGGCTTTTTGTCCAAGGTGTCGGCGCAGCGCGGCATTGTGCGCTAGGCGTTGGATGGCACGCCCGATTGACTGCTCCCCATTGACCTCCAGCCGCTGACCATGACTGCAACAGCTCTGCGCGTCGCCATGGTCGCCGGCGAGGCATCAGGTGATTTGCTCGGCAGCCTGTTGATGGAAGGCCTGCAGCACCGTTGGCCTGACGTAAAGGCCTACGGTATTGGCGGCCCGCAGTTGCAACGCAAAGGTTTTCAGCCCTGGTGGCCCAGCAGCAAACTGGCAGTGCGCGGCTATGTCGAGGTGCTGCGCCATTACCGCGAGATTGTCCGTATCCGCAAGCAGCTTTTAGAACGTCTATTGCAAGACCCGCCCGATGTTTTTATCGGCATTGATGCACCCGATTTCAACCTGGAACTGGAAACCCAGCTCAAAGCGCGTGGCGTAAAAACCGTGCATTTTGTCAGCCCCAGCATCTGGGCCTGGCGGCCCGAGCGCATAGAAAAAATACGTGCAGCAGTCGACCATGTGCTGTGCATCTTTCCGTTTGAAAAACCGCTGTACGACACAGCGGGCATCCCGGCCACCTATGTGGGTCACCCCTTGGCCAGCGTGGTCCCCATGCAGATCGACCGCGCCGCCGCCCGCCTGGCACTGGGTTTGAAGCCCAACGACACCGTGGTAGCCGTGCTGCCGGGCAGCCGTGCCTCTGAGGTGCAGTACCTTGGGGGAGTGTTCTTTCAGGCTGTAGCCCATATAAAACGAGCGCAAGCAGCTATTCAATTTATAGTGCCTTGCGCACCAGGTTTGATCAACGCCATCCGCACACATGCGCAGCAGGCAGGTGTGCTGGATGCGGTGCAGCTGCTGGAAGGCCGGTCGCACACCGCGCTGGCCGCCTGCGATGTAACGCTGATCGCCAGCGGCACCGCCACGCTAGAGGCCGCGCTGTTCAAACGCCCGATGGTCATCGCCTACAACATGCATTGGTTTAGCTGGCAAATGATGCGGCGCAAAAAGCTCCAGCCCTG
This sequence comes from uncultured beta proteobacterium, assembly GCA_963775085.1. GTDB lineage: Bacteria > Pseudomonadota > Gammaproteobacteria > Burkholderiales > Burkholderiaceae_C > JAAFIP01. The sequence goes on from CAVZHO010000002.1 coordinate 178,419, forward strand.
GGTGGGCTTGCCCAATATTTTGTGCCAGGACTTCGTCGTGCCCGAGTATTTGCAAGATGCCGCCACGCCGCAGGCACTGTCCCAGGCAGTTTTGGACTGGTTGGCACAACCTGAGAAAATACGCGCTTTAGAACAACGCTTTACCGCACTGCACACCGAGCTGCAGCGCAACACCACCCAGCTTGCCAGCCATGCCATCGCCCAAGTCATCTCCGCGTAAACCGCGTCAGGCATTCGATCTGCTGCCTGTGCCAAAGGCCGCTAGCCGTAGCCGAAAGAGCGCCAAACGGCCCAAAGCACCCGCCGTACAGCAGGCAGCCTTGGTGTGGGACACGCCGGGCTTGATCGCGGGCGTGGACGAGGCGGGCCGTGGCCCCTTAGCGGGCAGCGTCGTCGCAGCGGCTGTGATACTGGACGAACTTAACCCCATCCAAGGCCTGGCCGATTCCAAAAAACTCACCGCCATCAAACGCGCCAAGCTCTACGACGAAATCCGCGCCAAAGCCCTGTGCGTAGGCGTGGGCGAGGCCAGCGTGCAAGAGATCGACACGCTCAACATCCTGCAAGCCACCATGCTGGCCATGCAGCGCGCAGTGGCCAACCTGCGCCTCAAACCCAGCCTGGTGCTGGTGGACGGCAACCGCATCCCCAAACTGGCCGTACTGGCCGAGGCCATAGTGCAGGGCGATGCCAAGGTGCAAGCCATCTCGGCCGCGTCCATCATCGCCAAAGTCACCCGTGACAGGCAGTGCGAGGCCATGCACGCCCAGTACCCGCAATACGGCTTTGATGGGCACAAAGGCTATGGCACCGCAGTGCACATGGCGGCGCTCAAAGCCCACGGCGCTACGCCCCTGCACCGCAGGAGTTTTGCACCCGTGCGCCAGGCGCTAGAAGCCGCCCAAGGTGCGGCGGCATGACTGACACCGTCCACATCAGTTCGCGCGATAACCCGCTGCTGAAAGAGCTGCGCAAGCTGGCGCAAGACGGCGCGGCCTATCGCAAAACGGGCCGGGTATGGATAGAAGGTGAGCACCTGTGCAGCGCCTACTTGCAGCGCGGTGGCGTGCCCGCTATAGCCGTAGTTTTAGAGTCAAAACAGGCACTAGCCCATTCAAATAGTGCGCAAGCAGCTCCTAAATTAGTAGTAGTTGCCGATACCTTGATGGCAGAAATCAGCCCGCTCGACTCGCTGGCAGGCATAGGTTTTGTCTGCGATTTGCCTGACAACACCGCGTTAGACCCCAGTGCCAGCACCGTCGTGCTAGACCGCCTGCAAGACCCCGGCAACGTAGGCAGCATCTTGCGCAGCGCAGCGGCCTTCGGCTTCAAGCAAGTGGTCGCCCTTAAAGGCAGCACCGCACTGTGGTCGCCCAAAGTGCTGCGCGCAGGCATGGGCGCACACTTCGGGCTGCGCCTCATCGAGGGCGCATCGGTAGAAGACATCGCCAGTTTGCAACACCCCCTGGCGGTCACCAGCAGCCATCATGGCCAGTTTTTACATCAACTGCTATTGAATCAAGAGCTGCCCACGAACGTCAACTGGGCTCTAGGGCACGAAGGGCAGGGTATCTGCGCCGAGTTGCAGGCGCTGGCCAAGCTGCATGTGCGCATTGCCCAGCCGGGTGGGGAAGAATCGCTCAACGTGGCTGCAGCGGCGGCGATTTGTTTGCATGCTAGCGGTAGCGTGCAAATTGATGCGGCGATCAGTCCTAGGGTGAACGTTGCGTAAGCAGACTAATCGCGCATGGAGCAGAGAAATTTACTATGAAAATAATAGCTGCTTACGTCTTATTGGCAGGGGCTTTCATAGGTTTATTTCCTCAAGCTGGTGTTACGCGCAATTTAAGGGATCAGCAGCGCCCCAGCCTGGCCAAAACCACCTACCGCGAAGGCCTGATGGAACTCAAGGCCCCCCAAGCCGGCACCGTCAAAGACATCGCCACCACCACCGAAGGCGCAGTAGTGCAGCCCGGCAGCGTCATCCTTACCCTGCTGCCCCTGGGCGAGCCCCTGTTTGCCGACGTCGCCATTAAAAACGAAGACATCGGCTTCATCCAGGTGGGCCAAACCGCCCAGGTCAAGCTGGCCGCCTACCCCTTCCAAAAATACGGCCTGCTCACCGGCAAGGTGGTGCATGTGAGCGCCGATGCCACCGAGGTGAACGGCCAAGGCGGCAACGGCAACGCAGGTGGCGGTAGCCCCAGCAGCGCCGCCAACCCCGCCAGCCAGGTCGCCACCTAAAAAGCCCGCATTGCACTGGGCGAACAGCACCTCATCAGCCCCACCGGGCAAAAGCTGCAAGCCGGCGCAGGCATGCAGGTAGCCGTAGAAATCCACCAAGGCAGGCGCACCGTGCTGGAATACCTGCTAAGCCCGGTAGCCAAGGCGGTGCAAGAGGCGGGGAGGGAAAAATGATGCACTAACAAAGTAATAGCTGCTTACGCCCTGGCGACAGGGACTACCGCCATAAAACACTGTCTAATTCCTCTTCCCGCATGCGTTACCGCTCTCCAGTAGCTCGCATGCCAGACCACCCGGTAATCACATGGCCCCACGGCCCAGCGCGTCGCTTTCTGCGCATTACCTATGGCACATGCCGCAGTACTGCGTGTCAGCCTCAAGTCGCTAAGAACTGGGTAGACGGTTTAAACATCCCTGCAACCCAGCGCCTAGGGGTCACGGGCTACAGCCTTGGCGGCCACTTGGCAGCAGCGTTCCATCTGCTGCACATTGAAGGTGACCCGAATGGCCAGATCAGCCGCACCTACGCCTTCAATGCGGCAGGCGTGGGCGATGTTGTAGCGCCGCCCACAGCGTTGCGATATCGACAAAACTCCAAAATGCACTCCACATGCAACTATAAAAAACGTAGCTGCTCCCGCGATTATTTACAGTTGGGCTATAGCCCTATGAGTGCCTTATTTCCCAGCAATCGGCTCAGGTCGAATCAAAAACTCTTCTAACCGCAACCCATCCACAGCCGCAAAGTGCTTGGTGTTGGCAGTCAGTACAGTCAGGCTATGCTCCAAGGCCGTTGCCGCAATCAAGGCATCTCCCATGCCCAGGCCATGGCTCAAGGTCAGCGCTTCTAGTAGGTCACCAGTACGCACAGTAATGGCAGGTGTGATGGGCAAAAGCTGCGCTTGGCGCTGGGCCAGCATCTTCTTGAAGGCCAGCAACTCCACTTTATTGCGCATGCCTTGCAGAATTTCAAAATAACTCACGCTAGACATCACCAAAGCAGGCAATTGGTCTAGTCGCTCGGTGGCTTGGGCGTAGCCCCGCAGATGCCAGATCAGTACATCGGTATCGACCAATAGGCTCATGGCAGGCTACGCGCGCCATCACGGCCGTAGCGCGGCTCGCGCAGCTTGCGCACATAGGCCTGCACATCGCCCATGTCTTCCCGGTCACGCCAGATGCCAAAAGCGGGGTCACTGCCCTCTAAGGGCATTGGCTGCCCATCTTCTTCTTCAATACGCACCCGCACTTGGGCTGAAGCCGCCAGCTGCAGCTTGTCACGCCAGGCGCGTGGCAGGTCTGCCAGAGGCACATGTTCAATCACAACAGCATTCATGGCATTGGGCTCCTTGACTGTATAAAAGATTGATTCTAGAGGAATCCGCTTGTATGCCCTGAACCCCCCCCCGCCCAGCCACAGCCAGCACCAGTGCAGCCGAGCATGAGAGTCAAGTCTCTCATTTCCCATTTTTATGCAGCCAAACCTGTGTCAGACAGGGTGTTCCCACATCATGCTGGACATTGCAGACGCTCGTTATTTCGTAGCTTCTCACGCTACATTCTATTGGGCTACAGCCCGATGAATATCCTAAAAATGGCTTCAAAATCGACAAATTTTCGGTTTGCAGTAAATTATCTGTCACTGCTCATGCAATGGCGGTTTGTTGGAAAACGCGAATCCTGGGAGCTAATGTGTCGCGCAGGGTGCGCGCCGCCAATCGCATGTCGTACTCGGTTTGCAGATTCATCCAAAAACGCGGCTCCATATTGAAAAACAAGCCCAGGCGCAAGGCTGTATCGGCAGTCACAGGGCGATTGCCATTGACCAATTCACTGATCCGGCTCGGGGACACGTCAATGTCTGCCGCTAACTGGCGGGCGGTTATCCCCATCGGTTTCATAAAATCTTCCAGCAAGATTTCGCCAGGATGGATTTCGTCAAGCAATTTAACCATGTCTAACTCCTAGTGGTAGTCCACAATTTCGACCTGTTGTACCCCATCGTCACGCCACACGAAACAGATTCGCCACTGGTCATTGATGCGAATACTGTGCTGTCCACGGCGGTCGCCCTTCAACGCTTCGAGCTGGTTGCCAGGGGGAACTCTCAAGCTGGCCAACTCTGTAGCCGCATGCAGCTGCAAGAGTTTCCGCCGCGCTACACGCTCAATATTCCTGAACCTGGCTACGGCGCGGCTTTGAAAAAGCGCCCCGCTATCTGGGCACTTGAACGTTTGGATCATGTTGCTACTGTATTCTGTATGACGGAACCTGTCAAGCCGACATGCTTGCAGAGTGCAACTGGGGAGGTCAAAAAATTTCAGGCCGGTTGGGAGTAAAAATTTTCAACGCTATCCCAAGGCGCGCTATTTCAAACACTCTCAAACCTTGCACTGGGCTATAATTAGAGGCTTTCCCGCACCCACCCCACGCCTTACGCATTCAAGCCAATCCTCCAAGCACAGCTTTACCGATTTACGCCCTTAAACAGCGTAGGTTTTGAAGCGCTAGGGCGTACCCGAAGAAAACGGAGAAAACCCAGTGCTTTTGTCTTTGAAGTCAGCCCATCCCCCCGCGATCCTCGCTCTTGCTGACGGTACCGTATTCGTAGGCTCCTCCATCGGAGCAGCCGGCCACACAGTTGGCGAAGTGGTGTTTAACACCTCGATGTCGGGTTATCAAGAAATCTTGACCGACCCCAGCTACTGCCAGCAAATCGTCACACTCACCTATCCACATATCGGCAACTACGGCATTAGCCTGGAAGATGTCGAGTCGGGCAAAATTTTTGCCGCAGGCCTCATCATCAAAGATCTGCCTTTGGTGACCAGCAACTTTCGCAGCACTATGACGCTGGCGCAGTATTTGGTAGAAGAAAATACGGTTGCCATTGCCAACATCGACACCCGCCAGCTCACCCGCCATCTGCGTGTGCATGGCGCGCAAAACGGCGCGATTGTCGGTTTGAAGCAGGGCGAAGAAGTTACGCAAGCCGTGATTGACAAAGCGGTTGCTGCTGCCAAGGGTGCGCCGTCAATGTCGGGCCTGGATCTGGCCAAAGTCGTTACGACAAGCAAGCTCTACAACTGGACGCAAACCGAGTGGAAACTCGTCGGTGGCTACGGCGAGCAAACTGCTCCCAAATTCCATGTCGTCGCCTACGACTTCGGTGTCAAGAAAAATATCCTGCGCATGCTCGCTGAACGCGGCTGCAAAGTCACCGTCGTACACGCGCAAACCCCCGCCAAAGACGTGCTGGCCATGAAGCCCAATGGCGTTTTCCTGTCCAACGGCCCCGGCGACCCAGAGCCTTGCGACTACGCTATTGCCGCCACCCGCGAGATCATCGAAACGGGCGTACCGACCTTCGGCATCTGCCTGGGCCACCAAATCATGGCTCTGGCCAGCGGCGCGAAAACTTTCAAAATGAAGTTCGGCCACCACGGTGCCAACCACCCGGTGAAAGACCTGGACAGTGGCCGCGTCAGCATCACCAGCCAAAACCACGGTTTTGCGGTGGACGAAAAAACCTTGCCCGCCAACTTGCGCGCCACCCACATCAGCCTGTTCGACAACACTCTCCAAGGCCTGGCCCGTACCGACAAACCCGCCTTCTGCTTCCAGGGTCACCCTGAAGCTTCGCCCGGGCCGCACGACATTAGTTATCTGTTTGACCGCTTCATCGCTTTGATGGAAAAGGCAGCTTGAAGTCACAGTTTGTGACTTCAAGATTGCAATTTATTGATTTTTATGAATATATAAGATCACCTGTGGTGATTTTAAAGTGAGGCAAGATGCCAAAACGTACCGACATTAAAACCATTCTCATCATCGGCGCTGGGCCGATCATCATTGGTCAGGCGTGCGAGTTTGACTACTCGGGCGTGCAGGCCTGCAAGGCGCTGCGCGAGGAGGGGTACCGGGTTATTTTGATCAACAGCAACCCCGCCACCATCATGACCGATCCGGCTACGGCCGATGTGACCTACATCGAGCCGATTACCTGGCAGACGGTGGAGAAAATCATCGCCAAAGAAAAGCCCGACGCGATTTTGCCGACCATGGGTGGGCAAACGGCGCTCAATTGCGCGCTGGATTTGTGGCATCAGGGCGTGCTGGACAAATACATGGGCGCGGCAACCGGCAAACCTGTGGAGCTGATTGGCGCTACGCCTGAGGCGATTGACAAAGCCGAAGACCGCTTGAAGTTCAAAGACGCGATGACCAAGATTGGTCTGGGCTCGGCGCGCTCTGGCATTGCGCACAGCATGGACGAGGCCTGGACGGTGCAAAAGACCTTAGGCTTCCCCACCGTCATTCGCCCCAGCTTTACCCTGGGCGGCACGGGCGGCGGCATTGCCTACAACGCTGAAGAGTTTGAGACGATTTGCAAGCGCGGCCTGGAAGCCTCGCCCACCAACGAGCTGCTGATTGAAGAGTCGCTGCTGGGCTGGAAAGAGTACGAGATGGAAGTGGTGCGCGACAAGGCGGACAACTGCATCATCATCTGCTCGATTGAAAACCTCGACCCGATGGGCGTGCACACCGGCGACTCGATCACCGTGGCCCCAGCGCAGACTTTGAGCGACAAGGAATACCAGATTTTGCGCAATGCATCGCTGGCGGTGCTGCGTGAGATTGGCGTGGACACGGGCGGATCGAACGTGCAGTTCTCCATCAACCCGCGAAGATGGCCGCATGGTGGTGATTGAGATGAACCCGCGCGTCTCGCGCTCCTCTGCGCTCGCCTCCAAAGCCACGGGCTTCCCGATTGCCAAAGTGGCTGCAAAGCTGGCCTGCGGCTACACGCTGGACGAGCTGCGCAACGAGATCACCGGCGGCGCTACGCCTGCGTCGTTTGAACCCAGCATCGACTATGTGGTGACCAAGATACCACGTTTTGCGTTTGAAAAATTCAAAGATGCCGACGACCGCCTGACCACGCAGATGAAGAGCGTGGGCGAGGTGATGGCCATGGGCCGCACTTTCCAGGAATCGTTCCAGAAAGCCCTGCGCGGGCTGGAAGTGGGCGTGGACGGCCTGAACGAAAAAACCCAAGACCGCGAAGTGCTGGAAAAAGAGCTGGGCTCGCCCGGCCCCGAGCGCATCTGGTATGTGGGCGATGCGTTTGCACAAGGCATGAGCGTGGATGAAGTGTTTGCGCTCACCAAGATCGACCCGTGGTTTCTGGTGCAGATCGAAGAGATTGTGAAGATTGAGCTGGAGCTGGAAAAAACCACGCTGGACGCGCTATCGAAAGACGAGCTGCTTGCGCTTAAAAAGAAAGGCTTCTCGGACCGTCGCCTGGCACGCCAGCTCAAAACCACCGACACAGTCATCCGCGCAAAGCGCCGTGCCCTGGGCATCCGCCCCGTGTACAAGCGCGTGGACACCTGCGCCGCAGAATTTGCCACCAACACGGCCTATATGTACAGCACCTACGAAGGTTTTGTGACTGGCCCGTTCGGCCCCGGCCAAAGCGCTGCGCAGTGCGAAGCCGAGCCTACCAACAATAAAAAAATCATGGTGCTCGGCGGTGGCCCCAACCGCATTGGCCAGGGCATTGAGTTTGATTACTGCTGTGTTCATGCCGCGTTGGCGATGCGCGAAGATGGCTACGAGACCATCATGGTCAACTGCAACCCCGAGACCGTGTCTACCGACTACGACACGTCTGACCGCCTGTACTTCGAGCCGCTGACGCTGGAAGACGTGCTGGAAATCGTCGACAAAGAAAAGCCCTGGGGCGTGATCGTGCAGTATGGCGGTCAAACGCCGCTCAAGCTGGCACTCGACCTGGAGGCCAACGGCGTGCCCATCATCGGCACCAGCCCCGACATGATCGACGCGGCTGAGGACCGCGAGCGCTTTTCTGCGCTGCTGCGCGAGCTGGGCTTGAAGCAGCCACCCAACGCCACTGCCCGCACCGAAACCGAGGCACTGGAAAAAGCCACTTCGCTGGGCTACCCTTTGGTGGTACGCCCCAGCTACGTGCTGGGTGGCCGCGCCATGGAGATCGTGCACGAGCAGCGTGACCTGGAGCGCTACATGCGCGAGGCCGTCAAGGTGAGCCACGACTCCCCGGTGTTGCTGGACCGCTTCCTGAACGATGCCATCGAATGCGATGTCGATTGCCTGCGCGACCCCGAGGGTAAAACCTTTATCGGCGGCGTGATGGAGCACATTGAACAAGCAGGGGTGCACAGCGGCGACTCGGCCTGCTCGCTGCCGCCGTATTCGCTGGCCAAAGAAACGGTGGATGAAATGAAGCGCCAGTCGGCTGCTATGGCAGGCGCGCTCCAAGTGGTCGGGCTGATGAACGTTCAGTTTGCCATCCAACACAAAGACGGCCAAGACGTGATCTATGTGCTGGAAGTCAACCCACGCGCATCGCGCACCGTGCCCTATGTGAGTAAGGCTACCGGCATCCAGTTGGCCAAAGTGGCGGCACGCTGCATGGCAGGCCAGACCTTGGCATCGCAGGGCATCACCAAAGAAGTCACACCGCCGTATTTCAGCGTCAAAGAAGCCGTGTTCCCCTTTGTGAAATTCCCCGGTGTGGACACCATTCTCGGCCCCGAGATGAAGTCCACCGGCGAAGTGATGGGTGTAGGCAAAACCTTTGGCGAGGCCTTTGTGAAGAGCCAGCTGGGCGCAGGCACCAAGCTGCCCAAGTCAGGCAAAGTCTTCCTCACCGTGAAAAACAACGATAAACCCCGTGCAGTCCAAGTCGCACGGGCGTTAACAGCTATGCATTTTGAAGTCGTGGCGACCAAAGGTACAGCAGCAGCGATAGCCGCAGCAGGTATCAAAGTGACCAGTGTCAACAAGGTGGCAGAGGGTAGGCCGCACATTGTGGACATGATCAAAAACAACGAGATTGCGATGGTGGTCAACACCGTGGAAGAGCGTCGCAACGCCATTGCCGACTCGCGCGCCATTCGCACGTCCAGCCTGCTGGCGCGGGTGACGACGTTTACCACCATCGCTGGTGCAGAGGCCGCCGTGGAGGGTATGAAGTATATGGACAGTTTGGGTGTGATTTCGGTGCAGGAAATGCACGCCGCGCTGTTGGCATAACACTAGCGTTGGCAGGGTTTTCCTGCGCGCTGTGTCCGCTGACAGACCGTAAACTAAGAGCATGTCCCCACGTCCCTGTATTACCGTCGCCGTGACCATGCGCAAAGAGCGCATGACGGGCGCGGCCGCGCGTTGGTTGGACTACCGCTGGGTGCTGCACGATGTAGTGGAGCAGCAAGAGGGCTTTGGCACGATGCCGCGCCTGCTGCTTAAAAATGAGAATGAAGAACGCTGGCTGCATCCGGGCTACCTGGTGGAATTGTTCAAAGACGATGCCGAGGGCTACTACCTCAACGCCACCACCGACGCGCCTTGCTGGTTTGTGCTGTGGCGTATGGAAGAAGAGCCCTGCCTCAGTGAACAGGTGTTAGCCGTGCCCACGGCGGTGAGCCTGAGCTACCACGACGCGGGCCGCTGGCTGGACGCGCAGGAAAAAGTAGACCAAGTGCCTGCACCGGTTGAGGTAGCTGAGTGGCTGAGCGCCTTTACCCAAGAGCACTTCGTGGCCGAAACTAAAAAGCGCAAACGTCCCCAAAGCTTTATCGGTTTGGAAGACCGCTTTGGCAACCCTGCATCGGTGAGCACCGGGAAAAAGTTTGGCGGTGGCCATGGTTGATCACAAAGATGATGGTCTGCGTAGCGACGGGTTTTTAAACCGTTGGTCACGCCGCAAGCAGGATGTATTGGCAGGTAAACCAGTGGCTGAGCCAATAGCGCAGCAAAAGACGGTGGCCGATAGATCTAGTTCTCTTGCAAGCTCGGTTTTGGAAGAAAAAGTGCCGGTAGTCCCTGTCACTGGGACGCAACAAGCTACAAATACAATAGCAAATAAGGATGCCATGCCATCCGGTGCACAGCCACCTCCGCCCACTTTGGAAGACGCAGGCGCGCTCACGCCAGCCTCCGACTTCAAACCCTTCATGGCCAGCAACGTCTCGCCCGAGGTGAAAAACGCCGCCATGAAAAAACTGTTTGCCGACCCGCATTACAACGTCATGGACATGATGGACACCTATGTGGACGACTATTCCAAGCCCGACCCGATGCCCGAGTCCATGCTTAAACAATTGGTGTCAGCCAAGTTTTTGCGCTTGTTTGAGCGGGACGAAGAAGAGGGCGGCCAAGAGGGCGACAAAGACGGCAAACCCGGCGCACTCGTAACTGCAAACATCCAAACTACTGAACCAGGCGGTGACGTGCCTGCCTTGCCCGCAACGGCTACCCAAGCCGTAGAAGCACCCCTGCCGCTGGGCACACTGCCCGTCCATCCTGAGCCTCTACCGCCTGTGGCCGCCAATGCCGCGCCGCAGCCCAAGCCAACCTCTGCCAACCCACTATGACCACTCTGATTTGTGACTGCAACCAAACCATGCCCCTGGATGCCAGGGCATTGGGCAAGGCCCTGGACGAAGACCTGACTCTGCACAGCACCCTGTGCCGGCGCGAAGCAGGCGCGTTTCAAAAGGCCATCAAATCGGGCGAGGACGTACTGGTCGCCTGTGGACAAGAGCAGCGCCTGTTTGGCGAGCTGGCTGAGCAGACCGAAGGTGCCAAAAGCACGGTGATCAAATTCGTCAACATCCGGGAAACCGGGGGCTGGGGGCAGGACGCTGCCAAGTCCATGCCAAAAATCGCCGCTTTGCTGGCCGCTGCGCATTTGCCCGACCCCGACCCAGTCAGCACCGTCACCTACAAAAGCGCAGGCCGCTTGCTCATCATCGGCGCGCTAGACGCGGCCGAGCCAATCGCCGACCTGCTGGCCGACACCTTGAGCGTCACTATTTTTGCCACCAGCGCAGGCGCTGCGCCAGCCGCACAAGAGCGCCGCTACCCGGTGCTGGCAGGTAAGGTGCAGTCGCTCACAGGTTGGCTGGGTGATTTTGAATTCAAATGGCAGCGTAACAACCCGATTGATCTGGACCTGTGCACCCGCTGCAACGCCTGCGTTGCCGCCTGCCCCGAGCAAGCCATTGGCCTGGACTACCAGATTGACCTGAACAAATGCCAGTCGCACCGCGCCTGCGTCAAGGTGTGCAACGTGGCGGGTGCGATTGACTTCACCCGGGATGCGCAAGATTTGAACGAAAAGTTTGACCTGGTGCTGGACCTCGGCGCGCAGCCTTTGATCGACTGGCACGCCGCGCCGCAAGGCTACTTTAAAGAGGCTAGCCCCGCGACACTGATCAAGCTGCGTGACATGGTGGGTGAGTTTGAAAAACCCAAGTTTTTTGCCTACAAGCAAAAGCTTTGCGCCCACAGCCGCAATGAAAAAGTAGGCTGCAACGCCTGTGTGGATATTTGCTCGGCGCAAGCCATTACCAGCGAAAAATCGCGCCAGCAAATCAAGGTCAACCCCAACCTGTGCGTAGGTTGTGGTGCCTGCACGACGGTGTGCCCCACGGGCGCGCTCACCTACGCCTACCCACGTGCCAACGAGCAGGGTGTGAAGATCAAAACCCTACTCAGCACCTACGCCAATGCGGGCGGTAAAGACGCGGTGTTGCTGCTGCACAGCCAGGTCAAGGGCCAGGCCGTACTAGAGCAATTGGGCCGCGCCGCGCAACTGAAAAAAGCCAAGGGCGTGCCGCACAACGTAATCCCAGTGTCGCTATGGCACACGGCCAGCGTCGGCATGGATCTGTGGCTCAGTGCCCTGGCACTGGGCGCATCGCAGATTGCCGTGCTGACGACGGACGAAGAAGCTCCCGATTATTTGATGGGCTTGCAACAGCAGATGGATGTGGCTCAGACCATTTTGAACGGCCTGGGTTACAGCGGCATGCACCTGCGATTGCTCCAGGCGGGCAACGCCGCGCAGCTCGACGTGGCATTGCAAAGCCTGAAAGACAGCGTACAAAACGTACCTGCTACGCCCGCACGCTTTGCCCTGGCGCAGGAAAAGCGCAGCACGCTGGATATGGCGTTGGAGCACTTCATCGCGCATGCGCCGGCAATGAAAGTGACCAAAGAAGCTCCAGAGTCGATAGCCCTTCCCGCAGCAGGGGCACCGTTTGGCAACCTGCTCATCAACAAAGACGCCTGCACCATGTGCCTGAGCTGCGTTAGCGCCTGCCCTGCCAGCGCGTTGCAAGACAATATCGAAAAGCCGCAACTGCGCTTTATCGAGAAAAACTGTGTGCAATGCAGCGTATGTGTCAAAACCTGCCCCGAAAACGCCATCACCTTGCAGCCGCGCCTGCTGCTCACGCCCCAGCGCAAGGAGGCCCGCATCCTCAACGAAGCAGCGCCTTACCAGTGCATGCGCTGCAAAAAACCGTTTGGTACGCTCAAAGCCATCGAGGCCATGCTGGGTAAACTGGCGGGCCATGCCATGTTCCAGGGCGATGCCTTGAACCGCCTGAAGATGTGTGGCGACTGCCGCGTCATTGACATCTACTCCGCCGAAAACGAAAGCAAGATCAATAATTTATGAGCGAACTCTCTGGCTCCACCCTCGATGAAGAAACTGCCCGTGCCGAGGTCTATGGCCTGCTGGCAGCGCTGTACTACGCACCACCCAGCGCCGAGTTGCTGGCCCAACTGCGCGTGGCCGTCACCGAAGCGCCCGCCAAGGGCGGCTTGCTCGAAGCCCCTTGGCGCGACGTGGTCACTGCGGCCCGCGCGGCGGACGATGCCGCCATTCGCTCCGAATACGATGCCCTCTTTGGCGGCATCGGCAAGCCCGAGGTGTATTTGTTTGGTTCCCATTACCTCAGTGGCTTTCTCAACGAAAAACCCTTGGCCCGACTGCGTACCGATCTGGCCAAGCTCGGCCTTGCGCGTGACGAGACCATGCCCGAGACCGAAGACCACTTTGCCTACCTGTGCGAAGTCATGCGCTACTTGATCGCTGGTGAGGATGTCACTGTCGCCAACTTGACTCAGCAAAAAAGCTTCTTTGGCGACCACATTGCGGCATGGACTGTGGCGATGTGCGACGCAGTGGCTGCGCACCCGCGTGCCCGTTTTTACGCCGCGCTGGCGGGTTTTACACAGGTTTTTTTAAGTGTAGAAACCCAAGGCTTCGACATGCTGGTTTAAGGCTCCTGAGGCGGTGCTTGTTTCTTGGTTGCAGGCAATGGCCGAACCAGCCAGTCAGTCAATCCACTAGGTATTTTCCCTTGTCACATATTTGTGCGTTTTCAGGGGATGTGGGTTGAAAATTCTGCATTGTGGCGCTATAGTATGCAAGCTAATTCATAGGCAGTCATTTTGGAGATAAAAATGGAAAAATCACAAGCTCAGCCCTCGCGCCGTGGGCTCTTGTTTGGCGCTGCTGCCGTGGGTGCCGTTGCCGCCACCGTGGCGGCACTTCCAGCCGTCAAAACCACCGAGGCCACAGCCGCATTGCCCAAACCAGTGCCTGAAAATGGTGGTGGCTACAGCCTGACCGACCACGTCAAGCACTACTACCGCACCACGCTGATCTAACTCCCCTTTCCTCACGGAGCGTCCATTATGTTGTTAACTAAAAAATCTGGCACCCACACGGGTGTGAACCAGCGCGACGGAGCGCGTTCTCCATTTGTGCACAGCCTCTCACGCGGCCTGTCGCAAGCCATTCCCACCATGGACCGCCGCATGTTTTTGCGCCGCTCTGGTTTGGGTGTGGGTGTAGGCATTGCCGCCACCCAACTCACCTTGGTCAAAAAGGCCAAGGCGGCCGACGGCAAGTCCATCCTGGGTGACGGCAAGATCGAAGTCAAACGCACCGTGTGCACGCACTGCTCGGTAGGCTGCGCGGTCGATGCTGTGGTAGAAAACGGTGTCTGGGTGCGCCAAGAGCCGGTGTTTGACTCGCCCATCAACCTGGGCGCGCACTGCGCCAAAGGTGCGGCACTGCGCGAGCACGGCCATGGCGAGTTCCGCCTGCGCTACCCCATGAAGCTGGTCAACGGCAAGTACGAGCGCATCAGCTGGGACACGGCCCTCACCGAGATCAGCGCCAAAATGCTCGAGCTGAAAAAGGCCAGTGGCCCCGATAGTGTGTATTTTGTCGGCTCGTCCAAGCATAACAACGAACAAGCCTATTTGCTGCGCAAATTCGTCAGCTTCTGGGGCAGCAACAACTGCGACCACCAGGCGCGTATTTGCCACTCCACCACGGTGGCCGGTGTTGCCAACACCTGGGGCTACGGCGCCATGACCAACTCCTACAACGACATGCAAAACAGCAAGGTCGCTTTGTACATCGGCTCCAACGCAGCCGAGGCGCACCCCGTGTCGCTGCTGCACATGCTGCACGCCAAAGAGACCGGCACCAAGATGATTGTGGTCGACCCACGCTTTCACCCGCACGGCTGCCAAGGCCGATGAATATGTGCGTATCCGTTCCGGCTCCGATATCCCGTTCCTGTTCGGCCTGCTGCACCACATCTTTAAGAATGGCTGGGAAGACAAGCAGTACATCAACGACCGCGTGTTCGGCATGGACAAGATCAAAGAAGAAGTCTTGGCCAAGTGGACACCCGACAAGGTGGAAGAAGCCTGCGGCGTGAACGAAGCGCAGATGATCAAGGTGGCCACGATGCTCAACGAGCACCGTCCTGGCACCATCGTCTGGTGCATGGGCCAAACCCAGCACACCACCGGCAACGCCATCGTGCGTGCCTCCTGCATTTTGCAGTTGGCGCTGGGCAACATCGGCAAGAGCGGCGGCGGAGCCAACATTTTCCGCGGCCACGACAACGTGCAGGGCGCTACCGACGTAGGCCCTAACCCCGATTCACTGCCCGGCTACTATGGTTTGGTGGAAGGCTCGTGGAGGCATTTCGCCAAGGCCTGGAACGTCGATTACGAGTGGATTAAAAAGCAGTACGCATCCCCGGCCATGATGACCAAGCCCGGCATGACCGTGTCGCGCTGGATCGACGGCGTGATGGAGAAAAACGAGTTTATCGACCAGGACAGCAACCTGCGCGCCGTGTTCTTCTGGGGCCATGCGCCCAACTCACAAACCCGTGGGTTGGAGATGAAACGTGCCATGGACAAGCTGGACCTGCTGGTGGTGGTGGACCCGTACCCATCGGCCACCGCGGCCATGGCTGCCATGCCCGGTAAGGCTGAAGATTTGAACCCGAATCGCGCAGTGTATTTGCTCCCCGCTGCAACGCAATTTGAAACCAGTGGTTCGGCCACCGCGTCTAACCGCTCCATCCAGTGGCGCGAGAAGGTGATTGATCCGTTGTGGGAAAGCCGCTCAGACCACATGATCATGCACCAGTTTGCCGAGAAGCTGGGCTTTGCCAATGAGCTCTCCAAAAACTACAAAATGCAAAAAATCAAAGGTCTGGACGAGCCATTGCCTGATGATATTTTGCGCGAGATCAACAAGTCGGTCTGGACGATTGGCTACACTGGTCAAAGCCCAGAGAGGCTGCAGGCCCACATGCGTAACATGGGTAACTTTGACGTGAAAACGCTCAAAGCCAAAGGCGGCAAAGACAAACTCACCGGCTACGACATGACGGGCGATTATTTTGGCTTGCCATGGCCCTGCTACGGTACGCCAGCGCTCAAGCACCCCGGCTCACCCAACCTGTACGACACCAGCAAGCATGTCATGGATGGCGGCGGCAACTTCCGCGCTAACTTTGGTGTCGAGAAGGATGGTGCCAATCTCTTGGCTGAAGACGGCTCGCATTCCAAAGGTGCCGACATCACCACTGGTTACCCCGAATTTGACCATGTGCTGCTGAAAAAGCTGGGCTGGTGGGATGAGCTCACCGATGCCGAGAAGGTAGCAGCTGAAGGTAAAAACTGGAAGAACGATAGCTCGGGCGGTATTATTCGCGTGGCTATGCAAAACCATGGCTGCCACCCGTTTGGCAATGCCAAGGCCCGCGCTGTGGTGTGGAATTTCCCTGACGCAGTGCCCCAGCACCGTGAGCCGCTGTATGGCAACCGCCCCGACCTGATGGCCAAATACCCCACGCACGACGACAGAAAAACCTTGTGGCGCTTGCCCACCATGTACAAAACGGTGCAGCAGGAAAACATTGCCAAAGAAGTGCATAAAAAATTCCCGCTCATCATGACCTCGGGCCGTTTGGTGGAGTACGAGGGTGGGGGCGAAGAGACCCGCTCCAACCCTTGGTTGGCCGAGTTACAGCAGGATATGTTCATTGAACTCAACCCCAAAGCCGCAGCGGATCGTGGAGTGAAAAACGGCGACCGTGTCTGGGTATCTACCCCCACAGGCGGGCGCATGAACGTGATGGCCCAGGTGACCGAGCGGGTCGGCGCAGACACCGTGTTCCTGCCCTTCCACTTCTCCGGCCAATGGCAGGGCGAAGACATGAAGGCCTACTACCCCGCAGGCGCGATGCCTGTGGTGCGTGGTGAAGCTATCAACACCGCCACCACCTATGGTTACGATATTGTGACCATGATGCAAGAAACCAAAACGACGGTCTGTAACGTCGAAAAAGCCTGAGGAGCACAACCATGGCAAGAATGAAATTTATCTGCGATGCAGAGCGCTGCATTGAATGCAACGGCTGCGTCACCGCATGCAAAAACGAACACGAAGTCCCCTGGGGTGTGAACCGCCGCCGCGTGATTACGCTCAACGACGGCGTGCCCGGCGAGCGCTCGATCTCGGTCGCCTGCATGCACTGCTCGGATGCGCCATGTATGGCGGTCTGTCCGGTCAACTGCTTCTACCGCACCGACGAAGGTGTAGTGCTGCATGACAAAGACGTATGCATTGGTTGCGGTTACTGCTCTTACGCCTGCCCGTTTGGCGCACCGCAGTTTCCGTCCGCAGGCGCCTTTGGTGTGCGTGGCAAGATGGACAAATGCACCTTCTGCGCCGGTGGCCCAGAGGCTAACGGTTCGCAAGCTGAGTTTGAAAAATACGGGCGCAACCGCCTGGCCGAAGGCAAGTTACCCGCCTGCGCCGAAATGTGCTCCACCAAAGCGCTGCTGGCCGGTGACGGCGATGTCGTAGCCGACATCTTTAGAAACCGTGTGCTCAAGCGCGGCAAAGGCGCAGAGGTTTGGGGTTGGGGCACAGCCTACGGCTCCAAGCAAGCCGGTCAACCGCCAGTGCAAGGAGCCAAGTCATGATGTTGCGTACCTCACTCGCCCTGTGTGCCCTGGTGGCACTGGCTGCTTGCGGTGAAAAGCCGCAAAACCTGGGCAGCAGCGCCAAGCAAGATGCCACTGCGCATTCTGGTACGGGCAAGCCCTATGTCGAAACCACCTGGAAGCAGGGCGACAAAACCAGTTGGGAATCGGCCTTGCGTGCGCGTGCGCAAAACGGTCAAAACGACTACGCCAAAACCAATTGATTGTGCAGCGGGCAGTGCGCTTGATGCCACTGCTCGACTTGCGAAAGGCCCTTTCATGTCAAAAACCGTCATAATCCGCAAACCATGGGCGCAAGCCGCTATCGCATTGATAGCGTTTGGCTGCTCCATCGCGTTTGCGCAAAAGCTGCAAGTTGAACCTGTGCAGCCCGCACCGGCTGCGCAAACTGCGCCCGCAGCCGCAGCTACACCAGCACCTGCTGCAGCCCCTGCCACTGGCGGTATCCAAAGCCAAAGCATCTTTGAAGTCAAGCCCGACGCGAGCAGCGACCCCAACTACCCCAAGCAAAGCAATGCCGAGCGCAACAAGGTCCAGCCCGGTAACAATGCGCCCATCTGGCGCCAAGCTGGGCAGGGCGTAGAGGGCTATAGCAGCCTGCCCAAACGCGATGCGCCCGAGGCAGGGTTTTTGATGCAAGGCATGACGCAATATCCCGGCTCACGCTTCACCAATGCGGGTGAGGCCTGGCGTCAGGTACGCAACCAGTACATCATTCCCTACGGCGCTGCATTGCTGGCCATTGTGGCCTTGGCGATTGGCCTGTTTTATTGGCGCAAGGGTTCTATTGGCTTGCACGGTGCGGAGACCGGCAAAGTGATTGAGCGCTTTACCTACTTTGAGCGCGCTGCGCACTGGGCCAATGCCATCGCGTTTTGCACCTTGGCCATTTCAGGCATCGTCATGGCCTTTGGCCGCTTCTTCTTGCAGCCGGTGATCGGCAGCACCTTGTTTGGCTGGCTCACCTATGCCCTGAAAAATGCGCACAACTTTATGGGCCCGCTGTTTGCGGTGTCCTTGGTGATCGTGTTTTGCACCTTCCTGCGCGACAACATGCCCGCCAAAGAAGACATTACCTGGCTGCTCAAGGGCGGTGGGTTGTTTGGCGGCAAAGAAGTACCTTCGCACCGCTTTAACGCGGGCGAAAAAGTGATTTTCTGGGCGGGCGTGTTTGGCCTGGGATTGATCGTTGTAGGTTCTGGTCTGGTGCTGGATAAACTGATCCCCGGCCTGCTGTATGTGCGCGAAACCATGCAGATCTCGCATATGGTGCATGCCACAGCAGCCTTATTGATGATGGCCATGTTTATGGGTCACATCTACCTGGGCACCATCGGCATGAAGGGCGCGTACAAAGCCATGAAGACGGGTTACGTAGACGAAACCTGGGCCAAAGAGCACCACGCACTGTGGGCCGCTGATGTTGCCGCAGGCAAAATTCCCGCCCAGCGCACCCCTGCATCCGTGGCGGTGCAGACCGTTCAAATTTGAGGAGAGCTTAAAAAATGAAATGTTTGATCTTTATCGCCGCATCTGTACTGTTTGCGGCCAGCAGTTTTGCCAAAATCCCCGCCCCGGTGTTGACCGATGAGGCCAAAGCCAAGGCCGCTGAAGCCGCAGCCAAAACTGCGCACACCGGCAAAGTGGATAGCTACAAGCTGTGCCTGTCCATGGACAAATCGGCTGCACACTATTACAAAACTGCGCAGACTGCGGGCAAGGCCACCAAGCCTGCCACTACCATTCCACCCTGCGCTGACCCCGGCGCATTTGTGTATCCGCCCCCTGCCGCACCTGCGACGGCTTCCGCGCCCGCAGCCCCTGCTGCTACGGCTCCTGCCGCCGCTACAGCGCCTGCGGCAGCCGCTTCTGCGCCAGCCAAAAAATCCTGAACTTGAGGCTGCTTGCCTCAGGCCTGCCACAACGGCGCGTACATAACGCGCCGTTTTGCTGTGTGCTGTAAGCTCGCTGTGTATCCTTTACAAACTGTCATGTCCGCTCTGCAACTGCCCCACTTAAGCCAGGCCCGTGCTCCGCTCACCCGTGAGGTGAGCGTGGTCAACGAGCACGGCGAACGCAGCAGCACGGCCATACCTGCTGAGCGTGACTTGACCGTGTATGTGGACAAGCGCGAGCTGGTGACGCTGATGACCCTGGGCGCCCACCCCGAGCTGCTGGTGCTGGGCTTTTTGCGCAACCAGCGCTTGGTGGCGAATGTGGGTGAGATCGAGTCCATCACTGTCGACTGGGAGGTGAACTCGGCAGCGGTCAAGACGCGCAGCGGCATCGACAATATCGAGGCGCGCACCGCTAAAAAAGTGGTCACTACCGGCTGCGGGCAGGGCAGTGTGTTTGGCAGTTTGATGGACGAGATAGACAGCATCCAGCTACCCGCATCGACGCTGACGCAAGCCCAACTCTATGGCATAACGAACGCTATTCGCCTGCAAGAAACAACGTACAAAAGCGCAGGCAGTGTGCATGGCTGTGCGCTGTTTCGCGGTGAAGAAATGGTGATGTTTGTGGAAGATGTGGGCCGCCATAACGCCATTGACACCATTGCAGGATGGATGTGGATGAATGGAATTGCCCCCACGCTTGCCACTGCGTGTGCTGCGCTCCCCCCCGAGGGGGCCCTCGCTTCTCGGGGCGGCCTGTCGGCGCTCGATGTCCCGCCACCAAATGCTACTGAATTCGGTGATGCGTACGTCTTCTACACCACTGGCCGCCTGACCAGCGAGATGGTGATCAAATCGGCGCAGATGGGTATTGCCATCGTGGTGTCGCGCAGCGGCATCACGCAGATGGGGCACGACCTGGCAACCAAGCTGGGCCTGTGCACCATTGGCCGGGCCATGAATAAGCGCTTTCTGTGCTACACCGCTGCAGAGCGGTTGCAGCTTGACCCTGGCCTGGCCGGGCCTAAAGTAGAGCGCTAAGGCCACGGCCAGCTCGGCGCGCTACACTGCGCAGAATGAAAATCTCTTTTTACCAACTGGGCTGGCAGACGCTGTGGCGCGACCTGCGCGCAGGCGAGCTGCGTTTGCTGCTGGTAGCAGTCACTTTAGCAGTTGCAGCGCTGACGGCGGTGGGCTTTTTTGCCGACCGCATCAAAGGCGGCTTGCAGCGCGATGCGCGTGCCCTGCTGGGTGGCGACATCGTGCTCAGCAGTGACAATCCCACACCGCGAGCCTTCAAAGACAAAGCCACCGCGCTGGGCCTGCAAAGCGCCACCAGCATCGGTTTTCCCACCATGGCGCGGGCGCAGGACGCGCAGGGGGGTGCCAGCAAGCTGGTGGCGCTCAAAGCGGTCAGCGCGGGCTACCCCTTGCGCGGCAGCTTAAAGACCGCTACTGCGCTGGATGCCCCGGACACCGCCACACGCGACCTGCCCAGCCCAGGCAGCGCGTGGGTAGATGCCTCTTTGCTCGATGCGCTCAACCTCAAAGTAGGCGACCCGCTGCTGCTAGGCAACTCCACGCTAAAAATAGAACGCATCATCGTCATCGAGCCCGACCGTGGCGCAGGCTTTATGAACTTTGCCCCGCGCGTGATGTTGCATGTAGACGCACTGGCCGCCACCGGCCTGGTGCAGCCCGCCAGCCGCATCACCTACCGCACGGCCCTGGTGGGTGACAACGCCGCAGTCAAAGCCTATACCCAATGGGCTACCGACAACATCAAACAAGCCGATGTACGCGGCCTGCGCATCGAGTCGCTGGAAGGCGGCCGCCCCGAGATGCGGCAAACGCTAGACCGGGCCGAGAAGTTTTTAAACCTGGTGGCCTTGCTGGCCGCCTTGCTCAGCGCGGTGGCGGTTGCTATCGCCGCACGCGGCTTTGCCGCCCGCCACCTGGACGACTGCGCCATGCTGCGCGTGCTGGGCACCAGCCAGCGCACCATTGCGCTGGCCTACACCTTTGAGTTTGCCGTGGTGGGCCTGGCCGCCAGCGCCATCGGGCTGGCGATAGGCTTTGCGGTGCACTACGGCTTTGTCGCCCTGCTGGCGGGCTTGGTAGATGCCGCGCTGCCCGCTGCATCGCTGTGGCCGGTAGCCTTTGGCCTGGGCATGGGGCTGACCTTGCTGTTCGCCTTTGGACTGCCGCCCGTACTGCAACTGGCTCAGGTGCCGCCGCTGCGCGTCATTCGGCGTGATGTGGGCGGCCTCAAGCCCGCCTCACTCGCAGTGCTGCTGATTGGCATTACAGGCTTTGCCGCACTGCTCTTGGCGGCCAGTGCCGATTTGAAATTGGGTCTGATCGCCGTTGGCGGCTTTGCAGGCGCGGTCGCCGTGTTTGCCGGAGCCAGCTACGTCGCAGTCAAGCTGCTGCGCCGCAGCGTCAACGAGCAAACCGCCCCGCGCTGGCTGGTGCTGGCCACGCGGCAGATCAGCGCCCGGCCAGCGTATGCCGTAGTGCAGGTGAGTGCGTTGTCCGTCGGCCTGCTGGCCTTGATCCTGCTCATCTTGCTGCGCACTGACCTGATCGCCAGCTGGCGCCAGGCCACGCCGCCCGATGCGCCGAACCGGTTTGTCATCAACATCATGCCCGAGCAGGGCGAGGCGTTTGTGCAAAACCTCAAAGATGCAGGCATCAAAAAGTTTGACTATTTCCCCATGATCCGTGGCCGCCTGGTGGCCATCAACGGCCAGGCCACCTCGCCCGAGACGCAATCCGACGAGCGCGCCAAGCGCCTGGTAGACCGCGAGTTCAACCTGTCGCACAGCGCTGCCAAGCCCGCGCACAACACGGTCGTGGCTGGGCAATGGAAAGAGCAAGAAAAAGATGCCATCAGCGTAGAAGAAGGCATCGCCAAAACCCTGGGCCTGAGCATGGGCGACGCGCTCACTTTCGACATTGGTGGCACCCAGGTGGTGAGCAAAATCACCAGCCTGCGCAAGGTCGACTGGGGCAGCATGCGCGCCAACTTCTTCGTCATGTACCCCGTCAGCAGCCTGCCCGACGTGCCCGCCACCTACATGAGCGCCTACAAAGCGCCCGCCACCAAAGGCTTTGACAACGCCCTGGTGCGGGCCTTCCCCAACGTCACCAATGTCGACATGAGCTTGACCATCAACCAGGTGCAGCGCGTGCTGGACCAGGTGATCCGTGCGGTAGAGTTTTTATTCGGCTTCACCTTGGCCGCAGGCCTGGTGGTGCTGTTTGCCGCCGTCACCGCCACCCGCGAAGAACGCGCCAGAGAGTTTGCCATCATGCGCGCCCTGGGCGCCCGCAGCAGCCTGCTGCGCCAGGTGCAGCGTGCCGAGCTGGCGGGGGTGGGCATGCTGGCTGGCTTTTTAGCCAGCATCGTCGCCATTGTCGTGGGCTGGGCGCTGGCCAAGTATGTGTTTGAATTTACCTGGACAGCGTCGCTGTGGGTGCCACTGGCAGGCAGTGTACTGGGCGCGTTGCTGGCACTGGCGGCGGGATGGTGGGGCCTGCGCAGCGTGCTCAATACACCCGTGGTGGCTACACTGCGCCAAGCTGCAGAGTAAATTACAAAATTCCATATACTACTAAATTTATAGCTAAAAACGTCCATACGACAACGACTACAAGCATATATGAGCATGAAAATTGAAGAAAAGCCGATTTTTGCCACGCCCTACGAATGGATTGGCGGTGAAGAGAGAGTCAAAGCCCTGGTAGAGCGCTTTTACGACCTGATGGACCTGGAAACCGACTACACCCGCCTGCGCGAAGTACATGGCGAGAGTCTGGACAATGCACGTGAAAAAACTTTTATGTTTCTCTGCGGCTGGATGGGCGGCCCCCAGACCTACACCGAGAAGTTCGGCCACCCGCGCCTGCGCATGCGCCACATGCATGTGCACATCGGCATCCTGGAGCGCGACCAGTGGTTGGCTTGCATGGACCGGGCGATGGGGGAGACGGGGGTGGATGAGGCGCTGCGTGCGCGGTTGCGGGAGAGTTTTTTCCAGACGGCGGATTGGATGCGGAACGCTAATGGCTAGCTTTTGTATTGCGCAAAGGTTTCGCGCGTAGACCTCACGTGCTTCGCGCCAGAGCGCACTGCGTTCCCACGCGCCCCGGTCTGCGGCCCCTTCGGGGGAGCGTCTGCAGTACTCAGAATTTGGGTCAATGTGCAAACTCGCCTATGGCTCAAACAAGCACATTGCCTGATCCAAATTCTTCCGTGCTTCGAGCCCGCAGCCCTGATTGGGGCGCAGGGGAACGCAGTGCGCTCTGGCGCGAAGGCTGGTCTTTGTACCTACCATGTATTTCAAGAGACATTAAAGCGGTAATGCTGTACGGCAGACACATATATCGACAGATTGAAGACTCGAGTTGCTAGTTGCCAACTTGAAAGCCGGATAAATGAACCATTACCGTTCTAGCTAAAACGGGATGTCATCATCCATGTCATCGAAACCACTACCTGCCTTTGTCGGAGGCGTAGGCTTGGGCTGCACCTGTATTGGCTGACGAACATAACGTACAAATGATTCTTTCCACGAAGCAGGGGTCATCGGTCTGATGTCACCTGCTGCAGTGAATACATCTTTGTGAATATACAATGTATGAAATTCTTCCTTTGATCCTGGCGACTTATATGTTCTAAACCATTCGTATGTGTCCGGATTGTCTTGAAATTCGACATCAAGACGTACAAACTGTCGCGCTGATTTCAGCCAGTCCTCCAGCTCACTTAGTGTGGTGAAGTACAAACGATATGAATTGCGTGTAGCGTCTTTGATAGCAGAAAAAAGTGGATGGTTTGCAAATAAAATTTGCTGGATCGCACTATCGCCTTTGCCTTTTTGATCTGTCAGGAATTCGATCAACTGTCCTACAGTCTGCAGGTTGCGTTGCAATTCCTCGATCAGTGTTGCCTGAGATTTCCCTGACGATTCTGTCAGTAGTCGCTGAAAAAGGCCTGACCATTGTTCCCGCAGTATCTTGGTGATATCTGCTGAAACCGTAAAAGAAAAAATAGGATTACCCTTGGGCAGTGCATAGACTTCCTCAAGAAATTCGTGGATTTTTTGGTTGTCCACGGCAGTGAACTTAACACCTACTACGCCCTTGTTAGCGAGAAAATGTCTGTGTTCATGGTGAACATTGTCCTCAACAAAAATATAGACTTGTTTTCCTCGTTCGACGGCGCTCTTAAGTTCCTTCTGCGTAATTGATGATGTTCCATCTGAAGAAGTTGTGCCAAATCGACCACCTACGATGCATACAACTACGTCGCAAAAATCAATCTCGCGATAAGCATACTCTTCAGGTTTTTCGTCTTTGCCATATGAGATGTGGCCTCGCTCGTGTCGCACAGGTTCATAGCCGACCTCTCTAATGAAACGATCTAAATCATCTCGGACTGTACGAAGGTCGTAGTAAGTAGAGCTTACAAATACTCGAGGTTTAGCCATAATTTGAATCAAGTTGCTGCGACTTTTTTTGCTCGCGGTGAAATGAATGGAAGTTCATATTGTAAGATTTTGAAGCAACAGGAATTTCTATCGTCTTTTCGCCGTTGATTGTTGGTGCAAAAAGTGAATCGAACACTTGAGCCAAAAGCGATTTCGCACAGTTATCTCAAATTTCTAGTACTGAAAAGCTTACCGCGAAGCGTACCCGGGTCCAGGGTGTCCTACTGCGTTGCGTCGCATCAACTTGCGGAATTAGTCGAAGCTACAAAAGCGCTGGCTCAGAGGCGTAATGACGTAGCAGCAGATACGCCGCTGCAGGCAATAGCAACGCAGCCGCAGCCACTTCCGAAAGAATAGTGATGTTAGCGCCAAGCGTGTGGTGCGCCATCGGTGCGACGGCGTAGTGGCCCAGGCCGTCGAAGCCCAGGGCGGCGTAGATGGCTACTAGCAAGAGGCCTGCGGCTGGCAGTTTGTTTTTTATCAAAATCAGCCCCACCAGGCCTACCGAGGTGATGGCCAGCCACGCGGCGTAGATCTTGGCGCGGGTGAGCCAGGCGGGTAGGTTGGGGTATTCGCAGAGGTATTCTGCGTTGTGGGCGAAGTGGCCCAGGCTGGTGAGAAAGTAGGCGGTCAGGAGCAGCACGAAGGGCTTTGGGAGTTGACTAAAAAGTTTTAGTGGGTGCATGTTGAGTTCAAAGCAGCAGCAAATGCTCTTTACCTGCGCCCACTACGGTACTAAGCGCCACGCGGTGGTCTAGCGTAGCCAGGCATCCTTGGTTAGCTACCGCCAGGGCTAGCAAGTAGACGTCGGTGATTTGGTTGTGTCCCAGTACACGCGGCCAGTTGACTTGGTTTTTGCTGCGCAATGAGATGGTGTCGGGCCAAAACTCATGGTCTACATCGGTGCAGATTTGCTCTAGCTTCTGGCTTACTGCCTCAAAACCGGCCGGGCCATGCTTGCTGTAGCCGGGCAGGTTGAGCACCCGTATCACACCGTTTTCCACCAAGGGGCAGGTGGCTATTTGCACCTTACGCCGCTCCATCAAGACTACGGCTTGCGCATGGTGCACATGCGCTTCGTCTAGCAACGCTACCCATACGTTTACGTCCAGTAAGTAGCGCAAAATCTAGATGCCTTCTTGGTCCATTAGGTCGCGCACATGCTGGGTGGTGATGATTTCGCCACGCGCAGGTAGCAGTGCGTATTTACTTTTGGGTTTGCTGGTTTTGGCCACTGGTGCGCTTTGCGCGCGGATGCCATCGCGCGCCAGCTTGGAGATGGCGGCGCCTATGGAGATGTGCTCGCGCTGCGCGTGCGTGCGCGCAAACGCAAAAACATCATCATCGAGGGCTAGGGTGGTGCGCATAGATGCAAGTTTAGCATCAAAACATAATAATAGCATCACGTGGTGTAAGTTACCGCAAGCTATGCGCTTGCAGCAACACCACCAGCGCCCCCGCGCCGCCTTGCACAGGCGTGGCCTGCACAAAGGCCAGCACCTGGTTTTTTTGAATCAACCAGCTGTGCACTTTGTTTTTTAGCACGGGTACTTTGCCGGGCGAGCCCAGGCCTTTGCCGTGCACTACGCGCACGCAGCGCAGGCCGTTTTTGAATGACTCACGAATGAAGCTGCCCAGGGCCTCCCGCGCCTCGTCGCTGCGCAGGTTGTGCAGGTCGATCTGGCCTTGCAGGGCCCAGTCGCCTTTGCGCAGTTTGCGTACTACGTCAGCGCCTATGCCGGGGCGGCGAAAGCTCATGCTTTCGTCTGCGTCCAGCAGGCTGCTGGTGTCCCATTCGTCGCTCATGGTCTCACTCAGAGCCTTTTGCTCGTCGCGCTGCTGCTGGGCAGGGATGGGCGCGGGTGGGTCGTAGGGCAGGTGGGTTTTGCCTTTGTGGGGTAGGGGTTTGACCTTGCCGATGGCGGTGGCAAAAATTTCTTTATCTTCACGTAGCTTTTTGGCTAGTGCGACGCGTGCCAGCTCGGCGGCCACGCGCTCAGCGGCTTGTTTGTCGATTTCTTTTTTGACGCTTTTCAGGTCGGCCAGGCTGACTAATTTGGCGGCTTTCATGGTCGCCCTCCCATCAAACCCGCCTCAGCCATGGAGAACGCCGCACTGCTGCTGACGATGACGTGGTCCAGCACGCTGATATCAATCAGCCCGAGCGCGGCGCTGAGCTTGCTGGTCATGGCCACATCAGCCGGGCTGGGGCTGGGCTGACCGCTGGGGTGGTTGTGTGCCAGCACCACGGCGCTGGCCCGGTGGTGCAGGGCGCGCAGGACCACCTCACGCGGGTAGACGCTGGTGTGGGTGAGGGTGCCTCTAAAAAGCTCTTCAATACCCAGCAGCTCCTGCTGCACGTTAAAAAACAGCACGGCAAATACTTCGTACGGCTTGCTGCCTAGGTGCAGGCGCACGTAGTCGCGCAGTTGCTGGGGGGTTTCGATGGTGGGCTTGGCCTGCAATTGCTCGGCCAGCGCGCGGCGGGCGAGTTCTAGCACGGCGACGATTTCGGTGCGTTTGGCGGGGCCCAGGCCTTTGATGCGGTTTAAGTCATCGGCAGAGGCACTTAGCAGCCCGGCCATGCCGCCAAAGCTGTCCAGCACCTCCTGTGCCATCACCAGCACGTTTTTGCCCTGAATGCCGGTGCGCAGCAGCAGGGCCAGCAGCTCGGCGTCGCCCAGGGCTTGCGGGCCGCGTGCCAGCAGTTTCTCGCGGGGGCGGGCATCGGGGGGCAGGGATTTAAGCAGCATGGCGGTAAGTGGCTCTGGGGGTTTCTACAATAGGGGCAGCGCCATCGTGGGGTGGCAGCCCAGTTTAAGCACATTCATGCCCCAAATAGTACCCAATTCATTTCTCACCCTGCATTACCGCCTAGGCGGTCCGGCGGGCGACATCATCAACACCTTTGGTGGCAAACCCGCCACGCTGTCATTGGGGGCGGGCGAGTTGTCGCCTGCGGTCGAGCTGCGTCTGCTGGGGCTGGAGGAGGGTGTGCGCTCGACGTTTAACCTGCCCGCAGGCGAGGCTTTTGGCCCACGCAACCCCGATATGCTGCAATGGGTGGCCAAAAAAATGCTCATCCAGCTAGGCGACCCGCTAGAGAAATACAACGCAGGCGATGTGGTGCAGTTTCCCACGCCCGATGGGCAAAGCCAGTATGCGGGGGCGGTGGTGCAAAGCGAAGACAGCCGGGTGCTGTTTGACTTTAACCACCCGCTGGCCGGCCAGCCGGTGACGTTTGAAGTGCATGTGATAGGAGTGCTGTAACCATGGTGAACGAGATCCTTTTAGCCGAACCGCGTGGCTTTTGCGCAGGCGTTGATAGAGCCATTGAAATCGTCGAACGCGCGTTGCAAAAGTTTGGCCGCCCGATCTATGTGCGCCACGAGATCGTGCACAACACCTATGTGGTGAATGAACTGAAAGCCAAGGGCGCTATATTTATAGAAGCATTGGACGACGTACCCGAAGGTGCGACGCTGGTGTTCAGCGCCCATGGAGTGCCAAAATCGGTGGAGCTTGAGGCGCAGCGAAGGGGCTTTCAGATCTTCGATGCCACCTGCCCACTGGTGACCAAGGTGCATGTAGAGGTAGCCAAGCTGCACAAAGAGGGCTACGAGTTCATCATGATCGGCCACAAAGGCCACCCCGAGGTGGAAGGCACCATGGGCCAACTGGACTATGGCATCCACTTGGTGGAAGACCTGGCAGGCGTAGTGCGTGTGCAGCCGCTGCAAACGGACAAGCTGGCGGTGGTAACGCAAACTACGCTCAGTGTGGACGATACGGCCGAGATCCATGCCGCCATACGTGCGCGCTTTCCATTGGTGCGCGAGCCCAAGCAGCAAGACATTTGTTACGCCACGCAAAATCGCCAGGATGCGATCAAGGTCATGTCACCCCAGGTTGAACTGGTGATTGTGGTGGGCAGTACTGCCAGCTCCAACAGCAATCGATTGGCCGAGCTGGCCCGTAAATTGGGTGTAAACAGCTACATGATTGATAGTGCAGAAGAGTTGCAACCCGCCTGGTTTGAAGGTGTGAGTCGGGTCGGTCTGACCGCAGGCGCATCGGCCCCCGAAGTGCTGGTGAAAGAAGTGATCGAGCGCATCAAGGCGCTGGGCGCGGTCGCTGTGCGCAAGATGGACGGCATCCAGGAGACCATTAAATTCCCGCTGCCCAAGGGTTTGAAGCTGGGCGGTGCTGACCATGTGATGGGCTCCAAGCTGCATGCCAGCGGAGTTTAAACCCGTGATAGCCGCAACCCGCTCCGAAATTAATAGCTTCTTACGTCGTATTGACAAGGACTACAGGCACTTTATTCTCCAAACACCGTTGTGGATAGTGCCTGGGGCCGCGCTAGGCGTGCCCTGCGCGCAGGTGTGGCTCAAACTGGAGCATCTGCAAACCGGCGGCAGCTTTAAAGCGCGCGGTGCGCTGTGGCGCTTGTTGTCCCACACGGTGCCCGCCAGTGGCGTGCTGATTGCCTCGGGCGGCAACGCGGGCATTGCCACCGCCGCAGCGGCACGCCTGCTGGGGGTGCCCTGCGAGGTGTTTTTGCCTGAAGTGTCCAGCCAGGCCAAGCGCGAACGTCTGCGTGCCCTGGGCGCGCAGGTGCGGGTGGTGGGCGCGGCCTATGCCCAGGCGTATGCCGCCTGTCTGGAGCGCCAACAGGAAACCGGTGCGTTGCTCAACCATGCGTATGACCAAACCGAGGTCGTGGCCGGTGCAGGCACCTTGGCGGCCGAAATCGAGGCGCAGCAGGGCTTGCCGGACACGGTGTTAGTGAGCGTGGGTGGTGGTGGTTTGATCGCAGGCATGGCGGCGCACTGCCAGGGCCGTGCCAAGGTGATCGCCCTGGAGCCGCGCCTGGCACCCACTTTGTTTGAGGCGCGAAAAGCCGGTCGGCCCGTAGATGTAGCCGTTAGCGGTGTGGCCGCAGATTCGCTGGGTGCCAAACGGATCGGTGACATCGCCTGGCAGGTGGCGCAAACCGCCGTGCATGATGCGCTACTGCTGGAGGACGAGGCCATCCGCGCCGCCCAGTTGTGGCTGTGGCGCGAGCTGAAACTGGCGGTAGAGCCTGCGGCAGCGTTAGGTTTGGCGGCTTTGCAAACAGGCGTTTACCGGCCACAGGCGCATGAGAGGGTCTGCCTGGTGCTATGCGGAGCCAATATCGACCCGGCCAGTTTGAATGCCTGAGCCTTGCACTGAAACTACAATCACCCCATGTTAGACACTACCCTCCTCCGCAAAGACCTCGACGCCGTCGTGGCGGCGCTGCAAAAGCGCAAAAATCCACAGCTCTTCCTGGATGTTGACAAGTTCAAGTCCCTGGACAGCGAGCGCAAAACCATCCAGGTGCGCACCGAAGAGTTGCAATCCAAGCGCAACAGCCTTTCCAAAACCATTGGCATGCGGAAGGCCAAAGGCGAAGGCACCGATGCCGTCATGGCCGAAGTAGCCAGCTACAAGACCGAGCTGGAAGCCGGTGAGCTGCGCACGGCGGCCATCGTGGCCGAACTCAACGCCATGATGATGACCTTGCCCAATCTGCCGCACGCCAGTGTGCCGGTTGGGGCTGACGAGTCGGGCAACATCGAGGTGCGCAAATGGGGCACACCCAAGCAGTTTGACTTCAAGGTCAATGACCATGTGGATGTGGGTATGCCACTGGGTCTGGATGCCGACACCGGAGCCAAGCTCTCCGGCGCTCGTTTCAGTGTGCTGCGTGGGCAAATGGCGCGCCTGCATCGGGCGCTGGCGCAGTTCATGCTGGACGTGCAAACCACCGAGCACGGCTATACCGAGTGCTACACGCCCTATGTGGTGAATGCCGAAACCCTGCGCGGCACGGGCCAATTGCCCAAGTTTGAAGAAGACCTGTTTGCCGTGAGAAAAGGCGGCCAGGAAGGTGAAGGCGAGGCGCTGTACCTTATCCCTACCAGCGAAGTCACTCTGACCAATACGGTGCGCGATACGCTGTTAGCCGAGAGCGACTTGCCCATCAAGCTCACCGCCCACAGTCCATGTTTCAGGTCTGAGGCGGGCAGCTATGGGCGCGACACGCGCGGCATGATCCGCCAGCACCAGTTTGACAAGGTAGAGATGGTGCAAATCGTCCACCCCGATAAAAGCTACGAGGCGCTGGAGCAGATGACCGGCCACGCCGAAGTGATATTGCAAAAACTGGGCCTGCCCTACCGCGTGATGGCACTGTGCACCGGCGACATGGGCTTTGGCGCCACCAAAACCTACGATCTGGAGGTGTGGCTGCCTGGCCAAAATGCCTACCGCGAAATCAGCTCGGTGAGCAACTGCGAGGCCTTCCAGGCCCGCCGCATGCAAGCACGATTTAAAAACGCCCAAGGCAAAAACGAACTGGTGCACACCCTCAACGGCTCCGGTCTGGCCGTGGGCCGCGCCCTGGTGGCCGTGCTGGAGAACTACCAACATGCAGACGGCAGCGTCAGCGTACCGCCCGCCTTATGGCCATACATGGGCGGCATTACAGCCCTGAAAGCCTGATAAAATACGCGCTTCGACAAAACGAAGCATTCCGGAGAGGTGGCAGAGTGGTCGAATGTACCTGACTCGAAATCAGGCGTACCGCAAGGTACCGTGGGTTCGAATCCCACCCTCTCCGCCATTTCGCTTTCAGAACCGACCGCGCGTCGGTTTTTTTGTAAACCTAGTGCAAACACGCTGCGGTTCTCTGTCCTAGCAAGGCTAGACTTAGGCTATGCATTCCATCCCAACCGCTGCTCACCTCAGTATGGCCACGAGTTTTGACTCCAGCTTCATGTCGCTTTCGGACGAGGATTCACAAGTCGATAAGCAGCGTGCAAACTGGATCGAAGCCCATCTGATCCATAATTTTTTCACCAACGCGCGTTTCTCCCTGCGCTCGCTTTGTGTTGCACTTTTAGTCACCCTGCTGATGCTGTATGGCCAGGTGAGCAGCCTGTGGCTGGGCATATGGACCGTGCTGGCGGTCATGTTTCTATCGCACCGATTTTGGATCATCGAACAATATAAAACGCACTACCGCAAGGCAGAGGTAGGCGCGCTGAATCGTTTTTTCCGACGCAATGGCTGGAGCTGGCCCATGGGTGGCATCGGTTGGGCCATGCTCTCGTTTTTGTATCTGGACAAAGTGCCTCTGCCCAACCAATTTGTTTGCATCATGGTGTTGGTCGGTATGGGGGCATTTGCTGTCAGCTTTGTGGCCTCACGCCTGGACTATCTTTATTATTATGTGGATGGCTTGTGCGGGACGCTTTTGCTGGCTGAGTTATCGAGTTGGTTTTTCAGTAGCCGCCCTCTGCTCTCGGCCTACGATGTTGCTTTTGTGATATCCACCGTAACTTTCTGGATCCTGCTGCGCACGTCAGGCGCGCGCTTTCATTATGTGCATCGGCGCGGCTACGAGTTGCAATATGACAATGAGCGCCTGATTACCTCGCTTCAAGAGCAGACACAAACCGCCATGCAGGCCGTTAAAGTCAAAAACGGTCTCCTGGCCAACGCGGCCCACGACCTTCGCCAGCCGGTGCATGCGCTGGCGTTTTATGCGGATTGGCTGCGCAATGAGCCGGAATTGTCGGCTGAGGTGATGCCCAAAATCTTGATCGCCACCGACTCGGTAAATGCGCTGTTCAATAGCCTGTTTGATTTTGCCAAGATTGAAGCCGGCGGCGTCAAGCCACAATTTTCTGCGGTCAAAGTGTGTGAGCTGATCGACGACATGCGGGTGCAGTTCAACCCTGCCGCCGTGGCTAAAAACATCAGTTTTCGCCAGCGGATTGTGCCCTGTACCGTATGGACCGATGCCATATTGATTCGGCGCGTTTTGGGCAATTTGCTGGCCAACGCCATTCGCTATACCGAACGCGGTGGCGTGTTGCTGGCCACCCGACTGCGGCCAGGTTGCCTGTGGATAGAGGTGTGGGACACCGGCGTGGGCATTGCGCCAGAGCACCATAGTCTGGTGTTTCAGGAGTTCTACAAAGCCAAGTCCCATGAAGGAACCGAAGAAGGTTTTGGCCTGGGTCTGGCTATTGTGCAACGCCTGTCGGAAGCGTTAGGCCACCGCGTCAGCTTTGTCTCACGGCCAAACCGGGGTACCTATATGCGACTGGAAGTTAAACTGGCAAGCCCCACGGCGATGGGGGCGACAGGCTGAACCGATGTTGCTCGGTTCACAGGGTTAGACGATACCGTGACTGCGGGCCCAGTAGGTGGCTTGGGTGCGGCTTTTCACATCCAGGCGGCGAAACAGCCGCCACAGATGGACTTTGACGGTATGTTCGCTGATGCCCAGTTGCTCGGCAATGTCACGGTTCGACAAACCATCGTCCAGGAGTTTGAGCAATTGCTTTTGGCGTTTGGAGAGTTTTTCGTTTTCTGCGGGGCCTTCCCCAAAATCGCTCTCAGGTGTTACCAAGGCACGCAACGATTGGGAGAGGTGAGTGGCTCCGGCAGACTTTTCCAGATACAGGTCGGCACCCGCTTCAATCGCCAAGTCTTCATAGTCGCTGGCGGGAGAGGCCGAGAGTACAACCAAAGGAACCTTGGGGTAGGCGGCGCGAACTTCACGCACACCAGACACGCCATGCGTGTCGGGCAGCTTTAAATCCAGGCAGATCATCTCAGGCGTACCGTGTATGGCAACGTTTTGAGCAATAGCGCCCACGCGATCCATTTCCACAATAGTGCATGCAGACTTGATTCGGCGAAACAGCATTACTACAGCTTCGCGCATCAAGGGGTGGTCATCAACAACAAATATCAGCATGGTTTTTTGATTGAAAAGTAGTACAGTAGTTCAAGTTTATGGGTAACAATTCGCTGCAATTTACTCAATAGTTCAATCCAATGGCAGTTCGGACATGGTACATCGTTTCCTGTGCGAAACGTTTCGCACTGGCACAGCCTGCGTCCACAATTTCCCTTACTACCTTTGGATTATCTACATATTGTTGCGCTCGTGCAAGTATCGGTTGCTGCTCTGCCAATATGGCATCGCTGACGGTTTTTTTGCATTCAATGCAGCCTATTCCCGCCGTGGTGCAACCCTGGGTCACCCACTGCTTGCGCGTATCGTCCGAGTACACCAGATGGAATTGCCATACGGGACATTTGGCCGGATCGCCTTTGTCGGTGCGTTTGACGCGGGCCGGGTCCGTGGGCATTTCGCGGATTTTTTTCTCGGTGCTGGCGGCGCTCTCGCGCATGGCGATGCTATTGCCGTAGCTCTTGCTCATCTTGCGGCCATCCAGACCGGGGAGTTTGCTGGCGTTAGTGAGTAGTACCTGCGGCTCGATCAAGACAGCCTTGCCTTTACCACTGACAAATGAGGTCAGCAAAGCATGCTGGTCGGCGCTGAGATCTGGAAATTTGGCTAAAAACCCCGGCAGTTTTTGCAGCATGGATTCATCACCCAACTCCTGGCGCTTTTTGGCCATGCTGTTCAAATAACGCGCATCTTCCTTGGGCCAGGTGGCCAGCAAAGCGGCGATGCGCTGGGCATCGTCGCCCCGGCGGCCATACAGGTCGTTAAAGCGGCGTGCGGTCTCGCGCGTCAGCTCTACATGGCTGGACTGGTCTTCACCCACGGGCACGAAGTGCGCACGGTACATCAAAATATCAGCCGCTTGCAAGAGCGGGTAGCCCAAAAAGCCGTAGGTGGAGAGGTCTTTGTCTTTGAGCTGGATCTGTTGGTCTTTGTAGGTGGGCACGCGCTCCAGCCAGCTCAGTGGGGTGCCCATGGCCAGCAGGGTAAACAGTTCTGCGTGCTCGGGCATGCGGCTTTGCAGAAAGATCGTGCACTGGTTGGGGTCCAGCCCGGCGGCCAGCCAGTCGATCACCATCTCATAGACGTTTTGTTCGATGATTTCGCGGTTGTCATAGTGGGTGGTCAGTGCATGCCAGTCGGCAACAAAATAAAAGCAATCCATCTCGGACTGCAGTCGCACCCAGTTTTTCAGCGCGCCATGGTAGTGGCCCAGATGCAATGCGCCAGTGGGGCGCATGCCAGATAAAACGCGCTGTTTTGCTTCACTCATATTTACTTCACCAAAAAGCCCAGCGGGGACAGCACCAGGTCAAGCACGCCATAGGTCAGGTTCATCAGTGGGCGCATCCAGATGTTACCCAGCACACCTGCCATCACCAAGCCCATGACAACAAAAAAACCATAGGGCTCGATACGCGACACCAGCTCAGCTTGGCGATAGGGCAGCAAACCTACGAGTATGCGGCCACCATCCAGCGGCGGTAGTGGGAACAAATTAAATACAAACATCACCACGTTGACCAGCATGCCCGCCTTGCACATTTCGATAAAAAAGCGTTCGTTAAGCTGCACGCCCACTACCAAATACAGCAGAACGCCCCAGATCAATGCCTGGAGCAAGTTGATGGCAGGCCCGGCCAGCGCCACCCAGATCATGTCGCGTTTGGGGTTACGCAGGTTGCCAAACTGTACCGGTACGGGCTTGGCATAGCCAAAGAGGAATGCTCCTGATGTTGCGAAGTACAGCAGCAGTGGCATGGCAATCGTGCCAATCGGGTCAATATGCTTGAGGGGGTTGAGCGTGATGCGTCCCATCACGTACGCGGTGTTGTCGCCATAGTGCCGCGCCGCATAGCCGTGGGCCGCTTCGTGGATGGTGATGGCAAAGATCACCGGCAGGGCGTAGATGAGAACGGTTTGAATGAGGTGTGCAATGTCCATGGCCTGATTGTCTCAGACTCGGCAGTCTTGCAACAAAATACATCGGGTTTTTTGCACAGCGTCGAGCCGCTACAAACCCAGCTTCGCCGGATCACCCCGCCCGAGACGAACGATGACGGGCGCATCTTCGGTTAAATCCACGACCGTAGTCGGCGCGCTGGCGCAGGCTCCCGCGTCAATGATGGCGGCAAGCTGGTGTTCAAAACGCTCGCGGATCGCCTCATAGTCGTTCAGGGCCTCGGTCTCGCCCGGGGGGATCAAGGTGGTGGCCAGCAAGGGCTCTCCATGTAGGGCCAGCAACTCCTGCAGGGTGTGGTGCTCGGGCACGCGCAGACCGATGGTCAGGCGCTTGGGGTGGCTCAGCCGACGTGGCACCTCTTTGGTGGCTTCCAAAATGAAGGTGTAGGGCCCGGGCGTGCCCGCCTTGATGAGGCGAAATTGCTGGTTATTCACGCGTGCATAGGTCGATAGCTCTTTCAGGTCGCGGCACAGCAGAGTGAGGTGGTGCTTGTCGTCTACGCCGCGAATCCGGCGCAGGGTGTCGGCTGCGCCTTTATCGTCCAGGTGGCAGACCAGGGCGTAGCTCGAATCGGTAGGCACGGCCACGATGCCGCCTTGGCCCAGCAGGGCAACGGCCTGCTTGAGCAAGCGGGGCTGCGGGTTGTCGGGGTGGACTTGGAAGAGTTGGGCCATGCCGTTGTGCTCAGGTGGAGGCCAGCATGTCGGCAGACAAGCCGCGCACCTCGCGCACGGTGAGCCATGCGCCCAGCACACCGCACAACGCGATCAAGCTGATACCCAGCATGGACCAACCATCGGGTACATAGCGAAAAATAATCCAGCCCCCCACGATGGCAAATACGATTTGCGCATACAGGTAGGGTGTGAGGGTAGCGGCTGAGGTTTTTTTGTACGCCAGGATGAGTAAAAAATGCCCACCCGACGACGCCACACCCATGAGCAGCAGCAGCAGCCACAAGTGCCACGAGGGTAGCGACACCCACACAAAAGGCAAAATGCAGGAGGCCACCACCATGCCTACCAAGCCGGTGTAGAGCTGGATTGTCATCGGGTTTTCAGTCTGCGCCATTTTGCTGGTCAGGAGCTGAAAAGCGGCATTGCACACCACGATGCTCAGAGGCAAGAGCAGCACGGGGTCAAAACTGCTGCGCCCGGGCCGAATGATGACCATCGCACCGATAAAACCGCCCAACACCAGCAACCAGCGTTTGAGCGAGACATGCTCCTTGAGCACCAAGGAGGCCATCAGCGTAATCGCTAAAGGGGTGATCATGATGATGGCGGTAAACTCGCTCACATGCATGACCTTCAGGCTGCTAAAGGCCAGGGCGGTGCTGGTGAGCAGCAGCAGACCGCGCACCAAATGGAACTTGGGGTGGGCTGTGCGCAACACCGAAGTGCCATGCAGCGGCAGCAGTACCGCCGCCGCCACCACCGTTTGGAAGGTATAGCGAAACCATAGCGCCATCAAAATGGGCACAAAAGCACTGAGATATTGCACCGTGGTGTCCAGCGTGGCAAAGCAGGCTGACGCAAAAATTGCAAAAACAATGCCCGTCAAAATGCTGCGGCTGTGGTGCATGGGCGTTGGTTGGGGCTAATGCGCGGCTTGAATGCGCTCTTGCAGCAGCTCCCACACGGGAGTGAGCCCGCCGGGCAGAAATGGCAGCGTGCCCAGGTCGATGCGGCTTTCGTCCGGGCAATGAAAATCGCTGCCGCGTGAGGCGGCCAGGTTGAACTCTTTGGCAGTTTCTGCGTATTTCACAAACTCGGCCGCTGTATGGCTACCGGTCACCACCTCGGTGGCGCGGCCACCGTGGGCTTTGAACTCGGTAAACAGCGCGTACTCTTCGGTGGGCGTAAATTTGTAGCGCCCAGGGTGGGCTATCACTGCCACGCCGCCTGCGTCGGTAATCCAGTGCACGGCATCGCGCAGGCTGGCCCAGCGGTGCGGCACGTAGCCGGGGTTGCCTTCGGTGAGGTATTTGCGAAACACCTCATGTGTCTCCTGGCACACGCCGCTCTCTACCAGGTAGCGGGCGAAATGGGTGCGTGAGATCAACTCCGGGTTGCCGACGTATTTGAGTGCGCCTTCGTAGGCGCCATGGATGCCCACCTTGGCCAACTGGGCCGACATCTCCTGCGCCCGCTCACTGCGTCCACCACGCGTGGCCAGCAAACCGGCTTGCATGGCGGCGCTGTCAGGGTCAAAACCCAGGCCGACGATATGCACGGTCTCATTGGCAAAAGTGACTGACACCTCGGTGCCCGTGAGGTAGTGCATGCCTTGCGCCCTGGCAGCTGCGGCAGCGCGATGCTGGCCACTGATTTCGTCATGGTCGGTCAGCGCCCACAGCTCAACGCCGTTCTTTTTAGCGCGTTCGGCCAGGGCTTCGGGGGTAAGGGTGCCGTCGGACACTACGCTGTGGCAGTGGAGGTCGGCGTTCAGAATGGATTTTGCTTGCACCACCGCATTTTACTTGCTTGGGCGTGGTGCTGTTGATGCCGCAGACAAGCCTGGCCCTGCGTTCAAAGTTCTCGGTTACCTGTGTGAGCAGGATCTATTTTGGTTTAGGTATACGCCCCATCAGGTAAAACTCGGGGTTGGGCAGCATCCCGCTGAAGCTGGCCATGCGGTTAGAGAGGCCAAAAAAGGCGGTGATGGCGGCAATGTCCCAGGCATCTTCATCGTCAAAGCCGTGGGCGTGCAGGGTGGCAAAGTCGGCGTCGCTGATCGCGTCGGAATGGAGGCACACCTTCATGGCAAAGTCGAGCATGGCCCTCTGGCGCGGGCTGATGTCGGCTTTTAAATAGTTGACGGCCACCTGGTCGGCCACCAGCGGCTTTTTCTCGTAGATGCGCAAAATCGCGCCGTGGGCCACGACGCAGTACAGGCAATGGTTAGCCGCGCTGGTGGTGGTGACAATCATCTCACGGTCACCTTTGGTGAGGTGGCCGTCCTCCTTGAGCATCAGCGCGTCGTGGTAGGCAAAGAAGGCGCGCCACTCGGCGGGGCGGCGGGCGAAAGCGATGAATACATTGGGAATAAACCCGGCTTTTTCCTGCACCTCCAAAATGCGCGCCTGAATGTCGGCGGGCAGGGTGTGGATGTCAGGGGCGGGGAAGCGTGGGGTGGTGGTCATGGAGTGGAGTCTCAGGTATTGCAGGCTGTGAGCCGATATGGTGCGATGATTATGGGCGTTTTCATTCATCTTTACAAAGGACACCCGATGAGCAATTCAACCTATGACAAAGGCCTGGCCACCCGCACCGCCGTGCTGGGCGCAGACTATGTGCAAGCCGCCATGAAAAAGTCCACCGACTTTACCCGCCCGCTGCAAGAGCTGGTGATTGAGCACGCCTGGGGCAACACCTGGCAAAGGGACGGCATCAGCCTGAAAACCCGCAGCATCGTCACCGTGTCGATGCTGGTGGCGCTGGGGCGCATGCACGAGCTGAAAATCCACGTGCGCGGCGCGCTGAACAATGGCGTGACCAAGGAAGAGCTGCAAGAGATCTTTATGCACGCCAGTGTGTACTGCGGCTTTCCGGCGGCAGTGGATGCGTTTCGCACGGCTTCTGAGGTGGTGGACGCGTAAGGTTGATGGCGTACTCTGCGTTTTGTACGGTAGCAGGCCGATGGTGTACTCAGCTCCTCGGCTGTCCCCCGGGGCGGCTTATGGCCGCCACCTCCTCCTTAATGCCGCTGCGCTGAGTACACCATCGACCTACTCTTGCGACCATGGTGGGGAATCAATCGCCTTCACCCCAAGCTAATCTCGTTCGCAGCCCGCCCCATCAACGGCGATGCCACCGCACTAGCCGCCCAGCACAACCAGGCTGTCCAGAAAATATGGCTCGGGTAGTGCGCGCCGCGCAGCACCTGCACCCACGACAGTGCCAGGCCCAACGCGACCAGCAGCGCCAAAAACCACCATGCCCGCTGCGCCCGGTAACGGCGCAGCAGCCAAAACACGGGCAAAAAGCTGAAAAACGTAGACGCATGGCCTGACGGAAAGCAGCGCCCTGGCCCACCGTCGCCGCCGATCGCAAAGTGCCATACATAGCGCGCCACCCCGCCAAAGGTCTGCAGCTCCGATGGGCAACTGGTGTGGCTGGTCGACTTGAGCAATGCAATGCCCGCAGCGCACACCCACACCATGCAGGCCAGCCACACCCGCTCGCGCCGCGTGGTGCGCGCAAGCGGCCCCACGGGCCACCAAATGGCCAGCACACAGGCCAGGCCCAGCAGCACCCCGGTTTGCCGTGCGCGGGTGTGAAAGATATGCGACAGCCAGTAGTTGTGCTCCAGCGCAAAGCCTTTGATAGTGCCGTACCACTGCGCTACCCGTAGATCGGCCGGGCTGAGGTCCCAGGCCAGCACCAGTAACAGAGGCAGACCCAGCCAGAGCAGCAGCCAGCGGGCGCGGTCAATCCAGGGCATATAGAAACAGTCTCCAGCAGGTGGCAAGGGTAAAAACAGCGGTGACAAAAACTCAGGCCGCTGCAACGGGGTACGGCAAAGCCGAGTCGGTAGAATGGCAGCAGTAAGTTCAGAACCATGGAGATTATGAAGTGAACAAGATCTATCCCAGCGCCGCCGCAGCAATTGAAGGCGTGGTGCAAGACAACCAGCTGATCGCCGTAGGCGGCTTTGGCCTGTGCGGCATCCCGGAGGCCTTGATTGATGCCATCAAAGACAGCGGCGTGCAAAACCTCACCGCCATCTCCAACAACGCCGGAGTTGACGACTTTGGCCTGGGCAAGCTCTTGCAAACCCGTCAGATTAAAAAAATGATCTCTTCCTACGTGGGCGAGAACAAAGAGTTTGAGCGCCAGTACCTGGCCAAAGAGCTCGACCTGGAATTTACCCCGCAGGGCACCCTGGCCGAAAAGTTGCGCGCTGGCGGTGCAGGCATTCCCGCCTTCTTTACCAAAACCGGTGTCGGCACCATGGTAGCCGAGGGCAAAGAGTTGCGCGAGTTTGATGGCGAAACCTATGTGATGGAGCGCGCGTTGCTGCCCGATGTGTCGTTTGTCAAAGCCGCCATCGCCGATAAAAGCGGCAACCTGCGCTTTAACCTGACGGCGCGCAACTTCAACCCCGCCGTGGCCATGGCCGGCAAGGTGTGCATTGTGGAAGTAGAAAAAATCGTCGAAGTGGGCGAGCTGGCGCCCGACGACATCCACCTGGCAGGCATCTATGTGCACCGCATTGTGCTCAACGCCACGCCCGAGAAGCGGATTGAGAAACGCACCATCACTGAGCGTAAATCATAACTTTGCGGGACAGTCCAACGGACGCGCGTAGCGCCCCGTTGCTCTGTCTTCAACCAATTAAAAGGAATTAAAAATGGCATGGAATCAAGACCAAATGGCCGCCCGCGCGGCGCAAGAACTGCAAGACGGTTTCTACGTCAACCTGGGTATCGGCATTCCCACCCTGGTGGCCAACTTTGTCCCCGCAGACAAAGAAGTCTGGCTGCAAAGTGAGAACGGCATGCTCGGCATCGGCCCCTTCCCCACGGATGATGCCGTAGACGCCGACCTGATCAACGCCGGCAAGCAAACGGTCACCACCATCAAAGGCAGCAGCATTTTCGGCAGCCACGACAGCTTTGCCATGATTCGCGGCGGCAAGATCAACCTGAGCATCTTGGGTGCCATGCAGGTCAGCGAAAAAGGCGACCTGGCCAACTGGATGATCCCCGGCAAAATGGTCAAAGGCATGGGCGGCGCGATGGACCTGGTAGCTGGCGTCAAGCGCGTCATCGTGCTGATGGAACACGTTGCCAAGAAAAAAGACGGCACCGAAGACATGAAAATCTTGCCGCTATGCACCCTGCCTTTGACGGGCGTGGGCGTGGTTGACCGCATCATCACCGACCTGGCCGTGATGGACGTGACCGAGCAGGGCCTGAAAGTGGTCGAGCTGGCACCCGGCGTGACGATGGAGGCATTGCAAGCCAAGACGGGTGTCAAGCTGCACTGAAGCAGTTGCACCCAGCTGGGTGCTATATTTTGTATAGCTGCTTGCGTCCAAGCGACAAGGACTATCATAACTTTTCATGGGTAAAAACGGTTTAATGTCGGCGTTCACCCGTCGAGGCACAGCTCAGAGCCATTGCTTCAGAAACTCGGTTTGCACGCGACTTGCTTCATCGAACAGCGCACTGGGGTAATACAGCAGCCCGAAATGCCCGCCAGGGATGTCGTACCACTGCTTGGCCCCGGGAATGCGGTCGTAGGCCTGCCTGGCGACTGCGTAATTGGCGTGCACCATCTCGTCCTCTGGTGCGACCATCAGCAGCGTCGGTGCCTTGACGAAGGGCGCGCACAGCGCTGGGTGGTAGGGCACCGGCGTGGCGGGCAGCACCCGCGTGGCACGGTTGATCCACCCGGTGCCAGCGCGGCCGCCGTAGTCGATGAACCAGCGGAATGCCTGGATCGGCTTGAGCAGCGACGGCGTGCCGGCCTGGTCGCAGGAGACCACCGGCATGGGACCCAGCGTGGTCTCGGGCGAGCCACGCACATCACCCCGCGCAAGTGTCTCCTGGATGAGATCGAAATTAGCCTTGCTTGGCTCGACGGTCGGCGGCTCCGCGCCGAATACCGGGCACTGTGCGACGATGGCTTTGGCGCGCGGCTCGTTGGCACCGACCACGATCACCTGGCCACCGGTATAGCTGTCCCCCCACAGCGCGATGCGCTCGGGATCGATGGCGTCCAGGGTCTGG
The DNA here is from genome assembly GCA_963775085.1 of uncultured beta proteobacterium. Lineage (GTDB taxonomy): Bacteria > Pseudomonadota > Gammaproteobacteria > Burkholderiales > Burkholderiaceae_C > JAAFIP01. Next base: position 220,726 of record CAVZHO010000002.1, read on the forward strand.
GCGAACCTCAGCGCATCACGGTAGCCCCGGCATTGAATCCAGGGGTTGATCTCCTGGCGTGGCTCGCCTTCGCTTTGGCCGAAGTTGCGGTGGTCGTAGAGCAGCACCGCCAGGCCGGCACGGCAAAACGCCTGCGCATACTGGTCCGTCACCATGGTCACCGTGGCTGACGTTCCGTGCGCCATGATGACCACCGGTAACTTCTTGGCGTGCGCCTGCGGCAAAAACAGCAGTCCTCGCAGCGTCGCCCCTTCGGACGGAAACTCAATGTGCTCGATCATGAACCACCCCCGGATGAAGGTTGGGCCTCGCTGAGAAAAGCAGCAATGGCTGCATTGACGATCTCGGGATGGGTGATGGGCGCCATGTGACCGAGCCCGGCCAACGTGACGAGCTTTGCATCAGGGAGGATAGGCAACAGTCTGCGCGCTACAGCATGCGCAGACTCGGGTGACTGGTCACCCAGAAGATAGAGGATAGGCATCGTCAGCGCGCCAAACGCTGCCAGTGGCGTTGGTTCGGTGAACAGAGCGTGCGACCAGCGCCGGACATTGACCACCGAGTTGGCAATGCCCGGCTTGCGTTCCGCAGGAGTTCGCTCCCAACTGCCGCCGCCCATCCAGTAGTCGATGAAGTGTCTCGCTGCGGCATCCTGGTCTCCCAAATCCAGCGCGGTGCTGGCAGCTGCCACGGCATCTCTGATCCCATCGACGCCGTTGGGCGCTGGCTTGAGCGACTCCTCCAGTGCAAACAGCGTGGGCTCATAAACCACAAGGGCGCACACACGACCGGGGTTTCGAAGTGCGGCCATAAGAGCCACCGCTGCGCCGTACGAGTGACCTACCAGAGTGAAAGGACTACGGGCCCCAGCAAGCAGGGGTTCTATAAGATCCACCTCGTCGCTGAGCGTGATGGTTCGATCCGATGGCCATGGCGGACTCTTCCCGGAGCCATACGAGTCGGGTGCCAATACGAGATGCCGCTCAGCCAGGTGCTCCATCAGGCCACGCCACTGGGCCGACGAACTCGCATTCGAATGGAGGCACACCACCGCTGGGCCAGAGCCAGTTTGTCGAACAAATGGTGCTGCTGCGGGCATGTGCGCGCTCCAAGGTAAGGATTGCGAGGCCTAACACTCCATTGCCGTTTGCTCGGACTTTAGACCAGGTGCGGGAGCGTAGTCTTTATAGGCACTATAGCGTAAGCAAGGAAAAATACTACCTGTACAGGGCGCAATTTTGCGTGAGCAGGACGTGTGGCAGGCGCCGTTGTTGAAGGTTGTAAGGTGTTGTGAATGCTATTTATTTAATAGCTACTTACGCCCTATTGACAAGGACTATAGGCATATTTGACGGATAAAATCCTGGTGACAGTGATTTTTGACCCTTTGCATGCCCGGCGGCCAGCCTGGAGGGTGGTGAACGGCCTTGGGATGAAAAAACTGGATTTTTGCAGCACAAGCTCTTCACTGGCCACTAACCAACCCACTCGATTTGTAGTCTTCGGGAAGCACGTAACACCAACCGAGCGAGATCAAATTATCTCAAAGCCGTAAGCCCCTGCACACCGTGCCGCTGGATCGAACGGGCTATAAACCCGGAAGCAATCATTTCTTCCGCGAAGCCTTTCAAATACGCCGCCGCCGCAGGCCGCCCCTGTGGTGTGCAGAAACCGTGGTTCACCGTCATAAACCGGCCTTCGAGCAGCCGCGCATCGGGCATCTTGTCCATGGATTCGAGCAGCATCGGTTTCAAGCCCGCCAACGCGTCGGCGCGCCGCTCTTTGAACAGATCGATGGAGGACTGGATGCTCTTGGTGCGCGTGAGCGTGGCGTTGCGCAGGGTTTGCGTCAGGTACAGCTCGTACCCTGCCTTTTCCGGCGCGGAAATGAGGATGCCGGTAGCGTCGACCTGCACAGCGGATTTGAGCGGCGAATCCTTGTGCACCGCGTAGGTGGCCTCGATCTCGGTGATGGCCGGAGAAAACGCAATCGTCTTGGCGCGCGCCTGCGCGATGGCGAGTATGGCGACATCCCAAGTGCCCTTGTCCACCGCGTCCGCCACCTGGCCCGGCTGGGCGTGGACCACCCACTCCAGCGGCACACCCAGGCGCGATGCCAGTTCACGCATCAGATCCACGCTCACTCCACGCAGTTCGCCGGTGGCGGCATCCTTCGTCGTGAACAAGGTGTTTTCCAGGTTCATGCCCGCGCGCAGCTTACCTGTGGGGGCCAGCTCAGAGCGTGCCGCAGTGTGCACTGCAGTAGGTGCTGCGCAACCGGCTGGATGCGTTGCAGGGGTGGATGCTGAAGGTTTTACGGCGTTGTAGTTGCTATTCATTCAGTAGCTGCTCCCGCGACATTTTAGTTGGGCTAGAAGCCAATTTGGTATATAAAACGCAACCGTAGAGAGGTTTTCAACCCGTTGCGCACGGTGCGGCTAGCTCGGTGGGTGGTGAACGGCCTTGGGATGAAAAATCTGTAGCAAGGCGCGGTCATGGTCTCAAGATTGCTACTTGGGTGATCGCGTGTTTGCGTAGGATTTTTGCAGCACAAGGTCTTCACCGGCCACCTGCTCGCCAACTTGGATTTGTAGTCTTCGGGGAGGGCGCAAAGTGGGGTCAGAGCAAAATTTCGTTATGGCGTTGCGCGCTCCGAACAGAGGGTCGTCCTGAATTTTGATCTGACCCCATTTTGCTCTGCGACTCCATTTTGGTTCGGCCCCATTTTTCTAACGCAATATCAGCCTCTAGCCCAACTTGAATATTGCGCGAGCAGCTATAAATTGCATAGTATTTCTCTGCGGCATCATGTCTTCATAGCCAGTCCAATCCGCTCAATCACCGCTTTCTCTTTGGCATAGTTATCCCGCGCAAACTGGGTGTAGTCGGCCGTGTTCATGTAAATCACCGACTGGTCGTACTTCTCAAAACTGGCCAACACCAAAGGGTCTTCCAGGGTCTTTTTGAACGCGTCGTGCAGGCGCTGGGTCAGCGCAGGGTCCATGCCTTTGGGCGCGCCGATGCCAAAGGGCGAGTCGGACACGGTGTCGTAGCCCAGCTCGTTCAAGGTGGGGATTTGCGGCCAGCGTTTGGTGCGCTTGCTGCCGTAGGTGGCCAGCAGGCGGCAGGTGCCTGCTTCTACGTGCGGGCCCCAGCCGGTGGCATCGCTGTGCGCCATGATGTGCCCGCCCAGCAGCGCCTGCATGCCATCGGCATTGCCTTTGAAGGGCACATGGGTGAGCTTGATGCCCGCCTTGGAGGCAAACTCTTCCACCGCCAGGTGCGGCGTAGTGCCGTTGCCCGTCGACCCGAAGGTAAATTTCTCGGGGTTGGCCTTGGCAAACTCCACCAGGTCTTTGATGCTCTTGATGGGCGAGTCGGCGCGCACCACAATGCCAAAGGTGTAGCCGGTGAGGCAGGCGATGTAGGTGAAATCTTTGAGCGGGTCAAACTGCATCTTTTGCATGTGCGGTAGGCGCAGCACGCCGATGGTGAGCTGCGACAGGGTGTAGCCGTCGGGCTTGGCGTTGACCAGCTCGTTGGGGCCCAGCATACCGCTGGCACCGGGTTTGTTGTCGATCACGATGGTGCCGCCCAGCGCCTTGCCCGCGCTCTCGGCAAGGGCGCGCATCACCGCGTCAGTCGAGCCGCCTGCGGGCCAGGGGCAGATCAGGCGGATGGGTTTGGATGGGAAGGCCTGGGCTTGCACCAGGCTGGGCAGGGCGATGGTGGCGGCTGCGGCTGCGCTGGTGTGCAGGAAGTGGCGGCGGGTGGAATGCTGCTTTGACATGGAAACTCCTTGGGGGGTGCGTTGGGTCGTTCTAGTGTTGATCTTGGCGTAAATTCAGCGCGCAACCATCGGGATTAACGATAGGCTTTTGGGTACCGCATGGTTTGTTTTTGTCTTGTACGGGAGCGGGCCGATGGCGTACTCAGCTCCGCGGCTGTCCATGCCAAGTGCCAGAGCGGGCACAGCACGAGGAGACAACTCTGGAATATCATCGCAGCTACAAGCCGTCTATTTACCAACCACCTTCTGGAGCACCCCCCATGCGCAATGCACTCACTCTTTCTTGGATCAAACCCACACTAGCGCTGCTAGCGCTAGGCTTGTCAATAGCCAGCGCCAGCGCGCAAACCCTGCCCAAGCGCACCGACATCGGGGCCAAGCCTGAATCGATACTCTGGGTCGGCAACAGCTTTTTCTATTTCAACAACAGCATGCACGGCCATCTGGGCCAATTGGTCACCTCGTCCGGTGCCAGCGTGCGCGGCACCTCGTCCACCGTCAGCGGCTCCGGCCTGGACTGGCACGATATGGAGTCGCTCATGCGCCCCGACGGCCTGGGCCGCTACTCCTTTGTAGGCGACAACGAACTGCGCTTTAACAAGCCCGGCCGCCAGTACGACACCGCCATCATGATGGATTGCAGCATTTGTCCGATCCACAAAGAGTTGCAAAGCGTCTTCCACGACACCGTGCGCAAACATGCACTCACCATGGCCAAAACTGGCGTGCGCCCGGTGCTGTTCATGTCCTGGGCCTACAAAGACCGCCCCGAGATGACGGCTGCACTGGCTGAGCAGTACACCCGCGCCGGCAATGCCAACGATGCCCTGGTCATCCCCGCCGGCCTGGCCTTTGCCAAGGCCATAGCCAAGCGTCCCGACGTAGAGCTGTACGTGGCCGACAAACGCCACCCCAGCCTCGCAGGCACCTACCTGGCCGCCAGCACGGTCTACGCCACGCTGTACCGTAAATCCCCCGTCGGATTGAGCTACAACGCAGGTTTGAGCCCTGAGTTAGCTACCTTCCTGCAAACAACGGCTTGGGAGACGGTGCAGGAGTATTTCAAAAGTGGATCGACCAATTGAAATCAAAGCCTGTCCGACACCAATTTTTCAAGACAGACTGGCTTGCAACCTAATAAAATATATGTAAGCAGCTACTAAATAAATAGCAATTTGGCGCTGCCAGCGCCTGCCCAACGAGCCCGCCATGAAGCGACTGCGGGCGCTCAAGTGCACGGGTCAAGCGAATGGTCTGGCCTTAAAACCATGCGATACTTGGTCACATGGGGTTGAATTTTCTGTCCGCAAATCAATGAGGCGTTTGACCTGATGCTTGCAGACAAATCGATTCGGACTGTGAGTCACTATTAGTTCAATAGCAGCTTGCGCAGGTATATTTTGAGTTACAGCTTGTATACACTCTATAACACCCTACTGTCGCTAAGACTCGTCCGCGCCAGGATCAGCTCGTTGCTCTAACGGATTTTTGTGGGAGCGTCATGTCCAAGCCAGCGAGTCTGTTCCAGAAATACGCGGCTTATTTTTCCGCCGTCGTGGCGGTGGGCGTCTTGGTCAGTGGTTTGGCTGAACTGGTCTTCAGTTATCGCGAGACCCGGACGCTGGTCGAAGAGCTGCACCGTGAGAAGGCACGCTCCGCCGCCAGCAGCATTGATCAGTATTTGCGCACCGTGGAGAGCCACCTGCGCGCGGCACTCATCGCACCGGCGTCTGCACACCCGGATGCTGCGCTGAGTGCGCAGCAGCAGGAGCTCATCAAGCTCCTGCGCATCAATTCGGCGGTGGTCGATGCGGCCTGGATCGACGCGGCGGGCACTGAGCGTTTGCGCCTGTCACGGATTGCGCCCGATGTGTTGCGCGGCACACGCGTGCGCTTGGCCGATCCGGTCATCGTGGCAGCCAAGGCGCACAAGACCGCTTTCAGCAAGGTTTATTACCGCCAGCAAACCGAGCCGTATCTGACGGTTGCCGTGGCCGGTGGCGAGCCCAGCGCCGGCATCATCGCGGTCGAGCTCAATCTCAAGTTTGTTTGGGACATCGTATCGACCCTGCGCCTGGGCGAAGCCGGTTACGCCTACGTGATTGATGCGCAGGGCCAGCTCCTTTCCCACCCCGATATCAGCCTGGTGCTGCGGCAAACCGACCTTGCGGCCTTGCCCCAAGTGCGCGACTTGCTGTCGCACCGCAAAGCCGGTGCTGCAGGCGCTGCCGGTCTTTCGGCCAGTCCTTCGCAAATTTTGATTTCCGACACCTCCGCTGATGGCAAAGCGCGCCCATCACTCGCCGCCTGGATGCCAGTGCCTGCACCGGACTGGTATGTTTTTGTGGAGCAGCCGACAGCGCAGGCCTTTGCGCCGCTCTACGCCGCCCTGTGGCGTACGGCGTTGATCCTGTGTGCCGCCTTGGTGCTCTGCATTGCGCTCAGCATTGCCCTGGCGCGCCGCATGACGGCACCGATCCGCGCTTTGCAAGTGGGCGCGGCGCGCATCGGCCAAGGCCAATTGGGCGAACGTGTACACATACGCACCGGTGACGAACTGGAAACACTGGCCCATGAGTTCAACACCATGGCGCAGCGACTGCAAGAGTCGCGCGCCAGTCTGGAGCAAAAAATCGAGGAACGCACGCTGGCGCTGGCGCAAGCCAACAGCGCCAAATCGCGATTCCTGGCGGTGGCAAGTCACGATCTGCGACAACCGGTACATGCGCTGGGACTGTTCGTCGCACAGGCCAAAGCGGAGCGGGATGATGCCGTGCGCGCCACCCTGCTCGGCAGAATCGAATCGTCCTGGCAATCCATCTCCAGCCTGCTCGATGCCCTGCTTGATATTTCCAAACTCGACTCGCAAAACCTGCAAGTCAAGCGTGTGAACTTCGAGGTGCAGAGCGTGCTTGACAACATCGAGCAGGGCTTTGCCATCCAGGCCCATGCCAAGGGGCTGCGTCTGAGGGTGCGCCCGTCGCCGCTCTTGCTGAACTGCGACCCCTTGCTGCTGGAGCGCGTGTTGTTCAACCTGGTGTCCAACGCCCTGCGCTATACGCGAGAGGGCGGTGTCCTTATCGGTGTTCGCCGGCAAGGCGACCACGCACGCATCGAGGTGTGGGATACCGGTGCGGGCATTGCGCCGGAGGAGTCAGAGCACATCTTTGACGAGTTCACACGCGGTTACGCCAGCAGCGGCGATACGGTTGGCTTGGGTCTGGGCCTGGCGATCGTGCGGCGTCTGGCGCGCTTGCTGGAGGCACCGGTCACATTGCGCTCCCGACCGGGCCGGGGCTCAATGTTCAGCATTGCGGTGGCGCTCGCACCGCCGGGCGCACGTGCCGACACTCCTGTCGCATCCGAGGTCCCGCAAACTGGTTTCACAGGGGGCTTGGCACTCATCATTGATGACGATGCCAGCGCACGCGATGCCGTGTCGGGCTTGTTGCGGCAGTGGGGCTGGGAGGTGATCGGTGCCGACTCCAGCCATCAGGCGCTTGCCGTACTCGCAAGCGACGGTCGAACGCTCGATGTGATCGTCAGTGACTATCACTTGCTGGGCGAAAACGGGGTCGATGCCATCGCCCGCATCCGCGCCGCACGCGCGCTGGACATACCCGCTGTGTTGGTCAGCGGCGATGTCACCGACGTGCTACGCGCCCACGCGGCACAACTATCGCTGCACCTGCTGCACAAACCGCTACAGGCGGCCAAACTTCGCACGATGCTGCACCATCTGCGGGTCTCAAAAACCTAGTGGCTGTTGGACAGCGCAAAGCATGTCTGCGCAACACCTCAGGAAAAATTCTCCGCATCCAGCCCCATGCTCGCGGCGACGATCACCGCCTGCGTACGGCTGGTGACGCGCAGCGTATTGAGGATCGCCGTGACATGCAGTTTGACAGTCCGCTCGGCCAGGCCCAGATCACGGCAGATGAGCTTGTTGCTACAGCCCCGCATCATCAGCGCCAGCACCTCACCTTGGCGCGCTGTCAAGCCAAGTTCAGTGACAGACTGGGCCGCACGACCGGGCGAATGAGTAGCCGTTGCGCCGCCGTTATCGGACATCGCCTGCGACGGCACATAAACCGCGCCAGAAAGCACCAGACGCAGCGCACCAAGGATGACTTCTTTGCTGCACACCTTGGGAATAAACCCCATGGCACCCCGCCGGATAACTTCACGCACCGTGTCACCATCGTGGTACATGGAGACCACCACCACCGGCAAGGCGGGGTAGGCATGGCGAAACTGCTCCAACGCCTCAAAGCCCCGCACCCCCGGCAAATTCAGGTCAAGCAGCAACAAATCAAGGTCGCCAGCGCCCTGCGCAAGCGCCAGGCCAGCCGCGCAGTCCGCCGCCTGCAACACGTCGAGCGGCGAAGCAAGCTCGACCACAATGCGCGCCATGGCATCGCGCACCAGCGGGTGGTCATCAACGATCAGGATTTTCATAAAAAACAGTCTACTCCTGCCGCAAGCCGAAAACAACGCCCTACGCATGCCCTAAAGGGCTAGTCCCACAGGTCTATTGCGGCTCCAGTTGCGGGGACCTAGGATGAAGTCCTCCATCCACTCTGAACGAGGTGCCACCATGAATGCTTTCAAACTCAGCGCCATTGCTGCCAGTATGGCCATCTGCCTGCTGCCGCCCGCCGTGGCCGATGTCATCACCGACTGGAATATCACGGTGCTGAATGCGGGCAATGCCGCGCGCCAAACACCAGTTGGGCAAACCCCTGCGGTGCAGGCCAGAAACATGGCGATGGTGCACCTGGCCATGTTCGATGCAGTCAACTCCATCGAGCCGCGTTACACGCCCTACCGGATGCAACTGAAAGTGCCCAGCGACACTTCACGGGAAGCCGCAGCTTCTGCCGCCGCGCATTACCTGATCGTGCGTTTGTACCCGGCGCAGGCCAAGGATGCCGATGCCGCATTGGCGACTGCGCTGGCCAGCGTGCCAGAAGGCGCTGGAAAAACTCAGGGCGTGCAACTGGGCGAGAAAGTTGCAGCCGCACTCCTGGAGGAGCGTAGCAAGGATGGGGCCAATGTCCCGGACACCTACCGCCCCCATGGGGCTGCGGGTGCCTATGTGCCGACGGTACTGACGGCCAGTTGGAATTGGGGCCTGGTCAAGCCGTTCGCCATGACTGCGGGCAACCAGTTTCGACCGAGCGCGCCCTATGCGCTGAACAGCGCGCAATGGGCGAAAGACTTCAACGAAGTCAAGACCATAGGTGCCAAGACCGACTCGGCACGCACGCCAGAGCAAACCGATATTGCGAAATTCTGGGAGCAGACCGGAGCTGGTTCCTTTAATCAAATAGTGGAGCAGGTAGCGGCGGCCAAGAAGCTGAGCCTGATGGAAAACGCACGCCTGTATGCTCAGGTTTATCTGGCCACGGCCGATGCATTTATTGCCATCTTCGACGCGAAGTACGCCTACAACTTCTGGCGACCCTTGACAGCGATACGCAATGGCGATGCGGACGGCAACGACGCAACCACGCGCGATGCCGCCTGGTCTCCCTTCATCACAACCCCCATGCACCCCGAGTACCCCTGCGCCCACTGCATCGCTCAATCGTCGGCTGCGACCGTGCTGAATGCCTATTTCGGTGACAACGTGCCCACGGCCACCATGACCAGTCCATCCGCACCCGGTGTGAAGCGCAGTTTTAGTCGCCTGTCTGATTACAAGGCCGAAATCATCAATGCACGGATTTATGACGGCGTGCATTACCGCACTTCAGGCGAAGTCGGCGTGGAGATGGGTCGCAAAATAGGGGAGCACGTGACGCAAAATTTCCTCAAAACGCTACGCTGATCGGGTGGACCCCAATTGTCGAAGACGCTTGCCAGTGCTGTCCATCAGGAGCACACTGGAAGGCTAATTGCACTCTAGGAGAGTCGTCATGATTTCACATACCCGTCGAAGCCTGTGTAGAACCATCAGCCTGTCGGCCTTGTGGCCAGCGCTCGCAACCGCTGCCGCTGGAAAAAACCTGCGGGTAGCGATTTTGCTCTCGGGCTACGAGGCGAAGTACGTGGATCTGGACGCAGCCTTGCTTGCCGGTCTGCGTGAACTAGGTTACGTCGAGGGCAAAAACCTCACGGTGGATCGCCGCTACGCCCAGTTGCGCGGCGATCAGATGCTCTCCATCGCCAGTGAACTCGCCGGGTTAAAGCCCGACGTTATCATCTCGGGTTGCACCGGGTCCACTCGCGCCGCAATGCAGGTGACGCAGCAGATCCCGATTGTGATTGTGAGCGTGGCCGACCCGGTGGGGCAGGGATTTGTCCGCAGTCTTGCCAGGCCGGGCACCAACGTCACCGGGCGTTCAAGCCAGTCGCGTGAATTGATGCCAAAAATGCTGGAACTGCTGCACGCAGCCTTACCAGCAGCCAAACGCATGGCCGTTCTCGTCAACACGCTCAATACGGCGCACGAAGCTCTCTGGTCAGATTTTGAAGAAGCCGCATTCCCGCTGGGCTTAACGCCGGTGCGCGTGAACGTTCGCGGGCCTGCCGGGCTCGACATCGCCCTGGAGCAACTGAAAAGCACCGTGGCCGAGGGGCTGCTGGTGTTGTCGGATGACCCCATGAGTTTTAATCTGCGCCAGCGCCTGCTGGATGCGGTGAGCGCACGCAAACTGCCCACCCTGTACGGTCACCGCGAGTTCGTGCAGGACGGCGGTTTTATGAGCTATGGCGAGAATTTTCAGGATAGCTATCAACGCGCTGGCGCGTATGTGGACAAGCTGGCGCGTGGTGCCCAGGCGGCGGACCTGCCCATTGAACTACCCACGCGCTTTCAATTGGTCATCAATCTGAAAACCGCGAGCAAATTGGGAATTGCGATTCCCAGGACTTTGCTCTTGCGGGCGGATGAGTTGATGCCCAAGGCCTAGTCCGTTCTCACCGTCCGTTCACACCTTGATTCATGTCTATCGCAAAATCGCTTCATTTGGGCAAAATGGTGGTCACCAGAGGCTTACGATACGGTGAACGTACTTTCATGTTTTCATCAGCATGGCGACCCGCACCATTGGCCTGCGCAACCACACTGACGCCAGGTGCGCGAGCTACCAGCGCACCCCCAGCTTGCCCAGCAGCTTGCTCAGCACAAACAGCGGTCCCACCCAGAGGTATTGGATGTCTTCAAAAAAGCTGGGCTTTTTGCCTTCTATTTTGTGACCGATGAATTGGGCAATCCAGGCACCAACAAAGATGGCTACCGATGTCCAGAGCACTTGGCTGCCCATAGCGTGCAGTAGGCCAATGATGAGGATGGACCAGGCGCACATCAGTCCAAAAAACACCCAGGACAGGCGCGCGTAGTACACCATGCTGGCGGCTATAAATGCGTAGGCCACCCAGGGGTGCAGTGCAAACATCAGCCCGCACAGGCTGAGCATGATGAGGGGGATGGCAACGAAGTGGATGACCTCATTGGTCATATTTTGGTGGCTTTCGCCGTAGTGGGCGATGAGGATATCAACCCGGCGTTCTAGCGGCGATTCGGTGGCGGTGGTGGTGGACATGGGCTTCTCCTAGTTCGTCAAAACAATCGGCTCCAGTGCGTCGGCCTGTGCTTTGATGCTGCCGATGGCGACAGTGTGTTTGTAGCCCAAAGCACGCAGTGCCGCAATACAGGCTTCTACTTTGTCCGCAGGCACGCTGGCCAGCAGACCGCCCGCCGTTTGCGGGTCAAAAATCAAGGGGTAGCGTGGGTGTTTGACAAACTCCTCCTGGTTGCGCAGCGCGCGGCGCAGGCGCACGTTAGAGCCTTGTAGCGAGCTGACGATGCCTTGCGCCACGCATTCCTCAGCGCCGTCCAGCAGGGGCAGCTTGGACAGGTGGATTTCGGCATCTACGCCCGAGGGGCGGGTCATCTCTACCAAGTGGCCCAGCAGTCCAAAGCCGGTCAGGTCGGTGCAGGCAGTCGCGCCAAACTCGCTGAGGCACTGCGCGCCCAGGCGGTTAGACACCACCATGGATTGCAGCGCGCCGTCGATCCAGCGGCCCTTGGCGGCCAACTGGGCATGGGCGGCAAACAGGGTGCCGGTGCCGATGGGTTTGGTGAGGATCAGCACGTCGCCGGGCTGCATGCCGCCTTTGCGCAAAATTTTGGTCGGGTCGTCGTCGATCAGGCCGTTGATGGCAAAGCCCAGCGCCAGCTCTTTGCCTTCGCCGGTGTGGCCGCCGACCAGGGCGCACTGGGCATCTTTCAGTATTTCCATCGCGCCGGTCATCATCTGCGTCAGCACGTCTTCTACCTTGGCCTCCAGCCCCGGCGGCACGGTGGCCACGGCAGTGGCCGACTGCGCGGTGGCACCCATGGCCCAGATGTCACCCAGCGCGTGGTTGGCGGCCACCTTGCCAAAGATATACGGGTCGTCAATAAAGGCGCGGAAAAAGTCCACCGAATGCACCATGGCCTTGCCGGGCGGCACGCGCACCACGGCGGCATCGTCGGGGTCTTTCAGGCCGATGATGACGGCGTCGCTCTCATACGGATGCAGGTTACCCAAAGCGCGGCTCAGCACGCTGGCACCCACCTTGGCACCGCAGCCGCCGCAGCGCATGGCAATCGCGCTGATGGCTTGCAGGGATTCTTCGCTGGTGAGTTTGACGGTGTTTTTGATGTTGCTGGCCGCAGGTTTGGGCGCGTGCGCGTCCATTTTGGGAAAATCTTGAAACTTGCGCATGAAGCGCTTGTCGATCCAGTCCTTCCACTGCCACACCCAGGCCCCGGCAAAGCCCAGCCAGCCGCGTGAGGCGATGGCGTACTGGTCGCCCGTACTGATGAGGGCCAGCCAACTGGTTTGCGGGCGGTAGGCCTCTAGCGCTGTGCCCTCGACTGCGCGGCGCAGGTTTTCGGTGAGCGGCGGGCCTTGGCGCACGGCAAATACGCCGGCTTTCTCCAGCTTGTAGTTCACCATGCTGGCAATGTCGCCTGCGGCAAAAATAGACGGGTCGGTCAGCGTCTGCAAATGGTCGTTGACTTTGACAAAGCCATCGTCGTCCAGTGCCAGCCCGGTTTGCTCGAGCCACGGCGCGCCGCCCGCGCGGGTGACCCAAACAATTTCATCCGCATCCAGTGTCTCGCCCGAGGCCGTTTGCAAGCTGCCTGCACGCACCTGGTTCACAGCGGCATTCACGTGCACCACGACGCCGCGCTCGGCCAGCACGGTTCCAAAGCGCTTGCGCACGCCGGCGTTGTGGGTGGGCAAGATGGTGGCGATGTTGGTGAACAGGTGGAACACCAAATCGTCCGGGTTGCGGCCCAATTTGGTAAGCTCGTTGCGCAAGCGAAACTGCATGGCCAGCGTCAGCTCCACACCGCCCGCGCCCGCGCCCACCACGGCGATGGTGGTATTACCCGCATGTTGTTTGACCCGCTCCAGCAGCGTGAGCCAACGGTCGTTAAAGCGCTGGATGGGTTTGACGGCCACCGCATGCTCAGCGGCACCGGGCACGCCGCCCAGCTGGGGCGTGGAGCCGATATTGATGGACAACTGGTCATACGGCACAGGCGGGCGGTTGCGGCACAGCACCTTGTTATTCACGCGGTCAATGCCCACCACCTCGTCTTTGAACAGCCGTGCACCGGCAAATACGCACAGACGACTCAGGTCAATATGCACTTCGTCATAGTCATAGTGCCCGGCCACATAGCCTGGCAACATGCCCGAGTAGGGTGTATGCATGTCGGTGCAAATCAGGGTCAGGCGCACACCGGGGATCGGCCGCATGCCAAAACTTTTCAGTACCCCTACGTGGCTGTGGCCGCCGCCTATCAAAACGATGTCGCGCAGGACGGGTTGCTCGGTGCTTTGCATGGATGGGTATTTTTTTCTAAAGAGAGGGTAGGGCTTGCAACAAGGCAGTTAGCTCCGCCTGCGCTGCAAACAGTGGCGCGCGCAGAGCGCATTGTTGCTTGAGTTGGTCTAGGAAAGGCGGCTCGTCCTTACAGCGCTCCAGTATCTTAGCCAACGCTGCCGCATCGCCGACTGGGAAGTAGCCCGCATAGTCCGCCCCCAGCATGCCCACATTACCGGGGATGTTGGACGCCACCACGGGCGTGCCGCTGCACACCGCCTCCATCACCACATGCGCACCGCCTTCCATCTTGCTGGCGTGTACCAGCACATGGGCGCGCTGGATTTTGGCCCGGGTTTGCGGGTGTTTTAGGGCTCCAGACCAGGTGTAGCGGGCGCAAGTAGCTACGGTATTCATAGCGTCTTGGGTGAGTTTTTCGTCCAGCCCCGCACCAATATGCTCGATAGAGATGTCTTCCCGCGCGCGCAGCAGCAGGGCGGCGGCAAACAGGGTTTGCGGAGATTTTTCATCCCGCAAATGCCCTACCATCACGGCGCGCAGGCGGCGGCTGGTTTTGGGCAGGGTTTTGCGCGCCGTGGTGGACTGCAGCACCACATGGGTTTTGGCATGGTAGCGCTGGGGCAGCTCGTTTATTCCCAAAGATTGCAGAACTATCAGGCGCGAAGCCAGCTCCAACGATTGCTGCGCCTGGGGGTCGGTGCGGATGTCGCGGTACAAATCCGTCCCCGTCAGCGCCAACACCAGCCCCTTTGATCCGCGCTGTGCATGCCAGGCTGCAATCGAGTCCGCACTGCGCCGCGCGTGTAAGGCCAGCAAGATGTCGTCCGACTGAGCCTGATCGTCTGGCCAGTGTTGGATGATGCGGGTACGATACTGCTTATCCAGCAGGGTGGCCCAGCGTTTGGCGGTTTGCCAGTTGCCGTTATTGGCATCTGATAAGGCGGGACTGACGATGACAATGTGTTTGGAAGCCATGACTGCGCAAATTATGCACCGCGAAACAAAGAACTTACCGCTCGATGAAGATTCCGTAACGCAGCACCCGAGCGTGCCAGGCTGGCGCACGGCCAGCGCGACTCAGATCGCCACCGCTCTGCGCAGCCTGCGTAGCCGCACCCTGCAAATGTTCGATGCCTACGCCGCAGCAGGGGCCCTGCATGTACCCTATAACGACGCGCTCAACCCCCCGCTGTGGGAGCTGGGCCATGTGGGCTGGTACCAAGAGGCCTGGATCGCCCGCAACCCGCAGCGCAGCGCAGGTGTGCGCTACAACCATGCGCTGCCCCTGCTGCCCTCCATCCTGGAGCAAGGCGACGCGTGGTATGACTCCAGCCAGGTGCCCCACGCCACGCGCTGGCATCTGCCCCTGCTGGAGGCCCAGGCCTGCAAAGCCTATCTGGCCGCCACGCTGGCGCAAACCCTGGCCCTGCTGGCCAAGGCGGGCAGCAGTGACGAGGCGCTGTACTTTTACCGCCTGGTGATGTTCCACGAAGCCATGCACCTGGAAGCCGCCGTCTACATGGCGCAGGCGCTGGGTGTGGCGTTGCCGCCAGGGGCGTATGCTCCAGCGCATGAGGAAGCTGCATTGGTGACCAGCAGTGCTATACATTCAGTAGCTGCTAACGTCCACCCATCAAGGACTATGACCCAATTACACCTGAAAAAGCAAGCCTGGACACTAGGCCACAGCGGCCCAGGCTTCGCCTTTGACAACGAGCTGGGCGCGCACCGCGTGCCACTGGCCAGCTTTGAAATCGATGCCGCGCCCGTCAGCTTTGCGCAGTACCTTGCCTGTGTGGAGGCCACGGGCTGCGCCCTGCCGCGCTATGTGCAGCGCAGCGCCAGCGGCTACGAGCACCAGGTGTTTGGCCAATGGCAGCCGCTGGATCTTGCCAAGCCCGCCGTGCACCTAAGCTACCACGAGGCGCAGGCCTATTGCGCCTGGGCAGGCCGCAGGCTGCCGACCGAGGCCGAATGGGAATGCGCTGCCATGACCCATGCGCACAGTAGCGGCACACCACAGGCTGCTTTTCATTGGGGCAACGTGTGGGAGTGGACCGCCAGCACCTTCAATCCCTACCCCGGCTTCACTGCCCACCCCTACCGCGACTACTCCGAGCCGTGGTTTAACACCCGCCCCGTCCTGCGCGGAGCCTGCGCGGCTACCCAGCCGTTGATGCGCCATCCGAAATACCGCAACTACTTTATGGCAGGGCGCACCGATATTTATGCGGGGTTGAGGACTTGCGCGTTGTGATGCGTACCGTATTTTAGAAATCTCTGCTGGCGCTGTGTGAATCTCCGAGTCGCACACTCAAAAATCTAGGCTCGCAGCAGAATAAACGTAAGAAAGCCATACTCGCCGCTACCAATGCAATTCAATAGCGGAGCAAGGTAATGGCAACAGGACTCATCAATCCCAACACGGGCAAAACCCCAAGATGGAAAATGGCGCTGGACGTGGAGCGCTGCATTGGCTGCCACGCCTGTTCGGTGGCCTGCAAGGTAGAAAACAAAGTGCCTCTGGGCCGTTTTCGCACCAAGGTCTACTACTACGACCAAGGCAAATTCCCCAAAGTCACGCGCAACTTTTTACCCACCCTGTGCATGCAGTGCGCCGACACGCCCTGCATTAAGGCCTGCGACAACAAAGCCATAGAGATGGGGGCCGACGGCATTGTGCGGGTGATACCCGACAAATGCGACCACTTAGGCTCTTGCGAGGCGGCTTGCCCCTACGGCGCGATAGGTTGCGACGACAACGACGTGGCCGACAAATGCGACTTTTGCTCGCATCGGCTGGATGCCAACATGGAGCCTGCCTGTGTAGAAACCTGCCCTGCAGACGTGTTCCACTTTGGCGATGCGAACGACCCGGCCTCGCCCTACAGCCAATTCATGGTCAAAAACAAGGGCCTGACCAGTGTGCTCAAACCCGAAGAAAAAACCGTGCCCTCGGTGGACTACAAGGGCCACAACAAAGCCATGGAGGCCAAAATCCCCAAAGGCAAGGTGCACGACCCGTATTCGTATGAGATTGAAACTTGGACCTCTTTAGACAGCACCTTCCCTAAACGCAAGCGCGTGCTCTGGGCCAAACCCGCCAACCCGACGGGCACCCAAGTCAACCGCAAAACCTGAGGGGAAGCAGTATGCCGATGCAAAGACGAGAAGCCATCAAGCGCGGCTTTGCCGCCCTGTCCACCTTGGCGCTGGGTGAGACGATTTTGCTCGCCCCAGAAAATGCCAACGCGCAACTGTTCAAGCCGAAAAACCGCAAACTCTACGGCGTTCGCAAGGCCGAGCGCCGTGCCAGCGGCAAAGGCCGCCTGAAAAACGACTACAGCAATGCCGTGATTAAAAAAGGCGTGTGCTTGAACTGCTCCACCGTCTGCGGCATACAAGGCTATGTGATTGACGGCAAGCTGGTCAAAGTATCTGGCAACCCACTCGACCCCAACAACGGCAAGAGCCTGTGTGCCAAAGGCCAAAGCGGCCCGACAATCAACGACTACGCCGACCGTTTGCAGTTCCCACTCAAGCGCGTGGGCAAGCGCGGCGAAGGCAAGTGGAAGCGCATTAGCTGGGATGAGGCCTACACCGAAATGGCCAGCCGCATCCGCAAAGCCATCGATGAAGGCAAGCCCGAAGAAGTGGCCATCCAGATTGGCCGCTCGCGCATTGCCGAGGAGATGACGCGGTTTCTCAATGCTATTGGCTCGCCCAGCTTGTTTAACCATCGCTCGCTGTGCTCCAGCAACAAGCGCGCGGCTAACTACGCCTGCCTGGGCGAGACCGACTGGGAAAGCCCGGACTTTGAACGCAGCAAATACATCTTGAATTTTGGTGCCAACTTTTACGAAGCGCACCAGGGCGCTATCCACGCGGCCAAACGCATCATCAAAGGCCGCTTTGATAACGGTGCAAAACTGGTCACCTTTGACGTGCGCCTGAGCAACACGGCGGGCAGGTCGGACGAGTGGATACCGCTGAACCCCGGCAGCGATGGCGCGATGGCGCTGGCTATGGGCAATGTGATCATGCAGGCCAACTTGCACGATGCCAAGTGGCTCGATACGTGGAGCAATGTGAAGGCCGAAGAGCTCAAAACCTGGATCAGCCGCTACACCCCCGAGTGGGGTGAGAGCGTTACAGGCATTGCGGCAGCAGATATTAAAAGAATAGCATTGGAGTTTGCCAAGGCCGCGCCGCGCGCGGTGGCCTTTACCAACCGGGGCTCAGGGGCGCACTACAACGGTTTTAACAACGACCGCGCGGTGATCATGCTCAACGCCATTGTCGGCAGCATTGGCAAGGAGGGTGGCTACTGCTATACCACCGAGCCTACGCGGGTGCCGCCAGCTGTTTTTCCACAGCCCATGCCACGCCCTCCTGCGCCCACGGCTAAGAGCCTTATTGAAAACCCGCCCGAGTGGCCTCTGGCCAACAAATGGCAGCGCATGAAGGTGGGGCAGATTGTTTACAAATACATTCAGGAAGGGCGCGGCAAAATTCAGGTGTACATCAGCTACACCGTGGCCGCGCCGCTGACCTGGCCCGAAGGCCGCAGCCTGGTGGTGGATGTGCTGAAAGATGAAAAGCTCATCCCCTTCCACGTCTGCTCTGATGTGGTGTACAGCGAGCAAGCGCACTATGCCGACATCATCCTGCCAGACGCCAGCTACATGGAGCGCTGGGGTTTTGATGTGCGCAACAACATGGAGCTGCGCGACTACGTCACCCTGCGCCAGCCCTTCACACCGCCCCCTGGTGAGTGCGTGAGCTTTGTGGACACTATGATTGAGCTGGGTAAGCGCATCAGCCCCGAGACGGCCAAGTACTTCCAGTTTAAAGACCATGAAGAATGGCTTAAGCTGCGCAGCAAGGGCCTGACCCAGCGGGTGGGCGAAGACGGCTGGGGGTACATGGTGAAAAACGGCGTATGGCAAGACATGAGCAAGCCCAAATACTACGCGCTGTATAACTGGGATGTAGAGGCTGCCCAACTCAAAGACAGCCGGGTCGATGCGGCCACCCAAATCATCTACCGCAAGGCTGCCAACGGCACCGAGAGCAAAGTGGGCCTGATGGTAGACGGCAAAGCGCGGCGCGGCTTTTTAACGCCGGACCGCAAGTTCTCCATCTTCCACGAAGACATCCTGGCTGCAGGCAAGCAGGTGGGCTTTGCCGACAACGGCATGCCCGAGTTTTTCCCGGTGGAGAGCTTTGTGAAGATGAAGCCCAACCAGTTGCACTTGGTCACCTTCAAGTGGAACGTGCACACCCAGGGCCGCACCGCCAGCCAAAAATACCTTAGCGAGATCGTTCACCACAACCCGATGTGGATCAACACCCAAACCGCCAAAGACTACGGCATCAAAACCGGTGACCTGGTGGAGCTATCGACCTTCCGGCCCTATGGCCACGACATGAAAAACGGCGGTGACTTCATTGGCAACGCGGTGATTACCGCCTACGTCACCGAGGGTATCCACCCGCGCGTACTGGCGGTGAGCAACTCGCTGGGCAACCTGTGGCATGGCCGCGCAGGCAATGCCAACAAGGGCAGCCTGAACACGCCCAGCATCGGCCTGGACCAAAGCGGCCTGCTGGCCGACCAAGACCTGGACGAAGACATTTGGTGGGACCCACGCAATGGCGGTACCGGTGCGGGCTACAACGTGAATGCGATTTTGCCTATCCAAAGCGCGCCGCTGGTGGGCATGCAGGGATGGTTTGATACGGTTTGCAGTATCAAGGCGCTCTGAAAATAATAGCTGCTTACGTCCTATTGGTGTGGACTATGCAGATACTTTATTGAATATTAGCCCAAACCACGGCAAAGTAGTTGCGCTCATCTGTCCACACCGTGGGCGCGGCAAAGCCAGCCGCTTTGAGCAAGGCGGTAAAGCTCTCTACCGTCCATTTGTACGAGTTTTCTGTGTGGATGCGCTCGCCTGCTTTAAAGCTGCGCTCTTGTGTGTCCAAAGCACCGGGCCAGGTGATGCGCACGGCGCGCCTGGCCTCGACATGCATCTCTATGCGCGACGCTTGTGCGTTGTAAAACGCCACATGCTGCCAGTCACGCACCTCAAAATTGCTGCCCAACAGGGTGTTGATATGGCGCAGCATGTTCAGGTTAAACGCGGCGGTCACGCCCAGCGGGTCGTCGTAGGCGGGCTCCAGCACGTCAATGGGTTTGATCAAATCTACGCCGATCAGCAGACCGCTGCCTGCCGCGCCGCTGGCGCACAGGGTGCGGATGCGCTGCAACAGTGCCAGCGATTCTGCCGGGCCAAAGTTGCTAATACTCGAGCCGGGGTAGAAGGCCGCAATCGGTACCTGGTGCAGATCGCGCATCAGCTCGGGCGGCAAATCCAGCGTGCTGGAAAAGTCCATACCCACACCGGCCATTTGGATGGAGGTGTGTTGAAGCTGCAAATTTTGTAGCACGGCGCGCAGGTATTGCACCGAAATATCAATGGCTACGTAGTGGCTGGGCTGCAAGCTGGCAAACAGGCTGGTGGCCTTGGCGCAACTGCCTGCGCCCAGGTCTACCAGAGCCGCACCACGCGGCACACGCGCGGCGATGGCATCGCGCTGGCCCAGCAAAATGGCGGCTTCGGCGCGGGTAGGGTAGTACTCGGGCAGCTCGGTGATGGCATCAAACAGGCGCGAGCCCAGCGCGTCGTACAGGTATTTGGGCGAGGTGTGGGCTTGGGGGTGGAGCAAGCCTGCGGCGAGTTCTTGGCGAATCTGCGTGTGGTTGTCTTGGTGGAGGTCATAAAAACGAAGATCGGCCATGGGGTTTGTACGCTGCGGTAGGAAGTGAGAAAAATTTGCAGAAAAACGAACTCTGTCGCACCTGCGCATGCAAATCTTACACGCAGAATACGCCAATGGTTTTCGTGCGGCTCGCCAGCAGGAAATGGCAGTTTAGGTTCTAATCTGGGTTCCTTATTTTTGTGGAGTGTATAAATGCGTCGTTCAGTTGTTAAAGTTCTTCTCGCTAGCGCTGTGCTGGCTATCACGGGCACTGCGGTGGCCCAGCAGTCGGTGTTTCGTGTGACCACCATTCCCGAAGAGGCGGCAACGGAGCAGACCCGCAAGTTTGGCCCGATTGTGAAATACCTGGAGAGCAAGCTGGGCCAAAAAGTAGAGTTTATTCCCGTGAGCGACTATCCCGCTGCGGTGGAGGCCCTGGTGAACAAGCAGGTGGACATGGTGTGGTTTGGCGGCTTTACGCATGTGCAGGCCAATGTGCGTTCGGGTGGCAAAATTGTGCCCATCGCCCAGCGCGAAGAAGACACCAAGTTCCAGTCGGTGTTTATCACCAAGCCTGACTCTGGCATCAAAACCCTGGCGGATCTGAAAGGCAAGCAAGTAAGCTTTGGTTCGCAGTCGTCCACCTCGGGCCATTTGATGCCGCGCAGCTTTTTGCTGGACGCGAAGATTGATCCCGACAAAGACTTCAGGCGCGTAGCCTACTCGGGCGCACACGATGCGACCATTGCCTCGGTGACCAGCGGCAAGGTAGATGCTGCCGCACTGGACATTACGGTGTGGAACAAGTTTGTCAAAGAAGGCAAGGTCACGGATAAAGATGCCGTGGTCTTCTTTACGACGCCGGGTTACTTTAACTACAACTGGTCGGTGCATGCCGACATGCCGGCCGCCCAGCGCGAGCGCGTGACCAAGGCGATTTTGGACATCGACCCCAAAACAGCCGAAGGCAAAGAAATTTTGGACCTGAACCGCGCTACCCGCTACATTGCCACCAAGCCTGAGAACTACAAAGGCATTGAAGCCGCTGCCCGCAGCGCTGGCCTACTGAAGTAAACGCCATTTGACTTACTATAAAAATAATAGCTGCTTACGCTATATTCCATTGGGCTTGGAGCTGATTTTCTTATGAAAATCAGTCTTCAAGGTGCAAGCGCCCGCCACCCGGCTGCGCACACGGGCGCGCCCGATGCGTTGCGCGCTGTGTCGCTGCAAGTGCAGGCAGGTGAGCATGTGGCCATCATAGGCCCTTCGGGCGCAGGTAAAACCACCTTGCTGCACCTGCTGGCCTGCGCGTTAAAGCCGCGTGCAGGTACGCTGCAATTGGGCTCAACCGATCCGTGGACACTGCCTGCCAAAGCTTTGCAGCAATTGCGCAGCACGCTATTTCTTGCGCCGCAGGTGCCACCTTTGCCGCCACGCCAGCGGGTGGTCACAGCGGTGCTGGCCGGGCGCTTGCCACAACAGAGTTTGCTGGCCAGTATGCGCAGCCTGTTTTACCCCACGGGCATTGCCATGGCCGATGCGGCGCTGGCGCGCTTTGATTTGAGCGACAAGCTGTTTGACCGGGTAGACCGCCTCTCGGGCGGCGAGCGCCAGCGGGTGGGTTTGGCGCGCATTTTGGCTTCCCAGGCGCAGCTGCTGCTGGTGGACGAGCCCTTGTCGGCGCTGGACCCATCCCGTAGCGAGCAGGCCATCACCACACTGACC
This sequence comes from uncultured beta proteobacterium, assembly GCA_963775085.1. Classification (GTDB taxonomy): domain Bacteria; phylum Pseudomonadota; class Gammaproteobacteria; order Burkholderiales; family Burkholderiaceae_C; genus JAAFIP01. Next base: position 242,861 of record CAVZHO010000002.1, read on the forward strand.
GACATTGCCAGCGAGCGCGGTGCCACCTTGGTAGCCACGCTGCACCATGTGGAGATGGCTTTGAGATCCTTTCCGCGCATTGTGGGCATGCGCGATGGGCAGGTGGCGTTTGACCTGCCCGCAGCCCAGGTCACGCCGCAGCGCCTGCAAGAGCTGTACGCCCAGCACCTGCATGAGCTGACCGGCCCCGCGCCTGATGCACTGGACGTGTTGGCCACGCCCGCACTACCCGCCGTGATGCACTGCCGCTAGAGCGACTGCGCTGCTACACCTTGCCATGGCCGCTGTTTCAAGTTCATTGCCGAGCGCTAGCGCAGCGGCCACGGCCTACCGAGACCCGGCATGGACGGGCCGGGTGTTTTGGCTGTTGGCGGGATTGGTGTTGCTGTGGCCTTTGCTGGTATTGACCGAGTTCAAAGTCTGGACGCTGTTTGAAGCCAGCAACCTGAAACCGACGCTGAAATTTCTCAGCGATTTTTTTCCACCCAAGATCGAGGGTGAATTCTTGCTCCTGGTGGCCGTCGAGACCTGGCGCACCGTGGCCATCGCCACGGCGGGGATTGCACTGGCCTTGGTGCTGGCCATCCCCTTGAGCTTGCTGTCGGTACGGGTGCTATCCATCTCGGCGTTAACCGGCCGCATGGCTACCTTGCCCGCGCTGTTGCGCACGGTGCTGCGCTGGACCATGATTGTGCTGCGCAGCGTGCCCGAGCTGATCTGGGCGCTGGTGTTTGTGCGCGTGGTGGGCCTGGGCCCCACAGCGGGCGTGATAGCCATTGCGCTCACCTACGGCGGCATGCTGGGCAAGGTCTATGCCGAAATATTGGAGAGCGGCGAGGCCCATGCCACCCAAAGTTTGCTGCGCAATGGCACCAGCCGTATGCAGGCCTTTTGGTATGCGCTGCTGCCGCAAAATGCGGCCGAGCTGACCAGCTACACCGTGTACCGCTGGGAGTGCGCCATCCGCAGCTCGGCCGTGCTGGGCTTTGTGGGCGCGGGGGGCTTGGGCCAGCAGATGGATGCGTCGATGAAAATGTTCAACGGCTCGGAAGTGTGCACCATGCTCTTTGTGTTTATGCTGCTGGTGTGGCTGGCCGACAAAGCCAGTGCCTGGCTGCGCGTGCAGTTGGGATGATTGCGCGATGAGCTTACGCGATACGCCGCCCGCAGCGCGAGCCCCCCTGGGGGGCAGCGAAGTACACGTAGTGACAAGCGTGGGAGCCACTAACGAAAAATTCAGGCTACCCCCACCGCTGTTTGACGCGCGCTGCAAAGCCTGCTGGTTTGTCTTTGGCCTGGTGTGCCTGACGGTAGCCAGCTTTTGGACGCTGGAGCTCAAGTGGGCGCAGTTTTTCAGCGTGGACGCGGCCCGCAAAATGGGCAAGTTTATCAACGAGCTCCTGGTGCCCGAGACCGAAGCTAAATTTATGGCCAAACTGGTGTGGGCTGCTTTGGAGACGCTGGCTATGAGCGCCCTGGGCACCCTTTTGGCCGTGGTGATGGGCTTGGCCCTGGCCTTGCCTGCCAGCAAGGCGTATGTGGGCGACCCGGCGCGTTGGCGCGGTATCACCCGCCTGCTGCTCAATGCGCTGCGCAGCATCCCCGAGCTGGTGTGGGCTGCTCTGCTGCTGATCAGCGCCGGGCTGGGGCCGTTTGCAGGCACCTTGGCGCTGGCGCTGCACACCACGGGGGTGCTGGGCCGCCTGTTTGCTGAAGCCCTGGAAAATGCCCCCGCGGGCCCCGCCACGGCGCTGCGCACGCACGGTGTAGCCGAGGGCCGCGTGTTTTGGTACGCCACGCTTGCCGCAGGTGCTGCCGCAACTATTGAGTTACTCCCTGTACCGCTGGGAGAACAACATCCGCGCGGCTGCCGTGCTGGGCGTGGTGGGTGCGGGTGGCTTGGGGCAGATGCTGGCCTTTCATATGGGCCTGTTCCAGATGGGCGAGACCAGCAGCATCCTGATCTCCATGATGCTATTGGTAGCTATCGTTGATGCGGTGAGCTATTGGGCGCGGCGGGGGATGATGCGGTGAGGCTCTGAGGCTTTTGCCGCGATGGGGCTTGGCTCCGGGCGATGGAGCGTATGCTGACCGCCCTCATACTGGAGTACCAGAAATCGGTCGGTCAGCACACGCTCCATCGCCTCGTGACCACCTTGGCGCGCTACCCGTAGTCGCCGGAAAGTTTTTGCAGAAACTACGGGTAGCGCGCTACCATAGCCGCGAGGTGGGTTAGCGTATGCAAATTGACCGATTTCTGGTACTCCAGTATGAGGGCGATTTGCATGCGCTAACCCACCCGAAGAGATGCTGCCTAGCGATCTAAGGTGGGCTATCCAAATACGTCTTTAGTAACTGCCGTGGTAGGTAATTGCATTGGCAGACCAATAAATACAAGCGTAAGCAGCTACCAACTCTGTAGCATTACACGTCGTGCCACACCACCGATTTGCGCTGCTTGGCCCAGCCCTCAAAGAATTCGTCGTAGTGCTTCTCCACCACATTGCGTTTGATTTTTAAGGTGGGGGTGATAAAGCCACTCTCCACTGTCCATTGCTCGGGCACGACGGCAACAAAGTCCAGGCGCTCGTGGGGGTCTAGCTGCTCGTTGACCACTTTCATGTGCTCGGTCAGTTCTTCAGAAAAATCCTTGCGTGCGTCCGACTCTTTCAGTGCATTCCATTGCCCCGCAGGCAGCATGGCCAGTGCAAAGGGCTGCGGGTAGGACACGCCGGTCACCATGCAGGCCTCGATGCGGGTGAAGGCGCCCAGTTTGCTTTCCATTGGCGCGGGCGAGACGTACTTACCTTTGCTGGTTTTAAACTGCTCTTTGGCGCGGCCCACAATGCGCAGGCGGCCTTGCTCGTCTAGCACGCCCAGATCGCCGGTTTTGAGCCAACCGTCGTCGGTCATGGTCTCGCGGGTTTTCTCGGGCTCTTTGAAGTAGCCTTGCATGTGGGCCGGGCCGCGGGTGAGCACCTCGCCTTCGGGTGATAGCTTGATTTCACAGCAAGGTGCGGCGGGTCCCACATAGCCGACGCGCGATGAGCCGGGGCGGGAGGTGGCGGCCAGGGCAAACTGCTCGGTCATGCCGTAGCCCTCCAGCAGTTCCAGCCCCAGCTTGCGGTACCAGGCCATCACCTCGGGCGGCAGGGGCGCGGCACCCGTGCCCGCAAAACGCACATGGTTCAGCCCCAACTGGGTGAGGATTTTTTTCTTGACAACGCCGCTCAGAATGGGGATGGACATCAACAGATTGAGTTTTTTGGCGGGCATTTTTGCAAATACCCCCTGCTGAAACTTCACCCACAGGCGCGGCACCGAGAAGAAGAAGGTGGGCCGGGCGCGCTGCAGGTCGGCCAGGAAGGTGTCCAGGCTTTCGGCAAAAAACACCTGGCAGCCCACATGCAGGCTCATGCCCTCGATCACGCAGCGCTCGGCAATATGCGCCAGCGGCAGGTAGGAGATGCAGCGGTCGGCGCTGCTCAGGCTCAGAATTTCCAGGAAGGCTTTGGCGGTGTGGCCAAAGGCCCCAAAGTTGTGGACCACCCCCTTGGGCATCCCGGTGGTGCCCGAGGTGTAGATGATGGTGGACATGGTCTCGGCAGGGAAGGTGGGGCTCTCCTTCATGGGCCGGGTCACTGCAATCACATCGTCCCAGGGCTTGTGACCGGGGACTTCGCACAAAGGCGTGGCGATGCAGGCCATGCCCAGGGGAATGCCCGCCGCCATGGCTTTGGGGTCGTCCAGCTTACCCACAAAAACCAGCTTGGTCTCGGAGTGCTCCAGAACTTGGCGCACTGTCTCGGCCACCAGGTTGGGGTAGATCGGCACGCTCACATAACCCGCCATCCAGATGGCCAGGTCGGACATAAACCACCAGGCGGTGTTTTTGCTCATGATGGCAATGCGCGTGCCCGGCTCGTAGCCCAGCTTGGCCAGGCAGGTGGCCATACGGCGCGTTTCGTCCATGGCCTGCGCCCACGTCCAGGTGCGCACCACGCCACCGCCCATGGGCTGGGTTAAAAATACTTCGTTGGCACGCTCTTTTTCCCAGCGGTAAGCGCGCTGTAGAGGTAGGTCGTTTGCATCAATCAGTGTCATCTTGTTCTCCTAGGTGATGTGCTTTGAAATAAGCTTACAACTCTAGCCGATTTAGCTGCTGTTGTAACTGCGAAGTGACCCTTAGGCCGTGAATTGATGCATCGTACTGCTTTTGCAAGCAAAATATGCCAATAGTCCCTGTCATTTGGACATAGTTAGCTATTTTATTTATAGCAATTTGCGTTGGGCAAGCGATGCAATTAGATGCCGCACACCAAACCTCCAGGGCGCTATCTGGTCGCTGGTGTTCACCTGGTTGGTCAGGCAGCCTAGCTTGCTGGTATGCACGCTCACCATGTCGCCCACCGCATGGGTAAAGCCCTGGTCTTTGGCAAAGCGGTCTTGGGTGGGGGCAAACATGGTGCCCAAAAACAGCATAAATCCATCGGGGTATTGGTGGTTGGCGTTGATCGTTTGCGCCACCAGGTCCAGCGGGTCGCGGCTGATCTGGCTAATGGCACTGGATCCTTGCATCACAAAGCCTTTGTCATCGGTCACGGTCAGGCCCAGATCGCACTGGCGCACATCGTCCATACTGAAATGTGCGTCAAACAGGCGGATAAACGGGCCGATGGCACACGACGCGTTGTTGTCCTTGGCCTTGCCCAGCAACAGGGCGCTACGGCCCTCAAAGTCGCGCAGGTTCACGTCGTTGCCCAGGGTCACGCCGTGCACCACGCCACTGGGCGAGACGGCCAGCACGATCTCGGGTTCGGGGTTGTTCCAGTGGCTCTCGGGGTGGATGCCGATCTGCGCCCCGTAGCCCACCGCGCTCATGGGTTGCGACTTGGTAAACACCTCGGCATCCTTGCCAATGCCCACCTCCAGGTACTGGCTCCACAGGCCTTGCTGCAACAGCACTTCCTTCACCTTCATGGCCTGTGCCGAGCCAGGCACCACCGCGCGCAGGTTATCACCCACTATTTTCGCGATGCTCTCGCGTACCGCTTGCGCTTTGGATGCATCCCCCCGTGCCTGCTCTTCAATCACGCGCTCCAACATACTGGCCACAAAGGTCACGCCAGCGGCCTTGATGGGTTGCAGGTCGCAGGGGGCGAGGAAATAGGGCTGGGCTGCATTGCGTGTGGATTCGACGCTGTTGGCCAGCACGGCGGTAGTGTCGGCAATGCGAGGTAACTGGGTGCGTTGTGTAGTGATGGTCTGCGCAGGTGAGGGCAGGGCCAGCAGGTCGGCGCTGGTGGCGGCAACGGTGGACAGGTCGTAGACGCTTTGCGGCGTGACCAAGCACAGCACGGGGCCAGAGTTTGGGTATTTCGATGCGGCCAATGAGTAGGGCGCGGTCTGCGTCGGTGGGGAGGGTCTGGGGGAGGGTAGGTGGCGTTGTCATGGCTAGACTTTAAACGAAACTTACTGAGGGACTCGCTTTTTCGCCTAGTGTCACGTACGCACAGTTGGGTGTTCATCATCCGCCCTCATACTGGAGTACCAGAAATCGGTCGGCTGATAAACACCCAACTGTGTCGCGACCAAGGTAGCGTGCTACCGGTAGTTTCGCTGTACGGTCTTTCCGCGACTACGGGTAGCGAACCACCGTGGTTGCGAGGCGGGTTGGCGTATGCAAATTGACCGATTTTGGTAACTCCAGTAGGAGGGCGATTTGCGTACGCCAACTCGCCCGTAGCCACACAGGATCGCGCCAAATGAATCTGCGATACAACCTTTACCAAAACGCAACCACAAAAAAGCCCGCCAACTTTCTAGTCAGCGGGCTTGATGCGTAAATTCCGAAAGATTACGCGCGCTTAGCCAACGGCAACACATCGCGCTTCTCAGCACCCGTAAACAACTGGCGCGGACGGCCAATTTTGTACTCGGGGTCGCCGATCATTTCGTTGAGTTGCGCAATCCAGCCCACGGTGCGGGCCAGGGCAAAGACAGCGGTGAACATGCTCACGGGGATGCCGATGGCGCGTTGCACGATACCGCTGTAGAAGTCTACGTTAGGGTAGAGCTTGCGCTGCACAAAATAGTCGTCTTCCAGGGCAATGCGCTCGAGTTCTTTGGCCAGCTTGAACAGCGGGTCATTCTCCAAACCGAGCTCTTTGAGCACTTCGTGGCAGGTCTCTTGCATCAGCTTGGCGCGCGGGTCGTAGTTTTTGTAGACGCGGTGGCCAAAACCCATCAGCTTCACGCCAGAGTTTTTATCTTTCACCTTCTCCATAAACTCGCCGACCTTGGCCACGCCACCCATTTTCTGGATGTCTTCCAGCATGTTCAGGCAGGCCTCGTTGGCGCCGCCGTGCGCCGGGCCCCACAGGCAGGCTACGCCCGCGGCGATGGCGGCAAAGGGGTTGGTGCCCGAGCTGCCGCACAGGCGCACGGTGGAGGTGGACGCGTTTTGCTCGTGGTCGGCATGCAGGGTGAAGATGCGGTCTACGGCGCGCTCGATCACGGGGTTGACCACGTATTCTTCGCAGGGAGTGGCAAACATCATGTGCAGGAAGTTGCCGGCATAGCTCAGGTTGTTCTTGGGATAGATGTAGGGCTGGCCGACGCTGTATTTGTAGGCCATGGCCACCAGGGTGGGCATCTTGGCAATCAGGCGAATGGCGGCAATGTCGCGGTGCTCGGCATTGGTGATGTCGGTGCTGTCGTGGTAGAAGGCCGACAGTGCGCCGACCAGGCCGGTCAGAATAGCCATGGGGTGCGCGTCACGGCGAAAGCCGCGCAGGAAGAACTGCATTTGCTCGTTGACCATGGTGTGCATGGTGACGCGCTGGGTGAAGTCTTTCTTTTGCGCTGCATTGGGCAAGTTGGCGTACAGCAGCAGATGGCAGGTTTCCAGAAAGTCGCAGTTGGTGGCCAACTGCTCGATGGGGTAACCACGGTAGAGCAGCTCGCCCTTGTCGCCGTCAATATAGGTGATGGCCGACTGGGTGGCCGCCGTGCTCAAAAAGCCCGGGTCATAGGTGAACATGCCGGTTTGGGCGTAGAGCTTGCGGATGTCCACCACGTCAGGGCCAATAGTTCCTTTGTAGATGGGCATCTCTACACTGGGGCTACCGTCGGAAAACGAAATCGTGGCTTTACTGTTGGAGAGTTTCATGGCGAGGTACCTATAGATATTTGATTTTAACTTTTTTGTTTTAGCAGAATGAGCAGATTTTGAATATCTGCTGTATCGAAATCGGGTCTGACTTGTTGCAGGGATTTGCGGTTCAGGTGCAAATCCAGGAGGTCATTGTCGGATAAATCCATGAGAGCATTCAAACTATTCGCCTGCCGAACAGTAATAGTTTGCTCGTAGCTCAAAAAAAACCGCTGGATGAACAGATCGTTCTCCAGCAAACCCCGCCGCGTGCGCCATTTGAGTTTGCTCAGCTCCCGCACCCCGAGCTTGGCATCCAGGCCATCGGGTGCATCAATGGTTGCAACGAGATCGGTCATTATGATCAGATGGCCCGCTGCACCATCATTTCCTTAATTTTCCCGATGGCTTTAGTGGGATTTAAGCCTTTGGGGCATACGTCCACACAGTTCATGATGGTATGGCAGCGAAACAGGCGGTACGGGTCTTCCAGGTTGTCCAGGCGCTCGGCGGTGGCGTGGTCGCGGCTGTCGGCGATGAAGCGGTAGGCTTGCAGCAGGCCAGCGGGGCCGACAAATTTGTCCGGGTTCCACCAGAAGCTGGGGCAGGCAGTGGAGCAGCTCGCGCATAGTATGCACTCGTACAGCCCATTGAGCTCTTCGCGCTCTTCGGGCGACTGCAGACGCTCTTTTTCGGGCGGTGTTGTATCGTTGACGAGGTAGGGCTTGATCGAGTTGTATTGCTTGAAGAACTGCGTCATGTCCACGATCATGTCGCGGATGACGGGCAGCCCGGGCAGGGGCTTTAAGGTAATGTCGCCTTTGAGCGTGCGCATATTGGTCAGGCAGGCCAGGCCGTTTTTGCCGTTGATGTTCATTGCGTCTGAGCCGCACACACCTTCGCGGCACGAGCGGCGAAAGCTGATGGTCGGGTCTTGTGCTTTGAGTTTCATCAATACGTCCAGCAGCATACGCTCGGTGCCGTCCAGCTCGATCTGGATGGTTTGCATATAGGGCTTCGCATCGGTGTCCGGGTCGTAGCGGTAGATTTTGAAGGTGCGTTTTTCCATGTCTAACTCCGATAATTTCTTGTGAGATTCGTCTAATCAGTTGAGGACAAGCCAAGCATGCGCTGCGCGCCGTTGCTTGGTCTGTCCCGCAAGATCATCAGAATGTCCTGGTTTTCAGTGGCACCGAGTCAACGGTCAAAGGCTTCATCTGCACGGCCTTGTAGCTCAAGCGGTTACCGCCCTTGTACCAAAGCGTGTGCTTGTGCCAGTCTTGGTCATTGCGGCCATTGGGGTGTGCGGGGCTGTCGTCGTAGTCGGCAACCGAGTGGGCACCACGGCTTTCGCGGCGGGCTGCAGCGGAGACGATGGTGGCCTCGGCACATTCGATCAGGTTTTCCACTTCCAGCGCTTCGATACGGGCGGTGTTGAAGATTTTGGAGTTGTCTTTCAGGCCAATCGCATCCACGCGCTTGCGCAGCTCGGCGATTTTCTTGACGCCCTCGTCCAGCGAGGCCTGGGTGCGGAACACGCCAGCGTGTAACTGCATGGCAGCGCGGATGTCGTCGGCCACCACCTGTGCATATTCACCGTCTTTGTTGCCATCCAGGCGCGCCAGGCGCGCCTCGGTGGTGGCGGTAGCGTCAGCAGGCAAAGGCTTGTGCGAAGTGCTCTTGTCGTGGTGCTGCACGATATGGTTGCCCGCCGCGCGGCCAAAGACGAGCAAGTCCAGCAGTGAATTGGTGCCCAGGCGGTTGGCACCGTGCACGCTGACGCAGGAGCATTCGCCCACGGCGTACAGGCCGTTGACCACCGCGTTGTCACTGCCATTTTTTTGCGTAACCACCTGGCCGTTGATATTGGTGGGAATGCCGCCCATCTGGTAATGGATGGTGGGCACCACGGGGATGGGCTCACGGGTTACGTCGACGTTGGCAAAGTTCAGGCCAATCTCGTACACCGAGGGCAGGCGCTTGTGGATGGTGTCTGCACCCAGGTGGTCCAGCTTCAAATGTACGTAATCTTTATTCGGGCCACAGCCCCGGCCTTCCTTGATCTCCTGGTCCATGCAGCGCGAGACAAAGTCGCGCGGGGCCAGATCTTTCAGCGTAGGAGCATAACGCTCCATAAAGCGCTCGCCATTGCTGTTGAGCAAAATGGCGCCTTCGCCCCGGCAGCCTTCGGTCAGCAGCACGCCCGCACCCGCTACGCCGGTGGGGTGGAATTGCCAGAACTCCATGTCTTCCAGCGCAATGCCCGCGCGTGCGGCCATGCCCAGGCCGTCACCGGTGTTGATAAAAGCGTTGGTCGATGCGGCGAAGATGCGGCCTGCACCGCCGGTGGCCATCAGTGTGGTTTTGGCTTCAAAAATATGCAGCTCGCCGGTTTCCATCTCGATGGCGCTCACGCCGACGCAGTCGCCATCGGCATCCATGATCAGGTCTTGCGCCATCCACTCGACGAAGAAGGTGGTCTTGGCCTGCACGTTTTGTTGGTACAGGGTGTGCAGCATGGCGTGCCCCGTGCGGTCGGCGGCAGCGCAGGCGCGCTCGACGGCTTTTTCGCCGTAGTTGGCGGTGTGGCCGCCAAACGGGCGCTGGTAAATGGTGCCGTCCGGGTTGCGGTCAAACGGCATGCCCATGTGCTCCAGGTCGTACACCACCTTGGGTGCTTCGCGGCACATGAATTCGATCGCGTCCTGGTCGCCCAGCCAGTCACTGCCCTTGACGGTGTCATAGAAGTGGTAGTGCCAGTTGTCTTCGTTCATGTTGCCCAGGCTGGCACCAATGCCGCCTTGGGCTGCGACGGTATGCGAGCGGGTAGGGAACACTTTGGACAACACGGCCACGTTCAAGCCCGCGCGGGCCAACTGCAGCGAGGCACGCATGCCCGAGCCGCCTGCGCCGACGATGACGACGTCAAATTTGCGTTTGGAAATTGAAGCCATCTGATTAAACTCTCCACAATACTTGAATCGCCCAACCTACGCAGGCCACTAGCCAGACGATGGTGAACACTTGCAGCGACAGGCGCAGCCACACCGGTTTGATGTAGTCCATATAGATCTCGCGCATGCCAAGCCAAACGTGGTAGGCCAACGCCAGAATCACCACAAAGGTCAAAAGCTTCATCCACTGGGGTGCAAAAATGCCCGCCCATTTCTCGTAGCCCATCGTGCCTTTGTTAAAAATCACCTGGGCCAGTACGATGAAGGTGAAGGCCGCCATAACGCCTGCGGTAATGCGCTGCGCCAGCCAGTCACGCAGGGCGTGGGCTGATTTGGTGTGGGTGGAAAGTGTCATGGGTGAATGCTCCAGTTCAGTACAGGCCAAACAGCTTGGCACCCAAGGCGACCGTTATCGGCACGCTAATGAGCAAGGTGGCCAGGGCTGATGTTTTGCCAAATTCTTTGGTCACTGCTTTGTGGCTCATGTCCATCCACAGGTGGCGCAAGCCTGCCGTGAGGTGGTGCAGATAGGCCCAGATCAGGGCCAGCGCCATCAGCTTCCACACAAAACCGGGCAAGCCAAGCATGCCGATATTGAATGCTGCCCTGAACTTGGCAAACGAAATTTCAGACGACAGCGATGTGTCAAACATCCAGATGATGAAGGGCAACAGCAAGAACATGATCAAGCCACTGGCGCGGTGCAGGATAGAGATGATGCCTGCCAGTGGCAGGCGGTATTTGATAAGGTCAAAGACGTGGATATTGCGGAACTCGGGCCGCTTTTTGAGTGCACTTGTCGCTGAATCGGACATACTTTAGGCTTTCTTGGTTCTTTGAGTAAGACGTTGTAACCGCATGGTAAGGGGCGTATTTTTGCTCAACCTCAAATTCTATTGCAATGCAGCATGAATCTGGGTGCACGCAGGGCAGTGCGAGCAACTTTTTCTGATAAATCGGGGCCAATAGGCTCATTCAGGCGCGCAAGGCGCAAAATTTTCGCATGCAAAAGCTGCTGAAAAGACATTTGGTTCATAGCGCGTCCAAGTTGGCCAACATTTCGCAAGCCCGCAGGCGCAGCGCTTGGCGCTCTGATTCATCCATGCGCTGCAGATTTTTTACCATCAATGCGGTGCGCGGGTTGCTGGCAAAACTGGCTTCGTGCCGGTCCAGAAAATTCCAGTACAGCGTGGTCAGTGGGCAGGCTTTAGGGCCCAGCCGTGCCTCGGGTTCATAGCTACAACCCGTGCAGTAATTGCTCATGCGCTTGACGTATGCGCCGCTGGCGACATAGGGCTTGCTGGTAAAACGCCCGCCATTGGCAAACAGGGCCATACCCGCTACATTGGGCAGCTCTACCCATTCCACTGCGTCAACGTACACCGCCAGATACCAATCGCATACCTGCGCAGGCTCTATTTGTGCTGTGAGGCCAAACATACCCGTCACCATGAGGCGTTGAATATGGTGCGAATAGCCGTTGTCCAGCGTTTGGGTAATGCACTGGCGCATGCAGTTCATACGGGTGTTGCCCGTCCAATACCAAGCGGGCAAGGCGTTGGTGTGGCCGTAGTGGTTGGCGGTTTTCAGGCCTGGCATGTCTAAAAAATACATCCCGCGGATAAATTCGCGCCAGCCCAGGACCTGACGGATAAAGCCCTCTACGCTGGCTAAATCCAAGCCCTTTTGGCGGTACGCCTGCTCCGCAGCCCGCACTACCTCTAGCGGGCTAATCAGTTTGAGATTCAGCGAGCTGCTCAGCAGCGAATGCCAGCCAAACTCCAAGCCCGTCCACATGGCATCCTCATGCGGGCCAAAGCTGGGCAGGCGGTGCGTAATAAAGTCGTCCAGTGCGTGCAGCGCCTCAGCGCGCGTGGTGGGCCAGTTGAATTTGTCTAGATGCCCTGGGTGCTCGGCAAAGCGCTGGTTCACCAAGGCCATCACGTCTTGGGTAATCTGGTCGGGCTTGAACACGGGCGGTTGCGGCAGGTCTTGCGGGCCTTTTTTGCCGAAACTTTTGCGGTTATCTGCATCAAAGTTCCATTGGCCGCCTGCGGGCTCTTTTCCGTCCATCAGCACAGCGTACTTTTGGCGCATCTGGCGGTAAAAAAACTCCATCCGCAGGCTTTTGTGGCTGCCGGCCCATCGCCGAAACTCAGGCAAGCTGCATAAAAAGTGCGTATCTTCGCGCCACATGATGCTGGGGAGCACTGGAGCGGCGGCTAACCACTGGGCAGCACCATTTTGAATGCTATTTATGCCCATAGTCCTTGTCGCATGGACGCAATCAGCTATGTTTTTGGTAGCGTTCTCCAGCTGTTGGCGCACCCGCACGTCGCCAGGCTCCACGCCCACAATGGCTAGCGGCTGGTACTGCGCTACAGCGGCCAGTAGCCCGTCGGCCAGGGTGGCATCGCCATGGGTGTCCAGTGCGCGGTATTCCACCCGCAGCCCCCGCGCACGCAGCTGCGCAGCAAAGTGGCGCATGGCTGAAAAAAACAGGGTGGTGCGGATTTTGTGCGACCACACATGGCACGACTCTTCAAACGCCTCTACCATCAGCACCACATCTTGTGCGGGGTCCAGGCCCTCCAATGCAGATGAATGCGCGTCCAGTTGGTCGCCCAAAATCAACACCAAGTGTCGGCAAGACTCTGGGCGCATCACGGTGGTTTGCCTCTGCGACAGGCATCGCTGCAGTACTTTACCTCGGTCCAGTTTTTCGCCCAGCTTTTACGCCAGGTCATCGCTCGCCCGCAAGCCACGCAGGGTTTGCTGGGCAAGGCAGATTTGTTACCCTTGTACCCCGAAGTGGGCGGGTTCGGCATGAGGGGTTGCTCTGGGGGTTCAAACAAAGCGCTAGGCTTTTTTCACCCAAGCACTGCACCAGCCTTTACCGGCAACTTGTTTTCCCGCAAACAGCGGGCAACCGCCGGCTTTGTCTGCGGCCTTGCCTTGGTATAGGCCGCAGTTGCTGCACAGTTGTTCTTTGGCGTATTTGGGGTATTTGACTTTGTCGGTCTTGCTGGCATCGGCAAAGTACCCCAGCGCTTTGGCTTGGGCATCGGCCTCTAAAACCAGGGGCGCTTCTGCAAATGCTTTTTGTGCCACGGCAAAGCTGGTGCTGCCCACACTGAGTTGAACTATAAATTCGCGACGATTGGTCATGGGTAAGTCTTTCTGGTTGCTTTGTTGTGCAATACCAAAATAGGTAGTGCTATCGACGGTAACTATACCGTGCCAGCCAATTTATTACCAAGAAGTATTTTAAATACCATTTAGTCTCAATGGTTGAATTTGCGGTGAAAATCCTGTTTGAGCGTGCGGTATGGTCCGCGCTGCGTGGGCAAGCAAGGAATAGCGCATGAAAAACGTATTGGTACTGGGCGGCACAGGTTTTATTGGTCGGCAGGTGTGTGCCCAGCTGGCCAGTGCGGGCTATGCCATCACCGTGGCTACGCGCAGCGCAGCGCATGCCAAGCCCGTTCAGGTGCTGCCACGCGTGACGGTGCTGCCCTGCAATGTGCACGATGCCGCCCAGCTAGAGCGCGCCCTGCAAGGGCATGACGCGCTCATCAATTTAATTGCAGTGTTGCATGGTGACGCACAGCGGTTTGAACAGGTACACGCTACGCTGCCGCGTAATATTGCGGCTGCCTGCGCCAAAGCACGTGTGCAGCGCGTGCTGCACGTCAGTGCGCTGGGCGCGGCACTGGATGCGCCTTCACAGTATTTGCAAAGCAAGGCGCGTGGCGAAGCCGCTTGGCTAGGCTGCGCAGCCCAGGGTATTGATGTCACGGTACTGCGCCCGAGCATTGTGTTTGGCGAGCAAGACAAGCTGCTCAATGTCTTTGCAAGCTTGCAAAAATTTGCACCCTTCATGCCCTTAGCCGGAGCCGACTGCCGGTTTCAGCCCGTGTGGGTGCAGGACGTGGCCCAGGCCATCGTCCAGCTTTTAAGCCAGCACAATCCCAGTCCCGTCTACGAGGCTTTTGGCAACGACATATTGAGCCTGCGTGAGCTGGTCAACCTTGCAGGCCGCTACGCGGGTGTGCAACGCCCCGTGCTGCCGCTGCCCGAGTTTGCGGCAAGCATGCAAGCCTGGGTGATGGAGCACCTGCCGGGAGAGCCACTGATGAGCCGCGATAATTTAAAGTCATTGCGGGTAGACAACGTGACCAGCGGCAAGCACCCCGGCTTGCTTGCCTTGGGCATCCAAGCCGCCAGCATCTACGCCATCGCTCCAATGTACTTGGGCAGCGCTAAGAATAGCGCTCATGGGTGAAGCAGCTTTGACCTGCTTTCACCAAGGCAGCGACTGCCCGTCATAAGCAAAGAAACGTCCACTGTCGTTGGCCGACAAACTGGCCAGCACCGCCAACATGTCCTGGGCTGCCACCAGCGCGTTGCGGCCAATATTTTCCCCATTGAACGGCTTGGATAGCTGCGAATTGACGGTGCCAGGGTGCAGTGCCACCAGTACCGATTCGGGGTTGCTGCGCTTGACTTCAATGGCCGCAGTTTTCAGCAACATATTCAGCCCCGCTTTGGAAGCCCGGTAGCTGTACCAACCGCCCAAGCGGTTATCCTCAATACTGCCGACTTTGGCAGACAACACAGCCAGCACACCGCGTTGCGTGTCCAGCAGCGGCGCAAAGTGGCGCAGCACCATGGTGGGGCCCAAAGTATTGGTGCGAAAGACTTGCGCCATGTGCGCATAGTTCAAATCTGCCAAGCGCTTTTCGGGCATCAACGATTGCGAGTGCAGCATTCCCGTGGCCACAATGATGAGGTGAAACTTACCTGCTGGCGCGAGCTGCTGCGCGGCAGCGGCAATGCTGGCCTCGTGGTCAAAATCAATCGGCGGCTCTGAATGGCGGTGCAAGCCCAACACCTGCGCGCAGCGAGGGTTTTGCGACAAAAGCGTACAAAACGCCGCGCCAATGCCGCCCGTAGCACCAATGACCAGGGCTCGAAAATTATCCGGGAAAGACTGCATGCATACCCTTGGTGAAACCAGTTAAAAAATAGGATTATCAAATTGCGCTAAAGTAAAAAACTAAAACTATCCAGCGCCTGACATGCCAACCCCATCCCGTCATTCTTCCATTACCGCACTTGGCCTGTGCGCTTGTTTGTCCACCTCGATTTTTGCGCAAATTGCCCCTGTACCTGCGGCTGCGCATGTGGCTGCCACCACCTGCCCCAGCATCTTGCAGCACCAATTTACCCGCTTGCAAGATGAAAGCCCCCAAAACTTATGCCAGTACCAAGGCAAACTGGTGCTAGTGGTCAACACCGCCAGCTACTGCGGATTTACCAGCCAGTACGCTGGGCTGGAGCGACTGTATGCCAAATACAAAAGTAAAGGATTGGTGGTGCTGGGATTCCCCTCCAACGACTTTGGCAAGCAAGAGCCTGGCAGCGCCAAAGAGATTGCCGATTTTTGCTTCAACACCTATGGGGTGCAGTTCCCCATGTTCTCTAAAACTGTGGTGGCAGGTAGCGGTAAAAGTGCTTTGTACGCGGCGCTGGAGAAATCTACGGGCAAGGCACCCCAGTGGAATTTCCATAAATACCTGATCGACCGCACTGGCAAAGTGGTGGCCAACTTTCCCAGCGAGGTAGAGCCAGAAAGCGCGCCACTGCTGGCAGCGATTGACAAAGCTTTGAAGTGACTATGGCAGCGACTAGCAGCGCCTTTAGCGCAGAAGATAGTTCACGCATTATTGAAATGGCCTGGGAAGACAGAACACCATTCGAGGCTATCGAAATACAATTCGGTCTGAACGAATCGGGTGTGGTGGCTTTCATGCGCCAAAAGCTCAAACCGAGCTCGTTTCGTATGTGGCGCAAGCGTGTCGCTGGCAGGGTGACCAAACACATGGCCTTGCGTTCACCCGAGGTGACGCGCGCCTACGGCCCTACGCAATACAAGCGCCAGTATTAGCGCCTCCGCTAGCGTGGCAACATGACCAGTTGCAAGCTCCCGGCACGCGACAAGCTGGGCCTGGTGATGTATTTCAGTAGCAAGCGGTAGGTGTCCAAATCAAATGCCAGGGTATTTTTAGCGTTCAAGACTTGCTCCAGTTCGGCATCATCGTGCACGGTGCCCAAGTGGCACCATTGGTCAAAAATATGCAAGGCACTTCGCTCACTGCTGGTGCTGTGCTCGCGCAGGCCTATCTTGCCGGGGTAGGGCCACACCTGCAGCTTTTGTGCGGCCAAGGCCAGTTGCACGCGCAGGTGGTGCAGCTCGGGCTTTTCTTTTTGGCAGCACACGCCTTTGCAGTGGCCTAGCTGGTGCGCAAAGCAGCGGCCGGTGCCGCCTCTCCAGACCCAAAGCCTGCGGGCACAGCTGGTGGGCTGTGGCCAGCTCTCGCAGGGCCAAGGTGGCCTGCGCTTTAGAGCGGTACACGCCAAACATCTGGCCAAACTGCTGGGGCTGCAACTCGTCACCTCGCACCAGGGTGAGTAAGGGGCGCTGCGCGGGGTCGGTAGCTAATTGCCAAGCGCACAGGCTACCCGAGCGGCGCAATTGGCGGTTAAACACGGGTTGCAGCTCTTTCACCAGCCGCGCCTCCAGCAGCAGCGCACCCAGCTCGCCCGCCGTCTCGCGCCACTCCACGCGCCGCACCTCTTGGGCAATGCGCATCTCACGCGCCTGCGTGCTGGCCGCCTGAAAATGCGACATCACCCGCGTGCGCAGCGTGACGCTTTTGCCCACGTACAGCGGCAGCGGCCCTTCGCCGTAGAACAGGTACACGCCCGGTGTGTTGGGCACGCTGGCTATCTCGGTTTCCAGATGGGGCGGCACCACGGCGCTGCCTTGTAGCAGCGCCAGCGCCTGGGTTTGCACCTGCGCTGCGCCCAGCTCCTCTGAGGCCACGCGCAGCCAGGCTTGCATCACGTCTACATCGCCCATGGCGCGGTGGCGGGCCATGGTAGAAAGGCCGTGGCGCTGCATCAGGGCATCCAGCCCATGGCCCTTGTGCTGCGGGTACAGCTTGCGCGACAGGCGCACGGTGCACAGCGTTTTGACCTTCAACGCCACGCCGATGCGTTCAAACTCGTGCAGCAAAAAGCTGTGGTCAAAGCGCACGTTATGCGCCACCAGCACCGCGCCGTCCAGCAACTGCAATAGCTGTCTGCTGACCTGTTCAAAGCGCGGTGCGTCCTGCACCATGGCGTCATCAATGCCCGTGAGCTGCTGGATGAAATACGGAATGCTGCACCCCGGGTTGACCAGACTGCTCCAGCGCGCTACCTCTGCGCCGTGCTCTATGCGCACCGCCGCAATCTCGGTAATGCGGCTGTGCTGCGCGTTACCGCCAGTAGTTTCTAGATCGAGCAGGACGTAGCAGGGCAGCATAGAGTGGGATGGTAAGGCATGCGCAGAGTGCCAGAGTCCGCGTGAGACTGTTTTACCCTAAAATACCGATAAAAATAGCTCCTAGTCCTTGTCGCTTGGACGTAAGCAGCTATTAAATATATAGTAACGTTCAATGAAACTCAACCGTCTATTCCAACCCCGCAACCCTTTGTTCTGGATAGTGATGGCCTTGCACGCACTGACGATGGTGCTGGCCTGGATGCTGCACAACCGCCCGCTAAGCACTGTGGGCGTACTGCTGATAGGGGGATTTGCACTGAGCAACGCCGTGCTAGGCATGTGGTTGACCTGGCGCCTGGTACGCGAAGGTGAAGTGTCCAAATAAGGCTGCAGACCAATACAATATAGCTTGGCAGCCCTAGCCCATAGGAGCGTAATTTTTATTGGCTAGACTATCGCTTTCCCAGCAAAAAAAACACCGAAAGCCCACCATGCCCCTGAGTTGGAGCGAAATACGCGACCGCAGTATTGCCTTTAGCCGCGAATACCGCGACGCGCAGAGCGAAAAATCGCTGAGCCAGCAGTTTTGGCGCGACTTCTTTCATGTGTTTGGGGTAGACGCTAAAAAGGTCTCCAGCTACGAGCAGCAGGTCAAGCTCACCCGTGCGGGCGCTAGTCTGGGTGAGGCTGACACGCTGAGCAACGGCTGGATTGATGTGTTCTGGCGTGGCAAACTGTTGATTGAAATGAAAAGCGCAGGCCAAAACCTGGACCGCGCCTTTGCCCAAGCGCTTGAGTACTTTGACAACCTGGGCAACACCGGCATGAAAGAGCGCGACCTACCGCGCTACATCCTGGTGTGCGACTTTCAAAACTTCAGGTTGTTTGACCTGCACACTAATGAGGATAAGCGCTTCAAACTGGCCGACCTGTCTAAAAACATCAAGGCCTTTGGCTTTATCCCCGGCTACGAAGTGCAGGCCATCACGCCGCAAGACCCGGTCAACATCAAAGCGGCCGAACGCATGGGCCGCCTGCACGATGGCCTGAAAGCCAGCGGATACACCGGGCACGACCTGGAAGTGCTGCTGGTGCGCCTGCTGTTTTGCCTGTTTGCCGACGACACCGGCATTTTTCAGCCCGCAGGCAGCTTTAAAGATTTGTTGGACGACCTCAAAGACCCCGCCACCATAGGCCGCAACCTCAATGAACTGTTTGAGCTGCTCAACACCCCTGAGGGCAAACGCCAGCGCGCCCACCAGGAAAACTACCAAGCCTTCAGGTACATCAACGGCAAGCTGTTTGAAGAGACGCATCGCCACCGCCGCCTTTGACGGCCCCATGCGCGAGGCCCTGCTAGACGCCGCCGCCCTGGACTGGAGCAGCATCAGCCCCGCTATCTTTGGCGCGCTGTTCCAAAGCATCATGGACACGACATGCCCGCCGCAACCTGGGCGCGCACTACACCAGCGAGGAAAATATCCTCAAGCTCATCAAGCCGCTGTTTTTAGACGCGCTATGGGCCGAGTTTGCACGCGTGAAGGGCAACCGCAACCGCTTGTTTGAGTTCCACAAACGCCTGCGCCTGCTCACCTTTTTCGACCCCGCCTGCGGCTGCGGCAACTTTTTGGTCATCACCTACCGCGAGCTGCGCAAACTGGAAGTAGAAATACTGCGCACCAGCTATGGCGACGGCCAGCAAATGCTGGACGTGCACCAGTTCACCACGGTTGACGTAGACCAGTTCTACGGCATAGAAATAGAAGAATTCCCCGCGCAAATTGCCCAGGTAGCCATGTGGCTGACCGACCACCAGATGAACCGAGCCTTGAGCGACGAGTTTGGCAAATACTTTGATCGCCTACCGCTGAAAAGCACGCCGCACATCCGCCACGGCAATGCCCTGCAAATTGACTGGCAAGACGTGCTGCCCAGTGTGCGGTGCAGCTATGTGTTGGGTAACCCGCCGTTTGTGGGCTATAGCTATCAAAGTGCTGCACAGAAAGCAGATATGTCCATGGTAATGCAAGGTGTTGAAGGCGCTGGCGTTTTAGATTTCGTGACTGCGTGGTATGTGAAGGCCGCACGCTACATCAAAGCGGAAAACTGGGGTCAGATCCCAATTCAGGAAGCCACTGCATCCGGCGCACGCGCAGCAAATACGAAATTGGGCTCTGACCCCACTTTTCCGCCCTTGCCGGAGATCGCAACCCGAGTCGCTTTTGTCTCCACCAACAGTATTAGCCAGGGTGAGCAAGTTGCCCCGCTGTGGTCATGGGTGTTTGCGCAAGGCGTACAGATTCACTTTGCGCATCGCACCTTTAGATGGAGCAATGAGGCATCTGGTAAAGCAGCCGTACATTGCGTGATTATTGGATTTGGCACAGAAGATATAAGTGGCAAAACCATTTACGAATACGAAAATATCAACGGCGACCCCATCGCATTAACTGCGAAAAATATTAATCCCTACTTGGTGGACGCACCCAATGTTTTTTTGCAAAAGCGCAGCTCACCAATATGCGCTGTACCTGAGATTCAACGCGGCAGCGATGCAACTGATGATGGCAACCTGTTGCTCAATGACGAAGATCGAAATGCGCTAATTCAAGCGCAGCCAGAAGCTGCACAGTGGATAAGACGGTTTGTGATGGGCAACGAATTCATCAACAACATTTCCCGTTGGTGCCTTTGGCTAGAAGGTATTAGCCCGGCAGCGTTACGCACGATGCCCGCTGTAAGTAAGCGCATAGCTGCAGTCAAAACCTTTCGCCAATCCAGTAAACGCGCCAAAACACAGCAAATGGCAGACTACCCAAGCTCCTTTGGCGAGCCAAGGCAGCCAAAGACCCGCTATTTGGCTATTCCCAAGGTGTCTTCAGAGCGCCGTGACTTTATTCCAATAGCGTTCTTAGAAGCCGATGTGGTTGCAGGCGACAAGATTTTCACCATGCCCCAAGCCAACTTGTTTCACTTTGGCATACTGACTTCTACGATGCACATGGCTTGGGTGCGTAAAACATGCGGCAGATTGAAGAGTGACTATAGCTATTCCAACACTATCGTCTACAACAACTTCCCCTGGCCCACTCTAGAAGAAAAAGGTGCCAAACCTCAACAAAATAAAGCACAAGCAGCTATCGAATCCGCAGCACAAGCCGTGCTCGACGCACGTGCCCAGTTCCCTGGCAGCTCGCTGGCCGACCTGTACGACCCGCTTACCATGCCGCCCGCCTTGGTCAAAGCGCACCAAAAGCTGGACGCTGCGGTAGATGCGGCCTACGCGCAAGACGCGGTGCACCCAGGCAAAAAAACCTACGCCACAGATGCCGAGCGCGTCGCCTACCTGTTTGAGCTGTACCAGCGCCTCACCAGCCTGCTTCCGACTGAAAAATCGAAGAAAAAGCGCTCATAGTCCCCGTCGCTAGGACATATGTCGCTATTAAATTTGCAGCATTAGTGAAAATTTATAAAATGAACTTCTGCATGCGCCAGCACATCGGGATTGAGCTGTGGATAGTTTTCTAGTATCTGCGCTAGGCTCCAGCCGTTAGCAAACAGACTCAACCACTAGTGTCCGGTCAAAAGTCGAACAAAATCAACTGCTTAGCGCTGTCGGGATTTGAGATTTGTAGTTCATCGCCCCGCAAGGCGCATGAAACCTGAGTTTTCTCAAAAACCGACACTGACAAAATCTGTAGACAAGTGTAGAGCGACGATTTGACAGCGAGCTCCTTTTGCACGATCGCAATCAGCAGGTAGGTGCAAATAGCACACCAGATTTGCGTCTTTACTGCGTTCTCGCTGGTGCCCAGAAACTTCTTGATCCGCAGGTGCTGCTTGATCCATTTGAAGAACAGCTCCACCTGCCAACGATTTTTATAGAGCTGGGCAATCACGTGGGCAGGCAGGCTGGTGTTATTGGTCAAAAATACCAGCGTCTTGCCCGTCGCGGGGTCTTTGAAGCGAATACGGCGCAACTGCTCTGAATAGTCCTTGTCCACTGTAGTTGTCCATTGAGCGCCACGCGTTGATCGAAGACCACCCCGGTGCTCTTATCAACGGGTAACGAGTACACCCGCCGGGCATTGAAATTCGATTTAGCCCGCGTGACAAAGAAGGCACCGCTCTGATGCATCGCATACAAACGCGCAAAGTCCAGATAGCCCCGATCCATGATGTAGAAGGCCCCGGCCTCGATAGGCAGCATGTCCAGCACCTTGACATCGCCCATCTTGCCATCACTGATGTGAATGAAACTGGGGATAGCGCCGCGCAAGTCCAGCAGCGTGTGCAGCTTGATGGCCGCTTTGGTAGAGCGAAACGGTGCCCAGTCAAACAGGTTCAGACACAGGTCAATGGTGCTCGAATCGAGCGCATAGACCTTGCCCGCAATGTTCACATCCAGTCCCAGTGGCTCATCGGCGTAGAGCTGGTTGGCGCGGCGAATCAACAAAGCGGCCAAGTCTGCCCAAATCCGCCAATCACGCCGCTCGTTGACATCGGCCAGCGTGGAGCGGCGCACCGCTTGGCGTAGACCCATCGCGTACAGCTTGGTCGCGTTGGCACCCAGTGTTACTTCGATATCGCGCAAAGATTCGCGCCACGTCAACTGCGCATACGCCATGATGCGAAAGTGCTCGGTGCTGGGCAGAACGCTCACGCGCGCATCGCCAGCGTAACGCGCCACGATGCGCGCGAAGCTACTCCAGGGCACAAACTCCATCAGTTGAGCAAACAACGTCTTGCCAGAATTCATGGGCGATTCTCCTGATTGTCAACCTAGGAGAATCACCTAAAAATCGGGCACTAAAATTCAAATCGGCACCAACTGAAATTGCCCGCTAAGCCGCGCCCGCATTGGCATTGCTTGAAAATGGGGCTACATTAACCGGACACTACTGACTGTTTTTAAGCAATTAAAACTGTTATTATGTACAGTATTTTAATGTAGAATGCAGTAATAACAACATTTTTACTGCCCCTATTATGACCATCAAAACACATGTCCCGCCCCGGCCATTACCCGCTCCTGCGCCCAGCCCTATTCCAGCGCCGCAGCCTATGCCTCATCATTAATTAAATTCGGTTAGCATCATGCTTATGGACTCCTCACTTCAACGCGCCAATATGCTCAACGAAATTCGCTACGCCGAGCGTCTGTGTCAGCGTACGGCGCGCCTTTACCGCCGCATCCAGAGCGGCACCACTTTTTTGTCGATCATCGGTGGCAGTGCCGCTGCCAGTACCTTGGTGAGCCAGGCACCTAGCTGGCTGCCTGTTGCTGGCACCTTGATGTTGGCTGTATTTGGTGCGATTGCCATTGCAGTGCGCCCGGCGGATAAAGCCGCGCAAAACGAGATGGACGTGAAGCGCTATGGCGCGCTACGCGCTAAGTCAAGCACCATGACGGACGAAGCCCTGCGGCTAGCGATTGACGACGCACACGCTAGTGACACTCCAGAAGTTGAACCACTGCGTGATGTGGCTTACAACGATGTTGTGCGTGAAGTGGGGCAGCCCAGCTATGCAGTGCAACTTAAATTTCAACAAAAGTTAATCGCTGCATTTGCGTAATCGTTTGGCACTGCGAGTATTTGCAGGTGGGGTATACAAAACATTCCCAAGCCTCCGTAAGATGCACCCATGTGCAGCCACTACGAATCTGTGAAAAACCCGCGCCAGTACTCCCCATCGGGCGAGCTGGTGCACAGCTTTACCATGCTCACTCTCAACGCCGACGCGCACCCGTTGATGCGCCAGTTTCACCGCTCCCCGGACGAGAGGCGCATGGTAGCCATACTGCCCAAGGCGCACTACGCCGACTGGTTGAACGCCCCCGCTCAGCACAGCCGCGATTGGGTGCAACTGTACCCGGCAGAGCTGCTGGTTTTTATGACCAATTTACCCATAAAAAGTGCCCGTAGTCCATGTCCCCTGGACGAAATCAGCTACGAAATATATAGCGTAAAGGGCACTTTACAGCTCCACACCTTCCACAAAAAACTTCACTTTACGCACGCCTTGCCACTCATCGGCTTCCAGCCGAAAGGCCATCTTCACACGGGCGGGCAGCATGTCGGTGTGGCCAAACCAGATGGCGTCTACCGGTTGGCCTTGGTGTTTGAGCTTGAGGGACAGGTGCTTTTCACCCACCAGGCGTTGCGAGACCACCTCTACCTCTTCGCAAAACACCGGCGGCGCAAAGCCTTGGCCCCAGACGGTCTGGTTCAGGGTGTCGGCGATGTCGGTGCGGCGGTACTCGGCGGGCAGCACGCCGTCGGTTTCCAGGCGGCGCAGCAGGGTGGCTTTGTCGATCCACTTCACGGCCACCTCTTGCAGTGCGGCCTCAAAAGTGTCGAAGTTTTCCTCTTCAATCGTGCAGCCCGCCGCCATGGCGTGGCCGCCAAAGCGCAGCAGCACGCCGGGGTGTTGCTTGGCAATGTAGTCCAGCGCGTCGCGCAGATGAAAACCGGCGATGGAGCGGCCCGAGCCCTTAAGCAGATGCTCCTGCCCCTCGGCCCCGCTGGGGGCGAAGACGAAAGTAGGGCGGTGCAATTTATCCTTGATGCGCGAGGCGACGATGCCCACCACGCCTTCGTGAAAGTCGGGGTCGAAGATAGCCACGGCGCTGGGCGGCTCTTCGGCTTCGTCAAACATCGTCTCTGCGGCTTGCTCGGCCTGCTCGCGCATACCGGCCTCGATGTCGCGGCGGGTGCGGTTAATGCCGTCCAGCATTTTGGCCAGCTCGTCGGCGCGCGCCGGGTCGTCGGTCAGCAGGCATTCGATGCCCAGGCGCATGTCGTCCAGGCGGCCAGCGGCGTTGATGCGGGGGCCTAGCGCAAAGCCAAAGTCGAAGGTGCTGGCGAGTTCCCGTTTGCGGCCTGATGCTACAAAAAGAGCAGCTATTCCCGCAGGGAATGCTTGGGCTTTAAGGCGTTTGAGGCCTTGGGCGACGAGGCGGCGGTTGTTCGGGTCGAGCTTGACCACGTCGGCTACCGTACCTAGTGCGACGATGGGCAGCAGGGTATCTAATTTTGGCTGTGTGGTTTGGTCGAAAACTGCGCGCGTGCGCAGTTCTGCGCGTAAGGCCAGCAGCACGTAAAACATCACCCCCACGCCAGCAATGGACTTGCTCTCAAACGCGCAGCCCGGCTGGTTGGGGTTGACGATCACGTCTGCATCGGGCAAAAACACCACGCCGTCTTTTTGCGCAGGTAGGTGGTGGTCGGTCACCAGCACTTGCAGGCCCAGCGCCTTGGCCTTGGCCACGCCCTCGACACTCGCGATGCCGTTGTCTACGGTAATCAGCACCTCCGCGCCGCTGTCTTTCACGCGCTGCGAGATGGGGGGCGTGAGGCCATAGCCGTCTACTACGCGGTCGGGCACGATGTAGCTGACCTGTTTGGCACCCAGCAGTTTCAGTCCGCGCATGCCAACGGCGCAGGCGGTGGCGCCGTCGCAGTCGTAGTCGGCGACGATGCAGAGTTTTTTGTTCGCCGCTATCGCATCGGCCAGCAGCACGGCGGCAGCCGCGCAGCCCAGCAAAGTGGACGGGGCCAGCAGCTTGCCCAGGCCATCGTCCAGCTCGTCTTTGCTAGCCACGCCGCGCGATGCGTACAGTCGCGCTAGCAGGGGGTGCACACCGGCTTCTTCCAGCGCCCAGGCGGCGCGGGGTGGGGTGTCTCTTACTATTAATTTCATAGCTTATTATGTCCATATGACAAGGACTTACGCCCTAAAAGACTGGTAAAACGCTGTCCAAACGTTGGAGTAAAGCTTTGCCAGTGTTGCGCGGTGCGTTCACCACACAGGGTGAGGTCTACACGCTCGCCATGCCACGCCTTTGCGCTCAGGTCTTTGACAATACCGTTGTCTAGTTGCTGCCAGGCTGCTGCCCACGCAGCCCAGTCTTCGTGCAGGGCGGGGGTGCGCAGATCGTCCACCACCATGAGCTCAGTTGCCTTAGCGGGCGCAACCGCCAAAGCACCCGCACCACTGACCCAAAACGAATTGACTGGCAGTTGCCCCGCCGCAAACCTGCGGTCGTTAAAGGCATGGGTGTAGAGCAACATTTGCATCTCGTTTTGCAGGCGGCGCAGGGGGGCAGCTTGCGCTCCCTCGGGCATCCAGGCGTTCACGTTGCGGCCTACCACGCGGTCTAGTGATGCGGTGGCCAGGCCGGCAAACAAGGGGCTGTGCGCGACCCAGCGCGTGGGGGCGCTGTAGTGCAGGGCAATGCCGTCCTCAGCAAAGTAGGGCTGCATGATGGCCAGCACTTCGCGCGAATCGCTCTCAGTGAGTTGCAAGCCATCGGGATGCAGCATCTGCACCTGGTCGGTTCCCACATGCCAGAAGCAGGGCGTGATCTGCGCCCAGGCTTGACCGCTTTGGTATCCAGTGTCTGAAGGCACCAAAGACAAGGTATGCGCCGTCCAGGGTGTTGCGCCATCCGTCGTCCACAGGCCCAGCGACTGCGCCAGTACCCGCTCGTGCGGGGGGCTCAGCGTGTATTCATCCCCCACATCTTGGCTGTGCAAGGCCATGCGCTGCATCAGCTTGTGAAAGTACGGCAGTTGCAGGCCCTGCCAGGTAAGGTCACAGGCATCGGAGCCGACAGAAGCAAACGGAATCAGATAATGCATAGAGGCTGCAATTGTCGCCTGCGCAGGGATGTCACAATCACGCCTAGCAAAATATATGAAATTACCCTACGAACTAGAAGTGGGGCTGCGCTACACCCGGGCCGGGCGTTCCAGCAGCCGCAACGGCTTCATCTCCTTCATCTCGGGCGTCTCCATGCTGGGCATTGCCCTTGGCGTGGCCGCGCTGATCATTGTGCTGAGCGTGATGAACGGCTTTCAAAAAGAGGTGCGCGACCGCATGCTGGGCGTGGTGTCCCACATCGAGGTGTTTGCACCCGGTGGCGCGGCGCTGCCCGACTTGGCCAAGACGATGAAGCAGGTGCGCGCCAACCCCGAGGTGATTGGCGCTGCGCCTTTTATAGCTGCTCAGGCCCTGTTGGCGCGCGGTGAAGACATGAAGGGCGCCATAGTGCGCGGCATCGATCCGGCGCTGGAGCCACAGGTCACCGAGCTGGGCCAGGCCCTGAAAGACGATGCCTTTAAACGCCTCATCCCCGGTGAATTTGCCGTGGTGCTGGGCGGCGAGCTGGCGCGCAGCCTGGGGGTGCGGGTGGGCGACAAGGTGACGCTGATCGCACCCAGCGGCCAGATTACCCCCGCTGGCGTCGTGCCGCGCCTCAAGCAGTTCACCCTGGTGGGCACCTTTGATTCCGGCCATTTTGAATACGACTCTGCGCTGGCGCTCTTGCACATGGACGATGCGGCCAAAGTCTTCAGGCTGGAAGGCCCTACCGGCGTACGCCTGAAAATCAAAGACCTTCACCAAGCGCGCGAAGTGGGGCAGGCTTTGACCGTGCAGCTCTCCGACGGTTTGGTGGTGCGCGACTGGACTCGGCAAAACCGCACCTGGTTTGCAGCCGTGCAGCTGGAAAAACGCATGATGTTCATCATCCTCACCCTGATCGTCGCCGTCGCCGCCTTCAACCTGGTCAGCACCCTGGTGATGACCGTGCAAGACAAGCGCGCCGACATCGCCATTCTGCGCACCCTGGGTGCCAGCCCACGCAGCATCATGGGCATCTTTGTGGTGCAGGGCGCGATGGTGGGTTTCATCGGCACGTTTGTGGGCTTGGCGTTGGGCCTGCTGGTGGCGCTGAATATTGACGTGATCGTGCCGTGGATTGAGGCCGTGCTGCGCACCAGCTTCTTGCCGCGCGATATTTACCTGATCAGCCGCATGCCCAGCGAGCCGCAAAGCGCCGACATCACCCCCATCATCATTTTGTCCCTGGTGCTGTCTTTTGCCGCCACCCTGTACCCCAGCTGGCGCGCCAGCCGCGTGAACCCGGCGGAGGCGCTACGCTATGAGTGATCTAAACCTGACACCTGGCTTGGGGCGGCCCAGCGGCGATGTGATCCTTTCTGCAAAAGGCCTCACCAAACGCTTCCACGACGGCACGCTGGACGTGACGGTACTGCAAGGCGTAGACCTGCAAGTGCGCGCAGGCGAGACGCTGGCCATCGTCGGCGCATCCGGCTCCGGCAAAAGCACACTCTTGCATTTGCTGGGCGGGCTGGACGCACCCACCGCTGGCAGCGTGCAATTGATGGGCAAAGACATCACCGCCATGGGCCCGGCCGACCAAGGCCGCTGGCGCAACCAGCACCTGGGGTTTGTCTACCAGTTTCACCACCTGCTGCCCGAGTTCACCGCGCTGGACAACGTTGCCATGCCGCTCAAGATTCGCCGTCTAGCCCACCACGAGCATGCGCAAGCAGCTAG
This sequence comes from uncultured beta proteobacterium, assembly GCA_963775085.1. Taxonomy (GTDB): domain Bacteria; phylum Pseudomonadota; class Gammaproteobacteria; order Burkholderiales; family Burkholderiaceae_C; genus JAAFIP01. Next base: position 270,669 of record CAVZHO010000002.1, read on the forward strand.
CAAAATGCTAGCAAGCGTAGGCCTGGAACACCGCCTGCACCACCGCCCCAGCGAGCTCTCCGGCGGCGAACGCCAGCGCGTAGCCATCGCCCGCGCCCTGGTCACCCGCCCAGCCTGTGTGTTGGCCGACGAACCCACCGGCAACCTGGACCGCACCACAGCCGACGGCGTATACGTGCAAATGCTCCAATTAGCCAAAGACCACGGCACCGCGTTTGTGATGGTGACGCACGATGAAGAGCTGGCCAGGCGCTGTGATCGGGTGCTGCGGTTGGTTAGCGGCAAGCTTTAGCTTTTGTATTTGGCAGCGGCCTTTGAATACCGTTCACTCGGAGTGGGTTGGCAAGCGTCGGACGAACGAGGGGTGCGCTGCAAAAATTTCCACAAACACGCGCGAACAAAGATCGTATCGAGCTAGCTTTTGCACCGCACGCCTTGCTCCAATTTTTCATCCCACCCCTCATTCATCCGCCGCGTACGGCGAACAGTTTAGAATTTCACTTAACGATCCAACATCGTGCTGGATAACTTATCTCTTTAAAATTATGGATGCAACTGTCACACTATATCGTCCTACAGGCCCGGAAGAACTTGCGTTGGTTAAGGCTAGTGGCTTCACAAAGTGGCCTCCTCGTCTACCTGAGCAGCCGATCTTTTATCCCGTCACGAATGAGCAATATGCAGTAGATATCGCTAGCGACTGGAATGTTAAAGCGAGCGGCTATGGATGCGTGACGAGATTTGAAGTGCGTCGTGAATTTATGGATCGCTACGAGGTGCAAAAAGTTGGTGGTGCGCACCACACGGAGTGGTGGATACCAGCGGAAGAGTTAGATGAAATGAATGCCAATATCGTAGGATTAATTGAAGTAATTCGAGAGTTTCGATGATCCATAGTCGTTAAAACTGATTTGCTGATTTGGGTGTCCTCAATGTCGGTTGAGTGGGTGAAGGAATGGGAGCGTATCTCCGGAAAAGCGTAGCAAAGGCGCGGAGATAAGCTTTTGATGGCTACCGATTTAGTCGCGTGATTTGCGTAGCTTTTTCGGAGATATGTCCCGTTCCCCGTCCAGTTATGCCAGCGCTACAAAAGGTTCAGTAGAGAATGTCTTATGCACTTAAGCCGAGCGACTAATCACGTCAATCACCTGCCGCCCATTCTTGCGATACATCCCAAAATCGCTGTCCAGCGTCAGCACCGGGCTTTGCGGGTAAATCTCTGCCAAGCGCACCAGGCAGGCATCGGCCAATGACATGGGCACATCGGTGTAGCGGCGTACCATGGACAGGATGGCGCTGTGGTGGTCGGCCAGGGCCATGCCGATGCTTAAAAAGCCTTCGCCCAGCATCTCGATCAACGCTGCTCGCGCACCCGGCACTGCGCGCGTGAGGTAGGTGGCCTCGGCCAACACGGCTTCGCAGGTGATCATCGGTGGTGCAATGTCTTGCAGTTGCTGCACTACCCACGCATGGTGGGTATCAGCGCGATTGAGCAGCGCTACCAAGGGGCCGGTGTCTACGATGACGCGGCTTTTCATTCGCCAAAGCCTTTGAGGTGCTTGGCGTTGGTAGACAAATCAGCCGGGCCTTGCATGATGCCAATCCAGCGGCTGGCACGGTCTGCACACGAGGCGGTGGAGGGCTCCGCGTTGCCGTGCAAATAGGCCGCTAATGCCGAGCGAATGATCTCGCTTTGGCTCGATGCACTAGCCTTGGCACGTTGCGCCAGATCGTGAAACAGAGGGTCAGGGAGTTTGATGGAGATGGCTTTCATTCGGCTATTGTAATACCAAATTGGCAAATTGGAAATACGTAGTGAGTGCGACGATTTTTGCCAGCTAGACAACGCTATTTACGCGGGATTTAACAGCGATCGAGTGGGTGAAGGAATGGGAGCGTATCTCCGGAAAAGCGTAGCAAAGGCGCGGATACGTAGCTGGGATAGTTACTGAGGTGATCGCGTGTTTTGCGGAGCTTTTTCGGGGATATGTCCCGTTCCCCGTCCAGCTATGCCAGCGCTACAAAAGACTAAACGCTATGCTTCAACCGCAACTCCCGCTTCAGCAACTTCCCACTGGGATTCTTCGGCAAGCTGTCAGTAAACACCACCCGCTTCGGTGCCTTGAAACTTGCCATGTGCGTGCTGCAATGTGCCATCACGGCTTCTGCCGTCAGAGCCTGTCCCGCTTTCAATACGATGACCGCCGTCACCGCCTCCACCCAGCGGGGGTCGGGCAGGCCGATAACCGCAACTTCGCTCACCTCGCTCAGCCGGTAAATCATCTCCTCCACCTCGCGGCTGGCCACGTTTTCGCCGCCGGTTTTGATCATGTCTTTTTTGCGGTCTACCACGGTGATGTAGCCCTCAATGTCGATGGTGGCCAGGTCGCCGCTGTGGAACCAGTCGCCTTCAAATGCGGCGCGGGTTTTTTCGGGGTCGTTGAAGTAGCCCAGCATCAGGTGCGGCGAGCGGTGGACGATTTCGCCTACTTCGCCCACGGGCACATCGTGCATACGGTCGTCCACCACGCGGGTTTCCACGTTCAGCACGGCGCGGCCACACGAGCCGGGTTTGCGCAACTGGTCGTCGGGGCCGAGCATGGTGGCCAGCGGGGCGATCTCGGTTTGGCCGTACAGGTTCCATAGCCGCACCTGGGGCAAGCGCGCGGCCAGCTCTTTGAGCACCTCTACCGGCATGATGGACGCGCCGTAGTAGCCCTTGGCCAGGGTGGCTAGCTTTGCTGGGTCAAATAGCGGCGAGCGCAGCAGGGCGATCCACACCGTCGGTGGAGCGAAGAAGCTGGTGATTTTGAACTTTTCAATCAGCGCTATCAAGTTGTCCGGCACGGGCTTGGACGTGATGATGTTGGTGCTGCCGATGTAGATGGCCGGGCCGAAGAACACATCCAGCTGCGCGCAGTGGTACAGCGGCAGGGCGTGCAGAGCCAGGTCGTGCTCGGCTATTTCGGCATTCACCACGCAGCTGACGTACTGCCACAGCACCGCGTCGTGCGTGAGCATCGCGCCTTTGGGCATGGACTCGGTGCCGCTGGTGTAGACGATTTGCGCCAAATCGTTGCTACCCCATTGCACTTCGGGCAACGTATCAGCGCACGCCGCCAGCGTGTCGAAATTGTGCATGCCGGAGGCGGCTGTGCTGGGGTCTTCGGACGGTAGCCAGATATATTGCGCTACCTTGGTATCCTGCTTGGCAGCCGCCCGCGCCAGCTCAGCCAGACCACTATCCGTTGCCAAGGTTTTAGCACCCGCATGGCGCAGGATGTAGGCCACCTCGTCGGCCTTGAGCATGAAGTTGATCGGCACCATCACCGCGCCACGCCTGGCCAATGCAAAGCGCAACGCGGCAAAGCCATGCGAGTTGCGTGCCAACACTGCGACCTTGTCTCCCTCGATCACGCCGATGCTGGCCAGGCCAGCCGCCAGGCGGCTGACCAGGGCGTCAAACTGCGCGTAAGTCCAATGCGTGTCACCACAAACCACAGCCGTTTTGGTGGGCAGGCGCAGTGCGCTGCGGCGTAGGGCATCGGCGATGGTTTGGCGGCGAACGATGGGCGCGATGGTGTGGGGCATAAGGTCTCCGTTTCGCATGCACTGAAAGGAGGTTATACCGCTCAAATTTAACCTTTGGCTTTTTTTGCCGCCACTAAATCCGCCAGTTCTTTACCGCTCTTGTAGTGCGGCACACGCAGGGTCAGGCGCTTGGTGCGTTGCCAGAAGCTATTGCTGCCTGCGACTTCTTCGTTCCAATATTTGTCGGCCAAGGCGATGTTGCCAGGCACGTCCAACAAGAAGCCTTCTCTGGAGCCGATGCCGCCAAACATATAGAGCTTGCCGCCAATCATCATCCAGCTGTCGGCATCACCGCCCCAGGGGATGCCGTAGACAATGCCGTTGGCACAGTAGCCACCGTACTGGGGCAGGTATTTGGTGGGTTCCTTGTCGAACAAGGCCTTGTTGTCAGCGCTGGAAAAGTAAAACTGCACGCCTTGGTACGTACTGGCAAACTGGGCACTGCCCAGAGCGTGTTTGTTTTGTGTGAAGTACGACACCACGTCGTGGCCCTTGAGCATGACGCTACTGGCACCGTCCACCACGTGGGCATTGACGGGCTTGAGACTGCCACCGGGGTTTTGTGCCTGCATGGCCGAGCAGCCCATGAGGCAGGCCACCAAGCCTACCGCCAGTAGCGAGGCGATGTTCTGAAACATGGATGAGCGTGCAATACGCTGGATGGCAGAAGTGTTCATGGTGTCTTATCCCTTGGCTTTTTTGGCGGCGACATCTTTGGCAATTTGCTCGCCACTTTTGTAGTGCGGTACTTTGAAAACCAGACGCTTGGTACGCTGGATAAAGCTGTTGCTGCCTGCAACCTCTTCGCTCCAGTATTTGTTGGCCAAGGCCATATTGCCGGGGACATCCACTTCAAAACCGTCTTTGGAGCCTTGCCCGCCAAAGATATACAGCTTGCCTTCCCGGATCATCCAGGTGTCAGCATCGCCTCCCCAGGGGATGCCGTACACCACGCCGTTGGCGCAATAACCGCCAAACTGGGGGATGTATTTGATGGGCTCTTTATCGAACAGGGCTTTGTGCTCAGCGCTGGCAAAGTGAAAATTCACCCCTTCATATAGGCTGTTAAATTGGGCGGTGCCCAGGGCGTGCTTGCCCTGGGTGAAATACGCGACGACGTCGTGACCCTTGAGCATCACTGGGCTGATGCCGTCCACGACATGGGCGTTGACGGGCTTGAGCGAGCCGCTGGGGTTTTGTGCATTGATGGCCGCGCAACCCATCAGGCAGGCGACTGCGCCTACAGCTATCAGGGTAGCGATACGGCGCAGGATGCGGGGGTGCACCGTCAATGTGGGAAAGTTCATGTGGATAGTCTCCAAGGCGTTGTAGGTGATGTGACGGGTAGGGGATGACCGGTAGCAGCAGAAGTTTCATGTGCGCCTGCGTGCAGGGCGGTGTCCGCATAGGGCAGGGGCCATTGCAGTATATCGCTGGCCGCCGCTGCGCGCTGGCGCAGATCGTCAGCGTCTTGGCCGCCCAGGTGCAAAATTCCGTAACGGTAGCTGCCCAGCCACTTGAAGTCGCGCGCCAGCGAGTGGCCGGCTTTGGGAAATTGCAGCAGCAAATGGTCTGGGAACTGGGCCTTCAAAGCGGCCACTTGCCCACTGGCGGGCATAGGCGGGATGGCCTGCGTCAGATGGCCTGCGTGGTCGTCAAACACCCGGTAGACCAAGCTGGAGGCAACCCCGGCACTGGGCGCAGTGCGCGCCAATGCCCACGGGTCTTGCCCATGTGCCAGAACCAAGGCCATGGCATACAGGTCAATGCCATCCACCCGCAGGTACAGGTCGGCAAACTGCGAGGCCATGCGGGGGTTGAATTCGATCACGGTCAGCTTCTCTGTGGCCGGGTCGTAGAAAAATTCCATGTTGAAAATGCCGTAGGAAAAGCCTACTTCCCTCAAGAACCGGTTGGCTACATCCAAAGCCCTGGCTTGCACCTCTTGCGGCAAGCGGCTGGGGTAGTCAAAGCGCATAAAGGCCTGTGTGCCGGGGTACATGATGGAGTCCACCACACCCAGTGCTTTGGTCTGCCCATTGTGCACAATGCCGTCCAGGCTGTACTGTGCGCCATGCACAGGATCCTCCAGCATCATGCTGTGCGCCGTGCCTGCATGGGGCAAGAGGCGCTTGGCAATGCGTTCAAAGGGTTCGACCAGACGTTTGATCACCCACAGCTCATAGGCGCCAAAGCGGGTAAAGCGGTGCAGCTCATCGCGCGAGCGCACCACCTTGGCCAGCACCGAAAACGCCGCCTTGATAGGTTTGACAAACCTGGGAAAGTGCAGGCCAGCGGGCGCTGCCTCGCCGTAAGCGGCGCTCAGGCGCTGGAAAGGTGCGTTGGCCTCGGGGCAGACACGCGCCAGCACCTCACGTGCATGCAGCTTGTGCTGGCAGGCCACTACGGCGGCGGGCGGCGTGCCCGGCCAGCCCATTTTGTCGGCCAGCAGGGCTGCCGCCAGTGCGCCAAACTGTTCGTGCTGCGAGGACACCGCTGTCCAGCCCTGGGCCTGGGCCTGTGCGGCCAGTTTGGCGACAAAGCGGTCCAGGTCAAACAGCACCAGATTGGCGTTGCTGGGAAAGGAAAATAAATCAAAACCCCGGCTGTCAAAGCGTTGGCCGATCTTGCGCCCCAGCCGCGCAAAGCCTGCCGCGTCCCAGTCGTAGTTAAACAGCAGCAGTGTTTTGTCGGCTCTGTGTGTCAAGGTTGTACCTCTATGTCGGCAATATATCCCAGGCTGGTGCCCTGGGTATTGTCGGAGTCCGCTCCGATAATGATAGCTGTTAATGCGGGTACGGTAGGCGACTCCGCCCCAAATGCCTTGAGAAAATCGGCAGGCAGATTGCGCTGGTGGGCTTGCCAGGTATGCAGTGGCGTGGTGCCCGAGTTCAGCACCATGTAGCGCACCCTGGCCGTGACGGGGCTGGCGATGATGCTGCCCTCGCTGTCGCTGAGCCCCCACGCGTAGCACAGCGTGGCCGTGGGCAGCTTGTCACGGCTGAAAAACTGCGCCACCTTGAACAGCGCGCGTTCACCCGCAGGGATGCGCGATGCAGGCATGTCAAAGCTCACGCAGGTTTTCAAAGCGAGATCTTCGGTGGTTTTGGCTTGCACGCTGGATGTCGCCAGCGGGGTGTCCAGCCGCCACTGAAAATGCAGGGTAGTGGCCGGCCCAGACCAGGGATGCACCAGGCTGCCCCAGGATTTGTCGGTTCGGATACGCAATACCTTTTTGCCCTCCAGCTCCACGACATCCAACTGGCTGGGGGGTCTGGCATAGCGCTCAGGCAGTCCTGCAAAGCGCCAGGGCGGCGCAGGCTGCGTGCCAGCGGCAGGGACAAAGCTGCCCAGGCCCGCCGCCGCCACCTGTGCACTAGCGACCAGCGTCGTTAAGAGACCAGTCGTAATCCAGATGGCTAATTGATACGGTTTTGGCACGTAGTTGTCCTTGCGTTGCGGTGTCGTCGGTAAGTTTATCGGCGTATTTGGCAAATACATCTTCCACCTTGGTAAAGCCTTTGTAACCCTTTTCAAAGTCCTCCTTGAACCATTTGAAAATGCTGCTGGCCTGGATTTTTCCATCCGCATAGCGGTTGCGGGTTTTGTCACCCACAAAGCGGGCCATGCCATCTTCCAGCTGGCTGTCCAATTTGGCGGCGGTAAAGGCCTCGGGCGGCAGGGCGGGGCAGCCAATGCTGGCGCACACAATGGCGACGTGGATGCGCGGATCTTTAAAGCCGCCACCGGCGATGCTGGGGCGTAGGCGCTCATGTTCGATCCAGTCCAGGTTGCGCTCTTCGCCCAGTAGCTGGAAGAATTTTTTCTTCCACGGGCTGCCAAAGGTGGTGACGTTTTTGATCGACTTGATGTCGGGGTATTTGGTGAGAATCAGCTCGATGGTGAAGGCGTTGTAGGCATTGATCAAAAACGCCATTTGCTGCTCTTTGCTGAAGCTGGCGTACTGGGCAGGCGTTACCGCAGACAAGCTCTCCAGGGTCTTGGCCAGCTCAGCGCGGGCAGCGGCAAAGCCCTTGTAATTGACGCGGCTTTGCTTGTTGTCGGGCAACCATTTGACGTGCATTTTCAGTTGCGCATCCCACTGGGCGTAATTGTGGTCAAAACCTTGGGCAAATACGCCGCTAGTCCACATCAATAGGGCGCAAGCAGCTATTAAAAATGTAGTAAATCCGTTTCATGAAAATCTTTCTTGGTCGAACTTGAATGGGTTGTTGGAATGCTGTATAGTGGCGATAGTTCCGTGCAGCCTGTTTGGCGACTTAACTACGCCGCCAATCGTGGTACTTTTGCACGTATTCGAGCAGCTTCTTTGGCTGGTGCGCGCGCTTCCATTCACCCGCCACATACTTGTTGGATTCTGCAAGCGTGGGGTACGCGTGGATGGTGCCCAGAATTTTGTTCAAGCCCAGACCGTGCTTCATCGCCAACACATACTCGGCCAGCAAGTCGCCCGCATGGGTGCCCACAATCGTCACACCTAAAATTTTGTCTTTACCGGGCACGGTCAGCACCTTGATAAAGCCATGCGCCTCGCTGTCGGCAATGGCGCGGTCCAGATCGTCAATGCCGTACTTGGTGACTTCGTAGGCAACACCCTGCGCCATGGCTTCCTGCTCGTTCAGGCCTACGCGGGCGACTTCGGGGTCAATAAACGTAGCGGCGGGAATGATGCGGTAGTCGCCCTTGAATTTCTTAAACGTGCCAAACAGCGCGTTGACAGCCGCATACCAAGCCTGGTGTGCCGCAAAGTGCGTGAACTGGTAAGGCCCGGCCACGTCGCCTGCGGCGTAGATATTGGGGTAAATCGTCTCCAGGTACTCGTTGGTATCTACGGTGCGCTGCGTGGAGATGCCCAGCTCTTCCAGGCCATAGCCCTTGAGGCGGGCGATGCGGCCTACGGCGCAGATCACCTGGTCAAACTCAATGCGCTTCTCAGCGCCCGCGTGTTCTACCACCAGGGTTTTTACACTACCGGAATTTTCAAAGCGCAGCGCCTTATGGCCCGTCAGCACCTGCACACCATCGCTTGCAAGCGACTGCTGCGCGTAGCTTGAAACTTCTTCATCCTCGCGTATCAAAATGCGCGGTGCCATCTCGACTTGCGTTACGGCGGAGCCCAGGCGCGCGAACGCCTGCGCCAGCTCGCAGCCAATCGGCCCGCCACCCAGCACGACCAGCTTTTTGGGCACCTCCTGAAGCAGCGCAAAGGCATCCCACATGGTATCGCTGGTCACATAGCCCGACTGCTCAATGCCGGGCAAGGGCGGCACCACCGGGCTGGCACCGGCCGCAATCACAATGCTGCGTGTGGTCAGGGTTTTTTTGCTGCCATCGTTCAAGGCAATTTCCACCGTCCAGGGGTTGATGATCTTGGCGTAACCCAACTGCACATCCACACCCAAGCCGGTAAAGCGCTCTACGCTGTCGTGCGGCGCAATGGCGGCAATGATGTCATGCACCCGCTGCATCACCGCCTTGAAACTGAAGGTGGGCGTCACGGCATTGAGGCCGTAGTTTTGCGCGTGGCGCATCTGGTGCGCCAGCTTGGCCGATTTGATGATGGCCTTGCTGGGTACGCAGCCAAAGTTCAGGCAGTCGCCGCCCATTTTGTGGGCCTCGACCAAGGTCACCTTGGCCTTCACCGCAGCGCCAATCAGCGCCGTCACCAGGCCGCCCGCACCCGCGCCAATGACGATCAGGTTGCGGTCAAATGACGAGGGCTTAAGGTGGTTCCAGCGCGCATACACCTTGCGCCGCTTCACGCCGTCAACGATCTTTTTGGCAATCAAAGGGAAGATGCCCAGCAGCACAAAGGAGCCAATCAGGCCCGGCGACAGAATGCCCTTGAGCGAATCAATTTTGGCCAATTGCGTGCCCGCGTTGACAAATACGGCCGTGCCCAGCAGCATGCCCAGCTGGCTGACCCAGTAAAAGGTCCAGGTTTTCATCTTGGTCAAACCCATCAGCAGGTTGATGACGAAAAAGGGCACCAAAGGCACCAGGCGCAAGGTGAAAAGGTAAAACGCGCCTTCTTTTTCCACGCCTTTGTTGATTTCGGCCATCCGCTGGCCAAACTTGGCCTGCACCGACTCGCCCAGCACAAAGCGCGAGGCCAAAAATGCCAAGGTAGCACCGATGCTGGAGGCAAACGAGACAATCAGCAGGCCTTTGCCCAGGCCAAAAATAGCGCCTCCCGCCAGCGTCAAAATGGCCGCTCCAGGCAAGGACAGTGCCGCCACGGCCACATAGATGGCGAAGAAGGCTGAAATGACGGTGACGGGCTGGGCAGCGTACAGGTCGGCAAACTTTTGCTGGCTCTCCTTGATATAGGCCAGGCTAAAAAAGCGCCCCAAGTCAAACACAAAAAATGCCGCGATGGCGGCCACAACGGCCAGCAGAATAATCAGTTTTTTCTTGTCCATGGCGTTTTTCTCTTTAGTTAATCCATCAGTCGTGTAGCGCACAGCATTCTTACGCAATACACCTGCGCAGGCAACTGGGCCCATGCGCGGCCCATGCGCGGGTCGATGTGCGGCATGGGCGTAACCGGCGCTCCCGTACGGCGGGCCAGCCCGCGCCCTGCGCGCCTAGCAGCAGGCTGCCGCTGCTGCGCTGTTCACGCTCGCATCGTAGGGCAAGGCCGTACCGCAGCCTGCAAAAATACCGAAGTGGCGGTCAAAATTGCCGATGAAGTCAAAGTGCGCGGCAAAGCGGGTGTCGTGCAGCATGCGCCAGGTGTTGCCGCACACGGGGAAGACGCGGCCGGTCTCGATGCTGTGGTGCTTGTCCAGCACAAAGCGGTCTGGGTTGTCCGCAATGGTGCCTTTGTAAACCACGGCTTGGCCGTAGTCTTCGCAGGCAGTCTCCAGGTTGTCGATTTTGAAGAGTCGGTAGGTAGCAGAGAAAAATTTGAGATTGCCTACGCGTGGGGCCAGGGCGGGGTCGGTGATCTCCAGCGGGCGGTCGGTGACGAGGCGCGGGTCGGCAAAGCCGTGCTGGTGCGACAGGCGTACAAAGTCGTTCCAGTACAACGCGCCGCCCAGGCATTCGCCGTACAGCACCGCGTCGTTGCGCACCACATCGGGCACGCGACGGTCGGCGTACACGTCGGAGAAAAAGAACTCGCCACCTTTTTTCAAGAGGCGCTGCACGCCGCGCATCACCGCGTCTTTGTCGGGCGAGAGGTTCACCACGCAGTTGGAGACGATCACGTCAAAACTTCCCGGCTCCAGATCCAGGTCTTCCAGGCGCTCGATATAGCCGTGCAAAAAACGCACATTGTCATAGCCGAAGGCCTGCGCATGGTGGCTGCGGTATTTCTCGGCGATGGCCAGCTGCTCATCGGTCATGTCCACCCCCACCACCTGCCCGGTGGGGCCGACCAGTTGGGCCAGAGCGTACACATCGCGACCCGAGCCGCAGCCCAGGTCCAGCACGCGGCAACCCTTGAGCAGCGGCGGGCAGACCAGGCCGCAGCCATAGTAGCGCGACAGTACTTCGGGGTGAATGCGGCCTAAAAGCGGCTTGAGCCATTCGGGAATCGAGCTGATGTCGCAGCAGGCGCTGGTCTTCAGGTCACTGGTGCTTTGCAACTGGCGGCCGTAGTAGTCTTGAACAATATCGTGCATGGTAAATTTCTTTGGGTACGGGATGAATCGGTGGTTGCGCGGGCGATGGCTTTACTACACCGGCGCAGTGTCGGGGGTAACAGTGCCTACATACCCCCAGCTAGCTGGTAGCCACCGGATATCGGCCGGTTCGTCGATATCGCGCAAAGTGGGATGGACTTTCACGCGCCAGTTTAGTTCCCGGATGCGTTGCAGCGTCAGTGCGGCCACGGCGCTGGTGCTCCAGGGCATGGCGTCAAACAAACGGGTATCAAAGCGCCGCAAGCCCAACAGCGCATAGCCGCCATCTGCCGTGGGCACGATGGACGCGTCATGGCCTGCCAATGCGTTGGCAGCGGCGTGCAACAGGGCGATATCAATCGCAGGGCAATCGGTGCCGATCAGCAGCGCCGCCTGCCCGCGCGCCAGGGTGCGCTGCACGGCACGCGCCATGCGCGCGCCCAGGTCGCCTTCGCCTTGGGCGCTGCGGTCAACATTTGTAGGCAAGTCCAGGCACTGCCATGCAGGGTCGGCTGGGCCGGGGGCCATACACAATTCCACCGGCCCCAGCTGCGCCGCCTGCGCGGTGTGCAGCGTGTGGTGCAGCATGCGCTGGGCCAGGCGGGCAGCACCCTCTGCCCCCAGCGCCGGAATCAGGCGTGTTTTGGCAAAGCCAGGCAAGGGCGCTTTGGCAACGATGATGGTGCGCACGGGCTTCATTGGTAGGCCTTGGCCAGAAGGCTGGCACTGTGGCCGCGCCAATAGGCAAAGCGCAAACGCCACATCAAAAATATGGTGGTCCACACGCCTCGGCTTTCCCAGCGGCGGCCCGACGTGGTGACTTTGTCATGCAGGCAGGCCGGTCGCGAGAGGCGCAGCAGGCGCTTGGATATTTCAATATCTTCCATGAGTGGTTGGTCAGGAAAACCACCCACCTGATTGAATGCCGTACGCGTCATGAACATGGCCTGGTCACCGGTGGCAATACCCGTCATGCGGGAGCGACCATTCATCATGCAGGCCACCACTTTCAGCATGCGGGCGCGCCCGCTAATGCGCACATCAAATCGGCCCCATGCGTGGGCGCTCTGCAGGCTGGCGGCGATCTGTTGCTGCCAGCCGTCGGGCAACCGGGTGTCAATGTGCAAAAACAGCAGGGCATCACCGGTAGCATGGTGGGCACCCGCGTTCATTTGCCGTGCTCTGCCGGGGCCCGAGCGGATGACGGTGAACCCCAGTTGCGAGGCCAGCGCGGGCGTGCCGTCGGTGCTGCCGCCATCCACCACCAGGGCCTGGCCGCCTTGGCGTACAAAGGGCGCGAGCTGGTCCATCGCCTCTTGCAAGTGGGCTCGTTCGTTCAATACCGGTATCACCACCGAGATGTGCATGCCCCAGACCCCTTACGCCGGCAGCGCCCCGGCGCAGCTACTGCCCTGGCCGGCCGTGCAGCCATAGCAGTGGTCGGCCACTTCAATGCCGTTGCCGTTCAAGTCTGTGTGTAGCAGGTCACGCAGATGCGGGCGCTTGGCCGTGCTGGCATCGGCGCTGATCTGGGCGGGGATCGCCAGCCCTAACTGCTGGTTAAAGTCGCAGTCATACAGGTAGCCCTGCCAGTCCACGCTCACGGTGCTGCGGCACATCACGCCGTCCAGGTTGCCGGGCACAAAATTGTCTTTCAGCAGTTGCAGATAGGGCTTGAATTGGCCCTTGGAGACCAGCATCGAGCCAAAGCGCTTGATGGGCATGTTGGTCAGCGCAAACAGCTCGTTGAAGACGATGCCAAAATGCTCAAACAATTCCTTTTTGTATTCGGCCTGCAAGGTGCTTTGGTTGGGCGGCAATACCGCGCCCTGCGGGTTGTAGACCAGATTGAGAATCAAACCGGTGCCGGGCTTGCCATAGCCCAATGCGTTGAGTTTTTGCAAGGCCGCAATGCTCAGGTCGAACACCCCCTTGCCGCGCTGCTTGTCTACGCGCTCCATCGAGTAGCAGGGGAGCGACGCCACCACTTCTACTTTTTGATCTGCTAAAAACTGCGCCAGCGCTTCCTGCCCCGGCTCAAACAGTATCGTCAGGTTACAGCGGTCAATCACCCGCACACCCAGGGCGCGGGCCTCGGTGACGATGCGTTTGAAGCCCTCATGCAGCTCGGGTGCGCCACCCGTCAGGTCCAGCGTCTCAATGCGGCGCGCCTGCAGTACCTGACTGATCAGGCCCAGCAGGTCACCCCCCATCATCTCGGTGCGGTGCGGGCCGGCATCCACATGGCAGTGCACACAGGACTGGTTGCACTTGTAGCCCAGATTGACCTGCAGCGTGTTCAGGCGTTGGCGCGCGATGGCGGGGAAGTGGGTTGCCTTGAGCAACGGCAGGGTGGCGTGCATGGTGTTCCTAGGTAGCAATGGCCTCTGGTGCATAGGCCAGATCGGTCAGAGTCAGTCGCCTGATAGGTTGACATTATTACAGTGGGCGTATTTTTCGCGCAAACGTCCAGCCCTACAATGGTGCCGGGCATTGCCCATGCGCCCTAATTTCAGCGGATCAACCATGCAAAAAACTTTAATCGGCATCATCGGCGGCAGTGGCCTGTACGCCATGGACGCCCTGCAAAACGCCACCGAGCACGCCATGGACACGCCCTTTGGCAAGCCCTCCGACGTCATCGTCACAGGCCAGGTGGACGGTATCAACGTGGCCTTTTTAGCCCGCCACGGTCGGGGCCATCGGCTGATTCCGTCCGAGGTGCCCTACCGCGCCAACATCCACGCCCTCAAGCAGTTGGGTGTGCGCTACCTGCTGTCGCTGTCTGCGGTGGGTTCACTCAGCGAGGAGATGAAACCGCTGGACATGGTGCTGCCCGACCAGTTTATTGACCTGACGCGCCGGCGCGAGAGCACGTTTTTTGGCGCCGGCGCGGTGGCGCATACGTCATTGGCCCAGCCTGTCTGCCCCAAGCTGGCGGACGTGCTGGCGCGGGCCATTGGCCAGACACAGATGCCCGCCGAATTTGCCCTGCACCGGGGCGGCACCTACGTGTGCATCGAAGGCCCGCAGTTCTCTACCCTGGCCGAATCGCAGTGGTACCGCAGCATGGGTGCCAAGGTGATCGGCATGACCAACATGCCCGAGGCCAAGCTGGCCAAAGAAGCCCAAATGGCCTACGCCACCCTGGCCATGGTGACCGACTACGACTGTTGGCACCCGCACGAAGAGGCCGTGACGGCCAACACCGCCATCGCCAACCTGATGAAAAACGCCGGGCATGCACAGTTGATAGCGGCAGCGGCCATTCGCATCCTGGGGGCAGAGCTGCCGGTCTCCAGCGCACACACCGCGTTGCAGGCTTCGCTGATTACCCAGCCTGGGGATATGGCGCCAGAGGTGCTGGAGCGGCTGCGGGTGATCTTGGCCTGAGTTCTTGCGCCGGTCACTGCAGCAGCGCAGTAGCAAACTCCTGCGCGTCAAAAGTTTCCAGGTCGTCCAGCTTCTCACCTACGCCAATGAAGTAAATCCCCATCGGCCGCAGCGCCGGTTGCTTGATAGACCGCTCGCGAGCCCATAGTGCGATGGCTGCAATCACGCCGCCCTTGGCCGTGCCATCCAGTTTGGTGATGATCAGGCCCGTGACTTGCAGGGCCTCGTCAAACACTTTGACCTGCGTGAGTGCGTTTTGCCCGGTGTTGCCGTCGATCACCAGCAGCACCTCGTGCGGCGCTGTAGGGTCGGCCTTGGTGACTACGCGTTTAATCTTTTTGATCTCTTCCATCAAATGCAGTTGTGTGGGCAGGCGGCCTGCGGTGTCTACCATTACCACGTCGCGGCCCCGGGCTTTGCCTGCGGCGACGGCATCAAAGCTGACGGCGGCCGGGTCGCCACCGTCTTGGCTGATGATGTCTACCGTGTTACGGTCGGCCCACACGGCTAGCTGCTCGCGGGCAGCGGCGCGGAAGGTGTCGGCGGCGGCCAGCAACACCGACGCACCGTGGTCGGCCAGGTGTTTGGTGAGCTTGCCGATGGAGGTGGTTTTGCCTGCCCCATTGACCCCGGCAATCATCATCACCGTGGGCTTGTGCTCACCAATCACCAAGCTGCGTTGCAAGGGGCGCAGTAAATCGGCAAAGGCCTCTGCCAGCAGGGCCTTGACGGCGGCGGGGTCGGTGGTCTTGCTGTCTTTCACGCGGCGTTTCAGGTCGGCCAATAAATGCGCGGTGGCGGCGACACCAGCGTCGCCCATGAGCAGGGCGGCCTCCAGCTCCTCGTACAGCGCGTCGTCGATCTGCGTGCCGGTGAACACCGTGGCGATGGAGCTGCCGGTCTTGCGCAGGCCGGCTTGAAGTTTGGCCAGCCAGCCCTGGCGCGCAGCGGGCGGGGAGGGCGGGGCGGCGACCGAAGCAGCCGGCGAAGACGCAAGGGTAGCGGCGGGTGCTACAGTGCAGGGCTGTGCGACAGCCGCTACAGCGGCAGGCACGACAGCCACAACCGGTGTGGCCCCCTGCGGTGCAGGCGGTGCGTGGGGTACTACAGGCTCAGTAGGCTGAGCTGGTGCAGGGATTTTTTTCTTGAAAAACGAGAACATCTGGTGGGTTTCTACAATCACACCCATTCTATGAAACTATTACCTACCTTCACCGCCACTGTTGCAACATTGCTGGTATGTGCTGGCTGCGCGGCTCCGACCGCGCAAAATGCGACCCAAAGCGCCGCGCCAGCCCCAACCTCCGCCTCGGGGCCCACGGCTGCCAGCCTGCCCCAGCAGTTCACCCTGCCCAATGGCCTCACCGTCATCATCAAGCCTGACCGCCGCGCCCCGACGGCCGTACACATGCTGTGGCTGCGGGTGGGCTCGATGGACGAGGTGGATGGCGTAAGTGGCGTGGCCCATGTGCTGGAGCACATGCTGTTCAAGGGGACGGATGTGCTGAAAGCGGGCGAGTTCTCGCAAAAAGTAGCCGCCCTGGGCGGGCGTGAAAACGCCTTTACCCACAAAGACTACACCGGCTACTACCAGCAGATTCCGTCCAACCGGCTGGAAGATGTGGTCAAACTGGAGGCCAACCGTTTTGAGCGCAACCAGTGGCCCGACGAAGAGTTTAAAAAAGAGCTGGAGGTGGTGAAAGAAGAGCGGCGCATGCGCACCGAGGACAACCCGCGCGGCCTGCTGTACGAGGCTTTAAACGCCGTGATGTACACCAGCTCGCCCTATCGCCGCCCGATCGTCGGCTGGATGAGCGACCTGGATGCCATGACGCCCGATGATGCACGCGCCTTCTACCGCACCTGGTACGCACCGAACAATGCTGCGGTCGTGATAGCGGGTGACGTAGACGTAGTGCAGGCCAAGGCCTTGGTCGAAAAATATTACGGGCGCATCCCGCAGCGCGCCGTGCCTGCGCGCAAGCCGCGCCAGGAGCCGGTGCAAAGCGGCATCCGCCGGCTGGACTTCAAAGCGCCTGCCGAGCAGGCCTATGTGAGCCTGGCCTTCAAAGTGCCGCAAATGACGTCGCCCCGCGCCACGGATACTGCCACGGTGGATGCCTACGCCCTGACCGTGCTGTCGGCCGTGCTGGATGGCTATAGCGGCGCGCGGCTGGACCGTGCGCTCACGCAAGGCGAGGGCCGGGTGGCCGACAGCGCCGGGGCCTACTGCGGCATGGCCGGCCGTGGCCCGCAAATGTGCAGCCTGGACGGTGTGCCGTCGGCAGGCAAAACCGCCGCCCAGGTCGAGGCTGCGCTGCGTGCACAGGTAGCCAAGGTGGCGCAGGACGGCGTGAGCGAGGCCGAGCTGAGCCGCGTCAAAACCCAGTGGGTGGCGGGCCAGGTGTACCAGCAGGACTCGGTGTTTTCCCAAGCGCGCTCGCTGGGCAATAACTGGGTGATCGGGCTGCCGCTAGATTCCGACGAAGTGATGATTGCGCGCCTGCGCCAAGTCACCGCCGAGCAGGTGAAAGCCGTGGCCGCCCAATATTTTGGCGACGATGCCCTGACGGTGGCCACGCTGCTGCCTCAGCCCATGAACACTGCTAAAAAGCCCCGCACGCCGCCTCCGGGCGCACGGCATTGAACTTTGAATACGATGATAATTACTATTAAAAAGATAGCTTCTTATGTCCTGTTGACAGGGACTATGGGCCTATTTAGCACCCAAATACAGGCTGCCCTGCCGATTCAGCGCATCACCCTGCCCAGCGCTGCGCAGGTGTATGTCGTCTCCAGCATGGCCATCCCCATGGTGGACGTGCAGATCGAGTTTGACGCAGGCGGCAGGCGCGATCCGGCGGGTATGGCGGGACTGGCCAGCGTGACCAGTGGGCATTTGAGCAAGGGCGTGCTGGCGGTGCCTGGCCGACCCGCCCTGGACGAAAACCAATTAGGTGAGGCCTGGGCCGACCTGGGTGCGACCTTTGGCGCAAGTGCGGGGGATGACCGCATGAGCTTCTCTCTGCGCTCACTGACCTATCCTGATCTGCTGGGCAAGGCCGTGGCGCTGGCGGCCCAGCAACTGGCCGCGCCCGCTTTTCCTGCGGCGCTGTGGCTGCGCGATATCGAACGCATCAGCGCCAGTATCAAAGAGGCCAACACCAAGCCTGCCACCCTGGCCGCCCGCCGTTTTAACAGCGCCGTGTACGGCAGCCACCCCTATGGCAATGAGTTGACCGAAGAGAGCCTGCGCCGCATCACCGCGTCTGCCATGCAGGGTTTTTACGCCGCGCATGTGCGTGCCTGCCGCGCCAAAATCAGTATCGTCGGGGCCGTAAGCCGGGAAAATGCGGCGCAAATAGCCACCCAATTGCTGGCAGGTTTGCCGCAAGAGGGCTGTGATGCCCTACCCACCGTGGCCGAAGTGGAGCCCTTGGTGGCAGCGCAGGATATCAAAGTACCGTTTGAATCCGCCCAGGCGCATGTAACTATCGGCCAGCCCGGCTACAAGCGCAGCGACCCCGACTTTTTTGCCCTGCTGGTGGGCAACCACATCTTGGGCGGCGGCGGTTTTACCTCGCGCCTGACGCGGGAGGTGCGCGAAAAGCGTGGCCTCTCCTACAGCGTCTACAGCTACTTCAGCCCCGGCCTGCACGCGGGTGCGTTTGCCATCGGCCTGCAAACCCGGCCCGACCAAGCCGCGCAAGCCGTGCAGGTGTCCAAAGACGTGCTGGCCCAGTTTGTGAAAGACGGCCCCAGCCAGGAAGAACTGCAAGCCGCCAAAGACAACCTCATCGGCGGCTTTGCCCTGCGCATCGACTCCAACCGCAAGCTGCTGGACAACGTCGCCAACATTGCCTGGGTCAACCTTCCGCTGGACTACCTGGATAACTGGACGCAGCGCATCGACAAAATCACCACCACCGACATCCAGGCCGCGCTGCAGCGCAAACTCCAGCCCGAGAAGATGGTGACCGTGGTGGTAGGGGGTGCGCCATGAAAGTCTCCAGCCGCAATCTGATGGAAACCGCTTTTATCCAAGAACAGTTAGCCAAAAGCTCGGTGAAATACCTGGTGACCGAGCCTGCCAAAGCGAAAACCAAAACCCACGTCAAACCACTGCCCCAGAGCGACGGCACCCATGCCTATGCGGGCCCCGCAGGCGAGGTGCGCATCA
Source organism: uncultured beta proteobacterium (assembly GCA_963775085.1). Taxonomy (GTDB): domain Bacteria; phylum Pseudomonadota; class Gammaproteobacteria; order Burkholderiales; family Burkholderiaceae_C; genus JAAFIP01. The sequence goes on from CAVZHO010000002.1 coordinate 289,482, forward strand.
TCGGTGGCCTGTGGAAGCGCAGCAAACTCCCTGTAGCCAAGCACCCCGGCCTGCGCCCCACGCCCGACCGCGTGCGCGAGACGCTGTTTAACTGGCTGGGTCAGGACATGAGCGGCCTGCGCTGCGTCGACGCATTTGCGGGCACCGGCGCTTTAGGCTTTGAGGCCGCCTCACGCGGCGCGCTGGATGTGCTGTTGGTCGAGTCCGACTCCAGGCTCTTCACCCAGCTGCTGACCATCAAAGCCAAGCTCAAGGCCGAGATGGTGCGCATCCAGCGCGGCGACGGCATCGCCACCCTGCAAGCCTTGGCGCGCGGCAGCGTCGACGTGGTGTTTATCGACCCACCCTTTGAAGCGCCCATTTTCGATAAAGCTATTTTGGCCGCAGCCCATGCAGTGAAAGCGCAAGGTGCTATTTATCTGGAAGCGCCTAAAGCCTGGACGGATGCAGAACTTGCACCCTTGGGGGTGCAGGTGGTGCGCTCGGGCAAAGCGGGGATGGTGCATTACCACCTGCTGAAGTTGCTGGCCTGAGGTTGGCAGCGCTGGCCGCACGGCATTGGCCCAGCGCCATCAATCCAAAAACGCCTCTAGCATCCGCGCCAGTTGCTCCGGCTGGTCATGGTGCAGCATGTGTCCTGCGTCTTCAATTACCTGCACCTTCACGTTGGGCACCGCCTTGAGCCGCTCGTGGTACTGCTCCAGGGTGTAAGCCCCTTTGTACCAGCTGCCCATCTCGTTGTCGGAGGCCTCCACAGCCAGCACCGGGGCGCTAATGCGGGCGTAGCAGGCCTGCGCCTCTTCTACACGCGATAGCTGGGCGTTGATGATTTTGTGCGCCGGATGGCCCAAAATTTCCCACTGGCCTTGGGCATTGGGCGCGGCCCAGTGCTGGGCCAGCCAGTCGGCTTTGCCCTGCGTGAGGCGCGGGTTGGTCTTCATCAGGCGGCGGGCTACCCCAGCGGCCTCGGGGTAGGGGCGCAGATCCATTTCGCCACGGCTGAATGATTTGAGCTGGTCCATCCACTTGGCATAACGCTCTGGCGCTTGGGCAGCCTGCGTCGTCGGCATGCCAAAGCCTTCCAGATTGACCAGGCGGCGGATGCGGGCGGGACGCACACCGGCGTATTGCATTACCACATTGCCGCCCATGCTGTGGCCCACCAGATCAACCGGCGCATCGGGCGAATAATGGTCGAGTAAAAAGTCCAGGTCGGCCAGGTAGTCGGGGTGCCAGAAGTTATCGGTAGCGGGGCCGGTGGTTTTGCCGTAGCCGCGCCAGTCGGGGGCTATCACATAGCGGTCGTGTGACAGGGCATCCACTACAAACTGAAACGACGCGCCGACATCCATCCAGCCATGCAGCATGACCAGTGGGGCGGTGTCTTTGCGTGGTGTTCCCCACACATGAACGTGATATTGCAGGCCTCGAAGGGGGATAAATTGAGTTTGTGAGACTTTTTTGGCAGTGTACATAGCCATAATCATACGAGAGTCGCCAGCACAGCTGCGTTACGGATTCAACGCAAGGCCAGAGCGCAACACTATTTCCATTTATGCAAGCCGATCACTACGACGCTCTGTACCGCAACTTCCGCTGGCAAGTGCCCGAGTTTTTCAACATCGCGCAGGTCTGCTGCCGCCGTTGGGCAGAGCAATCAAATGCTACTAAAAATATAGCAGTATATGTCCACAACACAGGGACTACAGGGGCAAAAGGCACCTCAAACTCACAAAATCTGAGTTATGCAGCGCTCTATGCCCAGGCCAACCAGCTCAGCCACGTACTCACCCGCCTGGGGGTGCAGCGCGGCGACCGGGTCGCCATCGTCATGCCCCAGCGCTTTGAAACGGCAGTGGCCACCATGGCGGTGCTGCAAATGGGCGCGGTGGCCATGCCGCTGTCGATGCTGTTTGGCCCCGAGGCACTGGAGTACCGTCTGCAGGATTCGGGTGCGGTGGTGGCGATTTGTGACGAAAGCAGCATCGACAACGTCAGCGCGGTGCGTAAAAAATGTAAGGCTTTGCGCACCCTGGTGGGCGTGGGCGATGCGTCCGAGCAAAGCGAGATTGACTACACCTTTGAGTGCGCGCTCATGCCCGAGCAATATGAAGCCGCGCGTACCAAGGCCGACGAGGGGGCCGTGTTGATCTACACCAGTGGCACCACCGGGCCACCCAAGGGCGCGCTCATCCCGCACCGCGCTTTGATCGGCAACTTAAGCGGCTTTGTCGCCAGCCAGAATTGGTTTGGTTTTGATGCAGGTAAAAACCAGTCATCCCAAGCGGTGTTCTGGTCCCCGGCTGACTGGGCCTGGACGGGGGGCCTGATGGATGCCCTGCTACCCACGCTGTACTTTGGCCGCCCGATCGTCGCCTATAACGGGCGTTTCACCCCGGAGCTGGCGTTTGAAATCCTGCAGCAGCACCGCGTGACGCACACCTTCCTCTTCCCCACCGCACTCAAAGCCATGATGAAGGCCTACCCGCATCCGCGCAAGCAGTTCAAGCTGCACCTACAGGCCTGCATGAGTGCGGGCGAGGCCGTGGGGGATGCGGTGTTCAGCTATTGCCATGATGAGCTGGGTGTCACGGTCAACGAGATGTTTGGCCAGACCGAGATCAATTACATCGTAGGCAACTGCGATAAGTTCTACCCTTGCAAGCCCAACAGTATGGGCCGCGCCTACCCCGGCCACCGTGTGGCGGTGATCGACGATGCGGGTAAAGAGTGCGCCGTAGGCGTAACGGGCGATGTGGCGCTGAACCGTGTTGACATCCACGGCCATGCCGACCCAATTTTCTTTCTGGGCTACTGGAACAATCCAGAAGCTACTGCCAAAAAATACACCGGCGACTGGTGCCGCACCGGCGACCTGGCCACCCAGGATGCCGATGGCTACCTGTGGTACCAGGGCCGCAGCGACGACGTGTTCAAGGCGGCAGGCTACCGCATTGGCCCCAGCGAGGTGGAGAACTGCCTGGTCAAACACCCAGCGGTGGCTAACGCTGCCGTGGTGCCCAAGCCCGATAAGGAGCGTGGTGCCGTGGTCAAGGCCTATGTGGTACTTGCTCCTGAATACATAGCTGCTCGCGTCCAGTACACAGGGACTAGCGCAATAAAAGAGCGCCAAAAATATGATGCAGGGCTGATTGCCAGCATCCAGGCACATGTCAAAGGCCAGTTGGCCCCCTACGAGTACCCCAAAGAGATCGAATTCGTCGACGCATTGCCCATGACGACGACGGGCAAGGTGCAGCGGCGCGTGCTGCGCCTGCAGGAACAGGCACGCGCCGATCGGGCAGGTAAATAGAGCTGGCGCTGATTTTGAGAGCAATGGTGACCATCAGGGCTGAAAAATCAGGGTTAACGCTTTAGTTTTAACCGAAAAATACAAGATTTTGGCTGCAAAAATGGCGTTGAATCACTAAAATGTGCCAATGAATCCGATCAGCTACAGCCAGAACATTTTGGTGAAAACACCGCAAGGTCTGGCTGAGCTGCGTGACCGCTCGGGCAAACTCACCGTGGCAGAGCGGCAGGTGCTGATCCTGGTGGATGGCAAACGCAGCATCAAGCAGATCCAGCAAAGCCTGAGCACGCCCGTCGCCGAGACCCTGGATCGGTTGCGAGGCTTGGGTTTGGTGCAAACCTTGCCGCCTATGCCTGCCGAGTTGCATCACCATTCCCACCCGCTGGACGATGAGCCGGTCAATGAGGAGGTGATGAGCGATTTCAGCAGCGACAGCGGTATTGACACCGGCATTGACGCATTCAGCCGGTTTGAGGCCGCCAGCACGCATTTCTTTCGCACCAAGGCGGTTGGGCCTGCCGACTTGCCCGTCACGACGCCTGCCGCCAGCGTAGCGCACCAGGCGGCTACCGCACGCGGTATTTTGTTTGGTAAAAGTTACCTGGTGGAGACGCTGGACCGCCTGCTGCCGGTAGACGGCGCGATTTTGACGCGCAAGATCGCCCTGATCAACTCGGAGGCGGCGCTGTACTATGCGTTTGAGCAAACCATCCAGGCCATCAAAAAGAGTGCCGATCCGAGCATGATTCACGACATCACCCGCCGTTTTGACGAGGCCATCAGCCGCTATTGATGCCGCCACGGATACCGCCCCAGATGCGGTCACTAAAGCGTCATGGGGCGCAAGCCAAAGCAGGTCATGCACAGCGCAACGCGCTAAACTAGCAGCCATGAAAACCCTTAACCTCCCCAAAAAACCCCTCGGCCAGTCCAGCCTGCTCGTCCATCCGATCTGCCTGGGCACCATGACCTTTGGCGAACAGGTCAATGAACGCGATGCCCACGCCATCATGGCGCGCAGCCTGGAGCGCGGCGTGGACTTTATGGACACCGCCGAGATGTACTCGGTGCCCACCAAGGCCGAGACCTTCAACACCACCGAGACCATCATCGGCAACTACTTTGCCGCCAACCCCGGCGTGCGTCATCAGTGGACGCTGGCCACCAAGGTGGCGGGCCCGGCACGCGGCATGGACTGGGTGCGCGGCGGCAGCCTGAACGTCACCCCCGCGCAAATGGCACAGGCCTGCGACGACAGCTTAAAGCGCCTGCAAACCGACGTGATCGACCTGTACCAGATCCACTGGCCGCTGCGCCATGTGCCCGCCTTTGGCACCCAGTACTTTGACCTCAAAGCCGACAAGGTGCTCAGCACCAACACCACCATCCACGAGCAGTTGATTGCACTGGACAAACTGGTCAAGGCGGGCAAGGTGCGCCACATTGGCCTGAGTAATGAAACGCCCTATGGCGTGATGGAATTTACCCGCCTGGCCGAGCAGCATGGCCTCTCGCGCATCGTCAGCGTGCAAAACCCCTACTGCCTGGTCAACCGCATTGTCGACAACGGTCTGGACGAGGTCATGTTCCGCCAAAACGTCGGCCTGCTGGCCTACTCGCCTTTGGGCTTTGGTTTGTTGACCGGCAAATACGATGCCACCGGCATCCACAGCGCAGAGGCGCCCAAGGGCCGCATGAGCCTGTACGAGAGCATGAAAAAGCAGCGCTGGGGCCGTGAAGACGCGCTGGCCGCCGCCCGCAAATACAACGCCCTGGCGATTGCCAACGGCATGAGCCCCACACAAATGTCGCTGGCCTGGTGTTACAACCACTGGAAGGTGGCCAGCACCATCATTGGCGTCACCTCGGTGGCGCAGTTGGACGAATGTCTGGATGCCTGGGGCACCACGCTGTCGCCCGAGGTGCTGGCCGAGATTGACAAGATCCGCTGGGAGATTCGCGACCCGGCGCTGTAGCGCTGCGCACTGGCAGTTGCTGGCCTCGCAATCATGCGCTACTCGCACACCCTGGCCAGCCATACCTACCGCTTTGACAGCCTGCGCACGCTGCTGGCCTGCGCGTCCCCCCTGCGTTCGGGTGACCAACTGGCGGGAGTCGCAGCGGCCAGTGCGCAGGAGCGCGTAGCGGCGCAGATGGCGCTGGCGGATTTGCCACTGCGCACTTTTTTAAGCGAAGCCGTCGTGCCCTACGAGAGCGACGAAGTCACGCGCCTGATCATCGACACGCACGATGCCGCCGCCTTTGCGCCCGTGAGGCACCTGACGGTGGGCGACTTTCGCAACTGGTTGTTGGGCGACGCGGCCAGTAGCGACAGCTTGGCCGCGTTGGCACCGGGATTGACGCCCGAGATGGTGGCCGCCGTCAGCAAGCTGTGCCGGGTGCAAGACCTGGCCTTGGTCGCGCGCAAATGCCGCGTGGTGACGCGTTTTCGCAGCACGCTCGGCCTGCCCGGGGGACTGGCCACGCGATTGCAACCCAACCACCCCACCGACGATGCCGCCGGTATTGCCGCCAGCCTGCTGGACGGCCTGCTGATGGGCAGCGGCGACGCGGTGATTGGCATCAACCCGGCCACTGACAGCGTGGCGCAGGTGGTGCGCCTGCTACAGATGCTGGATGGCGTGATCACGCGCTACGCCATCCCCACCCAGTCCTGCGTGCTGACGCATGTCACCAACACACTGCAAGCCATGGAGCGCGGCGCGCCGGTAGACCTGGTGTTCCAGTCCATCGCTGGCACGCAGGCCGCCAACCGCAGCTTTGGCATCGACCTGGCACTGCTGGCAGAGGCACGGGCTGCGGCGCTGGCACTGCAGCGCGGTGCGATGTGGGAGGGCGGCCAGCGCGGCGATAACGTGATGTATTTCGAGACTGGCCAGGGCAGCGCGCTGTCGGCCAACGCGCACCACGGCTGTGACCAGCAAACCATCGAGGCGCGGGCCTACGCGGTGGCGCGGCATTTCAAGCCGCTGCTGGTCAACACCGTGGTCGGCTTTATCGGCCCCGAATACCTGTTTGACGGCAAGCAGATCATGCGCGCCGCGCTGGAAGACCATTTCTGCGGCAAGCTGCTGGGCCTGCCCATGGGGGTAGACGTGTGCTACACCAACCACGCGCAGGCCGACAGCGACGACATGGACGCGATCTTGACCCTGCTGTGCACGGCGGGTTGCAACTTCATCATGGGCGTGCCCGGCGCGGACGACATCATGCTCAACTACCAAAGCACCTCGTTCCACGACGCGCTGGTCATGCGGCAACTGCTGGGCCTGCGGCCAGCCCCCGAGTTTGAAGACTGGCTGCGCCGCATGGGACTGTTCGAGCCCGGCGACGCACTGCGCCTCACCGACACCTTGCCTGCACCGTTTGCAGCGGCGCTCAAGCAACTGGAGCGTCCGCAATGAATGCCAAATCAACGGGCGAGCCGCCCAAGGAGTCATCCTATGCGCTGTCGCAAGCGTTGCCTCAGGCGTTGCCCAAGCAACTGCCTGGCGACGCTGCTGGGGCGGCCCCAGTCACCCCCGCGCGCTGGCAAGCACTACGCCTGTACACCGACGCGCGCATCGCCCTGGGCCGCGCCGGGCACAGCCTGCCCACCGCCCCGCACCTGGCATTCCAGCTAGCCCACGCCCAGGCGCGCGACGCGGTGCATGTGCCGCTGGACGCGCTGGGCGTAGTGGCTTCACTACGCGCCCTGGGCTTGGAAACACTGCTGCTGCACAGTGCGGCGGTAGACCGCACCAGCTACTTGCAACGGCCCGACTTGGGCCGGTGCTTGGACGAGCCATCGCGCGCTGCGCTGGCAGCCTGGCGGGATCAGCTACCGCAGCGGGTGCGGAAGGAACAACCGGCACAGCCGGGACAGCGGGCGCTGTCCAGCACCGGCGATGGTGGCACCTCGGAGCACCCGCGTTATGACCTCGCCTTCGTCATCGCCGACGGCCTGTCTGCGCTGGCCGTGCACACCAGCGCCGTAGCGCTGGTAGCCGCCACCCTGGCCCGCCTGCGCGCCGATGCCACGCAAGGCTGGACGGTAGCCCCCATCGCGGTAGTAGAGCAGGGCCGCGTAGCCGTGGGCGACGAAGTGGGCCAGGCGCTGCTGGCCAGGGCGGTAGTGGTGGTACTGGGCGAGCGCCCCGGCCTAAGCTCCCCCGACAGCCTGGGCCTGTACCTCAGCTGGGGCCCCCAGCCCGGCCTCACCGATGCCAGCCGCAATTGCATCTCCAACGTGCGCCCCGCCGGCCTGCCGGTGGACGCAGCAGCGGCCAAGCTGCACCATCTGCTCACAGCATCGCGGCTGCGCCAGCTCACGGGGGTTGGGTTGAAAGACGAGAGCGATGATCGCCATCCCGTGTTGCCTGGGGCGACAACCGCACCCGATATCAGGCCTTGAACACCTAAATCGAGATTACAAAAGCCACCGCGCTGCGGCTAACTCCAGATGCTGCGCATGGGCGCTGGAGAGCAGGCGCAAGGTGGCCGAGCCTGGGGCAGCAAGCGGCGCAGCCTGAATCAGCGATTTAACCCGCCTCGCCACCGCCTGGCCGTTGTCCACGATGTGCACGGCATCGCTCACCACGGCGCGAAACAGGGGCAGCACCAGGGGGTAATGGGTGCAACCCAGTACCAGCGTGTCAATCTCACCAGTTTGAGTGCCAAATAGCCTACTAGTCCCTGTCGTATGGACATAGTTAGCTATTAAATTTGTAGTGTCCTGGGCGCTGGCGTTGCGCTCGATCAGTTCTGCCAGGCCGTCACAAGGTGTGCAGATGAACTGGGCTTGGCCCTCTAGCGATTGCAGCAGCGTTTGAAACTTGGCGCTGTGCAGCGTGCCGCGCGTGGCTAGCACGGCGATGCGTTGGGTTTGGCTGAGGGCGACTGCGGGCTTGAGGGCAGGCTCCACACCGATGATGGGCAGGCCGGGGTGCTGGGCGCGCAGCAGGTGGATGGCTGCTGCGGTGGCGGTGTTGCAGGCTACCACCAGGGCCTTGATATGGTGTTCGTCAATCAACTGCTGCGCAATGGCGCGCGAGCGGTCAATGACAAAGGCCTCGGGCTTTTCGCCATAGGGGTTATGCGCGCTGTCGGCAAAATAGACGAAGCGCTCGTTGGGCAGCTCGGCGCGCAGGGCCTTGAGGATGCTCAGGCCGCCGATGCCGGAATCAAACACGCCGATGGGGGGATGGGTCATGCGCCAATGCTAGCCTAAACCATGGCTGGCCTGCGCCCTTCTGCACGCGCCAACTGGCTAATTTGGGGGCAGGGTGCGGTCGCTATTGGGGTAAATGTATTTATCCAGGCCCGGCTATGTCAAGATAGCCCCATGCTTATTCCCCAGTTGGTGCGCACTTTAACGCTAGACCCCGGTATCCATCCTCGCGGCCAACCGCACCTGAGCGCGGCCAGCGGTTTGGTGCAGGTGAACGGGCACCTCTATGTGGTGGCCGACGATGAGCAGCACCTGGCCACGCTCTCTTTGGAGGGGCAAGCCCCAGTGCGGCTGCTGTCGATGCTGCCCGGGCCATTGCCGCAAGACGCTGCGCTGCGCAAGGCGCGCAAGGCCGATCTGGAAACCCTGACATGGCTTCCGCCTCTGCCCCACTACCCCCATGGCGCACTGCTGACGCTGGGATCTGGCTCCACACCACAGCGAGAGCGGGGCGTGCTGCTGGCGCTGGATGCGCAAGGCCGGGTCGCCACACTGGATGGGCCGATACCGGGTGGGCGAACACCACGGATCACCGATTTGTCCAGGCTGTATGCACCGCTGCGCGCGCGCTTTGCCGATCTGAACATCGAGGGCTGTTTTGTGGCGGGCGGTGCCCTGCATCTATTGCAGCGTGGCAACCAAAGTGACCCGCGCAGCGTTTGCATCCACCTGGACTGGATGCAGATGCAGGCGTGGCTGCTAAATGGTCAGGGCGATGCGCCGCAAGCGCACAGGCTGCAGACGATCGATATGGGCAGTGCGGGTGTGGTGGATGGCGTGCAACTCAGTGTGACCGACGCAACTGCACTGCCGGATGGTCGCTGGGCTTTTAGCGCCGTCGCAGAAAACACCCACAGCAGCTACCTGGACGGCCCCTGCATCGCCAGCGCCATTGGCATCATGGGCGCGGATGGCCGACTGGAGCACCTGCACCGCTTGCAGGGGACGGCAAAGGTGGAAGGTATCTGCACTCCATCAGGTGGCAAGCCGGGCGTGGTGATGCTGGTGACGGATACCGACAATCCGGCGGTAGCCTCGCAACTCTTGACGGTGCAACTACCGCCACTTTAGCGCGCGAATCATCCGCCGCCTGCGGCTAGGATCGGCGCTAGCCAATGCGTGACGGTGCTAGGCCACCGTCACCGCAATGTTCTTGAACTCTCCCGTGGCAATGCGCTGTTGCCACTCTGCGGGCCCGGTGTTATGCACACTGGTGCCGCCGGAATCTACCGCTACCGTTACCGGCATGTCGGTTACATCAAATTCGTAAATGGCTTCCATACCCAGGTCGGCAAAACCCACCACCTTGGCGGTTTGGATGGCTTTGGAGACCAGGTAGGCCGCGCCGCCTACGGCCATCAAATACGCGCTCTTGTGTTTCTTGATGGCCTCAATCGCCGTGGGGCCACGCTCGGCCTTGCCGATCATGCTGATCAAGCCAGTTTGCGCCAGCATCATCTCGGTGAACTTGTCCATGCGGGTGGCCGTGGTGGGGCCTGCGGGGCCAACAGCTTCGCCCTTCACGGGATCGACCGGGCCGACGTAGTAAATGATGCGGTTGGTAAAGTCCACCGGCAGCTTCTCGCCCTTGGCCAGCATGTCTTTGATGCGCTGGTGCGCGGCATCGCGGCCGGTGAGGATTTTGCCGTTCAGCAGCAAGGTGTCGCCGGGTTTCCAGCTGGCCACCTCGGCGGGGGTCAGCGTGTTCACGTCAATGCGCTTGGACTTTTTGGTGTCGGGTGCCCAGTGCACATCGGGCCACAGGTCGAGCGACGGTGGCGTGAGGTAAACCGGGCCGCTGCCGTCCATCACCACATGGGCGTGGCGGGTGGCGGCGCAGTTGGGGATCATGGCCACGGGTTTGCCAGCGGCGTGCGTGGGGTACATGTTGATCTTGACATCTAGCACCGTGGTCAGGCCGCCCAGGCCCTGCGCGCCAATGCCCAGCGCGTTGACTTTTTCAAACAGCTCCAGTCGCAGATTTTCCACTTTGGTCAATACCGCGCCACTGGACGATTTGGCTTGCAGCTCGTACATGTCGATGTCTTCCATCAGACTTTGTTTGGCCAGCAGCATGGCCTTTTCTGCCGTGCCACCAATGCCTATGCCCAGCATGCCCGGTGGGCACCAGCCCGCGCCCATGGTGGGCACGGTTTTGAGCACCCAGTCGACAATACTGTCCGATGGATTCAGCATCACAAGTTTGCTTTTATTCTCCGAGCCGCCGCCCTTGGCCGCCACGCTGATGTCCAGCTTGTTGCCGGGCACCAGCTCAATGTTGATCACGGCGGGCGTGTTGTCCTTGGTGTTTTTGCGGTCAAACTGCGGGTCGGCCACGATACTGGCGCGCAGGGTGTTGTCGGGATGGTTGTAGCCCCGGCGCACGCCCTCGTTGATCACGTCGTCCAGCGCGCCATCGCCAAAGGCGGCGCAGCCTTCAAAGCGCACGTCCATGCCGATTTTGAGAAACACGTTGACGATGCCCGTGTCCTGGCACATCGGGCGGTGGCCCTCGGCACTCATGCGGCTGTTGGTCAGTATCTGCGCTATGGCATCCTTGGCCGCCGGGCCTTGCTCGCGCTCGTAGGCGCGCGCCAGATGGGAAATGTAGTCGGCTGGGTGGTAGTAGCTGATGTACTGCAAGGCGGCAGAGATGGTTTCGACGAGGTCAGAGGCTTTGATGGTGGTCATGGCAGTGGTACGTTGTTAAGTGAGGTGTATGGAATGCAATGAGAGGTAACGCAAAAACCGCAAAAAATTCGCAAAAACCGCAAAAAAGGAACTGCAAAAATCAGCAAAGCAATCTATATTTAAATTTTGCGTTTTTGGTATTATATTTTTAGCGTTTTTTGCGTTACCTCTTCTGCGTGCTGGGTAGGATCGATCAATCATTATTCGCCCGGCCATCAATCTTCTTGGCCTCATGGTCTTCGCGGGCCATCAGCTTGTCGGTGTAGGCAATCGCCATGGCGCTGAGCAGGAAGGTGACGTGGATGATGGTTTGGTACATCAGCACCTTGTCTGTGTAGTTGGCGGCGTTGATAAAGGTTTTGAGCAAATGAATGGACGATATGCCGATAATGGCGGTGGCCAGCTTGACCTTGAGCACACTGGCGTTTACATGGCTGAGCCACTCTGGCTGGTCGGGGTGGTTCTCCAGGTTCATGCGGCTCACAAAGGTTTCGTAGCCGCCCACAATCACCATGATCAGCAGGTTGGAGATCATCACCACGTCGATCAGCGCCAGCACCACCAGCATGATGACGGTCTCGTTCAGCGACGTGAGCTTGGCATCGGACACATAGCCAATGCTTTTGACCAGCGCGTCAATGTCGGGCTGGCTGCCAAAGGCCGCACCGATCAGGTGGTACAGTTCCAGGCCAAAGTGAAACACGTACACCGCTTGCGCCGCAATAAGACCCAAGTACAGCGGCATTTGCAGCCAGCGGCTGGCAAAAATAAAGTTGGACAAAACGGGCATGCCGCCCTTGGGCCGATTGGGGTTTTTGTGTGGTGATGACATAGTGAGCAAGAAATAAGGGGGTATCGGGTTTTTACCGACGAATTGATTGTAGTGGCGTACTGTGGCAGGCCTGTGAAATGAGTAAATTAGTAGGCTGCGCGTAAGTCAGTGCCTCGTAAGTGCTAACCCTGATATTACTGCCCAACCATAACCTCACGCTTGGAGACAAACCCATGAGCACCGCCATCGAATCCGTCCTGGTCGAAAACCGCGTTTTCCCCCCGTCCGCCGCTGCCTCCGCAGGTGCGCGCATATCCAGCATGGCGCAATACGAGGCGATGTGCCAAGAGGCTGCCACCGATTTTGAAGGCTACTGGGCAAGATTAGCCCGCGCCAACCTGGTGTGGAACAAGCCCTTTACCAAAACATTGGACGAAAGCAAAGCGCCGTTCTACAAATGGTTTGACGATGGCACCTTAAATGCATCGGCGAACTGCCTGGACAAGCATATCGGCACCGCCACAGAGAACAAGACCGCCATCATCTTCGAAGCCGACGACGGCGCGGTGACCAAGGTCACCTTCAAAGAGCTGCTGGCCAAGGTCAGCCAGTTTGCCAATGCCCTCAAAGCACGCGGCATTCAAAAGGGCGACCGCGTACTGATCTACATGCCCATGACCACCGACGGCGTAGTAGCCATGCAGGCCTGCGCACGCATTGGCGCGACGCACAGCGTGGTGTTTGGCGGCTTTAGCGCCAAGAGCCTGCAAGAGCGCATCATCGACGCGGGCGCGGTAGCGGTGATTACCTCCAACTTCCAAATGCGCGGCGGCAAAGAACTGCCATTTCAAAGCTATCGTCGATGAAGGCCTGGCGCTGGGCGGCTGCGAGAGCATCAAAACCGTGCTGGTGATGCAACGCACGCAAACAGGTCTGCAACATGGTGGCCGGCCGCGACATTACTTTTGCCGAGGCTTTGAAGGGTCAAAGCGACGATCTGCGCCCCCGAGATGGTGGGCGCTGAGCACCCGCTGTTCATCCTGTACACCTCCGGCTCCACCGGCAAACCCAAGGGCGTGCAGCACAGCACCGGCGGCTACCTGCTGTGGGCCAAGCTGACGATGGACTGGACCTTTGACATCAAACCAGCCGACGTGTTCTGGTGCACGGCAGACATCGGCTGGATCACCGGCCACACCTATGTAGCCTACGGCCCGCTTGCGGCGGGTGCTACCCAAATCATTTTTGAAGGCATTCCTACCTTCCCCAACGCCGGGCGCTTCTGGCAGATGATAGAAAAGCACAAGTGCACGATTTTCTACACCGCACCCACGGCCATCCGCTCACTCATCAAAGCCGCAGAGGGCGACGAAAAAGTGCACCCCGCGCGCAGCGACCTGAGTAGCCTGCGCATCTTGGGCAGCGTGGGCGAGCCCATCAACCCCGAGGCCTGGATGTGGTACCACAAGCACGTGGGCGGCGAGCGTTGCCCGATCGTGGACACCTTCTGGCAGACAGAAACCGGCGGCCACATGATCACCCCACTGCCCGGTGCCACGCCCCTGGTCCCTGGTTCCTGTACCCTTCCTCTCCCCGGCATCATGGCCGCCATCGTCGATGAAATCGGCGCTGACGTACCCAACGGCTCGGGCGGCATGCTGGTCGTCAAGCGCCCCTGGCCGTCGATGATCCGCACCATCTGGGGCGACCCGGATCGCTTTGTCAAAAGCTACTTCCCCCCCGAGATGGGCGGCACATACTACCTGGCGGGCGACGGCGCAGTGCGCAGCGCAGACCGTGGCTACTTCCGCATCACCGGCCGCATCGACGATGTGCTGAACGTGTCAGGCCACCGCCTGGGCACGATGGAGATTGAATCGGCCCTCGTGTCATGCAGCCACCTGGTAGCCGAAGCCGCCGTAGTAGGCCGCCCCGATGATTTGACGGGCGAAGCCATCAGTGCCTTCGTCGTACTCAAGCGCAGCCGCCCCACCGGCGACGAAGCCAAGCAAATCGCCAACGAGCTGCGCGCCTGGGTAGCCAAAGAAATCGGCCCGATTGCCAAACCCAAAGACATCCGCTTTGGCGACAACCTGCCCAAAACCCGCAGCGGCAAAATCATGCGGCGTTTGCTGCGCTCGATTGCCAAGGGGGAAGAGATTACGCAGGATACTTCTACCCTTGAGAATCCGGCGATTTTGGTGCAGTTGGCTGAGAAAATCTAAGCACGCGCACTGCTGCGGCGCAATGCCCACGCCACCCGAGCCCCGGCCCCTTCGGGGGAGCCTCTGCGGTACTCGAAATTTGGGGAAGCGGCTAAACTCGCTTCGCTCAGACAACGCCGCTTCTGATCCCAAATTTCTCCGTTCCTCGAGCCCGGCGCTCTTATTGGGTGGCGTAGGCATTGCACCGCAGCAGCGCGCTTTGGGTACGCATGGGTGAATTCATTCGCTATTAATTTTGTAGCTGCTTACGTCCAGATGACAAGGACTATCGGCATATTTCACCATAAATATGCTCTGGATTCCCATTGGGAAAGATATCTTGAGAAAGAGTTAATGCTGCCGCTTTTGCGCGCTCGGCTGGACTCAAAGCACTCTTCTATGACCACTACCGAGGGGTTTATCCGTCTTACCAAGGACATTCAGCCCCCGGTTCACGCGACGAAGGGGGCTTCCAATTTGCCGCTGAGATGCCCGAACGTGTGAAATTGGCGTGGATCCAAGTAACCGTACTTGATGATGTTGTCCGGCAACTAGCGCCTGAGTCGTCAATAATACATTGCCCGCGCATCAGCGGTTCCATTCCAGGGCTAGATCGATTTGACCTTGCTCCCGGTACGGGACGCTCATGCAATAGTCACTTTGTCCGTGGATGTGGACATTGGTCGCCCACCGTTTTCAATTGTCTTCCCCGTTGTATGTTCGCGTCCACATTGACTCACTTGGCGGTTGCACCATCGTCACCGCAGTGACGCTAACCCTTGAATCGAGAGGACTTGACATTGCAAGCAGGTAGAATTTCAGATGTCAAGCGTTGTACTCAGGTATGCGCAATTTTTAGTCTCATCTTTGCTCATCGCCATTACGACTAAAGCGTAAGCAGCTGCAAAAAATAGAGCAACGTGCCCCCACCCTTCGGATACCCAAAGCGCACTGCTGCGGTGCAATGCCTACGCCACCCGATAAGAGCCCCGGGCTCGAGGAACGGAGAAATTTGGGATCAGAAACGTCGGTGTTTGAGCGAAGCGAGTTTCGACGTTTCCCCAAATTTTGAGTACCGCAGATGCTCCCCCGAAGGGGCCGGTGCTCGGGTGGCGTGGGCATTGCGCCGTAGCAGTGCGCGTTCCAGTACGCAAACACAGACTAAGAAGCGCTACCGTTACGATAGCTGCTTACGCTATATTCCATTGGCCTAGAGGCCTAAATGCACAATAAATCAGGCGGTAGAAAGCAGCCTAGGCATATTCCCCATAGCCGCCATCGCCTGGCTACGCAGCTTCCCCATGATCGTCATTTTTTCCGTATCGCCAGGGTCAACAGAAGCCATGAGTTTGCCGAAACCGTCCAAGCGGCTATTGCGCATCCACTCGCGCAGGGTTTTGTCTTGGCCCCACTGGGCTTGGTTGGCCATGTTGGCCTGGATGGTGCGCACGTAGTCTGCCAGGGTGTGAGGGAAGGGCACGTTGCCGCACAGCCTGTTTTTGAGTGCGTCGCTCTGCGCGTCGTTGCCGTAATGCGCTTCTACATAGGCGATCATCGCGGCGCTGAAGGTGGGCAGGGGGGCGCGTACCAGTTGCAGCACCAGCTTGCCCGGCTGAAATATCGGCTGCAAGGGGCGGGGCTCTACGGCGGACGCGGTGCAGTCTATGCACAGCGTGCCTGCGCCCATGGCTACGCGGCCACCATCTAGCACCAGCGCGTCGGGTGCAATGGCTTGCACACGGCCCATGCGCACTACGTTGGTGATGCGGCGCAGGATCTCTACTTCGCCCACCGACATCGTGGCAAAGTGGAACATGCTGGGCGTGTGGTCGGGGTAGATGCGCAGCATTTGGCCGCTGGCCTCCAGGCGCAAAAACAAATCATCCACGCTGGTGGCGTTGGCAAAGCATTCCATCTGCGCGGCCTGTCCGCCGATGGAGTGGTTGAAAAATTCTGCACCGGGCTGCGTCGTCAGGCGGTTGACCAGCCACGAGTCGCGCGGCATCACCCAGGTAATGGCCTCGGGCGCTACGCCGCAGCCCTGCAGCCACAGAGCCGCGTCCATGGCGGTTTTGCCCGCGCCCAAGATGGCGTAGTGGCGGGGGCGCTCGGTCTTGCCCTGCCAAAGCTGGGTGAGGGCATTGGGCGTGACCAGGCGCACGCCCGGGGCTACGCTGAATTTGGGCGTGTGGGTGGCGGGCACGCTGGGACCAAAGTAGTTGGCATCGACCAGTTTTTTGCGCACCGTGACCTGGGTTTGCACGCCCGACAGGAGGGATTCAAACCGCGCCACATGCTGGTCGCCCTGTTGCGCAACGCCCAGGTAATTGCACATCGGGTGGTAGCGCACGCGACCCGTGGGCAGCAGCTTTTCTTGCATCACTTTGTCAAAATAGCCGTTCACCTGCGCACCCGAGGCTAGCTCGTACAGGCCCTGGTTGGCACCCGCCGTGTCTTTGCGCAGGCTGCCCAGCTCCAGTGAGTTCACGCCGTAGAAGGCGGACGGCTGGTGCAAACTCACAAATGGGTAGGCATCGTTCCAGTGACCGCCCGGTTTGGCGTGGCGGTCTACGACGGTGATGTGGGCATCGGTCTCTTGCACCAGGGTGTCGCCAAACGCCAAACCGGCTGCGCCACTGCCAATGATCAAATAGTCTGTCTCGGTGTTTTCCATGGGGATCCCTTCATGTGCCAGACCACAGCTTAAAGCGTGGGGTGATCGTTTTGGCAGGACAGCGGTAAAAATAAACGGCACCAGCGTTGCGTGCTGTGCGGGACAAGCGGTGGGCGACGGGCCGTGGCTGTGAGGTACAGTTAACCACCGTACAGCCCGCCACACCATCGCCCACACACCGGAGACCGCTATGACCACCCCCATCCCCACCACCGCGTTGCAACTGCGCTCCCTGGTCAAACCCAGCGGCGAGCTGGAGCTGTCCTTGCACAGCATCCCCGTACCCAGCCCATCACCTGATGAAGTGCTGATCCGGGTGCAGGCTACGCCTTTGAACCCATCGGATATTGGCCTGCTGTTTGGTGCGGCTGACGTCTCTACTGCCAAGGCATCTGGGACTGCGAATAGCCCGGTAGTGACCATGCAGATTGCGCAAGTCGCTATGAAAAGTATGGCGGGCCGGATGGGCCAGTCGATGCCTGTGGGCAACGAAGGTGCAGGCTTGGTGGTGGCTGCGGGCAGCTCCGCCGCTGCGCAAGCCTTGCTGGGCAAGACGGTGGCCGTGCTGGGCGGAGCGATGTATTCGCAGTACCGCAACGCGCGCGCCGATCAATGCCTGGTGTTGCCCGCAGGCACCAGCGCCGCCGAGGGCGCGTCGTGCTTCATCAACCCGCTGACCGCGCTTGGCTTTATTGAGACTCTGCGCCACGAAGGCCATAAGGCCTTGGTACACACGGCAGCCGCATCGAATCTGGGCCAAATGCTGGTCAAAATCTGCAACGAAGACAAGATCGGCCTGGTCAACATCGTGCGTAAACCTGAGCAAGTGGCCCTGCTCAAATCACTAGGCGCAGAGCATGTGTGCAACGCCGAGTCGCCTACTTTTATGGATGACCTCACCGCCGCTCTGGTCGCCACTGGTGCCACACTGGCCTTTGATGCCACGGGGGGTGGCAAACTGGCCGGGCAAATCCTCACCTGCATGGAAGCCGCGCTGAATAAAACCAGCAAAGAGTACAGCCGCTACGGCAGCACCACGCACAAGCAGGTGTACCTCTACGGTGGGCTGGACACCAGCCCCACCACCTTCAACCGCAGCTTCGGCATGGCCTGGGGCATGGGCGGCTGGCTGGTGTTCTCGTATCTGCAAAAGCTGGGCAGCGGCAAAATGCTGCAACTCAAGGCCCGCGTTGCGTCCGAGCTGAAAACCACTTTTGCCAGCCACTACTCCAAAGAGGTGTCATTGGCCGAGGCGCTGCAACTGGGCGAGATCGCCGTGTATGGGCAGCGCGCTACAGCGACGAAGTATTTGATCAACCCCAGCAAGGCATAGGACCATTGCATGCATCCCCCCAGTTTAGAACGCATTACCCGCATCGTACAAGCAGATATTGACGTAGGCCGCCTGCCTGGTGCGGTGATGCTGGTGCACAAAGACGGCAAAACGGTATTTGACCAAGCGCTGGGCCAGCGCGACCCGGATGCGCCGGATGCCATGCGCACCGACAGCATTTTTCGCATTTACTCCATGACCAAACCCATCGCCTCGGTGGGGCTGATGATGCTGGTAGAGGACGGCCTGGTGCAGATTGCCGACCCCGTGGCTAAATATTTACCCGAGTTTGAGGGCCTCACGCTGGGTGTAGAGGGCCGAGACGAGGTGGGCCAGCCGCAACTGGATCGCATCCCGCTGACCGCGTTGCCCGGTGCCCGCGCGCCCACGGTGCAAGACCTGCTGCGCCATACCAGTGGTTTGACCTACGGCATCTTTGGTGACTCGATGGTGAAAGCGGTCTACCGTAAGGCCGGCGTAGAGCAGGGCAAGCTGAGCAATACCGAATTCTCAGAACGCCTGGCCACATTGCCCTTGGCCTACGCGCCCGGTACGGTGTGGGAATACAGCCGCTCTACCGACATTGTGGGCGCGCTGATCGAACGCGTCAGCGGACAAACGCTGGGTGCGTATCTGCAAGCACGCATCTTTGGCCCTTTGGGTATGGTGGACACCGGTTTTGCCGTACCTACTGCGCAGCAGCCGCGCATCGCCCAGCCCTTTGCCATCGACCCCGACAGCGCCACGCTGGCGGTGCGTCTGCTGGACACCAGCAAAGTCCCGGTATACGAATCCGCCGGCGGCGGCCTGCTGTCGACCGCGCCCGACTACCTGCGCTTTGCCCGTATGTTGCTGGCGGGCGGCACGCTGGAGGGCGTGCGTATCTTGTCGGCCAAAACCATTGCGCTGATGACCAGCGACCATTTGGGCAGCGACATCATCCGCGCCAGCCGCATGCCCGGCACCAATACCGACTACATCCCTGGCCCGGGCTACGGCTTCGGCCTGGGCTTTGCGGTGCGCTTGGGCGGCGGTGAGGCGAGCAATGCAGGCAGCCCAGGCGACTACGCATGGGGTGGCCTGGCGGGCACGTATTTCTGGAACGACCCGAAAGAAAACCTCACGGCCATCTGGATGATGCAAGGGCCTTACCAGCGGGAGCACTACCGTAACCTGTTCAAGAACCTGGTGTACGGGGCGTTTTGACCTGCTGCAGTGGGCCAAGAGTGCATCAACAGGTGCGTCCCCCTTGCCTTGCCCTGTGACAAACGGGAAACGAGCGGCGCAGACCCGACCGCGCTGGAGGCCCATCTCTCACACGATAGCCGCAGGCAAAGCGTAATGACACCCGCGATCAAGCCCAAACTGCCCCTTTTATCGGGCTTGTGCAAACGCGCCTGGAATGCACAGCGTAGGTTGTTGCTACATATTTTGTAGCTCATCCCACTTTTTCTATTGGGCTGCAGACCGATTTATCTAAAACTTTAACTGCTCAGCACCGCCGTGGTGACGGCTTCAGTGCGGCGGGTAATTTCAATTAGTTACATTTGTTGTAATTCGCTACTACCTGACGCCGATACACACCCATCGCACTAAAAGCCTGATGTCTATCTGTCATTTAGGTGACAGGGCGGATTTAGTACGGCTCGGCATCAGAGAACGCAGGCACGGAAGTAGGTAGGTTTTCCGGGTATTGCCGGGCCGCTGCGTCGGCAAAAGAATGCGTCCATGGGCGGTAGTTTTAATGTTAACGCACAACGGGGCCCAGCTTTTCAATGTGTTGATGCAGACCAATAGGAGAATGCCATGCAGCCAGCAAACCAAAATAATCTTTGTGGCGTTGCGGTTCCCCCCGTCATCTCGACCGGCGTGACCGGGGAAGGCTATGTCTATGACGGTGGCCGCAACGCGCTACACGTAGGCTGGAGCCGTAGGGGATTCGTGGAGACGCTGGGGTTGGCGGGAGTCACGCTGGCCGCGGTACCGCTGGGGTCCTTGCTGCTGCCCGGCAAAGCCCACGCCAAAACACCGGCCGAGGATTTCACGTTTGCCATCCTGGCGGACAGCCACACCATGGGCAAGAAAAACAGCCCCATGAAGGTGCGGTTGGAGGCAGCTATCAAGCAGATCAACGCCATGAACCCGGCGCCCGATTTCGTCATGTACCTGGGCGACGCCATTACCGACGGTACGCTGGAGGAGTTCAAGTATTTTGAGGAAATCATCGCCGGGCTGAAACCCACCATCCATTATTTGGCCGGTGAGCATGACTGGTACCTGGATATGGGCGAGTACTACATGCGCCACATGATCAAACGCGCCATGCCCTACTACTCGTTTGACCACAAGGGCGCGCACATCATGGCGCTGCACGGCTGCAATTTGAGCGACTTCTGGAGCAGCCGAAACTTGAGCCTGGAAGAACGGATGAAGGTGGCAGGTGATATCAACGACCCGTCCCAGGGTACCTTTGCGCTGGGACGCGCCCAGCTGGACTGGATGGAACGCGATCTGGCAAGCGTGCCCAAGGATGCCCCGTTGCTGATCTTCAGCCACGTACCGCTGTACCAGTACCACAAACCCTGGAATTTCTGGACCCAGGACGCAGACCTGGCCCACGCCCTCCTCAAGCCGTTTAGCAACGTGCAGGTGTTTCATGCGCATGTGCACCAACTGGTAGAGCACCAGATTGCGAATATGAAATTTACCGGGATTTTGTCCACCTCCTGGCCGCACCCTTACCCCGAGAGCTACCACACGCTGGGCCTGACCGGCCAGATGCCGCGCCCGAACCCGTCCAAGCTGTTTGACGGTCTGGGTTGGCATATCGCCAGGGTGCAGGGCAGCAGTGGCAAGGTGAGCCATGAGGATATTTTGTGGACCCTCACGCCGCCGACGGGTTGATGCCTGGCTGCGCACCCGTCAGTTCAATGCATTCGTCATCTTTTCGGAGGCCATCATGACACCGATCATTCAAAAAATGTTGCCAACAGCGGCAGTCGTGCTCATCACGCTGGTGTTGGCCTGGCATGGCGTGGCCACGCCGCAGGAGGCGCCCAAGCGGCCGCGCGGCGTCCATGTGCAAAGCCCCAAGCTAGACCCGGATCTGGTGCATAAGACCAAGGTAGAAACCGACAAGGCGATCAAGCGTGGGGAGGTGCTGTGGAAGGACCGCCAGCTGGGCACCAATGGCCAGAACTGCAATATGTGCCATCCCAACGCGGCGGCCACCCATCCCGAGACCTTTCCCAAGTTCAAGCAGCAATTTCGCCGGGTGGTAACGGTGCAAGAGTTTATTAACTGGTG
Source organism: uncultured beta proteobacterium (assembly GCA_963775085.1). Lineage (GTDB taxonomy): Bacteria > Pseudomonadota > Gammaproteobacteria > Burkholderiales > Burkholderiaceae_C > JAAFIP01. The sequence goes on from CAVZHO010000002.1 coordinate 311,005, forward strand.
CATCGTTGCCGCCATGCGTGGTGACAGCCTGGAGATTGGCAGTGAAGAGCTCACCGCGCTGGAGGCCTACCAAGCCTATGAAAACCGCGGCCAGATCATGGAGATCGGTGTTCCCGGACCCTGAGTTTAATTTGAGCCTATTTTTTAAAAGGAAGCATCATGACAATCAATCGCAGAACCTTTGCCATTCGATCCATTCTGGGCAGTGCCGCGCTGGTTGCGGTGGACTTGTCGCAGGCGCAGGCCGCGATGCTGGTGGAAACCAGCCCGCAGGCCAGCGCGCTGGGGTACAAGGCAGACGCCAGCAAGATCGACAGCGCCCAACAACCGAAATACGCCACCGGACAAAAATGTGCCACTTGCCAGATGTTCAATGCCAAACAGCCCAGCCCCGCACCGGGGGCGTGCGCTATCTTTCCGGGCAAGCTCGTCAGTGGTGAGGGCTGGTGCAGCGCCTTCGTACCCAAGGCGTAGGGTTGAGACAGAGTGGCGAGTGGCCACGGCAGCCTCCTGGTAATGTTCAACGGATTTGAAGAGGTGCGATTGAGTGTTGGCTGTTGATTGAAAGCTGAATCGGGAGGCCCACTCAACTCATGATGCCAATCTGCCAAGGCACAAATTCATAGTCGCCCAGGCCCAGCTTTTCGCTCTTGGAGGCTTCGCCTGAGGCCGTGCGCAAGAAGAGTTCGAAGATTTGTTGCCCCATCTCCTGCACCGACACTGTGCCGTCCAAAATCTCGCCGCAGTTGATGTCCATGTCTTCTGCCAGCTTGTGGAACATGGGGCTATTGGTAGCCAGTTTGATGCACGGCGCGGGCTTGGAGCCGAACATCGAGCCACGCCCGGTGGTGAAAGCAATCAGGTTGGCACCGCCGGCAATTTGCCCGGTGGCCGACACCGGGTCAAAACCTGGGGTGTCCATAAAGACAAAGCCCTTGGCGGTGACGGGCTCGGCGTATTTATAGACTTGCATCAGCGGGCCGGTGCCGCCCTTCATGGATGAGCCGAGGGACTTCTCGAAAATATTGGCCAGGCCACCAATCTGGTTGCCGGGGCTGACCACGCCGTTGATCTGTACGTCGCGGCCCACAGAGTACACATCCTTCCACCAGCGGATGCGCTCGATGAGTTTTTTGCCAATGTCTACCGTGGCGGCGCGGCGCGTGAGGGTGTGCTCTACGCCATAAATCTCGGGCGTTTCAGACAAGATGCCGGTGCCGCCGTGGCGCGCGAGGATGTCTACCGCGGCGCCCAGCGCCGGGTTGGCGGTGATGGATGAAAAGCCGTCCGAGCCGCCACACTGCAAGCCCACGCTCAGGTGGCTGGCCGACACCGTCTCACGGCGTGCTTTGTTAGCCTCGGGTAGCAGGGCCTTGACGGCTTCAATACCCGCCGCAATGGTCTGGCGGGTGCCGCCGCTCTCTTGCATGATGAAGGTGTGCAGGTGCGGGCTGGCGGCCAGTTCTTCCTGCTCCAGCAGGCCCTTCAATTGGTTGCGTTCGCAGCCCAGGCCAATCACCATGGCGGCGGCCAAATTGGGGTGGCGAATATAGCCCGCCATGGTGCGGCGCAGCAGTTGCATGGGCTCGCCCGTCATCTCCATGCCGCAACCGATGGAATGGCTAAAGGCCACCACCCCATCGACGTTGGGAAACGCGGCCAGACGCTCGGGCGTAAACCAGTCGGCAATCTTGTTGACCACGGTGGCCGAGCAATTGACGGTGGACAAAATGCCGATGAAGTTGCGTGTACCTACCTTGCCGTTGGCGCGCACATAGCCCTGAAAGGTGGCGCGCTCGGCCTCGGGCAGCAGCTGCACCGGCTTGAATTCGCTGGCATAGGCATAATCGCGGTCAAACTCTTTGAACTCGGTGTTGTGGCTGTGCACCAAGGTGCCGGGCTCAATGTCCACATGGGCAAAACCTACCGTCACGCTGTATTTCAGGATGGGCTGGCCTTTGAGGATTTTTTTGGTGGCGATTTTGTAGCCCGCCGTCACCTGCGCTTTGCTGGTGATGCGCTCGCCCGCTTCGGTGTCAAACGCCATGCCGATGGGCACGTCTATCCGCGCTACCACCACGTTGTCATTCGGGTGCAAGCGGATCACGGGGCCCATCATGCGTTTGTTGGAGGTCTCAATCATGCTGACTGCTTTCTGGAATGGATAACGACGATTGGGGATGTAACGCAAAAAGCGCAAAATTCAAATACAAAAAACGCGAAAAAGGATGGCTAATATATTTCCAACAGCACTGAATTATTTTGGTGTTTTTTGCGTATTTTTTGCGCTTTTCGCGTTACCTCGTATCTTGTGCTGTTGCGCTTGGGCTATTCTGGCTTTACGCCCGATTCTTTGACTAGCGGTGCCCACTTGGTGATTTCACTTTTGATGTAGTTGCCTAATTGATCGGGTGTGCTGGTGCGTACTTCAAAACCTTGCGTGGTGAGTTTGTCGCGCATCTCGGTATCTTGCAGCGCCTTGGTGACTTCAGCGTTAAGTTTGGTGACGATGTCTTTTGGCGTGCCCGCAGGTGCAACCAGTGCATAGACCAGTTCCACTTCAAAGCCAGGGTAGCTCTCGGCAATGGTCGGCACATCGGGCGCGTTGGCCGAGCGCTTGAGGCTGGTCACGCCCATGGCATTGAGTTTGCCTGATTTGATGTGTGCAAGTACCGAAGGCGTGCCCGCCAGGATGAGCTGGATCTGCCCGCCCAGCACATCGTTCATGGCAGGCGCCGCGCCTTTGTAGGGGACATGCTGAAAGTCGGTGCCCGCCAGATTGTTGAATAGCAAGCCGCCCAAGTGCAGCGGTGTGCCCGCGCCTGCGGTACCGTAGTTGAACTTGGCGGGGTTGGCCTTGACCAGGGTCACCAGTTCTTTGAGGTTTTTGGCGGGCACGCTGGGGTGCGCGGCCAGGATCAGGGAGGATGCTGCCGTGAGGGTGATGGGTGCAAAGTCGCGTACGGTGTTGTAAGCCAGCTTGGGGTACATGGCTTCGTTGATCGCCTGGGTGCCCACCATCATCAACAGCAAGGTGTAGCCATCGGCTGGAGACTTGGCTACAAACTCGGCGGCCAGGTTGGTGCCCGCGCCGGGTTTGTTGTCGGCTATCACGGGTTGACCCAAGGCCACATTGAGCTTCTGCGCGATCGCGCGGCCCAATACGTCAGATGGCCCGCCGGGTGCGAATGGGATGACGATCTTGATGGGCTTGTCGGGGAAGACGGCGTGGGCCGTATTGCCCAGTGGGGCGAGGGTGGCCAGACCGAGCGCGGCGAGTGCTAGCGCGGCGGCGACTGCATTACGTTTGGGTAGCGATATCATCCAAGACTCCTGTTAACTATAAAAATTACACACCATGTTGATCACCCGCGCGCAGCTCTACCCGCTGGAAGTTCCGATGTCTCGCCCCATCAAGATGGCGGGCGAGACGCTGACCCATGCCCACACCTTGCTGCTGCGCCTGATTGATAGCCAAGGCCGCGAAGGCTGGGGTGAGGCCAGCGCCGCACCTTTGATGACGGGCGAGACGCTGGGCAGCATTACCGCCAGTACCGAGTACTTGGTGTCCAAACTCATGGGCGTTCAAGTGGCGGAACCTTCTGGCATTGCTGCAATGCAAGAGCGTATTTTGTATGGTAACCAGTCTGCCAAGTCGTGTCACGAAACGGCGCTGATGGATTTGTTTGCGCAGCACAGGGGTATTCCCTTGTACCAACTGCTGGCGGGTGATACGCCGGTGAACGCAAACGCTCGATTGGAGATGCTGCATATGCTCGCTTCGGGCGACCTGGAAGGCGAGATCGAAGAGGCCTGTGTCTTGCGCAGCGACGGTTACCGACAATGGAAGATCAAAGTTGGCACCGGCAATGCCGCCAACGACGTGCGCCGCGTGCGCGCCATCTGCGCGGCGCTGCAAGGCGACGTGGTGTCTGCCGATGCCAACCAAGGCCTGTCGGTAGCCGATGCCGCCGCCATCGCCGCTGCGGGCCGGGCCAGCGGCCTGAGTTTTCTGGAGCAACCCTTTCGCACCGACATGATGGATGCCATGGTGGCCCTGCATAGGAATACTGGCTTGGCACTGTGCGCCGACGAGTCGATTCAAGATCTCAGAGACATCGCCGCCCATGGTGCAGCCCGGGCCGCGCAGGGCGTGAGCTTGAAGTTGATCAAACTCGGCGGCACGCAGGCCCTGCTGGCCGCAGGCAGGCTGTGCCTGGCGCGCGGTATGCGGGTGAACCTGGCTTGCAAGGTGGCCGAGACGACGATATCCGCTGCGGCTACCGCGCACGCAGGCTTTGCCCTGGGCGATGTGGCCTGGGGCTTTAGCATGTCGAACCGCTATTTGGCGCAAGACGTGTGCGAGCAGCCGCTCGCGCCCATCAAGGGTGTAGTGACAGTGGATCAAATGAACCGCCCCGGCTTGGGCTACGCACCCGATGCGGCGCGCCTGCGCGAGTTCGCCAGCAGCACGCTGCCCATGCGCGAGTTTCGCGTTTGACTTGGTCGCGCGTGGGGTGCAGGCCATCAGGTCACGCTGCTTTGGTTCAGCACATCAAAGGCCGCCTTCAGGCGCACCTCATACGCCGCGCGCTCTTTGGCCGCTAATTCGGCAGGCCACTGCATAAAGCCCGCGCCTGCCTTCATGCCGGTTTTACCCGCGGCAATGATGCCGCCCACGCATTCCGACAGCACATGCGTGTTGGACAGGGAAGGGTAGATTTCTGCCGCCGCGCGGGCCATGCTGTCCCAGCCGGAGATCTCTTTTTGCAGCACCGGGCCTGCTGCCGCGTAGCGAAAGCCAAAGCTGTAGCGCACAGCGGTGTCCACGTCTTCGGGGGTGGCAATGCCGCTGTCGATCAAGGCCATGGCTTCGCGCATCAGCGCGTGCTGTATGCGGTTGGCCAAAAAGCCTGGGATGTCTTTGCGCACCAGTACGGGTTTTTTGCCTGCGCGGCGGTACAAAGCGCAGACGGCTTCGCCCAACTCGGGGTCAGAGTCTTCACCCAATGCCACCTCCACCAGCGGCACCAAGTGCGCAGGCATAAAGTAGTGGGCATTGAACATGCGGTTGCGTGTGGCCAAGCCCGCTGCAATGCGCGTGATGGGAAAGCCTGAGCTGTTGCTGCCAATCGGCACGCCAGCGGGTACGCGTGCGTCGAGCGAGGCGAACAGTTGGCGCTTGAGCTCAAAATCCTCGGCGATGGTTTCTATCACCCACACCACGCCTTGCCAGTCGTTCCAGGTATCGATCAAACCCGTAGATCCAGGCAGGTGAAGGCGCTCGGTACCTGCCGCCAAACCGATGGCAATATGGCGCGCATCGGTGAGGGACTTGTGGGCCTTGTCGGCGCTGCGACCCAGAAAAACCACATTCATGCCCGCATCGATAAAGCCCGCGCCTATGCCTGCGGCCATCGTGCCCGTGCCAATCACTACTATTTTCGCCATAGCAAATTCCTCAGAAGTTTAAACTTATACGGATAAGTTATGTGGAAACCACATTATCGTTACCGACAATTCATCCTAACTGTAAAACGTTATGATAGCCATCCGCAGCTCACACAGCTGTGAGTCGCATCATAAAGATGTCCGTATAAGTATTGTTCATTGTCAATCCAGCTTAAGGAGTGCGTGTTGTATGTTTAATCCGTTTCAAAAACTAGAGCTGATCAAGGCCGAAGTCTTCATGTCCATGCCTGCCAAGTTCCGCAAGAAGCAGCGCTCAGGCTGGTCTGACCCGAACCGCCAGGGTGCTGAGGTGGAGTGCTTTTTGGAAGGCCCCTCGTTTGACCGCGACGGCAACCTGTGGTTTGTCGACATTCCGTTCGGCCGCATCTTCCGCATCTCGCCCAAGGGCGAGTGGGAGCTGATCACCCAGTACGACGGCTGGCCTAACGGATTGAAGTTTCATAAAGATGGCCGCGCCTTCATCACCTGCTACAAGCAGGGCCTGCTGTCGCTGGACACCAAGACCGGCAAGATCGAGAACGTGCTGGGCTCGATGTACAGCGAGGGCTTTAAGGGCTTGAACGATTTGCACTTTGCCAGCAATGGCGACCTGTACTTTACCGACCAGGGCCAAACCGGCATTGCCGACCCCACGGGCCGCGTGTTCCGCCTGCGCGCTGGTGGCCAGTTGGACCGCTTGGCTCTCAACGTACCCAGCCCCAACGGCATTACGCTCAACACCCAGGAAAAGCATTGCTTTGTCGCGGCCACCCGCTCGCAGCAAATCTGGCGCTTGCCGCTGATGGCCGACGGCTCGGTGTCCAAGACCGGTGTCGCTATCCAGTTGTCAGGCGGCGCTGCGGGCCCAGATGGCATTGAGATGGATGCAGACAACGGCTTGCTGGTCTGCCACCTGGGTGTGGGCATTTGGCGCTTTGACAACAACATGCTGCCCACGCATTTGGTGTATTCGGAAAACAAACACCACCACCATTTGGCCAACCTGTGCTTTGGCGGACCAGACAATAAAACCATCTACATTACCGAGTCACTCTCGGGTGACATCTTGACCGCCCAGATGCCCGTGGCCGGCAAAAAGATGTATGGCCTCACTTGATGAGCCGACAGCGGCCACGCAGCCTAGAACGCTGCATGGCCGCTTGGCAGAAGAGTTCATCGCGCGCATCCGCTCGGGAGCCTGGCCTGTGGGTACCCACTTGCCCGCCGAAAAAGAGCTGACCGCACAAAGCCAGGTCAGTCGCCATACCTTGCGCCATGCTCTCAAGACCTTGCAGGAGCGTGGCTTTATTGAATGCCACCAAGGGGCCGCGTCCAAGGTCATCTCCTGCACCCAGCCTCGGGTGTACAGCCAGGATTTCAACACCCTGCGCGACATCTTGCGCTACCCGGGCAACACCTACCGTGAGAACAAAATAGAGCGCTATGTAGAGTGCGATGCCGCTTTGCAAAGCACGCTCAAAGCCCCGCTGGGCTCATCGTGGTACCACATCGGTGCGGTGCGGCGGGACGAACAGTCCAAGCTGGCACTGGCCTGGACCGACATTTACATTCTCAATAAATTTGCCCGCGTCACCAAGCTGAAAAACCATGCGCGCGAGATGGTGTTTGAACAGATCGAGCGCCACTTCGGCGTAGCCATGGACCGCGCTGAGATCGAGGTGACATCGTCCACCCTGACGCGTGAGCACGCCAAGGCGCTGGATGCTACATCCGGTGCTTCCTGCTTGGTGATTGTGCGCCGCTACTTTGACAGTCATGGTGATCCGTACGAGGTGACGGTTACGCGGCATCCTGAAAATAGGTTTACTTTCACCATGGAACTCAAGAGTATTTCCCGCAGTTCCAGCAATTAAGCAGCACTTGATAATCAAAAAATGCAAAAAGGAGTTTTCATGCCATCCATTGATCGTGTGTCCCGCCGTCTAGCGCTCTCGGTAGCTAGCGCTGCACTCTGTGCATTCACCGCGTTATCCAGCGCTGCCGCCTACCCCGATAAACCCGTCAAGATGGTCATCGGCTACGGCCCCGGCAGCTCTACCGACATTGTGGGGCGCATCATTGCGCAGGGCCTGGCAGATTTATGGAAACAGCCCGTCGTGGTGGACAACAAGGCGGGAGCTGCGGGCAACATCGCGGCAGACCTGGTAGCCAAGAGCCCGGTAGATGGCTACACCATTTTGTTTGCACAAAACGGCTTGGCGATCAGTGTAGCCGCCAATGAAAAGCTGCCCTTCCATGGCCAAAAAGACCTGCTGCCCACCGTGGGCGTGACCGCCACGCCTCACATTCTGGTGGTGCATCCCAGCTCGCCCTACAAGAGTGTGGCCGAGCTGATAGCCGGGGCTAAAGAGAAACCCGGCAAGCTCAATTTTGCATCCTCGGGCATTGGTAACTCCGATCACATGGCGGGTGAGTTGTTCAAGGTACTGTCCGGCGTGCAGGCGGTGCATATTCCGTACAAAAGTGGCTCGCTCGCGGCAACCGATGTAATTGGTGGGCAGATTGATTTTTATTTTGCTGGCATGCCTGTTGGCCTGCCGCAGTACAAAGGTGGTCGCTTGCGTGCCTTGGCCGTCACCAGCAACGCCCGTTACCCGGGTGCGGCCGAGCTACCCACCATGCAAGAGGCCGCGCTGAAGGACTATGAAATGACGCTGTGGCAGGGCGTGTTTTTACCCGCTGGTACGCCGCCTGAGGTGACCGACTTTGTCGCTGCCAGCGTGCTCAAGCTGTTGGACGACCCGGCCATGCGCGAGCGCCTGACCAAGGCGGGCGCGCAGTTGGCGCCGCTCACCTCGCCCAAATTTACCGAGATGTATTTGAAAGACATCGCCCGCTGGAAACGCATCATCCCGGCGGCAGGCATCAAGCTGGAGTAATGCCCAACTGAAGTGATAGCAGGCCGCGTGGGAGATACCCCACGCGAGCGTGATGTGCAGGTTCCCGACGACAAACCCAACAGGAGACAAAGCCATGACTGATTCGACCCGCAGAAATATGCTTCGCCAAGGCGCAGGCATTGTGACCGGTATTGCACTTACGGGCTGCAATGTGCTGGATGCCTCGCGCAGCAAAGCGCTGGCCGACCCCATCACCGCGCCCGAGACGCGCTCACCACGCGGGCCGATGGTGATTGACGGCAGGCGGGTGAAAACCGTGGACGTGCATGCCCATTGCTACGTGCCCGAGTCGCTGGCGCTGCTCACCGCAGACGATGTCAAATCCATCATGCCACCCGTCAAGGGCGTGCCCGAGCATTTCATTGTGGTGGAAGAGCGCCTGCGCGCCATGGATGCCATGCGCGTGGACATGGAAATTCTGTCCATCAACCCCTTCTGGTACCGCCGCGAGCGCGCCATTACCGAGCGCATTGTGCGCATCCAAAACGAAAAACTGGCCGAGCTGTGCGCCGTCAATCCGCAGCGCCTGGGTGCTTTTGCCTCTTTGTCCTTGCAATTCCCCGAGCTGGCCGTGCGCGAGCTGGAATACGCCATCACCAAGCTGGGCCTCAAGGGCGCGGCCATTGGCGGCAGCGTGGGCGGCACCGACTTTTCCGAAGCGCAGTTTCACCCCGTCTGGGCCAAGGCGCAGGAGCTGGGTGCCACGCTGTTCATCCACCCGCAGAGCACGCCCGAGCTGGGTAAACGCTTCAAAGGAAACGGCTGGCTGTCCAACACCATCGGCAACCCGCTGGACACTACCATCGCCTTGCAAAAGCTGATATTTGAAGGCACGCTGGACAAGTTTCCGAATCTCAAAATTGTCGCGGCCCACGGCGGCGGCTACTTCCCGTCTTACGCGCCACGCTCGAACCACAGCTGCTTTGTGTCGCCACAAAACTGTGACCCATCCATCGTGCTGAAGAAAAAGCCCACCGAATACTTGAACCAGATCTTCTTTGACGCATTGGTCTTCACCCCCGAGGCACTGCGCCATTTGGTCGCGCAGGTCGGTGCCAGCCAGGTGGTGATCGGCACCGATCACCCCATCCCTTGGGAGCAGCACCCGGTAGACCATGTGCTGAATACACCGAGTTTGAGCAATGCCGACCGCGCGGCGATTTTGGGTGACAACGCACGCAGACTGCTCAATCTGTAGGTTGGGGCATGGTTTTTCCCTGCCAGGAGGTGGATGCTGGCCAGGAAACGTTAAAATGCCTATTTTGACAGTTAAATCATGCTGTAGTCCACGTGTATAGGACGTAAGCAGCTATTTAATTGATAGTAAATATTTTCAAACCTGTCATGCCCACCACCACTACCGCGCACCATCCCGTACTGCAAGTGCAGCCCCTGGGCTTTCCGTGGGTCACCATGGACCCGTTTTTGTTCTGCGCCTACCATGATGATGCTTATCCTGCGGGCAACGCCCAGATGGGTCCTGTGGCATCGCTGGCAGGGCGCGACATGGGCCAGGACTTCAGCCGCAAAGACGGCTGGAGCATGTACCACGGCAGGGCGGTGCCGGGCTTTCCCAGCCATCCACACCGCGGCTTTGAGACGGTGACGATTGTGCGCAAGGGCTTGATTGACCACTCCGACTCGCTGGGTGCGGCCGCGCGCTTTGGCGGTGGCGATGTGCAGTGGCTCACCGCCGGGCAGGGCATCGTGCACTCCGAGATGTTCCCGCTCCTGGAGACGGCTGCACCCAACCCGCTGGAGCTGTTTCAAATCTGGCTCAATTTACCTGCCAAAAACAAAATGGTGCCACCGCACTTTACGATGTTCTGGCATGAGCAGATTGCCAGGCATATGGCTGCCGATGCGCAAGGCCACATGACCGAAGTGGCGGTGATCGCCGGACGTTTGCAGGGCGCAGAGGATAAGCAGCCCTTGCCGCCGCCACCCAACTCCTGGGCCGCTCAGCCCGATGCCGATGTAGCCATATGGACCATCAAAATGGCTCCCGGTGCGCGCTGGACGCTGCCTGCGGCTGCCGGGCAGGGCACGCGGCGTAATTTGTATTTTTTCAAAGGCCAGTCCGGTTCGCATTAGCCGGGCAAGCGGTCAAAGGCCACGCCGCCATCGAGCTGCGTGGCGATGCGATGGTAGAGATGGTCAATGGCGATGGGGAAGCCGAATTTTTACTGCTGCAAGGCAAACCGATCAATGAACCCGTAGCGCAATATGGCCCCTTTGTGATGAATACGCAAACTGAGATCCGCCAGGCCATGCTTGACTACCAGCGCACCCAGTTTGGCGGCTGGCCTTGGCCCGACAGCGGCCCGGTGCACGGGCGTGCGCCCGAACGTTTTGCCAAGCATCCCGGCGGTCAAGGAGGAAATGCCACCGCAAGCCCGTTTATTGGACGAGGCCAGCCGGGTATAGTCGGCAGTCATCACGTTGTTTCAAGGACATTTATGCGTACTTTATTTTAATCCAACCACCCAAGCCTTAGCCTGTCTTGCGCTGGTATCGGCCTGTAGTTCTCAAACGGCATCCACGCCTGCTGCTGCACCCGCCCCAGCCGCAGCGCCCGTGGCCGCTGCTGCGCCTGTAGCTGCACCCGCAGCCCCTGCTGTGGCTGCTGCCGCAGTGACTGCCTCCCGCACCACCGCCAGCGGCTTGATCTACAGCGCGCTCAAAGACGGCACCGGTGCCAGCCCCCTGCCAACCGACACCGTCAAGGTGCATTACCGTGGCACGTTCCCTGAAGGCAAAGAGTTCGACAGCTCCTACTCACGCAACGCGCCCACCGAGTTTCCGCTCAACCGCGTCATCCCCTGCTGGACCGAGGGCGTGCAACTCATGAAAACCGGCGGCAAAGCCAAGCTGATTTGCCCACCCGCTATCGCCTACGGCGCGCGCGGTGCGGGCAGCGTGATACCGCCCAACGCCACGCTGCATTTTGAGATTGAATTGTTAGCCATCAACGGCAAAAGCTAGTCAGCGCTACGCCCTGTAGCCTGCACCCTGTCACCTGATTGAAAGTACCATCCATGTCGCAACCCACTATGTACACCGCCTCTGTCCCCGTCTTGCAGCAAATGCTGGGCGGCCTGAGCACGGTGCTGACCAAAGCCGCCGCCCACGCAACAGAGAAAAAGATCGATCCCAATGCCCTGCTGCAAGCACGCCTGTTCCCCGACATGTTTCCCCTATCGCGCCAGGTGCAAGTAGCCTGCGACTTTGCCAAGGGCATTGCCGCGCGTTTGGCCGGTGCCGACGTGCCCAAGCACGAAGACAATGAGCAAACCTTTGAGCAACTGCAAGCGCGCATCGCCAGCGTGCAAGCCTTCATGGGCAGCCTGGATGCCAAGCAGTTTGAGGCAGCGGCCAGCCGCGAAATCATCACCCAGGCTGGCACCCCCAAAGAAAAGCGCTTTACCGGCCAGTCGTACTTGCTCAACTACGGCCTGCCACACTTTTTCTTTCACACCACCACCGCCTACAGCATCTTGCGACACAACGGTGTAGAGGTGGGCAAGAAGGACTATATTGGCAGCTATTAGGTGCTAAATTGGCCTGTAGTCCTTGTCGGGTGGACGCAATACGCTATATAAACTATAGCGTTCGTGTGCAGGACCGTCACTCCGGCTCTCCCCTAACACCCTTGCCCCTGCGGCATGGGTATCGCCGCGCCGCTACGCTCCATGCTGATTGGACCTAGCAAAAGAGCGCCCGATGGAGTCGTAATGCGCAGGGTCAAGCTGGCGCTGTCGGCACTGGTGTTGGTCAAAGTAATGCTCAACACTGCGGATTGCTGGGTGGTGCTGGTGAGGCCGCCCGCGCCAGTGCTGGCGTAGGGGCCTTGCACGCTAATCTCGCCCGTGGCCGACACGCTCCAGGCACCAGCGTAATCAAAGCCCGCGCAGGCACTGGTCAGCACAATGCCCGTGGTCTGCAATTGCAAGCTGAAGGTTGCCGTAGTGGCCGAGCTGGCACCCGTGCTTGGAGTGGTGGAACCCACTGCGGTGCCAGTACTTGGCACACTGATGTAGTTGGCCGCAAAAGCTGCGATGGATTGGGGCCCCGTGCCGGTGCCTCCCGTACCCGGCCCGCAGGCTGCAAGGATCAGTGCGGCAGCAATGCACAGCCAATACGCGGCATGTTTAAACAGGCGGTTTCTTATGGACATCGGGGTCCTCTTGTTGGGTAAAAAAGTAGCCACCAAAGCGGGCGCGGTGGGTTCTGTTTTCGGGTAACGCCTGGGCCTGATCGTGGTCAAACCGAGCAGAGGCTTCCTGCATCACGGTTTTAAATGCTTGTCGCCAGGCTTTGGCCGATACCGCGTGCAGTTGCTGCGCCGATTGCTCGGTAATTTGATCGACAAAAATGGATTGCTCTAAATAGTTGGTGCCCTGATCCAGATTGGCGCTCGCGGCGGCCAGATGGTCATGAAGGTTGGCTTGCATCAGGCTGGCCATCTCGGCAAAGCCCTGGCGGGGCACCAGGCCCGCTTCGAGCAATTGCACGCCAGCCTCGGTCTCGCGTGCAATACCCAGGCGCACCATGTCGTCCAGCACGGCGCGCGGGCGTATATCGCTGCTCACACTGTTGACCAGGTCATCAAAGCCGCCCCCTGGCTCCACACGGGCCAGGGGGCGGGGCTGTGCCTGCGCGTCCAGGTACTGTGATTGGGTCAACCAACGTGCGACCACTTGGGTGGCCATATTCATGGGGGCTTGCGTGGCAGGGTCTGGCGCTGTTGCGAGCCGTGTAAGGTTGCGCACATCGCGCCGGTGTACCCCCGACAGCAGGCTGACCGCACTGTCGCTGGCCGGGCGGCCTGTATGGCGCAGCTCGGTTTGAGCAGCCTCTAAAAACACCCGTTTAAGCGCAGCAGCAAAGGCCGGATACGCCACGCCATGGCGCAGCAGCAAGCGCACTAATGGCTTGAGCAGGCCCAGAGTGGCTTCCAGGATGATGGCAGAGCGCGTGGACATGGATGGTGAGGGGGATACTCAAGGCAGGTTCTTGGATGTCTTCAAAAGAGTTGACAATATTAATTGTGTGGAATATTATCCCACAAAATTAAGTCGAGTGATTTGACAATCAAATCCGTGGACGATTTTGAAATCCAGGAGCAGCATGATGACCTCGCATACACCAACCCTCCCACTCAATACGCGCCAGAGTCCCCGGCCATGGGTTCTGCTAACCGGTGCAGCGGTAAGCGCAGCTTGGTTGGTGGCTGCTTGCGGCGGTGGTGGCTCGTCCGGCGTCAGCGCCGCGCCCAAGACTGTCGGTGCTGACTTGGCGGCCTCGACGAGTGGCCAGTTGCTAAGCTATGTGAAAAGCAAAATCAAGGAAAGTAACGCCCAGTCACTCACGCTCGCAGTGCCCCAGGCGGGCGGGGTGGGCGTTAGCACCACATCCACACCGACCACCGCCGCTGCACCAGCAAGCGCAGCCAATCCCAGCGCCTTTGCTGGTACGCAGTTGCAAGAACTCGGTGTGGAGGAGGACGACCTGGTCAAGACCGATGGCAACATGCTCTATGCGTTGTCCCTGCCATATTGGTCGGGTACGGCGACTGTGCCAGCGCAGCTGCAGGCGCACCAGCGACAGGCCGATGGGCAACTGGTAGCGGCGGGCAAGTTAAGCCTGGACAAGGAGGTGACGCGCTCAGGTTTTTACCTGGCTAGCGGTGCCAAGCGTTTAGCGGTGATGGGGCAGACAGCCACTACCTACCAGATGCAACCGGCCCTACCCATTACAGGAGGGCCTACCCCCGCGATCTTGCCCGGTGCACCCGGTGCCGCGTTCATCGCGCCAATAGCGTTCAAGAACCAGATGGTGTTGGATGTCGTGTCGCTGAGTACCCCTGGCAGCATCACCATGAGCAACCGCGTGCGCATCGACGGGCAGTTGGTGGGCAGCAGGATGGTGGGCAATATCTTGTACCTGGTCAGTACCTGGGCACCTGATCTTTCCAGATATGCAATGCCCGCCAACGCCAGCCCCAGCGTGGTGGATGCCCAACTGGCCAGTTTAAGCAGTGCCGAGATCCTGCCCACGCTACAGATCGACAACCAAGCCGCGCAGCCCCTGCTCGCAGATACCGACTGTTATCTGCAAGCCGCCAACGCCTCTGCGCGGGTGCAGATCACCAGCATTACCGCGCTGGATATCGGTTCGGCCAGCTTGCAGCGCACCAGCCGCTGCTTTGTGGGTGAGAGCTTGGGCATGTACATGTCGACGAGCAATGTGTATTTGAGTAGTTCGCGCTTTTATACCTACCCCACCGATGCCAGCGCGGCCGTGTTTGCCTCCGGCATGCAAACCGATATCCACAAGTTTGCCTTGCAAGGCCAACAGATTACCTACAAAGCCTCGGGCACGGTGCCTGGCCACTTGGGCTGGGACCGTGAAAAACTACCCTATCGTATGAGTGAGTACCAGGGTGACCTGCGGGTGCTGAGCTTTACCGGTGACCGGGGCTGGACATTTCCTGCGCCCTTGCCATGGATACTGCCCGCCACGCAGCCCGGCTCGGCTAGCGCGACGGTCACGGTAACTACAGGCTCAGGCACGGCCATCAGTGCGACGCCCACGGTAGCACTGCCTGTCTCACCCGCCACACTCACCATCTTGCGCGAAAACGCCAGCCAGGGTTTTGACACCATCGGCAGTCTGCCCAATACGCGCCGCTCCGCCCCCTTGGGCAAACCGGGCGAGCAGGTGTACGCCGTGCAGTTTGTCGGACCGCGCGCCTACGTGGTCACCTTCCGGCAAACCGACCCGCTGTATGTGCTGGATGTCAGCGACCCGGCCGAACCTAGGGCGCTGGGCGAGCTGGCCATGCCCGGCTTTTCAGATTACCTGTACCCGCTGGGCGACAAATTATTGCTGGGCGTGGGCAAAGATGCCAGCAATGCCGGGCAAGTGGGTGGTGTCAAGGTCGCGCTGATGGATGTGACCGATCCCACCCAGCCAGCGGTCATCAGCTTTGATGTGATCGGCAAGCGCGGCAGCTACAGCGCGCTGGACTTTAGCCGCCACGGTATCAACATCTTCCAGCAAGGTGCGCTGTTTCGCATTGCGCTGCCAGCCCGTGTAAGTGAAAGTCCGTTTAGCAGCCCAACGTACCAAGGACTTCACCGCTATGAAGTAGATAGCGCGGCCAAGACGATGGTGGGTAAGCCCACGCTCAAAAGCATTGATTTCACAGCGTCAAATCTGTTTGCACCCACCCCCGCCCAGTTTGATATTGCCAGCGACCGCAGCGTGCAGATCGGTGCCAACCTGTACTATTTTTCGGGCGGGGCGTTTTTGACTTCGATTTGGTAGGGCACCTGCTGGCTGCGCCGTAGCTCGCGTAGCATGAACAAATACAAGCCCTCCACCTTGTCCCGCGCCCACGGTGTCTTGCGCAGAAATTTCAGGCTGGAGCCCACACTGGGGTCATGCGTAAAGCAGCGCACCGGGATGCGCTGGCCCAGGTCTTCCCAGCCATAGTGTTCTGCCAGAGCTGTCACGATGGCCTCCAAGGTCAAGCCATGCAATGGATTGCGCGGCTGCGCTGGAGCGTTTGGGGGCAAAGGAAGGGTGTCTGGCATACCGAGATTTTGGCATTGTCTGGAGGCAGGACAAACAGCCAACAAAAAAGCCACCCGAGGGTGGCTTTGCTGTTTGGCGGAAACGGAGGGATTCGAACCCTCGATGAGGCTCTACACCCCATACTCCCTTAGCAGGGGAGCACCTTCGGCCACTCGGTCACGTTTCCTGTCAGGCCGTATTATGGCATGAAGCGCTTGCCTCATGCTTTTTTTTAGGCCTTTCAGGGCTGGGCGGTTGCCAATTTCTGCGTTTTACGGGCAGTTATCTGGCGCAGCAGCATGGGCAGGGTCATTGCTGCACCAATGAGGGTGGGTGTAAGGCCCGGTGCGATGAGTAGCAGGGCAGCAGCAAAACACAGCAGTTGCTCCCAGCGTGTCATCTCGACCAAAAAGAACTTGCTCAGAGCCGCCGCCAGCACGGTGATGCCCAGGATGCAGCCGGTGAAGGTGACGGCAAAGTCATACCAGGTAAAGCCCTTAGCCACCAGCAGCAGGCTAGGTGAAAAAACAAAGACAAAGGGCACCAGCGCCTTGGCCATGCCCAGCCGGAAGGCCATGTTTCCGGTTTTAAACGGATCGCTGCCCGCCATGCCCGCTGCCGCGTAGGCGGCCAGTGCCACGGGCGGCGTGATGTCGGCCAGCACGCCGTAGTAGAAGACGAAAAAATGCGCCACCAGCGGCTCTACGCCGAGCTGCACCAGCGTGGGCGCGGCCACGGTGACCATGATGATGTAGTTGGCCGTAGTGGGGATGCCACAACCCATCAGTATGCACACCACGCCGGTCATCACCAGCGCAGCCAACAAGGTGAGCGCTTGCGGTGATGCCAGGGTGGCCGGGATGATGCTGCCCATGCCCCCCGCAATGGCCTGCGCCGCAGTGGTGATGATGTAGCTGATTTTGAAGCCCACACCGGTGAGCGTGACAACACCAATCACGATGCCCACCGCCGCCGCCGCTGCCCCCACGGCCAGCGCGTATTTGGCTCCAGTTTCAAATGCTTCTACCAGTACAGAATGGCTGATGCGCCCCGTAACATCAGCGTAAGAAGCTAGCAAAAGCATAGCTATGACGGCGCTTGCAAAAATGCCCAGCTTGGCATATTCACCCAGGTCGGTAAAGGCAATGGCGACCAGCAGCCCGTGCATGGCCAGCATGGACAGCCAGTTCTTGGCGGCATTGCCCGAGGTCTTGGTGGTCAGCCCGACGATGGCGCAGGAGCTGATGCCGATGAAGGCCGCCATGTACGGCGTGCGGCCCGACACCAGCACGCCAATCAAGAGCGCCAGTGGAATCAGGGTAGGCCAGCGCTGCACGAAGGACTGGCGCAGCTTGGGCATTTCGTCCTCGGTCAGGCCGCGCAGGCCGTAGCGCTTGGCCTCAAAATGCACCTGCATGAACACGCCAAAGAAATGCATAAAGGCGGGTATCACAGCGGCGGCGATGATGGTTTTGTAGGGGACCTGCAAAAACTCGATCATCAAAAACGCCGCCGCACCCAGCACCGGCGGCGTGATCTGCCCCCCGGTAGAGGCGGCGGCCTCGACCGCCGCTGCAAACTCGCGCCGGTAGCCCACGCGGATCATCGCGGGAATGGTAAGCGAGCCGACGGTAACGGCGTTGGCCACCGACGAGCCGCTGAGCATGCCAAACAGCGCCGAGCCAAACACGCTCACCTTGGCCGGCCCACCCGCGTAGCGCCCGGCCACCGACGAGGCGATGTCCAAAAACAATTGCCCCAAGCCCACCCGCGTCGCCAGCACGCCAAACAGCACAAAATGGAAGACATAGGTGGCCACCACGCCCACCGCCACACCATAGATGCCCTGGCTGGTGAGGTACTGGTGGTTGATCATCTGCCCCCAGCTCGCGCCCGCATGTTTGAGCAGGCCGGGAAAGTAAGGGCCAAATAACGCGTAGGCCGTGAAGCTCAAAGCAATGATCGGCAAGGGCCAGCCCATGCTGCGCCGGGTGGCCTCCAGCAGGGTGAGGAACAGCATGCTGCCCATCACGACGTCCAGCGTGCTGGGGTTGCCTACACGGAAGGCCAAATCGTTGAACACATAAGGAATGTAGAGCGCACCGGCTACACAGCAAGCGGCCAGCAGCCAGTCCACCAGCGGAACGCCGCCGGGGCTGAACAGGGTGTTCGCGGGATGTCTTTCCGCGTGTTTTTTGCTGCCTGCAAAGACGAGGAATATCAATCCAAGAACGAAAGCCAGGTGCACGCCCCGGTGCGTGGTCTCGCGCAGCAGACCAAAGCCTGCGGTGTAGTAGTGAAAGCAACTCAGCGTGATGAGCGCCCATTTGACAAACTGCAAGGCCGGGCTGACCACCGGACGAAAGCGCATCTCGGGGTCGAACTTTTCTTCCAGCTCCTGGAGTTGCTTGTCGTCAGGCAAGGATGTACTCATGGCATGAACGAAGTGGTCGAGGGCAAAAAATGAAACAGGGGTGAGACTGGCAGTCTACACCCCCGCAAGGCTGGTAATTACGTATTGAAGGAGTGGCTTAGTCGGCCTTGATGCCCAGCTCGGCAATGACCTTGCCCAGGCGATCATGGTCGGCGGCGTGGGTGCGGCCCAGGTAGCGCGGTTCACCACCCAGTGGTGCGGTGGTAGCCAGTGACATGCGGGCTTGCACGTCTGGCATTTTCAAAATTTCATTCATATGTCCGTTGAGAATATTCACCACTTCAGGGCGCATGCCTTTAGGCCCCATGATGCCCTGCCAGGCTCCCAGGTCCGAGCCACGCACGCCCGACTCGGCCAGCGTAGGTACATTGGGCGCAAAAGGCGAGCGATTGGCATCGGCCACGGCGATGTTGGTCAGCTTGCCGCTGGCGATGTGCTGTAGCACCGGGCCCAGGGTGGTGTACATGAAGGAGATATGGTTGCCCACCAAATCAGTGACGGCGGGTGCGCTGCCACGATAAGGCACTTGCTGGATTTTGGTGCCCGTGGCGCGGTTGAACATTTCACCCAGCAGGTGCATGGGCGAGCCGCTGCCGGGGCTGGCGTAGGATTTGATCTTGCCCTCATTGGCGGCGGCAATCAGCTCTTTCACGTTCTTGATACCGGTAGCGCTGTTGACCACGAGAAACAGCGACTGCGTGCCCACCTGGATGATGGGCGTGAAGTCGTTAATCGTGTCGTAGGCTCCGCCTGTGCCGGGCTTGAGTACCAGCAATGCGGTGGAGATGGTGTTGGGTGTCATCAGCAGGGTATGGCCATC
Source organism: uncultured beta proteobacterium (assembly GCA_963775085.1). Lineage (GTDB taxonomy): Bacteria > Pseudomonadota > Gammaproteobacteria > Burkholderiales > Burkholderiaceae_C > JAAFIP01. Next base: position 330,212 of record CAVZHO010000002.1, read on the forward strand.
AGGGGCGGCCTTGGCCACAAAGGCATTGCCGATGGTGCCGCTGGCACCGGGACGGTTTTCTACCACCACTTGCTGGCCCAGGCGGGCAGAGAGTTTTTCTGCATAGACCCGGGCCAATGCGTCGGTATCACCGCCTGCGGGGTAAGAGACGATCAAGGTAATGGGCTTGCTGGGAAAAGCCTGCGCACTGGCCAGTTGCGGTGCCAGGCCCAAGGTTGCAGTCAAGCAGCTGAAGGCAGCGGTGTTGAGGAATTGGCGGCGAAACAGATTTTTCATAACAACATCCTTGGTGAAAAAATTATCTTAATCGACAACACTGCCAAATCAACGCATTGGGGTCGGTGTTCGATTACAAACTGGCGTAAACCACTATCTCAAGTTTCATCCCCGGAACAACCAAGGCCACTAGGGCTGCACAGGGCGGTACGCGGCCAAGCGTGCATACCAAGGGTGCGCTGGGTCAGTCAGCATGGTGTGCGTCTGGAAGTGGTTGTGCGCGGGTTCAATGTGCAGATGTCCTATCGCGCCTTGCGCTTGCAATAGTGCTGCAAAACGGCGATTGGAACTGCGCACGCGCTCGCTGTCGTGCTCGCCTACCGTGAGCTCAAACGGCAGCGTGTTACCCGCGCACCAAGCCATGGGGCTCATCACCGCGTCTTGCGCGGCATCGGCTAGCAGCAGGGTGTAGACCCGCTCTTCCAGGCTGCCGGGCGCTGGGCTGGGGTGGTGCAGATCCATGATGCCACTGATGGGCAGACAGGCGCGCACATGGTGTTTGAGCGCGCTGGGGCTGCGCAAGGCCACCATGGTCGCCAAGTGCGCACCTGCCGAATGGCCGCTCAAGACGATAGACGATCCATTGCCGCCGTAGCGGTGAGCATGCTGCGCTACAAAGGTGGCGCAGGCGATGGCGTCGTCAATGGCTGCGGGGAGACGGTCGGCGGGTGCCAGCCGATAGGACGGTGCAACCAGTACAAAACCCATGCGTGCCACATGCGCAGCCATGAAGTGCACGTAAGCGCGGTAGCCATTGGTCCAGCCGCCGCCATGCCAAAAAATGAGCATTGGCGCTTGGGTCGCCCCCTTGGGGCTGAACACATTAAAGCGTTGCAGACGCCGATCGCCATAGCGTTGGTCTAGCTGGATGTCCACATCAGCACTGCCAGGGTGCAGCGCCCGTGACCAGGCCATCACCTGCTGCGCATACTGCTCTGCCAACGCAAAGGGCATGGGCATTTGCGCGTCGGGGTCGTCCGCCTGCGCGAGTGCCATGCCATCAAAACCCTCAACGGTGGCTGTGGTTCAACACCGCTTATTTAATCGCACCGACTTCTTTGTAAAACCTCTCGGCACCCGGGTGAAACGGAATGCCCGCACCCTTCACAGCGTTTTGCAGGTTGATGAGTTTGCCTTTGGCGTGGCCTGAGGCCAGGGTTTTCTGCGTACTTTCGCTGAACAGGGCTTTGGTGATCTCGTACACCGTGGCCGTATCCGCCTTGGCACTGGTCACCCACTGCGCGCCTACGGCCAGGGTGGTGACCTGGCCGACGCCCCGGTAGGTTTCACCGGGGATGGTGTCCACCGCAAAGAAGGGGCTGGCCATGCGCAGGCCTTCGGCTTGCGGCCCGTCAATAGCCAAAATCTCGATACCACCGCCCGCCGTAGCCAGCTCGGCAATGGCGCCCGCAGGCGCGCCCCCCACGAAGAAGAAAGCGTCCAGCGCGCCGTCCTTCATCTTGTCACCACTCTGGTTGGGCTTGATGTATTCGGGCTTGATGTCGGACTCTTTCACGCCATAGGCCGCCAAAATCAAACGCGCATTGATGAGGGTGCCCGAGCCCGGCTCGTCCAGCCCCACGCGCTTGCCCTTGAGGTCGGCCACACTTTTGATGCCTGAGCCTTTTTTCACCACCACATGCACGCTCTCGGGGTACAGGTTGGCAATCAGGCGCAGGTCGGGCAGGTTGGGTTTGCCGTCAAAAATACCCGTACCTTTTTGCGCCCAGGTGGCTACGTCGGACTGGCTAAAACCGCTCTCCAGCGCGCCACCGGCAATGCCGTTGACATTGGCCAGCGAGCCGTTGCTGGCCTGCGCGGTGACGATGATTTTGCCCGGCTGCGAGACGGCGTTGGCAATCATGCCGCCAATCGGGTAGTAGGTGCCTGCGGTGCCGCCCGTGCCAATACGGAAAAATTGTTGCGCCTGGGCGCCATTGCTGGCACCCAATGTCAGCGCAAAGGCAGTAAAAAGCGTTGCTAGCGAATGTGTCAGTTTCATGGGTTGTCCTCCAAAAGTTAACATAGCAAATGACTGGTTGTAGTACAACACAGCATGAACCGCCCAATACCTAGTGAAAGCCCGAGCATGCGCCCGAATTTTTTCTCACCACACTCCTCGCCAGTCGGCTCCTGCAACCGCCGCAGTCTGCTGCGCCATGGCCTGCTGTTGGCAGGCGCCTATGCCGCCAGCCCGTGGCTGTCTGCGGGCGAGAGCGGGGTGCAGGATGAGGTGTGGAACGACGCAAGCCGCAGCCGCCTCGTACCCGTCCTGGTGCGTTGGCCCGACGTAGCGGTGAAACCCCAGGGTGTGGTGATCTTCTCGCACGGCACGGGCGGCAAACGCTCGGGGGCCGATGTATGGGGCAGTGCCTGGACGAAGGCCGGATTGGTGGTGGTGCATCTGCAGCACATGGGCAGTGATGCCGCCGCCGTCAAGAGTTTGACGGGCTTTTTCAAAGCCTCAGCCCCTGAGCAATTGGTAGCGCGCGTGGACGACGTGAAGTTTGCCATGGATGAAATACAGCGCAGGCACCATGCCGGGCAAGACCGCTGGGGCGATGTGCCCGTGCAGCAGCTGGCGCTGGCGGGGCATTCGTTTGGCGCGCGCACGGTGCTGGCCATGGCCGGGCAGAGCTTCCCTAAAGCGGGTGGCTGGAGTGGACAGGATAAACGTATCAAAGCGTTTATTGCGCTCAGCCCCGCCCTGGGGCGTGGGGCTACGGCGGCTACTGCGCAGGAAGACACCAAGGCCATCACCCGGCCCATGCTGCTGGTCTCGGGCAGTATGGACGGCGAGGTGTTGAACAACGGGGAGACTGTGGCCTCCCGCCGCCTGGTGTATGACGTGCTGCCCAGCGGAGCAAAAGCCCTGCTGTGGCTGGAGAATGCTGACCATATGACCTTTGCCGGGGTGGAAAAGCAAATTCCCAGTAACTTTTTAGTCCGGCGCGATAGCGGCACCCTCAACGCCGAGGGCCTGCACCACCGCACCGTTGCCGCCGTCACTACCGCCTGGCTGAAGGAGGCCTTGCTGGCCCAGCCCATGGCGAGCCCCGCTGGCCTGGGCAGCAAGGATCTGTGGCTGCGCGGTTAATTTACCTAACAAATACGCCTGTAGTCCTTGTCGCCTGGACGTAAGCAGCTATTTTATTTATAGCGCATTGCATTCATTTGCAATGCGCATGGTGCACCTGGCGCTGCCATTTATTTGACCAGCAGATTGTTCACCTGCTCAATATCCTGCGCCTTGAGCGTGCCATTGGCCTGGCGCAGCCGCAGGCCGCCTACCAGCACGTCGTAGCGGGCCTTGGCCAGGTCGCGTTTGGTCTGGAAGAGCTGGCTTTGGCTGTTGAGCACGTCGATGTTGATGCGCACGCCGACCTGGTAGCCCAGCTTGTTGGCATCCAGCGCGCTTTGGCTGGAGGCTTCGGCGGCTTCCAGGGCTTTGACCTGGCCCTGGCCGGAGAGCACGCCAAAGTAGGCGGTGCGGGTGGCCTGGGCGATGCCGCGCTTGGCACCCTCCAGGTCGTTCTTGGCTTTGTCTTCGAGCAGCAGGGTTTCCTTGATGCGGTTTTGCGTGAGGTAGCCGGTAAACAGGGGGTAGTTCAGCGCTACGCCGACGCTGGTATTGTTGCTGCGGCTGGTGTTGGGCCCCAGGTTGGTACTGCGGTTGATGCTGTAGCCCGCAGTGGCATCGACGGTGGGTTTTTCGGCGGCCTGGGCCTTTTGGGTTTCTAGCTGGGCCACTTCCAGTGTGAGCTGCGCGGCTTTGAGGTTGGGGTGGTCTAGCTCGGACTGCGTGACCCACTGGTTGACATCATTGGGGAGCAAAGGGGGCAAATTGAGGGGCAGCGCGACGGGCTTGGGCTCGGAATTGGTTTTGCCCACCAGCTGGTCCAGGGCAATTTTTTTCACCCGCAGGTCATTGTCAGCGGCAATTTCCTGGGCAATCACCAAATCGTAGCGCGCCTGCGCTTCGCGGGTGTCGGTGATGGTGGCGGTACCTACTTCGAAGTTGCGCTTGGCCGAGGCCAGTTGCTCGGCGACGGCGGCTTTCTGGGCCAGCACAAAGGTCAGGCTGTCCTGGCTGGCCAGCACATCAAAATAGGCCTGGCTGACGCGCACGATCAGGTCTTGCTCTGCGCTATTCAGTGCCGTTTTAGCCAGGTCGGCTTGTTTATCGCCTTGCGTGGCGGTGATTTGGTTAGCCGGGCGGTACAGAGGGTAGGTGCCGCTCAGTGCCACGTTTTGCCCAATGGGGGTGCGCGACGAGTTGGGCGTGGTGTTGTCCACTTGGGACAGCGAGGTTCCAGCGCTCAAGGCCGCGCTAGGGTACAAACCGGCCTTGGCCTGGGCGGCCCTGGCCAGGTTGGCCTCGTACTGCGACTTGGCTGACTGGTAGGTGGCATCGTAGCTGCTGGCCGCTTCGTAGAGCTGGGTGAGGTTTTGCGCCTGGGCGTGCAGTGCAAAGCAGGCAGTCAGGGCGCAGGCCAGTGGGAGGCGGGTGAAGTGGTGCATGGTAATCCTTTGAATTATTTTTCGATCAACAGCGGGGGTATTTGGGGATCAATACTGCGGGACCGAGGGGTCGGCCTCGGCACTCCAGGCCGCAATGCCACCGGCAATATTGACCACGTTTTGAAAACCGTTTTGCAACAAATACTGCGCCACGCGCTGGCTGCGAATACCGTGGTGGCACAGGCAGGCAATCGGTCGCTCGGTGGGCAGTTCGGCCAGGCGGGCGGGGATCTCCTGCATCGGCATGCTCAACACATCAAAGGCCTGGGCGCTGCCCAGCGGGCGAATGGCCGCAGTGTTGAATTCCCAGGTCTCGCGTACATCCAGCACCAGCGGCACGCTGTCATGCTGGGCGGCAACCCAGGGGGCAAAGGCGGCGGGGCGGATCTGGGCAATCATGCTGGTGTCTTAAAAGCTGAATTTCGAGTCTTCGGCAAAGCCCAGCAGGCGCGGCGCCACCGTGTCCCAAGGCTGGGTGGTGACCACCGCACCCTGGGCCTCGGCGGCCAGGGCTTTGGTGACAAAGGCGGCGCGCATCATCGGCTCGTCGCCCATGATGGCGGCAAGGCGACCACCGGGCTTGAGCAACGCTACCAGTGACTGCGGGATATGCGCTACCGAGCCGGACAGAACGATCACATCAAACGGGCCGTCGGCGCCGAGGTCTTTGCTGCCGTCAGCCGTGCGCACTTCGCAGTTGGAGATACCGGCTCTTTGCAGGTTGGCACGCGCCTGCAGAGCCAACTCGGGCACGATCTCCAGGCTGAGCACGCGCTGGGCGCGGTGCGAGAGCAGGGCGGCCATATAGCCGCTGCCGGTGCCAATCTCCAGCACCTTTTCATGCTTGTGCACGGCCAGGTCTTGCAACATGCGCGCCTCGACTTTGGGGGACAGCATGCTTTGGCCGTTTTTACCGCCCTCGCGCAGGGGGATTTCCATATCCACAAAGGCCAGCGCGCGGTGTGCCGGTGGGCAAAAGTCTTCGCGCTTGACGGCGGCCAGCAGTTGCAGGATGTGGGTGTCCAGCACATCCCAGGGGCGGATTTGCTGTTCGATCATGTTAAAGCGGGCTTGTTCGATGTTCATAGGGAAGCTTCAGACGGGGTAAGTTGCGGGTTAGGGGCGGCTTATTCGGCGGCGCGGGGCACAGCGTCGATTTTAGATGGGCTTGGGTGGTAGGTTGTCCTGGGGGTGGATTTACCCGCAAACAGACGCTTAAACCAGTTGGCCAAGTCGTCCATGTAGCAGTACACCACAGGCACCACCACCAGGGTGAGCAGGGACGAGGTAATCACCCCGCCAATCACGGCCTGCCCCATGGGCGCGCGCTGCTCGGAGCCTTCGGTCAGGGCAAAGGCCAGCGGCACCATGCCAAAGATCATCGCCAGGGTGGTCATCAAAATCGGGCGCAGGCGCACCTTGGCGGCCAGCAGCAGGGCTTCATGGCGCTCGTGGCCCTCTTCCCTGGCGCGAATGGCAAAGTCCACCAGCAAGATGGCGTTTTTGGTCACCAGGCCCATCAGCATGACGATGCCAATCACCGAGAACATCGACAGGGTAGAGCGGAACATGAGCAGCGCCAGCACCACGCCAATGAGGGTGAGAGGCAGCGAGGTCATCAAGGCCAGCGGCTGCAAGAAGCTTTTGAACTGGCTGGCCAAAATCATGTAAATGAAGATTACCGCCAGCGCCAGCGCCGAGATGGCGTAGCCAAACGACTCCTGCATGTTCTTGGTGCTGCCGCCAAACTGGTAGCTGTACCCGGGGGGCATGGAAATGCTGTCCAGCGCGGTGCGCAGGTCATTGGATACCTCGCCGGCCGAGCGGTTAAACACGTTGGCGTTGATGGCCACCTCGCGCGTCAGGTCGCGGCGGTTGATCTGATTCGGCCCGGTGGACTCGCGCACGCTGGCGACCTGGTTCAGGCGCACCACGCGGGTGCTGCCATCTTGCGCGGAGGTGACGCTAAAGGGCAGGCGCTCCAGGTCTTGCGGGGTGTTGCGCGCATCGGGGGCCAGGCGCACGTTCACGTCATAGGTCTGGTCGTCGCTGGCGCGCCAGTTGCCCACCGTTTGCCCCGCGACCAGGGTGCGCAGGCTGCTGCCAATTTGCGCGATGTTCAGGCCCAGGTCGGAGGCGGCTTCGCGCCGCACATCGACCTCGATGGTGGGTTTGCTGGGCTTGACGCTGGAATCCAGATCCACCAGGCCGGGAATGTTGCGTATTTTCTCCATCGCCTGCACGGCCAGACGCTCCAGCTCTTTCAGATCGCTGCCTTTGAGAGAAAGCTCAATGGCCTTGTTGCCGCCCACCGAATCGGTCAGGCCCGCGTGGGTGACCACGATGCCCGCAATGCGGTTGAGCCGGTCCCGCAGCACGGCAGACCACTGGTCTACGCTGCGCGTACGCTGCTTGCGGTCTACCAGACGGATGTAAACCGAGGCGTAAATTTTGCCCTGCGCATTGCCCGTGTTGATGGTGGACAGGGTGTAGCGCACTTCGGGAAACTCGCGGATGATGGCCTCGACCTGCCGGGTTTTGGCCTCGGTCGCCTCCAGCGAGGAGCCCACGGGGGTGTAGAAACTCACCGAGGTTTCGGAAAAATCGGCCTTCGGTACAAACTCGGTGCCCAGCAAGGGAACTATAAAAATGCTAGCAACAAATGTCCCCATGGCAAGGACTAACGTGGTTTTTTTATAGTCAAGACTCCAGCGCAGGATACCTTGGTAGACGTTAGCCAGGCGGTCTGTAGCGTGGTCAAACCAGTGGGTGATGCGGCCAATGGTGTTGTCGTACCAGGTGGTAGGGATGAAGGGCTGGCCGTGCTGGTCAATCGCCGGGTCATGCCAGACGCTGGAGAGCATGGGGTCCAGGGTGAAGCTGACAAACATCGAAATCATCACTGCCGCCACGATGGTGATGCCAAACTCATGGAAGAACTTGCCAATGATGCCGCCCATAAAACCAATCGGCAAAAACACCGCCACGATGGACAGGGTAGTGGCCATCACGGCCAGGCCAATCTCCTGCGTGCCGTCCAGCGAGGCCTGGTAGGGCGTTTTACCCATCTGCACATGGCGCACAATGTTCTCGCGCACCACGATGGCATCGTCAATCAGCAGACCCACGCACAAAGACAGCGCCATCAGGGTGATCATGTTGATGGTGAAGCCAAACATGTTCATAAACAGGAAGGTGCCAATCAATGCGATGGGCAGGGTGAGGCCGGTGATGATGGTGGAGCGCCAGGAATTGAGGAACAAAAACACAATCAAGATGGTGAGCAGCGCGCCTTCAAAAAGGGTGCGACGCACGTTGTCGACCGATACCCTGATCGGGCGGGACGCGTCGATGATGGGTTCCAGGCGCACACCGGGGGGCAAAGTGGCCTCCATATCCTTTAAAGTTTTTTTCAAACCATCGACCACGTCTATGGTGTTGTCGTCTTGCGCCTTTTGCACCGTCAGCAAGAGGGTGCGCTCGCCGTTGTACAGCGCCAGGTTCTCGGCCTCCTGCGCGCCATCGCTGATGCGGGCGAGCTGCCCTACGGTGACGGCCGAGCCTGCTTTGCGGGCGACGATGATCTTGGCGAAGTCTTCGGGGCGCAGCATGCGCGCCTGCACCTGCACCACCCGCTCCTGCGTGAGTGAGCGCACCGCGCCCACGGGCAGGTCCTGGTTTTCATTGCGCACCGCCGTGGCCACCTGCTCGGCGCTGATGCCGTAGGACTCCAGCGCCTGTGGGTTGAGGTAAATATTGATCTCGCGTTTGGTGCCGCCCACCAGCGTTACCGAGCCCACGCCGCGCACGTTCTCCAGGCGCTTTTTGAGCGATTGATCGGCCCAGTTGGTGAGTTCCACTGCGCTTAAGGGGCGCGCTGGGCGCGCCGCGCTGGACCGCTCCAAGCAAGCGCGCGCCCCCTCGGGGGGCAGCGCCGCACACGCAGTGGCAAGCGTGGGGGCCGGTAACACGGCTACTGACCAGATCGAACGGCTTGACGGGTCAAAGCGCAGCACGCGCGGCTCTTTCACTTCGGCACGCAGGTTAGGTCGAATGGCGGCGATTTTTTCGCGCACATCGTCGGCGGCTTTGCGGCCATTGATATGCAGTTGAAACTCAATCGCCACCACCGACTGACCTTCATAGCTGCGCGAGGTGAGGGCGCTGATACCGGCAATCGAGTTCACTCCTTCTTCGATCTTTTTGGAGACCTCAGTTTCGACGATCTCAGGCGATGCACCAGGGTAATCAGCCACGACAATGACGACTGGAAAATCCACATTGGGGAACTGATCGACTTTGAGCCGCTGGTAGCTGAACAGGCCCAGCACCACCAGGGCCAGCATCATCATGGTGGCGAAGACGGGGTTTTTCAGGCTGACGCGGGTGAACCACATGGGGTGTTTGCTCGGGGTGCGTTAGGGGGCAGCAGAAGCCGGGCTGGTGGCCGCAGAGGCGGCGCTAGCTGCACTGGCGGCATTGACAACCTTCACCTTGGTGCCCTCGCGGATAAAGCCCGCACTGCCCAGGGTAATTTGCGCGTTCGCGGGCAGGTTTTTCACCGCCACCATGGTGGTGCCCTGGGCTTCGCCTTGGGCACCCACCTCGATGCTTTGGTGCACAATAGCGCCGCCTTGCACCACCTGCACATAGGGCGTGGGTTTGTCGGTGCGCACGGCGCTTTGCGGCACGCTGAGCGCCTGCACCTTGGCCGTGCCCAGGCTGCCTTGGGCAAACAGACCCTGGCGCAGGCCGGGCGTGCTGGCTACGCTTAAGTACACCAGCACGCTGCGGCTACCGGCCACCGCGCTGGGGTTGATGCGGGTGACGGTAGCGGCAACCGTCTCGGCACGGCCTTCCAGGCGCAGCTCGGCCTTTTGGCCCACGCGCACATCCACCGAGTCGGCCGAGCCGAGCAAGGCGTCGAGTTCCAGACGGCTTAAATCGACAATCTCCAGTACCCGGGCGTCAATGCCTACCCGCTCGCCCGGTTGCGCCAGGCGCTGCGAGACGATGCCCGAGATCGGGGCTTTGAGCACGGTGTCGTCCAGCGATTTGCGCGCCACGTCTACCCCCGCCATGGCCGAAGCGTGGGTGGACTTAGCCGCATGCAGGCTGGCAGCCGAGGTTTCCAGTGCGGTGGGCGAAATGAAGCCTTGGTTGACCAGCGCCTTGTTATTGTCAAACGCGCGCTGGGCGATATCGATCTGCGCTTTGGCAGCGTCGGCGCTGCGCTGCGCCTGGGTGACGCGGGCCTGGTACTCGGCGGCATCGACCTTGGCCAGTACCTGGCCTGCTTTGACGGCATCGCCTTCGCGCACGGTAAGGCCTTGCAACTCGCCGCTGACCCGGGCTTTGACGAGCGCGCTGTTGGCTGCCTTGAGTGTGCCGGAGATGGGCAGGCCCTGGGACAGCTCGATCACCTGGGCACTGGCCAGGTCGCGGCTGGACAGCTCCAGCACCGTCTCGGGTTTGGGCGCGGCAGCGAGCACCTGCTGGGCTTTGCGCGCAGCCAGGGCGCGCATGCCTGCTGCGCCTATGGCCAGCAGGGCGAGTAAAACCAATAATATTTTCAGATATTTTTTCATGGGAAATCGGCCGAGCGCGCGCAGGGAGTTGCTAAATTGCGATGAGCGTAAACCATGGGCATAAAGCGTAGGTAAAGCAGGGCTTATGCAGGCCGCAGCAGGCCGTGCACCACCATGTCGGCCTGCACATTCAGATAACGCTCAGGGTCAATCTGCTGGTGGTTGCCTACACAACAGCCCATGGAGTGCTTCCAGGTGATCAGATAGATCAGTGGTGTCAACACCGAGTACACCGCATAGTCGGCATCCACGGCGCGAAACTCACCACTGTCGATGCCGCGCTGTACCACGCTGCGAATCAGGCGGTGGTTAGGCTCTATCACCTCGGCATGGTAGAAGCTGGCCAGTTCGGGGAAATTGGTCGCCTCGCTCATCATCAGCTTGGTCAGCCCCGAGGCCTTGGTAGAGCCAAAGCGCTGCCACCAAGTCGTCATGAGGTAGCGGATCAACTCAGCACTGGTGCCGGTAAATTTTTGCAATTCTTCAAAACCTTCGGTGACCTTTCCCGAGATGTTCTCGCGCACCACGGCTTTGAACAGGTCTTCCTTGGTCGGGAAGTATAAAAACAGCGTGCCCTTGGACACCCCGGCACGTTGGGCTACCTCCTCCGAGCGGGTCGCGGCAAAGCCTTTTTCGACAAACAAGTCCAGCGCAGCGGCCAGCAGCTCGCCGGGGCGCGCCTCTTTGCGCCGCTCGCGGCGAATGGTCGGCGATTCAGCAATAGGGGTGGCGATGGGAGTGGAAAGCACAGAGGCGGAAGCTGGGACTAGGGGGTTAATGACTGATTGGTTAGTAATATAACGCATAGCCAGGGGAAGGTCAAGCAAGGCGTAGGGTGAGGCGATTCGACAGCGACTCACAAAGTTGGACTTTTGGTCGACGACAAGGCATTATCAATCGCGTATGCAGAAAAAATCCCACAAAAATTCGACCCAGAAGCAGACCCAAGCCGCGCTACGTGGCACAAACGAGAGTCTTCGCAGACTATCGGCGCAGCAGGACTTGTTGCTTGAAGCCGAGCGGGCACGCATCGCGCGCGAGATACACGACGATCTGGGGGCGGCAATGACCGGGGTCTCCATGCATGTACGCATGGCACTTTCGGCCGGAGCCGACAGGCTGCCGATGGTGCGCGAACGGTTGACGCAGGCGCTGGCGTTGGTTGATGCCGCGAACCAGTCTGTGCAAAGGATTATCAGCGCCTTGCGCCCCAGTGCGATAGACCACCTGGGCATCTGGGGCGGTATTGAATGGCTGGCCAATGAGTGGCAAACACGTACCGGCTTGCCCTGTGAGTTAACCATTGACCCGGCACTCGATGTACTCGCCATCCAGGGAGATCGGGCCACGTCGCTATTTCGTATTGTGCAGGAGTCACTCACCAATGTTGCACGCCACGCCGCGGCAACCCGGGTGAACATCCACGCCTACCTTGACGGCGGCGCTGTTCATTTGACAATCCAGGATGACGGCAGGGGAATCGAAGCACAACAGCTGCAGGATAGCCAGTCACCAGGGCTGATGGGCATGCGGGAGCGCGCGTTGCGTTACGGCGGTATCTTGCTTTTGACGAGCGAGGTCGGCAAAGGCACGCTGATCACGTTGCGCCTGCCGCCGGGACCCTAGTCTCTCAGGGCGGCTCGCGCATTGCTTGCGCCATTCCCGGTTGGCCAGGGGTTGATTGCCTCGCTGTCAGGTAACCCCTACACAAATTTCAGTTAATGACTACGTGAACTTGAGCGATCCCCTGCATCGATGTATGGTAACAGGCGTTACATTGTTACAAGGGAATCTTTCCTGATGGAGAACAATATGACTGCCGAACCGATCCGCGTTCTGTTAGTTGATGATCACCAGATCGTGCGCAACGGTTTGCGCATGATGCTCGGCACGCATACCGATATTGCAGTGGATGGCGAGGCACCCGACGCAAATGAAGCCCTACGTTACCTGTGCAAGCACACGGTGCATGTTGTTCTTTGTGATATCGCGCTGCCCGGACGCAGCGGTCTGGAATTGTTGACCATGATCAAGGATCAATGGCCCAGGCTGGCAGTTCTGATGGTGACCATGTACCGGGAGGACCTGTACGCCGTGCGTGCCGTAAGGCAAGGCGCGGCGGGTTACCTCACCAAAGATACCGGAGGCGAGGTACTGGCGCAGGCGATTCGCAAGGCGGCGGTTGGTGGGCACTACATGACCCCCAAGGTGGCCGAGAGTCTGGCTGATGCTGTGGAATGCGCAAGCTCCCGCCCGGCCCATGAGATGCTGTCGGAACGGGAGTTCCAGGTGCTGCGGCTGATTGGGGAAGGCAGAAGTCTGAATGACATCGGTGGCACGCTGTCTATCAACGCGAAAACCGTCACCGGTTACCGCCGGCGCGTGCTGGACAAATTGGGGGTCACCAGCAACGCGCAACTTACGCGTTACGGGCTGGAGAACGGCTTGCTCGATTGACTTCGCTTGGGGGCACAGGGTGGGGAAAACCACCCCGTGCCCCACTGGCATGGCGCCTAGACAAACGCAAAATCAGTAGCCGAAACGTTAGCATTGGCATTGATAGTCCCAATCAGGGTCAACTCGCCAGCTTGTATCTCGGCAGTAGTTCCATTTTCAACGTATTGCCAGACGGTGGCGTTGTCGCTATTGGTAGCGTTGATGACCAGCAGCGTGGCTTGTCCAACGGTACTGGTAATAGCAAACTCGGCGTTGAACTCTGCTGCTACCGATGCTGCATTGGCAAGATTGGCATTGTTCACACCATTATTGGCGCTGCCATCCAGGAACAAGGCTTCGATGGTTGCGAGATTAACGGCCTGGTTGGTGTTGTTGCCGGCGGCGTTGAGGACGTTGAACTGGAAGATGTTGACGTTGAGCCCATTGTCAAACAGCGTGTTGAGCAAGCCACTGAATTCGACACGGTCATTGTTGGTGGCCGTTCCGTTGGCATCGAAGTTGTTGATGGTGTCGCCAAATTCTGTCGCCGCACCGAAGCGGATGGCATCGCGCACGTTATCATTTGCCGCACCCGTATTGAGGGTGTCGGTGCCGCCGCCGCCAATCAATATGTCTCCTCCAGCACCCCCATTCAATATGTTCGCCAGTGTGTCGCCCGTCAAGGCATCTGCCGCGCTGCCGCCCGTGACGTTCTCAACGCCCACAATGGACGTGAAGCCCGACGCGGAGCCCACCTGCAGGTTCACCGTCACTACAGCGGTCGTCCCGGCGTAACTCAAGGTATCGATGCCTGCCAGCAAATTGGCCGTGACCGATTCCACGCTGGTAAGTGTGCCGCCCTCAAAGGTGGTGATCGCCGTGCCGTTGAAGAGGACATCGAGTGTGTCAGCCGCTGCGGTGCCGCCAATGTTCAGCGTGTCGGAATCGGCACCGCCATTGACCACGTCAGCATCATCTCCAAACACGTAATTGAAGATATCGTTGCCTGCATCGCCATTCAGCGTGTCGTTGCCTGCGCCGCCGATCAGGGTGTCATTGCCCGCACCACCGCTCACGCTGTCAGCACCACCGCCTGCATTGATGGTGTCGTTGCCGCCCTGGCCGTCGATGACGTTGATGCCCCCATTGACGGTAATCGAATCGTTGCCCTGGCTGCCGATGTAGTTCTCCATGTTGGCCAGCGTATCCGTACCGGTCTCAGCGCTGCTCGCGCTGGTCTCGGTGATGGTGGCAGCCGCAGCCGTGGCCGACAAGTCATAGGTATCGGTTTGGGCACCGCCAACCATCGCGTCGTTGCCATCCCCAACGGTGGCGACAAATCGGTCGTCACCTGCGTTGCCGATCAGCGTATCGGCACCCGCGCCGCCGGTCAGCGTATCGGCTCCCTGGTTCCCGTCCAGTAGGTTGGCATTGGCATCCCCCGTCAAAAGGTCGTTTCCGTTGCCGCCCGAGACGTTCTCCACGCCTGCGATTGCGGCGATCGCGGCGATGGCTACCGTGGTCGCGGTGGCTGCTGCGGCGGCTACCGCAGTGAAGCCCGAGGCGGTTGCGGTCGACAGGTTCACGGCGACCGGCGCCGCCGAGCCCGTGTAATTCAAGGTGTCCGTGTCACCGAGCAGGTCGGCGGTCACCACTTCAACGCCCGCAATGGCACCACCCTCTATCGAGGTCAATACCGTTCCCGTCAACACGACGTTCAGCACATTGGCGGCCGCCGAGCCGGTGATATGCAGGGTGTCGCTATCGGCACCGCCATTCACGGCATCAGCTCCGTCACCGATGGCGTAATGAATGGTGTCGTTGCCAGCGCCACCATTGATCGTATCGATGCCGCCCTCACCATTGATCGTATCGTTGCCTGCGTCACCGTTGATGATGTCAGCTCCACCACCGCCCAGAACGCTGTCGTTGCCGGCTCCGGCGTTGATGGTGTCGGCATCGGCCCCGCCGTCGAGGAAGTCATCTTCGCCCAGGCCATTGATCGTGTCGGCACCGCCGCCACCCAATAGAATGTCCTGCCCTTCGGTGCCGGTCAGCGCCTGCGCGGCAGCATTGGTTGCAATGAAGTCACCCGTGACAATGGTGGCTGCGGACGTTACTGTCTCATTGAATCCCTGGCCGTCCACATAGGAGACCACCACCCGCAATTCACGGTTCACCTGGGCCTGGCCGGGCGTGAACTGCGCCAGCGTTGCACCGACGATATTCACGAAGTTAATGCCCCCCACGCCACCACCACCCGGCCCAGCAATGCTTGCCTGCTGCCACTGGTAGTTGTAAACGATGGGCGGCGGCACGCCACCGCCAACCAGATCGATTGGAAGGTCTGCGTCGGTGAACGCATTGGAGGCGACCAGTGCCTGTGTTTCCGTCGGTGTGGTGTCGTTGATCAACACGGTGCCTACCGGCGCATCGTTAATGCCGACAACCGCTGCGGTGGGTGCCGAAAATACTTCCTCGATGACACCATTGGCATCCCGGTAGACGGCGCGCACCCGCAGAGCGAAGCCGACCTCGAGATCACCGGGTGTGAACGTGGTGCCGGTCACCGGCCCCAGGGTAACCCCATTGTCCACCAGGATGTCGGCAAAGGTGCCACCAGTGCCCTCGGTTTGCCAGTAGTAGGTGACGGCTCCTGTAATCGCCCCGCTGCCAGGGTTGTTGCCATCGGTCAGGCCAGCAATCGACACCGTCAGCGGTTGATCCTCTGCTACCGTACCAGCCACGGCGAGCAAGCCCACAGGCTCGGCATTCAGGCCGCCCACCACCAGCGACTGATCCGCAAACTGGAAGCGTTCGACGTTGCGCACGATGTCCACGCCGTCCAGGCCCGAGCCAACATCGGTGACGACATAATAATCGTCGGCGGTAGTGCCTGGGGTTCCATTGTTATTGAGGACGACAGTGTAATCGGCCAGGTTTCCGCTGTACATGGCCGTGTCGAAATCGACACCCATCGGCGAGCCATCGAGCAGGGTAGTGCGGATCTCGCGCACGATGCTCAGACGGCCAGGGTTGATCTCCCCAGAGAACACCCGTTGCTGGATATCGATCATGCTGTTGAAGCGCTCAAGGATCGGACCGGTGTGGTTCACGTCGCCTACGCCATACAGACCGATCTGGACATTCATCCACGCATTGCCGTCGATGATCTCATTGCCCCAGCCGCCTTTGAGCACATCGCTGCCATCGCCGCCGAGCAATATTTCACCCGTGAACGATGTGGGGTTGAAATCGGCGCTGAGGGCCGGGTTCAGGGCTGGAGCGACCAAGGCCTGCAGCCCGTTGACGAGACCGAAGTTGGTCAAAACACTGCCGGTAAACCCGGAGGTGGCGAAGAACGGAGTGAGATGGTCTGATCCAATCAAATAATCCCCAAACTGCGATCCCGATATGCCTTCCACCGATTGGTAGCGGTCCAGGGTGGAGGGGTTGGCACCCAGCGCAGTGGCCTCTGCCTCAAACAACAGGTCGGAGAAGATGATCATGCCGTTGGGGCTGTCTTTGTACACCGCCCAGTCGAAACCGGAGGCGCCCAAATAGTGGTCTTGCTGGCCACCATTGCCGACCATGATGTCGTCGCCGCCCTCGGCGTTCATGATGTCTACGACGGTGTCGCCAATATACACATCATTGCCAATCACCTGGTCGCGGCCGAAGGGGTCAAAGTTGTCGCCGGGGGAACCATCGGCATTGCCATGTTCCAGCCAGTCGTCGCCCTCGTTGCCCATGTCCTGCTCGTTGACGCGGCTGCCGTAGAGAAAGTCGTTGCCCGGGCCTCCGAAAATTTCCGAGCTGTCTTCGCCGCTGTTGACAAAGTCCTGGCCGAAGCCCGCAATGATCAGGTTGATGCCGTTGCCGCCCTGGATGGCATCATTGCCGTCACCGCCCTGGATCACGTCGTCGCCCCCCAGATCGGTGATGATGTCGTCGCCCGCGCCGCCGAAGATCATGTCCACACCGTCGCCGCCTTCCAGCCGGTCATTGCCTTCGTCGCCGTACAGCGTATCGTCGCCGATGCCCGAGATGATGATGTCGTTGCCAGCGGTGCCGCCCAACACAACATGGTCCTCACCGTTGTAGCGCAGATAGTTGGTGCCGGAGTCGCGAATCACCAGCGGCGTGAGCGCACTGTCGCCGACGGGGTCGCCGCCTACCAACACGCCATTGCCATCCAGATCGTTGTGTTGCTTGGTGGCATCGACCTCGAGTATCCAGTTGGGAGTCGTAAAGACGTTACCGGGCAGATGGGTGGCATTGGTGTTCGCCATGATCAGTTTGGCGAACGAGTTGCCCTCCAGCTCGGTCAGGAAGTTGAGACCGGCGTTGCGCTCCAGGTAGTAGAAGCGGTCGCCGTCCTGCAGGTTTTCCATCTGCGTCTCGAACACGAAGTTGAAGGTCGAGCCCAGCAGGCCACCAAAGGGCATCTGCGCCTCGGCCAGGCCACCAATCCACAGGTCGATGGCGTTGACACCGGTGGTGGCCGCCGGGCCGTTCAGGAAGGCCTGCCGCGCCGCTTCTCCACCGACAAAGTCGGTTCCGGTCACGATGGCCAGTGCCGCCGCACGCTTGTCCGCCAGGGTGGCAGCCGAGGTGATGCTGGCATGCGTGCCATAGGCCGCAATGAAGTTGATGACCGACTCCTCGTGCTTCAGGTGGCTGGCAAAGTCGACCCAACTGGTGTAGGGCGCGAGTTGGGTGTCACCGGTCAGGCTGAAGAACTCCTGGCGTGCACCGTTGAGCGACGGCACCCCAGTGTCTCGGGCACGGGCAATATTGATCGCTGGCAGATCCAGTGGCAAGCCGACCAGGTTGTTGCGCAGTGCCTCGGTGACGAATTCGTCGATCTCGTTGCCCACCTGGCGCGTCATGCCGCGCACGATGGCACCGGCGGCCTCGGTGGCGTTTGCACCGCTGGCAGCAAAGGCCAGTGGGTTCAGGAAAGCGGCTATCAGGCCGATTTGGTGATTGCTGGTGTCCTGCGCTGGATGCAGCGGGTCGGCATCGATGATGTTGAAGCTGGGGTCGTAGCGATCGACGGTCTCGTTCAGCATGGAGTGGCCAAAGCGATAGACCACATTGGCAAACTCCGAGAGAATGGCGGGGTTCAGGTTGGTGTCATACACCTGGCCTGCTGCAAAGAACAGATCGATTTGTGGTTGCACCGTGCGCGCAAACTCTTCAAATGCCAAATGCTGGTACTGCATCTCGGTGGCGAAACGCGCCGCCTGAAACAGGCGCTCACCGTCCCAGTTGCCATCGGCAAGATGCCACTTGGCTACAAAGCTGGCATCACCCGAGCGGTTGACGACATCCTTGATATGCCCGACGAGGCGATTGTGCTCGGCGTGGAATACATGGTGCACCGTGGTTAAACCAATGTTTTCGTTGCCACGGCCATCGCCGGTGATGAAGTGGAGATCCAGCAGTTCGTTGTCGTAGGTGCCAGCCTCTGGAACGCCACCGTCGCCGACGACGATATTGCTATCTGGTGCCAGCACACGTGGTGTCAGCGGATTACCGTCGTCCGGCAGGAACACTGGTGCCGCACTGTGGGCAATGTCATCGAGGAAGGCGTGGTGGGTGCGCAGGGCGGTGGTGGTGCTGGTGCCCAGGCCTGCTGGATTGCCCGCCAGAACCGCATCATCGGCCGTATTGGGAATGCCGTCCGTGCCGGTTCCCGTGATTAACTGCGCAAAGCCGTTGGCGCCGGGGATGAATTTGCCGTAGGCATCGGTACGCACCAACGGCAGGTCGGTAATGTCGGCATCGGTGAGTTGGATGCCCAGCATCGTCCTCGCCTGGGTCTTGATCTCTGCCCACGTGGGCAGGCCGCCGAAGTCACCGTCGAGCAATTGCCCCGTGGCGACCGGGCGACCCGCTGTATTCAACACATACTCGCGCAGAAACACTTGGTGCGAGGGGTGCGAGGTGTAGGTCTGGTTCTGATCGATAAACGGCGTGGTCTGGTTATTGAAGGTGTGGATGTCGTCAGAGGTGTCAAGCGTGCCCCGGGTGTCGGTGGCGACGATGCTGGCCCTGCTGATAGCCATGAAGTTGGTCGGACTGCCATCGACATAAAGCGGATCATCAGGGTTGAGTTGAATCACCACCGAGCCATTACCGCCCTTGTTAATCAAGTCCAGGCCGTGGTCGAAGAATTGGCCAAACAAGGTCATCCACGAGTTGAATGGTGCAGATAGGCCCTCGTCCGGGGTGGCGTTGGGGATCTGCCAGACCTGGGTATCGTCGGCAGTACCAAATATGCCGTCCAGGCCTGGGCTGGTGACCATCTGCGCGTTGGGGTTGGCAGCTGCTGCAGCGTTGGCCGCATCATTGTTTTCCGTTTGATCGGAGATCAGATTACTGATGACCCGCGGTTGGGCATCATAGATGGTGCCGGTGACCTGACTGTAGGAGGTCGGCAGGAAGCCGGGAATGTTGGGGTTGTCCCCGGCCGTACGCCAGAACTGATCGAGTGTGGTGGGGAAAATATTGTCCGCCGCGCCAAACTCGGACTGTCCGGCAACCAGGTTGTTGTACGAGCCATCGACCGTGCGCAGGCCCAAGGGCAAGCGCTCGTTGCCCACGAGGGATAGCAGGTCTGCGCCCGCTGCGTGCCGCTCGGCAATGATGATCTGGTCAAGCATGAATTGCAGGTCAGAGCGGATCAGATGGATGCCTGCCGTGGTGGTACCCCCTTCAATCGGCACCACCACAGGGGGCGCGACCGGCACCACTCCAGCGACAGCGACCGTGGCCGCCGAGAAAACGTTCTCCAGCACCCCGTTGTTGTCCTGGTATTCGGCCCGGACCCGTAACCTCAGGCCGTCAAGCGCCAAACCGGCGGACAGCGTCGGCACCTGGAAGGTGATGCCCTGCGCGGAACCCGGCGCGCCGGCCAGGCCATTGGCCACCACCACGTCCTCAAAGTAGCCCGAGTTCAGGCCCCGCTCGACCTGCCAGTAGTAGGAGATGGGTCTTGCCGTAATCGATCCGCCCGCGATATTCGCGTCGGTCACATTGCCCGCGAACACGGTCAGCAGCTGGTTCACTGCCGGCGTGTTGTCCGCAGCATTGCTCGTGGCATCGCGGATTTCCAGCAGGCCCACCGGGCCTGAGTTGAGGGCGGCATTTTGTGCCACCACGAACTGGTGGGTCGTTGCATCGAACTGCAGGGCCATATCGGAGAACTGCAGGCGTTCGATGTTGCGCAGTGTATCGGTGCCGTCCGTGCCGAGCAGCGTGCCGACGTTGTCGGTGACAGTGGTGGTGCCACCAAAGGCGGTGCTGATCGTGTAGTTTGCCCGCGTGCCAGAATACCTGGCGGTATCAAAATCGGGGCCCGTGGCGGTGAGTATCTCGCGCACAATCTGTAGTTGGCCGGGGTTGATGGTGCCCGCGAGCATGTCGGGCAGCAGCTCGCGCATGCTGTTCGCACTGCGGATTTCCGCGCCCGTTCCATCGGCATTGGCGCGCACGCTGATGCGCGCGTTCAACCAGCGGTCACCGTCAATCAGGTCGTCGCCGCGGCGGCCCTCAATAATGTCGCTGCCGTCGCCGCCCAAGATGACGTTGCCACTACTGAATGAGGTGACCCCTGCGCCGAGCAATGTTTGCATGCCTGCGATGCGCGCAATACCGGCCGCGTCCAGCACGCTGCCCTGCGCCCCGGCCGTAGCAAACGCTGCAGCCAGGGTATTGTCGCCACGCAACACGTCGGCGTGGGCGGTGCCGGACAGGCCTTCCACGAAGGCGAAAAGATCCATCAGCCCCGAGGTCGACGGTGTGGCCGGTGTCGATCTTGCAATCTGCAGTGCCATATCGACGCTGACACCCATGGTGTCGAATTTGTAGTCGGCCCAGTCGAAGCCGGAGGCACCATCCATTTTTTCTTCACCATCGGAGCCGAAGATGATGTCGTCGCCGCCTTCGGCAATGATGTCTTCGAAAGAGCCGCCGCCGATGAATACGTCATGTCCGGCAACCAGGTCTTGCCCGGTTGGATCGAACGTGTCGCCCACGCTCCCCTCCTGGTGGCCGTACTCCAGCCAGTCATTGCCTGTGCCGCCGATGACCTCGACGTTGCGCAAGGTGCCCAGCACAAAGTCATTGCCGTCGCCAGCGAAGACCTGTGAAATATCTTCACCCGTGATGATGAAGTCCTGACCGGTGTCGCCAAACAGGATGTTGAAGCCATTGCCCCCCTGGATCACGTCGTTGCCGGCCTCGCCCTTGATGACGTCGTCGCCACCCAGATCGGTGATGATGTCGTCGCCGTCGCCACCCATGATGTTGTCCACACCATCGCCGCCTTCGATGCGGTCATTGCCCTCATCACCGTAAATGGTGTCGTCGCCGATGCTGGAGATGATGGTGTCATTGCCGCTGGTGCCGCCCAGCACCACGTGGTCCTCGCCGGTATAGCGCAGGTAGTTGGTTTCGACCGCTACCGTCTGTGGATTGTCGCGAATGACCAAGGGAATGAGGGCGCTGCCACCAGTGGGATCGTCTCGGCCAATACCGAAGCCGTCGTTCCCGATGCCGGTGAATTGCACGCCAGCGTTGACCTCAAGAATCCAAGTGGGTGTCGAGAATACGTCTTTTGGCAGATGGGTGGCATTGGTGTTCGCCATGATCAGCTTGGCGAACGAATTGTTCTCCAGCGCGGCGGCAAAATCCAGGCCTGCCGTGCGTGCCAGGTAGTAGAAACGGTCGCCGTTTTGCAGGCTTTCCATCTGCGTTTCAAACACAAAGTTGAAAGTGGAGCCCAGCAGCCCGCCAAACGGCATCTGTTTCTCGGCCAAACCACCGATCCACAGATCGACATTGTTCAGACCGCCAAGGCTATCGTCATTGGGGCCGTTGCCATCTGGCGCGTAGCTGCCGGTCGCATTCAAAAATGCGAGTCGGTCAAAGTAGGTGTTTGCACCAATCGTCACGCTGTCTCCATCGGTGCCGTCGCCAAACACCAGTAACGTGGCTGCGTTGCGCTTGTCAGCGAGCGTTGCAGCACTGGAGATGGCGGCATGCGTGCCGTAGGCGGCAATGAAATTGATAACCGAAGCCTCGTGCTTGAGATGGCCTGCGAAGTCCACCCAACTCGTGTAGGCCGCAAGCTGGGAGTCCTGCGTCATGGTAAAGAAGGCAGCGCGCGCCGCGTTGAGTGAGGGCACACCGGTGTCACGCGCGCGGGCAATATTGATCGCCGCCAAATCGAGCGGCAAGCCGACCAGATTATTGCGCAGGGCTTCGGTGACGAACTCATCAATCTCGTTGCCCGCCTGGCGCGTCATGCCGCGCACGACGGCACCGGCGGCCTGGCTGGCATCGGCACCACTGGCTACGAATGCCAGCGGGTTCAAAAACGCCGCAATCAGGCCGATCTGCTGGTTGCCAGCCGCAGTGGGATCGCCGTCAATGATATTGAAGTTTGGATCGTAGCGGTCTACCGTTTCAGTCAACATCGAATGGCCGAAGCGATAGACCACATTGGCAAACTCCGAGAGAATCGCCGGGTTGATGGTGGGGTCGTAGCCGATGGGTGCGAGGAATGCATCCACGTTGGGTGCCACCTTACGTGCGAACTCTTCAAACACCAAGTGCTGGTACTGCATCTCGGTGGCGAAACGCGCCGCCTGGAACAGGCGCTCGCCGTCCCACACGCCGGGCGAAAGCTGCCAAGTTGCAATGAAGGCTGCATCGCCGCTGGCCGTCACCGTGGCCATGATCTCTTCAATTTGGCGATTGTGTTCGGAATGGAAGACATGGTGCACGGTGGTCAAGCCGATGTTTTCGTTGCCACGGCCATCGCCGGTGATGAAGTGGGTGTTGAGCAACTCGTCGTCGTACTGGAGGTTGTTGCCCTGTGGACCGAAGCCGCCTGCGTAGCCAACCACTCCATCCGCGTCCGGTGCCAGCACACCCGGCGCACTAAAGACCGGTGCCGCAAGGTGAGCAATGTCATCCAGGAAGGCATGATTGGTACGGAATGCGGTCGTCGTACTTACAGGCGATGCGGGATTGCCTTCCAGCACCAAGTCATCCGCCGTATTGACTTGGCCGTCAACACCCGCACCCGTGACCAACTGCGCAAAACCGTTGGTGCCGGGAATGAAATTGCCATAGGCGTCAGTGCGCAAGAGCGGTAGGTTGGTGATATCAGCATCGGTGAGTAAAATACCCAGCATCGTGGCTGCCTGGGTCTTGATCTCAAGCCAGGTGGGTAGACCGCCAAAAGCCCCGTCCAGTAGCTTGCCCGTAGCGACCGGATCACCGGCCGCATTCAACACATACTCGCGCAGAAACACTTGGTGCGATGGGTGCGAGGTGTAGGTCTGGTTTTGGTCGACAAACGGCGTGGTCTGGTTGTTGAAGTAATGGGTGTCGTCGGACGTGTCGAGTGGTGTGCCGTTGGTGTCCGTGCCGACGATGCTGGCCCTGTTGATGACCATGAAGTTGGTCGGGCTGCCATCGACGTAAAGCGGATCGTCAGGGTTGAGCTGGATCACCACCGAGCCGTTGCCCCCCTTGTTGATCAGGTCCAGGCCGTGATCGAAGAACTGGCCAAATAAGGTCATCCAGGAATTGAAAGGTGCTGAGAGTCCGACATCGGGTGTCACGTTGCCAAACTGAAAGGTCTGGAATTTTGTGCCATCCGCACGGGTGCCATTGATGATCTGCGCATCAGCTTTCAAGACATCGTCGGTATCGGCATCGACCCCAGTGCCACCCTCCAGACCATCCGCACCCAGGCCGTCGTCCGCAGTGCCGAGCAGGCCATCTGCGCCCGCAGTGGCTGCGTAGCTAAAAATTCCATCCAATCCGGCCTCGTAGGCGGTTTGGTAGGCCGCCGGATTGCTCACCGTTTGATCAACGATCAAGTTGCTGATGACGCGGGGTTGGGCATCATAGACTGGGCCGGAGACCTGGCCATAGGAGGTCGGTGTGACACCTGCAGTATTGGGATTGTCCTGCGCGTCGCGCCAGGCCTGGTCGAGCAGCGAGACAAAGTTATTGTCAGCGGCTCCAAACCCAGATTGCCCAGCGACTAGATTGTTATACGACCCATCCACAGTTCGCAAACCCAACGAGAGGAAGGGGTTGGCAACCAGATCCGTCAACGGTGTACCCGCCGCGTGCGCCTCTGCGATGAGAATCTGTTGCAGAACGAATTCGAGGTCTGATTTGGAAAGACTGGCCATTTTCATGCTCCTTGGGTTGATTGAATGATTGGTTTTCCCATCCCATGGTGGGACCCCACTGCATCTCGACCGGATGTCGATCCGGCTTGTCCATTGAACGACTCCATTGGCTGCAGGACTAGGAGGGATTGGCGGAACTTTTTCACGGGGAACGCTGCCTGTGTGGCGGGATTCCCCTACAAAAAAACACTACGCGGAGGGAGGATGCACCAGTGCGGTGGCTGATACGTCCATTCCGGCGGCGAACTTCGCCGCCTGGAAGAGTCGCTCGCCATTCCATGCCAGAGCAGCAATGCCCTCCGGACTGGCCAGGTCCGCACCCCCTAAGACATCGGTGATCAACCAGCGGTTCAGGAGAGTGGTGCTGTGCGAGGCAAGCGCATCGGCGATCAGAGCGCCCTGGATTTCGGCGACCTTGCGGTTGTGCGCGGTCTGGCCAAGCAGGTAGGTGTCAAGCAGCCGGTGGCTGCGGGAGGCCACCGGGGCCGCCCCGGCTGTATGCGCGATCTCATTCAGGAAAGCCTGGCCGGTACGCAGCACGGTGCTGATGCTTACCCCCTCTCCACCATTGGCAGCGGGGTTGCCTTCAATGACCAGGTCGTCAGCGGTATTGGCAACACGGTCGGGGCCCAGTCCCATGACAAGCTGCGGAAACCCGTGCGGACCAGGAATGAATTTGCCCTGTGCATCGGTGCGCAGCAGGGGCACATTAAAGATATCGGCATCCGTCAGCTTGATGCCGAACAAACTCGCTGCCTGTGCCTTGACCCGGTCCCAGTTGCATAAGACGTTGCCAGCGCCAGTGTGGCCACCGATGATGCCATCGACCAGCCTGCCCGTGGCAACCGGTATGCCCAGGGTATTGGGCGCATACTCCCGCAGAAAAATTTGATGCGAAGGATGAGATGAATAAGTCAACTCCTGCGAGGGATCTGGATGATAGATGCTGGTCATCGTCTTGCTCCTAGCCTGACAGCCGCATTACACCGAGCCGCCAGCGTTGGTGCAAGGAGGCATTGCAGGAATTTGACTACAGGGAATACTGCCGGTCTGGCAGGGTTTCCCTAGGCGCGTGGGTGGCCGTTAGTTGATCAGCTCATTACTCACTGCGTATCGAACCAGTTCAGTATTGGTGTTCATTCCCAGCTTGTTCAAAACACGGGTTCGATAGGTGGAAATGGTTTTGGCACTCAAGTTCAAGTCAATACCTATCTGGCTGAGGTGTTTTCCCTCGGCGATGGCGCATAACACCGAAAACTCGCGGTCCGATAGCAGGTCATACAGCGTCTCCTTGGGTTTGCTTCTCAGGTTTTGCGCCAGCAGTAAGGCAAGTGTGGGACTGACGTAGGCCCCGCCATCGACCACTTTACGGATCGCCGTGATGAGGGTGTCTGGGGCGCTCACCTTGGTGATGAAGCCGGACGCGCCTTCCTTCAGCGCCCTTAAAGCGTACTGCCTCTCTGAATACATGGTCAAAATCAATACAGGCAGATCGGGCTTTTCGTGTTTGATCAAGTGCAGCACGCTCAGCGCATTTTGTCCCGGCATGTTGATGTCCATAATCACTACGTCCCAGTCTTCTTTGCGCATCCATTGCAGCGCTTGGGTCGCGGTGTCGGCCTCTTCGACCCTGCCAATATCCATCTCATCATGCAGGAGCAGCCGGATGCCGGAGCGCACCAAGGCATGGTCGTCTACGAGCAAAATGTTAAGAGGGTTGCTATTCATTGAAGCCTCTGCATGGGCATGCGGATTTGAACCACCGTGCCGCCTGCAGGCTGGCGGTGCATGGATACCTCACCGCCGTGGCGCCTGGCACGATCGCGCATCCCGCAGATACCGATTGAGCGGGGTTCGCGTATGGCGATGGCCGAGATGCCTATCCCGTCGTCGGCAATTTCCATTTCAAGCCAGTCATCGACTTCACGGACCTCAATCTCGATCTTGGAGGCCTGTGCATGGCGCGCCACATTGGTCAGTGCCTCCTGAAATATGTGAAAGATATCGTCCGTACTGCCCTGCGGTAACGCAGGGCGCTCGACGATATCAAATCGCAGGCTGCACGGTATGGCCATGGCAACTTGATAGTCCTTGAGATAGCGCTCAACAGCGAGCCAGAATTCAGTGTGACTCATGGGCTGGGGATGCAGGTTTTCTGCGATGCGCGTTACCGCATGCATCGCCGTATCGACCCGATCCAAAATCGCCGACCAGCGGGTATCCGTATTGCGGCCGGCATGGGCCGCGTCTTTTGACATGCGCTTGATGTCTATCTTGACCGCCATCAATAAGGCACCCAACTCATCATGAATATCCCGCCCAATGAGGGCGCGCTCTGAGGCGCGGCTCTCCTTCTCAATTCGTCGGGTTTCAAGAACTGGAGCCAGCCTGTCGGTGGATGGGGGTATTGCACGGGCATTGCCGAAGAGCGTTTTGTCCGTCCGGCGGTTTAAGACTAAAAATACAATAAATGAGCCTGCAACAACGGGAAAAATTGCGGACCCTGGAAAGGGATAGCCAGGCTGGTTTTCGTCACTCGATTGCAGCTGGGCGATGGATTTCACATATTCACCCAGCTCAAGAAGATGATCACGATGCGTTGCAAGGGTTAGATTTTCAAATAGCTGCGGTTCGGCATACCTGATCGACTGCGACCAAAACTCGGGCAAGGGATGTTTGATCGTGCTGGACAGGGGATGCAGGCGTTCAGCGGACACCCAAGCCTGGGATTGATCAAGCAGCTGCCAAATACGCGTATCCATTTGCTCACGCAGTCGCCTTGCCTGTTCCAGGTCATGGCTGTGGCCTAGCTGTTTGTAGCGCCGCTCAGCGAGGTCCAGACTGTCAACCAGTCTGCTGGTTTGGTGGATCTGATCTAGGTAGACCATTGTTGCGATCAGCTTGTCTGCGTGCAGCTGTGCGCGCTGGCTGGCAGAAACGGCAAAGCAAGCGAGCAGAACCACGAATGCCAGTCCCGAGAAAAAAAGTAGCGGGGACCGCAACGTGAGATAGTTAAATCTTTTGCGGACAATGCGGACCACGCCCTGCGGAAAAGGGGACCAGATCAAGATAGGTTTTAAGCTGCACAGAATGGCTGAGCGCCATGTGAAAAATGCAGTTTTGATGCGATCGGTGCACATGATGAAGGTGTTGATGGATGCGCGCGCTGCGGGGAAAATTCGCATTTTTTTACTTAACGGGTACTTAACAAATTGCGACAAAACAGTATTGAGCACAGTGCGATACCCCGCAATACCGCAAAAAATGACGATTCGATTTATTTCACTGAAAAGTGATAGGTAAAAAGAAATAGTAAATTGTTCTTTTTACTCGTTCAATGAGTATTTAAGTGCACTAAAAATCCGCCAGTTACACAGGCAATCGGCAGCTCTTTTAGTCGTTAGTAGATGTAAATTTAGTTTGATGTTGTTCGAGTCGGGAGCGCAGGTCAGTCTGTTTTATTGGGCTAACGCCGTACCAAGCAGTTCACGCATGATGTTGCGGGAGTTACGCAGGCCTTCTTCGCTGGGCAGCCATTCCAGGCCAGGGGAATACACAGGGACTGTATAGCCCATGGGCGCAGGCACCACTGTGAGCCCTGCACGTTCAAAGGCCCGCTGGGCACGCGGTATATGCCAGGCATGGGTGACCAAGGCGATGCGCTGCACGTCGTCTTTTCGCAGCAAGGCGGCGGTGAGCTGGGCGTTTTCTAGGGTATCGCGCGATTGGCTCTCGGACCAGCGCAAAGGCGGCAAGTTCAGTTGTGCAAGCCAGGTCTGCACCGTCTGTGCCTCGGTCTCGCTGCGTTGGTCGGCTGACCAGCCCTGGCCACCACTAAAACCCAAGGGCAGACCGGTGCTGCGTGCCAGCACCACGCCGTATTGCATGCGGGCTACGGTAGAGCGGGCGGGCTGTGAACTGCCATATTCGCGGCTGCGCGACTCTACCCCGCCGCCCAGCACGACAATGGCCTGCACCTTCTGTTGGCGCAAGGTTTTCGCTACCGTGGGTAAATCCAGCGCCGCCACTTGCGGTAGCCAGTGCTGGCCCATCCACACGGCAAAGCCATTGCACGAGACCAGCCAGGTGAAGGCCAGACCAAGGGTCACCATACTTATCCCTACGCGATTGCGTTGGCGTATTAACAGTAACACCAGGCCCAGCGCAGCGATCAGAATGCCCAGTGCCGGCGGCATAGCCAAGGCCGTGAGCCAGGGTTTGAGAAAGGTGAGTTCAGCAGGCAACATACATCATTAAAAAAGGGGGTGAGGCTACATCTGAGCGGGTTTGCTTAGTCCAAAATACTACAAAAAAGATAGCTGATAGCGCCGTATTCTACCGGGCTAGGAGCCATATATTTGAATATTTAAGGTGCCCGAAAGCGACCCAGGCCTGCCCGTGCGTTGTGTTCAACGCAGGGGCAGGGGGGTGGCCTGCTCGCGCAGGAACTCAATTAACGCACTGACATCCTCTGGAACATCGCTGGCCGGAAACTGCAGCACGATATGCCTGGTCTGTGTCGTAGCGGGGGCGTACGGCTCGCACTGGGCTTGGGCGGTCTGGGTAGGCAGCGCGGGTTCGACCACCAGCTCCAGGGTATAGACCTGCAGGTCAGGCAGGTTGCTCAACGGCTGGGAAATAGTGGCAGGTTCGGGCAACTGCAACAGGTGTTGGAGCTGTCCGAACGCCAGCTGCGGCAGGGCTTGCGGTGCAGTGATGTAGCCGCGCTGCAGGCCCGCAAAGCCGCCGCTTTCGCGAAAAATGAGTTGGGTAATGGTGGAGGAAGAGGTGGTGGTCATGTTACAGCCCCACTGCTTTCCACGCCGCCGTGAGGGCCAGGTGCACGGTGCTGCCGCGCCCGTATTGGTCAATGGCCGTTTTTTCCGTGGCCTGCGCCATATCGGTAAATTGTGCGTCAGATTGGAGCGCCAGCAGCGTGTCGTACCACAGGCCGCCCGCTGTTTCCCAGGCTTTGCCCTTCAATTCAATGGCAAACCGATAGAACGCATGGTTGGGGATGCCGGAGTTGATGTGCACACCGCCATTGTCGTCGTTGCCTTTGTACTGGTCACGCACATGTTTGGGCTGCGGGTCGGTGCCAAAGTAGGTGTCGTTTTCATAGGCTTTCTCGGCCGTGAAGGTGCGCAGCGCGCGCGCCCGGGCCGCCGGGCCCATGATGTCTTTGCCCACCAGCCAGTCGGAATTTTGCGCATCGGTTTTGGTATGCCACTGGCGGGTGAGCATGCCAAACACGTCGGCAAAATGCTCGTTGAGTGCGCCACTCTCGTTTTGGTAGACCAGATCGGCGGTGTAAGAGATGACACCGTGCGACAACTCGTGCCCCACCACGTCCAGCGAGCGGGTAAAGCGCGTGAACAGTTTGCCATCGCCATCGCCATAGGCCATCTGCTCGCCGGTCCAGAAGGCGTTGTTCAGGCTTTTTCCCACATGTACGCTGGAGACCAGCTCCATGCCCCGGTCGTCCAGCGAGTTGCGCTCCAGCACGGCCTTGTAAAAATCGTAGGTGATGCCGCTGTGATCATAGGCTTCGTTGACGGCCAGATCAGTGGTACCCGATGGTGGTTGGCCTTCCACCCGTACCAGGCGACCGGGCAGGCCGGAGGTACCGCGGTTTTGTGCATCAAATATTCGGCGGGTTTTGCCCTGCGTGGGCGTGCGCACGATGCCAGGGGTAGCCATACCCGGCTCAAAGCCCATGCGCATACCGCGCAGCGTGGCCGACTGGGCGCGCGTCTTGCCCAGCCAGGCATTGATATCGACCTCGGCGGTGACGTCAATACAGTTGCTCAGGCAGTCCAGCAAGTAGGGCGGAATAATGCAGTGCAGGCCGTGCCTGCAAGATGGGTGGTGGTACGACATACCTGCTGTTGTAGCACCACAGCGGACAATTTCAAAGGCTAGTTACGTCTTGCAAACGCTATGAAAGTAGGAGCTGAATATGTCCATAGGACAAGGACTATCATCGTATTTGATGCTTAAAACGAATCGATATCAATAAAACGCCTGCAATCCGGTCTGCGCACGACCCAAGATCAGGGCATGCACATCGTGCGTGCCTTCGTAGGTGTTCACCGTCTCCAGGTTGATCATGTGGCGGATGACATGGTATTCGTCGTGGATGCCGTTGCCGCCGTGCATGTCGCGGGCCATGCGGGCAATGTCCAGCGCTTTGCCGCAGCTGTTGCGTTTGATCAGGCTGACCATCTCTGGCACGGCCTTGCCTTCGTCCATCAGGCGGCCTACGCGCAGGCAGCTTTGCAGGCCCAGGGTGATCTCAGTTTGCATGTCGGCCAGCTTCTTCTGGATGAGCTGGGTTTGCGCCAGGGGGCGGCCAAACTGTTGGCGGTCCAGGGTGTATTGGCGGGCGGCGTGCCAGCAAAACTCTGCGGCACCCAATGCACCCCAGGCAATGCCGTAGCGCGCCTTGTTCAGGCAGCCAAACGGACCTTTGAGTCCGCTCACGTTGGGCAGCAGGTTGGCCTCGGGTACAAACACGTTGTCCATCACAATCTCGCCGGTAATGCTGGCGCGCAGGCTCATCTTGCCTTCGATCTTGGGAGCCGTCAGGCCTTGCATGCCTTTTTCCAGGATGAAGCCGTGGATGGCTTCCTGCCCGCCTACCGTGCCGTCGGGGTTGACCACTTTGGCCCAGACGATGAACACGTCAGCAATCGGCGCATTGGTGATCCACATTTTGGCGCCGTTGAGTTGGTAGCCTCCCACACCGTCGCGCTCTACCGGCTTGGCGCGGGTGATCATGCTGGCCGGGTCGGATCCGTGGTTGGGCTCGGTCAGGCCAAAGCAGCCCACCCATTCGCCAGTGGCCAGCTTGGGCAGGTATTTTTGGCGCTGGGCCTCAGAGCCATACTCGTTAATGGGGTGCATGACGAGTGAGCTTTGCACGCTGATGGCGCTGCGGTAGCCGCTGTCTACGCGCTCCACCTCACGCGCCACCAGGCCATAGCTCACGTAGTTCAGGCCCGAGCAGCCGTAGCCCTCGATGGTGCAGCCCAAAAAGCCCATGGCACCCGCTTCGTTCATGATTTCGCGGTCAAACTTCTCGTGCCGCGCGGCCATCAGCACGCGGGTTTGCAGCTTTTCCTGGCAAAAGGTGTGGGCTGCATCCTGAATGGCGCGCTCGTCATCGCTCAGCTGCTCGCGCAGGAGGAAGGGGTCTTGCCAGTCGAATTTGGGTTTGCTTGCCATGAGAGAAGATCCTGAAGTTGAGGGGGTGAGGGCATCAGAGGCTGGCGAGCCCTTGATGTAATGGGCGGGTGGTTTGCGTGCCGGAGACCATTATTTTAAGGCGGACAGTCTTCACTCCCGCCACGGCTGAGTTTTTCTCTGTCGCGCAGCAGTCAGCGGATGCACAATGTGCGGCAAGGGTTTGTCCTAGGCGAGTTGCGATTTATCGTTGACACAGCGCGCTATAGTTACCCAGCGATAAACCACTTTCTTGGAGACCTTTGATGACCCACCCCAACCCGACCTCTACTTCAGCATCCACCAGCCGCCGCAGCTTCGTAGCGCAAACTGCCGCCGCCGCGACCACGCTGGCCTTCCCGCTGGTGGGCGGCGCACAAGCCGCACCGATCAAAATTGGCGTGCTGCACCCCGTGACGGGCGCGCTGGCCTACTCGGGCCAGCAGTGCCGCGAGGGCGTGCTGATGGCGATTGAAGACATCAACAAAACCGGCATCCGCTCGCTGGGCGGCGCCAAAATTGAAGCCCTGCTGGGTGATGCACAGTCCACCCCGCAGGCGGGTGCGGCTGAGATTGAGAAGATGAACGAAGCCGGCGTGTCGGCTGTGGTGGGGGCCTTCGCCTCGGCCATTTGCCTGGCCACCACGCAAGCCGCAGCCAAATACAACCTGCCGCATGTGGTGGACGTGGGCGTGGCCGACCAGATTGTCGAGCGCGGTTTGAAAAACACCTTCCGCTTTGGCCCCGGCTACCGCAAATGCGCCGAGGTAGCCGTGGCTAACCTGCATGTGCTCAACACGGCGGCGGGCAAACCCGCCAAGACGGTGATGATCATCCACGAAGAGTCTTTGTTTGGCACCGGCACCGCCAACCTGCTCTCGCGCGAGCTGCCCGGCTACGGCTACGAAGTCAAAGAAGTCATCAAGCACGCCAACCCCACGCGGGACTTCAACAACATCGTATTGCGCATGAAGGCTGTCAACCCCGACATCGTCATCCCCGCCAACTACTACAACGAATACGCACTCTTGGTGCGCACCATGCAGCAGCAAAAGGTCACGCCCAAGGCGATTTACTCGGTGCTGGGCGGTGCCGCATCGAGCTACAAGTTCGTCAAGGAATTCCCGGACGCGGCTAACGGCATCATCGACTGCAACCACTGGTTCAACCCGAAAGACCGGCGCAGCGCCGAGCTGAAAAAGCGCGTCGAAGCCAAGGGCCTGTTCTTCAGCTACGAAATTTTCATGGCCTACACGGCGATGCGTTTGCTGGGTGATGCCATAGAGCGTGCCAAGTCCACCGACCGCGCCGCCATCATCGACGCACTGGAGAAAAGCACTTTCTCTGACCACATCATGCCCTACGGCACCACCAAGTTTGTCAATGGCCAAAACCAGGGCGCGCAGCCTTTGATGACGCAGGTATATAAAGGCGACATCAAGGTGATCGTGCCGCGTGACTACCGCGAGATTGATCCGATCTTTCCATTGAAGGCGTAAAGGGGCAAGTCGCTTTCAGGCCGCAGCCTCGCTTGGCAAAAAGAGGTAACGCAAAAAACGCAAAAAAATTGAAAACTAAAATCGCAAAAAAAGACCACTTGGTTGATTTCAACATTCTGGACTGTTTTTTTTGCGTTTTTTTGCGAATTTTTTGTGCTTTTTGCGTTGCCTCTTTTTGGTACCCTGTTTATTTCGCTAACCCACCATGCTAGACCTTGGGATCCTCTTCCCTTCCATCCTCAACGGCCTGACTACAGGCGCGGTGTATGCATTGATTGCGTTGGGGTTGACCTTGATTTACGGTGTGCTGCATATCATCAACTTTGCCCATGGTGCCTGCCTGATGCTGGCACTGTACGCGGTGTATATGCTGAAAGAAAAATCAGGCATTGACCCGTATCTGGCCCTGCCCATCGTCGTGCCTGCGATGTTCGCGCTGGGCTACGCCTTGCAGCGCGTGGTGATCAACCGCGCCAGCCATGGCAAGGATGAGAACATTTTGCTGGTTACCTTGGGTATTTCCATCGTGCTGGAAAACCTGGCGTTGCTGGTGTTCAAGTCCGACACCCGCAGCATCGAGACTGCCTACACGCTCACCACCGTGCCCCTCAACATCGGCCCCTTGCAGGCCATGATTGCGCTACCCAAACTGATTGCTTTTGGCGGCGCGCTGGTGGTTGCGGCGCTCTTGATGCTGATGATTGCCAAGACCGATCTGGGCCGCGCCATCCGCGCCGTGGCCAAGGAAAAGCACGGTGCCAAGTTGATGGGCATTGACGTGGACCATGTGTACGCCATGAGCTTTGGCATTGGCCTGGCCAGTCTGGGCGCGGCGGCCTGCTTTTTGCTGCCCGCGTATTACGTGAACCCGCTGGTGGGCAATGGCTTTGTATTGGTGGCCTTTACGATCGTGGTGCTGGGCGGCATGGGCAGCTTTGGTGGTGCGCTGCTGGGCGGGCTGTTGATAGGCGTGGTGGAGTCTTTGGGCGGTCTCTACCTGGGCGAGTCGCTCGGCCAGATCGGCATCTTCCTGATTTTTATCGCCGTGCTGTTGTTTCGTCCGCAGGGTTTGTTTGGGGCAAAAGCATGACGGGGTGGTGGAACGGTATGGCCTCTGCAAGGCGTGAGCTGCTGGGCATTGCTATATTTGTGATAGCTGCTTACGCACTATCTGCTTTGGTAACTTCGGGTGTTGTGCTCAATTTTATGATGATGGCGCTGTACGCCGCGCTGCTGGCACAGGCCTGGAACGTGCTGGGTGGCTTTGGTGGGCAGTTCTCGTTTGGGCATGCGCTGTTTTTTGGCACCGGGGCTTATGTGCAGGCCATAGCGCAAACGCAGTGGGGCATGAACCCGTGGGCTGCGTTGCCGCTGGGCATGGTATTTAGCGCAGCGGTGGGGTTGTTTGTCGGTGCGCTGTCGTTTCGCTATGGGCTGAAGGGCTCGTACTTTGCCTTGGTCACGCTGGCCTTTGCCGAGGTGGCTCGCATTCTCGCGCTGTCGGTGCCCTTTACCGGAGCGGGCGTGGGGCTGATGGTGCCGCTCAAAGAGGGTTTGGGCAATATGCAGTTTGCCTCGCGCCAAGGGTATCTGCTGGTGGTGCTGGCCCTGGTGGCAGTGGCGCTGCTGATCACCTGGTGGCTCAAGCACTCGCGCTTTGGGGCCTACCTGCAAGCCGTGCGCGACAACGAAGACGCGGCGCGTGCCATTGGGGTCAACCCCTTCAAAGTCAAGCTCAGTGCGATTGCACTCTCCGGTGCGCTTATGGGCGCGGCAGGCGCGGTGTATGTGCAGGTGTTCCAGTACATCGACCCTGGCATTGCCTATGGCGCGCATACATCGGTAGAAGCGCTGGTAGGTGCGATCGTCGGTGGCCTGGGCACGCTGTGGGGGCCTATCGTGGGCGCGGTGGTGCTGCACTTGCTGGCCGACATGACGCGCAATTTGTTTGGCAGCTTGCCGGGCATCAACATGGTGATCTACGGCACGGTGCTGGTAGTGATCGTGATGTTCGCCCCACGCGGCATCGCTGGCCTGGGTGCCAATGTGCGTGCGCTGTGGGGCAAAGGCAAACCGGCCGATAGCGGGAAGGGCATGGCACCATGAGCGCGCCCCTGCTGCATATCGACGCAGTGTCCAAAAGCTTTGGTGGCCTGAAGGCCGTGCAAAACGTCAGCATGCAGGTGCAAGCAGGCACGCTTACGGCACTCATCGGCCCCAACGGCGCAGGCAAAACCACGTTGTTTGCGCTGATGTCTGGCTTCATCAAACCCGATACCGGGCGTGTGGTGTTTGGCGGCGTTGACATCACCGGCCACGCCCCCGATGCCAACGCCCGGCGCGGCATGGCCCGCACCTTCCAAATCGTGCAGCCCTTCGCCGCGCAAACCGTGCGCGAGAACATCGCCGTGGGCGCGCACCTGCACACCGCCAGCCGCGCACAGGCGCTGCAGCAGGCAAGTAGCGTAGCCGCGCGCGTAGGCCTCACGGCACTGCTAGACCAACCCGCTGGCGACCTCACGGTCGCAGGCCGCAAACGCCTGGAGCTGGCCCGCACTCTGGCCACGCAGCCGCGCCTGCTCTTGCTGGACGAAGTGCTGGCCGGGCTCAACCCGCAAGAGGTGGCAGAGATGATCCCTGTGGTGCGCGGCATCGCCGACTCCGGCATCACCGTGCTGATGATCGAGCACGTCATGCAAGCCGTAATGAACCTGGCCGAGCATGTATGGGTGCTGGCCCAAGGCGTGTTGATCGCCCAGGGTACGCCTGCGCAGGTGACCAGGGACGAGAAGGTGGTCGAGGCCTATCTGGGCAAAGGCGCGGCGGCGCGGCTGCAAAAATTACCATGAACGCTCTGCTAAACATCACAGGGTTAACCGGCGGCTACGGCGCAGTACAGGTACTGCGCGGCGTAGACCTGCAGGTAGGGCAGGGCGAGATCGTCGCGCTGCTGGGCAGCAACGGCGCAGGCAAATCGACGCTGAACAACACCATGTGTGGCATCTATCCCGCATGGTCGGGCACGGTGGAGTTTGACGGCCAAGACCTGAGCCGCGCCCATTACCGCGAGGTGGTCAAAGCCGGACTGATTCAAGTGCCCGAGGGTCGCAAGGTGTTCCCTAATCTGTCGGTGCTGGAGAATTTAGAGCTAGGCTCATTCACCCGAGCCCGTGGGCACCGCGCTGCCAATTTGGACAAAGTGTTTGGCATCTTCCCCCGCCTGAAGGAGCGCATCACCCAGCTGGCAGGCACGATGAGTGGTGGCGAGCAGCAGATGTTGGCGATTGGCCGTGGCTTGATGGCCGAGCCGAAGCTGTTGATATTGGATGAACCGTCTTTGGGCCTCTCACCGCTGTTGGTAGAAGAAATGTTTGCCTTGATTCAGCAGTTGCATGCGGATGGTTTGTCTATTCTGTTGGTAGAGCAAAACGTGGCCCAGTCGCTGGAGATTGCCAGCCGGGCGTATGTGATGGAGAACGGGGCGATTCGGTTTTCTGGGAGTTCTGAGGAGTTGCTGTCTAGTGATGAGCTTCGGCGGGCTTATTTGGGGTTGTGACTATGTTGCGTACTGTAGTTATTGCGCAGGATTTAAAGCGGGGATTTTTTGAACGCAGAGGGCGCGAAGGTTTCGCAGAGGGCGCAAAAGTGGGGTCAAAGGTTCCTTGCTTTTGTGGTCACTTCATTGGGGCGTTGAGCAATGGTGAATGGTCTGAGGTTGCGCTGTACGCACGGTTAGGTGTTTGCCATCCGCCCTCCTACTGGAGTTACCAAAATCGGTCGGCTGGCAAACACCTAACCGTGTGCAACCAACGCAGCGCGCTACCGGTAGTCTCCTGTAACTCATTTCCGGCGACTACGGGTAGCGCGCTACCATGTGTGCAGGCGATTGAGCGTATGCGAATTGACCGATTTCTGGTACTCCAGTATGAGGGCGATTCGCATACGCTCAATCGCCCGAAGCGCAACCAGCGTCGAGAAAAACCTGTGAACACTTACCACCTCAATCGTCGTGCAACCTGAGTGAAAAAACATGCAAAACAGACGCGCAGCCCTTAAGAATATAGCGCAAGCAGCTACTGTATTAGTAGCAAATAACGCCAGCGCGCAAACCACAACACCTCCAATCAAGCTGTTGGTAGGCGTACCCGCAGGCGGTAGCACCGACACCATTGCACGCGCCATGGCCACCGAGATGGGGCGCATTTTGAACCGCACCATCGTGGTAGAAAACAAACCCGGTGCTGGCGGCAACATCGCTGCCGAAGCGGTGGCCAAAGCTGTACCCGATGGCAATACCTTGCTGCTCAGCTTTACCAGCCACGCCGTCAATGCCACGCTGTACCCCAACCTGCCATTTGATCCCGTCAAGGACTTCACCCCGCTCACCCTGGTGGCTACTGCGCCGTCCATGCTGGTAGCGCACCCCGCCTTTCCTGCCAAAGATGTGCGCGAGCTGATTGCCATGGCCAAGGCGCAGCCGGGCAAGCTGAACTTTGCCATCGGCGCCATTGGCTCGTCATTGCACATGGCAGGTGATGCGTTCAAGATGCGCGCCGGCCTCTTTATCGTCAACATTCCCTACCGTGGCACTGCGCCCGCCATTGCCGACGTGATGGCCGGGCAGGTGCAGCTCATGTTTGCGCCGATGGTGGGTGCGCAAGTGCAAGTGCGTGCGGGCAAGCTGCGCGCGCTGGCGGTGACCAGTGCCAAGCGCCTGCCCGCCATGCCCGATGTGCCCGCCATTGCGGAGGTGTTGCCCGGTTTCGAGTCCAGCGCCTGGTTTGGCCTGTTTGGCCCTGCGCGCATGGCCCCCGAGCTGGCGCGCCGCATGAACGAGGTAGCGCGCCAGGCCATCAATAGCCCGGAGGTACGCAAGCGATTGGAGAGCGAGGGCCTGCAAATGGCGGGCAATTCGCCCGAGGAGTTTGCCGCCTTTGTGCAAAGCGAGATCAAGCGATGGGGCGAGGTGGTGCGGTATTCGGGTGCCAAGCCGGAGTAAAGTGGCCACCATGCCTGCCCAAACCCTAGCCCAAAAACTCATCGCCCGCGCAGCAGGGCGCAGCCATGTGGCGGTAGGCGAGATCGTTACCTGCCAGGTGGACTTGGCCATGTTCCACGATTCATCCGGCCCGCGCCGCTTAAAGCCCATGCTGCAAGAGCTGGGCGCGCAGATATGGGACAAGTCAAAAGTGGTGCTGGTGATGGACCACTACGTGCCTGAGCAAGACGACGATGCCCGCAAAATTGTGCGCATCGCCCGCGACTGGGCGCGCGACCAGGCCTTGCCGCATGTGTATGACAGCATGGGCATCTGCCATGTGGTGCTGCCGCAAAAAGGCCACTTGCGCCCCGGCATGCTGTGCGTGGGTGGCGACTCGCACTCGCCCACGGGCGGTGCGTTTGGCACCTATATGTTTGGCGTGGGCAGTACCGAGATGCTGGGCGTGGTGGTGACCGGCGAGATCTGGCTGCGGGTGCCGCAGACTATCCAGATGCATTGGCGCGGTAACCTAGCGCGCGGCGTGACGGCCAAAGACATGATGCTGCACACCATTGGCCGCTTTGGCATGAACGGCGGCCAGTACCAGGCGGTGGAGTTTTGCGGCGCGGCGGTGCAAGCCCTGTCCATGCCCGAGCGCATGACCCTGTGCAATATGAGCGCCGAGCTGGGTGCGCAAACCGGCCTGGTAGCACCCGACGCCGTCACGCAGGACTGGTTGGAGACGGTAGGCGTGGCCCGGCAAGACATCAGTCACTGGCACACCGATGCAGACGCGCAGGTGGAGCGGCACAGCTTTCGATGCCAGCACACTGCCACCCCAGGTAGCCGCCCCCCACAGCCCCGCCAACACGCATGCCGTGGCCACCCACGCAGGCACGCCGGTACACGTTGCCTACATCGGTGCCTGCACGGGAGCCAAGCTGGAAGACTTGCGCGCCGCCGCCAGCGTGCTGCGCGGCCACAAGGTGGCGCAAGGCGTGCAGTTGATGGTGGCCCCCGCCAGCGTGCAAGACCAGCAGCAGGCAAAGCAGGAGGGTGTGATGCAAGTACTGCAAGATGCTGGCGCGCAACTCTTTGCCACCGCCTGCGGTGCCTGCGCAGGCTACGGCGGCAGCGTGCCCGAAGGCAGCACCGTCATCAGCAGCACGGCCCGCAACTTCAAAGGCCGCATGGGCGCAGCCACCGCGCAGGTGTATTTGGCCTCGCCCTACACCGTGGCCGCATCGGCGCTGCGTGGCGTGATTACCGATCCGCGCGAGGTGCTGGTATGAGCAGCATGGAAGGTTTAAGCCAGCACCGCATCTGGCATCTGGGTGCCGACATCGACACCGACGTGCTGGCCCCAGGCCACGCCATGAAGTACGGCATTGAGGTGATCGCCCAGCATTGCCTGGAGTCGGTGTTGCCGCAGTTTGCCAGCCAGGTAAAAAAGGGTGATGTGATCGTGGCGGGCTCCAATTTTGGCATCGGTTCCTCGCGTGAGCAGGCGGCGCAGGTGCTGGTGCAACTGGGCATTGCTGCGGTGATAGCGCCCAGCTACAGCGGCCTGTATTTTCGCAATGCGTTCAATGTGGGGCTGCTGCTGCTGACCTGTCCACAAGCTGAGTTACTACGAAATCAGGAGCTGCTTACGTTATCATTTAAAGGGCTGCAGGTCGTTTTACCGGATAAAACTATGTTGGATTGCGAACCGATCCCGGAGTTTTTGCTCCAGATGGTGCAAGCTGGTGGACTGTTGCCTAGTTTGAAACAGCGCCTGCAAAAAAGCTCTTCGACCTCTTGATCTGTTCTTCCATGATTGCAAACCATAGTCCGTTCTTTGATCGCTTGGCTGGGGTAGTACGAGACACTGCCGGCGGCGCACTCAGCTCCGCGGCTGTCCCCCGCGGCGGCCTAGGGCCGCCGCTTCCTCCTTTATGCCGCTGCGCTGAGTGCACCACCGACAGTGTCTTGCCAACGTGGCTGGCGATCAAATGGGCCGTCATAACGCTAGTCACAGGCTAGTCGCGAGGTTATTCCCTCGTCTAGCCACCACCTTTGAACCGCCCAGGCGCTTGGGTTGCTTGGCGCAGCGGCATAAAGGGGGAGTAGGCGGCCATAAGCCGCCACGGAGGACAGCCGCGGAGCCAAGCAACCCAAGTGTCTGGGCAACTACAAACGCTGATGCGAAATCCCCAGTGCCACAACTAAAAGCGAAGCGCAGAAAACCGTAAAACTCCTGTGCAATCATTTTCAGAACTCAAAGGAAAACCAAATGGCAACCAAACCCGCAACCCCAGAATTCGACCTGCTCATCAAAAACGTCCGCGTAGTCAGACCGCATGGCAACGTAGTGCACGACAGCGACATCGCCATCAAAGACGGCAAGTTCGCTCTCGTCGCCCCCGGCATTGACGTAGCCCGCGCCAAAACCGTACACGATGGCAAAAACCGCCTGGCCTTTCCCGGCGTGGTAGACGCGCACATGCACAGTGGCATCTACTCACCGCTGGCTGAAGACGCGGTGACCGAGAGCCAGGCCGCTGCCATGGGCGGCGTGACCAGCAGCCTGAACTACTTTCGCACCGGGCAGTACTACCTGAACAAAGGCGGGCCGTACAAAAAGTTTTACCCTGAGGTGCTCAAGACAGCCAAGGACAAGTTCCATGTGGACTACGGCTTTCACCTTGCGCCCATGGACGGCACGCACATCAAAGAAATTCCTGAGCTGATTGAAAAGTACGGCGTCTCCAGTTTCAAGATTTTTATGTTCTACGGCTCGCACGGCCTGCATGGTGCGAGCAATACGCAAAAAGATTTTTTGATGATCAAAGAAGACGAGCGCTACGACTACGCCCACTTTGAGTTCATCATGCGCGGCGTGCAGGCCGCGCGCGAGCAGATGCCGCACTTGGCCAAGCAAATCTCGCTCTCCCTGCACTGCGAGACCGCCGAGATCATGACGGCGTATACCAAGATTGTCGAGAAAGACAAATCCCTCAAAGGCCTGGCCGCCTACAGCGCCTCGCGCCCGCAGCACTCCGAGGGCCTGGCCGTCTTCATCGCCAGCTACCTGGCCAACGAAACCGCGCTCACCAATATCAACCTGCTGCATCTATCCTCACGCAAGGCCGTGCAAGCCGCGATGATGATGGCCGAGACGTTTCCGCATATCGACTTCAAACGCGAAGTCACCATTGGCCACCTGATGCTGGACATTAATAGCAAAGCCGCCGAGCTGGCCAAGGTCAACCCGCCCATCCGCCCGCGCGAAGATGTCGAGTTTTTATGGGACGCACTGCTGGCCGGCGAGCTGGACTGGGTGGTGAGCGACCACGCCTGCTGCCGCCACGAGATGAAAATCCCCAAGCACTACTTCGGCAACATCTGGATGGCCAAAAGCGGCTTTGGCGGCACCGAATATTTGCTGCCCGCCCTGGTCAGCGAAGGCACCCGGCGAGGCATGGGCTACAACCACATGGCCCGCGTCACCAGCTGGAACCCCGCGCAGCGCTACGGCCTGAACAAGAAGGGCGATATTGACGTGGGCTTTGATGCCGACATCGCACTGGTCGATCCAGTCCAAGACCTGGACCGTCCACGCCAAAGATTCGCCATCTACCCAAGGCTACACGCCCTTTGAAGGCCTGGAAATGTCAGCCCGGGTGGACGCAACCTACCTGCGCGGGCAGGTGATTTTTCAGGACGGCAAGGTGGTGGGTAAGCCTACGGGGCAGTATTTGTTCAGGCCTACGGCTTGACTAGCAAGTGCGTTGCCTTAAAATGTCATTACCTATCATTGCAAGGTAATCACCATGCCAGCGACACTTGAAAAACCCAGGCCGACGAATGTTACCGTCAAGCTGGAAGACAGCGAGCGCCAGAGTTTAAAGACGCTGGCAGCGGCCAAGCAGCGCACGCCGCATTTTTTGATGAAAGAAGCGATACAGCGCTACATCGAAGACGAAGAGGCCGAGCAAGCCGCCATCCAGGCGGCAGCCGCATCGCTGGTGCATTACAAAAAAACGGGTTTGCACACCACGCTGGATGAAGTCAAAGTGTGGGCCAAAGCAGTGCGAAAAGACCGCAAAGCAAAAATGCCCGCATGCCACACGTAAAGCTGTCGGCGCGGGCCAACCTGGACTTGGTGCGACTGTACGAATTTCTCGCTCAATACGATGCCCCCACCGCAGACCGCGCCATCGACACCATCATTGCAGCGCTGGATATTTTAGAAAAAATGCCGCAAGGCTGCCCGCTGGTGGCCGGCCGCAAAGACATGCGCAAACTGGTCATCAACTTTGGTGCCACCGGCTATTTGGCCTTTTATGGATATGACCCATTGACAGACACCTCGACAGTTGCCAGCATCCTGCATCAGAAGGAGCGGTACAGTGCGCAAACGGTGGCACGTTGATGTATTTGTTCAGGCCTACGGCTTAAGGGCTGCTG
The DNA here is from genome assembly GCA_963775085.1 of uncultured beta proteobacterium. Taxonomy (GTDB): domain Bacteria; phylum Pseudomonadota; class Gammaproteobacteria; order Burkholderiales; family Burkholderiaceae_C; genus JAAFIP01. Next base: position 372,414 of record CAVZHO010000002.1, read on the forward strand.
CGGCTCGGGGTTGCCCACCATGCCGCACAGTGCGCCCAGGGGTGATCGGCGTGGCCCCAAGGCCGATGAGGTCACCCTTGATCACTGATGTATAGAAAAATATGTAATATTCGTGCAAAATATAGAAAAATCTTAAATTCAATTTAATTTTCTATATGCACCAAGCCATCGGCTATGAATTTTTGCGGCTGCGCTATGCTGACAAAGCCTTGCCGCACATCCCTGCGGCCCGCGTAGCGGCTGTCACACGGGTTACCAGCGAAGGGGATGCGCTGCTGGTGCCTGCTACCGTTGCGCCCAAGGCGGATGACCTGCTGGAGCATTTGCTCTTTGCGCTTAAACACGAAGGAACCCATCTTGCCATATTGGCGCAGGCACTGCCACAAATAGGTGCAGAGCCACTGCTTGCAGCCCTGGCGGCCGCACCATCGAGCAGCTATGTGCGGGTGCTGTGCTTTTTGTGGGAGCACTGGACGGGCCACACCTTACCCGTGGCGGCAGTGGCCAAAAACACGGCAACGGCGCTGGTGTTTGACCCCAAGCGCTACGTCACCCGGCGGCAAGACCGCGATGCGCGTTGGCATGTCAGCTTTAACGGGCTGGGCACGTTGGCTTATTGCGCTACCGTGCGCCGCACACAGGTCATTGAGGCCGGGATGGCGCAGGCTACCTTGGCGCAAACCGAGGCTTTTGCAGCAGCACTGCCCAAGCCTGCACTGGACCGTGCCCTGCAGTGGGCGTATTTGCACGAGACCGAGAGCAGCTTTGCCATTGAGCATGAAGCGCCCACCCAGCAGCGGGCGCAGGCGTTTGTGCAGTTGCTCCAGCAAGCCCACGAGCCCAACGAGCTGACCGAGCAGCAATTGGTGGCACTGCAAAACGCCGTCATCAGCAACCCGCACTTGCACGCCGTGGGCTACCGCACAGAGCAAAATTGGCTGCGTGGGCCCGGGCGCGGTGCTTTAGGTGTGAGCTATGTGCCACCCCCGCCCGATTTGGCGGAGGAGTTGATGGCGCAGTTGTTGGTGCTTGCACGCGACCTGCCGCGCAGCATCGACCCGATTGTGGCGGCTAGCATATGCTCGTTTGGTTTTGTATATATCCACCCTTTTATGGATGGTAACGGCAGATTGTCGCGGTTTTTGTTTCACCGGGCGCTGTGTCAGTCAGGGCAGCTTGCCAGTGGTTTGATTTTGCCCGTCTCGGTGGCGATGCAGCGGCGCGAGATGGATTATCTGGCCTGCTTGCAAACCTTTTCCAAGCCTGCCCGCATGTTTTGGCAGGTGACCTGGATAGACGAGGGGCAATACGCTTTGCAATGGCAGGGGCACGATAGCCTGTACCGCTACTGGGATGCCACCGCCTGCGCCGAGTTTGGGCTGGCCATGGCGCACGAAGCGCTGGAGGTGGAGCTACAACAAGAGTCAGAGTTTTTGGCCCGCTACGACGCGGTGTACGCCGCCGTCAACGCACAGTTTGACCTGCACAATAACGACCTGGCTACTTTGGTGCTGAGCGTGCTGGGCAACCAGGGGGTCGTGTCCAACAACCGACGCAAGCAGTTTGCCCTCCGCGTGCCGGAGGCAGCATTTAAACTGCTGGAGCAGGTAGCCCAGGCGCACAGCGCCGAAGTCTGATGGATTTTGCAAGACCCGTTAGCCGTCCGATGGCTGACCTTTGAGATGAGGTAGGTACATGAAAGAACGAAACTGGCGGGCCATGAACCCAGCCATCCTCCAAGGCCCTCCGCCTGTTGACTCGCCCCACACCCCCGTAGCCATCGTCGGCGCAGGCGCATGCGGCTTGGTGGCTGCCATCACGCTGCGCGACGCGGGGGTGGACTGCGTGCTGCTGGAACGGGATGCGCAGCCTTCGGGGTCTACGGCTTTGTCGTCTGGCTTCATTCCGGCGGCGACGTCGCGGGTGCAGCGCGAAGCAGGCATCGTGGACAGCGCAGAGCTGTTTGCGCAAGACATCCAAGCCAAGGCGCATGGCACGGCTGCCCCCCATTTAGTGGCTGCGTTTGCGCAGAGCATAGGCGCGGTGATCGACAATTTGTCTAGCCAAACACGCTATAGAATTTATCGTGCTGGATGGTTTCCTGTACCCCGGCCACAGCGTGCGGCGCATGCATGCGGTGCCGCAAAAAACGGGCGCGGCTTTGGTGGCGCAGCTGGAACGCGCGGCTGTGAGTGCGGGGGCAGACATCGTGACCCAGGCTACGGTGCGGCAGATTTTTGTGGACAGCGCGCAGCGCGTGACGGGCGTGGGCTACCAGCGGCCGGATGGCAGCATGGAGCACTTGCGCTGTGACGCGTTGATCTTGGCTTGCAACGGTTTTGGCGGCAACCCGCAGATGGTGCGCGAGCTGCTGCCGGAGATGGGGGATGCGCTGTTTGCCGGGCATACGGGTAACGACGGCAGCGCGATTAGCTGGGGCAGGGCACTGGGCGCACGGCTGGCTGACCTGGGCGGCTACCAGGGCCACGGCTCGTGGGCGGTGCCACAGGGCGCGCTGATCAGCTGGGCGCTGATGATGGAGGGCGGCATCCAGCTCAACGCGCGCGGCGAGCGCTTTCATGACGAGACGCAGGGCTATTCCGAGGCAGCGGTGCATGTGCTGGCGCAGCCGGGCGGCGTGGCGTGGAATGTGTTTGACGGGCCTATTTTGGCGCTGGCGCGCGGCTTTCCGGATTTTTGTGCGGCGGAAGAAGCGGGGGCTTTGAGAACCTGTGCGGATGCGCAGGCGTTGGCTGGGTTGATCGGTTGCGATGCTACTAATGTGATAGCTGCTTGCGCCCAAGCGAAAAGGACTATGGGCATAAATGGCACTCAAAATGCCAGTTCAACTGCTGCCAGCAGTGTCATCTGCGCCAAACGCCCCTTGCAAGCACCGTTCTACGCCGTCAAAGTCACCGGCGCGCTGTTCCACACTCAAGGCGGCTTGGACATCGATTCGCAATGCCGCGTGCTGCGGGATGACGGCTCGCCGTTCCCCAATCTGCTGGCGGCAGGCGGCGCGGCGCGTGGGGTGTCGGGCAACGCGGTGTGGGGCTATTTATCGGGCAACGGCCTGCTGAGCGCGGTGGCGGGTGGCTCAATAGCGGCAGACAGTGCCGCCAAAATAACAAGCAAAATGGGGAACCCATGACCACTTTAAAACACAGACTCACCCAACCCGGCGCAGTGCTGGCTCCCGGCGTGTACGACGCGCTCACCGCGCTGGTGGCCGAGCAGGCGGGCTTTGAGGCGCTGTACCTCTCGGGCGCGTCCATCGCCTACACGCGCCTGGCCCGCTCCGACATTGGCCTGACCACCTTTACCGAGGTGCAAGACACGCTGGCGCGCATCACTGAGCGGGTGGCCACGCCCGTCATCGTCGATGCCGACACCGGCTTTGGCAACGCGCTGAATGTGCAGCGCACCGTGCGCGGCTTTGAGCGCGCGGGCGCGGCCATGATCCAGCTGGAAGACCAGGGCTTTCCCAAGCGCTGTGGGCATCTGGACGGCAAAACCGTCATCCCCACGGCAGAGATGTGCGGCAAACTCAAAGCCGCTGTCGACGCACGCCACAGCGCCAGACACGCTCATCCTCGCCCGCACCGATGCTGTGGCCGTAGAAGGCCTGGAGGCCGCGCTAGAGCGTGCCGAGGCCTACCTGGCCTGCGGTGTGGATGCGCTGTTTATCGAGGCCCTGCGCAGCCCCGAGCAGATGCAGTCTGCCTGCCAGCGTTTTGCCCATCGCGCGCCCCTGCTGGCCAATATGGTGGAAGGCGGCAAAACCCCCGTGCAAAGCGCCGCCGAGCTGGGCCAGCGCGGTTTCAAGATCGTCATTTTCCCCGGCGGCACCGCCCGCGCCGTGGCCCATACCCTACAGCACTACTACCAAAGCCTGCACGCGCACGGAACCACCGCGCCTATGCAAGAATCCATGCTGGACTTTGACCAACTCAATGCGCTGATAGGCACGCCAGAGCTGCTGGCGCTGGGGAAACACTACGAAAGCTAACGCTACGAAAGTAATAGCTAGCTACGCCCTATTCACAAGGACTATCCATGGAAAACACTGCTAAAAACCTGCAAACCATCACGCTGGGCGGCGGCTGCTTCTGGTGCACCGAATCTGTCTACGTTGGAGTCAAAGGCGTGGAAGATGTCGAAAGCGGCTACAGCAACGGCGAAGCCATCGACCCCACCTACGAGCAGGTGTGCACCGGCCGCACCGGGCACAACGAAGTGGTCAAGCTGGTGTATGACCCGGCCGTTATCTCTACCCGCGAGCTGCTGGAAATCTTCTTCGTCATCCACGACCCCACCACGCTCAACCGCCAAGGCAACGACCAAGGCACCCAGTACCGCAGCGGCATTTACTACCATACCCCCGAGCAAAAGCAGGTGGCCGATGACATCATCGCCGAGATGACGGCCAGCAAGCACTACAGCAGCAAAATCGTCACCGAGGTGCTGCCCATCGCCAACTACAGCGCCGCCGAGGAATACCACCAAGACTTCTTCGAGCGCAACCCCGGCCAAGGCTACTGCGTTGCGGTGGCTGCGCCCAAGGTAGCCAAGTTTCGCAAGACCTTTGCGCGACTGGCCAAGGCTTAAGTGCCGAGCAATTTCAAATCCAGCCCCTGCTTCACAAAGTTTTTAAAGTCGCGGTCCAGCGTGACCAACTGCAGCCCCGCTTGCATGGCAAAGGCGGCCAGGTAGGCATCCATCCACACTTTGGGCGAGGCGCTGTCTAGAGCGGCCAGGCTGCGCCATTGAGCGAACACACCCGGTGCTTCATCGCGCCATGTCACTTGCGGGAGGGCTTGCAGGGTGTCAAGAGCCAGCCAGACACTGCGGTTAGTCTGCCCTTGCGCATCGTAGGTGCGCTGAATAGAAGGCGTGGACGCCAAGCGCATGAAGCTTTGCTCGGTGGAACGGCACCAGACGGCAGGCTGTGCAGGTGTGCATTGCGCTAAGGCCTGCTGTGCAAGGGGGTGAAACGGATGCTTGGGGAATGTGGCGGCCAGCCACACATTGGTATCAAACAGAAATCCCGGCACGTTGCATGTCCTCGTTGTAGAGCGCATCTTGCTCAAGTTGGAGCAACTGCTCGATGGTCATGTGCTGGGCTGGGGCGTTGTTGCCACAGCGAAAAACCGGAAAACCGTTTTCATTGATTTGAATGGGGGAATCTGGCGGCAATGGGGTGACGCGCAGTGGGGGGGCCATGCCCAGCCCCTGGCGCAGAAACTCAGTGGCCAAGTCCCGCAAGGTGCGGCCTTGCATCAGGGCGCGCAGCTTCATTTCGCGAATGATTTCATCGGGAAGGTCGAGGGTGGTTTTCATGCAGCAAGTTTACCATTTTGCTGGGTAGCTGTAAAGCTGGGTAGCGTTGTGACGTGTAACCCAGCAGGGCATGCACCGATAATGAAAGTACTAGCCCATACAACCGCCATCCCAATACCAAGCCACTCACTATGATTCGCTCCCGGCAACTGGCCTTTTACTACCCTGGCGGGGTAGCGCTGGCGTTTGCCGATGTGGACTTGCCCCAAGGCGGCGCGCTCGTGCTGCGGGGCAATTCGGGTAGCGGCAAATCAACCTTCCTGGCCTTGGCTGCGGGGCTGCTGACGGCTGCGCAAGGGCACATCGAAGTTGCAGGCCAAGACCCCGCCCAACTCAGCGCCGCCCAGCGCGATACATGGCGTGGCCGCACGGTGGGCTTTTTGCCGCAACGCCTGCATTTGAGCGATGCGCTCACGGTGTTTGACAACCTGGCCTTGGCCTACTTTGCCATTGGCCAGCCGATAGACAAAGCGCAAATCCTGCGCAGCCTGGAGGCGCTGGGCGTGGCGGATTTAGCGCAGCGCAGGCCGCATGCGCTGTCGGGCGGGCAGGCGCAGCGGGTGGCGCTGGCGCGCTCGGTGCTGATGCAGCCACGGGTGATTTTGGCGGACGAGCCGACGGCCAGCCTGGATGACGCATGCGGCGCGCGACGCGGTGACGCTGCTGGCGCAGGCGGCGCAGCGCTGCCAGGCCACGCTGGTGGTGGCGACGCATGATGCGCGGGTGCAAACGCTGCTGGAGCCGTATTTTGTCAGTAAAAATGGCCTGATGTCCTTGTCGTTAGGTGATATTTAGCTATGCAATCTATAGCTTTAGCCTGGCACTACATAGCCGCCCGCCCGTTGGCAGCGGCGCTCAACGTGCTGCTGTTGGCGCTGGGCTTGGCCTCCATGTGCTTTTTGCTACTGGTACAGCACCAGGTGCAAACCGCGTTTGAGCGCGACCTGCAAGGCATTGACGTGGTGGTGGGTGCCAAGGGCAGCCCGCTGCAATTGATCCTGGCGGGGGTGTTTCATATCGATGTGCCATCGGGCAATGTCCCCCTGCAAGCCATCAAAGCGCTGGCGGCTAACCCGCAGGTGAAAAAGCTCATCCCGCTCAGCCTGGGCGACAGCGTGGGGGGCTTTCGCATCGTCGGTACCACGCCGGACTACATCAGCCATTACGATGCCAAGCTGGCCAGCGGCGCGCTGTGGCGCCAACCCATGCAGGCGGTAGCGGGGCACGACGCGGCACAGGCGCTGGCCAAGCTGGGGTTGCAACCGGGCAAAAGCTTTGCAGGCAACCACGGCATGGGCGCAAGCGGCCATGCCCATGGCGAGACACCTTACACCTTGGTAGGCGTGCTCGCGCCCTGCGGCTGCGTGCTAGACCGGCTGGTGCTGACGGCGACCGAGTCGGTCTGGCAGGTGCATGAGAAGGCGACGGCCCTGGACGACGATGACCGCAAGGCCTTGGCCGAGGCGCGCGAGGTCACCCTGGCCCTCATCCAATACGCCTCGCCCATGTCGGCGGTGAGCTTTCCGCGCTTTGTCAACACCACCACCGAGATGCAGGCCGCCGCGCCCGCGCTGGAGATCACCCGTCTGTTTCGCATGATGGGCGTGGGCACCGATGTGCTGCGCGGCTTTGCGGCGGTGCTGCTGCTGATTGCCACCATTAGCCTGCTGATTGCCCTGTGGAATGCTTTAAGAGAGCGCCAGGCCGACTGGGCCATGCTGCGCATGCTGGGTGCCTCGCCCGCCCGCGTGGCCAGCGTGCTGGTGTGGCAAGCGCTGATCTTGACGCTGGCGGCGGGTTTGCTAGGATTGCTGCTGGGCCATGCGCTCGCTGGCTTGGTCGGCCAGCAGTTGGCGGCAGATCGCTCCCTGCCCATCACGGGTTGGCTCTGGTTGCCGCAGGAGATCTGGCTGCTGGGCGGTGCAGTGGGTTTGGCGTTGTTAGCCGCCCTGCTGCCGGTGTGGGCGGCCTACCGGCTGGATGTTTTGAAAATTTTGCAATCGAGGTGATGCATGCGGCTTAAAAACCATTTTTGGATGTCAAAACAGGCCGTAGTCCCTGTTCTGTGGACATTTCTAGCTATGAATGCAGTAGCGCAGCACACTGCCCAAGATACCCAAAAAGACGTCGCCCGCCACCGCGCCATGGCGGCTGCCCACACCCAGGCGGCCAAATGCCTAGAATCGGGTAAAACCGAAGAGGTCTGTTTGAAGGAACTCCAGGCGGCCTGCAAAGGTCTGGGTATTGGTAAATACTGTGGAATGAAACATGAACACTAAACGCATCCTCTCCCTTTGCGCATCGTTCACTTTGCTCTGCGCAGGCACGGCCAGCGCGCAGCTGAGCCCGCCCATCAAAGGCGGCACCCCGCTGGCGGGATCGTCCGCTACGGGCAGCGCCCGCAGCACCTGCAGGCATCGCCACAGGTACCGGCGCAGGCGTGCACAGCCCCAACAGCCCCATCGCCCCGCTGCCCATGCGCTCTGACGTGGTGCCCTGGTCGGTGCTGACCGACATCAAAACCAAGACCGAGAAAAATAAAATCACGCCAGTATTCACCATGAGCCAATTGGCGCTGAACCAAAAGTCCCAGCGCCTGCAAGGCTTCATGATGCCGCTGGAGCCGGGCGAGAAGCAGCGCCACTTCTTGCTCACCTCGGTGCCCATGAGCTGCGGCTTTTGTACCCCCGGTGGCCCTGAGAGCATGGTCGAGGTGCGCACCAAAACCCCGGTCAAGTACACGCTGGAGCCGGTGGTGGTAGAGGGCAAGTTCGCCGTGCTGAGCGATGATCCGTACGGCCTGTACTACCGCATTTCTGACGCCGCTTCGGTGAAGTGACGGCGCGCGGGAGACGGCGCGAAGCGGCAGGTTACGCTTTTTCACTGCCCCCACGCAGAAATAATCCCGCCCAAACAGGCGATTGCGCCGCCTAGCCTGCACAATCAGGCCATGTTTTCGCACGCCACCACTGATTCCGTTCTCGATTCGCCCGTTCCCGCATCCGCCCCGATGCCGCTCCTGCACAACCTCAACCCCGAGCAGCTCGCTGCTGTCACCTTGCCCGAGGCGCATGCCTTGATTCTGGCGGGCGCGGGCTCGGGCAAAACGCGGGTGCTCACCACCCGTATCGCCTGGCTCTTGCAAACCGGGCAGATCTCGCCCGGCGGCGTGATGGCCGTCACCTTTACCAACAAGGCCGCCAAAGAGATGCTGCTGCGTCTTGGGTCCATGCTGCCGGTGAACGTGCGCGGTATGTGGATAGGCACCTTCCACGGCCTGTGCAACCGCTTTTTGCGGGCGCATTACAAAATGGCCGGGCTGCCGCAGTCGTTCGCCATTTTGGACACGCAAGACCAGCTCTCGGCCATCAAGCGGCTGATGAAGCAGTTCAACGTCGACGAAGAGCGCTTTCCGCCCAAGCAGGTGATGTATTTCATCAGCGGTGCCAAGGAGGAGGGCGAGCGGCCCAAGGACATCAAGGTGCGCGACGACGAGACGCGCAAGAAGGTGGAACTGTACGAGCTGTACGAGGCGCAGTGCCAACGCGAGGGGGTGGTGGATTTTGGCGAGCTGATCTTGCGCAGCTACGAGGTGCTGCGGGATAACGCTCCGATCCGCGAGCATTACAACCGGCGCTTTCGCCATATCCTGATTGACGAGTTTCAGGATACCAACAAGCTGCAATACGCCTGGATCAAGATGTTTTCGGGGCATAGTCCGCATGATATGGACATCAATAGCTCTCAAAACAGTAGCAAATCAACCGTGTTTGCGGTCGGTGATGACGACCAGAGCATCTACGCCTTTCGGGGTGCACGGGTAGGCAACATGGCCGACTTTGTGCGCGAATACCACGTTGCGCACCAGATCAAGCTGGAGGAAAACTACCGCAGTTACAGCAACATCTTGGACAGCGCCAACCAGCTGATTGCCCACAACACCAAGCGCCTGGGCAAAAACCTGCGCACCGCCCAAGGCCCCGGCGAGCCGGTGCGGGTGATGGAAAACCCCAGCGACTACGCCGAGGCGCAGTGGCTGGTGGAAGAGGTAAAAAACCTGCAACGCGACCAGGGCACCGAGCCGGGCTACAAACGCAGCGAGATCGCGGTGCTGTACCGCAGCAACGCGCAAAGCCGGGTGATAGAGACCACACTGTTCAACGCCGGCGTGCCCTACCGCGTATATGGCGGGCTGCGCTTCTTTGAACGGGCCGAAATCAAAAATGCACTGGCCTACCTGCGCATTTTGGAGAACCCGCAGGACGACACCAGCTTCAGCCGGGTGGTGAACTTTCCGCCGCGCGGCATTGGCGCGCGCAGCCTGGAGCAGCTGCAAGATGCCGCCCGCGCCTCGGGCTGCTCGCTGCACGACGCGGTGAGCCTGGTGACGGGCAAGGCCGGGGCTTCTCTTGGCGGTTTTGTCGCCAAGATGGATGTGCTGCGCGAGAAAACCCAGGGTTGCAGCCTGCGGGAAATTATTGAACTGGTGCTAGACCATAGTGGGCTGATAGAGCACTACAAAAACGACAAAGAAGGTGCAGACCGGGTGGAGAACCTGGAAGAACTGGTGAGCGCCGCAGAGAGCTTTGTGACGCAAGAAGGCTTTGGCCGCGATGCGGTGGCCTTGCCGGTGGATGAAGTGGCTAACGCGCCTAAACTGTCGTCTAGTTTGACGCAAAGTCCGGCGAGTCAGGGCCTGGATTCCCAAGCCGACGCCGACCGCGAGGCCGCCGGCATCGTCAACCAAGACACGGGAGAGACCATGTCCCCGCTGGCTGCGTTCCTTACCCACGCCGCCTTGGAGTCTGGCGACAACCAGGCCCAGGCAGGCCAGGACGCGGTCCAGATGATGACGGTGCACAGCTCCAAAGGCCTGGAGTTTGACGCGGTGTTTATCACCGGCCTGGAAGAGGGCCTGTTCCCGCACGAGAACTCCATGAGCGACCACGACGGCCTGGAGGAAGAGCGCCGCCTGATGTACGTAGCCATCACCCGCGCCCGCAAACGCCTGTACCTCAGCCTGGCGCAAACCCGCATGCTGCATGGGCAAACACGCTACAACATCAAGAGCCGGTTTCTGGAAGAGCTGCCCGAAGCGGCTTTGAAATGGATTACACCGAAAAACGCCGGTTTTGGCTCGGGCTTCAACACCCAGGCCAGCTACGGCACCGGCTACGGGCAAAGCGGCCGCAGTAACCCCTACGCTACTCATTCAGGAGCTGCTCACGCAAGTAATGATTGGGCTAAGGGCGGTTTTGCCTCCGGCCCCGTGCCCAAGCAAGCCGCCGCGCCCAGCCACGGCATTGCGGCGGGTATGCAGGTGTTTCACGCCAAATTTGGCGAAGGTGCGGTGATCAGCGTGGAGGGTGTGGGCGACGATGCACGGGCCCAGGTCAAGTTTGGTCGCCACGGCATCAAATGGTTAGCGCTGAGCATCGCTAAATTAACCCCGGTGTAGTGTTAAAAGCAAGCAGATACCGTAGGCTGTTCATACTTGGCCGATGAATGAGGCCTCTTTCAGCAAAATACGAACCAACTTACTTTACGCCAGAGCATGCTTTCCACGTGCTGTCTCCAAGCGCTGCAAGGTCACGCTGAAGGTTAGCTTGCGCTTCTCGAGCGACAATCAAGTTTATCAAGTTCAACTGTACCACGGTGAACTGATCCGTCATGGAAGTGAAGTTCTTTTTGAGCGTTGCTAGGTGTTGCTTTGACGCTAGTGTTTTGGCAGGGTTGATTCGCAATTCAGAGTTACCATTAGTCATTGCGGCAAGAATCTCTCTAAACGAATTGACATCTTTTCCGAGTTGGAATGATGCTTCTATATCTAAACCATTGAGAGTAAGAAGTTCTGCCGCACTCTTGCCAATGCGCTGTGTCAACATAGTCAACCAGCCAGCGGCCGATATTCGTGTTGGTGCAGCTTTATCCGCCAGTTCCTCGGTGAAGGCATTTTGCGATGCTTCTAGTGCTTGGCTAGATAGTTGACGCAGAAGTTGTGCGGCACGATTTACCCTGAGAACTACTTCCTTTTGGGTCAGAAACAAACCTGCGTTTTGCTTGATTCTTGAAACTAGTGGAGACTGATCTTGGTCTGATAAGCTTGAGGCAAGGCGACTCAGATTTGCTGTCTCAACCGCCGCAGCTTGAATTGCGCTCTCGTCGCCCAGCATTGCAGCTGGGAGCGCAGCTCTCAACGCACCAGCTGTCGCGGCGACTTGACAGGCGTGAAGCACTCGTTGTGACTCCTGTTGTTCCTGGGAGCTGGTTATTTGTGGTGTTGCCGCTGACAGAGTAGGCAGAAATGCGCAGCCCACGATCAGAAGTGAAGAAATTGCTACAGAGATGGAGGGACGAATTTTCATTTAGTGCGACTAAGAGGCCTACCGATTAGAGTTTATCTGCTGCAAGACCGAGCCGAATGAAATCATGAGCGCATCCCAGGGCAGATAAACCATGTTGAACTGAACCCTGCGGTTGGTAGCGGGTAATGAGGATGAAATCTTCAGCTCCTCAGATGGGATAAATTGTGGCACACATTAGAGTACTTTTGAGGAGGTAATGTGCGGACGGTGTAGGTTTTCAAGCTATTTTTCCCTACATTTTAAATAGCTGCTTACGCTATATTTCATTGGGCTACAGGCTAATTTGTCAGGTAAAACGAGGGCATAAAAGGTATTTGCCGGCTGCGTACCATCCGGCCAGTTTGGCGGGTGGTGAACGGGCTTGGGATGAAAAATCTGGAGCAAGGCGCGCTCACGGTCTCAAGAGTGTTGCTTCGGTATTCGCGTGTTTGCAGAAGATTTTTGCAGCACAAGCTCTTCACCGCCCGCTAGCTAACCAAGGTGGAACCGGCCTCTTCAACTTTCATCACACAACAACCACCTTTCAGGTAACAGACCAAGAGCGCACCTGGGGTTGAACTTATGCCCTCAATTCGATCCTAACCAGTGCCGTCTTTTCAAGGAGATTGACGATGACCCAGATGCCTAGATTACCCTTTGCACATCACCTGCTCGCCCTCGGTTTGGCTTGCGCTTGTTGGGCCAGTCTGGCAGCTGACAGTGCGCCCGAGCCCACGGTGAGTGAGCGGCTGGTTAACGCACGCACAGCGATAAAAAATCAAAGCTGGAGGAACGCGCTGTTTGAACTGAACACCGCCCTCAGAAGCGAGCCTAAAAATGCCGATGTGCATAACCTGCTGGGCTACACCCATCGCAAGCAGGCACGGCCTAATTTACCTAAAGCCTTTGAGCACTACAAAATGGCGTTGCAACTCAACCCGCAGCACAAGGGTGCGCATGAGTACATTGGCGAGGCCTATTTGATGGATAAAAAGCCAGACGAAGCGGCTAAACATTTAGCGACACTGGAAACCCTTTGCGGCAATACCCGTTGCGAAGAATACGTGGACCTGGCCAAGTCCATCGCCGATTACCGCGCCAGCACCAAATAGCTGTTAAGGGCCGCGATAGATAGATGCCGGGTTGACCCCCTCAACGTTGTCGTCCATATAGCCGCGGCCATCGTACTTGCCCTTCTTACCCATGATTTGCCAATTGGTGCGCTGGGCTATCAGGCGGGCTAAATACTCCATTTCGGCATCCAGATGGTTCAGTGCTCTGGCGGGCGTGATGTAGCGGCCCACGATCTCTCGGGGCTCAGCCCAAAAGGACTGGTGAAAGTCAGACCGGCTGAGTTGCCGGTCGTTGCCAGCGCCCAATTCCACTACCCCATAGCAATTGCAGAAGTAGCTGCGGTTATCCTGGTTGGGGAGCACTTCGGTGTACACCCCCGTGCCGCGTATGCCTGCCGTGAGGGTGGGGGTGATGATGCGGCGGTTGTGGCCCTTGCCCCACACGCTGGCGATGCCACCGGAAATCAGGCGCAATACGCTCACCACATTCAAGGTGGCACCGCGCTCAACGATCAAGCGCGAGTTTTGCCGTACCTGAAAGGCGGCGGTGCCAATCACAAATATCAAATTACTGCCCGGGCCCGTCGCGATGGCATCGCCGGTCTGGATGGTTTGCTGGGGCAACAAACGCCGCCCGTTCACCTCCACATCACCCACCAGCTCGACTACGTTGCTACTTTGCTGGGCGTGCGCAGCAGAATAACCACCCATGGCGGTCCAGGCGGCTGCGGCGCTTAAAAAGCTGCGCCGTTGGTACCAGGTCACTTCGTCTTCAGTGCGGCCTTGCAGAATGTGCTGTTCCATGGGGTTTGCTCCGTTGGGGGGATATTGGAAATTATGCGGCTTGGGTCAGGTTTTTGGTGGCACGGTCATGTCTGAAAGGGCTTCATGCACAAAACTATCACGAAATGTAAAGTAAATGGAGCTAAAAAACATCACTGCTATGGTCAGCGCCAAGCCTACCATGATAGCCCCGGTGGCCTCGGCCATGCCCAGCAGGGTAAACACCACCACGATCATCAGACTGGAAAAAGCAAAAACAGCCCCCCAGGCCAGGGCATACAGACAATAGGCACCCAAGTTGCGCAGGCAGGCGATCAGGCTGAAAAACAGCGCCTTGGTGGGCGGCACGCCATACCAATGCACCAGCGCAGGCGCATGCCAAAACAGCAGCGACAAAGGGATGTACAGCACCAGGGCCACCCTGGCGGCTGTTTGCAGTCCACTGTCTTGCATCATCTCTTTGCTCAAAGGGCCGCCCAATAGATACAGGTTGGCAAATTTGCCGTCGTCGATCAACCAGGTCACGCCCATGATCAATAAAATGCCCGCAGCATAGAGCAAGCCCAGTACCAGCATGGACTGCCTGCGCGCTTTGTCGCTGCGAAAAGCGGTGGCCAAGACTTTGGGCATGGGGAACTTGCCGTTGTGCGCGTCCAGCGTACCGACCATCAAACCCAGGGTGGCCGCAGGCAGTAGTGCCAGAGCCAATACGCTGCCGACGACAGGAACGGCGGTCATCACCGATACCACGGCCATGAAGATGAAAAACAGGCCACCCAGCGCAATGGGTTGCTTGAAAAAGGTTTGTATCCCCAGCTTGACCCAGAGGATGCCGGTACTGGCGGGAACGATGTTTAGTTTCATGGTGAGGGGCTAGTTGACAGTTGCAATGACCCGTGCGCGCAGTACGCGCTCAAAATGGGTCGGGTCGTGGGCGGTGAGCATGGCCGCATCGCGTGGCAGGTGCAAGTCCCACAGGCGCGAGAGCCAAAAGCGCAGCGCCCCGGCGCGCAGCAGGGCGGGCAATAGCTGCCGTTCGGCTTTGGCCAGCGGGCGCGCGGCGTGATAGGCCTGCACCATGGCGGCCTCGCGCCTCGCATCGTGTTGCCCGGTCTTCGGGTCAATGCACCAGTCATTCAGGCTCACAGCCAAATCAAACAGCCAGGTATCGACACCAGCAAAATAAAAATCGAAAAAGCCGGTGAGGGTGTCGCCTTCAAACAGTACGTTGTCACGAAACAAATCGGCATGCACCACGCCGCGCGGCAGGGCCGCGTAGGCGCTGCTGGCGTGGATGTGGTTTTGGTAGGCCAGCTCGCTTTGGATCAGCGCCGCCTGGCTGGGGGTAAGAAAGGGCAGCACGATGGGCACCGTGGCGTTCCACCAGGGCAGGGCGCGCAAGTTGGGCTGGTTACGGGCAAAGTCCCGGCCAGCAAGGTGCATGCGGGCCAGCATCTCGCCCACCGCTGCGCAGTGGCCGGCGCTGGGCTGCAACTGGCTTTTGCCTTGCAGCTTGTTGACCACGGCGGCTGGTTTGCCCAGCACGGTCAGCAAAATGTCGCCGCTTTGGTTGGCCTGCGGGTCGGGCACGGGGATGCCGCGCTGCGCCAGGTGCTTCATCAGGTGCAAATAAAACGGCAGTTGCTCGGCGGTCAGGCGCTCAAACAGCGTCAGCACGTAGTCGCCCCTGAAACGCAGCGTTCCCGACGACGAAAATCAGGTTGCTGCCCCGCCCGGTGGCAATGGCATCGCCCGTCTGGATGGTTTGCTGTGGCAGCAGGCGGCGGCCATTCACCTCCACATCCCCTTGGAGCTCTACCACATTGCTGCGCTGCTGGGCTTGGGCGGCGCCATATCCGCCCATCGCTGTCCAGGCTGCGGCAGCGCTTAAAAAGCTGCGGCGCTGAAACCAGGTGACTTCGCGTTCCGTGTGACCTTGCAAACTGTGCTGTTCCATGGGGTACTCCGGTGTGGTGTGCGCGTATTATGCGTTGAGCCCGAGGGCTTTTGCTGGTATATGATAAGCCTACTCGCTAGCTTGTAGCGTAACCTTGGACGTGAGGGGCAAATTTTCGGCGGAAAATTGACGGCTTCTCACTATTGCCTATATTGATTGATGATCTGGCTAATTGCGATTGAATTGACGCAAGGGCTTTTTCAATAGTAAAACACCATGCATATTCCCAAAATCAGTTGTTTTGACCGCCCATTGATGCCTACTGTTTTCACTGTCCGTGTCTTGTGCTCGGGGCTGCTTTCCATCAGCCTGGCCGTGCACGCGCAAACACCCGGGCCTATTTTTGCCCCTGCGGCGACTACCAATGCGGGTGCAGTCCTGGGAATTCCCAGCGCACCAGCATCGGGCGGGCTAGGTGTGACCGGCGGGCAGGGTGCCATTGGCGGGCAAGGCGCTGCAGTGGTGCCCGGTATGCCCGGCTCTGGCAGCAATGCGGTGCCGGGCAGTATTCTGCCGCAAGGCCCCGTCCAGTTGCGATCTGCGCCTACCTCAAACACGGCTCGGGATACGGCAGCGATGCCTGGCGCGGCTACAGACGCGCGAGCGAATCCCGTCGATGCAAAGGGTACCAGCAACGACGCAAAAGGCGGTCAGGCCGATGCCAAAAATACGTCCAACGAATCTAAAAATGGGAAGGCTGATGGAAAAGCCGATGCCAAGGCGGGTGTAGATGATTCGCAGCAACCCGCTGCCGAGCAAGTGAAAGACGCAAGCGCAGATGAAGTCGAGTTTCAACGCTTTGTGCGTAGCGCGACCGGGCAGTCGCTAAAACTGTACGGCTATGAGCTCTTTGCAGGACCTGGCAGATTTGAATCGGTTCAAGCCGCTCCCGTGCCATCCGACTACATCCTTGGCCCCGGCGACGAGTTGGTCGTGCTCATCAGCGGCTTGACCGAATTCAATGAGCGCCTGACGATTGACCGGGATGGCCGTATTTTTGTGCCCCAGGTCGGCCCGGTCAACATGGCTGGCGTCGCACTCAAAGATGCAGAAAAGGTGTTGACGGCCCATATCAGCAAGACTTTTAGAAATTTCAGAGTCAGCGTGACGATGGGGCGCCTGCGCAGTATTGAGGTGTTCGTCGTGGGGCAAGCGCGCAAGCCAGGCAAACATTTGGTCGGCAGTGTGTCTTCGCTGATCAACGCCTTGTTTGAGACCGGCGGGCCTAGTGCTAATGGCAGCCTGCGCGCCATCGAGCTACGGCGCGGAGGCAAAAAAATCGCCACTATCGACATGTATGCATTTTTGTCCAAGGGCGACAACACCGCTGACATGAAACTGCTGGCGGGCGATATTATCTTCATACCGCCTGCTGGTAGCCGAGCGGCGTTGCTGGGCACCATCAACGCGCCGGCCATTTACGAGCTGAAGTCCGGCGAGACAGTCAACAGCATCTTGAGCCTATCAGGTGGTTTGCCCACTCTTGCCGCCCCGCAAAAGGCGCAGCTAGAGCGCGTCGATGCCAACCGGGAGATTGCCCGGTATGTGGAGGACTTTGCGCTGGACCAAAAGGGGCTAGGCCTGGCCATCAAAGCTGGCGACATCATCACCGTTTTCCAGGTGAGCCCGCAAATTGCCAACGTAGTGACCCTGCAAGGCAACGTCGCCTCGCCGTTGCGCTATACCTTTAAGCCGGGTATGAAAGTCTCTGACCTCTTGGGTGATCGGCGTTTGTTGATACCGGGAAGTTACTGGCTGCAAATCAACCAAGGTGCCGCTGCGAGTAGTTTTTCTCGCCCCGAGGTAAATCTTGACTACGCCACCATTCAGCGTCTGGACCCCATCAAGTTGCGCACCATGGTCATTGCATTTGATCTGGCCAAAGCCATTGCGCAGGATAAAACAGAAAATCTGGATTTGCAAAGTGGCGATATAGTCACCGTCTACCGGCCAGGCGAGGACGGCCCAGAGACCGAGAACAGCATCACCGTGACGGGTGACGAGATCGGTGGCGCAAGGCGACTGGTATGGCGCGAAAACTTCACGGTCAAAGATTTCGCGGCGCGTATCTCCGAGCTGTTAACCGAGACGCATCAGCTCAAAACCGCCAAATTCAAGGAAGCAGGGACCAGCCTGCACTCGTCCATCAACGTTAATTTTGACTACGCCACCATCCATCGGCGTGACCCCATCACGTTAAAGTCAACCTTGTTGGCTTTCAATCTGGGTAAAGCACTCGCGGGTGACGCTGTCGAAGCCTTGCCGCTGCGCAGTCGCGATTTAATTACGATTTACCACCCTAGTGAGGCCGGCCTTGATACAGAAAACAGCATCACCATTGCCGGCGAGGTGATTGGCGGCACCCGCCGATTTGTCTGGCGCCCCGGTTTTACCATTAAAGATGTAATTCCTACGCCGCAATGGCTGATTGACAACTACAGCTATTGGCAACGCCCGAGTGGCAAAAACCTGCGCAATGACATCAACTGGGACTATGCCCAGGTGATCCGCCGCGTGCCTGCAACGCTCACCACCAAAGCCGTGACCTTCAATCTGGGCAAGGCTGTCATGGGCGGTAGCGCTACCGACAATATAGCGTTAGAGCCCGGCGATCAAATTGCCCTGTTTACCACATCCCAGCTGGCCGTCCCGGTAGAAAAGCGCACGCGGATCGTTACGGTCTCGGGCGAGGTAAAGATCCCCGGCCAGTACCAGGTGGCACCCGGCGAAACCATGGCGGCCACCATCGAGAAAGCCGGTGGCCTCACGCAGCAGTCCTATCTGTTTGGCGTCGAGTTTAAAAGAGAGTCGATTCGCGCTACGCAGCAAGAAAACCTGGACCGGTTGACGAATAAGATCGAAACCCAGATCCTGTCAGAGTCACAGGCGCGTCTGCAAAACATTACCAACAAGGAGCAAAGCGAGACGGTTGCCGCCAGCCTGCGCGCCGATCAAATTCGCATCGAGAATATGAAAAAACTGCGTGCCACAGGGCGTGTGGCCCTGCACCTGCAAGCTGACGCCCCAGTTTTGCCCACTGTACTGCTGGAGGACGGTGATGTCATCCATGTGCCTAACGTGCCCACCTTTGTGGGAGTGTTTGGCGCGGTACTCAACGAAAACGCCATTCTGTGGCGGCCCGATTTGAGTATTGGTGATGCCGTGGCGGTCGCCGGCCTGACCACCTATGCCGACGAGTCTGCTGCATTTGTGCTGCGCGCCGATGGCACGGTATTGCAGGGCAGCACCCGACGTAGAGGCTGGGGACTCAGTGGTTGGTCGTCCAGCAATTTGATGCCCGGCGACACCGTGGTGATCCCAGAAAAGCCCGATCGTGAATCCACCTACACAGCGATCATGCGCGGCCTAAAGGATTGGACTGCCATTTTTTATCAGTTTGGTTTAGGCGCTGCCGCTGTCAAAACCTTGCGAAACTGACCGCGCAGCCGCCCTGCCAGCCGGGCGTAATTTATGCGACAGGCGGTGGGATGCCTGTCGCAGCCTCATGCACAAAACTATCACGAAATGTGTAATAAAAAGAGCTAAAAAACATCGCAGCCATCGTCAGTGCCAAGCCCACCATGATCGCCGCTGCCGCCTCGGCCATGCCCAGCAGGGTAAAAATAGTCACTATCACCAGGCTGCTCAGGGCAAACACCAGCGCCCAGGCCATGCCATACAAACAGTAAGCGCCGATATTGCGCAGGCAGGCGATCAGGCTAAAAAACAGCGCCTTGGTGGGCGGCACGCCATACCAATGAACCAGCGCAGGCGCATGCCAAAACAGCAGCGACAAGGGGATGTACAGCGCCAGCGCCACCTGCGCCGCGGCCTGCGTGTTGCCCGCCTGCAAAACCTCTTTGTTGATTTTGCCGCCCAGCAGGTAGAGGCGGGCAAACTGCCCGTCATCGATCAACAGCGTGATCCCCATGATGGCCATAATTCCCAGCGCATACAACGCGCCCAGCACCAGCATGCCCTGCCTGGTCGGTTTGCCCGATCGAAAAGCCGCCAGCAACACGATGGGCATCGGAAACTTGCCGCCCTGGGCCTGCTGGGTGGCCAGCATCAGGCCCAGCGTAGCCGCGGGCAACAAAGCCAGTGCCAGCACAGTGCCGAGCCAGGGCAGCACCGAGGCCAGCGAGACGGCCGCCATGAACATAAAAAACAAGCCCCCCATGGCCAACGGTTGTTTAAAAAAGGTTTGCATCCCCAGCTTGACCCAGGCGATGCCAGTACTGGCAGGAACGATGTTAAGTTTCACAGTGAGGGGCTAGTTGAAGTTGGCAATGCGTGCGCGCAGCACACGCTCAAAATGGGTCGGGTCATGGGCGGTGAGCATGGCCGCATCGCGTGGCAGGTGCAAGTCCCACAGGCGCGAGAGCCAAAAGCGCAGGGCTCCTGCGCGCAGCAGGGCGGGCAATAGCTGCCGCTCGGCCTTGGCCAGCGGGCGCGCGGCGTGATAGGCCTGCACCATGGCGGCCTCGCGCCTCGCATCGTGTTGCCCGGTCTTCAGGTCAATGCACCAGTCATTCAGGCTCACAGCCAAATCAAACAGCCAGGTATCGACACCAGCAAAATAAAAATCAAAAAAGCCGGTGAGGGTGTCGCCTTCAAACAGTACGTTGTCGCGGAACAAATCGGCATGCACCACGCCGCGCGGCAGGGCCGCGTAGGCGCTGCTGGCGTGGATGTGGTTTTGGTAGGCCAGCTCGCTTTGGATCAGCGCCGCCTGGTTGGGCGTAAGAAAGGGCAGCACGATGGGCACGGTGGCGTTCCACCAGGGCAGGGCGCGCAGATTGGGCTGGTTACGGGCAAAGTCCCGGCCAGCAAGGTGCATGCGTGCCAGCATCTCGCCCACCGCTGCGCAGTGGCCGGCGCCGGGCTGCAACTGGCTTTTGCCTTGCAGCTTGTTCACCACGGCGGCTGGTTTGCCCAACACGGTCAGCAAAATGTCGCCGCTTTTGTTGGCCTGTGGGTCGGGCACGGGGATGCCGCGCTGCGCCAGGTGCTTCATCAGGTGCAAATAAAACGGCAGTTGCTCGGCGGTCAGGCGCTCAAACAGCGTCAGCACGTAGTCGCCCATGTCGCTGCTGGCGAAGTAGTTGGTGTTTTCAATGCCGCCTTCGCAGCCTTTGAGGCTGGAGAGCTGGCCCAGCTGCAGGTCGCTGAAAAGCTGGGCAACGGTGTCAAACGGGACTTCGGTATATACGGCCATGAAGGATTGGATAAATGGGGCCTGGCCAGACAAGTTCAGGCCAGGGGTGCCCGATTGTAGAAGGCTTGGGCGACAATCGGAGCCATGACCGATCCATCCCCCCCCGTTTCTGAGCCCCAAGACCCCGACCGCCGCCTGCTGCTGGTTGACGGCTCCAGCTATCTGTACCGCGCATTTTTTGCCGGCGGCGATAGCATGAGTGCCACGCTACCCGATGGGACGGTACAAAAGACGGGTGCGATTCGCATCATGATCAACATGATGGCCCTGCTCAAAAAGCAATACCCCGCCAAGTTTGCTGCCTGCGTGTTCGATGCCAGTGGCCCGACTTTTCGGGACGCGCTCTACCCCGAGTACAAAGCCCACCGCTCGCCCATGCCCCCCGACCTGCGCAGCCAGATCGAGCCGATCCACGAGGTGATGCGCCTGCTGGGCTGGCCCGTGCTCACAGTGCCCGGTGTAGAAGCCGACGATGTGCTGGGCACCTTGGCACGCATGGGGGCCGAAGAAGGCATGGAAGTCATTATTTCCAGTGGCGACAAAGACCTGGCCCAACTGGTGAACGAACACATCACCATCATCGACACCATGAGTGGCAAGCGGCGTGATGTGGCGGGCGTGACGGCCGAGTTTGGCGTATCGCCATCGCAGATGCTGGACTACCAGTGCCTGGTGGGCGACACCATCGACAACGTGCCCGGCGTGCCCAAGGTAGGCCCCAAGACCGCCGCCAAATGGCTGGCCGAGTATGGGTCGCTGGAAAATCTGGTGGCGCATGCGGCTGACATCAAAGGCGCAGTGGGTGAGAACCTGCGGGGTGCGCTGGACTGGCTACCTAAAGGCCGCGAGCTGCTGACCATCAAGACCGACTGCGATTTGTCAGAATATATGGACGGCGTAGTTGCTATACAAAAAGTAGCAGCTAATGTCCAGGATACACCGACTTTGAGGGATTTTTATGCCAAATATGGCTTTAAAGGCTTGGCCAGCAGCCTGGGCGGGCCAGCCGCAGACGCAGCGCCTGCCAAGAGCGCTCGAACCGCCAGCAAGCAAGCGCCAGGAGCACCGGGACTGTTTGATGACCCTTCTGAACCGGCAGTCCCGAGCGCCTCACAAGCCAGTACCAAAGCCTATGACACCCTCCTGACCTGGGAGGCCTTTGATGCCTGGTTTGCCAAAATCGAAGCCGCCAAACTGACGGCGGTGGACACCGAAACCACCTCGCTGGACGAGATGCAGGCACAGATCGTCGGTATCAGTTTCAGCGTAGTGCCCGGCGAGGCGGCCTACATCCCGCTGGCCCACACCGGCCCGGACGCGCCCAGACAACTGCCAATGGCAGAGGTACTGGCCAAGCTCAAACCCTGGCTGGAAGATGCCAGCAAACCCAAGCTGGGCCAGCACATCAAATACGACCGCCATGTGTTTGCCAACCATGGCATCGAAGTACACGGCTATGTGCACGACACTATGCTGCAAAGCTATGTGCTGGAGGTGCACAAGCCCCACGGCCTCGCTAGCCTGGCCGAGCGCCACCTGGGCCGCACCGGCATCAGCTACGAAGACCTGTGCGGCAAGGGCGCGCACCAAATTGGCTTTGCCCAGGTCGATGTGGCCAAAGCGGCCGAGTATTCCTGTGAAGACTCGGATCAGACGCTGGACGTGCATTTAGCCCTGTGGCCACGCCTGCAGGCCGAGCCTAAGCTACTCAGTGTGTACCAGTTGGAGATCGCCAGCAGCGAAACCCTGTACCGCATCGAGCGCAACGGTGTGCTGATCGACGCCCCCATGCTGGCCCAGCAGAGCCACGAGCTGGGGACACGCATCATGGCACTGGAGCGCGAGGCGCATGAGTTGGCCGGTCAGCCGTTTAACTTGTCCAGCCCCAAGCAGATTGGCGAAATATTTTTCACCAAGCTGGGCCTGCCCGTCATCAAAAAAACTGCTACCGGCGCGCCCAGTACCGACGAGGAGGTGCTGGAAAAACTGGCCGAAGACTTTCCCTTGCCTGCCAAAATCCTAGAGCACCGGGGCCTGTCCAAACTCAAGGGCACCTACACCGACAAGCTCGCCCAGCTAGCCCACCCCCGCACGGGCAGGGTGCATACCCACTACGCACAGGCTGTAGCCGTTACCGGACGGCTGAGCAGCAACGATCCTAACCTGCAAAACATCCCCATCCGTACCCCCGAAGGCCGCCGCATCCGCGAGGCCTTCGTCGCTCCTCCCGGCTGCGTCATTGCGAGCGCCGATTACTCGCAGATAGAGCTGCGCATCATGGCCCACATCAGCGGGGACGAAGCCTTACTCAGCGCCTTTACCCAAGGCCTGGACGTGCACCGCGCCACTGCAGCCGAGGTGTTTGGCGTGCCCGTCGATCAAGTCAGCAGCGAGCAACGAAGATACGCCAAAGTCATCAACTTTGGCCTGATCTACGGCATGAGCGCCTACGGCTTGGCGCGTAACCTGGGGATAGATAACACCGCCGCCAAAAACTACATCGACCGTTACTTCCAGCGCTATCCCGGTGTCAAGCGCTACATGGATGAAACGCGCCAGTCCGCCAAAGCCAAAGACTATGTAGAAACCGTCATGGGTCGGCGACTGTACCTGCCTGAGATCAACAGCCCCAATGGTCCGCGCCGCGCCGGTGCCGAACGGGCAGCCATTAACGCGCCCATGCAGGGTACTGCTGCCGACCTCATCAAACTGAGCATGAACGAAGTGCAGCGCGTGCTGGATGCTAAGCAGCGCGGCATTAAAATGATCATGCAGGTACATGATGAACTGGTGTTTGAAGTGCCGTTGAGAGAGGTGGATTGGTTACAGATAGAAATCCCCCGCATCATGGCAGGCGTGGCGCAGCTTAAAGTGCCTTTGCTGGCCGAAGTGGGGGTGGGGGAGAATTGGGATAAAGCCCATTGATATTTGGGCTGATTTGGGTTTAAAGTCGGTACATATCAGGCGTAAGCATCAGGGTGGTTGCGTCGTTGTGACAAGAGCCAACATAGGCTCAAATCGGAAAAGTAATGGAACAGATTATTCAACTCGAAGTAGGCACGCAGGTGATGCTGCCAGCCGATGCCCCGCCAGAATCCCCCTGGTTTTTGGTCTATACCAAGCCGCGCCAAGAGCTGGTGGCACAGCTCAATCTACAGCAGCAGGCCTACCAGACGTACCTGCCTTTGTTCAAAACGCTGAAAAAATCCGGCACCGGCACCGGCACCGCTGCCGATAAGGAGGTGGTTTTTGAGCCGATGTTTCCCCGCTACGTTTTTTTCAGACCGCCCAATATCCGTCAGTCTGTTGCAGCAGCGCGCTCGACCCGTGGTGTAAACTCCATCGTCTCCTTCGGGTTCGAGATGGCAATGGTTCCTGCGCAAACGCTGCAAACCATCTGCATATTTGAAAAACAACGGAACGAAACCGATATCAAGTCCATCAACCCATTCCAGTCTGGCGACAAGGTACGTTTGGTGGGCGGTAGTCTTCAGTCACTAGAAGGCTTGGTGCACTCAGTTTCTGCGCAACGGGTTAAGTTGCTGCTAGAAATACTGGGGCGCGAGAAATTGGTTAGTGTTGAGCATCACCAGATCGAACTGGTTGGATAGTAGTTATTTGTTGTTTTGCAACAGCGTGTATAGGTCGAAAGTCCCTAAACACTGCGGTAGCCTGCGTAACATCATATGAAAGCTGACGACATAGCCTGGTTTCAGGTTATCTTTGCGCTTTATTACTTAGTACGTTTCTCTTGATTCTTTTACAATTTTTGGCCCATAACATCACTGCGATACTCGTTGCGGTGTTTTTGGCATTGGGTCTTTCTGCAATGCTGGTGCTGACGACGCGATTCCATGGTCATATCACCATGGACAGTCACCACGGCGTGCAAAAATTTCACGTACATCCAACACCGCGAGTGGGTGGTGTCGGTATCTATATTGGGGTAGTGGCCAGTTGGCTGTTAGTCAAAGACAGCGGTGCCAATCAGATTTTGAAGACCATTGTGTTGGCAGGCATCCCTGCATTCGCCTTTGGCATTCTGGAAGACTTGACCAAAGAGGTCGGCGTACTGCCCAGACTTTTGGCCACCATGGCCAGTGGTCTTGTGGCCTGCCTGATGACTGGCGTGAGTCTGGGCCGACTGGATGTGCCGCTGGTGGATGAGGCCTTTAAGCTGCTGCCAGTGGCGGTGCTGTTTACCGCCTTTGCCATCGGTGGCGTGGCCAACGCCATCAACATCATTGACGGTTTTCATGGCCTGGCCAGCGGTACCGCCATCATGATCGCGCTGGCCTTGGCTGCTATCGCCACCAAAGTAGGTGACCCCTCGTTGGCGCTGGCTGCCGTGTTGGTGGCCGCAGCGGTCACTGGTTTTTGGTTGCTTAACTACCCTTGGGGCAAGATTTTTCTGGGTGATGGCGGGGCCTATTTCACCGGCTTTGCCCTGGCCTGGCTGGCGGTTTTGCTTTTGGTGCGCAATCCTCAAGTTTCCCCGTGGGTTGGATTACTGGTTTTTGCCTACCCGGTCATTGAGGTGTTGTACTCGGTCGTGCGTCGCTTTCGGGATCAACGTTCCCCTGGCAGCCCAGACGGTTTACACCTGCACAGCCTGGTAAAAATTCAAGTGATCCGCAAAAAGCTGCCCAACTGGAGCACCAATATGCAAAATGCGGCAGTATCGCCCAGCATCTGGTTCTTTGCAGCGGTTCCCGCCCTATTTGGCGTGGTTTTGTATAACGCCTCTCCTGCCATCCTGGGTTTGGTGTTCGTGGGGTTCGTGGTGCTTTACCACCTTGCCTACCAGTGGCTGGTGCAGCCTTTCCCTACTATTCGAGAGCGTTAATTTGTCTGCCCTGCGCAATGCATTTGCTGACAAAATGTTCGTTGACGGTTCGACCGTCAACCCAACTCCGCTCGGCGTGGTCGCCCCTCCGTCCTACGCTCACCGCCTAGGCACGCGGGTATCACACCGCATCCGTAGGTGCGAGGCGCTGATCCAGGGCGACTACTATGTGCGCAAGAATGCCATGGTGCAGTTTGAATCGGGCACCGCCGTCTCGCGTGGACGCGTGGTCAACGACGTAAAAAACCTGCTGGAAGAAATCAACTGGGACTACGCGGTGGTAGAGCGGCTAGACCCAAAGGAAGTGCGTAGCATTCTCATTCCCTTTAACTTAAGCAAAGCTGTCCGCGAAAAAGACCCCGTCAACAACCTGGAACTGCTGCCTGGCGACGTAGTGACGATTTTTGGAGTGAGTGAGGTACCGGTACCCATCGAAAAACGCACCCAATTTGTCAGCATCGGCGGCGAAGTCAAAGTGCCCGGGATTTACCAGCTGAAATCTGGCGAAACGCTTAGTCAACTGATTCAGCGCGCCGGCGGCCTCACCACTGATGCCTTTGCCTATGGCACCGTTTTTACCCGTGAATCTACCCGTCGGCAGCAACAGGCCAACCTGGATCAAGCAGTGCGGCGCATGGAGGCAGACATTGCCGGCCAAACCGCGTCGGAACTCCAGAACATAACCAGTGGGGACAAAGCAATTGGGATAGACGCACAAGTGCAAAGCCAACGCATATTGGCGGCAAGGCTAAGAAACTTAAAAGCCAGTGGACGCATCTCGTTGGAAATGACACCAGTTAATCCCGTTTTTCCTGACCTGAAACTGGAAGACAGTGACAGAATCATCGTACCCAATTCGCCAGACTTCATTGGCGTAGTAGAGGCGGTCATGGCCGAGACCTCCTTTATTTACCGTGCTAATGCAACGGCCAACAACTACCTCACACGCGCAGGCGCTACCCGCGACGCAGAGGTAGAGAGCGCTATGATCATCCGTGCCGACGGCTCTGTAGAGACTGATCTCAGTGCCACCAATTCATGGTTTGGACGCGGCACTACCGTATTGTCCCGTCTAATGTATCCAGGTGACACACTTTTTGTGCCCGAAAAGGTAGATCGCCGCACCGGATACTCCAAATTTATTCAAGGGGCCAAGGACTGGACAGCGATTTTGTACCAGTTTGATATTGGTGCCGCAGCGCTCAAAACCCTGCGTCAGTAACTTACCTCCGCAATCTTCTAGTACCCTTAACGTTTATTCATTTCATCGCTGATGTCCATACTACCCCCAGACACCCAAGTCGATCCGGACGAAATCAATTTGCTTGACTTACTCCAGGTGGTGGCTGATAACCTGCGTCTGCTTGTGCTTGCTCCCCTTGCAGTGGGTCTTATTGCCTTAGGGATCACTTTTCTAATACGGCCAACCTTCACCGCCACCACCGTATTTCTTCCGCCGCAGCAGCAGCAAAGTGCGGCTGCGGTTTTGCTCCAAAGTCTAGGTGCTTTAGGCGGCATTGCTGGTGCCGCCGCTGGGCTAAAAAATCCAAACGATCAGTATGTCGCTTTTTTGAAAAGCCGCCATATACAAAACAAGCTGATTGAGCGCTTTAAACTTAAAGAGCGCTATGAGGCAGAATTCCTTGCAGATGCACGCAAAGAGTTGGATGGCAATAGCAAAATCACAAGTGGTAAAGACGGGCTCATCAGTGTCGAGTTTGACGATAAAGATCCGGTCTTTGCAGCTCAGGTAGCGAATGCCTATGTTCAAGAGTTGGGCAATTTGATGGAGCGACTTGCGGTAACAGAGGCGCAGCAGAGACGTGTTTTCTTTGAGGCTCAATTACTCGCGACCAAGGACAAGCTCACTAAAGCAGAGTTAGCCTTGCGCGCCAGTGGTGTAAACAGCTCCGCGCTAAAGAGTAATCCGCAAGCGGCGGTAGAGGCAGTTGCCCGGGTACAGGCTGAAATTGCCGCGCAAGAGGTTAAAGTCTCCTCTATGCGCAGCTATTTGGCCGAGTCTGCCCCCTCGTTTAAGCAGGCTATGTCAGAACTAACTGCACTTAGGTCGCAATTGAAAAAACTGGAAAGCAGCAACAACCCTGCAACGACTGATACTGACAGCGACTATGTCGCCCGCTTCCGCGACTTCAAATACCACGAGACTCTGTTTGAGTTATTTGCCAAACAATTTGAATTGGCCAAAGTGGATGAGTCCAGAGAGGGTGCGGTCATCCAGGTGGTCGATGTAGCGCTACCCCCGGAAGTAAAAAGCAAGCCTAAGAAAGCGATAATTGCGGCTTTGACATCACTGGGTACTGGTTTTTTCATATTGATGGTTGTATTTTTTCGTAGATTTTTACGTAACGCTGCAATGCAAACAGAGAGTGCGCGAAAGTTGACCGCGCTTAAGATTGCGTTTCGTCGAAGCATTGCAACGCACCGGGATAGCCACGTGGTATGAGAAGTTTTTTTTGTAAAACCACGCTATATTTTCTCCATGATGCTATTCGTTACGGATGAAGACAAAACTATAGAAGTGGCGTCGCAGGCGGCAGATACCGCATGACAATTTTGAATTACCTGACTTAACCTTGACGGTGATTGACATTCCCTACCAACTAACTCTTCATTGCAGTACCGCCGAAACGACTGCCGAGTGCATTAGTGCCGTAGGTGAGCCGCTTTAAAGTAATATCCCCCAAAAAATTTTGACTAACGACGAACAAATCAAGAGCGGCTTACCGATTGGCCGTAGGAGCTTGCTTTCAACGCTCTGTGTTGGCGCATTTGGCAGTCTAATGTACAACGTTGGTGCAGGAGCAGCAGCTGCGGAGGGTAAATTACCCGATGTTGTCAGCGTAGATGATTTTGGGGCAGTACCTGAATCGGAAGCTTCTGCGGCAAACAACGCGGTTGCATTTCAGAAAGCGCTGGATGCTGCTGCCGCGAGCAGCAAACAGGTTATATGCGGGTCAGGCAAAACCTACTGGCTACCAACGCAGACATTCATCGGCAGGAGCAATGTCACGCTGGATGGTAGGGGTGCAACATTGAAGCAAGCAAGCGGGCACCAGACTTTAAACTGGCTTTTGGTTACAAAATGCAACGGATTCAGCATCAAAAATTTTGTGATAGATGGAAATCGTGCTGGAGCCGCTAGCCTTGGCCGAGATGCTTCGCTACTAGTTATTTTCAGTACAGAAAATATTGAAATCAGCGGGATCATAATCCACAGCTCCGCCGCCAAGGGCCTTGCGATAACTTCAGCAACCTCAGGAACTGGCACTCGCAATATTAAAGTCATAGATGTGACAGCTTATAACTGTAAGTATCAGGCCGTGATGACAGACCGCAGCAACGGTGGCAATCAATTACCAGCCTGCGAAGACGTTAGTTTTGACCGAATTATTGTTAGAGATACAGACCACGCCGGCATAGCTGTGAACGACGGAAGCCGCCGCATTGCAGTATCTAACTGTGTATTGGATGTAAATAATTCAGTATGGGATGCGCTTGCGATCCGCGGCTCGCGTGATGTAGTCGTTTCTAATACCGTCGGTCGTCGAGGTCGAAACGGTTGCGGGATAAGTGTTTTAGACGCTGGCGCTTTGATGCGCGGTGAGGACACGCAAGATATTACGCTTTCGAATAATATTTGGGAAACCAACAAGCAGAACGGCTGTCTGATTACTGGAGCAGTTAGAGTTACTGTTAATGGCGACATCGCTAGAAACAACGGTCAGGCGATTGTAGGTGCCTCCGGATTCAATATATCTCAGGTTGCAGGAGTTAGGCGCTCAAAGTATATTACATTGAACTCAGTTGTCGCAAGTGATAACCAACCTGCTGCAACGCAGGCTACAGGAATCTCGGTCTCAGCCACAGACGATATTCGAATCGAATCGCCTGTTATGCATGGGAACAGTATCAATAATAAAGTGATTTTGTCTTCCGTAACTAAACCTGTAATGCTGAATATCAATCAGAATTAAGAGACTCTTAATTCAGTCATACAACAATTAAATGTACTATTGCCCATCACTCAGCCGATTATAAATCATTGTCCAATTCTGAAAAAATATCTGATTTTTAAGGCGAATATGCAATTTAAAAACAGGCATCCAAATGTTGCACACTTTTAAATTGCATTAGCATAATGTGGTATCGTTACAAAATAGGCATATAGCGAGAATTTATTGTTCTTGCAATCGGTGTTCAAAAAAATTATTTGAAATTTAAAAGTTGAAAAACAATACACCTATAATTTCACCTCACAT
This sequence comes from uncultured beta proteobacterium, assembly GCA_963775085.1. GTDB lineage: Bacteria > Pseudomonadota > Gammaproteobacteria > Burkholderiales > Burkholderiaceae_C > JAAFIP01. The sequence goes on from CAVZHO010000002.1 coordinate 402,255, forward strand.
TGATTTGAGATTTATAGAAAAAGCCTATAAGCAAGGATATCTGCAAGAAATTCTAGAGCTACTGTGAATCGAATACTTAACTTAAGCTTGCGTGCTCTAACGCTTGTTGCTAAATTCATGTTTTTGTTTTTTTTGGCCAAGTTCCTAGACCCCGCGTCCGTTGGATTGTACGGTTTGTTTGCTGCCACAGTAGGTTACTCGCTATATTTTGTAGGGTTTGATTTTTATACATACACCACGCGTGAAATCCTTAAGGCGAAACTGGAAAATCGTGGCCTCTTGCTGAAAAGTCATATAGCGTTATCTCTTAGCATGTATTGTGTTTTTATTCCACTGGCATACGTTGCTTTTCATTATAAAATACTGCCAGCTCAGTTGTTTGTATATTTTGTTCCAATATTAATATTGGAGCACTTCAATCAAGAAGCATCACGATTACTAATTGCCCTTTCCCAACAGCTCACATCGACGATCATACTTTTTATCCGTCAGGGCAGTTGGTCGATTGCAGTCGTAGCTATCATGATGAATGATGTGCATTCTAGAGTTATTGAGCTGACGTTGATTGCTTGGACCATCTCTGGTGCCGCAGCTGCGGTTTTCGCTGTTTGGCGATTGAAGATGCTACACATGGGCGGATGGGCGCATAAAGTAGATTGGTATTGGATTCGTGCTGGTCTAAAAACCAGCATTTTTTTTTTGGTAGGTACGTTGGCACTGCGAGGTATACAAACGATAGATCGCTACTGGCTTGAATCTTTAGGTGGCCTTGATATGGTCGGGGCTTATGTACTATTTCTTGGCATGGCTGGCACACTGCTTGTATTTTTAGATGCGGGTGTGTTTGCCTTCAGCTATCCCAAACTTATTCAGTTGCGGCAGCAAAGTCAGTTTCATACTTTTCACCTAGAGCTAAAGAAAATGTTTTTGCATACACTTGCAATTTCCTTCGGGTTTGGTGTAATCAGCCTATTAGCTCTTCCCATTTTGCTTGACTGGATAGGAAACCCATTCTATAAGCTGCATAGTGGTCTTTTTGCTTGGCTTTTGATCGGCATGATTATTAACGCGATCAGCATGGTTCCACACTACGCGCTCTACGCAAATGGCCGTGATAGATCGATTTTAGTGAGTCATATCGGTGGCCTTGCTGTTTTCTTGGTTTCCACGTGGGTGGCGGCTAAGTTTGATCCTGGCTTAGCTGTACCGATTGGGCTCGCATCTAGTTTTTTATTTATTCTGCTCTGGAAGTCAGTTGCCTATAGCTTGGACTGCGCTACTGACGAGCCGGCACGATAACCCCTAGCTGATTTATCTCCAAATTATTACTTACTAGTTACAACATCATGATTAGATACGGCCAACAAGAAATAACCCAAGCAGACATCGATGCGGTCATCGAGGTCATGAAGTCCACGAACCTCACACAAGGACCAGCTATTACTCAGTTTGAGCGATCTATAAGTACGCATTGTGGGGTGGCGCACGCGGTAGCCGTAAATAGTGCCACGTCCGCATTGCACATTGGGTGTTTGGCACTCGGCCTGGGGCCTGGGGATTGGCTCTGGACAACACCAAACACCTTTGTAGCCTCAGCCAATTGTGCAGTGTACTGTGGTGCACAGGTGGACTTTGTCGATATCGATCCTCGTACATATAACTTATGTCCCAAAGTACTCGAAGCCAAATTAATTGCCGCTGAAAGGGCTGGGCGGTTGCCCAAAATCATTGTGCCGGTTCATTTGTGTGGTCAGCCGTGCGACATGGAGGCGATCTACGCTCTAAGTCAACAGTATGGATTCAAAATCATCGAAGACGCCTCGCACGCGATTGGTGGCAAATACAAAGGCGAGCCTATTGGCAATTGCCGCTACAGTGACATCACGGTCTTCAGCTTTCATCCAGTCAAAATCATCACCACTGCCGAGGGTGGTATGGCTGTAACAAAAAGCGACGAACTCGCTACACGGCTAGGCCTTTTGCGCAGTCATGGCATTACACGCGACCCTGCGCTTATGACCAAGCCCATGGATGGCCCCTGGTATTACCAACAAGTGGCGTTGGGTTTCAACTACCGCATGACCGACATCCAAGCCGCACTGGGGGTGAGCCAGATGCAGCGGCTAGAACAGTACGTCACTCGCCGGCATGAAATTGCCAAACGCTATGACAAGCTGTTGGTTGACCTGCCGCTAACACTGCCCTGGCAGCACCCCGATAGTTATTCTGGCTTGCACCTGTACGTCATCCGATTGCAGCTTAGCAAAATCAAGAAGACCCATTTGGAGGTGTTTGAGGCTTTGCGTGCGAAGGACATCGTCGTCAACCTTCACTACATTCCCGTGCATATGCAGCCGTACTACCAACAAATGGGCTTCAAGCTTGGTGATTTCCCAGAATCCGAGCGCTATTACGCCGAGGCTATCAGTATCCCCATGTACCCCGCCCTGCTCAACGCTCAGCAAGACGAAGTAGTGGCGGCTCTCAAGGACTCAATGGGTTTATGAGGCGTTGCTTTACACTAGCCCGTGATGTCAGCAAACAGCGTTTGTCACTGTACCGTTGAATAATGAGAAACTGTAAGCTATGCGGTGTTTGATACGATGACTAATCCTGCGCCTGTTTATTTGCCTGCGACTTCAACTGGGGTGCTTTCATGAACAGTGTTATCGTGCTTCAGGCACGAACAAGTTCTACAAGACTGCCCGGTAAGGTGTTGCTGCCGATCAATGGTGTGCCGCTGGTTGTATTGGCTGCCAAGCGAGCCTCAAATACGGGACGAACCCTAATAGTCACTACATCTCTGGATCACAGTGACGATGGTTTAGTCGCACTTATTCAAAGTTACGGACTACGCTGTTTTCGCGGTAGTCTTGAAAACACTTTAAGTCGAATCGTTAATGCCCTGTGCTTGTACGATGATCAGACTGTTGTGTTCCGCCTTACTGCGGACAATATTTTTCCTGACGGCGCACTACTTGATGAATTAGAGGCTGAATTTTTAACGAAGAATCTTGAATACTTGTGTTGCAACGGTGAACAATCTGGTTTGCCATACGGCTTGAGTGCAGAAGTAACGCGTCTCGGACACCTGCGCGAAGCAGCCCATGAAAGCGTTCTAGCATTAGATCTAGAGCATGTTACGCCTTATGTGATCCGCAAGCATGGTGCGACTTATTTTCAAAAGTATCTAAATTTAAAATTGGGTCACTTCCGTTGTACTATTGATTGTATGGATGACTATCTGTGCATTCAGCAAATTTTTTCAAATGTAGTCGATCCCGTGCAAGTGCCTGCTTTCGAGTTAGTGCGCGGGCTAGAGAAGGCCCCCCTGCAACCGTTATCTAGTGCGGCGACACCTAAGCTTGTTTTCGGCACTGCACAATTAGGCGGGGAGTACGGCATAGCCAATGCAACCGGTCAGCCCAGTAAACGTTTGTGTGAAGAGCTAATCAAAACAGCCATAGCAAATGGTGTGGCCTATCTGGACACTGCCAGCGTCTATGGCAGCAGCGAGGCAACGATAGGCCAAGCTTTGAAAAATGGCTGGGTGGGCAGGGCAAAAGTAATTACCAAGCTATCGCCTTTACAAGACTGCCCGCCTGCCGCATCAGCGTCAATCTTGCATGCCTTTGTTGATTCAAGCATCTTCAAGTCCTGTTCGGCGCTGCGAGTGCAAAAACTAGATGTGTTGATGTTGCATCGGGCGACACACCTTGTTGACTGGAATGGCGGTGTATGGCAAAGATTATTGGAATTGAAAGCGTCTGGTGTTATCGATGAGCTCGGGGCTTCGATTCAAAATCCGGAAGAGCTGTTAATGGCGTTGGAGATGCCTGAAGTTAAGTTCATTCAGTTGCCTTTTAACTTATTTGACTGGCGGTGGGACGCGGTAATTCCAAAGATACTGGAAGCCAAAGCGTCACGTAAATTGTTCATTCATGTGCGGAGCGCCATGCTACAGGGGTTGTTACCGAGTGACGATAAAAAACTTTGGGATCGCGCCAATGTGGAGCATAGCGTCGATGTCAGAGATTGGTTGCTCAATCAGGTTGCGGCTTGTCAGAGAATTAATGTCGTTGATTTATGTTTGAACTATGTTAACGGTTTAGCTTGGGTGGATGGCATTGCCACAGGAATGGAGAACATGGCGCAATTAGAGGAAAATATCGTTTATTTTAATCGACCACCCCTAACCGAAAGCCAGATTAAGTCGTTGCTACGCACGCGACCAACTTTGGGTGAAGCTACACTCAATCCTACTCTATGGCGAAAATAAATCCATGAAAAAAGGTGTTCAAATATTTGCCCTTCACGGTAAAACAGCGCTCGTAACGGGTGCTACAGGTCATCTTGGTTCATCCATAGCGCTCGTGCTGGCTGAAGCGGGGGCACATGTGTTGGTCAATTCCCGGACGCGACAGCGTTGTGAGACTCTGGTCAATTTCTTAGGTACGTCGGGGCACTCAGCGGAGGCAGCTGTTTTTGATGTTACAGATCAGCAAGCTGTCGCAAGTTTTTTCGCCGCCCGTCAAGCGCAGCCCATACACGTGCTGATTAATAATGCTTACGTGGGAGGGGCTGGGGGCATCGAGCTATCGTTGACTGACGCTTACACAGATAGCTTTGATGTCACAGTGCTCGCTGCACACAGGCTACTCAAAGCCGCTCTGCCAGGCTTGCGAAAAGCTGTGCGCGATGACGGGGATGCTTCAGTGATCAATCTTGCCTCGATGTACGCATTAGTTAGTCCGGACCAACGCATCTATGAATCAATGCATGGGGTAAACCCGCCATTTTATGGAGCTGCAAAAGCCGCCTTGTTACACTGGACCCGCTACGCCGCATGTGAATTTGGCGCTGAAGGCATTCGCGTTAACTCCATTTCGCCAGGCCCATTTCCTTCTGCCTCAGTTCAACAAAATAATCCGATTTTTATTGAAAAACTCGCTGGCAAGGTTCCCTTGGGAAGGATTGGTCAGGCTGATGAAATGAAGGGGGCGGCTCTGTTTCTTGCGTCTGCTGCGTCATCTTTTGTAAACGGTGCCAATATCGTCGTTGATGGCGGTTGGACGTGCTGGTGACAAAGCTGAGATGAACGGCAGTACAGTAATTGCCCTCCGCACCGATGCCTCGCTACAGATGGGCAGCGGCCACGTTATGCGCTGCTTGACTTTGGCAGATGCACTCAAGGCACAAGGTGCCCAATGCCATTTCATCAGCCGCCAGCACCCAGGCCACTTGCTGGAGGTGATTCACCAGCGCGGCCATGCCGTTACCGCGCTACCGGCAGAATATCTTAGCGCTGCATCTCCAACCGACATCGCGGCGCCGACCCACGCAGAATGGCTAGGTTGCGGGTGGCATACAGACGCACAGCAAACCAGTGCCCTCCTTGACAGCCTACAGCCCGACTGGTTAGTGGTAGACCATTATGCGCTCGATCAGCGTTGGGAAGAAGCGCTTGCGGCCAATTACCGCAAGCTACTGGTCATTGACGACCTGGCCGACAGGCCGCATGTGTGCGACGTGCTGCTGGATCAAACCTTTGGCCGAAGTGCTTCAGACTATCATCACTTGGTACCCACCAATTGCAGCTTGCTCTGTGGCACGCAATACGCGCTGTTGCGCCCCGAATTTGCCATCCTGCGACCGTACAGCTTGCAACGTCGCCAACAGTCCGAATTGCGCCATTTGCTCATTACCATGGGCGGCGTGGACAAAGACAACGCCACTGGGCAAGTGTTGCAAGCCTTGCAACAGATATCATTGCCGCTGGATTGCACCATCACCGTGGTGATGGGAGCCACCGCCCCTTGGTTGCAAGCAGTGCAAGCTATAGCTCAAATTATGCCTTGGCCCACTCAGGTGCTTGTTGGTGTTAGCAACATGGCCCAACTCATGGCTGATAGCGACTTGGCAATTGGCGCGGCTGGTGCCACTACTTGGGAGCGTTGCTGTTTGGGCTTGCCCAGCGTGATGATGGTGTTGGCCGACAACCAACGTTATGCCGCGCGTCAATTGCAGGCCACTGGCGCTGTTTGGGTACTGGATGTGCAAGCAAATCTAGCTACGTCGATAAAAGTCGTTGTGCAAACTTTGGTCGATGATCCGGTTGCCTTGCACCATGCCAGTGTCCAAGCTTCAAAAATCGCCGACGGGCAAGGCTGCGCAGCTACACTCAACACACTGCACAAACTGATGAATTGAACCACTATGCAAGAACATTCTTTAGGCGTACTGCGGGACATCCAAGCGGATGAATTAGAGCTAATGTTAACTTGGCGCAATGCGCCCACCGTACGCGCCAACATGTACACCCGGCATGAAATCAGCCTGCAAGAGCATGTAGCTTGGTGGGAACGCATGCAAAAGCGAGACGATCAACGCTATTTTATGTACGAAAGTGAGGGTACGCCGTGTGGCATCGTGGCTTTCACCGGCATAGACATCTGTAATCAAAATTCTTCTTGGGCTTTTTATGCGTCACCCGTCGCCCCTAGAGGTACAGGTAGCCGGATGGAGTTTTTGGCCCTGGATTACGCTTTCAATTCATTGCGGCTACGCAAACTTTGCTGTGAGGTCCTGGCTTTCAATCAGTCAGTTGTCAAACTTCATCAAAAATTCGGCTTCAAAGTAGAAGGTATTTTCCGCGAGCACCACGAGTTGGATGGCGCTTTTGTGGATATTTATCGTCTTGGTCTGTTGAGCGGCGAATGGGCCGAGCACCGTCAGGCCCTCCAAGACAAACTTAACAAGCAACACTGAGGTAAAACCAACATGCAACCCCAAATCGCCATTGCTGGTCGCCCAATTGGTGCAGCCTATGCACCGTATGTCATCGCCGAAATGTCGGCCAACCACAACGGCAGCATTGAAACCGCGTTCAAAATCATTGAAGCCGCTAAGCTAGCCGGCGCTGATGCGGTGAAGCTGCAAACCTACACCGCGGACACCATCACGCTGAACTCAGATTCTGACGAATTTCAAATCCACGGTGGGCTTTGGGACGGCAAAACGCTGTACCAGTTGTACCAAGAGGCGCACATGCCCTGGGACTGGCACAAGCCCCTGTTTGATCATGCGCGAAAGCACGGCATCACCATCTTCAGCTCCCCGTTTGATAACACTGCAGTGGACTTGCTAGAAGACCTCAACGCACCGGCTTACAAGATTGCCTCATTCGAGGCGGTGGACTGGGCCTTGATCAAGTACGTGGCCAGCACCGGCAAGCCCATGATCATCTCCACCGGCATGGCCGATGCGCAAGAGATTCAAGAAGCCATTGATGCCGCACGCGAGGGCGGCTGCAAAGAGCTAGCCATTCTTCACTGTGTCAGCGGCTACCCCGCACCAGCCGAAGACTACAACCTGCGCACCTTGGCGGACATGGTGCAACGCTTTGGCTTGGTGACAGGTTTGTCCGACCACACCTTGGACAACACCACCGCCATTACCAGCGTGGCAATGGGTGCATCCATTATCGAAAAGCATTTCACATTGGACCGCAGTGGTGGTGGACCGGACGATAGCTTCTCTTTGGAGCCTACCGAACTTGCTGCGTTGTGTCGCGGCAGTAAAACGGCTTGGGCCGCGCTAGGCAAGGCGGACTATGGACGCAAGTCTAGCGAGCAAGGGAATGTTAAATTTCGCAGATCTTTGTACTTTGTCAAAGATTTGAAGGCGGGGGACGTTGTTACAGCCGATGCCGTTCGCAGTGTCCGTCCAGGGTTTGGGTTGGCACCGAAAAACCTAGGCGAAATCCTAGGGCGCAGGCTTTGCCGTGATGTCCATTTGAACTCTCCTGTTCGTCAAGATGACTTTGAGGCGAGATGAGATTGCTTTCAAAGCTGGTGGTGCTGAGGGCGCTTGCAGGGGAGGGAAATTATCACGCCTATCGCTTGCTGCGAGAAGGACGAAGGCTGTTTTTGTTCGCAAAGTGTCTAAAAACAACTTTTAACTATTGGGTGGGTCATAAACTCAGGAAAGCGGTAGCCACTCAATCAATCGCATTCATTAAGGGCGACAACCAACTACGTCACCATCGCTATACAGAAACTTTGCGACAAAAACTGATCGGCTCTACACCGCTATTTGCCGATGTGGCCACCAAAAAAAACGGGGCCGGGCTTTTGCCAGCTATATCCGTTCAGAGTCTGGCGCTACAAGTGGGCTACTTGGTAATGCTTCTGCTGACGGGACGTCAGCGCTATCTTAATCTTTACTACCTTGCATTCCACGCTGCCATCCAACAAGTAGTATCTGTGGGGTTGAAGAGTGTAAATACATTTGTTTGCTATAACGACCAACCCTACGATGTTGCCTCTTTGGTTGTTGCTCTGCATCAGCGTGGAGACTGCCGAACCATTGTTGTACAGCACGGACTGATCTTGAGCCCAGCCTTTTATTTTCCCTCCATAGCGCGCGAGTTTTGGGCTTGGGGCGTGCTTTCTGAAAAATACTACGGTTCTCGCGATCCTGTCGCTCGAATCTTGATAACGGGCAGATACGCAGAGGACGCGTTTTTAAAGCGAGACACTTTCATACCATTCGGTCCAGCTAAAAGCGTAAAAATTTTGTCAGCCCCGTCGTACTTTCATGATGAAATAAAGCGCACAGTAACCAGTCTTGATCCAATAGCGACCATAGTACCCGAGGACAAGGCGAGATTCTCGATAAAACTGCACCCAGCCACTAAGTTTCAGGTTGGGTTGCGGCGTTGGTTGGTACGGCATGCCCAATGGCTCGAAGAGGAAAATGAGTCTATGGAGCATCTTGCTGAGAAATTCGATGCTCTTGTGACATTAAGCTCCACATCTTCGGTGGATTTTTTGCTGAGAGGCAAGCCGGTTTTCTTTGTTACACCACGCCACGATAATGAGTTCCCCTCCGCACGATACGGTCCTGATCTCAACTGTCTAAAGGTATTCTTATTGTCAAGTGAATTCGCATTAGAGCAATATAACTCAGCTCGACTGAGTTTTCTGAAGGATGCTCTTAATGTCTAAGGTGGAACGTTTTTGGGTTGTGCCACTGCTCATGCTTTTTATGATGCATGGCTTACTTTATTACCTTTATCCAGAACAGCACTATGCATCAGGTGAAGGGGCATCAGGGCCGCTCTCGTATCTAAAGTATCTGTTCCTTTTTGCTGCACTTCCGGCTTTGATGCCATTACGCACCAGTTGGAATGGGGTTGCCTGGTTTGTTGTTGGTGGTAGCGTAATCACGCTTACCTTGATTCTTCAAGTATATTGGGTGAACGAGAAAAACTTCTTGTTGTTGCAGTTTGCACTGGCGGTGTTAGGCTACTTCTTCGCTCCCCTTCTAATAGATTACTACTCTTCAAAGCAGCGCGTTTTGAACTCTGTTCAACTCGTACTTGGAATCACGTTGACGAGTATGGTGGGGGAGCTATTTTTTGGAAGTTTCGCTGATTTTTCGAGAGCAGGATTTCGAGCTATCGGCCCATTTGTGAATCCCAACAATACGGGGATAGTTGTCGCGCTGTTTGCGGCAATCTATCACGTTCGTCAAGAACGTATTTGGTTGAATTTATTTAATGGTCTGATTTTTGCTGTTGTTCTTATTATGTCCGGCTCAAAAACAGCACTAATAATGTATTTGGTAGTAGTGTTAGTAGTTCTACCAAACTTCTGGAGGTCAGTTGTATTGGTTGTGCTTCCAGTTACCCTACTGGCTAATGCCGATCTGGTCTCGGATTTGCTGGCCCAGATAGAGCTGCGCGAGGTAAGTCTCGACAGTGCTTCGGTGCGGTCGGGCGGTTTTTCTATGGTGCTAGGAATGCTTGGCGAGATGCCTCTAGAGCAACTTCTTTTTGGCTTTTCTAACCAGTCGCAGATCGACAACGCCTATCTCGATCTATGGGGTTTTGGAGGTATTTTCCTAGTGATTAGTTTTGTTGGGATACAAGTGGCTGCCATTTTCGTGTGCTTCCTTCAACGGCAAAGACTGCTGCTGCTACTGCTGCACATATTATTCTTCCTAGCGATGATGACAACTAATGTGCCGCGGCTTTGGCCTACTGCCTACATGTATTGGGCGTTAGTGGGCATTTCGTTTCTTAGAGTTACTCATTGTAGGAGCACTCCTAGAATCCAACCGATCTCTCACAAATTGATTAAGGCGTAAACATGTTCGATGAAAAAACTCTTTTAATAACTGGTGGCACCGGCTCCTTCGGAAATGCGGTGTTGCGTCGCTTCCTCGATTCGGACTTACGCGAAATACGTCTTTTGAGTCGTGATGAAAAAAAACAGGACGATATGCGTAAGCGCTACAACCATCCCAAGCTCAAGTTCTACATAGGGGATGTGCGCGATTACCAGTCGGTGCTCAATGCTGTGCGGGGCGCCGATTTCATTTACCACGCGGCGGCCCTCAAGCAGGTGCCTTCTTGCGAATTCCATCCCATGGAAGCCGTAAAAACAAACGTGCTAGGTACTGAGAACGTTCTTGAGGCGGCAATCAACTGCGGTGTCCAGCGCGTGATATGCCTAAGTACTGATAAAGCGGTTTACCCCATTAATGCCATGGGTATTTCCAAGGCAATGATGGAGAAAGTCGTTGTGGCGAAATCGCGTTCCAGTACCACTACGGTCATCTGCGCTACCCGCTATGGCAACGTCATGGCCTCGCGTGGTTCTGTCATTCCGCTATTCACTAGCCAGATTCGCGCTGGCGTGCCCATCACCATTACCGATCCAAACATGACCCGCTTCATGATGACGCTTGACGATGCGGTAGATCTGGTGCTGTATGCCTTTGAACACGGCAACCCTGGCGAAATTTTTGTGCAAAAAGCGCCAGCAGCTACTATCGAGAACCTGGCCAAGGCCTTAACCACATTGTTGGGTGTGCCAGAACACCCCATTAATGTCATTGGAACCCGCCATGGTGAGAAGCTGTTTGAGTCTTTGCTCAGCCGCGAAGAGATGGTTGCCGCGCAGGATTTGGGCGGTTACTACCGGGTGCCGCCAGATTTGCGCGATTTGAACTATGGTAAGTTTGTTGATCAGGGCGAGATCAAGATTTCTGAAGCGGTGGAGTACAACTCGCATAACACTATTCGGCTGGACCTGCTCGGCATGCAGGCTTTGTTAATGAAGTTGGGCTTCATGCAAGCGATTGCCCGTGGCGAGCAAGTTGAGGCTGAGGAGTAAGGCGATGAGCGATAGCATGGTTCGGGTGCTGGTCACCGGTGCACACGGCTTTATTGGCAAAAATTTGGTAGTACGTTTGCGCGAGTTATCGTCCTATGAGGTGAGCACCTTTGTAAGAGGAGATGATCCAGCCGATTTGCCCCAACGGTTGGCCAGCGTGGATGTTGTCATTCACCTTGCAGGCGAGAACCGGCCCCAAGACGTAAATGCCTTTCATGCTGTCAACGCCGGTTTGACGCAAATGCTTTGCGATGGCATTCGAGCATCGGGTCGGCCTATACCATTGGTGTTAGCCTCGTCCACGCAGGTGCAGCTGGACAACCCCTACGGCCAAAGCAAGCTAGCCGCCGAGGCGGCTGTGCAAGCCTTGACGGCAGAAATCGGCAACCCAGTGATGATATGTCGCCTGCCTGGCGTGTTTGGCAAATGGTGTCGGCCCCACTACAACTCTGTGGTGGCCACGTTTTGTCACGACATTGCCCGCAATTTACCTATTAAAATCAACGATGCCGCAGCATCGCTGCGTTTAGTGTACGTAGATGACGTACTGGCGCAACTGGTCGCGACGCTGGCGCAGGCCAAGCCCGGGTTGCAGTGGTTGCAAGTGCAGCCAGAGTACAGCATCACCCTGGGTGACTTGGCAAAGCAGATACAAGCATTCAAGGCCTGCCGCACCACTCTCATGACAGAACCTGTGGGCACTGGGCTGGTGCGGGCGCTGTATGCCACCTATATCAGCTATTTGCCCACGGAGCAGTTTTCCTACACGCTGCCGCAGTATGCAGACCCTAGGGGCGTGTTTGTTGAGATGCTCAAGACGCCTGACGCTGGGCAGTTTTCGTTCTTCACTGCACACCAGGGCGTAACGCGTGGCGGGCATTACCACCACACTAAAACCGAAAAGTTTTTAGTCATCAAGGGCAAGGCCTTGTTTCGCTTCCGACACCTCGTGACGGACGAGTTGTTTGAGTTGTGTGTATCAGGTGAACAACCTCAGGTGGTGGACACCATTCCGGGCTGGGCGCACGACATCACCAATGTTGGCACAGAAGAAATTGTGGTCATGCTCTGGGCTAATGAAGTTTTTGACCGGGAATGCCCCGACACTGTCACCAGCAAGGTTTGGAAATGAAGAAGCTCAAAGTCATGTCTGTGGTCGGAACTCGGCCAGAAATTATTCGCTTGTCGCGTGTGTTAGCTTGCCTTGATGCGCATTGTGATCATGTGCTGGTGCATACAGGTCAAAACTACGACTATGAGTTAAACCAAGTTTTTTTTGACGATCTGGGTATTCGCAAACCGGACTATTTTCTAAGCAGTGCAGAGGGAAGTAGTGGCGCTGCGCACACCATTGGAAACCTCATCATCGCCGTGGATATAGTGCTGGCTGCGGTGCAACCAGAGGCGATGCTGGTGTTAGGCGACACCAATAGCTGTTTGTCAGTCATATCGGCCAAGCGCCGCAAAATACCCATCTTTCATATGGAGGCCGGTAACCGATGCTTTGATCAGCGCGTACCCGAAGAGACTAATCGGCGCATCGTGGACCATACCGCAGATGTCAATTTGACCTACAGCACAATTGCCCGCGACTACTTGCTGCGTGAGGGATTGCCCCCCGACTTGATTATTAAGACCGGGAGTCCGATGTTCGAGGTGCTGACGCATTTCCGTCCACGGATTGATGCCTCTGATGTGCTACTACGACAAGGCCTGGCGGCTGAGGCCTACTTTGTGGTTAGCGCACACCGCGAAGAAAACATCGAGTCTCCCCAATCATTCACCAAATTGGTGGCGGTGCTAAATGCTGTGGCAGAAGACCACAATCTTCCCGTAATTGTGTCGACCCATCCCCGGACTCAAAAACGTATTGATACTACAGGAACTATTTTTCACCCTCAGGTGCGTTTACTCAAACCACTCGGTTTTCATGACTACAACAAGTTGCAGCTATCCGCAAAAGCAGCTTTGTCAGACAGCGGCACCATTAATGAAGAATCATCGATTCTGAACTTCCCGGCCCTGAACCTGCGTGAGGCACATGAACGACCTGAAGGCATGGAAGAAGCCGCAGTAATGATGGTGGGGCTAGAGGTGGATAGGGTTCGCCAAGGTTTGGCGATTTTATTGACTCAGCCCCGGGGTAAAGACAGGTCCGATCCACATGGTATCCGACAAGTGGCTGACTACAGTATGCCCAATGTGTCGGACAAAGTGCTTCGCATCATCCATAGTTATACCGACTATGTGAATCGCGTGGTGTGGAAAAAATACTGAAAAAATAAAATAGACAAGGTTACTCTATGCGGATAGCGATCATCGCTGACGTTTTCCCACCTTTAAGGTCCTCTGGTGCAGTTCAGTTGCGGGATTTGTCATTGGAGTTGGTTCGCCAAGGCCATCAGCCGACGGTACTGATACCAGCCGCTGATATCAATCAGCCTTGGTTACTGGAAGATATGAGCGGTGTACATGTAGTCAGACTGAAGGCCCCGCGCACAAAAGACGTGGGCTATGTTCGCCGTACCATTGCAGAGTTTCTGATGCCGTTCGCGATGCTGAAAAGCTTACGTAAGAGTCCGCTTTCAGGGGTGCGATGGGATGGTGTAGTTTGGTATTCACCAACGATATTTTTAGGGCCAATTGCAAACTCTCTAAAGCAATATAGCGCCTGCAAAAGCTATTTGATTGTCCGGGACATTTTTCCCGAATGGGCAGTAGACATGGGGCTACTCAGCCGTGGTTTACCGTATCATTTTTTCAAATCTATCGCACGCTACCAGTATTCGGTAGCAGACGTGATTGGTGTGCAGACACCTGGTAATTTGTCATACTTTGACGCATGGTCATCTGGCACTAATCGACGAGTAGAGGTGTTGCAAAACTGGCTTGCAGATGCACCGATAGTCGGTTGTAGCATCTCAGTGGCGCAAAGCCCTCTGGCTGGGCGGATTATTTTTGTCTATGCTGGGAACATGGGTGTGGCGCAGGGCATGGACATTATGATTGAACTCGCTGAGTGTTTGCTTGATCGGGGGGATATTGGTTTTCTTTTCGTTGGTCGTGGTAGTGAATCTCAGCGCCTGCACGAGGAATCGAAAACACGTGGGCTAAGCAACGTGGTTTTCTACGACGAGATTGACCCCGAAGAAATTGCTGGTTTGTATGCCCAATGCCATGTCGGCATTGTTGCCTTGGACCCGCGTCACAAAACGCACAATATCCCAGGGAAGTTTCTCTCCTACATGCAAAGTGGCTTGCCGGTATTGGCCAATATCAATCGAGGGAATGACCTCGCCGGGATGATTGAGCGAGAGGGTGTCGGGCGAGTTTGTATCGAGAATTCAGTGACAATACTGCATCGTTTTGCGCTAGACCTTGTCGATGAAATTTTGCGAGACACAACCATTTCTGGTCGTTGCAAAAAACTATCAGCGGAGTTATTTTCATCTACCACTGCAGTAAGGAAAATCGTGGCTGCACTGGAAAAGTCATGAACGAATGCCCCCGCTGCAAGGCGGGGGCATCCGAAGGGTGAGAATTCTTGCAGGGTAGCCAGCCAGCTACAGCAGGAAATCTGCGGCCAACATCGTGTGGTTACCCGTCAGTTGCAGTTGGAAGTCCGCCACCCCGTCGCCATTGACATCGCCTTCCATCACGGTGTTGGCTCCATCCGCGAAATAGCGCAGTTGCCCCGCCACACTGCCGAAAGCGGCGTTGCCGATAAACGCGAAGGCCTCATTGGCAACCGTGGTGGTGTTGGCATCGATCGCTGTCAACTGAATCCTGTCTGTAGCGTTGACAAAGTCCGCGATGATGTCCCGTAGGCCGGCACCCACACCTGATTCGGCGAGGGTGTTGAGAATGAATCGGTCAATCCCAATGCCACCGGTCAAATTGTCTACCCCCAAACCACCGGTCAAGAAGTCATTGCCATCGCCGCCGTCCAGTGTGTTGGCGGCGGCGTTGCCCGTTAGAGTATTGGCAAAAGCATTGCCCGTAGCGTTGATGGCCGCCGTACCACTGAGGGCGAGGTTCTCCACGTTGTCCAGCAGGGCAAGGGAGTAGCTCACCGAGCTTTCGATGCGGTCGGCGGTGCCACCACCGGCCAGCTCAACCACGCTGTCGAGCGCGTTGTCCACCCGATAGATGTCGTTGCCTAGACCGCCGATCAGGCTGTCAGCGCCCAGGCCACCGATCAGGATGTCGTCGCCCGCGCCGCCGTCCAGCGTGTTGGCGGCGGCGTTACCATTCATAACGTTGGCAAAAGCATTGCCCGTAGCGTTGATGGCCGCCGTGCCGGTCAGGGTGAGGTGCTCCACATTGTCAAGCAGGGCAAGGGAGTAGCTTATTGAGCTGTCGACGCGGTCGGCGGTGCCACCACCGGTCAGCTCGACCACGCTGTCGAGCGCGTTGTCCACCCCATAGATGTCGTTGCCTGCTCCACCGATCAGGCTGTCGGCACCCAAGCCGCCAATCAGAATGTCGTCGCCATTACCGCCGTCCAGCGTGTTGGCGGCGGCATTGCCACCCAATGTATTGGCGAAGGCATTACCTGTAGCATTGATGGCCGCCGTACCGTTAAGCGTGATGTTCTCCACATTGTCCAGCAGGGCAAGGGAGTAGCTCACTGTGCTTTCGATGCGGTCAGCGGTGCCACCACCGGCCAGCTCGACAACGCTGTCGAGCACGTTGTCCACCCCATAGATGTCGTTGCCTAGACCGCCGATCAGGCTGTCAGCGCCCAGGCCACCGATCAAAATGTCGTTGCCCGCGCCGCCGTCCAGCGTGTTGGCTGCGGCGTTACCGTTCATAACGTTGGCAAAGGCGTTGCCGGTAGCGTTGATGGCCGCCGTGCCGGTGAGGGTGATGTGCTCCACGTTATCCAGCAGGGCAAGGGAGTAGCTCACCGAGCTGTCGATTCGGTCGGCGGTGCCACCACCAGCCAACTCAGTCACGCTGTCGAGCGCGTTGTCCACCCCATAGATGTCGTTGCCTGCTCCACCGATCAGGCTGTCGGCACCCAAGCCGCCAATCAGAATGTCGTCGCCATTACCGCCGTCCAGCGTGTTGGCGGCGGCATTGCCACCCAAGGTATTGGCGAAAGCATTACCAGTAGCATTGATGGCTCCCGTACCATTGAGCGTGAGGTTCTCCACGTTGTCCAGCAGGGCAAGGGAGTAGCTCACTGTGCTTTCGATGCGGTCAGCGGTGCCACCACCGGCCAGCTCGACAACGCTGTCGAGCACGTTGTCTACGCCATAGATGTCGTTGCCTGCTCCACCGATCAGGCTATCAGCGCCCAGTCCGCCGACCAGGATGTCGTTGCCAGCAGCCCCAAACAGCTCATCGTCGCTAGCTCCACTACTCATAATATCATTGCCGCCATTACCGTTAATGCGGTCGCGCAGGCTGGTACCAATAAGGGTCTCATTGACTTCAGTGCCGTTGATGATGTTGAAGGCGCCTACGGCTGCGGTGGCGGTGGAGCTTACTGACTCCAGGGGGCCTACGCCGTCTGAGTAGCTGGCGGTTACGCGCAGTTGTTGGCCTACCTGGGCGTTGGTGGTGAGGAAGTTGGCGTTGGTTGCGCCAGCGATGTTGTTGAAGGTTGCGCCGCTATCGGCCGAGGATTGCCATTGGTAGCTGACTGCGCCCATGCCGTCTGCGTCGCCCAGGGTGTTGTTGGCACTCAAGATCTGGTTGAGGTCGGGAGTGTCATCGCTGATGGTTACGCCGCCGGTGGGCGCATCGTTCACACCATTGATGGTGACCGTCACCGTGGCTGGGGCAGAGTCCAATGCTCCGTCGTTGGCCACATAGTCAAATGTCACCACACGGCTCTCTGTGTCGTCCAGGCCCTGGTCGGCCGCGCTGGGAGCGACAGAGAAGGTGCCGTTGGGGTTTAAGGTCACGCCATCTGGAGTGGTGCCAACTACGCTGTAGGTCAGCGCATTGCCATCAACATCCGAGGCTGCTGGCACCTGGCCGTTGATCGCGGTATCGTCTTCGCTACCCGAGGCTGAGGCATCTCCACCAGTCACAGGTGCGTCATTGACCGCGCCTACGTTGACGGTGACCACTTGGGTGTTGGTGGCGTTGCCTGCACCACTACCATCGTCGACCGTGATGGTGAAGCTGTCGCTGCCGTTGAAGTTGGCATTGGTTGGAGTGTAGCTCCAGTCACCGTTGGTATCGATGGTGACGCTACCGCTGGTGCCGTTGCCTATGGAGTAGGTCAAAGCGGTATTGTTGTCGGCTGCGTCTGCACCTACAGCGGTACCGGTGGCGGTGGCACCTTCGTCAATGTTGACTGTTGCAGTAGGGGCGATGGTGGGCTGGTCGTTCACGGAAGTCACCGTCACGCTCACCACCTGCTGCACGTTGACTGCGCCGTCGAATACGTTGACCGTGAAGCTGTCGCTGCCGTTGTAGTTGGCGTTGGGGGTGTAGCTCCACAGGCCGTTGGCGGCAACGCTGGCGGTGCCGTTGGCGGCTGCTACCGAGGTGGTGTAGGTCAACACATTGCCGTCTACGTCAATGGCGCCGGTGCTGGTGCTGGTGGTGCCGCTGTCCTCGGCTACCGTCAGGTCGACTGCAGCAGCCAGGACTGGCGCGTCGTTGACGGCTGTTACCGTCACGTTCACCGTCTGGGTCGCAGTGGCGTTGGCGGTGCGGCTGCCATCGTTGACGGTGATAGTGAAGCTGTCGGTGCCATTGAAGTTGACATTGGTGGGCGTGTAGCTCCAGACACCGCTGGAGGCGTTTACGCTGGCTGTACCACTCGTCGCTGAACCGGCGCTGTAGGTGAGTATCAAGTTGCCGTCGGCCGCGTCGCTGCCCACGGTGGTGCCGCTGGCGCTGCCCCCTTCGTCAAAGGTGACGGCTGGGATGGCGGCCAGGGTGGGCGCGTCGTTGACCGGGATCACGTTGATTTCAACCGTCTGTGTGGCGGTGGCGTTGCCACCAGCGGTGCCGTCATCCACCGTGAGGTCAAAGGAGGCGGTACCGTTAAAGTTGAGATCGGGTGTAAAGTTCCAGACACCGGTGTCGGGGTCAATGCTGGCTACGCCACCGAAGGCGGCACCAACGCTGAATGTCAGCACATCCAGCACGTCCGTATCCGTCGCAACGGCGGCACCGGAAGCGCCGCCCACAGCGTCTTCGTCAATTGTCACTGGCGCAATAGCCTCCAGTGTGGGCGTGGCATTGACGCTGGCCACCGTCAGGATAAACTCCAGCGGCGTAGGTGTGTTGTTCAGTGAGGCGACCGCACCCGACTCGTCGGTGGCTTGAATGCGGATCAGGTAGGAGCCAACCTGGGCATCCTGTGGCGTGCCCGAGATGGTGCCCGTGAGGGAGTTGATGCTGAGCCATAACGGCGCAGGTCCGCCGTTGACTGTCACGCTGTAGGCCAGAGAATCGCCAAACGGAGTATCGGCATCACGGAAGATTGGCACTTGAACCACATCGCCCAGATCGTTGAGGATGAATGCCGGGGGCAGCGCAAAGCTGAATGTATCACGGGCATTGGTTACCTGATCCGTTCCAAAGTCAAGCAGCACCGGCGCGTCGTTGACGTTAGTTACGGTAGTCGCCGTAGCGGCACTGGTCACGGTCTCGGTAATGCCTACCAGGCCGGTATTGGCAGCCAAGTCGGTAAACGATACCTCAACCGAGATGTGGTGGCCGACCTGCGGATCGTCGGGCGTGAAGGTGGCCTCGGTCGCACCGCCTATGGCCTCACCGTCGCTGAACCACTGGTACGTGTACGTGTTGGCGTTGGGTAAGCCATCTGCGTCGGCGATGCCGGCGAGGTTAACCGACAGCGTGCCGTTTTCAATCGTGTTGCCATCGACGACGGGCGCACCCGTGGGCAGGTGGTTGGTATGTTCAGTCAGCCCGGTGATGGTCGAGAACACGGTTTCTGGCACACCGTCTGCGTCGTTAAATGTGGCCTTGACCCGCAGGCCCAGGCCTACTTGGGCCGCTGTGGGGGTAAAGGTTAAACCAGTACCTACATCGATCCAGTTACCGCCGGGGTTAGGCACTCCGCCGCCACCACCTCCACCACCGCCTGCACCCCCCACACCACCGGTGTTGAAGGCTTGCCAGGTAAATGTGACTTCGGAATTGCTGATTGTGCCCAAGGTGTTGGTTGGGATAATTGCATTGTCCAAGTCACGCAGCACAGGTGCTGTGGTGCTGTTGGTTGAATTGACGCTACTCACCCGCAGCAGGCCAGTGTCGGTGGGTGACAGGATACCTCCTACGTTTGACAGCCCGGAGATGCCGATAGTACCGGTGGCCACACTATTGTTGTTGGGGCTGGCAACGCTGATGTCGATGGTCTGGTCGGCAAACTGCAGACGCTCAAAGTGGCGAATGGTGTCGGTGCCTTCGTTGACCAGGGTGATGGGGGGCACACCACCAGGGTTATACGTGACGGTGACGATGCCGTTGGCATCGGTCAGTCTACCGTTGGTCAGCCCGGTGATGGTGTAGTCGCCCCTGGCGCCGTTGAACACCGCTGTGTCGACATCGGTGGCGGCCGTCGTCGAGGTCAGTAGTTCTCGCACAATGTGCAACTGGCCGGGGTTGATCTCGCCAGTCAGCATGCGCGCCTTGATGTCGTTCATGCTATCGACCGTAAACCACTCGTTGGCTTGGGTGTTGGCATCGCTTACGTTATTGGTGACACGAATGCGGGTGTTCAACCACAAATCGCCGTCCAGAATGTCGTTGCCCAGGTTGCCTTTGATCAAGTCGCTGCCACCGCCACCGATAATGATCTCGGCACCCAGCGTGGTGTCGATCACCGAGCGGTTGGCGTCTGCTGTGCTGACATTCAGGCCGAAAGCGGCCAGCATGGTGCTAAAACCGTCGATCAGCGCCAGGTTGCCCGCTTTCAGGTGGCTCTCATCCACTGGGTTGCCCGGGCCTGCACCCAAGCCACCGGCTGCGCCAGCCAAAAGTGCCGCACCAGTGAGCTTGTCGTTCAGGTTCCAACCCGACAGGCCTTCGACCGAGTCAAAGCGGTCGCGCAGGGTGAACACCTGCTGGGCCGGGAAGAAACGAATGCCCAGGTCAGAGTCGGCCGCCACCGTGTCGCCCTTGTGGGAAGCCCAGTCAAAACCAAACATGCCGTTGCTGCGCTGGATACCGGGGCCTTGGATCATGATGTCGTCGCCCGACTCGCCGTCGTAGTCGGTGTCGTTGCCCTGGCCGTTGAGCACGTCGTGGCCGATGATGGGGCTGTTGAAGAACAGCTCGGAGTTCTCACCCGCCAGGCCGTCCAGCCCGTCGCCACCTTCGATCCAGTCGTTGCCCTCGTTGCCCATCAGCACGTCAGGCCCGGCGCTGCCCAAAATAAAGTCGTCGCCGCGGCCGGCAAATACTTCAAAGAAGTCCTGTCCGCCGATGATAAAGTCGCTGCCGCCGCCGCCAAAGACAAGGTCATTGCCCATGCCGCCTGAGATCACGTCATTACCCTCGTCACCGTGCAGGAAGTCGGCACCACCTACTGGAGTGCCCAGGTCGGTGATGATGTCGTCGCCGTCACCGCCGTGCACCTGGTCGGCTTCGTTGCCGCCGTCCAGCCGGTCGTTGCCGCCATCGCCCCACAGGGTGTCAATGCCGTTGCCACCCAGCAGGATGTCGTTGCCTTCGGAGCCGCCTAGTACCACATGTTCGCCACCGGTGAACTTGATGTAGTTGGTGTCGGCACCCAGGGTGTTGGGGTTGTCGCGAATCACCTTGGGATACAGGAGCGCCAATATAGGGTTTTCTTCTGTTGGATCGGCTCCAATCTGTTTGGTCAAGTCCAACTCAAGGATATGGTCAGGGGTCTGAAACACCAGGCTGGACAGGTGCGATGAATTGGCATCGCCCAGGTCGGAGTTGCGCATGACGATCTTGGAGAAGGTGTTGGCCTCCAGCTCGTTGAGCATGTTGGTGCCCTGGGTGCGGCTGAGGTAGTAAAAGCGGTCGCCGTTTTGCAGCTTCTCCAACTGCGTTTCAAACACATAGTTGAAGGTGGCGCCCAGCATGCCGCCAAACTCGTTTTTACGCTCGGCCAGGCCGCCGATCCAGAAGTCCACGTCGTTCAGGCCGGAGTTGGCTGCGGTCCATCCGCCGGTGCTGTTCAAGAAGGCCTGGCGGTCGGCGGGGGCACCTTCACCACCAAAGACGATGAGGGTGGCAGCATCGCGCTTACCCTCAAGGGTGGTTGCATTCAGGATGGTGGAGTGCGTGCCATAGGCGGCAATGAAGTTGATGATGGAGGTGGGGTTTTTCAGCTCGGGCACCATGGCGACCCAGCTGTTGAACGGTGCTAACTGGCTGTCGCCCGTGGCTTCGAAGAAAGCGGCACGTGCGGCGTTAAAGCCGGGCATGCCGGTGTCGCGGGCGCGGGCCATGTTCAGCACGGCCAAGTCCAGTGGCAGGCCTACCAGGTTGTTGCGCAGAGCCTCGGTGACGAACTCGTCAATTTCGTTGCCGGTGTCGCGCGACATGCCGCGCACGATGGAGCCCAGAGCGGTTTCAACACTCACCGAGTCGTTCTTGTCAAACTCCACTGGGTTGAGGAAGGCGGCGATCAAGCCAATGTCGTCCGTGGTCATGTCGGCGTTGATGCGGGTAATGTCTTCGGTCAGCATCGAGTGGCCAAAACGGTACACCACATGGGCAAACTCGGCCATGATGGACGGGTCAATGTCGGGCGTGTTGGAGAACACGAACGGATCGATGCCGGGCTGCACGGCACGGGCAAACTCCTCAAACACCATGTGCTGGTACTGCATCTCGGTGACGAAGCGGCCGGCCTGGAACAGGCGTTCGCCGTCCCAGGCGTTGGTGGTGTTCAACGCCAGCACCATGGCATCGACCTGGGCTGGCGTGGTGGGTAATGCCGTGCTGGTGGGCAGGGGCGAGCGCAGCCATTCGTTGATCAGGGTCAGGTTGCCGGACTGCAGGATGGTGTGCTTGTAGTCCTCCACCAGGCGGTTGTGCTCGCTGTGGAAGATGGTGTGCACGGCGGTCAGGCCAATGTTCTCGTTACCCCGGCCGTCGCCGGTGATGAAGTGGCGGTCCAGCAGCTCGTTGTCATAGGTGTTGAAGGCCTGTTCTATCACGGGCGAGTTGTTGGGGCCTACCGGCAAGTTGGGGTTGTAGTGGGGGTTGGGCTGGGAGCCAACCAAGTCGTCTGCATCGCCGATCTTGGCTACCAGGGTAACCGCTGTCGGGCTAGGGTCAGGGTTGGAATCGTACATACCGGGCGCCGCGCCATGGGCAATGTCGTTCAGGAAGGCATGGTCGGTGCGGATGGTGTTGCCGGGAAGCAGCGTACCCAGGCCGCCATTGTCTGCAGGGTTGGCTTCTACCAAGCCGGTGGTGGTGACGATCTGCGCAAAGCCATTGGGGCCGCGGATGAATTCGCCGTAGCGGTCAGTGGCCAGCAGGGGCACGTTGTGCACGTCCATGTCCACTAGCTGGATGCCCAGCATGTCGCGCGCTTGCGTTTTCACGTCGGCCCAGGTGCCCTCGCCATGGGTGCCGTGCAGCAGGCGGCCGGTGGCCACGGGCTGTCCGCCCGCCATGGCGTACTCGCGCAGGAACACCTGGTGCGAGGGATGCGAGGTGTAGGTTTGGTTTTGGTCAACAAAGGGCGTGGTGGAGTTGATGGTGTCGTGCAGGTCGTCAGCGCCCTCGTTGATTGCGGTTGTGGGGTTGTCACCCAAGATGCCGTCTGGGCCAGCGCCTACCTGGGTAGCCCGGGTCAAGACCATGAAGTTGGTGGCGCTGCCGGGCACATACAGTGGGTCATCGGGCAGCAGAGGCACATATACGGTGCCGTTGCCGCCCTTGCTGACCAGATCCAACCCGTGGTCAAAGAACTGGCCGAAAATCGTCATCCAGCTATTGAAGGCGGGCGACAGGCCGATGTCTGGCGACTGGTTGAGCACAGCTATGGTGCCGTTGTCGCTGACGGTCAGGCCGTCCAGCGTCAGGCGGGCCTGTAGCGCGTCAAACGCAACGGCGTGTGCAGCAGTGGGGGCTACCAAAAGCTCATAGGCGGCCTTGGCATCGGTAACTGCGTCGAGCATGGCTTGGGTGACGGGATTGCCAAAGGTGGGCGAGCTGGGGATGGTGGTACCGAGGATGGCATTCTCGGCTGCGACGATTGCGCCCGCAGCGGCTCTCAGGACATTTTTTGCGGCTTGCAGTGTGTCGTTCAAGCCACTGATGATCAGCGCTTCGGCGGTGATCTCTGCAAAGGTGTAGCCAGCCATTTGCAGGGCGGCTGCCACGGCAGCAGGGTTATTGGCGGTCTGGTCAGAAATCAGGTTACTGGCGACGCGGGGCTGGTTGTCGTACACCGCGTTTGAGGTTTGGGTGTAGCTGGTGATGGCACCAGTGGCGGGGGGGCCAAAGGGACCAAACAGGCCACCGGGGCGTGCCTGTGCGGTGTTGAGGTCTAGCTCGGTAAGGCGCGGCATGATGTTGTCTGCGGCGCCCGAGCGCTCCTGGCCGGGCAGCAGGTTGTTCCAGGTGCCGTCTACAGTGCGCAGGCCATAGGGCAGCACCGCGGCAGAGGTCACCGAGCCGCCGCCGCTGATGATGTTGGCCAGGTCGGCCACACTGGACGAGCCGTCGTCCGCCGTGCCGACCACCCCATCCGGGCCGGCGGCAGTGGCGGCAGTGCTGCTCTGCTCAGCAAATTTGATTTGCTTGAGGATGAATTCGAGGTCGAGTTGAGTAACCGTAAAGTTGTACTGCGAGTTTGCCATGGTAGTTCCCCTTTGAAAAAACGTGGCCTGGTCGGTGGGCTGCTTAAAGTTCACATCGGCAAGGTCGAAATAAAGAGGGGCGGCAACCAACAAACAGCATTTGCGCACGGGGTGCCTTGGTGTTGTTTCAAAGCTGCCGCCCTTGGAACGTATTTTTTGGGTATCTGCGCGGAGCGGCAATACGCTGAAAAACTACCTACTTCTTGTTAGTTTTCCCATCGAAGTTGCGGGTTATCTGCTGATAATTTAGTTAACAATCATTGGTAGACGCTGTTTTTTGAGCCTACTCGTAGCCTAAAAATCGAATGATCGAAGCGGTATTTGACGGGTAGTGTTAAATTGCAATTATTGTATTTGTTTGTAAAATTTAGTTTTCTTTTGATTGAGGGGTTCATCACGGAGTTTGATCTATTGCGCTATTCGAAATAGCGTGAGGGTGCGATGAATTTTTGCATTGAGAGGTGATTGGTGCAGAGGTATGGCACCACTTCGTTTTTTCATAAAAAGTTTTTGTAAAAACGGTTATAGCCGCATAAAACAGGACATATGTTGCTATTTTATTAATAGCAAATTGATTGCAATTACCAACCAATGTTGCGTTGGAGCGGCATTGCGCGCAGCGTCCTGGAATGAAGTCAGCACGTTGATGCTTGTCAAATGCGATGTCGCTTTTGATGGAGTTACATGTGGCGCGTTCGTGTGTCGAGGCATTAAAAAATTTCATCAATATGCATTAATTCACGAAACTTTTTGAACAATGTTGAAAATATGATTGACTTTTTTATAAATTTATAATTTTAAAGTCGTTAAACGCTTGCGCACCCTTTCTGTCCAACAGATGAAGGCCGCTGTCCTTCAAGGACTCTTATCCGCCATGCAGGGGGTGCCGGCGATCAGCCAAGCCTTGCCTACGGCAGCGCTGTGGTTTGGGGATGTGCCGGGGTGCGCCAATACCAGTGGCGGTATTGGGCGTGCCTGGCCGGCTCAGGGTGCGGGCGTAGCACGCCGCAAATTCAAGTTTGCAAGATGGCGCGTGCAATCTGCCCGGGCTTGCTCAGTGCGGGCATCATGAACCAGCGGTCGTACTTTTCGTTGCCTATGCGCAACATGCCGGTGTGGTTGGCCAGGTCGGCATCCAGCGTGGGGTCGGAGTTGTAAAAGCCCAACTTGCGGCGAATGAGATCCATCTCGGCGGGTTTGCCGGTGATGAAGGTCCAGCCGGGGCCGATCTCGTAGCGTTTGACGTAGTCTTTCAGGGCGCTGGGGGTGTCAAACTGGGGCTGCAAGGTCATGGAGACCATAAAGACGTCTCGGCCCAGGCGTTTGCCCAAGGCATCCTGTACGACGCGCAGGTTGGCGGTGTTGCCGGGACAGATGCCGGTGCACACCGAGTACATCATGTTGAAGACGACCACCTTGCCTTGCACGATGTCGTCGTAAAAACGCAGGTTTTTGCCCTCATGGGTTTGCACCAGCACGTTGGGGAAGTAGTCGGCACGCGGTCCGGCATGGGCCATCTGTACGGCGCTAGTGGAGGCCAGCACGGGGGCCAGGGCGGCACCGCCCATCCATTTGAGCCAGTCGCGCTTGGTATTGCCCTGCAGTTGCGTTGGGCTTGGGGTGTGAGTGAGGTTCATGGTGATTCTCCTGATATGGATTTGACTTGATGGTGGGTGTTTTAAACCACGTCAAAACGAACCATCATCGCGTGGTCTTCGTGGGTCAGGTTATGGCAGTGCATCATGTACTTGCCAGTGAACTCCCTGAACTGGATGAGTATGTCAATGGTGTCGCCTGGGCCGAGCACAAAGACATCTTTGCGGCCCGCCTCATGCGGCGCGGGGGGCGCACCGTTGCGGTTGAGAATGCGGCCCTCCTCAAGATGGATGTGCACCGGGTGGCTCCAGTTGCCGCTGCCGCGCAGCCGCCAGACCTCAGGGGTGCCGCGCTGGATGGTGGCGACCGGGGTGTTGACGTCAAAGATCTGGCCGTTGACGGTCCAGACGTTATTGGTTTTGTCAAACTGAAAGGTTCGTACGGGCGCGGCAGCCACGACGGCCGGATCGATCGGAGGCAAGGCGCGCAGGGTTGCGGGCACACGGCTGTTGTCGCGCACGGGCGGCAGGCCGCCCACGTCAAAGCGCATGATCTGCACGCCCGGGGAGGTGAGCAGGCCGTTGATGTCGCGCGGGTTGGCGGCCGGGTCGGGCCCCTGGCCGTTGGTCTGCACCAGGCGGTTGACCAGGTAGAGCTTGGTGCCGGGCAGGTATCTGGAGAAGTCCACCACGATGTCGGCCCGTTCGGCTACGCCCAGGCTGACGTTTTTCATGGTCAAGGGCGCGGGCAGCAGGTTGCCGTCGTTGGCAATGTAGGTAAAGGGCTGGTTGATACCCATGCTGCTAACGAGGTACATCTCGTAGAAGCGCGCTGGCCCGCCATCGAGCATGCGAAAGCGGTACTTGCGCCGCTCGACGTTGAAGAAGGGCTGAATCTTGCCGTTGACGCAAAACTTGTTGCCCAGTATGCCGTTGGCCTCAAACTGGTTAAAGCCGACATAGCCGCCCGAGTCAAACACCTTGTCCTGGAAGACCAGCGGAATATCGTACTTGCCAACGCCACTGGGCAGGCGCAGGGCGGCGGGGTTGGGGTCGTTCTCGTTGCCCGAGTCCAAGTCGTCGAACAGCAGGTAAAACCCCTGCAGGCCTCGGTAGACATTGGGCCCGGTGAAATCCAGGCGGTGGTCGTGGTACCACAGGGTGCCCAAGGCCTCGCGCGGGTCGCCGTCGGTGGCGGCGTAGGCTGGGTCGTCAAAGCCAGCGTAGGCGTTGGGGTAGTGGTGGTCTTTGTAGACGCCCGGCCCAGTCAGGGTGGGGCCCCATTTGGTGGCGCTGTAATAGTCGCCGGTGAAACCGTCGCTTTCGGAGGCGCAGTGCAGGTTGTGCAAGTGGGTGCTGAATTCGGGTGAGCCGTAGCCGACGCTGTTGGCGGGCACTTTGTTGATGATGCGCACCGTGATGGGCTTGCCATAGCGCGCCACATAGGTAGGGCCCGGCACGATGCCGTCGTACCCCCAGATAGTTTGGGTGGGCAGCTCGGGGTGGTAGGAGTGCTGCCCGGGCTGAATGGTCATGGAGTAGAACTCCTGCGAGGGAAATTCGGCCTCACGCTGGTGCGCGGCCCGGCCGCATTCGCCGGCCAGGCGGTTGGCGGTGATGCGGGGGGCCGGCACGAGGGCGGCCACCGGCAGCTTGGGGCTGTACACCGGCAAGGGCACGATCCAGGGGGTGGTGAAGGGCCCACCGGCCAACTGCGCGTGCGCGGTGGGGGCAAGCTTGGGGCTGGCCAGCAGGCCGCTAGCCGCAGTGGCCGCCCCGAGCTGGATGGATTGCCTGCGGCTGAGGGCGGGCAGGCGGCTTTGGTTAGACTGTGTCATGGCACTTCTCCTGTGTTGCGTTGGGCTGGGGCAGCCCCTGAAGCTTGTAACGGAGGGAATCCCCGCAGTAAGCTGCTTGGAGTCAGTGTCTGGCTAAAAATAGGGAGCGGCAATACCTTGAATGGCTACCTACTTTTAGCTACTTTTTGGGCTGTTGAACAATAAGCCTTTATTGGAAATAAGGCTTTCTTTATCGTCGTTCACAGGGAAATGCGATGCTTGTCCCAGGGGGGCAAAAAACCAGTTAGACAGTTTTTCGGGTAGGTATAAATTAGTTACTAATTGAAACTTAAGTAATTATTTGAAAAAAAATTAATAGTTTTTTTGCATTGCCGTTGAAAAAAAGGCAATGCGGTAGATGCCGTGGTCGACGGGCTGGAGCAACCCAAGGCAAGCATGCGGAATAAAACACGTTACTGGAAAAGGAGGTGCTCGGACATGTGAGGGATTGCAGTAAATGGCATCTGAAGGCCTACGGCTATCAGTATTAGCGAAAAATCGCCATTAATGTGGAGGAAGTCATGCAGGCGGCGTTGCAAAATAAACACAAACACTAAACCACTGGAGCGGTGCAGCTTGGTTGGTGTTACTATTCGTTTATCTCTAACCCGTTTTATTTTTTTTGGAGTAATGATCATGATGAAGAAATCTCTCGCCGCTTTGGCTCTTGCTGCAGCAATGTCCAGTGGTGTTCAGGCTCAGCCAGCTGGCGGTGCAGGACTTGATACCCTTTCCACCGGTGCTAAGGTCGCAATTGCATTTGTTGCCGCAATTGTCATTGGTGCAGCCTCATCCTCGAGCACTTCACACAACTAATTGTCTCTATGGATGCTTTGTATCCAACGCATTCGGTTTAAAAAAGGTGGCTTGGCCACCTTTTTTTATTTTTATAAGTGGTTTATGAAGAAGTCGTCATTGCTACGTGGCTCAGTGCCAGATTCCCGCCAGCTCAAACCATGGTTGGTATTGAGCCTCAGCACACTGGCTAGCATGGCTGCCTATGCGCAGCAAAATTATGCGGGCTCGACCGGTTATATCAATACCCAATCGGCCATGATGCGGCCAGATGGCACTATGGCCATAGGCGTTTCGCACGCCAGTCCGTACACGACTCTGTTTGTCTCCGCGCAGGCTCTACCTTGGCTGGAGGTGTCGGGGCGTTACCAGCAAACGGGCGGGGTGCCAGCATTTACGAACACGCCAGGGGCTAACTACGGTAGCTATAAAGACAAATCTTTTGCAGGCAAAGCCCAGTTGCTGCCTGAGGGGGGGCTTGGGTTGGCAGGGATGCCCGCAGTGGCGTTGGGGATGGAAGACATCGGTGTGGGCACGCAGGTTTTTGCCAGTGTCTACGGTGTCGCCAGCAAAACCCTTCCATTGGCTGGGGGCCAGCTTGAAGCCTCGCTGGGTTATGGCAGCAAACGCATTGCCGGGGCCTTTGGTGGCATGCGCTATTCGCATACCGCCGTGCCGGGCTGGGCCGTGGTGGCAGATTACGATCGCATTAACTTCAAGAACGACGTAGGCGCTGCGCTGGTGGGCCTGGACAAACGCCCCATTGGCCGCTTTAATGCCGCGCTGGAATATGCTTCGCCCAGCGGATGGGCGCTGCAGATGGGTATGCGTGATGGCAAGCCATCGGTGAATGCCTCGCTGCAAGTGCCGTTTGGCAGCCGCAGTTTGGTGCCTAAAACGCAGGAGCCTGCACCCTATATTAGTTTTTCACCCCGACCGGATGCGTCGCAGTGGCGTGCGGGCGAAGAGCCCCTGCGCAGCGCCTTGGTGGCCTTGCACCGCGATGGTTTTCGCAATGTGCGGACAGCGTATGCCGAACAGACGCTACGGGTATCGTTAAGTGACAACCGCTTTATCAGCACCAGCCAGGCCGCAGGACGCGCGATGCGGGTTTTGTTGGCGCACAGCCCGCAACAGGCGCAGCGCCTGGAGGTGACCGTTCTGGTGCAGGGGATGCCGACGGTGCACTATACGGCTAACGATCTTGAAATGCTGCAGCGCTATTTCAATGGTGCCGTATCACTACAGGCCCTGAGCGGGAGTTTGCAGGTGCGGGCAGCGGACCAGCGAGATGAGGTGGGCCAGTCGGACATGCAGGGATTGCTGCAATCACTGGCGGACAGCCAGGCGCTGGCGGGCGGTGCTGACGGTGTGAACACCGGTGTCGCCTATGACCAGCGCCTAAGCGGTGAGACGTTGGCGGGCCACACCTGGGCGGTAGCACCCTCACTGGAAGTGTTTTTTAACGATCCGAGCGGAGCGTTCAAGGCGGCTTTGGGCGTTGAGGGCGCGGGG
Organism: uncultured beta proteobacterium; assembly: GCA_963775085.1. Taxonomy (GTDB): domain Bacteria; phylum Pseudomonadota; class Gammaproteobacteria; order Burkholderiales; family Burkholderiaceae_C; genus JAAFIP01. Next base: position 431,969 of record CAVZHO010000002.1, read on the forward strand.
CATGTGCAATTGGGCCAAGGCCTGGCGCTGGATGCCAATGCCACGGTGCGTCTGGTGGAAAACATCACGGATGTCACTCAGCCGTCTAACTCGTTGTTGCCCCACGTGCGCACGGATGTGGCGGAGTATTTTCGCGGCAGCCGTGTCAAACTCAATCGCTTGGTGCTGAACCAGTATTGGCAACCGGCCTCCCAACTGTATGCGCGGGCCTCGGCGGGGCTGTATGAGACGATGTTTGCCGGTGCAGGTGGACAACTGATGTATGTGCCCCGAGGTGCTGGCTGGACAGCCGACCTGGCCGTAGACTACTTGGCACAGCGCGATTTTGCCAATGCCTTCAAACTGCGCGATTACCGGGTGCTGACTGGGCTGGCCTCTGCCCATGTGGAGTTGCCCTACGACATCACTGGCACGGTGCGGGCAGGGCGTTTTCTGGCCAAGGATACTGGTGCGCGCTTTGAATTCAAACGTGAGCTGGCCTCGGGCGTGCAAATGGGACTGTGGTTTTCGCTCACCAATGGCCGCGATACGACCAATCCTGGCTCTGTAGCGCAACCTTACCGGGATAAAGGCATTTTTCTGAATGTCCCTTTTGATGTGATCTCTGGCACGCATACCCGCCGGGTGATCAATGCCGCCATTGCCCCATGGACGCGGGACGTGGGGCAAATGGTGAAATCACCGGGTGATCTGCGCAATTTACTCGAGCGTGGCATGTTGCGCACACTGCAAAAGCCGCAAGCCCTGACCGGTTTTGGCGGTGTGGATGGAGAGGAAAAGCCATGAAGACCCCTCAAGTATTGAAGCTGCAACAGTCCGCAGCCAGAGTGGCAGTGTTGACCGCCATGGCCATGGCATTCGCACTTTCAACTTTGGTGTCCCCCGTGCTGGCCCAAGAGGTATGCAAGGTGCTCGATGAGGACTTTAAGGAAGGCCGCTATCTGGGCCCGTGCAAAGCGGGTCTGGCCGAGGGGTTTGGCACCGTGGTGCCCCTGGTTGCTGGCGGAACCCGCTTTGAGGGCGACTTCATCGCCGGTGTGCGCCAGGGTAAGGGGCGCATCACCTTTTTTAATGGCGATGTCTACGATGGCCAGTGGCAGGACGACAAGCGCTGGGGCTACGGCGTATATACCTACGGTGCGGGCTCGCCGTCGGACGGGGACCGCTACGAGGGCGAGTGGATGGCTGACAATATGCACGGCAAAGGCACTTACCAATGGCGCATTGGCGATAGCTATAGTGGGCTTTGGCGTGAGGGGCTGCAGGCAGGCAGTGCCACGGGTTGGCAGATGCGCCGCGCCGCCTATCTGAAAGCATTTTTACTGGAGCTTCCGAAAACCCAGTCGCATGTGTGTGCGGCCTCCCGTGCGCCGGGAGACCCCTTAAGCCAAGCTACTGGGTATGTCCGGTCAAATTCGGGGGACCGTATTTTGGTGGAGCCCGTTGCGGGTGGCGTGGCGCAATGGCATGTAGTGTCTTTCTGGCGGCCGTGCGTCAAAAAATAGTTAACCTTGTGGTGCCATTGTTGAGTTAACTTCACCGATGCCCTAATGGCACAGGGCCCCTGCGCAATGCCGGTGCCATTGCAAAGCCACCCCACGCACTACACTAGAATCAGCGCATGTCTTACTTGGTGCTCGCCCGCAAATACCGCCCTAAATCCTTTACCGAGATGGTGGGGCAAGAGCATGTGGTGCAGGCTTTGAGCAACGCGCTGACCACGCAGCGCCTGCACCATGCCTATCTGTTTACCGGCACGCGCGGCGTGGGCAAAACCACCGTGTCGCGTATTCTGGCCAAGTCGCTCAACTGCCTGGGCACCGACGGGCAGGGCGGTATCACTGCCAGCCCATGTGGTGTGTGCGCAGCCTGCTCCGCCATTGATAGCGGGCGGTTTATTGACTACACCGAACTGGACGCCGCCAGCAACCGGGGCGTGGACGAGGTGCAGCAACTGCTGGAGCAGGCGGTGTACAAGCCAGTGCAGGGGCGCTTTAAGGTCTTCATGATCGACGAAGTGCACATGCTGACCAACACCGCGTTCAACGCCATGCTGAAAACGCTGGAAGAGCCGCCGGAGTACCTCAAGTTTGTCCTGGCCACCACCGATCCGCAAAAGGTGCCCGTCACTGTGCTGTCGCGCTGCCTGCAGTTCAACCTGCGGCCAATGGCCCCCGAGACGATTTACGAGCACCTGCAAAAGGTGCTGGCGCTGGAGACGGTCACCAGCGATGACCCTTCCCTGCGTCTGCTGTCGCGCGCCGCCCGCGGCTCCATGCGCGACGCGCTGAGCCTGACCGACCAGGCGATTGCCTTTGGCAACGGCGTGCTGGCCGAGGCTAATGTGCGCCAGATGCTGGGCGCGGTAGACCGCAGCTATGTATTTCGCCTGATTGAGGCGCTGGCGCAAGGTGACGGCAAGGCGGTCATCGACACCTCAGAAAACCTGCGTATCAACGGCCTGAGCGCCGCCAGCACGCTGGAGGACATGGCCAGCGTGCTGCAACGCATGGCCGTGGTGCACAGCGTGCCCGATGCCTACGATAGCACCGACAGCGACGCGGTAGAGACCGCGCGTTTGGCGGGGCTCATGCCTGAGGACGAGACGCAACTCCTGTACAGCCTGTGTATCCACGGCCGCGCCGAGCTGGGCCTGGCACCCGACGAATACGCGGGCTTGACGATGACATTGCTGCGGCTGCTGGCCTTCAAGCCCAAGGGGTTTAAGCCAGCGAACCTGAGCCACCCGGTCAGCAACCAGGCAAGCCCGGGCGTTGCACCAACTGCTTCTATGAGCGCACCCACACCAGTCGCCGCCACCCCCCATCAGCCTGCAGCTACCGCGCTGGCAAACCCTGCAGAACCAGTGGAAAAAAAAAGCCTGAATTTAGCCCCTCAGCTTAGCGTGCCCGGCACGCCGCAATCGGGCACATTCACCGTTACGGCCAGTTCAGCCGCTGCTTTGCCTGTGGTTGATCTGGGTGCTGAGGATTTGGAGCAAAATATGCCCGTAGTCCTTGTCGCTGGGACGCAAGCAGCTAGCAAATATATAGCAATCCCCATCCGCGAGCAGAGCCCACCCAGCTTGCGCACCGAGCAGCGTGTGCAGCCCGTGGCGGCTGACAAGGTACACCAGGCCTGGGTGGCCAACGTGCAGCAGATGCTGGACGCCGAGAGCATCAACGCCCTGGTGCGCGAGCTGGCGGTGCAAAGCCAGTGCGTGGAGCAGGGCGCGCAGCACCTCACGCTGCGGGTAGAGCAGGCCTCGCTCAAAAGCGACGCGGCCCGCGATAAATTGCAAATCGCTTTTGCTGCCTTGGGCCGCAGCGAGGTGCTGACTATCGAACAAGGCCCGGTCACCGACTCGTGGGCCAAGCGCAACCAGGCCAAACTGGCCGCCCGCCAGCAGGCCGCCGAGGCGCTGATCCTGAACGACCCGATGGTGCAAGACCTGCAAGCCCACTGGGGTGCGAAAATCGTGCCTGGCAGCATCAAAGCCTTGTAATTCATCTATTTGTATTTAACCCAAAGGAATCCACCATGTTCAACAAAGGACAACTCGCCGGCCTGATGAAGCAAGCCCAGGCCATGCAGGACAACATGAAAAAAGCCCAGGAAGAGTTGGGCTTGCTAGAGGTCACCGGCGAGTCCGGCGCAGGCCTGGTCAAAGTCACCATGACCTGCAAGCATGATGTGAAGCGCGTGCAGATTGACCCGAGCCTGCTGGCGGACGACAAAGACATGCTGGAAGACCTGGTTGCCGCCGCGTTTAACGCTGCGGTGAACAAAGCCGAGTCAGTCAGCGGCGAGAAAATGGCCAAGATCAGCGCCGGGATGCCGAGTCTGCCTGGTGGCATGAAGATGCCTTTCTGAAATCTGGCTTGACAGTCCGCTGCCGCGTAGCGGCAAGTCCTGTCCTCAACTGATTCGATGTCCGACACCCACAATCTCTCCAGCCTCATCGATGCCCTGCGCCGCCTGCCCGGCGTGGGTGCCAAGTCGGCTGCGCGCATGGCGTTTCATCTGTTGCAGCATGACCGCGAGGGCGCGCAACTGCTGTCGCGTGCCCTGAGCGAGGCGGTGCAAAAAGTGCGCCACTGCACGCGCTGCTATACCTTCACCGAGGCCGAAGTGTGCCATACCTGCCAAGATGCGCAGCGCGACAAAACCAAGCTGTGCGTGGTGGAAACCCCCGCCGACCAGTCGGCGCTGGAACGTACCAGCGCCTACCGAGGGTTGTACTTCGTATTGATGGGCAAACTCAGCCCACTGGACGGCATTGGCCCTAAAGAAATTGGCCTGCACCGCCTGATGGATCGTGCCAGCGACGGCATCGTCACCGAGGTGATTTTGGCCACCAACTTCACCGCCGAGGGTGAGACCACCGCCCACATCATCGCCCAATCCCTCAAGGCCCGTGGCCTGCAAGTCACGCGGCTCGCGCGCGGCGTGCCTGCGGGTAGCGAGTTGGAGTATGTGGACCTGGGCACCATCGCGCATGCACTGGTGGATCGGCGATAAAGCCAGTTGTCGGTCTACCTTGTTATAGCCACGGTGTTTTGGCCAACATGTATCCCGCCCCATACCGATTTCCAGTTTGCGACGCTCATGGCTTGGTACGCCGGGACACTTTTGTGTGCCGATGCACGTTGTACGCCCAGGTAGTTTGTACGCCCTGGCACTTGGGGTGAATGGCTACGCGGCTGTCCTCCGTGGCGGCCTAGGGCCGCCTACTCCCCCTTTATGCCGCTACGCCATTCACCCCAAGCGCCAGGGCAGCGGGAATAGTTGGAATGCGACGGTCAAACTCCCGCCATCTCAGCAAGATCCGGCGGGCGGTGCACTTAGCGCAGCGGCATAAAGGGGGAGGTGGCGGCCCTAGGCCGCCCCGGAGGACAGCTGCGGAGCTAAGTGCGCCGCTCGCCGGATCCCGTGACGACTGAGCAAGATGAAGTTCGCCGCTCGCCGATCCCGTGACGACTACGCCGATAGACACGATTTGGATGCACTCCAAAAAACCAAAGCCCTTGCGCTCATGGTTCACCCTAGTAGTTAGGCCTGCGCAATTGCCCTAGAGTGGCTAGGCGTTGCCTTAGCGCAGCCATCATCCACCGCTTAGTTAGGAGTTATCCATGCCGATCTTCTCTCGCCGTTCTTTGGTTGCCCGCGCTGCCTGCGCTGTGGCTGGTTTGACGCTCTTGGCCGCAGCCCTGCCGGTGGCAGCGCAGAGCTACCCAGCCCGGCCTATCACGCTGATTGTGCCCTGGGGCGCTGGTGGCGGCACCGACGCTACTGCCCGCATCATCGGCAGCTTGCTGGAAAAGGAAATCGGCCAACCCGTCACGGTGGTGAACCGTACCGGCGGCTCTGGCGTGGTGGGGCACTCGGCCATTGCGTCGGCCGCGCCAGATGGCTACACCCTGGGTATGGCCACCGTAGAGATTGGCATGATGCACTGGCAGGGGCTGACTGAGCTGACGGGTGCCTCCTACACCCCGCTGGGCTTGGTCAATGCAGACCCCGCCGGTGTGCAGGTGCGTACCGACTCGCCGTATAAGACCGTCAATGAATTGCTGGCCGCCATCAAGGCCAGTCCCGGCAAATTCAAGGCCTCGGGCACCGGGCAGGGCGGCATCTGGCACCTGGCCATTGCCGGCATGCTGCGGGACCAGAAGATTGACCCGGCTTCGGTGCCCTGGGTGCCGAGCAACGGCGCTGCGCCGGGCCTGCAAGACATGATGGCTGGCGGCGTGGATATCGCGCCAGTGTCGCTGCCCGAAGCGCGCTCACTGATTGACGCTGGCAAGGTAAGAAGCCTGGCCATCATGAACGACAAACCGTCTGCGCTGTACCCCAACGTGCCTACGCTCAAACAGGCTACCGGAAGCGACTGGACCATGGCCGCCTGGCGCGGTCTGGTGGCACCCAAGGGCATTCCGGCAGAGGCACGAGACAAGCTCAGCGCGGCGCTGCGGAAAATTGCCGCCAGCAAAGAGTACAACGACTTTATGAGCAGCCGGGGCTTTGGCGTCATCTATGCCGGCCCAGAGGAGTTTGCCAAATTTATGGCCAAGTCCGACACCGAGCTGGGTGCGACGATGAAGGCCGTGGGCATTGCCAAATAAACTGCCTATTCCCTCAGCATGAAACTCAACGATGCGGTCTTCGGGCTGCTGCTGACTGTTTTTGGCCTTGCCATTCTGTTTGCTATTCGCAATTTTCCCAGCATCCCTGGCCAAAGCGTCGGCCCGGCATTGTTCCCCGGCATGATTGCCACTGGCCTGTGCATTGGCGGCGTGCTGCTGATGGTGCAGGGCTGGCGCGTGCGCAGGGTGGTGCCCTGGGTGTCGTGGCAAGACTGGGTGCGTTCGCCGCGCCATGTGCTGGCCCTGGTGCTGCTGGTGGCCAGCGTGGTGTTCTACATGCTTGCGGCGCAGCGGCTGGGCTTTTTGATCTGCGCCCCCGTTATCTTGACCGCACTGTTTGTGGTGCTGCGCGTGCCCCTGGGCCGGGCCGTGCTGGTGGCGGTGGTTGCCAGCCTGGTCATCCATTTTGCGTTTTATAAACTGCTGCGTGTGCCTCTGCCCTGGGGCATCCTGGTCAACTATGCCTGGTAGCGGCGTTCAACCAACCCAGCGGAATTAAATAGCTATGTGGAGCGCAGCCGGACAAGCCTTTTCCATGGTGTTTGAGCCCTACACCCTGATGGTGATGGTGCTGGCATCTTTTTACGGCCTGTTTGTCGGTGCGGTGCCGGGGCTTACCGCCACCATGGCCACCGCGCTCTTGGTGCCGGTCACATTTTTCATGGCGCCAGTACCTGCCATTGCCGCCATCGTCACTGCCACGGCCATGGCGATTTTCTCCGGCGATATTCCGGGCTGCCTGCTGCGCATACCGGGTACACCGGCCTCGGCGGCGTACACCGACGAGGCCTTTGCCATGACCAAAAAAGGCCAGGCCGAAATGGCGCTGGGCGCGGGGCTGGTGTTCTCTGCGGTGGGTGGCTTGTTTGGTACGGCGGTGCTGATTTTGGCGGCTCCGGCGCTGGCTGACTTTGCCATCAAGTTCAGTTCATTCGAGTATTTTTGGCTGGTGCTGCTGGGCCTGACCTGCGCGGTGTTCATTACGTCCGACCGTCCGCTCAAAGGCGTGATCACATTGTTCCTGGGCTTGCTGGTGGCCTGCGTGGGCCTGGGCAACCCGGCGGGTTTCCCGCGTTTTACCTTTGGCAATACCGAGCTGACCGGCGGCATTGGCATGATCTCCATGATGATCGGCATGTTTGCCATTTCCGAGATCATCCGCTACGTGGTGGACACCAGCCCTCCCGCCGAGTTGGTGGTAGAGCAGGTGGGTAATGTGCTCAAGGGCCAGTGGAAGCTGGCCAAGAAATACCCGGTGCAAATCCTGCGCGGCAGCGTGCTGGGCACGGCGGTGGGTGCCTTGCCCGGCGCGGGGGCTGACATCGCGGCGTGGATGTCGTATGCCACCAGCAAAAAGTTTTCCAAAGAGCCGGAAAAGTTTGGCACCGGGCATGTGGAGGGCATTGTCGAGTCAGGCTCGGCCAACAACAGTGCGCTGGCGGGGGCGTGGATTCCGGCGCTTGGTGTTTGGCATTCCCGGCGACTCGATCACCGCCATCGTGATTGGCGTGCTGTACATGAAAAACATGAACCCCGGGCCGTCGCTGTTTACCAACAACCCGCAGAACATCTACGCCATATTTCTCATCTTCATCCTGGCCAACATCATCATGATCCCGCTGGGCATCCTGTGCATCAAGGCCGCGCGGCGTATCCTGAAGGTGCCGCGCAATATTCTGATGCCGATCATTTTGCTGTTCTGCATGGTGGGCACCTTTGCCATCAACAACTCGATGTTTGAAATTGGCGTGATGCTGGTGGCGGGGCTGGTGGCCTATCTGCTGGAAGAGAACGACTTCCCCATCGCCCCCGCCATTTTGGGCGTGGTGCTGGGCGGCATGCTGGAAGAAAATTTCATCACCTCGATGATCAAGTCCGACGGCAACCTGATGGCCTTTGTCGGCAGGCCAATAGCGGCCACGCTGGCAGTGGTGACTGTGCTGGTGTGGGTGTCACCCTTGGTGATGGCGAGGGTGCGCAAACGAAGGGTGCAGCAGTTGGCGTGAATGGTTTAGCGATTGCGCTGGGCTCGCTCTGGAACTTGGCGTGCACAGCTCCGCGGCTGTCCCCCGCCCTTCGGGCTCCTCCTTTATGCCGCTGCGCTGTGCACACCAAGCGCCAGAGCTGCGTACAAGGTTTGGTGTGAGGCACAAACGGTGGACCGCCCACCATGATCGCTAGAGCGGGTCGGCGGTGTACTCAGCGTAGCGGCATAAAGGGGGAGTAGGCTGCCCTAGGCAGCCATGGAGGACAGCCGCGTAGCCAATACTGTTCTATTAACTAGAAATTGATAATTTCTCCCTCCCCCATTTGCTAAGAGGCTTGGGCTGCAATATCCGTGGCGTTGCACAAATAGACTCGCTGGTGCGCACGCGGGTCAGGCTACTGGCGTAGGCGCTACGCTTGTGTTTGACCATGCGTGGCCTGTGCAAGCCCCGGCTGCTCACGCATTTGAGCTTAGAGACCTCTTGCAGCAGCAATCTGAACCAGCGCCTGCGGCATCGGGGCCGGTCAGGGGGGAAAGGCCCCTGAGTGGGGCTGGTGTCTGCGCACTAATTGGAGCGTCCCGGTAAACGATAACTGTCGTTGACTTAATCGGTGCGCACTGGCCGCCTGGTGCATCAGCCAACAGGTCGCGTAGTGCATCAGCAACCAGCCATAGAACTCTTGTTCAATGCCCTGGGGCGTTTTGCTTCTAAGGGTTCGCCTGCCCTGCAGGGTATGCGTTTTGAGCTCATCCAAGACGCTTTCAATCTCCCAGCGCTGGCTGTACAACGCGGCCAGCTCCAGGGCTGGGGCCGTCGTTGGATCCAGTAAGGTGGTGAGCAAGCGATAGCGCTCTTGCGCACTATTTTGTTGGGGCAAGTCGTACTCAATCACGCGCACCTGCAGCGCGCCCATGCCGACTCGGCGCGACTTCTGGTTGGGATACAGGGTGGTGAGGTAGGAGCCATCACCCAGCACCTGGTCTATGGGCAGTTGCCAATCGGTCTTGCAGCGCCACAGCAACTGGGCTGCGCTGGCACTGGCTTGGAGCCAGTTGGCGTAGCCGCAAAAGCCCCTATCAGCCAAGCACAGCATGTCCGGTTGCAGCCGCTGCAAGAGGGGTTGGGCCAAGGCGTTCTCGCTTTGGCTGCTGGAGCCTAGCTGGGCATCGATGATGGCGTGGGTGGCGCATTCGGCCAGCAGCACGCAGCGCGCCTGAGGGTAGGCGGCCAGGCGACCCGAGGTATTGTGGCGGCCAAAGTGCTGTGCATTGGCCGCCTCGTCGGGGATGTCAAAGACGCTGCCATCGAGGGCGACCAAGCGCAGTCCGCCGTAGAAGGCGTGCGGTTGGGCTTTGGGGCTGGCCAGGGGTTGGCAGGCGCGTGCATGCAGCGCCTTGAGGGGTGCACTGCCCAGGCGGGTGCGTGCGGTGCTGATGGCGGATTTGACGACCGTGCGGGGGGCAATGCCGCCATGCACGCTGGCCAGGCCTTGGGCGACGGCGGCAAATACGGCTTCGTAGGCCGCTTGCGGGTACAGCGCCAGCGCCATGCAGTAGTAGGTGGTCACCTGGGCTGGAAAGGAGCGCACGCGCTGGCTTTGCACCCCGTGTTCTTGGAGCACGGATTGGACCAGCTCCAGCGGGTAGACGCGCGCCAGGAGGCTGGCGCCCAGATAGTCGGTCAGTCGAATCCCATCGCCTAAGGTTGCCTTGGTTCTTGCCACGCTGTGACTCCTTGTATGGAGTCTGTATTCTGACACAGATTACTCTAATAGAACAGTATTGGCCGCGTAGCTGAGTACGCCGTCGGCCAGCTCCCGTACAAGATTGACCGAGTCCCTCAGAGTACGCTAGCGGCCCGCTCCCGTACAAGACTTAGCACCACTATGCAATAGCCGTCGGCGCGGCCACCGCTAGCTTGCTGGCCCACGGCAACAGGGCCGGCATGATGGATTCATACAACGCCACGCCCGACTGCTTTTGCGACTGCGCCAAGTCAAAGCCCCTCTCTCCCGGCGTGCGCACCGGCACGCCCGCTTGCGCAGGTCGCGATGCATGGCACAGCTCGGCCACTTTGTCGGTTTGCCGTTTGAACGCAGTCAGGCCCGAAAACGCCGCCGGGTCGATGATCTGCAAAAACACCGTGGCACCCCAGCCCTCTTTCGGGTCAGCGCGGCCCAGGCCCGCCAGTCCACCTGTGAGTGCCTCGACCAGCCAGGTCATGCCATAGCCCTTGTGTCCCGAGTCCAGCCCACCCAGGGGCAGGATGGTGCCCTTGGGTTCCTGAAACAGTACGGCGGGGTCGTTGCTGGCCTGGCCATGGCCGTCTATCACCCAGTGGGCAGGCAGTTTTTTTCCTTCAGCATGCAGGCGGTTGGTCAGGCCGTTGGTGGTGGTGGAGCAGGAGATATCCATAACGACAGGCCTGCCACTGGTGGGGATGCCTGCCGAAATCGGGTTGGGCGTGAAGACCGGGTCGAGCCCGCCGTAGGGGGCCACACTGCCCGAGTTGAAGTCCGAGCAGGTCAGGATCATCATCAAGCCTTGGTCAGTAGCCCGTTGGTGGTAGGCCGCCAGGCAGGCGATGTGGTGGCTGCGGCGGATCACCACGGTGCAGGTGCCTTGACTTGCGGCGCGCTTACTGGCCAGTGCCATGGCCTCCAGCACCAGCCAGGGGCCGGGCAGGCGCTGGCCATCCCAGGTGATCGCTGCTGGATGGTCGGCTACTACGATGGGGCTGCCTGCCTTGCGCATCGAGCCCGAGGCCAGCTCGGTCAGGTAGCCTGGCAACTGCGCCAGCCCGTGAGTGGTGTGGCCCATGAGGTCGCCCTCCACCAGTATTTCGGCTACGGCCTGGGCTTTGTCTGGCTCGGTGCCTGCTGCACTCAGCAACGCATCGGCAAATTGAATCAGGTCGGTGTGGCGGTAGCGCATGTGGGGTGTCTCCATCAAAACGCTAACTGTAATGGATGGCTTGGGAACCAGAGTACCCAAGTGACGCATGGGCGGCATGGCGTTACAGCAGTCGCCTGCATAACGCAAGCGTTACGTGAAAACCCGCTCGGGGACAGTCCCGATGCGCAGTGTGTGATCCATGTGCCAACATCGGGCAATGACAATAAATAACCAGGGACCAGCAGACAACCAAGCTGTGGCACCACCCAGGTGCGCCGATGCAGTACGCCATGGCGTGACGCGCCGTCAAATACTGGGCAGTTTGGCCTTGGCCAGTGTCGGCCCAGGTGCCGGGGCGCAAGGGGTGGCTAGCCAAGCGGTGGCCAGTGGTTTGGCTAGTAAATTGGAAAAACGCCAGTTCACCATTGCCGTGGCCAACAAAGCTGCTTTGCCCTATCTGCCGCTCACCATCGCGGAGCGCTTGGGGTATTTTCAGGCCGAGGGCTTGGAGCTGACCCTGCTGGAGACACCCAGTCTGGTACGTGCACAGCACATGGCCCACAGTGGTGAGGCCGATGCCGTGTGCGGTTGGCTGGAAAACATTCTCACTGCACCGGGCAAAGCCCAGCCCTTTCAGGCCTTTGTGCTGCAAGGGCGGGCGCCGCAAATGGCTTTTGGCGTGTCGATGAAAACCCTGCCCGGCCTGCGCAGCCTGGCCAGCTTGCGGGGCAAAAAAGTCGGCATCACGGCCCCCAACACGCCCAGCCATACGGTGGCGCATGCCGTGTTGGTGCGCGCCGGGCTGCGCTGGAGCGAGATGGGCTTTGTCAGCGTGGGCACGCCCAGCGGTGCGCTGGCCGCGCTGCGCGCCGGGCAGATCGACGCCCTGTGCTACGGCGACCCTTTGATGACCCAGCTGGAGCAGGGCGCCGAGCTGCGGGTGCTGGCCGATACCCGCAGCCTGAGCGGCACCCAGCAGGTGCACGGTGGCGACATGCCCTCCACCTGCCTGTATACGCCTTTGGATGTCGTGCAAAAATACCCCGCCATGCTGCAAGCCGCCACCGATGCCATGGTGCATGCGCTGAAATGGCTACAAACGGCGGGCTTGTCTGACTTGATGAAGACCGTGCCCGAGAGCTATTTTGCGGGTGACCGGGCGCTGTATTTGGCGGCCTTTACCCGCATGCGCGAGGCCATTGCACTGGACGGGCTGATACCCGCCGCAGGCGTGCGCAACACCTTGGCAGCCATGCGCAGCGCCGACCCGGTGCTGTACACCGAGCCCGTAGATGTGGAGCAAAGCTTTACCAATGTGTTTGCCCAGCGGGCCAAACAGCGCTTTAAGGTGTAGACCGATTTAGGGTTAAGGCGCTGCTACCCGACGCGCGCCATCAAAACGGCTGCTCCAGTAGCCCAGGCGCATGTCTTCCAGGCGTACCACCGCGCCACTGCGGGGTGAGTGGATGAACTTGTCTTCGCCCACATAAATGCCCACATGGCTAAAGGCCGAGCGCATGGTGTTAAAAAACACCAAATCACCCGGTTGCAGTTCGCTTTTGTCAATCGGCTGGGTGACGGCCGCTTGCTCACTTGACCGTCGCGGCAGGATGGTGCCCGCGCTTTGCTCAAACAGGGCCTTGACAAAACCGCTGCAATCAAAACCCTGCTCAAAACTGTTGCCACCCCATTTGTAGGGCACACCCAGAAAGCCCATCGCGCTGACTACCAGTTCGGAGGCCTTGGTGGTGATGCTGTACCTGGCTTGGCTGACCTGCTCGGTCCACCGCGCCACCAGGCCACGGTCGGCCAAAAATTCGCCCATCTGATCCCCGGGAGTGCCTTGTGCTTGGGCGCACAGGCTACCCAATGCCAGTGCGCAAGTAAGCAGCATGCGGCGGGGTGTGGAGCGGTTTACGGAGGACATACGCATCAAGCGTAGCGATAGGTACTTTATAAGTCAAGCGAATATAACTTAGTAACCCATTGATTTATAAACTATCTTTGAATTTTCAATCAAATGGCAACACCCTGATGTTTGACTGGGAAGGGGGGTGTAAATGAGACTTGAAATAAATAGACGACTGGTCTATTATCAATCATGCTAGACCACATCCAAAGCCTTCCCCGTACCCATAGTGCCCGTAAACTGGGAGTGCAAACCACCCGCGACAGGCTGATTGCCGTGGGTCTGCAAAAAGTGCTGGAGAGCGGCTGGGCGGCCACCAGTATTGATGTGGTGCTGCGCGAATGCGCCGTGCCCAAGGGCTCGTTCTACCACTATTTTGCCAGCAAGGAGGCCTTTGGCTATGCGCTGTTGGCGAGCTACCAGGCTTTTTTTATGGGCCGCTTAACCAAGTGGTTGGTACTTGCGCCGCCACAAAGCTTGGCCGATCTGCAAGCCGCCATGGAGGGCTTTTTGGCCGACGCGATCACGGGTATGCAGCGCCACCAGTACCAGCGTGGCTGCCTGGTGGGGGCGCTGGGCCAGGAGGTGGCCAGTTTGCATGAGGGCTTTCGCGCCAAGCTGCTGGGGAGCCTGTTGGAGTGGGAGGAAACACTCTCCAGCGCCCTATTTACGAGCGTGAGCAGCTATCAAATTTATAGTGATTTGAAGGCGGATAAATTGCAGGCGACCCGTCTGCTACAAATACAATGCGATGCCTGGGCCAGAGATTTTTGGGTGGCTTGGGAGGGTGCTGTGCTACGCAGCCTGCTCACGCGCAACCCCGATGCCCTGCAGGCCGTAGTGCGTGGCTTTTTGGTGCAGGTGGCGCTGAGGCCGGGGCTGGGTGCGCAGCCCCAGCACACGGCCAAGCCGGAACGTAAATTGCCAAAAAAGCCCACGGTGGATCAAAAACCAAAACTAAGAAAATCGAAAAAATCCATTGAAATCAATGCCATGCAGGCAAAGCTAAATTTTTAGACGACTGGTCTATTAATTTAATGATGTGATCATTACCCCGATGTCTTTTACTTTATCCTCGGTGCATTCCTGACTTTCCATTCCTTTAACCTCCATCCCTTCAACCATGCAAGCCCTCTACCTCACCAAATCCCCAGACTTTGCCGCCAGCCTCAGCCAGGTAGACAGCACCCAGCTCCCCGCCGCCGACGTGCATGTGCGCGTCGCCTATTCCACGCTCAACTACAAAGACGCGCTGGCGATTACCAACAAAAGCCCGGTGGTGCGCACCTGGCCGATGGTGGCGGGCATTGACGGTGCGGGCGAAGTCATCGCCTCCAGCCACCTGGCATGGCAGGCGGGCGATGCGTTTATCCACAACGGCTGGGGCGTGGGCGAGACCCACTGGGGCTGCCTGGCGCAAGAGGCGCGGCTCAAGGGCGACTGGCTGGTTAAACCGCCCATGCTGGCAGGCAAACTGGTCTTCACGCACCGTCAGGCCATGGCCATCGGCACGGCGGGCTACACCGCCATGCTGTGCGTGATGGCGCTGGAGGAGCGCGGCGTGCTGCCCGCCAGCGGCGAGGTGCTGGTGACGGGGGCTACCGGCGGCGTGGGCAGTGTGGCCGTGGCGCTGCTGGCCAAACTGGGCTATCGCGTGGTAGCCGCTACCGGCAAGGCCAGCCAAGAGGCCTATCTCAAGCAACTGGGCGCCGCCAGCATCATCGACCGCGCCGAGCTGTCTGCCCCCGGCAAACCCCTGCAAAAAGAGCGCTGGGCTGGGGTGGTGGATGCCGTGGGCTCCCATACTCTGGCCAACGCACTGGCGCAAACCCGCTACGGCGGCGCAGTGGCCGCCTGCGGCTTGGCCCAGGGCCTGGACTTGCCCGGCAGCGTCATGCCCTTTATCTTGCGCGGCGTGGCCCTCCTGGGTGTGGATTCCGTCATGGCCCCGCTGGCGCGCCGCCAGGCCGCCTGGAGCCGCTTGGCAACTGACCTTGACCCAGCACTGCTGGAAAGCATGATTGACGAAGTGCCGCTAGCAGGCGCTATCGATAAAGCGCACCAGTTGATGGCCGGGACCGTGCGGGGCAGGGTGGTGGTAAAAATTTGACGGCTACAGGTGGTGTGATAACATTTGTTATAACTTTCCATCCCCAGGAGTCCACCATGCAAGCCCACGCCCTCAAACTCACCAGTATTGGCAACTCTGTGGGGGTGATTTTGCCAAAAGAGTTGCTGGCCAGCCTGCGCGTGGGCAAGGGCGATTCACTGTTTGCAACAGCCACGCCCGACGGCTGCACGCTTACGCCCTACGACCCAAGTGTGGAAGAAGAGATCGCCATGGGCCAGGCCTTTATGAATGCGTACCGCGAGACCTTTAAAGTACTTGCCAAATGACTACGGCTGCGACCAACTGGCGCTGGATCTCGCGCACCGGTTTACTGCGCTTGCATGGCATGAGCTTGGCGCAGTTTGGCGGCGCTGAGGGTGTTCGTGACCAAGGCCTGCCGGAATCCGCGCTGGACAGGGCGAAAAACTTGGCTTACTACGGACAACCGGATGTAGCCGAGCTAGCGGCAGCCTACGGCTACGGCTACGGCTACGGATTGGCGAAAAACCACGCGTTTGTTGACGGTAACAAACGCGCCGCATTTTTGGCAGTGGGCTTATTTTTGCGGCTCAACGGGCATGCACTTATTGCCAGCCAGCCCGACGCTACAACGGCTGTGCTGGCGGTGGCTGCGGGAGAAATGAGCGAGACTGAATTTGCCATTTGGGTGCGTAAAAACATTCGCGTACTGTAGCGGTAGAGTTGCGCTTTGGCGTTTATCGCCCCGCGTTGCCCATTACCCCAGCGTCACCACCACCGGCGTATGGTCACTGGGTCGCTCGTTTTTGCGCGGGGTTTTGTCGATCACGCAGCTTGCTACCCTGGGTTTGAGCGCCTCGCTCACCAGGGTGTAGTCAATGCGCAGGCCTTTGTTGCGTCTGAAGCCCATCTCGCGGTAGTCCCACCAGCTGTAGCTTTTTTCGGGCTGCTCAAACAGGCGAAACGCGTCGTGCAGGCCCAGCGCCAGCAGTTTTTGCAGGTGCTCGCGCTCCTCAGTGGTGTGGTGGATGGTGCCCCGCAGACCTACCGGGTCGTGGGTGTCCCGGTCGTCGTAGGTGATGTTGAAGTCGCCTACCAGCACCAGTTGCGCATGCTGGGCCAGCTCGCTTCGCAGCCAGTCGTGCAGGGCGCTGAGCCATTGCATTTTGTAGGCAAACTTCTCGCTGCCAGGCTCCTGGCCATTGACAAAATAGCCGTTGACCAAGCGCACCGCGCCCTGGGCAGTCGCCAAAGTTCCCGCGATGATACGGGCCTGCTCGTCGGCAAAACCGGGGATGTTTTTTACCACCGCGTCTACCCCGCTCACCGTCTCAGCGCGGGTTAGCAGCGCCACACCGTTGTAGGTTTTTTGGCCAAAAAATGCGCTGTCGTAGCCGGCTTCCTGCAGTTGGACCACCGGAAACTTCTCATCCGTCAATTTGAGTTCTTGCAGGCACAGCGCATCCACCGGGTTGGCCGCCAGCCAGTCGATCACCTGGGGCAAGCGGATGGTCAGTGAGTTGACATTCCAGGTGGCTATTTTCAGTGTCATATCGGCTTTTAGTCCTTGTCGCTAGGTCATTTATAGCTATTAAAAAAATAGCAGCTTAAATGTGCAGCAAAGCCAATACCCCAATCACCGCACCCGCGGCACCTGCGGCAAACATGCCGTATTCCAGCCATTTCTTCTTGGTGAGCAATGCAATCGCCGCCAAAGCAATGGCAATTTGCAGCACCGTGGTGGCCTGCGCCCAGCGGTGGTGCTGGTGCATTTCGTCGTCAGACCGCTTATCCCACGTTGTGGCCTCGGCCTCTATTTTTTTGGCATCGGTCTGGATGTCAACTTTTTCTTTTTCGTAGCGGTCAATCTTGGCCTGGTACTTGGCTTTGTCGGCCTCATTGGCTGTCAGGTCGCGCGAGACTTCGGCCAAGGACTGCTTGGTGCTTTTGCTTTGAAAGTAGTTCCACTGGTTGGAGGCCTCGGTTTTCTTGATGGCGGCATTGTTCTTGTACAGCCCCGCGTTGGCCTGCGTGGCCCCGCCCATATAGCCAAACATCGCGCCCACGGTGGCGATGATGGCGGTAAACAGGGCGATTTGGCTGGTAAAGCTGCCCCCGCCAATGCCGTGGTGCTTTTTTTCACCGTCGTGCGTGTCGACATGCTCGCCGTGCTCGCCCTGCGCGGCGTGCTCCAGCGCGTGGTCGTGCGGGCCGTGTACGTGAAATCCTTGTCCTGACATTGCGTGTCTCCTAAAAGTTACTTATAAATGCTGATCAGCCACGCACACGTGTGACAAAACTGTAATGCAAGCCGCTACTGGATACATGCGCCTCGCGCGCTGTCTCGTGCCAGCCGGCATCGAATTGTGGGGCAAAACTGTCGCCCTCAAAATCGGCCTCAATTTCAGTGACCACAGCTTTGTGCGCCAGTGGCAGAGCCTGCGCGTAGATTTGTGCACCACCGATAACCCAAACGGTTCCGGGTTTGCTGGCCAATTGCCCACAAAACAAGAGCGCCTCACGCAGGTCACTGGCCCGCTGTGCGCCGCTGGCCTGCCAATCGGATTGCCGCGTCAGGACGATGTTGGTGCGCCCTGGCAGGGGCCTGAATTTGGCAGGTATCGAGTCCCAGGTCTTGCGCCCCATGATGACGGGGCAACCCAGTGTGGTGCGCTTTAAGTGCGCCAGATCCTCGGGTACATGCCAGGGCATGGTGCCGTCTTTGCCGATCACGCGGTTGCGGGCCTGCGCCCAGATGAGGTTGATTTGCATTGTGTTTTATACCGCTACGTTAAACCGCGACCGGCGCTTTGATGGCCGCGTGGCACTGGTAGTCCAGCATCTCAAAGTCTTCAAACTGGTAGTCAAAAATCGACGCGGGTTTGCGTTTGATGTGCAGTTGGGGGTAGGGGTAGGGCGTGCGGCTCAGTTGCAAATCTACCTGTTCGTGGTGGTTGCTGTAGATGTGGCAGTCGCCACCGGTCCACACAAAATCGCCCACATCCAGGTCGCACTGCTGGGCCACCATGTGGGTGAGCAGGGCGTAGCTGGCGATGTTGAAGGGCACACCCAGGAAGATGTCGGCGCTGCGCTGGTAGAGCTGGCAGCTCAGTTGCCCCTTGCCGCCGGGTGTGGTGGCGGGCGCGACGTAGAACTGGAAGAAGGCGTGGCAGGGCATCAAAGCCATTTTGGACAGATCGGCCACGTTCCAGGCGCTGACGATGATGCGGCGCGAGTCTGGGTTGGTTTTGAGGGTTTTAATGACCTCGCTGATCTGGTCAATATGCCCGCCGTCGGGCGTGGGCCAGCTGCGCCACTGCACGCCGTACACCGGGCCCAGGTCGCCGTCGGGCTTGGCCCACTCGTTCCAGATGGTCACGCCGCGCTCGGTCAGCCAATTATTGTTGGACGAGCCAGTGAGGAACCACAGCAGCTCCTGGATGATGGACTTGAGGTGCACCTTTTTGGTGGTCACCAGCGGGAAACCCTGCTTTAAATCAAAGCGCATCTGGTAGCCAAACACGCTTTGGGTGCCGGTGCCGGTGCGGTCAGATTTAGCTGCGCCGTGCTCCAGCACATGGCGCATGAAGGTTTCGTACTGGTTGGACGGGGAGGGGTTGGAGGATGATGGTGGCGATTGCATAGTCATGTTCAGTAACCACCCAGCAGGGTGTCCAGTGCGTCGGTAATCTCAAGTTGTTGTGCGGCCAGGTTGCCCACCGGACGGCGCAGCTCGCCAGCGGGTACAGCGCCAATGGCCGCCGTGTTCATCACCACAGACTTGCCTTTGACTTCAAACACCGGGTTCAAATTGCGTACCCGTATTTCCAGTCGATGTGCAAAATGCAGAGGTATCACCACTTTGGTTTGAATCGTATCGAGAAAATTATTTTGTACATCCAGATAGTAGGGTACGGTGTCCCGCTCTGCGCTATCGGGGTTGGTATAAACGTCAAAGCGGGCCATAAATTTATTTGACTTTGCTGCCTGCGTTGCGCCCGTCGCCCAGGCTTTTGCCAAAACTGCGGTATTTGGCCAGCGGCAAGCCTTCACGCGCAATGCGCTCGTTATAGGCCAGCATGGCCTCGCGGTTGTCGTCGCGCCACTTCTCCCAATAGCGCCGCTTGACCTCTTCGCTGAGCCATGCATCCACGGTTTGCGACAGGTTGATACCCAGCTCTTTGGCCATGTCTACGGTTTTGGAGGTGAGCGACAGGTTAATGGGCCGCTTGATGGGGGCAGCACTGTCGGTCTTGGATGGCAGCATGGGACACTCCTGTAGTGCATGTTTTATGCGCATATTTTACACGCATCAGTGCGATTTGCATACGCTCCGTCAGCTGTGACCCAAGGTGCTTCAAAATCCCAATGCCTTACAGCACCCGCCCCGGATTCAAAATCCCCATTGGGTCAAGCGCGGCCTTTACCGCGCGCATCATGCCAAGAGCCACAGCCGATTTGTAATGCGGCAACTCATCGCGTTTGAGGCTGCCAATGCCATGCTCGGCGCTGATGCTGCCACCATGCGCCAGCACGCTGTCAAACACCAGCTTGTTCACACCCGCCTCCTGCGCCTGCAAAAACGCCTTGCCGTCCGCACCCGCTGGGCACTGCACGTTGTAGTGCAGATTGCCGTCGCCCAGGTGGCCAAAGTTGACCAGGCGTACGCCGGGGATGGCCTCTCGCAGCAGCGCATCGGTCACGGATGCAAACTCGGGAATGCGCGAAACAGGAATCGAAATGTCGTGCTTGATGTTCAGGCCTTCCTCGGCCTGTGCCAGCGGAATGCACTCGCGGATATGCCACAGCGCCTTGGCCTGCGCCAAGTTCTCGGCCACCACGGCATCGGTGATGATGCCCGCCTCCAGCGCCGCCTCCATCAAATGGTCAAAGCGCGCTCTAGCATGCGCTTCGCTTTCAAAATCGCTGTTCTCCAGCACCACGCAAAAGGGCGTGCTGTCCCACAGCGGCACGCGCTGCTGCGGAAAGTGTTTAGCCACCAGCGACAGGGCAAACTGCCCCATCACCTCAAAGCCTGTCAGGCCACTGGCCAAGTGCTTTTGCGCCAAGCCCAGCAGTTGCACGGCGTGCTCGAGTGATGGCAGACTGGCCCAGGCGGTCAGGCTGGCCACGGGCAGGGGGTAGAGCTTCATCGTGGCGGCGGTGATGATGCCCAGCGTGCCTTCGCTGCCAATCATCAGGTTGCGCAGGTCGTAGCCGGTGTTGTCTTTGCGCAGACCGCTTAAACCGTCCCACACCTCGCCCTGCGCCGTCACCACCTCCAGCCCCAGGCACAGGTCGCGTGCATTGCCGTAGCGCAGCACCTGGGTGCCGCCCGCGTTGGTGCCCAGGTTGCCACCAATGGTGCAACTGCCCTCGGCGGCCAGACTCAGGGGGAACAAAAAGCCGGCATTCTCGGCCGCGTCTTGCAGATTTTGCAAAATGCAGCCCGCCTCGACCGTCACCGTCATATTGCCCGCGTCCATACTGCGCACCGTGTTCATGCGTTGCAAACTCAGCACCACCTGCTGGCCTGTGGCATCGGGCACGCCGCCCACTACCATGCCGGTGTTGCCGCCTTGGGGCACGATGCTGACGCTCTGGCCCGCCGCGCGCGCGGCTGCGCAGGCCTTGACCACCGCAGCTACTTGCGCCGTAGTAGCTGGCCGCACCACAGCCAGCGCCTTGCCATGCATGCGCTTGCGCCAGTCTTGCTCATACTGGCTCAGGTCGCCGCCTTGCAGCACATGGTCAGCGCCAACGATGGCGCGCAGGGTAGAGATAAGATCGTTCATTTTGCTATATATTCAGTAGCTAGATATGTCCTAAACACTGGGACTAGCAGGCGTTTTGTTACCTAAACGCAGCCGTACGTGCAGCGCGCAGGCCACAAACAGCACCAGGCACAGCGCCACCTCCACCATGGCGTAGTAGTTGCTGGGTGCGCGGTCGCTGTAGGCGCGCACGGCACCCTCGGTAAAGTACAGCCACACCATGAGGCTGACCCAGCGGTAGGTGTACATTTTGTTTTTGAGCAGCCCAGCCAGGGGAAAGCACAGGGGCAGCACTTTCAGCGCCAGCAGGGTGCCGCCGGGGCGCAGGGGGGCGAGCACCAGTTCCCAGGCCACCCCCAGTACGATCAACCCCAGCACGCTGCCTACGGCCAGCCAGCGGGTGGTTTCTACAGAGTTCTTCATTCCAAATATCCTTCATTTGGATGGCATGATACCGGGATGGATACCGCATCGACCTCTTTCAGTACTTTTATCTTTCGCCTGCGTTTGCAGGCTGCTTCGCTGTGGGCCACGCTGAAGGTCTTTCCGTGGCGCAACACGGCTGCCGTGCTGCGCGAGCGCTTTCGGGAAGACCATCTGGGCTTGACGGCCAGCAGCCTCACGTTTACCACCATGATCGCTCTGGTGCCGCTGTTTACCATGGCGCTGGCGGTGTTTACCGCCTTTCCCATGTTTGCCAAGATGCAAGGCGTGCTGCAGCAATGGCTGATCGAAAGCCTGATTCCCGAGAACATCGCGCGCAGCGTGCTGGGCTATTTAAATCAGTTCTCCAGCAAGGCCTCGCGCATGGGCACGCTGGGTTTGGGTTTCTTCCTGGCCTCGGCTTTGGCCTTGATTTTTACCATCGACCGCACCCTGAACGCCATCTGGCGCGTCAAGCGCGTGCGGCCCTTTGCCCAGCGCGTGCTGGTGTACTGGGCGGCACTCACCCTCGGCCCCGTGCTGCTGGCGGCCAGTTTGACGATCACGTCTTACCTGCTGACAGCCTCCAAAGGCGTAGTCGGTGTGCTGCCCGGGGGCCTCAATGTTTTGCTCAGCGCCTTGCAGTTCATGCTGCTGGCCGGGGGCATGGCGGCGCTGTTCAGGTACGTGCCCAACACCCATGTGCGCTGGCCACACGCCTGGACAGGCGGCGTGTTTGTCGCCGCAGCCTTTGAGCTGGCCAAAAAACTGCTGGCCCTCTACCTGGCCAGCGTGCCCACTTATTCGGCGGTGTACGGGGCGTTTGCCACCGCGCCCATTTTGCTGCTGTGGATCTATATCGCCTGGGTGATCGTGCTGCTGGGTGCGGTGATCGCCGCCTATTTGCCCAGCCTGCTGCAAGGCGTGGCGCGGCGCGGCGGCACGCCGGGCTGGCCGTTTCAGCTGTGCATCGAGACCATCCAGCACCTGCACCACGCCCGCAGCACGCCGGCCAAAGGCCTCACCCTGGGCCAACTAGCCGCCGCCATGCAAGTGGATGATTTGCAGCTGGAGCCCGTCATCGAAGCCCTGGCCGAGCTGGACTACGCCAGCGAAATCGCCGATGGCAGCGGCCGCTACGTGATGCTGTGCGAGCCCGACTACATCGCCATGGCGCCACTGGTGGACAAGCTGCTGCTGGCAGACTCACAGGCGGTGCGAAATTTTATGGAAAATAGCCAGATGTCCACGCTCAATGGACGTAACGTGCTATAAAAAACTGCAAGCGCGCGGCCAGCTCGACGAAGCCTTGAAAATACGCCGAGAGCAAGAGCTCTTGGTCTATGAAAAGCTGGGTGACGTGCGCTCGGTTGCCGTCACCCACGGCCAAATCGCCGACGTACTGCAAGCGCGCGGCCAGCTCGACGAAGCCTTGAAAATACGCCGAGAGCAACAGCTCCCGGTCTATGAAAAGCTGGGCGACGTGCGCTCGGTTGCCGTCAGCCACGGCAAAATCGCCGACGTACTGCAAGCGCGCGGCCAGCTCGACGAAGCCTTGAAAATACGCCGAGAGCAAGAGCTCCCGGTCTATGAAAAGCTGGGCGACGTGCGCTCGGTTGCCGTCACCCACGGCAAAATCGCCGACGTACTGCAAGCGCGCGGCCAGCTCGACGAAGCCTTGAAAATACGCCGAGAGCAAGAGCTCCCGGTCTATGAAAAGCTGGGCGACGTGCGCTCGGTTGCCGTCACCCACGGTAAAATCGCCGACGTACTGCAAGCGCGCGGCCAGCTCGACGAAGCCTTGAAAATACGCCGAGAGCAAGAGCTCCCGGTCTATGAAAAGCTGGGCGACGTGCACGGGGTTGCCGTCACCCACGGCAACATCGCCGACGTACTGCAAGCGCGCGGCCAGCTCGACGAAGCCTTGAAAATACGCCGAGAGCAAGAGCTCCCGGTCTATGAAAAGCTGGGCGACGTGCACGGGGTTGCCGTCACCCACGGCAACATCGCCGACGTACTGCAAGCGCGCGGCCAGCTCGACGAAGCCTTGAAAATACGCCGAGAGCAACAGCTCCCGGTCTATGAAAAGCTGGGCGACGTGCGCTCGGTTGCCGTCACCCACGGCAACATCGCCGACGTACTGCAAGCGCGCGGCCAGCTCGACGAAGCCTTGAAAATACGCCGAGAGCAAGAGCTCCCGGTCTATGAAAAGCTGGGCGACGTGCGGGGGCTGCTGGTGGGAAGAGCAAACATGGCGCAGTTATTGATGCAGCGCAATAAAACTGGTGATGCCAAGGAAGCGCAGATCCTATTAAACCAAGCGCTTGCTGATGCCCAGCGCATGCAACTGCCAGAGGCCCAAGTTATTCAACAGTTGCTTGCTCAACTGCAAAAGCAGAAAAAAAACTTGAAACCCGCTATACCTCTCCGCCAAAGCGCTTGATCAGGTTGGCAATATATTTGTCCACCAGCTTCTCAAACTCGCCTTCCACCACCGGAGCGACCACCATCTTCATCAGGCCGGGAAGCGGCACATCGACGGTGCCTTTGATTTGCAGCGCGATGGCGGTGGATTTTTTGTTGTCGGTGATCTTCCAGTTGCCGCCGACCTGGGCGTTGCCGATGCCTTTGACGGGGGTCCACACCACGGTGCCTTTGGCTTGGTCGCTTTTGTATTTGCTGGCGTACACCGTTTGGATATTGACCTGCGTGGTGCCTACTTTTTCCATTTCCCATTTGTACACGCCGTCGCCCAGGTCGGTCAGCTTGTCGACCTTGGGGAAGTGGCTGACGGACAGGGGCACGTCGGACAGCACCTCAAACACCTCGGCCGCTTTGGACTTGACTTCAAATTCGTAGGCTAAATCGATGTTGACGCTGATGGCCATGGGCTTGCTCCTGGTGGGGGTTGGGGACTAAAGCGCTAGCCTAACCAGTTTTGCGCCGGGCGGCAACCGTAGATGCCTGTGCTATCCAACCAGCGCCACATCCGCCGTGGGGTAGGCCACACAGGCCAGTATATAGCCCAGTGCTTTTTCTTCAGCGCTCAGGCCTGGCCATTCGATGGCATAGCGCACCGCGCCTTGTGTGAGCTGGCCGATGCAGGTGCGGCAGGTGCCGTTGCGGCTGGAGTTAGGCCATACCTCCAGGGCTTGCTCGGCAGAATCGAGCAGGGTTTGGTCTGCAGGCGCAGGAAAGCGCCTTGCACTGCTGGAAGCATGCCGCACCGTGCAACTAAAAATTTGATCGTTCATACCCTCAAGCCTAGCGCAAAAATCTTGTAAGCTGTGGCCTGCACCTGTGACCCGTCCTCTTCATTTATAAAGCCGATCCCATGCCATTGACCACCATCGAACTGGAAACCGCCCCTAACCCCCGCGCCACCGTGCTGCTGATGCACGGGCTGGGGGCGGATGGCAATGACTTTGTGCCGATCGCCAAGGAGCTGGATTTGAGCGCCGTAGGCCCGGTGCGTTTCGTCTTCCCTAACGCGCCGCAGATCCCTGTCACCATCAACGGCGGCATGCGCATGCCCGCCTGGTACGACATTGTGGGCGCAGACCTGGCCAAGCGCGAGGACGAGGCCGGCCTGCGCGCCTCGCGGGATGCCATTGAGGTACTGCTGGCGCGCGAGAAGGCGCGCGACATTCCGGCTGAGCGCATCGTGATTGCAGGCTTCTCGCAGGGCTGCGCCATGGCGCTGCTGACGGGCCTGCGCCATGCCGAGCGCCTGGCAGGCATTGTCGCCCTGTCGGGCTACCTGCCGCTGGCCGCTACCACGTCGGCCGAACGGCACCCGGCCAACGCGCACACCCCCATCTTCATGGGCCACGGCCAGCAAGACGGTGTCGTGGTGCTCAGCCGCGCCAGCGCCTCGCACGACGCGCTACGCGCCCTGGGCTACAGCGTGGACTGGCATGAATACCCGATGGCACACTCGGTGTGCATGGAGGAGATCGAGGATTTGAACCAGTGGCTCAACCGGGTGCTGGCCAAGGATTGAGGCGAAAAGCGGGTGCGCAGCAGCGGGGCGTAACTGGTCGTACAATACAGGGTTGCCCAAACCGGGCAGCAAAAACCCGGGCGTGCGCGCCCACACCACACCAGACTCAATGGCCAAAGAAGATTTAATTGAAATGCAGGGCAAGGTAACCGAAGTGTTGCCCGATTCGCGTTTTCGCGTAACGCTGGAGAACGGCCACGAGCTGATCGCCTACACCGGCGGCAAGATGCGTAAAAACCATATCCGCATCATCGCGGGCGATGCCGTGTCGCTGGAGCTCTCGCCCTACGATTTGACCAAGGGCCGCATCATGTTCCGCCACATTGCGGGCCGTCCGGGGCCAGGGCAGGGCGGCGCGCCTGCACCGCGTCGCTGATTTTTTAGTGAACCAGGAAGGTGGCCCGGGGAGTGTGCCAAGTCCAACTCCCGCAGGCTAAAGCGCACGCAGTGGTGCTGCGCTTTTCGACTGAATGATTACCGTTCTGCGGTTGCATCGAGTAATTTAGGATACACCGTCTTCGCGCCGGCCAGAAAGTTATCCACCGCTACACCCACATGGGTCATAAAGTCCACCGGCGCTTTGATTTGGTACACATGGTGGCGCACCGCAAAGTAGAAAATACCGCCGTGCAGGTTCCAGAAAAATTCCATTTCTTCGTTGGATACTTTGGTGTTCAGGCCGCCCATACCGCAGTGCGCACGCAGCTCGCGGCATACCAGCGGGATCAACTCGCGGCGAATCAGCTTGATGTAGCGCTGGTTCAGCGTGGGGGTGGATAGCCCGGCGTACATGTAAATACGAATCCAGTCGGGGCGGTAGGTCGCGGCAGAGTATTGGCGGTAAAACTCCACCAAGCGGTCGCGCAGGGGCACACTGCGGTCCTGCAACAATGCCAGCCACTGCGGGTCCCAGCGGCCCTCAAACACGGTTTGGTAGACCCGGTCAATCAGCGCCTGCTTGTTGGCAAAGTAGCGGTACAGCAGGGGCTGGGTGATGCCCAGGCGTTTGGACAGCTCGCGGGTTTGGCCCGAAAAACCGACCTCGGCAAAATAGGTAATCGCACCCTGGATGATCTGTTGCTCGCGCTCGGTGGGGGACAGGCGGGTTGTGGGGGCTGCTGGTGGCTTGACTTCAGGGCTTGTCTTGGCCTTGCCAGCAGCCACTTTGCGCGGCCCGGTTTTGGGTATAGCGGTATTCACTTGGATGGTGCCGGTGCTGGCACCTGCGCCCGGTACCAATCGTTAATCTGCGCGCCGGTGCGGATGACCACACCTGGCTTGGATTGTACGTAAGAGAGCAGCTTCTCAAACATGGCGATGCGGTGCGGCGCGCCGGTGATGTAGGGGTGCACGCTGATGGCCATCACACGCGGAACGGTGGCACTCTCTTGCCACAGCCGGTCGATCTGCGCTACGCCGCGCTCGACCATCTCAGCGCCGCTATGGCTTTGCAGCAGCATCATGGGGATGTCGTTGAGCTCGACGCTGTAGGGTACCGACAGCACAGGGCGCGGCGTGGCGGGTATCCACACGGGCTGGTCGTCAAACACCCAGTCAGCGACGTATTCGATGCCGGCCTCGGCCAGCAGGTCAATCGTTTCGTTGGTCTCGGTCAGGCCCGGGCTTTCCCAGCCGGTGGGCGCTTTGCCTGTGAATGTTTTGATAGCTTGCACGGTCTGCAAGATGGCTTCGCGCTGGTTAGCCAGCGCGTGCATGGGGCCTTGCACCAGGCCGTGGCCCATGAACTCCCAGTTCAAATCCAGGGCCGCCTGCGCCACGCGGGGGTAGGTGGTGCAGACGCTGCCGTTGATGGCCAGCGTAGGAATGATGCCCAAATTTTTCAGCGCATCGTGCAAGCGCCAAAAGCCTACGCGCATGCCGTACTCGTGCCAGGCCCAGTTGGGCAGGTCGGGCTGCAAGGGCTGGCCCATGGGGGGGCTGAGCACGGTGCGCGGCATGGCACGCTCCATGCTCCAGTGCTCTACGTTGACGATCACCCACACCAGCATGCGCCCGCCATCGGGCACTTGAGCATGGGGCGGTCGACAATGGCGCTGAAGGGTACGCGGCTGCTCAGCAGTCCGGGTTCACGCATGTATTTTCAATCGCTGCTTGTGTCTGTGCGAGCCTATTCGCCCTTGATGTTGTTGTCGGCCACCAGCTTGCTGTACTTGGCATTTTCTGCGGCCAGGAAGGCTTTAAATTCCTCTGGCGTGCTGGCATGGGCCTCTACGCCCAGCCCGGCAAAGCGCTCTTTCAGGTCGGGGTCGGCCATGATCTTGACCAGGGCGGCATTGTAGGCATCGGCCACCGCTTTGGGGGTGCCGGCAGGCAGGAACACGCCCCACCAGTTTTCGGCCACCAGCCCGCTCAAGCCCGCCTCGGCAAAGGTAGGAATATCGGGCGACATGGGCGAGCGCTTGGCGCTGGTAATGGCCAGTGGGCGCAGCTTGCCGGCTTTGATGTGCTGCGACACGGGCAACGCGTCGGACACCATCATGTGCAAATGGCCTGCCAGCAGGTCGTTCACTGCCAAACCGCCGCCTTTGTAGGGCACGCCCGTCATCTTCACATTGGCTTGGCGCATGATCATCTCGCCGCCCAAATGGGCCATGCTGCCGGGGCCGCTGGTGCCAAAGTTCAGGGTATTGGGCTTGTCGCGCGCGGCGGCGAGCAGTTCGGCCAGCGTCTTGTAGGGCGAGTTGGCGGGTACGACCAAAATGTTGGGGCCGGTGGCCGTGAGCGCGACCGGGATAAAGTCTTTCTCCATGCTGTACGGCACTTTGGAGATCAACGGATTGACCGAGGCGGGGCCCAGGTTGCCCACCACAAAGGTGTAGCCGTCGGCCGGCTGGCGCGCGGTGTACTCCATGCCAATCGAGCCTGCCGCGCCCGGCTTGCTTTCAATGACCACGGGTTGCCCCCACAGCACGCTGAGCTTTTGGCCCATGATGCGCGCCATCAGGTCAGAGCTGCCACCGGGCGGATAGGTCACCACCAAACGCACGGGTTTGTTAGGAAAAGTTTGCGCCACGGCTGCAAATGAACTGAGGCACAGGCTGGCTAACAGCAGCTTGCCCAAGCTTAAACGGCGTGAAAAAACGGGTTTCATAATAAAGCTCCTTGGGTGAGATGGGTAGTCAACGGGGACACTACGAATGACGAACCTTGCAAGATTGGTTTATATTATCAATTGATAAATTAAACTACTCGGAAAACCCTATGCCTGTACACTGCATTTAACGCTCCCAGCCCCGCCGCGCGATCAGAACAAACCCTAGTCCCACAACATGAAGCTGCTGGCCCACCACGAGCTAGGGGGCTTTGGCGGCTTGGGCGAAGGCATGGCCATGCAGCAAACTGCCGATGGGCGACGCATCCTGTGGCTGGCCCACGAGGCCGCACCGAAGAATTTTTCAGGCGTGGATGTTACCGACCCACGCAGTCCGAAACTGATTGTGCAAACCGAGCTGCCCCACGCCAAGGTGCGCTCCAACTCGCTGGATGTGGTGGGCAACACCATGGCTGTGGCGTATCAGACGCAAACCGTGGGCCTGAAACCGGCGGGGGTTGATTTGTTTGACATCAGCACCCCCGAGCACCCCAAACTCATCTCCCATTTCGACTGCTCAGGCCCGCATTCACGCGGCGTGCATGCGGTGTGGTTTGTCGATGGCAAGTACCTGCACATGTCCGCAGGATCAAGCGACTTCAAGCCGCGCAACCCGCTGGACGACCAGTTCTACCGTATCCTGGACGTATCCAACCCGGCCAAGCCCGTGGAAGCAGGCCGCTGGTGGTACCCCGGCACCCGCGAGGGCGATGCCGCGCCCGCCCCTGCACGCCTACCTGCGCCCTTCGACATGGGCTTTCGCACCCACAACACCAACGTCTTCCCCGAGCGGCCCGACCGCGCCTACGTGGGCTATATCGACGGCGGCGCGCTGGTGCTCGACATTGGCGATTTGGGCAACATCAAGGTGGTGTCCAAATGGAACCACTCGCCCCCCTTCAACGGCTTTACCCACACCGTGCTGCCGTTGTTTGACCGCGGTCTGTGGATCGTCAGCGACGAATGCGTGCTGGACAACGGTGCCGACTGGCCCAAGCTGGTGTGGGTGGTAGACGCGCGCAATGAAGCGAACCCCGTGCCCATCGGCACCTTCCCCGCGCCGCCGGTGGAAACGTTTATCAAACGCGGTGGCCGCTTCGGCGCGCACAACCTGCACGAGAACTTGCCCGTGCCCACATCGTTCCGCTCCGACACCATCATCATCGGCACCTTCTTCAACGCGGGGGTGCGGGTGTACGACACGTCTAACCCTTATCAAGTGCAAGAGATCGCCTACTACGTGCCCGGCGCACCCAAACTCTCGCCAGCGGGGGCTATCCAGTTGAACGATGTGTACGTGGATGACCGGAGGATTGTGTACACGGTGGACCGGTTTACGGGGGGGTTGTATATTCTGGAAATGAATATTTGAGGAAAAGATCGAAATCCAGTATCGCTAAAAACGCGAAAATAACGCAAAAAGCGCAAAAAAAATCAACGAAAAAATAGCATTAAAAGCAAAGTGCCGCACCAAGAATATTCTCACTATTTTTGAATTGTTTTTTGCGTTTTCTGCGTTATTTTCGCGTTGTTAGCGATACGGCTGTCCGATTTCACCCCGCAACGCATCCCCACCACTCAATGAAACCGGGATTAACAAAGTGAACTTCGAGCGCGACCCCCTCGCCGGGAAAATCCCGGTCACTCTGATCACCGGCTTCCTGGGCAGCGGCAAAACCACACTCATTTCCAGGCTGGTCAAGCACCCCGATATGAACCGCGTGGCCGTGGTGATCAATGAGATTGGCGAGATTGGGATTGACCACGACCTGGTCACCCTGTCTTCCGAGAACATCACCCTGCTGGCCAATGGCTGCATCTGCTGCTCCGTGCGCACCGACATGCAGGAAACCCTGCGCGAGCTGTTTGCCCAGCGCCGCGCCGGGCTGATGGCAGATTTTGACCGCGTCATCGTCGAAACCACCGGCCTGGCCGACCCCGCCCCCGTGGTGCAGACCCTGGTCAGCGACACCTTGCTGGCCGCGCAATACCGCTTGGACGGCGTAGTCACCTTGGTCGACGCGCTGCATGGCTTGCACCAGTTGGAACACCAACCCGAGGCAGTGAAGCAAATCGCCCTGGCAGACCGCATTTTTATCACCAAGAGCGATATGTTGAGCACCTCGGTGTCGCGCAGTGCAGGTGATGCACAAGGTGCAGACCAAGTGGAGGCGATCAAGGCGGCGGTGATGGCCATCAACCCCAACGCTGGCGTGTCGCTGATCATCAATGGCGAAGTAGAACCCCGTGCCCTGACACACTTGGGCTTGGCCAGCGCCCGCGCCAGCGTTGCCACGCTCAGCTTCTTGGGCGAATCGCTTAACCCCAGCAGTTTGGAAAATCATCCGAGCGTACCAAGCGCAGCCAGCGAGCGCTACCTGGGCACCCGCCCGCCGCTGCACGACCCCAGCATCACCACCGCCTCCTTGCGCTTTGAAGCGCCCTTTACCTGGGCCGGTTTCTCCAGCGCGCTGGACCTGCTAGCCACCCTGCGCGGCCCCGACCTGCTGCGCGTCAAGGGCATTGTCAACGTAGAGGGCCAACCGGTCGTGGTGCAAGGCGTGCAACACATCTTTCATCCGCCGGTGCACCTTGACCGCTGGCCTAGTGCAGACACACAGACGCGCATGGTCTTCATCACCCGAAAAATCTCAGCTGAAACGATCCGCAACCTGTTTCAAGCCGTTGGAGCCGTTGGTATCGGTTGAAATAGCCATTTACACTGCCAATATAGCCCATAGTCCCTGTCGGGTGGATATATTTAGCTATAAATTATGTAGCGTGCCGTATATCAGAAAATTTTGTATCTGCGTCTGACTAAACGATGTCATCAAGCTTTGCCGCCTTCACCTAACCACCACACCAGCAGTTGCGTGCAGTCCGCAGCGTCCAGGCCAATGCTTGCGGCTTGGTCGAAGGATTTGAGGGTGTGCGCGGTCAGTGGCAAATGCACCTTGTGCGCAGCGGCTTGGTCCAGCATGGAGCGTACGTCTTTGCGCATGGTGGACAAATTGACGGATACGGGCACGGTGCCGTCCCCTGAGAGCGCCTGCGCAATCATCGGGCCGCGCACCTTGAGCATGTTGGGGCCGCCCGAGGTTTCCGAGAAGATGTCGATCACGCGCTTGGGGTCCAGGCCCAGCGGCTGGATCAGGGACAGCGCCTCGCCCAGCGTTTGCCAGTACACCATGAGTGGCAGGTTGATGGCCAGCTTCATGGTGGCACCCGCACCCAGCGGGCCAACGTGTTCTACGCGGCGGCACAGTTGGTCCAGGATGGGCTTGGCGCGCGCCAGGTCCGCCTCGGCACCACCGACAAAACCGAGCAGCTTGCCCTCACTGGCCGGGCCTACACTGCCGCCAACGGGGCACTCTACATAGGTGGCGTGGGCTGCGGCTACGCGTGCGCCCACCTCCTGTTGTTTGGCGGGTTTGACGGTGCTCATGTCGATGAAGAGCTGCTTTTCTACCTTGCCAGACAGCAACCCGTTGGCACCAAAATATACGTCGTCCAGCGCCTGCTCGTCGGTCAGCATGGTGATGACGGCCTCGGTTTTAGCGGCCAGCTCGCTCGGGCTGGCAGCCCAGCCCATGCCCAGATCGCGCAAGGGCTGCGCGCGCGCTGCGCTGCGGTTCCACACCGTCACTTGGTGGCCAAGGCCGAGCAAGCGCTTGGCGATGGCGCTGCCCATTTTTCCAGTTCCTGCGATGCCGATATGCATATCTATCTCCTAGGTGTTTACCTGCTGTTAGTACGGTAGATATCATAAGTTATCATCGGATAAATAGCGAGACACCTCCATAACAACACCCCAGGAGCACCGATGTTCTATACCTGCACCCCTTCTTGCACTAACCCCGCGCACCACCACACCCCTGTGCGCTGGGCAGCCGCTACCAAAACCAGTGCCAAGGCGACCGCTACCGCCAAGGCCAAACCCGCTACTGCAGCGCGCACGGTCGCCACCAGCAAAACTGGCAAATCCAAGGTGGTAGACATGCACTGCCACTACCTCAACCCCGTGGTCAACGCCAAAACAGCCCATCTGAACGCCGCGCAGTACGACCCCACGGTGATCTATGCCAATGCCTTGACCAACGAGACCAACAAAAAACAAATGGCCACGCGCGCACCCAAGCTCACCGGCGTGAAAGAGCGCCTGGTCGACATGGACCGCATGGGGGTAGACATTCAGGCTGTGTGCCCAGCGCCTTACCATTTTTTCTACTTTACCGAGCCTGGCTACGGTGCCGAGCTGGCGCGCGAAGTCAACGAAGGCATTGCGCAAGTCGCTGCGGACACGCCTGACCGCTTTGTCGGCATGGGCTCCGTGCCCTTGCAAGACTCGCAGCTCGCCATCAAGGAGTTGAACTATTGCGTAAAGCAGTTAGGCATGCGCGGCATAGAGATTTGCACCAACGTCAACGGCAAAAACCTCACCGACCCGAGCCTCAAGCTCGACAAATTCTTTGCCCGCTGCGAGGAGCTGGGCGTGGTGATCTTCATGCACCCGCTGGGCTACACCCAGGGTGACCGCTTGACCAACCATTACTTCAACAACGTGATCGGCAACCCGCTGGACTCCACCGTCGCCGTGTCGCACCTGATTTTTGACGGCGTGCTACAGCGCTACCCCAAGCTCAAGTTTGTCGTGGCGCATGGCGGCGGTTTCATTGCCCACTACTGGGCGCGCATGGACCACGCCTGGCGTGCGCGGCCCGACTGCCGCACCATCATCAAAAACCCACCGTCCTCGTACCTTGAAAAGTTTTACTTCGACACCATCACCTTCGACCCCGAAATGCTCAAACGCCTGATCGACAAGTTTGGCGCTGACCACGTAGTGCTGGGCACCGACTATCCCTACGACATGGGCGAGGAAGACCCGCTCGGTTTGATCAAACAAGTCAAGCGCCTGCCCAAGGCGGCGCGAGATTTGATTCAGGGTGGCAATGCGGCGCGGTTGCTGGATATCAAGTTTTAATCGCCCACACCGGGGCGGTTGTCTTCCACTAGCGGTTGGCTTAGCGCTTGGGACCGCTTGTCGCCAATCAAGCCCGCTACCACGTGCGAATTAAAACTTCACCTTGTCAGCCCCCTTGAGCTGCAAGATCTGCCGGGCTTCATCCGGCGTGGCAATCTCCAGCCCCAGGCCTTCGATGATGCGGCGCACATTGCGCACCTGGTCGGCATTGCTTTTGGCCAGCGTTCCTTTGCCCAGCCACAGGCTGTCCTCCAGGCCAACGCGCACGTTGCCGCCCATCGAGGCACTCATGGCGGCGATGCGCATTTGGTGTTTGCCTGCGCCCAGCACCGACCATTGGTAGTCTTTGCCAAACAGGCGGTCTGCCGTGCGCCGCATGTGGGCTACGTCTTCCGGGTGGGTACCAATGCCGCCCAGGATGCCAAACACCGACTGGACAAAAAACGGTGCTTTCACCAGGCCGCGCTCGGCAAAATGGGCCAGGTTGTACAGGTGGCCTATGTCGTAGCACTCAAACTCAAACCGCGTCTGGTTGGCCGCGCAGGCGGCCAGCGCATATTCAATGTCTTTGAAGGTGTTGCGAAAGATCAGATCGCGGCTGTTCTCCAGGTGCTGGCGTTCCCAGTCATGTATCAGGTTGGGAAAGCGCTCCAGCATGGGGAACAGGGCGAAGTTGACCGAGCCCATGTTCAGCGAGGCCACCTCGGGGGCGAACTTCATCGACGGCTGGATGCGCTCCTCGATCGTCATGAAGGGCGAGCCGCCGCTGGTGAGGTTCAGCGCGGCGTTGGTACGGGCCTTGATTTGCGGCAAGAACTTGGCAAAGGCCTCGGGGCTTTGGTCGGGCTTGCCCGTCACCGGGTCCCGCGCATGCAGGTGGATGATGGCCGCACCTGCCTCGGCTGCGCCGACCGAGGCCTCGATAATTTCCTCGGGGGTGACCGGCAAATACGGTGACATCGAGGGGGTGTGGATAGCACCGGTGACGGCGCAGGTAATGATGACTTTGCTCATGCAGGAGGCCTAAATGGAAGGGCTAAATATTGATCAACTGATCATTTATCTATAATAGACCTGTCGCTTCGCTTGCTTATCAGCGCAAACCCCTAGGTGAAAAATGCTCACCACAAGCGTCACAATAGCGCCATGCCTGCACTTGAATCTCACGCGATGTCCCCAGACCGGCTGCGCCTGTCCGACACGGTATACAACCAACTGCTGGGCGACATCATCGAAGCGCGCATTGCGGTGGGTGACCGCCTGGCACCCGAGACGCAGTTGGCCGAGCGCTTTACGGTGTCGCGCCCGGTAGTGCGTGAAGCCTTGCAGCGCCTGCAAAGCGATGGGGTGGTGATCTCGCGCCAAGGCTCGGGCAGTTTTGTGCAGCGCAGCCCATCACAGCGGGTAGGGGCCTTGACGCGTACCTTTACCTTGCATGACGTGTTACAGGGTTTAGAGCTGCGCATGGCGCTGGAGGGTCTGTCTGCCCGCCTGGCTGCACGCCAACGCAGTGATGCGCAGATGCTGACCATCAGCAACGCCGCCCGTACTTTAAAAACCGCGTTCGGAAAAAGCAAGGCTGCGCAAGAGGCCGACTACGCCTTTCACCACGCTATTGCCATCGCATCAGGCAACCTGCTGCTGCTGGAAACGCTGGACCAGTTGGCCGACCGCCTTAAAGGCGGCATGAACGTGACCTTGTCGCTCAGCCGCCAGGCCTCCGTGCAGCGGCGCGCACGCGTATTGGATGAGCATGACCGCATCGTGCACGCCATCCAAGTGCAAGATGAGGGCAGCGCCGCCATCGCCATGCGCTACCACCTGGACCAGGCGCGTAACCGGTTGCTGGACGGGCAGTTAGACCGTTAGCGGCCCATTTTTATGGCAAAAACCGCCTGTAGTCCTTTTGTCCTGGACGTAAGCAGCTATGTAAAATATAGCAACTAACCAAAGCCTAGGGGCAAACACCGATGAAATAACCCATGTGTTGTTAGACAAATAGTCAATACATGCCTATACTTGTAAAACAAATAAGCCATTGTAGTGATTACTTTTTGCAGCCCGGATGCCATGCACTCCCCCACCTACAACTTCACACCCCATCAGCGCTACCCCGACCCGGCGGTCTTGATACTGGACCCCAGTTTTGCCAAATACCGCATCTATAGCAGCACGCT
This sequence comes from uncultured beta proteobacterium, assembly GCA_963775085.1. Lineage (GTDB taxonomy): Bacteria > Pseudomonadota > Gammaproteobacteria > Burkholderiales > Burkholderiaceae_C > JAAFIP01. Next base: position 467,468 of record CAVZHO010000002.1, read on the forward strand.
GGAGCAGGTGGGCAGTGGCATGCGCTGGGCCGAGGGGCCGGTGTACTTCCCCAACGCCACGGCAGGCCAGCCCGGCTATCTGCTGGTCAGCGACATACCCAACAACCGCCTGATGAAGTACGACGAAGCCACGCACCAATTTAGCGTGCACAAAGAAAACACCAACTACGCCAACGGCAACACCCGCGACCGCCAGGGCCGTCTGCTGACCTGCGAGCACTCGGTCACACGCCGCGTGGTGCGCACCGAAAAAGACGGCAGCATGACCGTGCTGGCCGACAGTTTTGAGGGAAAACGCCTCAATGCGCCCAACGACATCGTCGTCAAGTCTGACGACAGCATCTGGTTTACTGACCCGCTGTTTGGCATCAACGGCGAATGGGAGGGCGCGCGCGCCAAGCCCGAGCAGGCCAGCACCAACGTGTACCGCATTGCCAGGGACGGCCAGCTCACGGCAGTGATTACCGAGCTGGTCAATCCCAACGGCCTGGCCTTCTCGCCGGATGAGAGAAAGCTCTACGTGGTGGAGTGGAAGGGCACCCCCCACCGCAGCATCTGGAGCTATGACATCAACGCAGACGGCACCGTGAGCCACAAAACCAAACTCATCGACGCAGCCGACCAGGGCGCGCTGGATGGCTTTCGCGTGGACCGCGATGGCAACTTGTGGTGTGGCTGGGGCAGCAATGGTGCATTGCAAGCGCAGCCCACCGACGTCGGTGGACACCAGGTGTATCTGCCCGTCGGCAAACCCGAAGAGCTGGACGGCGTGAAAGTCTTCAATCCGCAGGGCAAGGCCATCGGTTTCATCCAACTCCCCGAGCGCTGCGCCAATCTGGAGTTTGGCGGCCCCAAACGCAACCGCCTGTACATGGCCAGCAGCCATTCCCTGTATGCGTTGTATGTGGAGTCCCACGGCGCAGTGTAATCAGATTTTTTCAGGAAATATATGATAAATACCCGAATAGTCCTTGTCCTGTGGACATGTATAGCTAGTTTTTTTATAGCACATGGTGCGGCCATGGCGCAGGCAGACTTTCCCAGCAAACCGGTGAAAATTATCGTCCCCTTCCCCCCGGGTGGCACCAGCGACGTGATGGGCCGTATGCTGGCCGACGAACTGACCAAAAATCTCAAACAGCCCTTCATTGTGGAAAACATCGGCGGTGCAGGCGGCACCATTGGCATGGACAGGGCGCTTAAATTACCTGCCGACGGTTACACCCTGATCCAAACCGGTGTAGGCCAAAATGCGGTAGCGCATGGCCTGGACGCCAGCCTGAAATACAACTCGCTCAGCGATTTCACACATCTGTCCCAGGTGCATTCTGGCCCCAACGTGCTGGTGGTGCATCCCGCTACGCCTTTCAAGACCGTCAAAGACGTGGTCGACTACGCCAAGAAGAATCCTGGCAAGCTGGACTATGGCTTTACCCACGCGGCCTCGGGCCATATGGCGATGGAGCTGTTCAAGCAAACTACCGGCATCTTCATGACCGGCATTCCCTACCGCGGCGGTGGGCCTATGCTGACAGACTTGCTGGGTGGCACCGTGCCCATGATGTTCATTAACCAGGATGTCGCGCTGCCGCATGTGAAGGCAGGCAAAATGCGCGCCATTGCGGTGTCCAGCGTACAGCGCAACCCGCTGTACCCGGATGTGCCCACCATTGCCGAGGCCGGCTATAAAGGCTTTGAAGCCCTCTCCTGGTCGGGCATGTCGGTGGCCAAAGGCACGCCCCAGCCAATTGTGGACAAGTTGGAAGCTGCCATTACCCAGGCGATGCAGTCGGATGCCATCAAGCAGCGCATGACTTCGGTCGGCTTCATCATTCCCGAGCAGGGCGGCAAGCCCTACACCGCCTTCGTGAAAAAAGAAATCGACACCTGGACGAAGGTGATCAAAACGGCGGGCATCAAGCCGCAATAACGAAAGGACCTCCATGGCATTGAAACCCACCACCAATACCCAACTGATGGCTGTAAGCACCGCCACCCTATGCACCGCCCTCTTCAAGCGCGGCCTGCGCAACCAGTTTATCCAGGACGTCCGTCCGGTCAACACCCAGCGTACGGTGAACCACCCCAATATGGTGGGCGAGGCCTACACCCTGCGCTACATTCCCGCGCGCGAAGACTTGAATCCCATCAGCGTCTTTTTAGACCGTGCCCATCCGCAGCGCAAAGCGGTGGAAGAGTGCCCACCCGGTGCGGTGTTGGTGATCGACAGCCGCAAAGATGCGCGCGCCGCGTCTGCGGGCTCCATCCTCGTCACCCGCCTGATGAAACGCGGCGTGGCCGGTGTGGTGACCGACGGCGGCTTTAGAGATTCGCCCGAGATCGCCCTGTTGCAGATCCCCGCCTACCACCACCGCCCCAGCGCACCGACCAACCTCACCATCCACCAGGCGCTGGACATCAACATGCCCATTGGTTGTGGCGATGTCGCGGTCTGGCCGGGCGATGTAGTGGTGGGTGACGGCGAAGGCGTGGTTATCATCCCCGCCGCCATGGCCGACGACATAGCGGCCGAGGCTACCGAGATGACGGCGTTTGAAGACTTTGTGACCGAGAAGGTCAACGCAGGCCAGAGCATCCTGGGCCTGTACCCGCCGACCGAGCAGCAATCGAAGGACGACTTCATTGCCTGGCGCAAGGCCAGCGGGCGTTGACATTGTTAATGCACGAGGTGGCCGTCGCCTCGAATCACTGCGGTGTCTACAAACTCTGATCCCAGGTGATTGCCCGGTGTAAACCGGACGACGAAGTTGCCCAAGTTGATGCTGCCCAGGTTTTCCATGGCCTTTTGCAAGGACTCGCGCGTCGGCCGCGTGCCTGCACGTTTGAGTCCTTCGGTGAGAACCTTGGCAGAGATGTAGCCTTCCATTGCCCCCAGAGAGGGTGTCTCTTTGGGAAAGGCTTGGGCAAACAACTGCTTGAACTCCCGTGCGATGGCCTCACGGCCAGAAGTGGGAAACGGCACGACCGACGTGAAGGTAACGCCTCTGCTGTTTTCCCCCAGTTTGCGTGCCAATTGGGCGATGCCGGAATTCACCGCAAAAAAGTGGACTTTATTCGGCGAAATTTTACGGGTTTGCGAAATAAGATCGGCATAAAAATCATAGGAACCATGGTTGAACATTACTTGCACATCACTGGCCAACAGCTGTTTGGAAATGGCATCAGACGGCACCCCTTTCGCCATGGCGAAAGGACGGACTCCCGGCAGCTTTCTTTGGGCTAACAGCCGATTGACGTTAGCCAGATGTTTACGGCCGGTGTCACTGTCTGCGTGAAGAAAACCAAACCTGGTGAATCCATAGGAGGCTGCCATGGTGATGATTTTCTCAAACTCCGCAAAATGAGGTGCGCGCACGGTAAACACCTGCGCATCAAAGGGTTCGCGCATCTCGGGTGAGCCTGCCATGCAGGCAATAAAGGGTGTTTTCAACTCGGTGGCGACCTTCAGCGTACGGGTGCAGGGGCCGCCTTCGATACCAGCAAAAATGGCCAGCACGCGGTCACGCTCAATCAGGGTACGCACATTCTCCGCCGCTTTGTCGGCATTGCCGGCATCATCCAGGGTTTTGACTTGCACCTGCTGACCTGCAATGCCCCCTGCGGCGTTGATCTGGTCAAAATGCAGCTGGGCACCTTTCACTACGGCCTGGCCTAATTCCGCCAAACCGCCCGTCATGGCAATGCTTTGGCCTACGATGATTTGCGCACCCGTGTGCAGTGATAAGCAGCCTAGACCGATTGCACACAGGGTTCGCAAATTTTTAAGGTAAAGCATTACTATTCCTCGCTAACGTAGTGGGCACAGAAGGGGTTCAATTTTGAGCGATGAATACAAGGTTAGTCCGTTCAAACCCTAATGATTTACCCTATTGTGCTAGCTGGCAATACCAATTTAATTCCCAAACCAATCAGCTGGTATGGGTGTCAAAAAAAAGCATGGTGGGTCGTCATCAGTTTCACCCGCGATAATGGCTGCATGTCTTCTACCAAAATTCTCTACGGTTTTCATGCCGTAGGCGTGCGGGTTAAAACCGCGCCCGCTTCCGTGATTGAAATTTACTACGATGCCTCACGCCGCGATGCGCGCATGCGCAGCTTTGTCGACAGGGCAGCACAGGCCCATGTGCGGCTGATCGAGGCCGATGGCCTGCGCCTGTCCAAAATGTCGGGTGGCCATGGCCACCAGGGTGTGGTGGCACTGGCCCACCCGGTAGCGCAGGCGCATTCGCTGGACGAACTGCTGGAGCAGCTGGAGGCTAGCGCCGAGAAAGCCAACCCGTTAATTTTGGTGCTGGACGGCGTGACCGATCCGCATAACCTGGGTGCGGTGCTGCGCGTGGCCGATGGTGCCGGCGCGCAGGCCGTCATTGCCCCCAAAGACCACGCGGTAGGCATCAATGCGACGGTGTCCAAGGTGGCCAGCGGCGCGGCCGAGACCGTGCCCTACTTCATGGTCACCAATTTGGCGCGTACCTTGAACGAGCTGAAAGAGCGCAATATCTGGATCATCGGCACCAGCGACGATGCCGACCAAACCATTTACGACGTAGACCTGAAAGGCCCGGTGGCCCTGGTGCTGGGCGCGGAGGGTGCGGGCATGCGCCAGCTCACCCGCAAAACCTGCGATCAGCTGGTCAGCATTCCCATGCACGGTGCTGTCGAAAGCCTGAACGTGTCGGTGGCCAGCGGCGTGTGTTTGTACGAGGCGCTGCGCCAGCGGCGTTAGCCAGGGGCCGTATTTCTTCACCCAACTGAATTTCCCATAGGCCCATTCATCATCCAAGGATTTGACCATGAAACTCAAACGATTTGCTATAGTTACTGTAGCTGCTTGCATCCTGCTGACATTGACTGCGTGCACCCAAGAGCAGCAAAACAAGATCCAGCGCGATATCCAGAACTGGACCGGTACCAATGGCGTACTGGAGATCTATGCGGGCGATAAAGTCATGCGCCGTTTTCTCAAAATCGACAAACTCTCCACCGCCATGGGCACCGACGACAACAAGCCGCGCCCTTACCGCTTTGGCTACGGCGTGCTGGATGAAAACCTCAACATGGTTGCCGATGCCAACGAAAAGCGCGTCTACTTTGAGATCAGCGACTATGCAAGCAACTACGTGTTTTTTGAGAGTCCACGGTAAAGCTTAAACCACGCCCAGTGCCCCCAACAGCGCGCCCGCACCCAGCAGCCACAGCAGATGCAGCTTGGTACGCCAGGCCAGCAGGAGACACAGGGCGGTGAGCAGCCAAAGAGGCCAGTCTTTGCCGGGCTGGTTGTGCGCGGCAGTCAGCAGCCAGGCGGTAGCCAGGATGAGCGCGATGGAAATGGGGGCTAACGACGCTTTACTGGCGCGCGCAACAATGTGCTCCGGGTTTTTGTGCAGCCAACGGGTGGCGACAAAGGTGAGCAGGCTGCTGGGCAGCATGATGCCGATGAAGGTGGCGCACAGGCCTGCCAGCGCTGCCCAGGTGGTGCCGCCCAGCGCCAAGCCGGTTTGCCAGCCGATCAAGGGGATGAACAGCACATTCGGCCCGGGCGCGGCCTGGGCAATGGCGATGCTGGCATTGAATTTTTCGTCCGTCAGCCAGCCGTTGCGCTCCACCACGTAGCGGTGCATGTCGGGTGCCGTGGGTATCGCGCCACCGATGGCCAGCAAAGACAATAGTAAAAAATGGGTGAACAGGCCGAACCATTGATCCCAGGTCATGCGCCGCTCCTGTCTGAGTGCGCAGCAGATTGTTCTTCCTTGCGCACCATCGCCCAGGCATAAGCAAACCCGGGTATGCCCAATCCCAGCACGGTGTAAATCAAGGGCACACGAAACAAGCCCACGGCGATAAACGTCAACACGATCAGCGCGGTGCAGACCAGTGGCCTGAGGATGTTTTTCTGCAAACCACTGACCATCTTGATGGCCGCAGCGCCAATCAGCCCCGCCGCCGCCGCGCCCATGCCGCGCACCGCGCCCGAGACGGCCTGCACATGTTCAAACTGGGTGTACAGCGTGGCCAGTGCCAGCACGATCAGCAGCGGTGTTGCCATGAGCCCGGCCAGTGCCACCAGCGCGCCGCGCCAGCCAAAGTAGCGGTTGCCCAAAATGATCGACAGGTTGATCACATTGCCACCGGGCAGCACCTGGGCTACGGCCCAGTCTTCGACAAACTGCTGGGGAGTCAGCCAGCGCCTGCGGTCGACGATTTCTCGCTGGATGATGGTGAGCACGCCGCCAAAGCCTTGCAGGGCCACGCTGTTGAAGGCGACAAAAAGTTCGGTTTTAGAGCGGGGTTGGAAGGATTCGGGAGTTGGTGGGGGGGGTGACGCGTCGGGCAGGGAGTCCTTGGGGAGCATATTTCTTTAGTACACCGGTTGGTTCTGGCGGATGGTTTGAATGACCTCGGTGCTCAGAACAAAACCTGCACCATGGCGAGCTGCCAATTGTGCCGCACGCTGTGTGAAAGCATCTACCCCCATGCCATAAATAAATTGCATGGCCCCGCCCGTCCACACTGGAAAGCCAATGCCAAAGATGGAGCCGATGTTGGCATCGTGCACGGTGGTGAGCACGCCTTCGTTCAGGCAGCGCGCGGTCTCCACCGCCTGGCGGTAGAGCAGGCGGTCTTTGATCTCCTGGATGTCCCAGGCTACATTCGGTTTGCCAAAATTCTCTGCCAAGCCAGGCCAAAGGGTTTTTTTGCCGCCTGCAGGGTAGTCATAAAAGCCCGCGCCCGCAGCCCGGCCAGGGCGTTTGAATTCCTTCACCATCTTGGCCACCAGTTGCTCGCCTTTGCTCGGCGTGTAGGTTTTGCCTTCCGCCGCAAAGTCTTGCGTGGTTTGCTCCATCACATGCACGGAAAGTGATAGCGCGGTTTCGTCCAGCACGGCCAGCGGGCCGACCGGCATACCCGCCTGGATGCCGGCGTTCTCGATCACCGCAGGCGGAATACCTTCGCCCAACATGGCCGCGCCTTCCATCACAAAGGTGCCAAAGGTGCGGCTGGTGTAGAAGCCACGCGAGTCGTTGACGACGATGGGGATTTTGCCTAGCGACTGCACATAGTCAAACGCACGGGCCACGGTTTCATCGTCGGTCTGCTTGCCGCGAATAATCTCCACCAGCTTCATCTTGTCCACCGGGCTGAAGAAGTGGATGCCGATGAATTTGCTGGGCTTTGCACTGGCAGTTGCCAGGCCGCTGATGGGCAGGGTGGAGGTGTTGGAGGCGAAGAAGCCGCCCACCTTGACCATCGGCTCGGCTTCTTGCGTCACTTTGGCTTTCAGCTCGCGTTGTTCAAACACGGCTTCGATGATCAGGTCGCAGTCTTGCAAATCGGCCGCCTTGTCGGTGGGCGTAATGCGTGCTAGCAAAGCCGCTTGGTCTTGCGCGCTCATGCGGCCCTTGTCTACACGCGGTTGGGTAATCTTGCTGCTGTAGGCCTTGCCTGCCTCGGCTTTTTCCACGGACACGTCTTTGATGACGGTAGCAATACCTTTGCTGGCCTGCGCGTACGCAATGCCTGCGCCCATCATGCCCGCACCCAGGATGCCTACCTTGCTGGGCTTGAACCTCTCCACGTTTTTCGGCCGCGACGCACCACTCTTGATCGCGTTCATGTTGAAGAAGAAGGTGTTGATCATCGCCTTGGCGTTGGTACCCGTCATCAGCTTGGCCAGATAGCGGCTTTCGATACGCAGGGCGGTGTCGTAGTCCACACTGGCCCCTTCCACCATGCAGGCCAAAATCGCCTCGGGCGCAGGCTGTAGGCCACGCGTGGTTTTGCGCAACATGGCGGGCGCTACGCTCAGCGCGCCCGCCAGCGCGGGGCTGGATGGTTTGCCACCGGGAATTTTGTAGTCTTTGTTATCCCAAGGGTGGGTGTAGGTTGCAGGGTCGCTGGCGTGGGCAGTGATAAATTCAATCGCCTTGCTGCGCAGTTGCGTAGCGTCGCTGATCAGTTCGTGCACCAGGCCTAACTCCAACGCCTCTTGCGCGCCAAAGATTTTGCCTTCTATCAAATACGGCTGGGCTTTGAGCAGGCCCAAGTGCCGCGTCATCTTCGTCACGCCGCTCGCTCCGGGCAGCAGGCCCAGAGTCACTTCGGGCAGGCCAAACTGCACTTTTTTATCGCTCACAGCAATCCGGTAATGCCCCACCAGTGCCAGCTCCCAGCCGCCGCCTAGCGCGGTGCCGTTCAGGCAAGTCACCACGGGTTTGCCCAGGGTCTCGATAGTGCGAAAGTTCTTCTTCACCAGCTCCACCTCGGCATAGCAGCGCGCCGCGTCTTCGGGTTTAAGCCGCATCACAGCTCTTCAAATCCGCGCCTGCAAAGAAGGTGGTTTTGTTGGATGCCAGGACGACACCTTTGATCTGCGCCTTGTCTTGCAACAGTCTGCGCGGCCACTGCCGTCATAGTCAGCCTGCCAGTCCAGGCACATGGTGTTCACCGGGGAATTCGGTTCGTCAAACGTAAGGGTGGCGATGCCGTCTGTGAGGGCGTATTGGATGGTTTTCATAGTCTAAGAAACGAATAATACAAACGAAGGGGCGTTATGAAGTTTGATAAAGTCACCAGAAAACACGGGTAGCGCTTCACGATGTATGCAGGAGGGAAAGTGTTTGCAAATCGACCGATTTCTGGTACCCCAGTATGAGGGCGGTTTGCAAACACTTTTCCGACCGGAGAGCTTGGTATCGGGTTAAACGCGCTCGACAATCGTGGCAATCCCCATACCCCCACCGACACACAGCGTAGCCAGCCCATAGCGCAGCTTGCGCCGGTGCAGCTCATCAATCAGCGTGTTCAAAATCATCGCGCCGGTAGCGCCCAGCGGGTGGCCCATGGCGATGGCGCCGCCGTTCACATTCACCTTCTCGTGCGGCACACCCATCTCTTTCATAAAGCGCATCGGCACGGCGGCAAAGGCTTCGTTCACTTCAAACAGGTCAATCTGGTCAATCGTCATGCCCGCCTTGGCCAGCGCCTTGCGCGCAGCGGGCATGGGGCCGGTGAGCATGATGGTCGGGTCGGCACCGCTGAGCGCAGCGGCGACGATGCGAGCACGCGGCGTGAAGCCGTGGGTTTTACCCGCCGCTTCCGAGCCAATGAGGATCGCCGCAGCCCCGTCCACAATGCCCGACGAGTTGCCTGCATGGTGCACATGGTGAATGCGTTCCACCTCCGGGTAGCGGTTCAGCGCCACCTGGTCAAAGCCCATCGCGCCCATCTGCTCAAACGCGCTCTTGAGCGAGGCCAGGCCCTCCATGGTGGTGTGCGGTTTGATGAACTCGTCGTAATCCAAAATAGTTTGGTCTAGAAAGTCTTTCACCGGCACCACACTGCCCGCAAAGAAGCCGCCCTCGCGTGCCTTGGCCGCGCGCTTTTGCGACTCCAGCGCAAAGGCATCTACGTCTTCACGCCGGAAGCCTTCAATCGTGGCGATCAAATCCGCCCCAATGCCCTGCGGCACAAAATCGGTAGCGCGGTTGGTCTCGGGGTCTTGCGCCCAGGCACCGCCGTCCGAGCCAATGGGCACGCGGCTCATGCTCTCTACGCCGCCCGCCACCACCAGGTCTTCCCAACCCGAGCGCACTTTTTGCGCCGCCATGTTCACAGCCTCCAGGCCCGAGGCGCAAAAGCGGTTGAGCTGCACGCCAGAGCAGCGAAAGTCCCAACCCGCCTTGAGCGCCGCCACCTTGGCAATCACCGAGCCCTGCTCGCCAATGGGCGAGACCACGCCCATCACCACGTCATCCACCTGGGCGGTGTCAAAGTCGTTGCGCCGCTGTAGCTCGCGCAGCACGCCGGCCAGCAGGTTGACGGGTTTCACCTCGTGCAGGCTACCGTCTTTTTTGCCTTTACCGCGTGGCGTGCGGATGGCGTCGTAGATGTAGGCTTGTGTTTGCATGGATTTATCTCCTGAGGGGCGTGAATACATGAGGGCAAGTATAGGGTTTTCGCGCCACAATAGTGTCTCCACCATTGCACCCCACCGCACGGACAAACCCCATGATCGAACGCACCCTCTACACCCCCGACCACGAAACCTTTCGCAGCAGTTTCCGCCGTTTCATCGACAAGGAAATCGCCCCCTTCCATGCCGACTGGGAAGAGCAGGGCTATGTGGACCGCGAGGTGTGGCGCAAAGCGGGGGCGAATGGGTTTTTGTGCATGACCATGCCCGAGGAGTATGGCGGAAGTGGTGCAGACAAGCTGTATTCGGTCATCCAGATGGAAGAGCTCAGCCGCGCGGGCACCAGTGGCATTGGCTACACGCTGCACAGCGAGATTGTGGCACCCTACCTCCTGCACTACGGTACGGCCGAGCAAAAAGCGAGGTATTTGCCCAAACTTGCCAGTGGTGACATGGTGGGGGCGATAGCGATGAGCGAGCCTGCGGCGGGCAGCGACCTACAGGGCGTGAAGACCACTGCGCTGTTGCAAAGCGATGGCACGTACCTGCTCAACGGCAGCAAAACCTTTATCACCAACGGCTGGCATGCTGACCTGGTGATCGTCGTCGCCAAGACCGATCCCGCAGCCGGTGCCAAAGGCACCAGCCTGCTGCTGGTCGAGCGCGGCATGGGCGGTTTTGACACAGGCAAGCGCCTGAAAAAACTCGGCCTGAAAGCGCAAGACACCAGCGAGCTGTTTTTCAACAACGTGCGGGTACCGGCTGAGAACCTGCTGGGCGGCGAGGCGCATAAAAACAGGGGCTTTATCTGCCTGATGGAGCAACTGCCCTGGGAGCGGCTACAAATCGCCATTGGCGGCATAGCGGCTGCGCAGGCGGCGATTGACTGGACGGTGCAGTATGTGAAAGAACGCAAAGTATTTGGCCAGGCCGTGGCCAGCTACCAAAACACCCGCTACACCCTGGCCGAGCTGCAAACCCAGGTGCAGGTGGCGCAGGTGTTTGTCGACAAATGTACCGAGCTTTTGTTGCAGGACAAGCTGGACACTGCCACGGCCAGCATGGCAAAGTACTGGTGCAGCGACCTGCAATGCAAGGTGATGGACGAATGCGTGCAGCTGTTTGGCGGCTACGGTTATATGTGGGAATACCCGATTACCCGGGCCTATGCCGATGCGCGGGTGCAGCGCATTTATGGCGGCACGAATGAGATTATGAAAGAGGTGATTTCGCGCAGTATGGGGCTGACGGCGCGGTAACTGCCAGCGGTGCGCTTACTTGGACAGACGCTGCTTGACCTTGTTGAAGGTCGGGGTCCACAGAGGGTTTTTGCGCTCTACCGCACTGAGTTTGAAGCTGGGGTCGAGCTTCAAGGCTTCTTCAAACGATTTTTCGCATAGCGCAGGGCGGTGTGTACCGCACTGAATGAAGGCTAGCGTTTTGTGTGCCTGCTGAACTTCTTCCAGACGGGTAAAGCCCAGTTTGTTGGCTTTGTTGACCATCTGTTCGGCTTTGCGCAACTGGCCTTTGTCAAATAACGCCATGCCTTGCTTCAAAGCGGCCGCACCGGGGGAGACGTCTGCAGCCTGCACTTGCAGGGAGAAAGCAACGAGCAAACCAGCGAGCAAGCTGCCAATGGGCTTGCCAAGGGTGGTGAGTGGGTAATGAAAATTCACTATGAGTAACTCCTTTTTGAAAATTTGACGAATGCTTTTCACACAGCGTCAGCCCAGAAGAATTCTAAATGATAAAAAACTGTGAATTCCTTGCCCATACGGTTTTTTACTTTGACAAGGATGGATTTTTTATGAAATTTTGGCTATCAAGATTATGTATAAACAGCCAGTTTTCACGCACTCTAAAGTTATAAATCCTTCACCACAGGCTCGCGTATGTAGCTCCACATTAGGGTAATTTGGGATAAGCCCGTAAAATGGTGGGTTACCCCCATACCTTCCATGACCGCACGCCCCGCTATTTTTAAAGATGTCTCGCTGTTTCCGCGTGATGCCAAACCGCTGACCAGCTACCGCAAGTACTGGGCGGCGCGCTTTGGGGTGGCCAAGTTTTTGCCCACTACCCGGGATGAAATGCAGGCCTTGGGATGGGATAGCTGCGATATCGTTATCGTCTGTGGTGATGCCTATGTAGACCATCCCAGCTTTGGCATGGCCGTGATTGGCCGGGTGCTGGAGAACCAGGGTTTTCGCGTCGGCATCATCTCCCAGCCCGATTGGCAAAGCGCCGAACCGTTCAAGGCGCTGGGCAAGCCCAATCTGTTTTATGGCGTGTCGGCCGGCAATATGGATAGCATGATCAACCGCTACACCGCGGATCGCAAGATCCGCAGTGACGATGCCTATACCCCCGGCGGGCAGGGTGGTAGCCGCCCCGACCGCGCGGCGCTGGTGTATTCGCAGCGTTGCAAAGAAGCCTACAGCGATGTCCCCATCATTCTGGGCGGCATCGAAGGATCGCTGCGCCGCATCGCCCATTACGACTACTGGCAAGACAAGGTGCGCCGCTCCATCGTGGTGGACGCTAAATGCGACCTGCTGCTGTACGGCAATGCCGAGCGTGCGATTGTCGAGATTGCGCATCGCCTGGGGGCGAAAGAGCCGATTGCGGATTTAACCGATATTCGCGGCACCGCGTTTGTGCAGCGCCACAACCCCGAGGGTTGGTTTGAGATTGACTCGACCGATGTGGACACCCCGGGTCGCACCGAGCAGCATGTCAACCCCTACATGATGAGCGCGGACTTGGCGCGCGAGCAGGGCGGCTCCTGTGCCAAAGAAGACACGGTAATTTCGGTGCAGTCGGGTTTGCCTGCGTCACCCGATAGTGCCCAAAGCCTGCGGGGCGTAATGGACGCGCCCGTGGTGACCACCAAGCCAGACACGGGCTTCACCATCAAGCCGCTGACCTTCGTGCCCAACCCGGCGCTGACCAAAAACAAACTTCCAACGCCCCCGCGCGACCACAGCGTGATCCGCCTGCCCAGCTACGAGCAGGTCAAGGCCGACCCGGTGCTGTACGCCCACGCTAACCGCGTGCTGCACCTGGAGACCAACCCCGGCAATGCCCGCGCCTTGGTGCAAAAGCACGGCGAAGGCACCACCGCGCGCGACGTGTGGATCACTCCGCCGCCCATCCCCCTGACCACCGCCGAGATGGACCTGGTGTTTGACCTGCCCTATGCGCGCAGCCCGCACCCATCCTATGCCGATGCGCAAGGCTCGCACGATGGCGAGACCAAAATTCCCGCTTGGGAAATGATCCGCTTTAGCGTGAACATCATGCGCGGCTGCTTTGGCGGCTGCACCTTTTGCTCCATCACCGAGCACGAAGGCCGCATCATCCAGTCGCGCTCCGAAGACTCGGTGATCCGCGAAGTTGAGGCCATCCGCGACAGCGTGAAAGGCTTTACTGGTGTCATCAGCGACCTGGGCGGCCCCACGGCCAATATGTACCGCATCGGCTGCAAAAGCCCCGAGATTGAATCGGCCTGCCGCAAGCCCAGCTGCGTCTACCCTGGCATTTGCCCGAATCTGAACACCGACCACAGCGCGCTGATCAGCATGTACCGCCGTGCGCGGGGCTTGAAGGGCGTGAAGAAAATTTTGGTCAGCTCCGGTTTGCGCTATGACCTGGCCGTGCAAAGCCCCGAGTATGTGAAAGAGCTGGTTACCCACCACGTCGGCGGCTACCTCAAAATTGCGCCCGAGCACACCGAGGGCGGGCCACTGTCCAAGATGATGAAGCCCGGCATCGGCAGCTACGACAAGTTCAAGCAGATGTTTGAAAAGTACAGTGCGGAGGCGGGCAAAAAGCAGTACCTCATCCCCTACTTCATCGCCGCCCACCCCGGCACCAGCGACGAAGACATGATGAACCTGGCCATCTGGCTCAAGCAAAACGGCTTTCGCGCCGACCAGGTGCAAACCTTCTACCCCAGCCCCATGGCCACCGCCACGGCCATGTACCACACCAACAGGAACCCGTTGCGCAAAATCACCCGTGACAGCGAGACGGTAGACATTGTGCGCGGCGACAAACGCCGCCGCCTGCACAAAGCCTTTTTGCGCTACCACGATGCCAACCACTGGCCGCTGCTGCGCGAGGCTTTGAAAGCCATGGGCCGGGCCGACTTGATCGGCAACGGCAAACACCATTTGATCCCCAGCTTCCAGCCCCTGACCGACGGCAGCTACGTCGGTGCGCGGCGTAAAAACTCCAATCTGGTGGGCAGCAAAGTCAAAGGCCGCACGGGGGGTGCGTCAGCCACTTCCAGCGCAGCCACTGGCACGACGCGGGTCACCGCACAACCCGGCCGCATTCTCACCCAACACACCGGTTTGCCACCCCGCCGGCAAAAGTAATTGCTATAAAAAAAATAGCTGGTTACGTCCAGAATAAGTGGACTAGCGCCATATATCGTTGGTAATCTGCGTCAAACTTTGGGTGCAACGGCTGCCATCGCCGCCTTGCGGTCTGCGGCAACTTTAATCGCGCTGGGGCGCTCGCCTACCAGCTTCATGTAGGGCTTGTAGTCCACGCCTGCGGCCAGCAGCAGGTCTTCGCCGTAGATGGTTTTGGTGGCCATGCCGACCAGGGGCAGGCTGACGTAGGCCGAGCAGTCGGCTTGGGTGAAGTTGGCACCGGCCACGTAGGGGTCAAACTTCACCAGGCGTTTAAAGCCGGCAATGTTTTTCTCTAGCTGGGTGCGCACCCGCGCCTTGGTGCCGTCGCTGACCGTGCCGCCAAAAAAGGCCTGCGGGTACAGGTCGCGCACCACCAGCTCCAGGTGCAGGTCGATAAAGGTGATCAGCTCGCGCACCTTGGCGCTGGCATAGGCCTCGGTGGGTAGCAGGGCGGGGCTAGGGTAGGCCGCCTCAATGTATTCCATGATGGCCTGGCTCTCGCACAGGCCGCCCTGGGGCGTGCGGATAAAGGGGATCTTGGCCAGCGGCGAGTCGTTCAGCACGGCCTCGTCGGTGCGCTTGGTCATCACGGTTTCTTCGGTAAAGGCGACGTTCTTTTCCAGCAAGGCCATTTTGACTTTGTTGTAGTAGTTGGAGATGGGGAAACCGCAGAGTGTGAGCATGGCGAGGCCTTTGTGAGGGTGGAAAAACCGCAAGTTTAGGCGATTGCCGCGCAGGCTGCGCCGCGCAGAGGACAATAGCGCTATTCGCAGCCTTTAGCGATCTAACGCATACGAGAGTAAAAGCATGGCCATTCAATGGTTTCCCGGGCACATGCGTGCCACCCAAAAAGCCATCGCCGAGCGGGTCAAGGCGATTGATGTCGTCATCGAACTGCTCGATGCCCGCCTGCCCGCGTCGAGTGCCAGCCCGATGATTGCCGAGCTCACCGCTGGCAAGCCGGCGCTCAAGGTGCTGAACAAACAAGACCTGGCCGACCCCGTACGCACCACGCAGTGGCTGGCGCACTACAACGCCTTGCCCGAGACCCGTGCGCTGGGGTTGGATGCCAGCATGAAGACCCCCGCCAAGGCGCTGATTGCCGCCTGCCACGAGCTTGCGCCCAAGCGCGGCGGCGTGGTCAAGCCGATGCGCGTGCTGATTTGCGGCATACCCAACGTGGGCAAATCCACCCTGATCAACACTCTGACAGGTAAAAAGCACGCCAAAACCGGCGACGAAGCAGGCATCACCAAGCTGGAGCAGCGCATCACCCTGGCGGATGACTTCTACCTGTACGACACCCCCGGCATGCTGTGGCCGCGCATCATCGTGCCGCAAAGCGGCTACAACCTGGCCGCCAGCGGCGCGGTAGGCCGCAACGCCTTTGACGAGCAGGAGGTAGCGATTGAACTGGCCGCCTATCTGCAAGCCAACTATTGCGCGCAACTGGAGGCGCGCTACAAACTGACTGGCGTGGCCAGCATGACCGACGAGGAACTGCTGATTGAGGTGGGCCGCAAACGCGGTGCCGTGGCAGCAGGAAAAAAGGTGGATATGCAAAAAGCCAGCGAGGCCTTGATCTACGACTTTCGTGGCGCGGTTCTGGGGCGCATTACGCTGGAAACACCCGATGAGTTTGCGCAGTGGCTGGTGGCCGGCCAGGCGCAGGATGCCAAGCGCCAGGTGAAGAAAGACGCGATTGAGCTGGATCGCAAGATTCGCTTCAAGCAGATCCCCAAGCCGGCCAAGCCGTTTACGGCGCATTAGAAACAAAGGCCGGCGCAGAATCGGCGGCGTCGCCACGCGATGCACTATAAATTAAATAGCTGAAAATGACCAGATGACAAGGACTACACGGGTATTATTCAAGTAAATTTAGTGTTGCAGGCGCACGCGCCGCCATGAGCCGTCAGCCAGCAGCACACATGCCCCGCCGGGCATCGGTGTCATGCGCTGCACCCGTGCAGGCAGGGCCATCACGTCGGCCAGTTCTTTCCAGCGGCCGCTGCTGGTTTGCAGATCTGATTTTTCCCAGCGCAGTGCGTGCAGGGCGGTCAGCGTCATGTCGGGCACGACCACCGTGGGGCGAAGTCCGGGCAGCTCTACGATCACTGCCAGGTCCTGCTCTGGGTCGCCCATGCGGTGGTTGGACACATCCATCGCCTTGGCATAGGGCTCCAGCAGGGGCGGGCGGTAGTGGTACAGGGTGAGCACGCCGCCGACATGCGGTGTGGTTACGCTGGCCATGTCCAGCTTGCCGTCGCCATCAAAGTCGGCAGCGCCTATGGGGTTGAGCCAATAAAACGTGCCGCCCGTGTGCGGACTGCGGGCCAGCTCGGTCAGCACCATCGCATTTGCCGGGTTGCTTGACCGGTTGATCTGTGGCTGCGAACGCAGCCCCAACACCACGATGGCTGAGCCGCGCAGCGCATCGCTCTCTACCACTACCATTTCGTCGCGCCCATCGCCATCCAGGTCTATCAGGCGCACAGTCAAGTCCTCAAAGACGCGTTGCACGGGAAGGCGGTAGATCACTTCGTGCAAGGTGTCCGAGGCCGTGCGCACCAGCGCGTGCAGGCTACCTGCATGCACCGGCGAGCCCAGCGCCCTGTGCGGATAGCGTACAGTGGGCGAGCCCAGCCAGGCCCACGCAACGTCTTTGCTCCCGCGCACCACCTGGCTGCCCGATAGGCGCTGCGCTGTGGCAACGGGTGGCACCGGTTGCGCAGATGAGGGTATGCCGCATTGCACAGGCGCAGGCTCCACCATCAAGCCCATGGCGCTGGCGTTGGTGTTGCATAAAAACTGCGCGTACAGCAGGCAACACCAGACGGTCTTGAGGGGGTAACGCAGCAACGCAGGGACGGCGGAAAATAAGGTGCTCATAGCCGATAAGTCGCAGCGTAAGGCACTTTCTTACGCAGCAAGGCGAGGGTTGTACAGAAGCGCCCTTTTTGTATCAGACAAACGCGGCTCAAACTCCGAGCACCCCATCCCGGCAAACCAAAGAGGCTGCCATGGTCAAGTTTTACTGTCATCCCCGTCTGGCGCAGCTTGACCATAACCCAGCGCTTGCACGGCCGCTTGAGTTTCCTGGGCGCAGTGCTGTAGATACTCGTGCCAGGCGGCAGGCACCGCTTCCTGGCTATTGGAAGCGGCTTTTTCAATCTGGGCCAAGGCGTGGCCCAGTGCCGTCAGCCCCATCAGCATGCATACGCCTTTGAGTTGGTGCGCTGCGCTGCCCGCTTCCTTGTGGTTACCAGCAGACAGCGCCGTGGCGATGGCCTGGATGTCGTTGTGTTGGGTGCCAAACAGGGCCTGTAATTGCTTCTTGACGCTGTCGGCGGGCATCAGATCGACAAAGTCCTGGTAGGTTTTTGCATTCACCCACTCCGTAGCGGGTCGCATTGTGTCCAGCGCTGGATGCACGGCGATATCTGCAACTGGGTCCGCTACCACGTCCCCTGCGGGGGTAGAGGGTGCCAGATCGTAGAGCGCCAGGGCTTTACGCAGGTTCACTTCCTGCACCGGCTTGGCTACAAATCGATCGACACCCGCTTCCAATGCGCTTTGGCGCGTGTCGTTCAGGATATCTGCACTGATCATGATGATTTTGGTGGCCGCGAGCAGGGCCTTTGAGCTGCCGTACGGCGCGTGTCGCCGTGATGCCATCCATAACCGGCATGTGCAAATCCATCAAAATCACATCAAAGGTCTGGGTTCGCAGACACTCCAGCACTTCGGCACCGTTGACACAACTGCTGGCGGTATGCCCCATGTGTTCGAGTAATATGGTAAGGTATTTTGCATTGACAGGGTGGTCATCCGCTACCAACACCCGCAGCCTGCCTTGCTGTTGCAACGCGATTGCTGTGGTGCGTGCGTTTTGAGGCGCGTTGGCCTGGTGAAGTGGCAGTGTGACGGTGAAAGTAGTGCCCATTCCCAGCTTGCTTTGCACACTGATATGGCCACCCATCATGTGGACTAAGTTGCGTGTGATCTCCAAGCCCAGACCGGTGCCACCATGGCGGCGCTGAACAGAGGGGTCGGCCTGGTGAAATCGCGAGAACAGGCCCTCCAGCGTCGCCGGATCCATACCTGCGCCGGTGTCCTTCACTTCAAGCTGCATCGCCTGTCCATCGCCAGCATTGACAGACGGCAGCAAGGACAGTTGCGTGCCAATCACTCCCGTGTCGGTAAATTTGATGGCGTTACTGAGCAGGTTGAACAGGATTTGACTGAGGCGCGTCGCGTCGGCTTCAATCCACAGCGGCAACAGGGGGTCGAGCTGGATCTGCAGCTCCAGCTTTTTGTCTTGCGCGGGCACTTTCATCAGGGCCTCTACCTCACCCACCAGGTGGCCTAAATGCACAGGTGCCAGGCGCAACTTCATGGCACCCGACTCAATGGTGGAGATATCCAGAATATCGTTCAGAATCCCCAGCAAATGGCGGGCAGAGGCCAGGGCGGTTTGCGCGTATTCCCGCTGGGTGCCGGACAGGGGGGTGTCGGAGAGCAGGTTCAGCATACCCAGCAGGCCCTGAAAGGGCGTGCGCAGCTCGTGGCTCATATTGGCCAGAAAAACACTTTTGGCCTGGTTGGCGCTATCGGCCCTGCGACTGGCCTGGTGCAGGCGACGGGTGAACTTGGTCAGCTCCAGATGGTGTCGCTTTTGTCTGCGTACATACAGCATAAATCCAAGCAATGCACCCGACAAAATCAGCCATTGCAAACCCACCAGAATCAGAATCGAGCGGCCTTGACTTTGAATGGTCGTAATGCGCGCATCAATCTCTTTGCCGACAGCATTGGTCGAAAAATTGGTCAAATCACGCAGAACTACTTCATCCTGGTTGGCCCGAATCAATAAGTCTTTGATCTCGCTCGTGCTCACTTGGCCATTACTCAGGCCTGCCATCACAGGGTCTGCAATTTTGACAAATCCATCGAGCTCGGTGATCACGGCGCTGTATTCGGGTGCATTGCGCAGATGCTCCAGGGAGGGGCTGTTTTTTACCAAATCAAAGCGGCTGAAAAAAATGTCATAGCGCAAGATCAGATCCTGTTGCGCGCCAGGGGAAGCTGACTCCATTACATTGCGCAATGCCATGCGCAACCGGCTGTGCTCGCGCTCAAACTGGTAGGTAATCCATAAAACAGAATCCTGTCTGCTTTGCGCATTGGCTTGCTGAATTCGCGAATTCTGAAACTGCACCATCATCACCGGCACCAAGGTCAGAAACAATGAAAAAATAGCCAACACCGCAATGGATGCTGCGTTGAACCGCAGGGGTGGTATCCACCTGGATTGGGGTTTGGATTTGTGAAAGGGTTGCATCGTGTCGAGGGTGTGAGGAATCACCCGCTATTCGATGCTCAGCGCCTTGAGCTGCCAGATACTGCGGCTGTAGTAGGTCAGGTTTCTAAGCTCCGGGTGTCGGTCAAAGGGATAGATGACGAAAAGTGGCCCTTTTTCACGCACGCTGAGGACCCGTCCATCAATCTGGCGTGCTAGCAGAAGATCGTATTTGAGGGCATCTTCCAAAGGGATATTGATTTTGTAATCGTTCAGGGCAATGGCCTTCACATTCGTCCCAGTGGCTTTAACTGCCTGCAATACGTCTTTGAGCAAAGGGCCGGTGAACCTGACGGGAACTTTAAACCAGGGGGTGGCCGTGACAAAACTGTGCTGCGGCAAAGCCTCCAGCATGGCGGTATCAAACACGGCTGCTTCGGGGGTATTTTTAATGCCAATTTTGCCATTGACGGTCAAAATGACAGCCCCTTTCGGGGTCTCACGGGAGATTTCAAATGCGCCCGGCATGGAAAGTTGAAATGCCAGGAAGCTAAACAATAGGCTATTGCGAACCAACGTCTTGAAATAAGGGGTAATCATGATTCCATTTTATGAAAAAAATCACCCACCTGAAAATGCAAAAGCAGGCGTTTAGGGCGGGTCTACCCCTAGCCATGCGGCCAGTGCTGGCGTATCCATCGCGCCTGCATGGGTGACCACCTGGCCGGTTTTGGCGTGCTTGGCCATGATGTAAGGCACGGAGTTGGCATTCAGGCTGTTGAACAGCGCCGTGTTGTTTTTGATGCTCTGTTCTATCTCGGCGGGTGCACTGGCCGAGGCCGTCATGCCGCCCGTGCCTGCGAGGATCGATTTTTCGTGCGCCGACATGGCCTCAGCCGGGTTGCCCGCCTGCAGAAGTGCTGCACCCTGGGGGCCGCTTTTGGCGTTCATGATGGACACCGGCAGCCAGACAAATTTGGCCTTGCTCTGCAACGGCTTGGCCGCCTCCCAGAGATGGCCGCAGTGCGGGCACTGTGGGTCAAACAGTACATACACCGTGTGCGCGCTCATGATCGCGCCTACACTGAACCCTTTTCCCTGCGCCGCTGCGGCTTCGTAGGACTGGGCGGGCGAGGGGCTGGCTACGGGGTTGGCTGCGGGGTTGGCTGCGGGGTTGGCTGCGGGGTTGAGTTTGGCAGGAGCGGCGGGGGCATCGGGCTTGGAGCAGGCGGTTAAGTTAACCACGAATGCAGCGGTGAGCGCCAGAAAGAAGGGTGAAGATTTCAAGAACGATCCTTTACGAGCGGTGCGCAGACCCCAGTCTGGCAGGGCGCAATTTGCTGATGTTTGATTCTCTGGGCTCGCGGTACTCAAAGGCTTGACCGACCTGCTGCACTACATTGTTCAGATCCAAGTGTACATAAAATAACATGTCGGTGCCGTGGTGTTGCCAGCGGTAGGTCAGGATGTCGCCTCTCCAGTTGGCGAAATGACTGATGTAGGCAGGCCTGCCAAACTCCTGTTCGGTCTGCTCGCGCGTCCATTTGCCCACCTCGATACGGGCAAAATCGTTGGCGGTCAGTACCTGGCGTACCGACACGACCTTACCCGCTGCATCCAGATCCACCATGACGGCCGTTTGCCCCATGGGCTGACGCGAGTATTGCAGCCGCGAGCCGTTGGCCAGTGGCACGGTACGCGATGGTGCGCCATACTGGGACACCACCTCGTCCCTGGACGTGCCGATCTGTGTTTTTTCAACCGCACAAGCTACCAAGAACAGGGAAGTGGCGAGAGAGATGCAAAGTGGTCTGAGCATGATGACATCCTGGTGGCAGTAGCCACTAGGACTGAAAAGTAGTGCCCTAAGTTCCTTGGGGCTTCAAATTATGCGGCATAACTACCCGGTGCCAAGCCTTCCAAGCTATACGGCCCAATCCCTGCGCGGATGAGCCGCAGGGTAGGTAGGCCCACCGCCGCCGTCATGCGCCGCACCTGGCGGTTTCGGCCCTCGGTGATGCACAGCTCCAGCCAGGCGGTGGGGGCAGATTGGCGTCGGCGAATGGGCGGGTCACGCTCCCATAGCAGGGGCGGTGGGTCGATCTGACGGGCGCGCGCTGGACGGGTAGGGCCGTCATTGAGCTGCACGCCATGGCGCAGTGTGGCCAGCGCAGCATCGCCCGGCACACCCTCTACCTGCACCCAGTAAATTTTTTCCATCTTGTAGCGCGGGTCGCTGATGCGCGCTTGTAGTTTGCCATCGTTGGTCAGCAGCAGCAGGCCTTCGCTGTCAGCATCCAGACGGCCCGCCACGTAGATGCCTGGCAAATCGATAAAGTCTCGCAGCCCCTGCCAGCGGCCCTCGGGTGTGAATTGGCTGAGCACGCCATAGGGTTTGTTAAAACGGACCAGGCAGGACGGTGTGTTGGTGGGCTGGCGAGGGAGCATGGGTCTGCATTTTAGGAGACATTTAGACCTGTAGCTCAACTTGGATTCAAACAGGAGTTGCAACTTTTCTAATGTAATAGGTGGGCCGAAGTAGCAATTGCTGCGAGGTTTACCGACCGACCAAAGTCAAAGTTTGCAACACATGAACCACCACCTCAGCCCACACGAACGATACCAAATTCAAATCGGCCTTGCCTCAGGCCTGCCGGTTAAAGCCATTGCAACCGGGCTAGATCGCAGCCCCAGCACCATCTACCGCGAGATAAACAAAGGCAGTGGCGCTGCGGGCTACGATGCCAAATACGCCCAACAGCGAAAAAACCTTCGCACCGCCCAATCGCGCAATGCCAAAGTCATCCCTCTTCACACCTGGCGACAAGTAGAGCTGTGCATCTTGCAGGACTTAAGCCCCGAGCAAACCGCCGCCTGTACTAACGCCAGCCATGAAGCCATCTACCAGTACATCTATCGCAACAAACGCGCAGACGGCTATCTTTGGTTGCATCTGCGTTGCCAAAAGCGCTATAGAAAACGCGCCGGTGGACGTGACCGCCGGGGCATGATCCCCAACCAGAGGCGTATTGACGAGCGTCCCCCACATATTGAACATAGAGCTCAAGTAGGCCATTGGGAAGCCGACACCATCGTAGGGCCGCACCACGCCAGCGCCATACTGAGCATGGTAGAGCGCAAGACGGGCTACACCTTGTTGGCCCTGCTGCCAGACCGTACGGCAAGCAGTGCCTACCAAGCCATGGTGCAGCTACTACAGCCAATTGCGTACAAGGTCAAAACGATCACCACCGACAATGGCAGCGAGTTTGCCTGGCACGAGAAGCTGGATGCCACACTGGGCTGCATCTCCTATTTCTGTACCCCCTATGCAAGCTGCCAGCGCGGCACCAATGAGAACACCAATGGCCTGGTTCGCCAGTATGTGCCCAAGAAGCGCGAACTGGACACGGTTGATCAGCAGGAATTACAAATGATTGAGGACAAATTAAACCATCGACCACGCAAACGGTTGGGCTTTAAAACGCCACATCGGGTGTTTGTACAATCACTTCAGAGTTTCGCAACTCGTAGTTGAATCTAAGCAATAAAATACTGCGTAAGCAGCTACCCAAACAATAGCGAAGTGAATTATCACCGTGTGCGACGGAACGCATGCAGAGCAGATGTATGCCGCGTTTCACCGTTTCTCCAAAATCAACAGCGCAATGCCGCCCAGTATCGCGGTGGAGGCAGCCAGCATGGTGAGCGTCAGGCTTTCCCCCAGCAGCACTACACCGGCCAGCGCGGCGATGACGGGTACGCTCAGCTGGGCTGTGGCGGCCTGCGTAGCTTTGAGGGCGGGCAGGGCTTGGTACCACAGCACGTAGCCCAGGCCCGAGGCCAGCGCGCCCGATACTGCGGCCACCAGGAGGCCGCTAGCGTCCCACGACAGGCTGCGCCACATCAGCACATTGAGCAGCAGCGCCAGCGGCACGCTGCGCATGAAGTTGCCTGCGGTGACTTGGCTGGGGTTGGCTGTTCCCACGCTTTGCGCGCGTTTGCCTTGCACGGTGTAGACGCTCCAGGCCAGGCCTGCGCTCACCATCAACAGCGCACTAGTCAGGTTGGGCGCTACCAGCCCCGGCAGCATTAGCACCACCAGGCCTGCAAGTGCCAAAGCAAAGCCCAGTATTTGCAGCTTGCTTAAACGCTCGCCCTGTACCACGGCATAACCCAGCATGCTGGCCTGCACCGAGCCAAACAGCAACAGCGCGCCGGTGGCGGCCGACATGCTGACGTAGGCAAATGAAAAACACGCCGCGTAGGCAAAAAGCGCGCAGGCCGACAGCCAGTTGCCCGCGTTGGCTGTGCCCACCGCAGCGCTGCCGCTAGCCTGGGGCGCAGCACTTTGCCAGCGCACCAGCAGCCACAGCATGCAGGCCCCCGACACCATGCGCACGGTAGTAAAGGTGGCTGCGTCAATGCTGGTGTTTTTTAGCGCCATGCGGCACAGCAGCGAATTGCTGGCAAACGCCAGCATCGACAGGGTTACTAAACATACCAGGCGCAGACGGGTCATAGTAGTACTGTGAGTGGCTTTACACCACACCCTGTTCGCGCAAGCTGGTGATCTGCGTTGCCGCGTAACCCAGCTCGGAAAGTATCTCGTCGGTGTGCTCGCCTAGCTGTGGCGGTGGGCGGGTAAATGGCGTGGGGCTGGCCGACATGTCTACCGGGTGGGGTGTAAGAGGGAAGGGCTGGGCCATGCCGCCAAAGGGGCGGGGCGTGAGCAGACCTGTAGCGTTAATGTGCGGGTCGTCTAGCGCCTCTTGCGGCGTGTAGACCGGGCCGCAGGGAATCTTGGCTATGGCCAGCGCTACCAGCACGGCCTCGCGCGTTTGGCCATCACACCAAGCTTGCATTACCGCGCTGATCTGGGCGCTGTGCTCGCCGCGCAGCACGTCGCTGGCAAAGCGTGGGTCGCTCTTCATCTGCGGCGCGACCACCAGGTCGCACCAGCGGTCAAACATGGCTTGGCCTACCGACTGCACCAGCAGCCAACCGGTTTGGGTTTTAAAAACATCGCCCGGCCCGCCCAGGTAGCCTCGGTTGCCCTGCGGAATGCGGTGGGGCTTTTTCACCGCTTGCTCGATCAATACCGAGTTGCCCATGATCAAGGCTGAGCGCAAGAGTGACCCTTCTACCAACTGCCCTTTGCCCGATTTTTCGCGGACCCACAGCGCGGCCAGCGTGCCCATGGCGCAGGCCTGGGCAGTGGAAAAATCAACATAGTTGGCCGCTGTGCGCGCAGGCGTATCGGGACTGCCGGACATGTACATGCTGCCGCTCATGGCCTGCCCCACGCCGTCAAAGCCCAGGCGCTGGCTATAGGGGCCGCCCGCACCATAGGCGGTTACAGCGGTGAGCACGATGCGTGGGTTGATGGCGGACAAGGTGTCGTAGTCCAAGCCCAGTTGTTTGAGTGTGGCGGGTGGTAGGTTGGCCACCACCACGTCGGCCGTTGCCACCAACTGGCGCACAATCTCGCGCCCCTGCGGGTTGGCTAAATCTAAAGTGAGGCAGCGTTTGTTGCGGTTCATTTGCAGGTACAGCCCGCCTTCACCCGTGTCAGCCACATGCGGGATGTGGCGGTCTTCGCCGCCCTCTACCCGCTCGATGCGAATCACATCAGCCCCATGGTCACCCAGCAGCGCGGCGCAATAGGGGCCTGCAATAAAGGGGCCAAAGTCCAGAACACGGATACCAGTTAGTAAGCTCATATATGCCCAGTCAAAGTACGTCCAATGTAATGCAAACGGCGGAGGTCTCTTTCTGTTTGACAGCCAGGGAAGTGGCTCCGGGGCATTTTGGACGCGGTGCTGTACACACTGTCGGCCAACTCCCGTACAAGACAAGGTAAGGCAGACTCGGGACAAACAGAATATCGTTCTTAGTCACTTGGGCAAACGTCCATCGTTGCAAATTTGCAGAAAGATCTGCCAGCCTCGCGCGACAGACCCTCAACGCTGTTTTACTCATCACCGCACCATGACCAACACATGCATATTTCTCAAACCGTTTCTGCGCGCCGCAGTCACCATAGCCTGGCTCGGCGTTACAGCCTTAACCGGCACCCAACTACAGGCGCAAACCACTGCCCCAGCAACAGCCGCGCCCACCGCCAAAGCCATCTTCGCAGGCGGCTGCTTCTGGTGCGTGGAGTCTGACTTTGACAAAGTGCCCGGTGTGGTCTCTACCACCTCGGGCTACACCGGCGGCAAGACCCCTAAACCAACGTATGAACAGGTGTCCAAACACACCACCGGCCATGCCGAAGCAGTCGAGGTGGTGTATGACCCAGCTAAGGTCAGCTACGCGCGCCTAGTGGAGCATTTTTGGCGCACCATCGACCCCACTGTGAAAGGCCAGCAGTTTTGCGACCGTGGCTCGCCCTACCGCACCGCAATATTTGCGCAAGACGCAGAGCAGCTGAAAATCGCCCAAGACTCGCGCACCGCGCTGGAAAAAACCAAGCCCTTTAAAGAACCCATCGTCACTGAGATAGCGTTGGCCACCAGGTTCTACCCGGCCGAGGAGTACCACCAAGACTATTACAAGAAAAACCCGGTTCGCTATAAGTACTACCGTACCAGTTGCGGGCGTGAATCGCGGCTGAAGCAACTCTGGGGCAGCCAGGCGGCGCATTAATTGCAGTCCAACGGCGCGTGTCTGCATGATGACTCGTGCGCGGGTTTTCACCCAGCGCAGCGCACACGGGTGGCTGCTAGACTGAATCGGATCATTCGCCACCAGGAGCCGTACTATGTCCAACGCCAGCCCAGCCTCCCGTCGCCATTTTTTGTCAAGCACCGCCGCCCTGGGTGCCAGTGCCTGGGTGCCCAGTGCCATAGCGCAATCGGCAGGTGCCGCGAATGCGGCGGCACCCAAGTGGCCCGCCAAACCCATTCGCATCGTGGTGGCCTTTCCGCCTGGCGGGCTGACCGACTCTTACGCCCGCATGTACGCAGAGCAACTCACCAGCGCGCTAGGCCAGCCCGTGGTGGTGGACAATAAGCCCGGTGGCGGTGCCATCATCGCCATAGATGCGGTGGCTAAGTCACCCGCAGATGGCTACACACTGCTCATGACCACCTCGGGCACGGTATGGCAAAACCGCGTGCTGTACTCCAAATTGCCTTACAACCTGGAGAAAGATCTCACCCCGGTGGCTAACTTTCCCTCTGGCCCGCTGATAGTGGCCGTGTCTGACAAAGTGCCTGCGCGCACTATGCGCGAGTTTATCGAGTTTGCCAAAACCAACACCACCTCTATGGGCACCTACGCACCCGGCTCTATCCCCCACATGGTGGCCGATCAAACCAACCGCACCGATGGTACAAAAATTGTCTCCATCCACTACCGTGGCGAAGCGGCGATGTGGATCGACCTGGCCTCTGGTCAAATCCAAATCGCCATTGGAAGCTACCAGTCGTTTGCCACGGTGCAAAGCCGGGGCGTGCGCGCCATTGGCGTGACGGGCGTGTACCGCTCGCCCAAGATGCCTGATGTGCCCACGCTGGTAGAGCAGGGCATACAGGGCGGTTTGGTTGGGCTAGAAGGCGGCCTGCCGCTGATGGCGCCCGCTGGTACGCCCGAGGCGGTGTTGCAGGCCCTGTCGCGTGTGGTGGTGGACGGTGCCAATAGCGAACGCGCTGCCAAATTGCGCGAGACCTTTGCGATCCCCAATAAACCCCAAAACCTTGTAGAAACCCGCCGCGAGTGGGAGCGCGATGTTCCCGTGTGGGTGAAGACCGCGCTGGATTTGGGTATCAAGCTGGATTAACAGCGGCGCAAAATACTCGAAAGCACGGTGCGAGCGCTCAAGCCAGCGCACATCAATCGGCCAAAAACAGTACTGGGTCGACCATCGTACGGTTGAGCATCACGCCCCAGTGCAGGTGCGGGCCAGTGACGCGGCCTGTGGCACCTACTGCGCCCATGCGTTGGCCCGCTTGCAGTGTGTCGCCCACTTTTACGTCTGTTGCACTCAAGTGGCACACCATGCTCAACAGGCCGCCGCCGTGGTCTAGCCACACGGTGTTGCCGTTGAAAAAATAGTCGCCCACGTCAATCACCTGGCCCGGCAGCGGCGCCACGACCGGCGTGCCGGTCTGGGCGGCGATGTCCATCCCACTGTGCGGGCTGCGCGCTTTGCCGTTGAACACCCGTCGCAGCCCAAACGAGCTCGAGCGCCGCCCTGGTACGGGCACCTGCATGCGAAACAAGCCATTTTGTACATCGGCTTCGGTAAAGGTCGCCATCACCGTCGCCTGGTGCGCACGCTCGCGCTCGTAGCGGGCTTGGTCTTCGGGTGCCAAGTCCACCGTGCCAGGTGCTACTTTGAGCCGCTGCTCCTGGTACTTTTTAGGCGACACCGTGTACAGCACTTTGCGCTGGCCCGCGCCCTCCGTCTGCACCGTAATGCTGGCCTGCCCCGGCTTGGCCGACAGGGCGATGCCCACCACGGCCGTCCAGCCTGCTGCGCTACCCAGCACCAGCAATGGCACGTTACCAGCATGCGCCACCGGCCGCACCGGGGCCGGGCCCAGCGGCAGCCGCGCGATGCCACCAGGCACTGGCGAAGCCTGTGGCCACGCACCAGACGGTGGCGACGCAAGCGCTGTGACGGGCGTTTGTGTCAGCTTGGGTGCAGGCTTCGCCGCAAAAACCACCCCAGGCAGCAGCACTGCGCCCAAGCCGTGCCACAGGGCGCAGCGGCGGGTAAGCAAGGGATGCATAACGGGCATGGGATCGGCAAAGGCGGTTTGCATAGACGGGATATCGGGTGGTTGGAGGTGCATCACGATCAAGAATAGCAGATCGCTGCGTGGACAGGGCGCGATGCCTACCCACCACCAGACCCCCGACAACGATGCCATTGCCCTACTGCCGCCCTTTGCGCGGCTGGGGTTGGGCCGCATTGCACTGGCGTGTCCACTGGCGCGCAGGCATTTGACAAAAGCGCAACTGGTCTACGCCGCCAATGATGCGTATGCAGCTGTCTGGGTGTTCGATGCAATGGGCTTGTCAGGCCAAGCCAAGCAAAACACCGCCATCAGTTCTTGATGAAGCCGTGCTTGACCAACTGCATATCTCCGGTCCTGATCAGTCCAATCGCGGGTGCGTAGTACTTGTATTCTGTTTCAAGCAAGTTCAGAGCCGTGCCTTCTTTAACTTTCATGCACTTGGAAAACGTGCCGGCAGGGGTTTTGCATGTCTCGCTGAGGCTGATAATTTCTGCACGATCCATGGCCGTTCCAGGGGCAATTTCCTGGTAGAACTTCGCTTTGAGTTTGGGCGAACCAGGCATGATCAAGCCGAACCGGTTGCCGTTGCCTGACAGCCAAGAGCCGTCGTGCTTGACGATTTTGCCTTTTTCGTAAAAGTCAACATCTTCCCCAAAGTAAAACACATCTTTGGTTTGCTCACACATGGCAAAGTAGTTTCGCGAATTTCGAAGAGTTCTCCGTTCTTCCACTCTTTTTCCTCCACCACCCGTGTCAGTACGCCATCGACCTTTTTGGTTTCGTTCATTACCGTGATATGCAGCTTGGTGTCGCCCCCTTCCAGCACCAGCTGAAAGCCAGGCTCCAGCACAAAGTAGGGGTTGCGCCCAGTGGTCACCATATTGCACTTGGAAATGTCGAACTCTTCCTGCCAACTCGACGGGGTGTTTTGTCCTGTGCCCACGCAGCAGACAAGGCAAGCAGTGCCGCCGTTGTCAGAACGGTTTGAAAGGTACGTCGCTTCATTTGGATTCTCCTTAAGTGTGAAGAAATGCGGAATCAATACCAGAACTTCAGGACCACGCTGATGGCCCTGTCAGCCTTGCGAAATGTGGGGTCGTTGCCTATGTTTTCGTTGCGAAAAGCTTTGCCTGGAAGGAACAGGCCTGCTCTCAAATCCATACCGAGCCGCCGTACCCCCAGCAGGTTGCGAAATCCCAGCACGATATCCAGTGCGCGTCCTACATTTTTGCTCAGTTGCGTATCGTCCTGGTTCATTTGTGCGGTCGATGCCATGCATTGCGAATCTCGTCGGCAATCTTGTTCAGGCGGTAGTAGTGGTAGACCAAATCCAGTGTCACGGTAGGTGCGGGCCTGAACACCGACGGCCACGAGTAAATATTCGCAGATTGCTCAAGTCCGGGTCGAGCGTTTCGCCGTAATATTTCAGCTTTGGGAATGCCGCCGAGCCGGGCTTCATTGGAATGCAGGCCAGTCTGGCGAAACTCATGGTTCGTCGCGTCGTTCGGGTTGTCATCACCACTCCCATGGGCATAGCCCAAGGTGATGCTGGGCCCGAACTGTACGCCGGTAAATCGATAGGTGCCACCCATATCGAATCACGTGCTCCTTGAAACTTTATTGCCCATCTCGTCCTTGCCGCGCAGCAGACTGAACTCGGACCAGTAGTTGAACTGGTTGGACGGCGTGCCGTAGGCGCGTACACCAAAATGCAGGGGCCGACCCTCGGCCCCGGTTTTGTCTTCCCGGAGTATGGTGTAGCCTGCCAACCTGTGATCTTCGATGCCACGGTAGTCCACATACAGCATGTAGTTGTCGGTGCGCGTCTTCTGCACTGGGCCAAGCAGGTCCAGGTCCAGCCGGTCTTTGCGTGACACACTGGCTTCGGTTTGCCAGAGCTCCCTGTCTCAATTTCAGGAGAGCGAGTCGAGCGACGTGTCATACAGCCAATGGCGGTCGTCTTCAAAATTGCGTCGGCCCACTGTCAAATCTACAGGCCCCAACCCCTTGAAGGTAATCCAGGCCTGGTCAACTGGAAGCGACGTGTACCGGCGCGGTGCCAGCTGTGTTGACCCGTTGGGAAGCGTTGACGATGGGTTCTTCATGGATGGCAAGCTCTCGCTCCAGCAGCATTTCCAGCATCATTTCGATCGAGCTGGAGGGGCGGTAGATGATGCTGCCGTTGATTTGCGGGGCTGCAAGCAAAAATTGTCTCGCAGCTCGCGATCCAGGTCTGGGTTGCGGCGGTAGGTGAGGTCGGACTCGCTACCATAGGAGAATTGATAGGTCAGTTGCTGGATCAAAGGGCTGGCCATTGCGTTTGCGCAGATCGACCGGGCTGCCGGCGAAGCTGGTGCCCGCGGGTGGTGTGCGGCGGCAACTGAAACTGCGCCAGTAGCCCAGCGGTCCCGAGCTGGCCTGGCCGAGGGCTTGGGTTCTTCTTCGTCGTCGGCAACCACTAGCTCCACGCCATAGACCCCTGTAACCAGTGCCGAACACAATGCACCAACGGCCAGGCTACGATAGTTAGGACGTCAGACCTCTGACACGCTTTTTGGATTTATTTTTTTCATAATGGAGCCCCCGTAGTAATTTTTGTTGTCCATTTCTCCAACTCATGCAACTGCCAAACCCAGATCCCAATGGCGTTGCTAGTTGCTGCACGAAGCGAAGATACAAGGCTGGCAGAACGAACAGGGTAAACAGCGTCGAGGCAATCAAACCGCCCACAATGACGACCGCCGTAGGCTGCACAATCTCCATCCCAGCACTTTGTCCCAGTGCCAGGATGGGAAGCAGGGCTGCAATGATGGCAACAGTGGCGGCCACGACAGATGCCATGCGCTCCTGCGCGCCGCGAATGACCAGTTCCAGACCAAATGGCACGCCCTCCTGCGTCTGCAGGTGGTGGTAGTGGTTGATCATCGAGACGGCATTGCGGGCTGAAATCCCCAGCACGGCGAGAAAGCCTACGATGGAGCCCAGCGACACCACGCCGCCGCCGACCAGCACCGCCAGCTATTCCGCCTGCGATTGCCGCCGGCAGCCCCAGAAAGGCGATCATGCCCAAGCGCCAACTGCCAAAGCATGCCTGTAGCAGCAGAAAGATGCCGATCAACGAGGCCACGGCAACTGCCACCATGTGCTTTTGCACGCTTTGCCGCTCGGTTGCTTCGCCCAATAGCTCAGGGTGGTACTCAAGCGGGAAATTGATCTTGTCCAGCCGATCTTCGATCTCCTGGGCCACCGAGCCGGTGTCGCGTCCTGCCACATTGGCCACCACATCCACATATGGCGCGATACGCTCGTGGCGCAGCACGGTGGGGGTTGACACCAGGCGCACGTCGGCAATATCTCCCAGGCGCGCGTGGGTGCGGTCGGACTTCTCAATCCACAGGTCGCGCAGGTTGGTCAGGCTATTTCGCGCCTCGGGTGCGCCGTGTACCACTACCTCGTAGATTTTTTGCTCTTTGAACAGGTAGCCAACCGTCAGGCCGGCAAACACCGTCGCCGTCGAGCGCCGCACATCACCAGGCTTGACGTTCGCTCGCCCGGCCGCATCCAGGTCGACCTTCACCTTGACCTGCAGTTCCTCTACCTGGCCATCCGTTTGCAGATCCACAACGCCGTTGATACTGGACAGCGCCTGCCTGACTTCTTCAGCCTTCTGGTTGAGTATGTCAAGTTTTTGGCCGTAGATGCGCACAACGATCGCCTTGCCGGATCCGGTGATGACTTCGCCGATCTTGTCCCGCAGGTACGATTGCACGGTGTGCTCTATCCCCGGATAACCGTTGACCGTCTCCCGGATCGCGGCGAGTGTCTTGTCGTAGTCCGCATCGCGGTTCAGGCCCACCCAGATTTGGCTCGAATTGACACCCACCACCTGATCACCCGTAATGGCGCGGCCCACATGGGCGCCGACCGAACGTACGCCGGGCAGTGCGCGCAACTCGTCGCTCACCCGGGTTGCCATGCGGTGCGTCTCCGCGTGGGAAGTGCCGGGGGGTGTGGACCAGTTCACCAGCAGATCCCGTTCTTTGAAGGAAGGCAGTAGCGACTGGCCCAGCAGTGGCCAGACCGCGATGGCCGCCAGTACAGCGACGCTGGCCACGGGTAAAACCCTGCGTGAGCTAGCCAGTATCTTTTGCAGTGCTGCACCGTAATGCTCTCCCAGCCATGCCGCCAGCGGGGAACTGGTGGTGCTGGCAGGGGTTTTGCCCAGCAGCAGCAGGCACAGCGCCGGGGTCACCGTGAGCGCGACCGCCATGGAGGCAACGACTGCCAAGACATAGGCAATGGCCAGTGGTTCAAAAAATGAGCCTGCCACTCCGCCCATGAAAAAGATGGGTACTACAGCGAGAATGGCAATCAGCGTCGCGTACAGGGCATCGCGTTGCGACTCCAGCGAGGTGTCGAAAATGACCCGTGCGATGGATCTGGTGCTTCCCGGCTCCTGTGTGCGCAGCCGTTCCAGCAGCGTGTTCATGTCGACCACCACGTCGTCAATAATGATGCTGAGCGCGACGATCAGGCCTGCAAGAATCATGGTGTTGATGGTGGCCCCTGTCAAGTACAGGGCAATCACGGCGGCGATCAGCGACAGGGCGATAGACACCACGCTGATCAGCGCACTACGCCAGTTGAGCATGAGGACACCCATCGTCAGCGCCACCAGCAGGCCACCAATGGCGATGGCCCATGTCAGGTTGGTCATGGAGTCGCTGACATAGTTGGCCAGCCTGAACTCATTGGCATCGATCTTCACACCGGGCAGGCCGCGGCCGAGCTCGGCCAGCGCCTGGTCTACCCCGCGCGTTACCTCCAGCGTGTTAGCGGACGGGAACTTCTCAATCACCAGCATCAGACCATTGCCGTTTTTCAGCACCGCATCGCCAATCAGCGGGGGGTGCGAGAAAGTGACCTCGGTCACTTCACCCAAGGACATGTTTTTGCCAGACAGCAGCAGACTGGGGGTTGAAACGGGGATCTTGGCCATGTCTTCTGGTTGATCGATGGGCATGGTGTGCTGCACACCAAGACGTTGGTTGCGGTTGTCGATCCAGCCGCCCGTGCCAGGCGATGAGCCCTTGAGGAAGGTCAGCGGCGACACCCACAGGGCATCACCCGCAGCGGCAATGATGTCTTCTTGAAGCACTTTGGCATCGCGCAGGCGGTTAGGGTCAATCTGCACATGCATCTGGCGCAGACGCTGCCCCCAGATCGCTACGTTGGCCACACCGGGCACCCCCAGCAGGCGCGGCTTGACCGTCCAGCGCGTCAGCAGCGACAGTTCGGTGGGCTCCACCTTGTCCGATGAAATGCTGACCATCATGAAGCGCGAGGTGGCCGACAGTGGCTGCAAAATCACCGGAGGCTGCGCCACGTTGGGCAGCGTGTACGCCAGCGTCAGGCGCTCCTGGATCATCTGGCGGGCCTTCATGACATCGGTGCCGCGCTGAAAGGTCATGACGATCGAGGACAAACCGGTGACCGACTGCGAGCGTATCGATTCCAGCCACGGCACACCGGAGAGCAGCTCCTCCAGGTTCAGCGTGATCAGGGCTTGCACCTCGTCAGCCGACAGCCCGATAGCCTCGGTCTGCACCTCGACGACCGGCGGAGCAAACTCGGGAAAAACATCCACCGGAATGTTCTTCAGCTGTATGCCGCCATACACCACCAGCATGGCAGCGGCCCCCAGAACCAGGTGGCGAAACTGCAAGCAAGAGCTAATGATCCAGTTAAACATATCATGCCTCCTTTCGTTACGGCGTTGATTTCAGCGTTATTTCCCAAAGATTTCGGTGCCATACAGCATGGCTGCGCCCACCGTCACAATGGGCGTGCCCACTGCCGGTCCGTCCGATAGCACTGCCACATTGCCCACCATGCGCTCTACTGCGATGCGCTGGCGTTCATAGGTTAAGGGTTTGGTATTGACATACACCCAGGGTTCGCCTTTGCCGTCGTAGTACACGGCGCTGTAGGGCACCACCTTCAGGTTGCTTTCATTGCCTGTGAGCTGCAGCTCAACGCGCATGCGGCTGTGCATGGCCAGGCCGTGATCCCGGCCGGGTACCGTGTAATAGACCGACAGCATGGTGCGCTTCATATCTTCGATCGGCGGCAGGCCGGTCGGCTGCGCAAATATTTCCGCAGCTGACTGTTCCCGCGTGCCGAGGGCCAGCAGGCGGGCCGGCTTGTCCTTGGCCAGTCTTTCCCATTCGCCGGGCGAGAGGTTCACCAGTACCCAGGCATCGCCGGCCCCAGTCGCGCTAGCGGGCGCCGTTTGTGCAGCGGCAACCGCGCCCAGTGCGCCAGTGCCCTGTGCTACCTGTGCCATTGCCGGAATCACCTTGCCCTGGCCAGCCACCAACTGTGCCGCGCCATTTGGCGCGGTCACCAGTGCCGCGGTAGTCAGGCTGGACACTTTGTCCATGCCTGATGGTTTTCCCGTTGGCGCGGCTGCGCCCGCTGGCGCTGCGCCGCCTGGCCCAAATCCGCCAAAGCCTCCGCCGGGCTTGTTGTTACCGGGCTGCTGGTCAACAGCGGCGGTTATCAGTCCGCTGACCATCTGGCGGCGTGTGACTGACTCTTGCGTTACCTTGCCAAGCTCAATGCCCAGCCGCTGGGCCGCTTTTGCACTCAGCGTCACCCGCTTGACGGTGGTGCCAGGAATTTTCTCCAGCGTAACCGGGGCGACCGTGCCCGCTGGCGGCGCAGCGCTTGGGTCAGCGGCCTGGGCTGGCGGTAGCACCTGGAGCATGACCACCAGTGCGGCCAACAGTGCACCCGTAACGGGCAGAAGGCTTTCCTTGCGAGGCGCCTTGGCGGCCCCGATGGGTTGGGTTTTCATTTCGCTACTCCTTTAATGAAAAAAATTGACTTGCTACTACAGCGGCGGTACAACGCCGTCCTTACCGACAAAAACAAAACCTGCCACATATTTGCCGTCTACACCCTTTTTGGCGCCTACCAGCACGCGGACACCAGACTTGAGCAAATCCCTGTTGCCGATGGCCATCCGGTTGATGGGTGCATCACGGGGTATTTCCACATCGGTCTCGTCATAGTCGGTGGGGCCCCACTTGATGGATAGCACACGTATCTCGATGTCATCAACCCAGCCGTGCGAGATGATGGTGTCGGGCCCCAGATCCCATTTTTTGTGGCCCAGGGCAATACCCCGCAACGCTTCGTCAATGATGCGCAGCTCAAAGCCCTTGTGCAGCCATACCGCAGAATCTCGCACGATGGGGCTGTATTCCTCCAATTTGACTGCGACTGTTCCCACGTAGGTGCCAAAATCCACCTCGCCGAAGCTGGCCTTGGTCAGGCTAATCACGGTGGTGTCGGCCTTGAGTCCAATGCGCACCGTCCGGCCATCCGAGGCCTTCAAAGTGAGGGCTGAGTCCTCGACTTTGGTGATCTGGCCCCGGATATGGTCCGGCTCCGCAGCGTCATTGGCTGCCTTGGGCGTATGGCCTTCGGCAGCGGCATCCTTGGACTGCGAACGCGGCGCAGGCTTGGCATCAGGCGTGGCGTTTTGTGCGCTAGCTGGAATGCCCAGCGCCAGCACCAGGGCAACTAGGGGCAGAGCAACCAGATGGAGTATGCGGATCATGCTAATCTCCTCGGGCGCTACAAGGCGGGATTTAGCTGGGTGACTTTGGCGGCAGGCGCGGTCAGATCGACGTCGCCAGACGTCTCATCAGCCGAGCCTGCTGAACCGGCTCCATACCGAAGGTACAGAATTGGCATGACAAACAGGCTGAGCAGGGAGGATGTGATGATGCCGCCCAGGATGGCCACCGCCATCGGGTGCTCCACCTCGTGGCCGGGTATGCTGCCAGGCACGATCAGGGGCAGCAGCGCCAGCGCCGTGCACAGTGTCGTCATCAGGATGGGCGAGAGCCGCTCGCTGGCGCCGCGCATCACGAGATCGAGTCCAAACGACATGCCTTCCTTTCTCTCCAGGTGGCGGCAGTGCTCGATGAGCATGATCCCGTTGCGGGCGGACAACCCCAGGATGGTAATAATGCCTACCAAGGACCCCAGTGAAATCACGCGGTCGGACGCAAAGGTGGCCAGCACTGCGCCCACCAACGCTGCCGGCAGGGCCAAAAAGATCATGGTAGCGAGCCGGAAGTTACGGAAGGTGGTGTGCAAAATCAGGAAGATCGCGGCAATTACCACCAGCGAGGCAATTAGCAGATTGCGCTGCGCTGCCTGCCGCTCCTTGTACTCGCCCAGGATCTGCGGGTAATACCCAATCGGGAACTGCACCGTGGCCAGCCGGGCCTCCACGTCTTTGGCGACCGAGCCCAGGTCGCGTCCCTTGACGTTGCCGTGCACGTCAATGCGCCGCGAGTTGTTTTCCCGCTTGATCTTGTTGGGCGTCGGCTCCAGCGTAACGTCGGCCACCTCGGCAATCCGAACCCGCCCGCCATAGGGCGTGTCAATCAAAAATTCGCGGATATCGTCAACGTTCCGGCGTACCGACGGGGAGGTCCAGACAAACACGTCATAGACCTTGCCACCTTTATGGATGTCCGTCACTTCCAGGCCCGACATCAGCACGTTGACCACCCGGCGCACGTCACCCGGCTTGATGCCATAGCGCGCCGCAGCATCCAGCTTGGTCTTGACCACGACCTGCGGCACACCCACCTGTTGTTCGGCGTGCAGATCAATCAGGCCGGGGATATCTTTCAACGCGTTTTCCAGCTCCTGCGCCTTGGCGCGCAGTCCCGGCAGATCAGGCCCAAAGATGCGGATCACGATGGATTCACCGGCACCGCTGAGTACTTCCTTGATGCGCTCCTTCAGGTAGGTCTGCACGTCCCGGTACAGCCCTGGATAGCCGGCCACTGCGGCTTCCACAGCACTGCGTGCCTTGTCATAGTCCACTTCGGGATCGATACTGATCCAGTTCTCGGTGAAATTCACGCCATAGGGCTCGTCGCCACCCACCGCGCGGCCGATATGGGCGCCAAAGTTGCGCACCCCAGGAATGGCGCGCAGCTCTTTGCTGGCCGCCTGGGTGATGCGGAAGGTCTCTGGGTGCGAGGTGCCCTCGGCTGGCACCCAATGCATCAGGAAGTCCCGCTCCTTGAACGCGGGCAACAAAGCGGTGCCCAGGTAGGGCCACACACTACCGGCGGCTATCACCAAGACAGCCACGGTGGCAAAGGTGGCCCGTGGTGCTTGAATGACGCGGGACAGCGCGGCTTTATAGTGGCGTTTGAGCCAGGGCACCAGTGGCGACTCCCGACCTTGCAGGGCCTTATCGTTCAGCAGCATCAGGCACATGGCCGGCGTGACCGTGAGGGCCACCACCATCGAGGCCAGCATCGCCACGAGATAGGTGAGGATGAGCGGTTCGAAAAATACGCCCGACAGCCCGCCCATGAAGAAGACCGGCGTGACGGCCAGCACCACGATGGCGGTTGCGTGCACAATGGCCGAGCGTACCTCCAGCGATGCCTCCAGGATGATGCGCGCAGTGGACTTCTGACTGCCTTCGCTGCGGTGCTGACGCAACCGCCGCATGATGTTCTCGACATCAATAATGGCATCGTCTACCACATCACCCAGGGCGACAATAAAGCCCGCCAGCACCATGGTGTTGATGGTTGCGTTCATCCAGTAGAGCACTACACCGGCAGCCACCAACGACAGCGGGATGGCGACCACACTGATCAGCGCCACCCGCCACTCGTACAGGAAAGCACCTAGCACAAGCACTACCAAAATGCAGCTGATGATGAGCGCCAGGGTCAGGTTTTCCATGGACTGCTCGATGAACGTCGCGGGCCGGAAAATGGTCGAGTCGATTTCCACACCCGGCAGGCCGGGCTTCAAAGATTCCAGGGCCTCCTCAATGCCGCGCGTGACTTCCAGCGTATTGGCCCAGGGCAGTTTTTCGACAATCATCATCAGGCCATTACCGTCGTTGATAACCGCATCGCCAATCAAAGGCCAGGTGTCCCACACGACCTTGCCAATGTCACCGATACGCGGAGGATCGGGACGTTTGTTTTTCATGGCCAGTGGCACCTGGGCCAGGTGTTCGACAGAAAACACCGGCGACTCGTTGTGAATGGCCAGGCGCTGGTTGGGGGTGTCAATCATGCCGTCAATCCGGGCCTTGCCGCCCGAACTGTAGGTCAGCATGCCTACATCCAGTGCGTCCGAGGTGGTCTCCATCACCTCATCCAGCGTGACGTTGTGGGCGCGCATCAGCGCGGGATCAACCTGCACCTGTAGCGACTTGATCTGGTCGCCCCACAGCGGGATGTTGGCGACACCCGGCACGGACATCAGGCGAAACTTGATGGTCCAGTAGGCGATCATCGACAGGTCCATCTGGTCATAAACCTTCGATGAAATGCCGATTTTCATGACTCGGCTGGTGGACGAGAGGGGTTGCAGCATCACCGGCATGCCAGACGACTTGGGCAGCTCGGCAATGGCCAGCTTCAGCCTCTCCTGCACGCGCTGGCGGGCATCCATCAGGTCAGCCCCCATTTTGAACAGCAGCACAACCTGCGACAGACCCGTCACTGAGGAGGAGCGCACGTACTCCACACCCGGCACGCTGCGCAACTGGTTTTCCATGGGGATGGTGATCAGTTCTTCCACCTCGTTGGCGGTCATGCCCGGGCCTTCGGTCTGGACTTCCACCTTGGGCGGCGCAAACTCGGGGAACACGTCCACCGGCATGGTGCGTAGCTGCTGGGTTCCGAAGAACAGCAGGGCGGCGGCGACGGCCAGCACCAAAAAGCGGAATTTCAGGCTGGAGCCAATAATCCAGGTAAACATAGATCACCTCACATTTCTCGGATACGGCAAGCGGTATCCAGTCCATTGTTGTTTCGTTCTTATGCAGCGAAGGCATCGTTTTTTCGGTGCATTGGGCGCAGTCTAGGCGCGACTTTTTGGGCTGGCAAGTGGCGTGAGGCGTTGAAAAAACTTCAATTAAATCAACAAGTTATTGCTGAATTAGGGTGTTTTTCGGTGAAATGCCCGGTTGCTCAATACACAAAAATTGATATTCATCAACAATTGATGCAAATTAAAAGTGAAGAAATGTAAATCGATCGATGCAAAAAAAGTGCGTTATTTGCGACACAAAAATACGGTTTCAGTGTAAAAAATGCAACCGGGTTTTATGCTTTTTTGCAAGGGTGGTTCATACCCCGAACAGGCTGAGCATCAGCGTACTAAAAGATACACTTTAAGTCTGCGGCCGCTAGCCATGGTTGCCGCGTTGCCGGCGGCAAATCATGTCGGTGCAGGTAGAAAATACCCAAGGGGTCATCACGCCGCAGTGTGCTGACCGGCATGACTGCGGTGCACCAATGCGGCCCGCAAAGCCTGCGACAGGCCATGGTTGATGACCTCTTGCAACATACTGGCTGCGCCCGTGGCGGCGGCTTGCTCGGGCAAGTACGGGACATGGATAAAGCCGCCGCGCACCTTGCCCAAGCCGCGCCGGGTGGCCAGCAGGTGCATGAGGGCGTAGAAGACATGGTTGCAGACAAAATGCCCCGCGCTGCTGGACAGCTCGCAGGCCACGCCCTTGCGCTGTAGTGTGGCCAGCATGGTTTGTATGGGCAGCGTGCTGAAGTAGGCGGCGGGTGTGCCAGGCAGTACCGGGCAACCCAGGCGCACGCAGCCAGCGTTGTCTGGGTAAGGTGCATCGTCCAAATTGACCGCTACGCGCTCGATGGAAATACCGCCACGGCCACCCGCTTGGCCTACGCAGACGATCAGTGCGGGCTGGTGCTGCTTGATCAGTGTTTTGAGCATGGCAATGGACTGCCCATATACGCAGGGCAGTACGGCGGCCACCACGCGATGCCCAGCGATGCGTTTGCCG
The DNA here is from genome assembly GCA_963775085.1 of uncultured beta proteobacterium. Classification (GTDB taxonomy): domain Bacteria; phylum Pseudomonadota; class Gammaproteobacteria; order Burkholderiales; family Burkholderiaceae_C; genus JAAFIP01. Next base: position 507,762 of record CAVZHO010000002.1, read on the forward strand.
TGCAGGGCATGGGCAGCCAGCGCGCTGGGGTTCAGGCCCTGGCCGCTGGGGTCATCACCAAAGGCTTCAAAGCCAGTCACCAGCACACGGGGCAGGGTGCTGGGGCGAACACGGCGGGTATCAGTGGGTTTGACGGGCATGGATACAAAGGGCACGGAGGAGAGGCATTTTGTCTACAGCAGATTCGCGAATATCGCACAGGCCATTCAAGTGCGCAGCCGCACGGCATCAACCCCATTGAACCACAGCGCGTGGTAGTGCAGTACGGCTTGTGCTCAAGCCTGCGTCCTTCAGGGGCATGTGCCATGGTTGCACTGTGTCATGGCTGATGCCCTCTGCAAGAGGCATCTCATGGGGTGTTGGGCTGCGCCCGCTTCGGTGTAACATCACGGCATTGACCATCATTTGGAGACCAGCTCATGGAAACAGAAGGCAGACGCGAATCAAATAACGTGGAAGACCGGCGCGGCCAAGGCGGCGGTGGCGGCATGGGTATGGGTCGGCGCGGCGGCCTTGGGATTGGCAGTATTGCCATTGCGTTGGTGGCTTCCCTGGTGTTTGGCATCAATCCCATGACGGTGCTGGGTATTTTGGATGGTGTAGGGGGCGGCGAGCCTGCCCCGCAAGTCAGCCAAGGCCCTGCCAAGCCTTTGGCCAAAGACGACCAGATGGGGCGCTTCGTGTCAACCGTCTTGGCCGATACCGAGGACGTGTGGGGCTCTGTCTTCAAGCAGGGCGGCGGCACCTACAAGGCCCCCAAACTGGTGCTGTTTCGCGGAGCGACGCCTACTGCCTGCGGCACGGGCCAGTCAGCAATGGGGCCGTTTTATTGCCCCGGCGACCAGAAGGTTTACATCGACCTGGCTTTTTACGAAACCATGAAGCGCCAGCTTGGCGCACCGGGTGACTTTGCCCAGGCCTACGTCATTGCCCATGAGGTGGGCCACCACATCCAGCACCAGATGGGTATCAGCGGCAAGGTCGATGCGATGCGTGGTCGCGTCAGTGAAAAAGAGCAAAACAACCTGAGCGTACGCCTGGAACTGCAAGCCGATTGTTTCGCCGGTGTCTGGGCCCGCGGCTCGCAGCTCAAGCTGGACAAAGGCGATATCGAAGAGGCCATGAACGCCGCCGCGCAGATTGGCGACGATACATTGCAGAAAAAGAGCCAGGGCTACGCCCAGCCCGACAGTTTTACCCACGGCTCCAGCAAGCAGCGCATGGCCTGGTTCAACCAAGGCCTGCAAACGGGCAACATGAAGCAGTGCGATACGTTCAGCGCCCGGGCGCTGTAAAATCAATCAAATATGGCTGTAGTCCTTGTCAACAGGGCGTAAGCAGCTATTTTTTTGGTAGCGTGTTGATGTCGTAGCCCGCTTCAGCCGCCGTGATCAACTCGTAAACTGCAAGGCCGCCAGGCGCGCATACACGCCGCCGCGCTGCACCAGCTCGTCGTGCTTGCCCACCTCCACAATCTGCCCATGCGCCATCACCACGATGCGCGTAGCCTTTTGCACCGTAGCCAGGCGGTGGGCTATCACCAGGGTGGTGCGGCCCTGCATGGCGCGCTCCAGGGCGGCCTGCACCATCTTCTCGCTTTGCGCGTCCAGCGCGCTGGTGGCTTCGTCCAGCAGCAAGATGGGTGCGTTTTTCAGCATGGCGCGCGCTATCGAGATGCGCTGGCGCTGCCCGCCCGACAGGCGTACACCGCGCTCGCCCAGGAAGGTGTGGTAGCCCTCGGGCAGGGCGTTGATAAATTCGTCGGCAAAGGCATCGCGGGCAGCGGCCATCACTTCTGCGTCGCTGGCACCCGGCCTGCCGTAGCGAATGTTGTCCATGGCGGTAGACGAGAAAATCACGCCCTCTTGCGGCACCACGGCGATCGCGCCGCGCAGCGCGCCCAATGCCAGGTCGGCCAGCGCCGTGCCGTGCAAGCTGATCTGCCCCTGCTGCGGGTCGTAAAAGCGCTGCAGCAGCTGGAACATGGTGGTTTTACCCGCACCGCTCTCACCCACCAGCGCCACGGTCTCGCCCGGCATTACTTGCAGGCTCACATTTTGCAACGCGGCCTGCGCCGGTCGGGAGGGATAGTTGAAGTTAATTGCTTCAAAATTGATAGCTGCTTGCGTCCCAGCGACAGGGACTAGCGGCATATTTCGCCTGGAAATAATGGTCGAAGGCGCATGCAGCAGCTCCATCAGGCGCTCGGTGGCTCCGGCCGCGCGCAGCAGGTCGCCATACACCTCGCCCAGCACCGCAAAGGCGCTGGCCAGGATGATCACATAGACCACGGTTTGCCCCAGATGCCCGGCGGTAATCTCGCCCTGCATCACCGCCTGCGTGCCCTGATACAGGCCCCACAGCAGCGCGCCGCTGGTGGCGATGATGATGAAGGCCACCAGCGCGCTGCGGGTTTTGTTGCGGCGAATGGCCGTCATAAAGGCGTTTTGTGTAGACGCGTCAAAGCGTTTGGATTCTCGATCTTCGGCGGTGTAGCTTTGCACCACGGGAATAGCGTTGAGCACCTCAGCCGCGATGGCGCTTGAGTCGGCCACGCGGTCTTGGCTGGCGCGCGAGAGCTTGCGCACGCGGCGGCCAAACCAGATGGAGGGCAGCACAATCAGGAGCAAGCCGCCCAGCACCTGGCCCATCACCAGCGGGTTGGTCCACACCAGCATGGCCAGCGCGCCAATGCCCATCACGCCATTGCGCAGGCCCATAGATAGCGACGAGCCCACCACGGATTGCACCAGCGTGGTGTCGGCCGTTAAACGCGATAAGACTTCGCCCGTCTGCGTGGTCTCAAAAAACTGCGGCGACTGGTGTAGCACATGGCCATACACCGCGTTGCGCAGATCGGCGGTGACCCGCTCACCCAGCCAGCTCACCATGTAAAAACGCGCCGCGCTGAACAGCCCCAGCGCCGTAGCCACGCCAAACAGCTCAAAGAAATGCCCCCTCAGCGCCAGCAGCGCCGCGCCCTTGTCGGCGCTGGTAGCCCCCGTGGTCAGCCCGCCGTCGATCAAGCCGCGCAGTGCGACGGGGAACACCAAGGTTGCCACGGCCGCCAGTACCAAGAACACGCCCGCCAGAGCAATGCGGCCCCGGTAAGGTTTTAAAAACGGCAGCAAACCGGTGAGGGAGCGGGGTTGGCCTTTGGGTTTGTCGTTGGAGGGAGGCATACTCAAAAATATCGTTAACAAATAAAAAAATAATATTTCAAGTGCATAAGCAATGAATTTTTCACGAGAGAGCCAACAACTCTTGTTGCATTTTCTGGATACCGCTTATCAAGTGAGCGAAACTAATAGAGCGTTTGTTATCAATATCTAGTTTTCCACCAATGGCTCTAGATCCTAAAACTTTTTGATATCGATTGTTTGTCAGCTTCATTAACTCTTCAGAAGGATTGGCTAAGTGGTCTGGAGCTCGAAACTTGGCTTTTTTTTGCAAACCGGCTAAATTTGAAATATGTAGTGCCTGTTCAACGGCGGCCAAGTCACCAAGGTAGAAAGTTTCAAGTTCATGGCATGCAATGCGAACTAAGCTCTGAGTGCGCATTCCCGTAGTATCTACGAGTTGCAGTAATGTTGCTTTGAGTCTTTTGCAATCAGTAAAACTATCTTGATCACGTAGTACCAAAAACCGTGCCTGTGGGTTGCGAAAGAATCGAATTCTTTTAGCGACTTGCTTTTCTAAATCTTGCTTACCATCAAAGGCGATTAACCTTGGCGTAATCGATGCATGCAAGATGCGTGGTAATAACGATTCAAGCATTGCTTTTGCTGATGCCTCTTCGAGCAGAAAAACTATTTCTTTCATTGCGGATCTGCGCCCTTAAAGAAGCCCTGTTTCCACAGATACCCCATCTGGTCGCCTTGGGCCATGTAGTCCACAATTTGGAGATCATCTTTTGCTCTGCGAACGTCAGTCGATCCATTTTCTTTGACCAGCCAAAATACCTCATCTACCTGAGTTGCATTCAAAAAATCGGGTGAATGTGTAGAGACAATAACTTGGCCGCCTCTGCGTGCGTAATCGCGAAACTCTTCCGCCAATTCTGTCATTAGCTGAGGGTACAACTGATTTTCTGGTTCCTCGACACATAAAAGCGGGTGAGGCCTGGGGTCATGCAGTAGCACCAAGTAGGCGAACATTTTTATGGTGCCGTCAGACACGTAACGATCTAAAAAGGGTGTTGTGAACGAGCCGTCTTTAAATCGCAAGGTTAGATACCCATCGTCAGTGAGTACTGGTTTGACTTCGCTGATGCCCGGCACCCGTCTTATCATGGTGTCCAAAATAGTTTGAAAAACTTTGGGATGCTGCTCAAAAAGGTATTGCGCTACGCGAGCTAGGTTGTCACCGCTCTCAGTTAAATGTTCCGATTCTCCTAAAGCCTCTTTACGGCCGCGTGCGGCACTGATATGGAAATCAGAGACATGCCATGACTCGATAAGTTCTCGAAATGCATAGGCCGCGCTGAAGCGTTCGAATTGGCCGAGACCCTTGATAGCGAGGGTGTCAGGCGAAACTTTTTGATATTCGCGGTCTAGTTCTTCATCTGATTTTTGAAAATCAGCTTCGTTGGTTATTGCATAGCCTTCGCCATTGGAGAAATCTAAAAAGTGGTAAGGACTCCCGTAGCGTCCCCGCTTGTAGCGCAATATTTCTCGTTTGACGTACGGTACGCCTTCTTTATCTGATATTTCCAAGGAGTAGGTAACTAGCCGGCTGATTTCCGCAATAACCATGCGGTATTGGATTTCAATCTCGATGGTTTTTTCTGTGGCCTCACGACTAATTACTTCTTTGAATCGACCTCGACTATCTAAAGCCTGTCGAACATTACCTTTAAGGCAGTCATGCAAAAAACCAAAGACTCCAAAGAGCGTCGTCTTGCCCGAGCCGTTGGCTCCTACAAGAACTAAAAATGAGGGGATGTCTTTGATGTAAACATCTTTGAATGTTTTGAAATTTTTCAGTCGAATTGATTCAATTTTCATGTTTGTTGCTCCTCGTTGGTGTGTTCAGTGTGAATTGAATCCACATAAGTAACAGTCAAATTTTTCAATGGTTGCTTGGAGTTTTAGGTTTGTTGAAGATGGAGTTCATACCATAGGCTATTGCGCCAAGCGCTCTGCCAGCATGGTGCGGGCTAACGCACGCTCGCGTGCGCTGCCTGCGCGCAGGGCATCAAACAGCGTGAGCAGCTCATACAGCGCAGGCAAGCGTAGCGCCGCGATAGGCACCAATGGGTAGAGTGGGAACAGGGCACAACCGCGCACTGTGCCTGCCGCGTCGGGCCATACGGGTGGTGGTTCTAGCGCACCAGCGGGCGGCACGATGATGGCGGACAAGGGCGGGGCTGCGTAGCCTGTGGGCATGCCGCGCATGACCTCGCCCCGCACGGCGGGGTACACATAGAGTGCGCCATGCACGGCAAACTCCGCAAACGACTCACGCACCAACACGATGGTGCCCTTGGCCGTGTGCGCACCCAGCACGCCGTCTTTAGGTGGCTTGCGCACCAGTTGCGCGATAGATGCGCGCTCCAGGCTGGCATGGATTTCAGATTTGGTCAACGCCAGCTCGCCCGCTAGCTGCTCGTAGGTGGGTGCTGCGCGTACCAACGACAGCCGCAGCAACACCACAAAGTCCTGCGGACGTAAAACGATTTGCGGAGAGGATTTGCTTTTGTACATAGTTTTAGTTTACCATTTTGTTCTAAATATGCAAACAAAAAATAAATATCCTAACCGTTTGATTTAATTAAATATATTTAATATATAAATTTGTTTTTAAACAAAATAGACGAACTCGATGGATTGGCTGTGTGGTATCGCCTACCTGCTGGTTCAGCGTTGTCTAGACCTGCGCATGCAGGTGCAGGGCAGAAAAATGCAGGGTTATAGAGCCTATACACTGCTATATTTTCAGTAGCTTCTGATGTCCTGATGAAAAGGACTCCAGCCATATTTAATGTAAATTCTTGAGTTTGGCGGGGTGGATGCTGCGGTACTGGGCATCTTCGGCGGCGGTATCGCCATCATCATGCTCGGCGTCGGCGTGTTGGCCCGCTCCACCCATTTTGAAAAAGCCCACGCCGGCGCTGCCCTGGCCAATTTCTTCCTCGGTCGCTTCGCGGATGCTGGCTATTTTCAAATGCAGGCGGATGGCGATGCCGGCCAGCGGGTGGTTGGCATCCACCACCACATGCTCGGGGTAGATGTCGGTGACGGTGTAGTGCAGGTCTTGGGGCGCGTCGGGATTGCAGCCTGCGGGCAGGCCGTCAAAGCCCATGCCGGTCTCCACTTGCTTGGGGAACTTGCTGCGCGGCTCCAAAAAGATCAGCTTGTCGATAAAGTCGCCAAAGGCATCCTCGGGCTCCAGGTGCAGGTCCAGCACATCGCCCACGCCGTGGCCTTGCAGGGCTTCGTCCATCTTGGGCAGCAGGTCGCCGCCGCCGACCAGGAACTCGACAGGGTCTTCCAGCACGTCGAGGTCTTCGCCTAGTGTGTCTTTGAGTGTCCAGGTCAGGGCCACCACGCATTGCGGGGTAATGTGCAGGAGGGGTTCGTTAAAGTCGTCATTCATAGGGCAGAATTGTCCCATGAATGTACAAACCCCTCTTGCCTTGCTGGGCGGCCTCTCGCCCGAGCAGTTTATGCGCCAATATTGGCAAAAAAAGCCATTGCTGATCCGCGCTGCCGTGCCGGGCCTTTCACCTTTGGTGGCGCGTGATGCGCTGTTTGCCTTGGCCGCCAATGAAGCCGTGGAGTCGCGCCTGGTGGAGAAGAAAAAAGGGGCGTGGAAGTTTAGCCATGGCCCGATAGGCAGCGTGGGGACAGGCGAGGCTAAGGCGGTGGCGCTCCCGCCGCTTAAACGCAAAGACTGGACCCTGCTGGTGCAAGGCGTAGACCTGCACCACGTCGGCGTGCATGCATTGCTGCAGCAATTCCGCTTTGTGCCCGATGCGCGCTTGGACGACTTGATGATCTCTTACGCAAGCGTTGGCGGCGGCGTAGGCCCGCACTTTGACAGCTACGACGTGTTTTTGCTGCAAGCCTCGGGCCGCCGCCGCTGGCGCATTGGCGCGCAGAAAGATTTAAGCCTGCGCCACGATGTGCCCCTCAAAATCCTGGCCAACTTCCAACCCACCCAAGAGTTTGACCTGGGCCCCGGCGACATGCTCTACCTGCCGCCGCGCTATGCCCACGACGGTGTGGCGCTGGACAACGACTGCCAAACCTATTCCATCGGCTTTCGCGCCCCCAGTACCGAAGAGCTGGCGCGCGAGCTGATGCACCGGGTGGCCGATGAGATAGAAGATGAGTCGCTGTACACCGACCGTGCGCAGCTTGCGACCCCCAAGCCCGCTGAAATCCCCACCGCGCTGGCTGACTTTGCCACCCAAGCCGTCACTAAAGCGCTGGCAGATAAAACCCTGATGCAACAAATCCTGGGCGAGTACCTCACCGAACCCAAAGACAAGGTGTGGTTCAAAGCGGGCAAAGCGCCCAAAAAATGGACGACTGTCAAGCTAGACCGCGCCAGCCGCATGATGTACGATGAAAAGCATGTCTACTTGAATGGCGACAGCTGGAAGGTGGCTGGCAAAGATGCCAAACTGCTGCGCAAGCTGGCCGATGCACGCACCCTCAGCGCTACCGAAGTAGGCGCAGCCAGCGCACAGCTACAAAGCGCTCTAGGCCAATTCATGGAGCAAGGATGGTTACATGCCGAGTGATATATCTCCTGCCACGACGAATTCGCCAGCCCTGCTGGAGGGGCCATTTAACGGACGAACTGTTTTCCAGCAATTGGTGCGTGACGCGCTGGCCGCTGCCGCACGCGAAGGTTGGCGCGAAATCATCCTGTGCGATGCCAGCTTTGATGACTGGCCGCTGGGCGAACGCGCGGTGGTCGAGTCACTCAGCGCCTGGAGCAAAACCGGGCGCACCTTTACCCTGCTGGCCAAGCGCTACGAGGGCTTTGGCGAGCGGCTGCCGCGTTTTGTGACCTGGCGCGGCCGTTGGTCGCACATCATCAACGCGCACGCTGTGCCCAGTGCTGATGCACTGGATCTCCCCAGTGCGATCTATTCGCCCAATTGGGTCATGCACCGCATCGACCCGGTGCATTGCAAAGGCATTGCCAGCCATGATGCCCAGCGCCGTGTAGCGCTGCGTGAGGACATTGAAGCCTGGCTGCACAAAAGCAGTCCGGCGTTCGCGGCGACGACTTTGGGGCTGTAGTTGATTTGCTGTTCAGTATCTGCGATGGGCTGGGTTGCTTTATAATGAATTAGGATTAAATTGTTGTAAACAGCCAGACAACTTTTGCACGGAATGCATTTTTTTTCTGTTCATACGTTCTCTGCTATTACTGTCAGGCTATAAAATAAGTAGCGTGCAAAACTACCAAGTAAAGCCTTTTCAGCGTTTTGAACCTATTTTTTTGGGAATTGCGCGTTGGCACGTCTGGGCCGTTTTGCTTGCGCTGGTGTGGCTGTGCATACCCAACGCGCAGGCCGCCACGCGCGTGTTTTCACCCCGATTTACACTCAATGCGGCGGGTGACATCACCATTGCCGCCAATTCAAGCCTGGCTTGCAGCACCGTCACCGGCGCGACTGGAGCCGCCACCTGTGCAGCGGTTCGCGCCAACAGCGCGGGCACCGACACCAACAACAACTTCACCATGATCAACATCGACGTGGATGGCAATGCCAGTACCGTCAATTCTTCCGGCGCACGGGTTAACCTGCCCGTAGGCTGGCAGTCGGTGGCATTTGCTGGCTCTGTACTGGGGCGGTGTGACCAGCAACGCAGCCACCACCGCACTGCGCGGTGCCGTTGCCATTGCCACCCCCACCAGCGGTGGTGCTATACCAAACCGTCACCGCCAGCGTGACCAACGACACTGCGGCTGCCGGTACCGTCACCGGTGCGTACCAGTCTTTTGTCGATGTGACCGGTTTCGTTGCCAGCTGCTGGCGGCGGTACCTATACGGTGGCAAACGTGGCTGCTACCGCAAACGCGACCAATCTGTATGCCGGCTGGAGTTTGGTGGTGGTTTTTCGGGACAGCCGCCCAGCCCACCCGTAACATGGTGGTCTATGACGGGTTCCAGGTGGTCAAACCTGCTGTTGTGACCATTTCCCTCACAGGATTTACCACCCCTCCCACTGGCACAGTGACTTCCAAGCTTGGCGTGGTGGCCTATGACGGCGACGGGGCTCGACCGAGGCCGCCGTGGTGGCCTGCTCTTTGGCACCAGCACGGCCACCTTCAGCCCGGTATCCAATACCCTCAACCCGCTGACCGATGTGTTCAACAGCACCATATCCACCTCGGGGTGAACAACCCTGACCGCAACCCCAACTACCTCAATACCCTGGGCTACGATGCTGACATGTTTACACCCAATCCCAGTTGCCCAACGGGGCCACGACGGCGGTCGTTCGAGTCGGCTCCACACGTGGAGATGATCTATCCCGGCGTCATTACTCTGGCCACCACCATCTTCGTCCCCAACATCAAAGACTACCTTCGTCAAGTCGGTGGTGGATATCAACGGTGGAGCGGTGGAGCCTGGTGACGTGCTGGAGTACACCGTGGTGTTTGCCAACACCGGCAACGACTCGGCGACCACCACCGTGTTGATTGACGCTATTCCCGCCAACACCACCTACGTGACGGGCAGCATGGTGCTCAGCTCGACCAATTCGGGTATGCCTACCGGCGCACGCACGGACGCGGCGGGGGATGACGCGGCGGAGTTTGATGCTGCGGGCAACCGCATTGTGGTGCGCATTGGCCGCACGGCTACGGCGGTCTTGGGCGGCCAGCTCAACCCCGGTGACGGCCAGACGCTGAAGTTTCGTGTCACCGTCAACGCCAATACGCCCGGCGAGACCAGCATTAACAACTTTGCCAGCATCACCTATAAAGCACTTACCTTGGGCACCGCGTTTTCCGACCTCAGCGATGCAGACGCGGTGACAGCGGGTGACCAGCCCGCCACCGTCACAACCACCTCGGCAGACTTGACTATCGTGAAGACCCATTCACCCAGTAGTTTCGCGCAAGCGGTCACCTTTCCGAACACACCCACCTTCTCCATCGTAGTGCGCAACAGCGGAACGATTGCCAGCTTTGGCACAGTCACCGTGGTGGATATTTTGCCTGCGGGCATGACGGCGCTGTCCATCAGTGGCACCGGCTGGACTTGTACCCTGGCCACAGCCACCTGCATCCGCACCGATGCCCTGCCAGCCAGCGGCAGCTACCCCACCATCAGCCTGCAGGTCAGCCCCGGCAATGCAGGCAACTTTACCAACACGGCCACGGTAGCCTGTGCCTGTGAGGGCGCATCCAAGACGGGGAATAACATCGCGCTGGACCCCGTCAGCGTGCAGCCCGTGGCGGTCTTGTCCGTCAGCAAAACCAATGGTGTCAGCGCGGTCGTCGCTGGCGACACCACCAGCTATACCGTCACCGTCACCAATTTGGGACCGGCCGGGGCAGGCGGCGCGGTGTTTGCCGATCCGGTGGCCGCGGGGCTGAGCTGCACCTCGGTGACTTGCACTGTGACGGGTGGTGCGGCGGTCTGTCCGGCTGCCCTGACCATCGCGGCTGTACAGTCGGGCATCGCCATCAGCACCTTCCCGGCCAACTCCAGCCTGTCTTTTGTGATCAACTGCGCAGTGACCGCTACAGGGCAGTAGCAGGCACTGGTCTCGCTGTATATATTTTGCAGATGCCTGCAACGGCGCAGAAGACGGGTAAATTCTGATACAAACGGGCGATGCAAAACACCATGAGTCCGCCCCGGCGCCAAATCAAAGATCTGCCCGGGCCGCGTGCCTGGCCCTTCGTGGGCAATATGCTGCAGGTCACGCCCGCGCGGATTCACCAAGATGTGGAGCAGTTGTGCCAGCAGTACGGCAAGTTTTGCCGTGTGTATTTTGGGCGCAGGTGCGTCTTGGTGGTGGCCGACCAACAGGCCATTGCCATTATGTTGCGCGAGCGTCCCGAGACTTTTCGCAGGCCCACGCTGACCAGCCGGATATCGCAGGAGATGGGCGGCACGCCAGGGGTGTTTTTGGCCGAGGGGGTACAGTGGCGTAACCAACGCCGCATGGTGATGGCCGGTTTTGCGCCCGGGCCTATCAAGTCGTATTTTCCGGCCATCGTGCAGGTAGCCCTGCGTCTGCAGCGCCGCTGGGCCAACGCGGTGCAGGCAGGCAGCAGTATTGATGTGTCGGCCGACCTCAAACGCTACACCGTAGACATCATTGCGGGCCTGGCCTTTGGCTGCGAGGTCAATACCCTGGAGGCGGGCGAGGACACGATACAGCGCCACTTGGACGACATACTGCCCGCCACCATGCGCCGCAGTTTGGCGATTTTTCCCTACTGGCGTTACTTCAAGCTGCCACAAGACCGCCGCCTGGAGCGCAGCGTGGCAGGCATGCAAACCGAGGTGGCCAAGCTGATCGCCCAAGCCCGCCAGCGCATGCTGGACAGGCCCGAGCTGCGGGACAAACCGGGCAACCTGCTGGAGGCCATGATTGCCGCTGCCGACCAGCCTGGCAGCGGCGTGGACGATGACGCCGTGGCAGGCAATGTGTCTACCATGCTGTTGGCGGGCGAAGACACCACGGCCAACACCATCGCCTGGCTGATCTACCTGCTTGAACGCAACCCACAGGCTTTGCAACTGGCCACGCAGGAGGTGCAGCGCCTGGCACCCGATTGCGCCACGCTGAGCCTGGAGCAGATGGACGCTTTGGTCTATCTGGATGGCTGCATCAACGAAGCCATGCGCCTCAAACCCGTGGCACCCTTTATGCCCCTGGAGGCCGTGCATGACACTGCCGTGGGCGATGTGCAGGTGCCCCGGGGCACGGTGGTATGGGCCGTACTTCGCCACGACACGGTGGACGCCGCTCACTTTGCCGATCCGCTGGCCTTCAAACCCGAGCGCTGGCTGGCCAGCGCCGACAGTACAGACGCATTGGACAAGCGCGCCGCCATCCCCTTTGGCTCGGGCCCGCGCACCTGCCCGGGCCGCTACCTGGCGCTACTGGAGATCAAAACCGCCATGGCCATGCTGCTGACGCACTTTGTCATCGAATCCGTAGATACGCCCGACGGCCAAGAGGCGCAAGAACTCATGGCCTTCGTTATGTCACCCGTGGGGCTGCGCATGCGGCTGACGCGCGCGACAGTGGCTGCCCGACGCGCCCCTGTGGCCTGAACCCTATCACCTGCATCCTTCCAATCCATGCCCATCCACTTTTACGAACCGCGCCTTGGCCACGGCCTGCCGCACGACCCGTTTAACGCCATCGTCGGCCCACGCCCCATCGGCTGGATCTCCACCCGCTCCGTTGCCGGGGTGAACAACCTGGCGCCCTACAGCTTTTTCAACGCTTTTAATTACACGCCGCCCATCGTCGGCTTTTGCAGCATTGGCCACAAAGACAGCGTGCGTAATGTGCAAGCGAGCGGCGAGTTTGCCTGGAACCTGGTGACCCGCCCCCTGGCCGAGGCCATGAACCAAAGCTGCGCCGCCGTGCCGCCAGATGTGAGCGAGTTTGACCTGACAGGCCTTACCCCCGTCGCCTCGCGCCTGATTGCCGCGCCGCGTGTGCAGGAGAGCCCGGTGTCGTTTGAATGCCGCGTCACGCAGATCGTGCAGTTGCAGGGCGCAGATGGTGTGCAGGTGCCCAGCTGGCTGGTGCTGGGCGAGGTGGTGGCCGTGCATATTGCGCAGCAACTGCTGGTGGAGGGCATCTATGACACGGCAGCCGCCCAGCCGGTCTTGCGCGGGGGTGGCCCGGCAGACTACTTCAGCATCGGCCCCGAGCAGTTGTTTCGCATGCACCGCCCCCGCTAAGTGGGCGAGTGTGATAACCTAGACCCTCTTTTTTTCGCTTTCTTCCCTAGGAGCTGTTATGCCCGGTTTATTGCCCACTATTGATCCCGATGGTTTGCTGGAGTTTTCGGTGGTCTACACCGACCGCGCCCTGAACCATATGTCCAAGCGCTTTCAGGGTGTGATGGTGGGTATTTCCGCCATGCTCAAGCAGGTCTATGGGGCGCACAGTGCCATCCTGGTGCCCGGCAGCGGTACCTTTGGCATGGAGTCGGTGGCGCGCCAGTTTGTCGGTGGCAAAAAAGCCATGGTGTTGCGCAACGGCTGGTTCAGCTACCGCTGGACGCAGATTTTTGACATGGGCGCGATCCCCAGCGAGCACACGGTGCTCAAAGCGCGCCGCGTGAGCGAGCAATCTGAGGCCGCGTGGATTCCCGCTCCCATCGCCGAAGTGGTGGCCGCCATCGCCCGCGACAAGCCCGCCGCCGTGTTTGTTCCGCACGTAGAAACCGCCGCAGGCATGATGCTGCCCGACGACTATTTGCTGGCTGTGGCCAACGCCGTGCACGCCGTAGGCGGCCTGTTTGTGCTGGATTGCATAGCCTCCGGGGCCATGTGGGTTGATATGCGCGCCACCGGCGTAGACGTGCTGATCAGCGCGCCGCAAAAGGGCTGGAGCAGCTCGCCCTGCTGCGCCATGGTGATGCTCAGCGAGCGGGCCCGCAAAGCCATTGATGCCACTACCAGCAGCACCTTTGCCATGGATTTGAAGAAGTGGCTGCAGATTATGGAAACCTACGAAGGCGGTGGCCACGCCTACCACACCACCTTGCCGACCGACGCGCTCACCCGCCTGTGGGAGAACATGCAGGAGGCGCAGGCCTACGGCCTGGCCAAGGTACGCGAGGAGCAGATGGCACTGGGCCAGCAGGTGCGCCAGTTGTTCGAGTCGCATGGTTTTCGCAGTATCGCCGCTGAAGGCTTCAAAGCCCCTGGCGTGGTGGTGAGCTACACCAGCGACCCAGAGATCCAGTCCAGCAAAAAGTTTCTGGCCTTGGGCCTGCAAACCGCTGCGGGTGTGCCCTTGCAATGCGACGAGCCAGCGGACTTTCGCACCTTCCGCATTGGCCTGTTTGGCCTGGAAAAATGGCACGATGCCCAAAGCACCGTGGCGCATTTGCGCAAGGCGCTGGAGCTGGTGGCACCGATTTCCAAGGCGGCTTGAACGCCCCGCGCAGTCTGTGCGGCGTGCGTGGAGGAGGCGATGGCACTATAAAAAATGTAGCTGCTCATGTCCTGGCGACAAGGACTACCACCTGTTTCTATAGGTTTTTTAGGGCAAGGGCAGCGTCTTTCACCAGCGCCGGGCCGCTGTAGATCAAGCCGGTGTAGATTTGAACCAGATCTGCCCCGGCTTTTATTTTGCTCACCGCATCTTGCCCACTGAGCACCCCGCCCACGCCGATGATCGGGTAGCCTTGGCCCAAGGCCTTGCGCAATTGGCGGATCACCTGGTTGCTGGCCTCCAGCACCGGCGCGCCGCTCAGGCCACCGGCTTCCTCAGCGTGCGGCAGGCCTTTGACGGCCTCGCGGCTGATGGTGGTGTTGGTGGCAATCACGCCGTCAATCTGGTGGTGCTTGAGCGTGGCGGCAATCACCTTGACTTGGTCTTCGTCCAAGTCGGGTGCAATTTTCAAAAAAAGCGGTTTTCTTTTGCCGTGCTGGTCAGCCAACTGGGCCCGACGCGCCGCCAGTGCGCCCAGCAGGCCGTCCAGCGCCGCGTCGCTTTGCAGGGCGCGCAGGTTTTTGGTGTTGGGCGAGCTGATGTTGACGGTGATGTAGTCGGCGTAGGGGTACACGCCGTCCAGACAGGTTAGATAATCGCTGGTGGCGTTGTCGATGGGTGTCGCAGCGTTTTTGCCGATGTTGAGGCCTAAAATCATGCGCATGTCCTTGTCGCCTGGACGTAAGCAGCTATGTAATTGAGAGCGTTTCACATTCGCAATGAAGGCCTCCAGACCCTCGTTGTTAAAGCCCAGGCGGTTGATCAAGGCGTTTTTTTCAGGAATGCGGAACATGCGCGGCTTGGGGTTGCCGCTCTGCGCCAGCGGCGTGACGGTGCCGACCTCGACAAAGCCAAAGCCCATCGCGCCCAGGCCGTCAATGCAGCGGGCGTTTTTGTCCAAACCCGCAGCCAGGCCTACGCGGTTGGGAAACGCCAGGCCCGCCACCGTGACTGGGTCGCTCACCCGTGCCTGCGTGTAGGCCCAGGCCAGCGGTGTGCCCTGGGTGCGCGCCAGGCTGGCCATGGTCAGGTCGTGCGCGGCTTCGGGGTCCAGGCCAAATAAAAAGGGGCGGGCGAGGGCGTAGGGGAACAGGGACATTGGATACACTCAATTAGTTGGGGACAGAGCAACCGCAAGCGGTTGGACTGTCCCGCAAAATTATTAGCTTAGGACAGAGCAACTGAGTACAGTTGGTCCGTCCCGCAAAATTATCAACTTATGACACAAGACGAACTCAAAACCCTGGTGGGCCAAGCCGCATTGCAGTATGTGGTGAAAGGTGAAATTGTAGGCGTAGGCACGGGCTCTACCGTCAACAAATTCATCGACGCGCTGGCCACGATGAAAAACGACATTAAAGGCGCGGTCAGCAGCTCGGTGGCTTCTACCCAGCGGCTGCAGGCGCTGGGTATCCCGGTGCTGGACTGCAATGACGTGACTGCGCTGTCGGTCTATATCGACGGCGCGGACGAGATCGACCACGCGGGGCACATGGTCAAAGGCGGCGGCGCGGCCCTCACACGCGAGAAGATCGTCGCGGCCATTGCCAGGCGCTTTGTCTGCATTGCAGATGAGAGCAAGCTGGTGAACGTACTGGGTGCCTTCCCGCTGCCGGTCGAGGTGATCCTGATGGCCAGCGCGCAACTCATTCGCCAATTTGCAGCCCTGGGCGGCACGGCGAAGGTGCGCATGAAAGACGGTGCCCCCTTGGTGACCGACAACGGACAGCACCTCATCGACGTAACCGGCCTGCAGATCAAAGACCCGCTGACGTTTGAAACGCAGGTCAGCCAATGGCCGGGTGTGGTGACGGTGGGGGTATTTGCGCACCAGAAGGCCCAGGTGTGCCTGCTGGGCACGGCCAGCGGCGTGAAGACCTTGAACTTTAAGTAGCGGTGGCTACCCCGATGGGTTAGCCGGCCAAGCTCACGTAGACGTTTTGCACATCGTCATTGGCATCGATCGCTGCCAAAAAGGCTTCTACTTCCTCCAGATGCTCGGCGCTCAGGTTGGCGGGATTGACGGGGTTTTTGGGTTTGTAGCCCAGCTTGGCAGACAACACCGTAAAACCGTGGGCGGGCAGGGCGCGGCTGACCAAGTCCAGGTCGGCGGCATCGGTATAAAACAGGGTGGTGCCGCTTTTGACCTTGGTGTCGTCATCTTCGCCTGCCAGCACGGCCTCAAAATCCTGTGCACCAGCTTCGATGGCCGCCACTTCGGGGTCGGCTCCGGCGACGGCAGGCTCGGCTTCAATCATGCCCAGGTGGTCAAAGTCCCAGGCCACCGAGCCCGATGTCCCCAGCTGCCCCTTGCGAAACAGTACCCGCATCTCGGGGGCGGTGCGGTTCACGTTGTCCGTCAGGCATTCCACCATCACGGCCACCTGGTGCGGGGCAAAGCCTTCGTAGATCACGTGTTCAAAATGCACCGCCTCGCCCGTCAGGCCCGCACCTTTCTTGATGGCGCGTTCCAGCGTTTCTTTGGGCATCGAGACCTTGCGGGCCTGCTCGACCACCAGGCGCAGGCGCGAGTTGGAGGCCGGGTCGGCCCCGCTGCGCGCGGCCACCATGATGTCTTTGGCCAGGCGGCCAAACAGTTTGCCTCTGGCATTGGCTGCCAGTTCCTTGCCTTTTGCTTTCCACTGCGCGCCCATGTCGATGTTCCTGGAGGTTGTAGCGCGCTTTGGCGCTAGCTTGAATTGAGGATGATTGAGAGTGGCTAGTTTACACACTCCCCGGTGGATCATCCCCATGTTGCAGACTTTTCCTTCGTGTTACTGTACGGGGATGTACGGACGAAAGTGGTTTTATAATTGCTATACAAAAAATAGCTGCTTACGCCCTGATGACAAGGACTATCACCTGATTTATCATGAAAAATGACCTGCTGACAACGCACCGGGATGCGCGTGGTATCACCACCCTCACACTCAACCGGCCAGACAATTTCAACGCACTGTCGGCAGACATGATGGCTGCGCTGCAAGCCGCGCTGGATGGCGTGGCGGCGGACGATCAAGCGCGTGCCGTGGTGATTGCAGCCAGTGGCAAAGCCTTTTGTCCAGGGCATAACCTCAAAGACATGGCGGCGAACCCGCGGCTCGCGTTTTACCAAAGCCTGTTTGCCCAGTGCTCCAAGATGATGGTCTCTATTGCCAGGTTGCCCGTACCGGTGATAGCCCGGGTGCAGGGCCTGGCAACTGCGGCGGGCTGCCAGTTGGTCGCGCAGTGTGACCTGGCCGTGGCCTCGCCCGCAGCGCGCTTTGCCACCAGTGGCATTGATTACGGGCTGTTTTGCGCTACGCCATCGGTGCCCTTGGTGCGCAGCCTGCCAGCCAAGCAGGCCATGCAGATGCTGGTGACCGGCGAGTTTATCGACGCAGCCACGGCACTGCGCTACGGGCTGATCAACGCGGTCGCGATGGACGATACCGCTGCTGCGCTGGACGCAGAGGTGGAAAAACTTGTCACGCAGATTTGCAGCAAACCGCGTGTGGCCTTGCAAATGGGCAAAGAGCTGTTCTATCGCCAGCAGGGCCTGGGCCTGGAGGCGGCCTACCAGCTGGCCGGGCAGACCATGGCGGTGAATATGATGCAGCCCTGCGCGCAGGAGGGCGTGCAGGCCTTTGTAGACAAGCGTGCGCCGCAATGGAGCCGTCCCCAGACACCGCATAAGAAAACCGTATGAACGAACTTGATGACTTGATGCACGACATGGCGCGGCCCGATATCTGGGTCGAGGTGGTCAGCCTGCTGGGCTGCCTGCTGTTGGCCTATGTGCTGTGCCGCGCCGTGGCCAAGGCCTATAGCGCGCAGGCGGACTCGGTATGGCTGGGGCGCAAAACCATTGACGGCCTTTTGTTTCCCCTGCTGGCCTTGGCGTTCACCTTTGTCGCCAACTATGGGGTGGGGCGCAGCCAAACGCTGTCGCTGCTCAAGGTGGCGGTGCCGGTGCTGGTGTCGCTGGCGGTGATTCGCCTGATCGCCCGTACCCTGGCGCTGAGTTTCCCGGACTCTGGCCTGGCGCGCATGACCGAGCGGCTGTTTTTATGGATCGTCTGGGCGCTCACCATTTTGTGGATCATCGGCCTGCTGCCCGGTGTGCTGGCGGAGCTGGATGCTATCAAACTGACCTTTGGCAAAAGCCGGGTCAGCCTGCGCACGATGCTGGAGGGCCTGCTGTCGGCGGGACTGGTGCTGATCGTCACGCTGTGGGTGTCGTCGGTCATCGAGCGGCGCGTGCTGCGCGATGCGGTGCAGGATTTGTCCATGCGCAAGATCCTGGCCAACGGCATCCGCGCGCTGCTGATTCTGTTTGGCCTGCTGTTTGCGCTGTCGGCCATCGGGGTGGACTTGACCGCGCTGTCGGTGCTGGGCGGTGCGCTGGGCGTGGGCCTGGGTTTTGGCCTGCAAAAGCTGGCCTCCAACTACGTGAGCGGTTTTGTGATTTTGTTTGAACGCTCGGTACGCATTGGCGACAGCGTCAAGGTGGACGGCTTTGAAGGCAAGGTGAGCGACATCAAAACCCGCTATACCCTGATCCGCGCGCTCAATGGCCGTGAGGCGATTATCCCGAATGAAAAATTGATCACCGAGCGGGTGGAAAACCTCTCGCTGGCCGACCCCAAGGTCATGCTGCTCAGTACCCTCACCGTGGGCTACGACAGCGATGTGGCGCAGGTGCAGAAGATCTTGTGCGCCGCCGCCGCCAGTGCTGAACGGGTATTGAAAGACCCAGCGCCCGTGGCGCATCTGTCGCAATTCCTGGCCGACGGCCTGGAGTTCAGCCTGGTGTTCTGGATCAGCGACCCGGAGAATGGACAACTGAGCGTGAAAAGCGATATCCATATCGCGGCGCTGGCGGCCCTGCGCAAAGCGGGTGTGGTGATTCCGTATCCGCAGCGGGTGGTGCAGATGCGGGCGGCGGTTTAAATGGCGTTGTCATTGCTTCCGAGCTCAATAAACAAGGGGTTTATCCGTAGTTTCCACAGTGCACCAATTGGGGTGTTGGCACGTTGAGGGTGAGAAAATAGCATTTGAGAACGCACGGTCGCGTTATTTTCGATTTAACCTTTAGGACAACTCTTCATGAACAGCAAAATCAAAACCCTGACTCTGGCGGCACTGGCTGCTTTGTCGGTGGGCTTTACCGCCACGTCGCAAGCCCAGGCATTCCCCGACAAGCCGATCTCCCTGATCGTGCCGTTTGCCGCAGGCGGCCCGACCGATGTGGTCGCCCGCATGATGGCCATCCCCATGGGCAAGGCCCTGGGCCAGTCGGTGGTGGTAGACAACGCTGTAGGCGCGGGCGGCACGATTGGTGCCAACAAGGTCGCCAAGGCCGCGCCCAACGGTTACACCATCTTTTTGCACCACATGGGTATGGCCACAGCGCCAGCGCTGTACAAAAAATTGTCCTTCGACCCACTCAATGACTTTGAATACATCGGTCAGGTGGTCGATGTGCCCATGACCCTGCTGGCGCGCAAAGACTTTCCGGCCAAAGACTTTCCCGAGCTTTTGGCCTACCTCAAGGCCAATGGCAACAAGGTCTCCATGGCCAATGCCGGTCTGGGTGCGGTATCCCATCTGTGTGGCCTGTTGTTCCAAAGCCAGATCGGTATTGAACTGAACACCATTCCCTACAAGGGCACCGGTCCGGCCATGAACGACCTGCTGGGTGGCCAGGTCGACCTGCTGTGCGACCAAACCACGCAAACCGTGCCCATGATCAAGGAAGGCCGCGTCAAGGCCTACGGTGCCACCACGCTGACCCGTCTGGCCGCACTGCCCAACCTGCCGACCCTGCACGAGCAAGGCCTGAAAGGTTTTGAAGTGAAGGTCTGGCATGGCATGTATGCCCCCAAGGGCACCCCCGCCCCGGTGCTGGAGAAACTCAACGCCGCCATGCGCACTGCCATGAAAGACCCGCAAGTCATGCAGCGTTTGGCCGATTTGAGCTCCGACGTACCCGCGACCGACAAGATGACCCCGGCTGGCCTGAAAACCCATCTAACGGCTGAAATCGCCAAATGGGGCCCGGTCATCAAGAAAGCCGGCATTTACGCCGATTGATCCTGAAATAATTGCCAAATATGCCGGTAGTCCTTGTCAATAGGACATATTATGCTATTTAATTGCTAGCAAGTTAAAGCAAAAAAAGAGCGCCTTGGCGCTCTTTTTTACTTCTGGCGCTGCGTTTAAACGCCGCCTGCCGGTGCTGCCAAAGGCTTATTTGTCGGGGATGGCTGCATCCACCACAGCGCCTACTACTTTGACCCCCATCTTGGTGGTCGCAATGCTGACATCTTTGGCCGCCGCTGCCGTGCTGATGGCGGCGTTAGCTGCTGCGCCCGCAGTACGCACGGCCACCGTGCCGACCGTATCCGCAATGGCCAGCACGGTGCAGCCCTGCAGTGCAGCGCACGCCGCGATGGCGGCAACGAATGTAGGTCGGGAGGGCTTCATGGAATCGGCTCGCAAATGTACCAAATGGACGATTATACTTAAACGCTACTTATTCAATAGCTGCTTACGTCCATTTGATGTGGGCAAATCGCCAAACTCATGTAAAGCTTTGCACACTATGCAAGGCTTTACTGGCTGCCCCAGACCTCATTGGCGGTCTCAATCACCAAACGCAGCTTGTTGCGCTGGTCTTCTACTGCAATGTTGTTGCCGTGCACGGTACTGCTAAAGCCGCACTGGGGCGACAGGGCGAGCTGCTCCATCGGCACGTATTTGGCGGCCTCGTCGATGCGGCGCTTGAGCACATCTTTGCTCTCCATCTGGCCAAACTTGGTGGTCACCAGGCCCAGCACCATGGTTTTGCCTTTGGGCAGGAAGCGCAGGGGGCGGAAGTCGCCGCTGCGGTCGTCGTCGTACTCCAGGAAATACGCGTCAATGTCCATCTCGGCCAGCAGGGCCTCGGCGACCGGCTCGTAGTTGCCAGCGGCAGCGTGGGTGCTCTTGAAGTTGCCACGGCACAGGTGCATCGCCAGGGTCATGCCCGCAGGCTTTTGCGCGACCACCAGGTTGACGAATTTGGCGTAGCGGTGGGCCAGCTCGTTGGGGTCGTCACCGCGTGACTGCGCGGCTTCGCGCATTTTGGGGTCGCACAGGTAGGCCAGGTTGGTGTCGTCCATCTGCACGTAGTTGCAGCCAGCGGCGCTCAAACTGCGCAGCTCGTCGCCATAGGCTTTGGCTACGTCGGCATAAAAGGTCGGCTCCAGTTCGGGGTAGGCGGTGCGGCTGATGCCAGCACGCCCGCCACGGAAATGCAGCATGGTGGGCGAAGGAATGGTGACCTTGGGCGTGTGTCCCGCGCTGACCTGTGACTTGAGGAAGTTGAAGTCGGCCAACTGGATTTGCTTGGTATGGGTGACCTTGTCCACCACATGGATGGCGGGGGGTACCAGGTGGTCTACGCCATCGGGGCCTCTGGCCAGCACGGCATCACCCACCTTGACACCACCGAGCTGCTCCAGAAAGTCCAGGTGGAAGAAGGTACGGCGAAACTCGCCGTCGGTAATGCTTTTCAGGCCGACCGACTCTTGAAATTTCACAATTTCGGTGATGGCTTTGTCTTCCACCACGCGCAGTTGCTCAGGGGTAATCGTGCCTTTGGCTTTTTGCTCGCGCGCTTCCAGCAGGTACTGGGGGCGCAGAAAGCTGCCGACGTGGTCGAAGCGGGCGGGGAGTTTGGCGTGGACGGTCATGGGATGTCTCTCAAGGTTAAGGTAAACCGATTTTAGAGCACTTACACCCAAGCCCGTTGGATACAGAAATTGGATGAAACCGAGATATACGTCGTATTCAGCGTCATTTCCATGATTATTGTATACAATACGTATTCATGAGCACGTTAAAAACCTCTTTTCCTCTCAACGCCTGGTACGCCGCCGCCTACGATGTCGAGGTCAAGCACGAGCTGCTGCCGCGCACCATCTGCAAGCAAAAAATGGTCATGTTTCGCCAGACCGATGGCACGGTAGCCATGCTGGAAGATGCCTGCTGGCACCGCCTGCTACCGTTGTCCATGGGGCGGCTGGAAGGTGACGAGTTGGTCTGCGGCTACCACGGCCTGGTGTACAACGCGCAGGGCCGCTGCACCCATATGCCCAGTCAGGAGACGCTCAACCCGTCCGCCTGCGTGCGCAGCTACCCCGTCATTGAGAAACA
The DNA here is from genome assembly GCA_963775085.1 of uncultured beta proteobacterium. Taxonomy (GTDB): domain Bacteria; phylum Pseudomonadota; class Gammaproteobacteria; order Burkholderiales; family Burkholderiaceae_C; genus JAAFIP01. The sequence continues at coordinate 530,117 of CAVZHO010000002.1, forward strand.
CCGCTTCGTCTGGGTCTGGCCCGGCGACCCGGCCAAGGCCGACCCTGCGTTGGTGCCCGATATGCACTGGAACGACGACCCGGCCTGGGCGGGCGACGGCAAAATGATTACGGTGCAATGTGACTACCGCCTGGTAGTGGACAACCTGATGGACCTGACGCACGAAACCTTTGTGCACGGCTCCAGCATTGGCCAGCGCGCCGTGGCCGAGGCCCCCTTTGTGGCCACCCACGGCACCCGCAAAGCCACCGTCACGCGCTGGATGGAAAACATCGACGCACCGCCGTTTTGGGCCGGGCAGATCAAGCAGGCGCGGGGCTACGAAGGCAAGGTCGACCGCTGGCAGATCATCCAGTTTGAAGCGCCGTGCACCGTCATCATCGACGTGGGTGTGGCGCAGACGGGCACAGGCGCTGTGCCACCGGGCGGCAACCAGGGAGACGCACGTTTAAGCGACCGCAGCAAAGGGGTGAACGGCCAGGTGCTCAACACCATCACGCCCGCTACCGACAACACCTGCCACTACTTTTGGGCCTTTGCCCGCAATTACTCCTTGGGCGAGCAACGCCTGACGCACCAGTTGCGCGAAGGCGTGGCCAACATTTTTAGAGAAGATGAGCATGTGCTGGAAGCCCAGCAGATCGCCATGCAGGAACACCCGGACCACCAGTTCTATAACCTCAATATCGACGCAGGTTCGATGTGGGCGCGCAAGCTGATTGACAAGCTGGTGGCGGCCGAGCAGCCTGCGGCGTGCGTGATTCCGATTCACCCGGTGGCTGCTTAACGCAGGCTAAGTGCTATGAATAGTATAGCTGCTAACGTCCGTATGACAAGGACTACCGACATAAACGGCACTGATTCAGCGCAAGCCAGCGCGGCCGTGCGTGCGCAGCTGCAATTGCGCGAGCTGATCTTGTCGGGGCAGCTCGCAGGCGGTGCGCGCATCGCCGAGCTGGCGATCGTGGAGCGGCTGGGCATGTCGCGCACACCTATCCGCGCGGCGCTGATGCGGCTGGAGCAGGAGGGTTTGCTGGAGGCGCTGGCCAATGGCGGCTATGCGGTAAAAACGTTCAGTGAGGCAGACATCGCCGATGCCATTGAGCTGCGCGGCACGCTGGAGGGCCTGCTGGCCCGGCGCGCGGCAGAGCAGGGCGCAGCCCCCGCACTGCTGCTGGAGGCGCGCCAGTGCCTGCAGAAAATTGACGACGCGCTGGCCCCCAGCATGCTCAACGACGAGGCTTTTTCCAGCTATGTCGATCTCAACCAGCAGTTTCACGCCCTGCTGTGCGAGATGGCGGGCAGCCCGGTGATTGCCCACCAGTTGGAGCGCGTGGCCAGCCTGCCGTTTGCCTCGCCCTCGGCCTTTGTGGTGGCGCAGGCCAACTCGCCGCAGGCGCGCGACATGCTGGTGGTGGCGCAAGACCAGCACCGCCAGGTGCTGGATGCTGTCGAGCGCGGCGAGGGCAGCCGCGCCCAGGCCATCATGTGCGAGCATTCACGCCTGGCGCAGCGCAATTTGCGTAGCTCGCTCACGGGCGATCTGGCAGGCCCTGCCGACGCGCAGGGCCAGGGGTCACTACGCGCCATCAAACTGATTCGCCGCCGGAGCGCTGCACGATGAAACATATCCAGGTCTGGCAGCAAGCCACGGTGGTCGCTACCGAAGACATCACCCCCACCGTGCGCCAGTTTCTGCTGCGCCCGGCCAGTGGCCAAGCCACCCGTTGGGAGGGCGGCGCGCATCTGCAAGTGCAGGTGACAGTGAACGGCCAATTGCAAATGCGGCACTACTCGTTGGTGGGCACAAGCGATGGCGTGCACTGGCGCATCGCCGTCAAACGCATGGAAGGTGGACGCGGCGGCTCGGCCGCCATGTGGACGCTGCAAGTGGGGACTAGCCTGCCAGTCAGCGGCCCGCACAATCACTTTGCGCTTGACCTGTCTGCTCCGGCCTATTTATTGATTGCCGGTGGCATTGGTATCACGCCTTTGGTCGCCATGGCGCAGCGTCTGGCTGCACTTTCATCAACCAAAGGCACACCCGTGCGCATGCTGTATGGCGCACGCACGCAGGACGAGCTGGCCTTTGCAGGTACGCTGCGCGAGGCGTTAGGTCATCGTGTGCAAACCTTTGTGGCCGCTAACGGTGAAAACATGGACTTCGCCGCCGAAATAGCCGCCTTGCCGCCCAAAGCCCAGCTCTACACCTGCGGCCCCGTGCCCATGCTGGAGGCCATTCGCAAAGCCTGGCTGGCCGCAGGCAGGCGCCTGGCCGAGCTGCGCTTTGAGACCTTTGGGTCGAGTGGCAGCTTTGCCGCGCAAGCCTTCAGGGTGCAAATCCCGCGCCACCAACTCGACATCATGGTGCCCGCTGAGACCACCTTGCTCGAAGCCCTGGAGCAGGCGGGCATCGACACTATCTCAGATTGCAGGCGTGGTGAGTGTGGCCTGTGCGTGATGGACGTGCTGGCCGTCAAAGGCGAGATCGACCACCGCGATGTGTTTTTAAGTGCCCATGAAAAGCAGCAAAACAGCCGCATGTGTGTGTGCGTCTCGCGGGTGGTGGGCGAGTTGACGCTCGATTCTGCCTGGCGGCCCGATGCAGCGTAAGTGGCACCCCGACACTACGTAAAAACCACCCCATGGAAACCATAGCAACAGCAGCCATAATCGACACCTAAAATAGCATGTAGTTTCAATTTCAGTCTTTTCAACTTACTTTTTTCGGAGTCACCTTATGCAAAAACGTCAATTTATCCGGGCCACTGCCTTAGCCGTTGCCGCTTTCGCTGCCTGCGGCGCGATGGCGCAGGACAATACCTTCAAAATTGGCCTGATTTTGCCTATGACGGGCCCCTTCGCCTCCACCGGCAAGCAGATTGAAGCCGCAGTGCGCCTGTACATGGCGCAAAACGGCAACTCGGTGGGCGGGAAAAAAGTCGAGATCATTCTCAAAGACGACACCAGCGCACCGGATGTGACCAAGCGCATCGCGCAGGAACTGGTGGTCAACGACAAGGTCAACGTGCTGGCAGGTTTTGGCCTGACACCGCTGGCGCTGGCTACCGCGCCGGTTGCTACACAGTCTAAAACCCCGATGGTGGTGATGGCTGCTGCAACCTCCATCATTACCGAGGCCTCGCCCTACATCGTGCGCACCAGCTTTACCGTGCCGCAGGTGGTCACGGCGCTGGCGGATTGGGCCACTAAAAATAACGTCAAGCGTGTGGTGAGCCTGGTAACGGACTTTGGCCCCGGCGGCGACTCGGAAAAATACTTTTCCGAGCGCTTTCAGTTAAACGGTGGCGTGGTGATTGAGAAGCTGCGCGTACCGCTGCGCAACCCCGATTTCGCCCCCTTCCTGCAAAAGGTGCGCGATGCCAAGCCCGATGCGCTGTTTGCCTTTGTGCCATCCGGCGCAGGTTCCGCACTGATGAAGCAGTTTGCCGAGCGCGGCCTGGACAAGGCGGGTATCCGCATGATTGCCGAAGGCAGCGTGACGGACGACGACATTCTCAACAGCATGGGTGAAGTGGCCATGGGCGTGGTCTCTTCGCACCACTACTCGGCCAACCACAACTCGGCATTGAACAAGAAATTTGTCGAGGCCTTTGGTAAAGCCAACGGCGGCTTGCGCCCCAACTTCATGGCAGTCGGTGGCTACGACGGCATGCGCGTCATCTACGAAGCTGCCAAGGCCACCAAAGGCGCAAGCGGTGATGCGCTGCTGGAAGCGATGAAGGGCCAAATCTTTGAAAGCCCACGCGGCCCGATGTTCATCGATGCGCAAACCCGCGATGTGGTGCATAACGTGTACATCCGCAAGGTAGAAAAAGTCGGCGGCGAACTGCACAACGTCGAGTTTGCCACCATCACGGATGTGAAAGATCCGGGCAAGACGAAGAAGTAATTTTATAAATTAATGCTCACCATTCTCTTTGACGGCATTGCCTATGGCATGCTGCTCTTCATACTGGCGGTGGGTTTGTGCATCACCATGGGGTTGATGAATTTCATCAACCTGGCGCATGGCGCTTTTGCCATGGTGGGGGGCTACCTCACCGTGGTGCTGATGCAGCGCTACGGCGTGCCATTTTTGCTGTGTCTGCCCGTTGCCTTTCTTGGTGCGGGCCTTCTGGGCGCGCTGCTGGAGCGCACGCTGTATCGGCCCATGTACAACAAGCCGCATTTGGACCAGGTGCTGTTTTCCATCGGCCTGACTTTTATGGCCGTGGCGGCGACCGACTACTTTATGGGTTCGACCCAGCAGATCATGCAACTGCCCGAGTGGCTCAAGGGCCGTACCGAGCTGTTTGGCAGTGAGGAGTGGTCGCTGGGTATGGGGCATTACCGCCTATTCATCATTGCGGTGTGCGCGGCGCTCACCGTGGCGCTGCAAGCGGTATTGGCCAAAACCCGCTTTGGCAGCCGCCTGCGCGCCAGTGTGGACGACCCGCGGGTGGCCGCTGGCTTGGGCATTAACGTGAACGTGGTGTTTGCCGCCACCTTTGCCGTGGGCTCGGGGCTGGCGGGCTTGGGCGGCGCCTTGGGCGCAGAAGTGCTGGGGCTGGATCCCACGTTCCCACTCAAATTCATGGTCTACTTTTTAATCGTGGTTGCCGTCGGTGGCACCAGCTCCATCACCGGCCCCTTGCTGGCCGCACTGCTGCTGGGCATTGCCGATGTGGCGGGCAAATACTACATTCCCAAGCTGGGAGCTTTCATTGTCTATGTGCTGATGATTGCCATTTTGGTATGGCGACCACAAGGCCTGTTTGTGCGCAAGGGCGGTAAATGACGACACCTACGCCCTTACTCGCTGACTCGCGCTTTAAACCCTGGGAAGCTGCGCTGTGGCTGCTGGCCTTTGCCTCGCCGTGGTTGCTGGGTAAACATGCGCTCATCATCAACGAGATTGCCATCGTGGCGTTGTTTGCCATTTCGCTGGATTTAATCTTGGGCTACACCGGCATTGTCTCGCTTGGGCACGCCGCCTTCCTGGGCTTGGGTGCCTATGCAGCGGCCCTGTTTGCCAAGCATGTGATGCCCGACCCGCTGCTGGGTCTGGCCGTCGGCATGGCTGCGGCCACGGCGCTGGGTGCGGTTTGCTCGCTGACCATTATGCGCGGCAGCGACCTCACGCGCCTGATGGTGACTTTGGGTGTCGCGGCGATTTTGACGGAACTGGCCAATAAGTTGGACTGGCTCACCGGTGGTTCCGACGGTTTGCAGGGCGTGCTGATGGGGCCGCTGCTGGGCAAGTTTGACTTTGATCTGAAAGGCCAAACGGCAGCCTGGTATTCGCTGTCGGTGCTGCTGGTGCTGTTTATGCTGGCGCGGCGGCTGATCCATTCGCCCTTTGGTGCCACGCTCAAGGCCGTGCGCGACAACCGGCTGCGCGCCATGGCCATTGGCATTCCAGTGGGCTCGCGCCTGGCGGTGGCTTACACCATCGCCGCTGGCGTAGCAGGTGCTGCGGGTGCGTTGATGGCGCAAACCACCGGCTTTGCCTCGCTCGAAGTGTTTGCACTGGAGCGTTCGGCCGATGTGATGCTGATGCTGGTCATCGGCGGCGTGGGCTGGCTGTACGGCGGTGTATTCGGTGCGGTGGTGTTCAAGCTGCTGCACGATGTGGTCTCGGCCATTACGCCACAGTACTGGACATTCTGGATCGGACTGTTCCTGGTGGTGCTGGTGATGGTGGGGCGTGAAAAACTGCTGCGCCCCTGGACCTGGTTGGGTAGGTCAGGCGGCCGGCCATGAGCGAAATTGTTTTAAGTTGCCAAGGCTTGGTCAAGCGTTTTGGCGGCATCACCGCCACCGACAATGTGTCTTTGAATGTCGCCAAGGGCGCGCGCCATGCGCTGATTGGCCCCAACGGCGCAGGCAAAACCACGCTGATCAATTTGTTAACCGGCGTGCTGGAACCCACCGCAGGCAGCATTACTTTATTAGGGGAAGACATCTCGCGCCTGGCCCCGCACCAGCGGGTGCGGCGTGGTATGGTGCGCACCTTCCAGATCAACCAGTTGTTCGACTCCATGACGCCGCTGGAAACGCTGTCTACCGTCATCTCACAGCAGCAGGGGCTGGGGAGTCAATGGTGGAAAGCGCTAGGCGCTTCAAAACCTGTAGCAGCCGAGGCGCTGCAACTGCTGGAGCAATTCCATTTAACCGATGTCATGCAGCAACGCACCGAGCACCTGGCCTATGGCAAACGCCGCCTGCTGGAGATTGCCATTGCCCTGGCCTGCAAACCGCGCGTGCTGCTGCTGGACGAGCCTGTCGCCGGTGTGCCCGCAGGTGAGCGCGAGGAGCTGCTGCAAACCGTAGCCGCACTGCCCGCCGATGTGTCGGTACTCCTGATTGAGCATGACATGGACTTGGTGTTTGAATTTGCCAAACGCATCACGGTGCTGGTCAACGGTGCAGTGCTGACCGAGGGAACACCCGACGAGATTGCCAACGACCCGCAGGTGAAGGCCGTGTACTTGGGGCATTCGCTGGATGCGCATGAAGCAGCCAAATTGGGAGCCACACGCCATGCCTGAGTTATTGCGCATTGACAACCTGAGCGCAGGTTATGGCGAAGCCGTGGTGATCAACGGTGTGTCCTTATCGCTGGACGAAGGCAAAACGCTGGCGCTGCTAGGGCGTAACGGCACCGGCAAAACCACGTTGATGAATACGCTGGCGGGTGCCACGCGCCAGCATGGCGGCAGCATCACCCTGGCTGGCGTGGCCCTGCACAAGCTCAGTGCGCACGAGCGGGCGGGCGCGGGCATTGGCTGGGTGCCGCAAGAGCGCAATATTTTCAAATCCCTCACCGTGCACGAAAACCTGACCGCCGTGGCCAGGCCCGGCAGACCGGGCAGCGCGTTCAAACCCTTCACGCCCGAGCGCGTGTACGAGATGTTCCCCCGCCTGGCCGAGCGTAAAACCAATCTGGGTACCCAGCTCTCGGGCGGCGAGCAGCAGATGCTGGCCGTGGGCCGCGCGCTGGTGCTGAACCCGCGCCTGCTGCTGCTGGACGAGCCACTGGAAGGCCTGGCCCCCATCATCGTGGAGGAGCTGCTCAAAGCGATTGCCCGTATCACGCGGGATGAGGGTTTGAGCGCCATCATTGTGGAGCAGCACCCGCAAGCCATTTTGGCCATCTCGCATACCGCTGTGGTGCTGGACCAGGGCAAGGTGGTGCACAGTGGCACGGCCGATGCCTTGCTGTCGCAGCCCGCCCTGCTGGAAAAACTCTTGGGTGTGGCGCGGTAGTTGCACCTTATGTTGCACATTAACTAACTGGTTTTATTAGGAGCTGAACATGAAGCGCATGCAATTTATATCTGCTATGGTCGTGGGCGCTGCCACACTAAGCTTGCAAGGCAGCCTGGCCTGGGCGCAAGCTTTCCCCACCAAGCCGCTCAAAATTGTCGTCCCCAACGCGGCTGGCGGCGCGGCCGACATTACCGCCCGCACTGTCGGGCAAAAGTTGGGCGAGGGGCTGGGCCAGAGCGTGGTGATCGAAAACAAACCCAGTGCCGGCGGTGTAGTCGCCGGAGACAACGTGTCCAAAGCCGAAGCCGATGGCCATACCTTGCTGCTGATTTCCAGTGGCACGGCAGTGAGCGCCGCGCTGTTCAAGCAATTGCCCTTTGACACCCTGCGCGACTTTGCGCCCGTGTCCAAGCTGGCCAGTTTTGACCTGGCCATTGCCGTCAGCGAAACGGGTAAATTCAAATCGCTGGCTGAACTGCTGGCCTATGCCCGCGCCAATCCCGGCAAGCTCAACATCGGCACGCCGCAAATGGGCACGACGCAAAACCTGGCGGCAGAGTTGTTCAAGGCCAGCGCCGGCATTGAGTTTCAGGTGGTGCCGTTTAACGGTACACCGCCCGTCATCACCGCGCTGCGCGGCGGCGAAATTGATGCCATGGTGGACATCCTGGGCCCGTTGATGCCGCAGATCAACAGCAAAGCCTTGCGCCCCGTGGCGCTGCTGGGTGAGAAGCGTTATGCCGTGCTGCCCGATGTGCCCACGGTGCGCGAGAGCGGTGGTGCCTTGGCCAACTTCAACGTCACCTCCTGGAATGGCCTGGCCGTGCCTGCCAAGACACCTAAAGAGGTGGTGACTAAACTCAACCGCGAAATCCAAATCGTCTTGGCCAACCCCGAGGTGAAAAAGCGTCTGAGTGACTTGAGTCTGAATGCCCAAGGCAGTACCCCCGAGCAGGTGGGCGATTTGCTGGCCAGCGAAATCAAACGCTGGTCTGACGTGATTGCGCGGGCGAAGATTGAGAAGCAGTAGTCAAATTGAAGGCTACAGGTGTCAGCTAGCAGGGAGCGCGCGATGAACTTGAACCAAATCGGCCTGATCGGCTACGGCGAAGTAGGCAAAACCTTTTGCGCAGGCCTGAAAGCCAAACCCGGTGTCACCGCCATGGCGGCGTGGGATTTGAAATTTATCAACGCAGCAACAAGCGCTGCAGAGCGCGCCCATGCCGCCGCCGCAGGTGTGCAGGCATGCGACTCTATGCGAGCGCTGTGCCAAAGCGCTACTTTCATTCTTTCCGCCGTCACCGCATCCAACACCCTGAGCGTGGCGCAGGAGGCGGCCAAGCATATCCGCCCCGGCAGCGTGTTTTTAGACCTCAATTCCGCATCCCCCGGTACCAAGCAGCAATGCGCCGTCGCCATCGAAGCCGCCGGCGCGCACTATGTCGAGGCGGGGGTGATGACCTCGGTGCCACCCTATGGGATCAAGGTGCCCATGCTGCTGGGCGGCACCAAAGCCAGCGAGCTGGCCGCAGCGCTCACCGCTTGGCAACTCGATGCCACGCAAGTGAGCGACAAACTGGGCATCGCCAGCGCCATCAAAATGTGCCGCAGCGTGATGATCAAAGGCCTGGAGGCCTTGGTGATCGAGAGCTACACCACCGCCCGCGCCTACGGTGTAGAAGACTACGTGCTGCCCACCTTGCAAGAGACCTACCCTGGCATCGACTGGCAGGAGCAGGGCGCGTACCTGTTCAGCCGCGTGGTAGAGCACGGCAAGCGCCGCGCCGAAGAAATGCGCGAAGCCGCCAATACCGTGCGCGAAGCCGGTGCGCCGCCGCTGATGGCCGCAGCCATTGCCGAAAAGCAGCAGTGGGTGGCCGACCAGGCAGGACAGGGCGTGTTCAAAGGCATCGCCAAAGAGGCCCGCTGGCAGGACTATGCGGATCGCCTGCTGGCTGTGAAGCCTACCTGATTGCTATATAAAACATAGCTGCTTACGTCCTGGCGACAAGGACTACAGACATATTTTGTCTCTAAAAAGAGTGCAGCAGGCTTAAACGGGTGTTAAACGCAGCGGCATGGAGGCCATGGCCCGCAGGGTGTTGTTCAGGCGGCGCACGGGCTCACCTGCCAGCTCGATACGCTCTACCCGCTTGGCCAGTGCCGTCAAAATCAGCTCGCCCTCCAGCCGTGCCACCACCTGGCCTACGCAGCCGTGGATGCCGCTGCCAAAGGCCATATGGCCCAGCGGTTTGCGATCGATATCAAACTGCGTGGGGTGTGGCCACTGGCGCGCGTCCCGATTGGCTCCCCCCAGAAAAGCCAGCACTTTGCTGCCAGCGGGAATGCTGTGGCCTGCCAACGCCACCTCCTGCGCCGTGGTGCGAAAGAAAAGCTGCACGGCAGATTCCAGTCGCAGTGCCTCTTCAAACGCGTAACGTGCCAGGCGTGGCTCGGCACGCAGCTTGGCATATTGCGCAGGATTCTGCGCCAGGCACAGCAGCGCATTGCCAATGCCGTTGACCGTGGTGTCCACCCCGGCTGAGAGGAAGGAGCGCACCAGCAGCGGCGCTTCTTCCTGGGTAATCTCACCCGTATCAGCCGCTTGGTAAATCAAATCGCCAAAGCCACCCGGGCGCAGCATGCTGCGCTGGCAGTGCGCCATGATCCAGGCGGTTACGGGGCCTACCCGGGTCGTAGCGCGTGCCAGCAGATCGTTGCGTGGGCCGAAAGAATTAAAAATCATGTCGCCATACAGCAGCAGGTTTTCGCGACCCAGCGCGTCCAGGCCCACCGCGTCGGGAAAAACCTTGAGCGGGTAGGGCTCGGCCAGGTCTTTCACGCCGTCCACCATTTCACCGCGCGCTGCGCGTTGCACCAGTGCGTCGAACAATCTGTCTGCCTCGACACTAAAACTCTCGCGGATCTGGCTCACCGCCTTGGGCGAGAGGATGCGTGCCAGCACCGCCCGCACCTTGGTGTGGCTGGGTGGGTCGGCCTCCAGGATCAAACTTTTCGGGCGAAAGGGCGGCTCTTTGTTGAAGTTGGCCAGACCCACGCCTGCCGACGAAATGTAGTTCGCGTGGTCTGACATCACCGTGCGCACCTCGGTGTGGCGGGTGGTGGCGTAGATACCGTACTGGCTGAGCCACACCAGCGGGCCCGCCTCGCGCATCTGGTCGTAGCCAGGGTACGGGTTGGTTAAAAACGCGTGGCTGAACGGGTCGATATCCAGGGCTGGAACGCCACTGGGTGCACTGCTGCTCATAGTATTCTCCGCGTAAGGTAGCGGCATGTTAACGGCTAAACCAGTCGCCTGCCCAGTGCATAGCGTCACCCACGGGTCAGTCGGGTGTTAGGCTGCTTGGTACACCAACAAACGTCCCTTGTAGGCCGCTACATCACCCTGGGCGTTTTGGTCCATGCGCTGCTCTGTGCAGGCAAAACCGTGCTCCGCCATGCGGCGGCTAAAGGCCGCGCGGTTACCCCGGTCGGGGTCGGCAATCCATGCCTGCGCGCCAGGTGCGGCGTGCAGGGCGATAAAGCGCGCCAGGTCGCCATCGTCATCGCGCTCGTACAGCAGGTCGCTGCCGATGATCAGGTCAAACAGCCCGTCCACTTGGCCGTCGATGCTGGCCGTGGTGGGAGGGCGCTGCGCCATAGCAGCCGCATCCGCTAAGGGGAGGGCAGGTGCGCCCCAGTGTCCATGGCGGTATTTGATGGGCAGCAACTGGTTGAGCCGGACGTTCTCCAGTAAAAAACTGCCCGCCAGCGGGTGACAATCGCTAGCCGTCACATCCGCACCGCGCCGGTGTGCCACCAGGCTGGCCAGCGCTAATCCGCAACCGATCTCCAGTATGCGCTCCCCCGTCACTGGTCGTAGCGCAATGCGCGCCGCCAACTGCGCGCCCGAGGGCCACAACAGCCCAAACAGTGGCCACGTGGCGGACGATATGCCCAAGTTTTGCGCCTCTTGGAAGGGATCACAAAACTGGTTGCGGTCCAGCAGAGAGCGGATTTGTAGATCATCGACACCCGCCACGGCGATGCACTCTTGCTTGGTTAGGTAGCCTGGCTGCATGGCGGTGGTGATGCTGCGTAAAGCATCGAAGGGTGAAACACGCTCGCAGTATGCCTGAAACAGGGTTGGAATGCTGGTAACATTAGCTATATATTGTATAGCTGCTTACGTCCTGTTGACAGGGACTACAGGCATATTTGATGCCTAAATTTACGGCTTCACACCAACGGATTAACCGTCTTCAATCCCTTAAATCGTCCAAAATCCCGATCCGCGCTCCACAGCAGCGACACGCCGTTTTCCATGCAGATGGCGGCTATGCGTGCATCGTGAAACTGGCCGCCTTGGAGTTTGGCTTTGTGCGTCAGCTCTGACAAGAGGCGCCAGTGTTGCGGGCCGCTGTGCAGCACCTGGGCGGTAGGCGAGGCGAGCCAAGCATCCACTTGCGCCAGGGCTTGCTCGTAGCTGCTGGCGGGGCTGAATATCCTGGGATTGGTCGCGACGGCTAAAAATTCGTGCAGGCAGCTGACGGGTATTCCCCAGGGCTGGCCGCCTTCGGCAAGCTGTTGTAGGCAGGCATAGGCTGCGGTGTGGAAGGCGGATTCGGCGCGGTGGGCGTACACCAGTACATTGGTATCTACAGCAATCATCGCGTTGATCAAGCTTGGGGCTTCATCACGCGCGCGGCGACATGGTCTTCTTCCATTTGCTGCCACTGCCGTGGGTCAGCAATCAACACGGGTTGGCCACGCACGCTCGCATCTTTGAGCTTGAAAGCGGGTTTCGCTTTAGCGGGGCTGTCGCTGAGGACGCGGCGCAAACCTTCTTCTACCAATGCGCGCAGGGTGGTGTGGCTCTGCTGGGCCAGTGCTTTGGCAGAGTTAAACAGCGGGTCTGAGATGTCTAAAGTGGTTTTCATATGGGTACCCATAGTTAATGTTATGGGTATATTGTAATTTAGTTTTCAAGCCCTCGCCGGTAAATAGTTGGGCACACTTTTAGCGTGTGTCGAGATCGGTTACCCAAGAATGCCGCGGCAACTTTTTCTGGGCTGGCAGGCTACCGGTGGTTGCGGGGCGTGCCTACGCTGATGATATTTACCGCTGGTGAGCTGAAATCGACCAAGGTGGGCGCAGTGTCCAAGTCGCAGCTGACGGCGTTGATTGACGCGCAGTTTTGATGCGTTTTACTTATAAATAGTGCTTTTAGTCCTTGTCGCTAGGTCGTAAGCAGCTATATAAAGCATAGCATATGCAGGGCGCTGATTTTTGCTTTCTGGGGAGGTGTCGGCGCGACCGAGCCCTTCAGTTCACTTCATCAAACTGGGTAGCCACAGACTGAGCTGCGGAAACGCAATCAACAGCCCGAGCACAAAAACCATTACGGCTACAAACGGCCAGCAGCCGCGAAAAATCGCGCCCAGGCCCACACCGGGCAGCAGCGAATTGAGCACAAACAGGTTCATGCCCACGGGCGGAGATATCAAACCGATCTGCACAATCATCACAATCAGCACGCCAAACCAGACCGGGTCAAAACCCAAAGCGGTGACGATAGGGAAGAACAGCGGAATGGTCAGCAGCACCATGGTCAGCTCTTCCATCACCGTGCCCAGCACGATGTAGATAAACATCATGGCGGTGATGATCATGATGGGCGAGAGCCCCAGGCCGGTGATCCATGCCTTTAAATCACTCGGCATGCTGGTGAAGTTGACAAAATTGGCGAAGATGGTGGCGGCGATCAAGAGCGTAAACAGCATGGCCGTGGTGCGGGCCGACTCCACCAGCACCTGGTAAAGAATAGCCCAGGTCAGGCGACGGCGTGCCAGTGCGAACAAAAAGGCTCCGGCAGCGCCAAAGCCCGCCCCCTCCGTAGCGGTGAAGATGCCGCCATAGATGCCGCCCAGCACCACAAACACCAGCAAAATCACGCCCCAAATGCCGCGCAAGGCCTCCCAGCGGCCCGCCCAACTGGTCCGCTGGCCAGCGGGGGCGTGCAGAGGGTCGCGCGCGGTCATCACCGCAATGCCGCCCATCATCAGCAGCGCCGTCAAAATACCGGGGATGACACCCGCCGCAAACAGCTTGCCGATATTCGTCTCTGTGATGATGCCGTAGATCACCATGATGGTCGACGGCGGAATCATGATGCCCAGCGTGCCGCCTGCGGCCATCACGCCGGTGGCCAGGCTGTCGCTGTAGCCCATCTTCTTCATGCTGGGGTAGGCCACCTTGCTCATGGTGGCGGCCGTGGCGATGGACGAGCCGCAGATCGCGCCAAAACCCGCACAGGCGGCCACCGTGGCATGCGCCAGGCCGCCGCGGAAGTGGCCGATGAAGGCGTAGGCCGCAGCAAACAGCTCGTGTGCCAGTCCCGCACGCGCCACAAAGTTGCCCATCAAGATAAACAAGGGGATGACGGAGAGCGTGTAGGCAAAACCAGTTTCATGCACCACCTGGGCGGTGCTGGCCAGCGCGGGCATCCAGCCGCGTGTGAGGCCAATGCCTGCCACGCCGACAATACCCATGGCAAAGGCCAGCGGAACGCGCAGCAGGGCCAATACGAAGATGGCCGCAAAGCCCAATAAGGATTCGATCACAGCGCGGCCCCTTCGCCTTCCTGGTGTTCTTGGGCAGGTTTGTTGATCAAACCTAAATGCACCAACCCGGTAATGCCGCACAGCAGACCCATGCCGTAGATGAATGGGGCTTTGGCAAACTTCAGTTGCGCCGTGGTCTCGCCATTTGCGGCAAACTGGTTGCCTGTTTGCCACATCAAGTAGGCCAAGCCGAGCATCAGGCCTGCGCATAGCAGGTGCACCAGCACATGCTGTAGTTTCAAAATCCAGCTGGCCCACACGCTGTCGAGCGAGTCAAACACCACATGCTCGCCGCGCTGCGACACCAAGGGGATGCCGGCAAAAATCACCACCACCATCAGCAACTCGGTCAACTCCAGCGATCCGGGGATGGACTGGGACAGCAACTTGCGCCCAATGACATCAAAAAACGTCAGCGCCATGATGGCAAACAGTGCGCTGGCACAAAGCAGGCTGCAGAAAATTTCTAGATATCTACGCATAGTGGGCGAGGTGGAGCATAAAAAACGCGGCGCTCATGGGGCATGAGGCCGCGTTGGTGGGAGGGGATGAATGAGATTACTTCTCGGCCTTGGCAATCTCGGCGCGGAATTCGGCCAGCACGCGGGCGGCGTTTTTCAGGCCCTTGGCTTCGGAGTCAGCGATCCATTTGGCTTCCAGGCCTGAGGTTTTGGCTTTGATGTCAGCGACAAACTTGGCATCGGCCTTGGTGATAACTACGCCGTTGGCTTGCATCAAGCCAGTAGCGCGGCGATCGACCTTGTCCCAGCTACGGCCAAACATGCGGGCCACCACTTCGCCGCTGATGGCATCCACTGCACGCTTTTCCTCCGGGCTGAATTTGTCGTACCTGGCCTGGTTCATGACAAACGCAAAGCTGGTGTTGTACAGCCCGCCGGGGAAGGTCGTGGCGTGGCGGATGATTTTGTCGATCTTGAACGACTCGGTGGACTCGGCGGGAAAGAGGGTGCCGTCCATCACGCCGCCCGAGAGCAGTTCATAGGAATCTGGCGCGGGCTTGAGGGTGACGTTCATGCCCAGCGTTTTGCTGATCTCGTTGACCATTCCGCCGCCAATGCGAAACTTCAGGCCGTTCAGGTCGTCAATTTTGGCAATCGCGCGCTTGGTGTTGAACACGATGCCGGGGCCATGGGTGAAAAAGCTCATCACCTTCAGGCCCGCATGTTCGCCTGCGAACTCGGGGTTTTTGGCGGCCACACGGTTGTAGGCAATCGAGATGGATTCCGAGCTGTTACCCAAGAATGGCAACTCGGCCATTTGGGTGTACTGGAAGCGGCCCGGGGTGTAACCCTGCACCGAGAACGACACATCGGCCAAGCCGTTTTTCACCGCGTCAAAGGTGCCCGGTGGCGCAGACACGGCACGCGGCAGGATGTTGCACTTCATCTTGCCACTGGTGTTTTTCTCCAGCAGGTCACACCATTCTTTCTGCGCCATGCTCAGGCCGTGGGTGGGGGGCACCCAGCTGGAGACGGTCAGTACGGTTTGTGCGCTGGCGGCACTGGCAGCCGCCATGGCGAGCACTGCCAGGGTAATGCGAGAGGCGTTCATGGAAAGTCCTTTAGGTGAATGCTGCGACTTGAAATGCAACGATAACAAGACTTTAACGTCTGACCTGCATGTGCCTCCTACATGTTTACCCCCAGTTAGCCAACTGGTGGGATGGGGAATGGTGTTTGTTGGCCGCGTGATCGCGTTTCCTGGTGCCCCGATGTCTCTGGACAGGCACAGGCCCCAAGTTTGAGCAGAGCCCCTAATCCTGGCAGCAGGGTTAAACTACAATGAAAAGAACGGTCGTGCTTTTTTAGAATGAGCTTGGCAAAACTACCGGAAAAAGCGCCGCGAACAAGAGGGCGCATACAATGGTCGCAGTTGACGTGCACGTCAATTCAATTTAACCAGTTTGGAGCATTTGCATGAAGGTTTTGGTCGCTGTGAAACGCGTGGTGGACTACAACGTGAAGGTTCGGGTCAAATCGGACGGTACCGGGGTAGACATTGCCAACGTCAAAATGAGTATGAACCCGTTTGACGAAATTGCTGTGGAAGAGGCCATGCGCCTGAAAGAAAAAGGTACGGTCACTGAAGTCATCGCCGTGTCGTGTGGCGTGACGCAGTGCCAGGAGACGCTGCGCACCGCCATGGCGATTGGCGCTGACCGCGGCATTCTGGTCGAGACCACCGAAGAACTGCAACCCCTGGCGGTGGCGAAACTGCTCAAAGCCCTGATCGACAAGGAGCAACCCGGCCTGGTGATTTTGGGCAAGCAAGCCATTGATGACGACTGCAACCAAACTGGCCAAATGCTGGCCGCGCTGGCCGACATGCCGCAGGCCACCTTTGCCTCCAAGGTGGTAGTGGAGGGTGGCAAGGCCCAGGTGACCCGCGAAGTGGACGGCGGCTTGGAGACGCTGTCCCTCACGCTGCCCGCCATCATCACCACCGATCTGCGCCTAAACGAGCCGCGCTACGTGACATTGCCCAACATCATGAAGGCCAAGAAAAAGCAGTTGGATGTATTTAAACCCGAAGACTTGGGTGTCGACGTGAAGCCGCGCATCAAAACCCTCAAAGTCACCGAGCCGCCCAAGCGCAGCGCAGGCATCATGGTGCCGGATGTGGCGACACTGGTTGATAAATTGAAGAATATTGCAAAGGTTATCTAACATGACATCTCTCGTTATTGCAGAACACGACAACGCCACGGTTAAAGCCGCAACCCTGAATACCGTCACTGCCGCCATCGCCTGCGGTGGCGATGTGCATGTGCTGATCGCGGGCTCCAATGCCGGCCCGGCCGCCGCCGAAGCAGCAAAAATCGCCGGTGTCAGCAAAGTGATTCACGCCGATGGTGCACACTTTGCCCACGGCCTTGCCGAGAACATGGCCGCGCAGGTGCTGGCCATTGCGTCGAGCTATTCGCACATCCTCTTTCCCGCCACCGCATCGGGCAAGAATATTGCGCCACGCGTAGCGGCCAAGCTGGATGTCGGCCAGATCAGCGACGTGACCAAGGTGGACAGTGTGGACACCTTTGAGCGCCCGATCTACGCCGGTAACGCCATTGCCATCGTGCAAAGCCTGGATGCGACCAAGGTGATTACCGTGCGCACCACAGGTTTTGACCCCGCAGCCACTACGGGCGGTAGTGCCGCTGTGGAGGTAGTCGCTGGCGTAGCCGACAGCGGCAAGACCACCTTCATGGGCAGCGAAATCGCCAAGAATGACCGGCCCGAGTTGACAGCCGCCAAAATCATCGTCAGCGGTGGCCGCGCGCTGGGCAGTGCCGAGAAGTTCAACGAAGTGATGACCCCACTGGCCGACAAACTCGGTGCGGCTATGGGCGCATCGCGCGCTGCCGTGGACGCAGGCTACGCGCCCAACGACTGGCAAGTAGGCCAAACCGGCAAGATCGTCGCGCCGCAGCTCTACGTGGCCTGCGGCATCAGCGGGGCGATTCAGCATTTGGCAGGCATGAAGGACAGCAAAGTCATCGTCGCGATCAACAAAGACCCCGAGGCGCCCATTTTCAGCGTGGCCGATTTTGGGCTGGCTGCTGATTTGTTTGTGGCTGTGCCTGAACTGGTCGCGGCACTTTGATTTGCCAACATGTATGTATCGCTAAAAACGCAAAAATAACGCAAAAAACGCCAAAAAAAGAAAATGATTTAAGTTCTTTTTTAGCGTTTTTTTGTTTTCATTTTTTGCGATTTTTGCGTTACCTCAACATTTAATTCAGAGACAAAGACATGACCTACAAAGCCCCTCTCAAAGACATGCTGTTCACGATCAAGCATATCGCCAACATTGACGCGGTTTCCAAGATCCCCGGCTTTGAAGAGGCGGGCTACGACACCGCCGAAGCGGTGCTGGAGGAGTGCGCCAAGTTCAATGAAGGCGTAGTGGCCCCGCTCAACTGGACGGGCGACATTAATCCCAGCAGCTTTAAAGACGGCAAGGTCACCACCACGCCGGGGTTTAAAGAGGCATACAAACAGTATGCCGAGGGTGGCTGGCAGGGCTTGCAGCATCCTACTGAGTATGGTGGACAGGGCTTGCCCAAGACGATTGGTGCGGCTTGTGGCGAGATGCTGAACAGTGCCAACATGAGTTTTGCGTTGTGCCCATTGCTGAGCGACGGCGCGATTGAGGCGCTGCTGACGGCGGGCAGCGATGAACTGAAAGCCACCTACCTGGAAAACCTGGTCAGCGGCAAATGGACTGGCACCATGAACCTGACAGAACCGCAGGCGGGCAGCGATTTGGCGATGGTACGCACCAAGGCCGAACCGCAGGCCGACGGCACGTACAAAGTGTTTGGCACCAAGATCTACATCACCTACGGCGAGCACGACATGGCCGAGAACCTGGTGCACCTGGTGCTGGCCCGCGTGGTGGGCGCGCCTGAGGGCGTGAAAGGTATTTCGCTCTTTGTTGTGCCCAAGTTCATGGTCAACAAAGACGGCTCGTTGGGCGCGCGCAATGATGTGCATTGTGTGAGCATCGAGCACAAAATGGGCATCAAGGCATCGCCCACGGCGGTGCTGCAGTATGGCGACCATGGTGGCGCTGTGGGCTACATTGTCGGCCAGGAAAACCGTGGCCTGGAATACATGTTCATTATGATGAATGCGGCCCGCTATGCCGTGGGCATGCAGGGCATTGCCATTGCCGAGCGGGCTTACCAAAAAGCCGTGGGCTACGCCAAAGACCGCGTGCAAAGCCGCCCGGTCGATGGCTCCATTGCCGCCAGTGCGTCCATCATCCACCACCCTGATGTCAAGCGCATGCTGATGACCATGCGCGCCTACACCGAAGGCTGCCGCGCCCTGGCCGCCGGAGCCGCCGCCGCATATGACGCAGCGCACCACCACATAGACGCCGACGTGCGCAAGCAAAACGCAGCGTTCTACGAATTCATGGTGCCGCTGGTGAAAGGCTACAGCACCGAGATGAGTCTGGAAGTCACCAGCCTGGGCGTGCAGGTGCACGGCGGCATGGGCTTTATCGAAGAAACTGGCGCGGCGCAGTACTACCGCGACGCGAAGATTCTGACCATCTACGAGGGCACTACTGCCATTCAGGCCAACGACCTGGTAGGCCGCAAGACTGCGCGTGACGGCGGCACGACGGCCAAGGCCATCGTTGCGCAGATTGAGACGACAGAAAAAGAACTGGCCAAACGCGCCAGTGTTCAAGGCCTGGCGGTTTTAAAGCGCTTAACTGCTGCACGGCTAGCCTTGATTGATGTGATCAACTTCGTCGCAGGCAACACCAAGGCTTCGCCCAACGCGGTCTTCGCAGGCAGCGTGCCCTACCTGATGCTAGCGGGCAATGTGTTTGCAGGCTGGCAAATGGCCCGCTCTTTGTTGGCGGCTGAAGACTGTTTGGCCAAAGGTGAAGACACGGCCTTCATGCAGGCCAAGATCATTACTGCACGCTTTTATGCGGATCACATGCTGTCCAAAGCGCCGGGGGTGCGGGACAGTATTGTGGAAGGTGCCGATTCAGTTACGGCGTTGGCGCTCGAAGCTTTTTAATACGGGGAGTTTTGAACGCCGAGGGCGCGAAGGTTACGCAGAGAACGCAGAAAAGAAAATACCAAAAAATACAAAAATTAAAGAAAGAAAAAAAATTCTTTTTTTATGAGTCGCGTGCGAATGCATTTACTTTTCAAAAATTTGGTTTTCATTTTTGAGTTTTTTTTGTCTTCTTTTGCGCCCTCTGCGTAACCTTCGCGCCCTCTGCGTTCAAAAAATTCCCCTCTCTATCCCCCCCCTTAGTATTTAACCAAAGGTTGATATGTCAAAACTGCCCCCTATCCTGCAAAACCTGCCCTTTCCCGTGATCGGTAGCCCGCTGTTCATCATCAGCAACCCCAAGCTGGTCATAGCGCAGTGCATTGCGGGTGTGGTTGGCTCTATGCCAGCGCTAAACGCCCGTCCGGCGGCGCAGTTGGAGGACTGGTTGGCGGAGATTACCGAGACCTTGGCTGCGCATGACAAAGCCAACCCCAACAACAAAGCGGCTCCTTTTGCCATCAACCAGATCGTGCATAAATCCAACGACCGGCTGGAGCATGACATGCAGGTCTGCGAAAAATACAAGGTGCCTATCGTCATCACCAGTCTGGGTGCGCGTGAAGACGTGAACACTGCGGTGAAGGGCTGGGGCGGCATCACGCTACACGACGTGATCAGCAATGTGTTTGCCCGCAAGGCGATAGAGAAGGGCGCTACCGGACTCATCCCCGTGGCCGCAGGTGCAGGCGGCCACGCCAGTGTGAAAAGCCCGTTTGCCATGGTGCAGGAGATCCGTGAATGGTTTGACGGCCCGGTCGTCCTCTCAGGCTCCATTGCCAGCGGCGGTGCCGTACTGGCCGCGCAGGCCATGGGTGCAGATTTGGCCTACATCGGCAGCGCCTTCATCGCCACGCACGAGGCGCGGGCCTCGGATGCGTACAAGGCCATGATCACCCAGAGCAACTCGGACGACATCGTCTACAGCAATTTCTACACCGGTATCCATGGCAACTACCTCAAAGGCAGCATCAAAAACGCCGGTATGGACCCCGACAATCTGCCGCAAAGCGACCCCAGCAAGATGAACTTTGGCGGTGGTGAAAAGGGCGAAGCGGTCGCCGCCAAAGCTTGGAAAGACATCTGGGGTTGCGGCCAGGGCATTGGCGCCATCAAGGAAGTGACCAGCGCAGCCGACATGGTGGCCCGGTTCAAGCGTGAATACGCCGAGGCCAAGGCACGGCTTTGCCATTGAGATTTATATGCTTGGGTTTGTCCGCGATTAGCGCGCGACAGCGAAACTGAATTTTGATTGCAAGCCATGGTAGTTCCAGGCGCAGCGTACACACTGATGGCGTGTACGCCCCAGCACTTGGGGTGATTGGCTACGCGGCTGTCCTCCGTGGCGGCCTATGGCCGCCTACTCCCCCGCTAGTGACGCTACGCCATTCACCCCAAGCGCCGGGGCAGCCGGCATGGTCTCTCTGGGCTGCGGTTGGGTTTCCACGTTGGCAAGCGGTCCATCAGGTGCCTGCTTGCGGTCAAGGCTCTAACGTCGCTGAGCTAACGCGACGAGGCGGCAACTTGTTCATGAATGGACGGGGGAGGCAGAGAGCTTGACACCGAGCGCATGGAGCAGTTTGAGCATCGTGTCGTAGCGAGGCTTGGCACCTGGCGTAAGTGCCTTGTACAGGCTCTCGCGGCCCAGACCCGTATCTTTGGCAAGTTGCGCCATGCCCCGCGCCCGCGCCACATCACGCACGGCGGTTAAAAATACATCGGGATTGGCATCTTCCAGCGCAGCGCTGATGTAATGCGCGATGGTTTCTTCATCGTCAAGGTAGTCGGCAGCATCGAAGGGTGAAAATTTGACCATGGTTTACTCCTTATCCAAAACGCGAGCCATCTCAATGGCACGCTTGATGTCACGCTTCTGCGTCGACTTGTCGCCGCCCAACAGAAGCAAATAAACTACTTCTGCACGCCGCGTGAAATAGGCCCGATAGCCTGGCCCAACATGGACGCGCATTTCGGACACCCCCTCGCCCACCGGCTCACAGTCACCAAAATTGCCGTGCTCAGCAGACCGTATGCGAAGGGCGATCCGAGCGCGTCCCACCTTATCTTTCAGCCCAGCCAGCCAAGAATCGAACTCTTCGGAACGTTCAAAGGTATTCATGCCTCATATTGTATCCGATTGGATACCGATGCGCAATGCTGAATTTGCGGTCAACTTGAGTTTCAAGTGGTAGAGAAAAGCCAGTCAAAGTTTGCCGTATCTGACGGCGGGAAAAGGATGTTTGCAGTGGGACCGCCTTCACGGCGCGCGGCCCATTCGGCCCAACTCAACAGAGAAGCGAATGAGGTTTTGCATTTCCGAAGCATTGCGTATCAGCAGGACGGTTTCTCCAGCGGCGCTGAGCGTGCACTGATTCAATGGTGCTCCGCGGTCATGGCTCGAAACGAGCATAGCCCAGAGAACCCCGCCAAAGACAAACCGATATGTGGGGTGTCCGTCGAGGCGGAACTTACCCGGTTGCATGATGATGCCATTAAAGGCTTGGGTCTCGTGCTTGAGGCCAAACATGATGCAGCCATAGCGTTCAGAGGAGCCAGGGTCACCGGCCAAGAGATGCAGGCGAAGCGTTTCGGCGTGTTTGCCCAGTTGCACCTTCTCAAAAAACGGCAGAGAGGAAACTCCGGCGCGCCAGAGAACAGAAATCTGAAATAGCTTGAATTGAGTGTAGTCGAGATCGGCTATGCGGACAATGCTTCCTTCCGTTCGATAAGTGAGTGGAATGCCGCCTTTGAGTACCAAGCTAGCGTACCGCTCCCACACAGAAAGGCGCTGCTCGCAAGCGTCACATAGGAGTCGTTCGCGTAACCCCTTTTGTTCACGCCAGCTCGATTGCTCTGGAATGATCGACAGCACTTGAAATCTATGCTTGTCGTCGTAGTGCGTTTCGTAGAGAAACTCGGGAATGATGTGCGAGCGCCGCAGCTCGACTTCTTGAAGACACAGGGCGCAGGGCATTGCGAGATCTAACGAATAGCGCTTATCTGTCGCGAGACCACATTGAAATAAACCATGAGTGCCTCCTAGCATATAAACCTGGTTGGACTGGATCACGCGAGGTGGTTGCGGGCAAGGGGGGAAATTGTCAGCCCGCTTGATTGAACAAATTATGGCGCACATGGCGCAGCTTTGGGCAATCAATGTGACTAGATTGGCAATTGCTGTTGGTGCGCAAGCAAACGGCAGGGGCTGCGTTCAGCCAGTCTGCCAGATGTTTTGCAGGCGCTGGTGTTGCCGTTAAAGCGCGTTAACGCTATATATTCAGTAGCTGCTTACGCTATATTTAAAATATAGCGTAAGCAGCTACGCTATTTATAGCGAATTCAACGCTTGGCGGGCGGAAAGCGTAGCCACGCAGCCAGCACCAGCAGGCCAAACACGCTGTAGGCCACGGTAAACACCCACGGCGGGGCCTGGTAGAACAGCACGGCTTGCACCCAGTGCTCGATGAAGCTCTCGCTGTAGCTGGCTTGCCGGGCCTGCGTGCGCAGCCAGATCTCCAGCGAAGTCAAAGGGCAGGTTTGGCCCAGCCAGGCTTGTGCGACGACGAAGGCGATGGCGGCCAGGTGGCACAGGCGAAACCACCAGCGGTTGACCCAGCCCCAGTGGCGCAGATTACCCAACACGATCAGCACCAGGCCACCCACCACAAACGTCACGATGGAAAAATGCAAGGCCAGCACGGCATCGGCCAAGAACTGAAACCAGCGCGTGGTCGGCATGACGGGGTCGCTGGTTTATATGAGCTAATTGGGCTACAGCCCAATAAAACAGTGCGTAAGCAGCTACTTAACTGATAGCGAAGTTTTGATGGCCAAGGGCGTTGGCACATGGCCAAACAGCTCGGCCAGGGCTATTTTGTAGGCAGACTGCCCGACGGCGTTGGTGTTGTGGTGCGAACCACCGTCTACCAATACAAACCGCTTGGGCTCGGCGGCGGCCTCAAACAGCTTGCGGCCCAGATGCGGCTTGATGATGCTGTCGCTGGCGCCATGCACCACCAGTAGGGGCGAGCCGATGGAGGCGATTTTTTTGACCGACTCAAAGCGCTGGGTAATCAATGCGCCGGTGGGTAGCCAGCCCCAGGCCATGGTGCTGGCGACATCGGGGATAGAGGTGAATGTGCCCTCGACGATAGTGCCTTGCTCGTCTTGGACGTTGCGGGCCAGCTCAATCGCAATGGCGCCGCCCAGCGAGTGGCCAAAGATGTAGCGCGGCTGGCTGGGGTAGGTTTTGGCAATCCACTGCCAGGTAGCCTGCGCGTCTTCGTAGGCCATTTTCTCGGATGGCGTTTCTTTGGAGGTTCTGCCAAAACCGCGGTAGTCCACCGCCACCACGGTAAAGCCCAACTCTTGCATGCGGGCAATGCGGTGGGCGCTGCCCGACACATCCCAGCGCGCGCCGTGCAGATACAGCAGCACCGGGGCGCTGGCATTGCCTGCGGGGTGTACCAGGGCGTGCAGTTTGACGCTCTGGCCGGTGAGTGCCGAGTCAAAATCAATCCAGGCATCCTGCATGCCCATGGTGGCTTGGCTTGTGCCGCCCCAGCCCCGCTCGGAAGGATTGAATATCCACTGGCCCTGCTTGACATCCAGCGAGGCACAGCCAGCCAACACGGCCACGCTTAGAAACGCGGCACCCAGCAAGCGGCCGTCGAGTTGGCGGGCATTGAGCGTGCGCGCACTGCGCACCGGTGAATCGAGCTGGCAGACGCCGAAAAAGCTGCGCCAAAAGGAGAAAAAAGCCATGGTGTTGGAAAAAAAGCAGAATTTTAGGGTTAACGGACTACGACTGCGCTGGGGGATCCAAGTTCCCGTAAAGTAAAGCGATGAAATACTGTACCACCTTAGCCCGCATGGGCATCACCCTGTTTGCCCTGTCAACCTTCTCAGGATGTAACACCGCAGACCGCCAGTCCGGCCCCGCGTTGCCTACCGTGGCCAGCGTCGACGTGCAGCGCTACCTGGGCACTTGGGTGCAGCAGGCGCTGATCCCCAACCGTTTTCAGGCCATGTGCGCAAGCGACACCCGCGCCACCTACGCCCGCAACGGCGACGGCTTGAGTGTGCTCAACCAATGCCGCCGCGCTGACGGCCAGTTGGAGGAGGCCAAAGGCGTGGCCAAAATACTAGAAGGCAGCAACAACGCCAAATTGCGGGTGAGTTTTTTTCGCCCGTTTTATGGCGACTATTGGGTGCTGGCGCTGGAGCCCAATTACCAGTGGGTGCTGGTGGGTGAGCCCAGCCGGCAATACGGTTGGATTTTGTCGCGCCAGACCAAGCTGGACGAGGCCGCATTCAACCTGATCTTGAACCGTGCTGCCGAGTTGGGCTATGACAAGGCAAAGTTTGTGCGCAGTGTGAACAGTGCACCTTAAATTTATTTCCCTGCTGACCAATGTGCGCAAGTGACTGTGTCATAGTTACTACTAAATAAATAGCTAGGTTTCACCATTCATCAAGGACTATCACAGTATTTTGTTACGACTCTTGCGTAACACACGGGGTTTGTAAGCGGCTTGCGCTTTAGCATAGGGATTCTCGTAACTACTATGGAGTATCACCTTATGGCACTGCAATCCCCCTTCTTTGGTAACGCTAAACGCGACTTGGATCACGCCCTGTCGCCCACTACCTCCAGCACTGCGACTCGCAACACCAGCGTGCCGACAGCAGTGCAGGGCACTACCCCTTACACCAGTTCCTTGCCATCGTCATCCACTGATTCTCCGGTGGGCGGCAGCACAGGAAAACCGGGTGAGAGCAAACTCACCGTGGGACCCAACATTAAGCTCAAGGGCGTAGAGATTACTGACTGCGACACCTTGGTGGTAGAAGGCGCGGTAGAGGCGACGATGGACTCGCGTGTGATCCAGATCGCGGAGTGCGGTTCGTTTACCGGATCGGCCGAGATTGATATTGCTGAGATACGTGGCACCTTTAATGGCACGCTGACTGTGCGGCAAAAGTTGATGATCTATTCCACTGGCAAGGTAAAAGGAAAAATCCGCTACGGCAAGGTGGTGATCGAGGAAGGCGGCCAGCTTTCGGGTGAGATTGAGTTTGGTGCAGCGGCCAACCATTCCAAAGGCCTGTCGTCACCCGGTGGTGGCGTGACGCATATGGGCGGGTTTAAGGCAGCTGCTTAAGGCCACCCTACGTAAATCTGCGTGATGGTGGGTAGGGATTAGCGGCACAATCTGTGTCATGACTATCCCTACCACACCGCCCACTTTTCCCTCCAACCCACGCCTGGCGGGTCATTTGCTTGTTGAATGCCTGATCGCGCAGGGCGTAACCCACGCCTTTGGCGTACCGGGTGAGAGCTACCTGGCAGTGTTGGATGGCTTGCACGCGCACCGCGATAAAATTGCATTCATTACCTGCCGCCAGGAAGGCGGCGCAGCCTATATGGCCGAGGCGGTGGGCAAGCTCACTGGCCGTCCAGGGGTATGTATGGTGACACGTGGGCCAGGCGCAACCAATGCCTCGGTCGGCGTGCATACCGCTTTCCAGGACAGTACCCCCATGGTGCTGCTGGTAGGCGACGTAGGCAGCGACATGCGCGACCGCGAGGCCTTTCAAGAGCTGGAGTACCTGAGTTTTTTCAAATCCATGGTTAAACGGGTCGAGCGCATTGACGATGCGCGGCGCATCCCCGAGTACATTGCCCGCGCCTTTGCCACTGCCATGAACGGTCGCCCTGGCCCCGTTGTACTGGTGCTGCCCGAAGACATGTTGGTCCAGATGGTGGGCGTGCCCGTAATGCCGCGCGTCGAGGCCGTTCAGGCCTGGAGCGACCCAGGGGCTTTGCGCAGATTGCATGAAATGCTCTTGAAAGCAGAGCGCCCCCTGGTCATCGCAGGCGGCAGCGGCTGGACGCCGCAGTCGGCCCAGGCTTTGCAGCGCTTTGCAGAAAATTGGCAACTGCCGGTGACCAACGCCTTTCGTTTTCAGGACACGTTTGATAATTTTCACCCGCTGTATGCGGGCGATGTGGGCATTGGCATCAACCCCAAGCTGGCGCAACGCATAAAAGACAGTGATTTGATCATCGCCATCGGCCCGCGTCTGGGCGAGATGACGACTGGCGGCTATGCGTTGCTGCAAGCGCCCAAGCCCAAACAAAAGCTGGTGCACATCCACGCCAGTGCCGAAGAATTGAACCGCGTGTACCAGGCCGACCTGGCCATTTGCGCTACCATGAGTGCCGCAGCCAGCAGCCTGGAAGTGCTGACCGCTCCTGCAACCGTAGCATGGAGTGCCTACTCAAAGCAGGCGCATGCGGACTACCTGGTCAATATCACCTCGCAGTCTTTACCCGGTCTGCCTTGGGACACCGACGGCGGCGCGGCTGGCTCGATCAACATGCCGCAGATTGTGCAAACCTTGCAAAAGTATTTGCCAGCTGACGCGATACTCACTAATGGCGCGGGTAACTTTGCCAGCTGGATGCACCGTTACTACCGCTACCACGGCTTGGCCAAAGGCTTTAAAACTCAGGTGGCCCCCACCAACGGCAGCATGGGCGCTGGTGTGCCCGCAGGCATTGCCGCGCACATCGCTACCGGGCGGGTGGTGTTTACCATCGCTGGGGATGGCGATTTTTTGATGAACGGGCAGGAGCTGGCCACCGCCAGCCAGCACGGTGCCAAAAGCATTGTGCTGCTGCTCAATAACGGCACCTATGGCACCATCCGTATGCACCAAGAGCGCGAATATCCGCAGCATGTGAGCGGCTCCCAGCTGGCCAACCCCGACTTTGCGGCGCTGGCGCGCGCCTATGGCTATGCAGGGGTACGTGTAACCCACACCCTAGAGTTTGAAGCGCAGCTGGTCGCTGCATTACAGTCTAGTCAGGGTACGGTGATTGAGTTGATGATCAACCCGGAAGTGATCAGCACACGCGGTAGTTTGTCAGCGATTACTCAGGCGGCGCTGCATCAGTCAAAGTGACATAAGCTATAAAAAATGTAGCTACATACACCTGGTTTGATTAGGGATTGTCCTTGTCAACTGGCAAGTTAGTGGTACGTTGAATAGTGGTGAATAAGCTTGTTTGGAAAAGACTGTCATGCTAAAGAGCCTGTCCCTGGGTATACGCATTTTTGCGCACAGGGCATACCCTTATGCCATAGTCATTTCTTCGCAATCTTGATCATTGTCAAGAGTTTTTTGTTGAGTTCGCAAGACCATCCAGGCCACGCCAACAATAAACTTGTGGTGTTTAACAAATCGAAGCCCGTTTTTGGGTAATATAGTTTGGAGAGTCGACATGAGAGTTAAAAATTCTAGATTCAGCGGCTTGGTAGCCAAAGCCGCTATCGGCGTTATTGCGGCCGCCACCATGGCGATGGTATCGTCTGCCCACGCCGCGTGGGAGCCTACCAAGCCCGTCGAGTTTGTGGTGCCCGCCGGAACTGGCGGCGGCGCCGACCAGATGGCACGCTTGATCCAGGGCATCATCATCAAGCACAAGCTGATGAAAGAGCCCCTCATTGTCGTCAACAAATCCGGCGGTGCAGGTGCCGAGGGCTTTCTGGCCGTCAAAGAAGCCAAGGGCGACCCGCACAAAATCGTCGTCTCCCTGTCCAACCTGTTTACCACCCCATTGGCAACCGGCGTGCCCTTCAATTGGAAGGACATGACTCCCGTGTCGATGATGGCGCTGGACCAGTTTGTGCTGTGGGTGAATGCCGAGTCGCCGCACAAGACCGCCAAAGACTACCTGGCTGCTGTCAAGGCCGCAGGCCCGAGCAAGATGAAAATGGGCGGTACGGGCTCCAAGCAGGAAGACCAGATTCTGACCGTGGGCATCGAGAAAGCCACCGGCACCAAGTTCATCTATGTGCCCTTCAAGGGCGGCGGTGAAGTGGCTGTGCAACTGGTAGGCAAGCATATTGACTCCACCGTTAACAATCCCATTGAGGCGGTTGCCCAGTGGCGTGCCAACCAACTGCGCGCCCTGTGCGTGTTTGATGACACCCGCATGCCCTACAAGACCAAGGTGACCGACACCCAGTCCTGGAACGACATTCCTACCTGCCAGGAGGCCGGTGTGCCCGCCGACTACGTGATGCTGCGCGGTATTTTCATGCCAGCGGGCGTGTCCAAGGACCAGTTGGAGTTCTACGTCAATATGCTCAAGAAAGTCCGTGAGACCCCTGAGTGGAAAGACTACATGGAAAAAGGTGCCTTCAACCAGACCGCCATGTCGGGTGAAGAATTCAGCAAGTGGCTAACCAAAGCTGAAAGCCAGCACCGCGACCTGATGAAAGAAGCTGGCTTTTTGGCCAAGTAATCAATAAAAGCCCCTGAAAAGGGGCTTTTATCCTTTATCGTTAGAGCCGCCACACCGCGTCGCGGCTCTTCTATTTATCAATCTGTCAGCCCATTCAGGGCGCTTTTCTTTAAGACGGAGTTCCCTCATGGAACCACAAGAGACAAATACTGCCGAGTATCGCTCGGGCATTGCCACCTATATTGTTGAAGCCATCATTGCCTGCGCCATTCTGGTCATGGGCCTGGTGGTGATCTTTGGCAGCCGGGCGCTGGGCTCGGGCTGGACCAGTGATGGCCCCGGTGCCGGCTATTTCCCCTTCTATATCGGCCTGATTTTGTGCATATCGGGTGTGGGCACCCTGTACCAGGCGCTATTTGGCAAAAACAAAAACACCGAGGTGTTTGTCGATGGCCAGCAGATCCGCCGGGTGCTGTCGGTATTTATTCCCGCCTGCATCTACGTGCTGGCGGTGCAGTTTATCGGGCTGTATGTGGCCTCGGCCATCTATATCGCGTTGTTCATGATCATCCTGGGCGAATTTTCTCCCGTCAAGAGCATCATCACCGCGCTGGTCGTGAACGTGCTGTTTTTCTTCATGTTTGAGGTTTGGTTCAAAGTGCCGCTGTTCAAAGGGAAATTTGACCTGCTGAGCTTCCTTGGTTACTAAAAGCACAGCCGCCGCAAACCTTCTCTCAAAAAATTACTGACCGGATACAGACATGGAAGAAATCAACGCACTTTTTCACGGATTTAGCGTCATCCTCACACCGATGAACATGCTGCTGATGTTTGTTGGCATCATCTTGGGCGTGCTGATCGGCGTGCTGCCCGGCCTGGGCGGCGCCAACGGCGTGGCCATTTTGCTACCGCTCACGTTCACGATGTCGCCCACGTCGGCCATCATCATGCTGTCCTGCATTTATTGGGGCGCGCTGTTTGGCGGTGCCATCACCTCGATTTTGTTCAACATACCCGGCGAGCCGTGGTCTGTCGCGACCACCTTTGACGGTTACCCCATGGCGCAGCAGGGCCGGGCGGGCGAGGCCCTGACGGCGGCATTCACTTCGTCCTTTATCGGCGCATTTGTGGCGGTGGTGATGATCACCTTTATGGCCCCCTTAGTGGCTAAGTTCGCACTGAAATTTGGACCACCGGAATATTTTGCGGTGTACTTGCTGACCTTCTGTAGTTTTGTCGGTATGGGCAAGGGCTCGCCATTCAAAATCCTGGCCTCTATGGCCATTGGCTTTGCGCTGGCGGCCGTGGGCATGGACACCGTTACCGGGCAGTTGCGCCTGACCTTTGGCATCGGCGAGTTGATGCGCGGCTTTGACTTTTTGATTGCTGTGATTGGACTGTTCGGTATTGGTGAGATTTTGCTGTCGATGGAAGAGGGCTTGGCCTTCTCTGGCAAGAGCGCCAAGATCGACCCCAAGGTGGTGCTGGAGACCTGGAAGAAGCTGCCCAAATACTGGATGACCTCCATCCGCAGCTCGTTAGTGGGTATCTGGATGGGTATTACCCCTGGCGGCGCTACACCCGCTTCGTTCATGAGCTATGGCCTGGCCAAGAAAATGTCTCCTAATGGCGCGAAGTTTGGTACCGGTGAGCTCGAAGGCGTGATTGCACCAGAGACAGCCGCCCACGCTGCGGGCACCAGCGCACTGCTGCCGATGCTGGCCTTGGGTATTCCCGGCTCGCCCACCGCAGCTGTGCTGCTGGGTGGCCTGCTGATTTGGGGGTTGCAACCTGGGCCACTGCTCTTCGTCGAGCAAAAAGACTTTGTCTGGGGCCTGATTGCCAGTATGTACCTGGGTAACC
This sequence comes from uncultured beta proteobacterium, assembly GCA_963775085.1. Taxonomy (GTDB): domain Bacteria; phylum Pseudomonadota; class Gammaproteobacteria; order Burkholderiales; family Burkholderiaceae_C; genus JAAFIP01. Next base: position 560,734 of record CAVZHO010000002.1, read on the forward strand.
TGGTCGGCCTGATCGTGGTGCTGAGCACGGTGCCGCTGTTTGCCTCTATTTTGCGCATTCCGTTTTCCATCATCGCTCCGATCATTGTGGTGATCTGCGCCATCGGTGCCTACACGGTGCACAACGCCATGTTGGACATCTGGTTCATGCTGCTGTTTGGTGCTATCGGTTACCTGTTTAAAAAGCTGGACTATCCGCTAGCTCCCTTGGTGTTGGCGCTGGTGCTGGGCGACAAAGCCGAAGACTCTTTCCGCCAAGCCATGTTGGTATCCCAAGGCGAGTTGTCGATTCTGTGGTCTAACCCGCTGGTAGGTGGCATTTCCACACTGGCCATGATTTTGTTGCTGTGGCCCTTGATCTCACGCTTGATCGCCAAAGTGCGTCCGCCTAAACCTAAAGAGTTTGCTGTCGATCAACCTGTTGACTAAGTCACGCAGGGGCATGGAGTTTCAAGCACCATGCCGCTTTTCTGGGGTTTGTGCTAGCGTCCTGGATTAAACTCGGGCGTTGCATGTTGATCATGTGAAGACACTGAAAGCACCCCATGAAAACCACCCCCATCTACACCCGTAGTCCTATAGCCCAGTTTGCCACTGGCGTTGTGGCCACCGCCGCATTGGCCTTTGGCGCCCCAGCGGCTGCTTGGGAGCCGATCAAACCGGTAGAGCTGTTGGTGCCTGCAGGCCGAGGCGGCGGCGCAGACCAGATGGCGCGCTTGATTGCCGACATCGTCGCCAAGAACAAGCTGATGAAGGAACCCATCAGCGTGGTGAACAAGTCGGCAGGTGCAGGTGCCGAGAGTTTCATGGAGGTCAAGAGCGCCAAGGGCGATCCGCACAAGATCGTTGTGACGCTGTCCAACCTGTTCACAACTCCCATCGCTATTGGTGTACCGTTTAACTGGAAGGACATGACCCCGGTGTCGATGATGGCACTGGACCAGTTTGTGCTGTGGGTCAACGCCGAGTCGCCCTACAAAAACGCCAAAGAGTATGTGGAGGCAGCGAAAGCCGCTGGGCCGGGCAAAATGAAGATGGCTGGAACGGGTGCCAAACAGGAAGACCAGATACTCACCGCAGGCATAGAAAAAGTCTCAGGTGCGAAGTTTGGCTACATGCCCTTCAAGGGTGGCGGTGAAGTAGCCAACCAACTGGTAGGTAAAACTGCCGACTCCACAGTCAACAACCCCATTGAAGCGGTTAATCACTGGCGCGCTGGCAAGCTGCGCCCGCTGTGCGTGTTTGATGAGACGCGCATGCCGTACAAAAACAAAATCACCGATACGCAGTCGTGGAATGATGTGCCCACGTGCAAAGAGTCTGGCGTGGCGGCTGACTACATCATGTTGCGCGGTATTTTCATGCCACCAGGCGTGTCCAAGGATCAGGTGGAGTTTTATGTGGGTTTGCTCAAAAAAGTACGGGAAACCCAAGAGTGGAAAGACTATGTCGAGCGCGGCGCTTTGAATCAAACGACCATGTCGGGCGACGAGTTCAGCAAATGGCTGGGTACTGCCGAGACCATGCACCGCACTTTGATGAAGGACGCGGGCTTTAACCTGAAGTAAGGTAGTTTAGATCTTGCCGCGCTGTTTCAGGCGGCTTAATGTCTCGGCAGACAGGTTGAGGTAGGTCGCCAGTTCTTTCTTGGGAATGCGCTCAAACAGCTCCGGGTGTTTGCGTAAAAATCGGCTCACCCGCCCCGGTGCATCCAGCAAATGCAGTGTGATGGTGTGGGCCATGATCTCACTCATCAGTCGCATGACCGAATATTCGAACGAGGCTTTGATAGAAGGGTGCGCCTCCATAAACGCCACCCATTTGGGCAGCGGTAACATGGCGACACGTGCTTTGGTTACCGCCACAATACTGTAGGGCGTGGGCGTGCCCAGCCGCCAGGCGGCGTAGCTGGTCTCCATGTCACGTTCATCGGCAAAACGTAAAATCATCTCCTTGCCCTCGGGGTTGGCCACTACCCTCTTAAGAATGCCGTCGAGTACAAAATACTGCTCCATTTCGTGCACGCCCTGATGCAATAAAAAATCTCCTTTGTGGCAATCTGCTACCGTCAGCAGGCTTTCGAGTTCTTGGCGCTCATTCGCAGTCAATTCGCTCAGGATAGTGTTTTGGGTAAGCTGAACCCGAATGACATTTTTCTCGGGATGGTTTTCAATGGAAGACATGGAAATGCAAGAATGCGTAAGTAGGACGGCGGCTGAACTTTGCTCTGAGCTGGGGTTCGAATACTATGAAAATTGACCCAGGTCAATGGTATCGACCGGATAGGCTCCTATGATACCTTGACGCTGCAAATGCACCGCATTGCACACGCTTTACCAAAATCCAGCGAACGTTCTACTATGACTACTGACACCCCAACTACCGCAATGACCGACGGTTTCCATCTGGTTATTGATGCCCTTAAACTCAACGGCATTGACACCATTTTTGGCCTACCTGGTATTCCCATCACCGACCTCACGCGCAAGATGCAAGCCGAAGGCATGCGCGTCATCTCGTTTCGCCACGAGCAGCATGCTGGTAATGCAGCAGCAGCCGCTGGTTTCCTCACGCAAAAGCCTGGCATTTGCTTGACGGTGTCGGCACCCGGTTTTTTGAACGGCCTCACGGCCCTAGCCAACGCCACCACCAACTGCTTTCCGATGATTTTGATCAGCGGCTCCAGCGAGCGCGAAATCGTTGACTTGCAGCAAGGCGACTACGAAGAGATGGACCAATTGGCCATCGCCCGCCCACATTGCAAAGCCGCTTTCCGCGTATTGCACGCACAAGACATTGGCGTAGGCATTGCCCGCGCCATCCGCTCGGCCTTATCGGGTCGCCCAGGTGGCGTGTACCTGGACTTGCCTGCCAAGCTGTTCTCGCAGACCATGGAAGCTGTCGCCGGCCGCAAGTCATTGATCGAGGTGGTAGACCCAGCTCCGCGACAAATTCCTGCCCCTGATGCAATCGCGCGTGCCCTCAATTTGCTCAAAGGTGCCAAGCGCCCGCTGATTTTACTGGGCAAGGGCGCTGCCTACGCCCAGGCTGATGCCGATGTGCGCGCCTTGGTCGAGAAAAGCGGTATTCCTTACCTGCCCATGTCCATGGCCAAAGGCTTGTTGCCTGATACCCATGCCCAGTGCGCCTCGGCAGCCCGCTCCTATGTGCTGGCCGAAGCCGATGTCGTGCTTCTGGTCGGTGCACGTTTGAACTGGCTTTTGTCCCACGGCAAAGGCAAAACCTGGGGCGGCGACAAGGCTGCTGGCCGCCAGTTTATTCAAGTGGATATTTCCCCTACCGAGATGGACAGCAACGTGGCTATTGCCGCACCTGTCGTAGGCGACATTGGTTCCTGCGTAGCGGCGCTGGCCGCTGGCATGGGCACTGTTTGGGCCAAACCGCCCGCAGAATGGACCACCGAAGTCTATGGCCGCCGCGACAAAAACGTTGCCAAGATGGCCGAGACCTTGCAGCTCAATCCATCGCCGATGAACTTCCAAAGTGCGTTGAATGTGATTAAAAATCAGGTCAAAGCACGGCCCGACGCCATCATCGTCAACGAAGGCGCGAATACTCTGGACTTTGCCCGCTCTATCGTCGATATGTACCAGCCACGCAAACGCCTGGATGTGGGCACCTGGGGCATCATGGGCATCGGCATGGGTTTTGCCGTCGCCGCAGCGGTGGTGACCAAGCACCCAGTGATTGCTATCGAAGGTGACAGTGCCTTTGGCTTTAGCGGTATGGAGGTGGAAACCATTTGCCGATACAACCTGCCGGTATGCGTGGTAGTGTTCAACAACAACGGAATTTACCGCGGCACCGATGTCAACGCCAGCGGCAGTGCCGATGTAGCACCTACCGTGTTCGTCAAGAACGCCCGCTATGAAATGATGATGCAGGCCTTTGGCGGCGTAGGTGTAGTAGCCCACACGCCAGCGGAACTGCAAAAGGCTTTGAGTGAAGCGGTAGCCTCTGGCAAGCCGACTTTGATCAACGCTATCATTGACGAGACCGCAGGTACCGAGAGTGGCCGCATCACTAGCCTGAACCCCACAGCGGGCAAGAAGTAATCCACTTCAAGCAGCACTTTTTTTCGATCCATTGAACCATTGATAAGGAAACTACCATGAGCAACAAGCCACTAAAAGGTATCAAAATCATCGACTTTACCCATGTGCAAGCTGGCCCGGCATGCACACAGATGCTGGCCTGGTTCGGCGCCGACGTGATCAAGGTCGAGCGCCCCGGCTCTGGCGACGTGACCCGCAGCCAACTGCGCGACATCCCCGACGCAGACGCACTGTACTTCACCATGCTCAACAGCAACAAGCGCGGCCTGACCCTGGACACCAAGCAGCCCGAGGGCAAGGCCGTTCTGGAAAAGCTGATCAAAACCAGCGACGTGCTGGTCGAAAACTTTGGCCCTGGCGCACTGGACCGCATGGGCTTTACCTGGGAACGCATCCAGGAACTCAACCCCAAGATGATCTTGGCTTCGGTCAAGGGCTTCAGCGACGGTCACGAATACGAAGACCTGAAGGTCTATGAAAACGTGGCCCAGTGCGCAGGCGGCTCAGCTTCCACCACCGGCTGGTGGAAAGGTGAACACTCAGAGCCCACCATATCTGCAGCTGCCCTGGGTGACAGCAACACCGGCATGCACTTGGCCATCGGTATCTTGACGGCCTACATCGGTCGCCAGCAGACCGGCAAGGGTCAAAAAGTCGCCGTGGCGATGCAAGACGCTGTTCTCAACCTATGCCGCGTCAAGATGCGTGACCAGTTACGCCTGGACAAGCTGGGTTACCTGGAGGAATACCCACAGTACCCGCACGAGAAATTCGGCGATGTGGTGCCCCGTGGTGGCAACGCGGGTGGTGGCGGCCAGCCCGGCTGGATCTTGAAGTGCAAGGGCTGGGAAACCGACCCTAACGCGTATATCTATTTCACCGTGCAAGGCCATGCCTGGGAGCCAATTTGCGACGCTTTAGGCAAACCCGAGTGGAAGACCGATCCGGCTTACACCACGGCCAAGGCACGCCAGCCGCACATCATGGACATTTTCGCCACCATCGAAAACTGGCTCAAGGACAAGACCAAGTACGAAGCCGTCAACATTCTGCGCAAGTTCGACATTCCTTGCGCACCGGTCTTCTCCATGAAAGAACTGCTCAACGACAAGTCTCTGCGCGCCAGTGGCTCCATCGTGGAAGTGCCGCACAAAGTTCGCGGCAGCTACTTCACCGTCGGCAGCCCGATCAAGTTCTCTGACCTCAAGCCTGAGATCACCGGCTCTCCGCTGCTAGGCGAGCATACCGACGAGGTGTTGGCCGAGTTGGGTTACACCAAAGACCAGATCGCCTCCATGCACGCTTCCAAGGCGGTGTAGGGACGAGCATTCAACACATCCGTGTTGATAGATACCCAAGGACGGCGTTCAACATTGAGCGCCGTCTTTACTTGAAAATCCGATAATTTTGCAGATCTACGCGCCATGCCATCCCCTATTGATTACAAAATGCTCGTAGAGTCTGTCGGCGATGCCGTCATGGCCTGTGATGCCAGCGGCGCTATTACGCTGTGGAATCCGTCGTGTGAACGCATGTTTGGCTTCACCCCGGTTGATGCCATGGGTAAATCATTGGACTTGATCATCCCCCAGCGCCAGCGGCAGCGCCATTGGGAGGGCTACCACAAGACTATGCAGACGGGCATCACCAAATACGGCCATGACGTGCTGCGGGTGCCTGCGGTGCACAAAGACGGGCATACGTTATCGATTGCCTTTACGGTGTCGATGCTGCATTCTACCGACGGCAAGGTGTCGCAGATTGTGGCGGTAGTGCGTGATGAAACGGCACGTTTTACCGAGGATCGCAGCTTGCGCAAACGCTTGATGGAGCTGGAAAACCAGCTTGGTCCCACAGGTAACACTCCTTGAACTCAATTGAAAAGGCGTAACTGCATGATTGATTTAGGATAGGGGCTTAGGCCACCATTGTGGTATCTGTCTCAGGGTATCAACCCAACCGACTTGCCCTATCCATCATTTAGCAGGATTTTTTATGAGCAAAGCCCTAGACGGAGTCAAAATTCTTGACTTCACCCACGTACAGTCCGGCCCCACCTGCACCCAGTTGCTGGCCTGGTTTGGCGCGGATGTCATCAAGGTTGAGCGGGCCGGCGAGGGCGATGCGACGCGTGGCCAACTACGCGACATTCCTGGTGTGGACAGCCTGTACTTCACCATGCTCAACCACAATAAGCGTTCGATTACCCTGGACACCAAAAAGCCCAAGGGCAAAGAGGTGCTGGACGAACTCATCAAGCAGTGCGACGTGCTGGTTGAGAACTTTGCTCCCGGTGCGATGGACCGCATGGGCATCACATGGGAGCACATCCAGAAACTGAACCCGCGCATGATTGTGGCTTCGGTCAAGGGCTTTGGCCCTGGCCCCTACGAAGACTGCAAAGTGTATGAAAACGTGGCCCAGTGCGCCGGCGGCTCGGCTTCTACCACCGGCTTTGACGACGGTCCACCGATGGTGACGGGCGCGCAAATTGGCGACAGCGGGACCGGTTTGCACCTGGCGCTGGGCATTGTGGCGGCGCTGTACCAGCGCAACACTACCGGACGCGGCCAGAAGGTGCTGGCCCCGATGCAAGATGCCGTTTTGAATTTGTGCCGCGTCAAGCTGCGTGACCAGCAGCGCCTGGAGCGCACCCACACCATGCACGAGTACCCCCAGTACCCCGACGGAAAGTTTGGCGATGCCGTGCCGCGTGCGGGCAACGCCTCGGGCGGTGGCCAGCCGGGCTCGATTTTGAAATGCAAGGGTTGGGAGACCGACCCCAACGCCTACATTTACTTCATCACCCAAAGCGGGGTCTGGCCTGCCGTGTGCAAGGTGATTGGTGAACCTGATTGGGTGGAGGACGAGGCCTATGCCACGCCGCAAGCGCGTCTGCTGCACCTCAAACCGATCTTCGCGCGGATTGAAAAATGGACTATGACCAAGACCAAGTTCGAGGCTATGGACATCCTGAACCAGTACGACATACCCTGCGGCCCGATTCTGTCGATGAAAGAAATCGCCGAGGAGCCAGCACTGCGTGCGACGGGCACGATTGTCGAAGTAGATCACCCTGCACGCGGCAAGTACCTCACGGTGGGTAACCCCATCAAGATGTCGGACAGTGCCACGGAAGTTACCCGTTCGCCACTTTTGGGCGAACATACCGACGAAGTTTTGACCCAACTGGGTTACAGCGCGGATACCATCGCCGCCTTGCGCTTAGAACGTGTAATTTAATCTCTCTCATGAACTACCCCATCATCCCAATAGCCGTCCAAGAAGTAACCAAGCAGCGCAAACGCGAGGCTCCCAAGGGTCGTCGTGTTGATCCCGCCGCGCTGGCCGAAGTGCAAGCTTTGCTAGGAACCGAACCCCGCCAGGCGGACCTGCTGATTGAGCACCTGCATAAAATTCAGGACGGCTTTGGTCATTTGTCCGCTGCCCATTTGGCGGCGCTGGCGCAAGAAATGCGTTTGTCCCAGGCGCATGTGTATGAGGTAGCTTCGTTTTACCACCACTTTGATGTGGTGAAAGAGGGCGGTGCTGCCCCTGCCGCGCTCACAGTGCGCGTATGTGATGGTCTGTCGTGCGAGATGGCCGGCGCCAAGGATTTGTTGGCCAAATTGCCTGCCTTGCTGGGCCGCGAGGTGCGCGTGATTGCCGCCCCCTGCATTGGCCGCTGCGAGCAGGCCCCTGCGGTGGCGGTGGGCCAGAACCCCGTGCCTAACGCAACGGTGGATGCTGTCGTGGCAACCGTCAAAGCCAAGGCTATCAAACATGTACCCGATGGGTTTGTTGACATGGCTGCTTACCAGAGCAATGGTGGTTACGCCTTGCTCAAGTCCTGTATCTCGGGCAAGCAGGACGTGGAATCGACCATCAAAACCATGGAAGAGTCCGGCTTGCGCGGCCTGGGCGGCGCGGGCTTCCCGGCGGGCCGCAAATGGCGCATCGTGCGCGGCGAAGCGGGGCCACGCCTGATGGCCGTGAACATTGACGAAGGCGAACCCGGCACCTTCAAAGACCGCGTGTACCTGGAGCGTGACCCGCACCGCTTTATCGAAGGCATGCTGATTGCTGCCTGGGCGGTCGGCATCGAAAAAATCTACATCTATCTGCGAGACGAATACCATGGCTGCCGCAACATGCTGGAAGCCGAGCTGAAAAAGCTCAAGGCTTCGCCACCTATCGCGGGTATGCCCGAGATCGAACTGCGCCGGGGTGCCGGGGCCTACATCTGCGGCGAAGAATCCGCCATGATCGAGTCCATCGAGGGCAAGCGCGGCATGCCGCGTTTGCGTCCGCCCTACGTGGCGCAGGTGGGCCTGTTTGGCCGCCCCACGCTGGAGCACAATTTTGAAACCCTTTACTGGGTGCGCGAGATTCTGGAAAAAGGCAGTAGCTGGTTTGCCTCCCACGGACGCAATGGCCGCAAAGGCTTGCGTTCCTTCTCGGTGTCGGGCCGAGTGAACAGCCCCGGTGTCAAACTGGCACCCGCAGGCATCACGATCCAGGAGCTGATTGACGAGCATTGCGGCGGCATGCTGGATGGGCAGAAGTTTTATGCCTACCTGCCCGGCGGTGCATCGGGCGGCATCTTGCCCGCCACCATGAACACCATTCCGCTGGACTTCGACACCTTGCAGCCCTACGGTTGCTTCATTGGCTCGGCAGCCGTCATCGTGCTGTCCGACAAAGACACCGCATCAGACGCGGCCCGCAACATGATGCGCTTTTTCCACCACGAGTCATGTGGCCAATGCACACCCTGCCGCGTGGGCACGGCCAAGGCCGCGCACATCATGGACCAGCCCAAATGGGATTTGCCATTGCTGGCCGATCTGTCACTGGTGATGCGCGATGCGTCGATTTGCGGCCTGGGCCAGGCAGCACCCAACCCGGTCGATTGCGTGATCAAATATTTCCCCCAGGAGCTTGCATGAACGCAGTAACCCGACAAGAACAGATGGCACTGGACGTGCCCTTGGTGAACTTTAGCCTGAACGGCCGCGAAGTCACTGGCCGCGCGACCGACACCATTTTGCAAATCGCCAAGCAAGAAGGCATAGACATCCCGCACCTTTGCTACAAAGAAGGCCTGGAAGCTGTGGGCAACTGCCGCGCCTGCATGGTCGAGATCAATGGCGAACGCGTGTTGGCCCCGTCTTGCTGCCGCGCGCCTGCGGCGGGCATGAAGGTGGTAACCGATAGCGAGCGCGCCGTCGCGTCGCAAAAGCTGGTGCTGGAACTGCTGCTGTCCGACATGCCCGAGAAAGAGTACACCCGCAACAACGAGGTGGACCAGTGGGCCGAGAAAATCGGCGTGGGCAAACCGCGCTTTGAAGCGCGCGAGCAGGTGCGGCAAGACCTGTCGCACCCCGCCATCGCCGTCAACCTGGATGCCTGCATCCAGTGCACCCGTTGCCTGCGTGCCTGCCGCGACGAGCAGGTGAACGACGTGATTGGTCTGGCCTTCCGGGGCGACCAGGCAAAAATTGTGTTTGACATGGACGATGCCATGGGCGCGTCCACCTGCGTGGCCTGCGGTGAGTGCGTGCAAGCCTGCCCCACAGGCGCGCTGATGCCCGCGCGCGAAGCGGCGCTTACCGTACCTGAAAAGCAGGTGGAGTCCGTCTGCCCCTATTGTGGCGTGGGCTGCCAGCTTACCTACAACGTCAAGGACGACAAGATATTGTTTGTCGAGGGCCGCGACGGCCCGGCCAACCACGGGCGTTTGTGCGTAAAGGGCCGCTATGGATTTGACTATGCCCACCACCCGCACCGCCTGACCAAGCCGCTGATCCGCCGTGCCGATGCGCCTAAGCGCGGCGACTTTGTCATGGACCCGAACAATGTGATGGACATCTTCCGCGAGGCCACGTGGGAAGAAGCCCTGACCTTGGCGGGCGGCAAGTTCAAAGACCTGCGTGACCAACATGGCAAAAAATCCCTGGCAGGCTTTGGCTCGGCCAAGGGCAGCAATGAAGAAGCCTACCTGTTCCAAAAGCTGGTACGCACCGGCTTTGGCAGCAACAACGTGGACCACTGCACCCGCCTGTGCCACGCATCGTCCGTCGTCGCTTTGCTGGAAGGCATCGGTTCGGGCGCAGTGTCCAACCCCGTGATGGACGTGGTCAAGGCGGAGGTGATCGTCATCATCGGTGCCAACCCCACGGTCAACCATCCGGTAGCGGCGACCTGGATCAAAAACGCCGTGCAAAACGGCTCCAAGCTGGTGGTGCTGGACCCGCGCCGCTCCGACCTGGGCCGCATGGCGCACCGCTTCTTGCAGTTCAAGCCCGACACCGATGTGGCCCTGCTCAACGCCATGATGAACGTCATCGTCACCGAAAATTTGGTGAACCAAGACTTCATCGCTAGCCGCACAGAAGGCTATGACGATCTGCGCAAAAACGTCGAAGGCTATACGCCCGAACTAATGGCTCCCATCTGCGGCATAGATGCCGAGACCATCCGCTACGTGGCGCGCCTGTACGCTACCTCCAAAGCTTCCATGATTTTGTGGGGCATGGGCGTGAGCCAGCATGTGCACGGCACCGACAACGCGCGCTGCCTGATTGCGCTATCGCTTATGACCGGCCAGATCGGCCGCCCCGGCACCGGCCTGCACCCGCTGCGTGGCCAAAACAACGTGCAAGGCGCGTCGGACGCGGGCCTGATTCCCATGATGTACCCCGACTACCAACGCGTGACCAACCCGCAAGTGCGCGCCACGTTTGAAAAAGCCTGGAGCGTACCCGCGGGTTCGCTGGACGACCAACCCGGCCTCACGGTGGTGGAAGTGATGGAAGCCATCCTGGCAGGTAACGTCAAAGGCCTGTACGTGATGGGTGAAAACCCCGCCATGTCCGACCCCGATGCCAACCACGCCCGCGACGCGCTGGCCGCCCTAGACCACCTGGTCGTGCAGGACATTTTCTTGACCGAGACCTGCTACCTGGCCGACGTAATCTTGCCCGCCAGCGCCTTCCCCGAAAAAGACGGCAGCTTTACCAACACCGACCGTTTGGTGCAAATGGGCCGCAAAGCCATCAACCCACCCGGCGATGCCAAGCAAGACCTGTGGATCATCCAGGAGATTGCCAAACGCGTTGGCCTGAACTGGCAGTACAAACATGTGAGCGAAGTGTTTGACGAAATGCGCCACACCATGCCCAGCATTGGCGGCATTACCTGGGAGCGGCTGGATCGCGAACACGCCGTCACCTACCCATGCACGCACGAGGGTGACCCGGGACAGTCAGTGGTATTTGACCATGACTTCCCGCGCGAGGGGGGTCGCGCCAAGTTCGTCCCTGCCGACATCATCCCCGCCAACGAACGACCCGATGCTGAGTACCCGTTGGTGCTCATCACCGGCCGCCAGCTGGAGCACTGGCACACCGGCAGCATGACCCGCCGCGCCACCGTGCTGGACGCGATTGAGCCCGACCCCACGGCGCTGATCCACCCGCTGGACCTGGCCGCCATGGGCGCGCAGCCCGGAGACGTGGTGACCATTGCATCCCGCCGTGGCGAGGTGTCGTTGTACGCCCGTGCCGATGACGGCACGCCACGCGGCGCGGTGTTTGTGCCTTTCTGCTACTACGAAGCCGCCATCAACAAGCTGACCAATGCCGCGCTGGACCCGTTTGCCAAGATTCCTGAGTTCAAGTACTGCGCTATCAAAGTGCGGTTGGGCGGCCAAGCCCCGGTGCAGGGTAGTTACGGGGGCGGCCAGGTGCTGGAGCGGTTGGGGGCTTAAGCGGGGGTGTGCCAGAAGCTCTTTGCCACCAACGGCGTTGAAATTGAATCGCCGGTTACGTCTGGATGATGTGGACTGCCGACTTTCTTGCTGATATAGGCCTGTAGTCCCTTTCTACAGGACGTAAGTAGCTATGCTAACTATAGCAACCGTAGGAGACTACTTCAACCCCACCCGGTCCAGCATCTGCTGCACTTTCACCTGGTTCATGCCGATCACGCTGGCCGGGATGGTTTCGCTTTTAAAGTCGCCACCGCTCATCGTCAGAAGGGCAGGGTTGTCAAACTTGGCACCCTTGACGGTGGGCCATTCGTTGTTGCCGTTGGCAAAATAGGCTTGCGCACTGGGGCTGGCCAGGTACTCTAAAAACCTCTTCGCATTGTCCGGGTGCTTGGCGTGCTTGGCCACTGCGCCACCGGCGATGTTCATATGTGTGCCCCAGCTGGACTGATTGGGGAAAACGATGCCCAGTTTGTCCATGGTGGCTTTGTCTTCTGGCTTGTCGCTGCGCAGCAGACGGGCGATGTAGTAGGTGTTGCTCAATGCATAAGCGCATTCGCCCGAGGCCACGCCCTTGATCTGGTCGGTGTCCCCGCCTTGCGGATTGCGCGCCAGGTTACCTACCAGGCCTTTGAGCCAGGCCTCGGTTTGCTGCGGGCCGATGTGTTCCATCACCGAGCCAAACAGGCTCAGGTTATACGGGTGCGAGCCGCTGCGGATGCACAGCTTGCCTTTGAGCGCAGGCGCGGCCAGCTTGTCGTAACTGTCTACGTCGCTGGCTCTGAGCGCGGCCTTGTTGTACACCACCACGCGGGCGCGGGTGCTAAAGCCGTACCAGGCCGTGCCCTCGGGCCGGGCCTTGGCGCGGTACTGCGGGGCGATGGCAGTGTCCAGCAGGGTGGACTGGATGGGCGCAAACAGGCCGTCCACCTCGCCCTTCCACAGGCGGGCAGCATCCACCAGCAAGATCACGTCGGCAGGCGAGGCGCTGCCCTCAGCTTTGAGGCGCTGCAAAATGCCCGCATCGTCCGCATCCACGCGGTTGATCTTGATGCCCGTGGCCTTGGTGAAGTCGGTGTACAGCGCCTCATCGGTGCTGTAGTGGCGGGCAGAGTAGAGGTTGAGCACCTGCTCCCGTGCCAAAGCGTTGTGTGAGGCGAACGCAGCTAAAAAACCGAATGCAATCAGTGACTTGCGAAACATAAAACCATTCCCCATGAAGTGCAATGGGATGGATTGTAAACTAAATAAGAATGATTCGCAATTGCAACAACTTGCGGTCCATGCTGATGCAAGGGATTTGGTCCCCTCGACAGGAATCGAACCTGTATTTGACGCTTAGGAGGCATCCGTTCTATCCATTGAACTACGAGGAGTGGTGACGCTAGCGGGATGCTAGCCGTCGATTGTAGTTGGTGGATTTATTTGCTCAGCAGGCGCATGGCCTCTTCCAGGCCTTTCACCGTGAGCGGGTACATGCGCTGGCCCATGATCTGCTGCATGATGCCAATGCTCTGGCGGTACTGCCACACGCCCTGCGGCTCGGGGTTGATCCAGGCAAACTTGGGGAAGGCCTGCGTCAGGCGCTGCAGCCACTCCACACCGGCTTCTTCGTTGTTGTATTCCACGCTGCCGCCGGGCTGCAAAATCTCATACGGGCTCATGGTGGCATCGCCGATAAAAATGAGCTTGTAGTCTTTGTTGTACTTGCGGATGATGTCCTGCGTGGCAAACTTTTCGGCAAAGCGGCGGCGGTTGTTCTTCCACATAAAGTCGTACACGCAATTATGAAAGTAATAAAACTCCAGGTGCTTGAACTCGCTCTTGGAAGCCGAAAACATTTCTTCCACGCGGTGAATATGCTCGTCCATCGTGCCGCCCACGTCCATCAGCAGCAGCACCTTCACGTTGTTGTGCCGCTCGGGCACCATTTTGATGTCCAGCCAGCCCGCGTTGGCAGCAGTGCTGCGAATGGTGTCGTCCAGGTCCAGCTCGTCGTGCGCGCCTTCGCGGGCGAATTTGCGCAGGCGGCGCAGGGCGATTTTGATGTTGCGCGTGCCCAGCTCCTGCGTGTCGTCGTAGTCTTTATACGCGCGCTGGTCCCACACCTTTACCGCGCTCTTGTTGCGGCCCTTGTCTTGCCCAATGCGAATGCCCTGCGGGTTTTGCCCATAGGCGCCAAAGGGCGAGGTGCCGCCCGTGCCAATCCATTTACTACCACCCTCGTGGCGTTCTTTTTGCTCTTCAAAACGCTTTTTCAGCGTCTCCATCAACTCGTCCCAGCCCATCTTCTCGATCTTGGCCAGCTCTTCGGGGCTGAGTTGTAGCTCCAGGTTTTTGCGCAACCAGTCCAGCGGAATGTCTTTGGTAAAGTCTGCCACCATTTCCACGCCTTTGAAGTAAGCCGCAAACGCGCGGTCAAACTTGTCGTAGTGCTTCTCGTCTTTCACCAGCGCCGTGCGGCTGAGGTAGTAAAAGTCATCAATTTTGTAGCCACTGCCATCCTCGCTCTGACCATTGGGGCCCACCACGCCCTGTTTCAGCGCTTCGAGCAGGACAAGGTATTCCTTGACGGAGACGGGCAGCTTGGCTGAACGTAGGGTGTAGAAGAAGTCGATGAGCATAGTGTTACTCCGAGGCCCATTGCCATAGGCTGGGCAGCGTTACCAAACGCAGGGTTTTTAAGATCCAGTGGTTCATGTGCCCACCCAGTTTTCCAGCTTCAAACCCGGCACACGCTTGAACTCGCGGGTATTGTTCGTCACCAGCGTCATTTCTCTGCTCAGTGCATGCGCTGCGATCCACAGGTCGTTGGGGCCAATCAGGGTTCCCGTTTTGTGAAGTCTGGCGCGAACGAGCGCGTAACTTGCGGCTACTGCGCTGTCCAAGGGCAGCACTTCAAAGCCTTCTAGCAACTCGCTAATGCGGGCCTGTGTGTGTGCAGCCACGGTACGCAGTTGCATGCCAAACCACACCTCGGCTTGCGTCACCACGGAGATTTTTATCTGGTCGGGATCAATTTTCAAAGCAGCCTGTTTTACGGGGTGTGCATCTTTGACCAGATACGAAAATGTGTCGGTGTCTAGCATGTAAATCATGCCTTGGCTTTCTCTGCAGTTGCGCGTGGGGTGGTCTTGCGCAGTGCAGATTCATCCGGTCCAAATAGCTGATCCCAATCACGTTCTTGGGCGGGCTCCTTACGGATTTCCTGAATGGCCTCCATGGCTTTATCCCACTGGGCAGCCTCTTTTGCCGTCATTTTGGGCAAGTTGGCCAAAAGCTCACCGAAGGTTTTGTATTTAGGTTTGAGCACCAGTTCGTCACCGCGCTGGACAATGGTTACCTGCTTGGTCTTGAGCTGAAACTCTTTGGGAATGCGCACGGCTTGGCTGTTGCCGCTGGTGAACACGGAGGCAACTTTAGATGCTGTGGGTTGTAGCGCAGATGCAGGGATGCGGGCGTTCATGGCAAGCTCCATTTGTATATGGTGATTGTATATACATTCGTGCCGTGGCGCTCGGATGGATTTTTCGACACGGATGGATTATTGACCGCTGCGTCAGTCTTGTGTCATTTACGCGGCCTGTCTAACTGGTACAAAAGCTGCGCCTTGGCCTCAGCCCATTCCCCCGCCCGCATGCTGTACATCACGGTGTCGCGGATAGTGCCGTCGCGGCGCAGGGCGTGGCCGCGGATGGTGCCGTCTTTTTGCGCGCCCAGGCGTTCGATGGCTTTTTGGCTTGCATAGTTGAAATTGTCGGTGCGCCAGCCCACCACATGGCATTGCAGGGTCTCAAAAGCGTGCGACATGAGCATGAGTTTGCAGGTGCTGTTGACGTGGGTGCGTTGCATGCTTTTGGCGTACCAGGTGTAGCCAATTTCGATGCGTTTCACGGAAGGCAATATGTCGTGGTAGCTGCTGGAGCCCAGCACTTTGCCGTTGCTCTCATCGATGACAGCAAAAGCAAAGCGGTTGCCATCCTCGCGCATTTTTAGGGCGTCCACAATGTATTTGCGCGTGTTCTCGGGCTCAGGCACTGACGTGATGCGGATCTTCCACAGCTCGCCGTCAGCCGCAGCCAGGCGCAGCCCGGCTTCGTGCGCAGGTGATAGTGGCTCCAGGCGCAGGCCGCGCAGCGACATGGTGATGGGGGTGATGAACTGGGCCATGGCAAACTATTTGGAATCTTTGTCTTTTTGGGTTTTGGCCAGTGCCCAGCGTGCCAGCTGCAAGCCTGCGCCGCCGCCCAAGCCGCAGAGCAAGATGCCGCCAATACTGGCGTTGTCATAACCCGCCGCAAAGATGTCCAGGCCAAACGCCCGGCCGACAAACATGCCCGCCAGCGCGCCGCCGACAAAGCCTAAAGCGTCAACGATGCCTTGTTTTAAAAGTGGATTCATGGGGTTGGCCGATCAACGGTTATTGCGTTGCATAAAGACGAGTTTTTCAAACAGCGTCACATCTTGTTCATTCTTCAGCAGCGCGCCCACCAGGGGTGGCACAGAGACTTTGTTGTCCTGGTTTTGCAGGGTTTCCAAGGGAATGTCTTCGGCCATCAGCAATTTGAGCCAGTCCAGCAGCTCGGATGTGGAGGGCTTTTTCTTCAGGCCGGGCAGGTTGCGCACGTCGTAAAACGTTTTCATGGCGGCGCCCAGCAGCTCTTTTTTCAAGCCGGGGAAGTGCACGTCCACGATTTGCTGCATGGTCTCAGAGTCGGGGAACTTGATGTAGTGGAAAAAGCAGCGGCGCAAAAAGGCATCAGGCAGTTCTTTTTCGTTGTTGGAGGTGATGAACACCAGCGGGCGGTTGACGGCCTTGACCAGTTCGCGCGTTTCGTAGCAATAAAACTCCATCCGATCCAGCTCGCGCAGCAGGTCGTTGGGAAACTCGATGTCGGCTTTGTCGATCTCGTCAATCAGCAGGGCCACCGGCTTGTCGGCGGTAAAGGCTTGCCACAGCACGCCTTTGACGATGTAGTTGTGGATGTCTTTGACCTTGTCGCCCCCGTCAATGCTGGACAGCTGCGAGTCTCTTAAGCGCGATACGGCATCGTACTCATACAGGCCTTGCTGCGCTTTGGTGGTGGATTTAACGTGCCATTGCAACAGCGGCATGCCCAAGCTTTGCGCCACCTCTTCGGCCAACATGGTTTTGCCGGTGCCGGGCTCTCCTTTGACGAGCAGGGGGCGTTTGAGGGTAATAGCGGCGTTCACCGCCAGCTTGAGGTCTTGCGTGGCAACGTAGTTTTGGGAGCCTTGGAATTTCATGGTCAGAATTAAAAAGGGAGAAAAAGACGGCCGGGTTCGGCCGGATATAATTGGAGGCTAACTGGTGGCGCTTCTCGCTAACCTGCTTACCCACATTCTCTACGCAAAATGAACAAGTTGTTGACCTCGGTATTCGCTATTATTGTCGCTTCTGTGACCTCTGTCGCTGTGGCCCAGGAGATTAAAGGTAACCCCGACGTGGGCAAGACCAAAGCCGCCATGTGCATTGGCTGCCACGGCATTGCGGGCTACCAGGCCAGCTTTCCTGAAGTGTACAAAGTGCCGATGATCTCCGGCCAGGGTGCCAAGTACATCAGCAATTCGTTGGCCGCCTACCAAAAGGGTGAGCGCAAGCACCCCACCATGGGCGCAATTGCCGCATCTTTAAGCGAGCAGGACATGGCCGATTTGGCTGCGTACTATTCGCAGCACGGCAAGGTAGAGGGCGCTACCCTGCCCGAAAAAGCCAACCACGAGCCATCTGCCGCTGTCGCCAGCCTGCTGCAAAAAGGGGCTTGCATCTCCTGCCACGGCGCTAACTTTGCCAAGCCGATTGACCCCAGTTACCCCAAAATTGCGGGTCAGCATGCCGACTACCTGGCTGTGGCGCTTAAATCCTACAAAGCCGAAGGCTTGGCCAAAGTAGGCCGCAGCAATGGTGTGATGGGCGGTATCGCCAAGCAGTTCAGTCCTGCCGAGATGAACGCACTGGCCAAATACGTCAGCTCGCTGGAAGGCGACCTGAAAGTGGTGCCTCAGTCGAAGTTTCGCTAAAACTGGGTTAAACCACGGCACGCCTAAAAACCGCTGCTTTGCTATATTTTTTATAGCTGCTTACGTCCACAGTGCATGGACTACGCCCGTATTTCATACCAAATAATGGCGTTATCGCAAAAATTCCAGCACAAACGGAATACTCAGCAGGCCTGCCAGTGGCGCGGTGGCGTTCAGACAAAAGGCGCGCACTTGCATGTGTGATCTCAGCCAGTGTGGGTGTGCTCTACAAGCGTTGCCAAGTTAACAGCTGCTTACGCACCATCTCATTGGCTTAGCATGCCTTTTTGCACAATAAACTGCACCACCGTGTCCAACCCTGACAGCGTTTTCAAATTCGTCATCACATAGGGTCGGGCACCCGTGGAGTGCTGGCGCATGCGCTGCGTATCGGCTTCCATTACGTCCAGGTTGGCGCCTACGTAGGG
Source organism: uncultured beta proteobacterium (assembly GCA_963775085.1). GTDB lineage: Bacteria > Pseudomonadota > Gammaproteobacteria > Burkholderiales > Burkholderiaceae_C > JAAFIP01. The sequence goes on from CAVZHO010000002.1 coordinate 579,050, forward strand.
AGCGAGGTCGGTTTTGTTGATGACGAACAGGTCGCTCTTGGTGATGCCGGGGCCGCCTTTGCGGGGGATTTTTTCGCCTGCGGCTACGTCGATGACGTAGATAGTCAAGTCACTGAGTTCGGGGCTAAAGGTGGCGGCCAGGTTGTCGCCGCCGCTTTCTACGAAGACGATGTCGGCGTTGGGGAACTGCTCTAGCATGCGGTCGATGGCTTCAAGGTTGATGGAGGCATCCTCGCGGATGGCGGTGTGCGGGCAGCCGCCGGTCTCCACCCCCATGATGCGCTCGGCATCCAGCGCGCCGCTGACGGTGAGGATGCGCTGATCTTCTTTGGTGTAGATGTCATTGGTGATGGCCACCAGGTCATATTTGCTTTTCATGGCTTTGCACAGCATTTCCAGCAGCGTGGTTTTGCCCGAGCCTACCGGGCCGCCGATGCCTACGCGCAATGGGGGTAGTTTTTTAGTGCGGTTTTTGATGTGGTGCAGATTGGTCATGACCTAAATAGCCTGGAATATTGGGTTTCGTGTTGCGCCGACAGAATGGCCAGCATGGGGCAAAAGGCTTGGCGTTGGCTGTCGCGCAGTTGCATGGCATAGTCTACGGCGGCGGGGATGTCGTTGGCCAGTCTTGCCAATATGCGTTGGCCTGCGCTTTGGCCCAGGGGCACGGATTTGACCGCCGCGCCCACCATGTTTTCCGCCCAACCGAAGCTGAAGGCCAGGCAGCAGTCTCGCACGCTGGCCTGCGTGCTGCTGGCCGCCAGAGCGTAGGCGATGGGATGGGTGGTGGGATAAGTTGCCTCTTCATCGCTGGGATTGTTTTGCTGGCTACGCTGCACAAATTGCGCCAAGGCTTGCGCGCTTTGCGCATTCAGAGATTGGTGCCACTGGGCCAGTGACCGACCCATTTGGTCGGTTTGCAGGCGAAACTCGTGGGTTTCGCGGGTGTGCAGCACCCATTGGTTGAGCTCAATCACGCGGTCCATGTCGCCGCGCCGCCAGGCGGGGATGGCTTTGGCAATGGCCGCCAAGTCGCCGCGTGCCAGGCTCATGTGGAGTTGGTCAATAAGCCAGTCGCATGCTTCTTTTTCTGTAGCTACTTGCGCTTTATCTACCGCGGCTTCCAGCCCTTCAGAGTAAGAAAAACCGCCCACGGGCAGCGCCGGAGTGGCGAGCCAGATAAGTTGCAAAAGACTGGACGCGGGCAGCGCTGTGGGGATGTGCATCAGTGGCTGTGGTGGACGTGGCCGTCATGGTCGTGGGCGCGTTCATGCGCATGAACGTGGGCCTGGGCATGGCCTCCTTGCGCATAGGCACCCGCTTCGGGTTCAAACGGCTCGGTGACGGTATTCACAATGAGATGCATGGCACGCAGCATGTCGGCCAGCACATGGTCGGGCTCGATTTTCAGATGATCAGGTTTCAGCTCAATCTGCACATGCCGGTTACCCAAATGGTAGGCCGCGCGAATCAAGTCGTAGGGGGTGCCATGCGCGCTGCAATGGGTGACGCGCAGCACCGTTTGCGGTGCGGCCAGCACGCGCACCAGCGAGCCATCTTCTGCCACCAGCACATCGCCACCGCGCACCGTGGTGCCGCGCGGCAAAAACACGCCCAGTTGCCGCCCGGCTGAATCGGTGCAGTCAAAACGGCTTTTTTGGCGCACGTCCCAGTCAAGTTCTACAGTGTGGGCGCGTTTGAGCAACACGGGTGCCAGGCCAGCGCCCTGGGGCATGCATTTGGATATGTGGATCACTCGGATGAGAGCAAAAAACTTAGAACAGGAAATAGCGCTGCGCCATCGGCAGGCTTACCGCAGGCTCGCAGGTGAGCAGCTTGCCGTCGGCGCGCACCGCGTAGGTTTGCGCGTCGATCTCCATGGTGGGCAGGTAGTCGTTGTGCACCATGTTGCGCTTGGTGATGTTGCGGTTGTTTTTGACCACGCCAATAGACTTTTGCAGGCCGTAGCGTTCCGGCAGGCCTGCGGCCAGGCCCGCCTGCGAGATAAAGGTCATCGACGATTTGTGCAACGAACGGCCATAGGCACCAAACATCGGGCGGTAGTGCACAGGCTGGGGCGTGGGGATGGATGCATTGGCATCGCCCATGGCAGCCATGGCGATGCTGCCGCCTTTGATGATAAGGGAGGGCTTCACGCCAAAAAACGCAGGTTTCCAGACCACCAGGTCGGCAAACTTGCCGGGCTCGATGCTGCCTACCTCGTGGCTAATGCCGTGCGAGATAGCCGGGTTGATGCACAGTTTGGCTAGATAACGCTTGACGCGGTAATTATCGTTGCGCAAGAGGGCTTCGACAGGCTCAGCCCGCACGGAAGGTGGGGGCATCCACCCGCGCTGCTGCTTCATCTTGTGCGCCGTTTGCCAGCAGCGGATGATGACCTCACCCACGCGGCCCATGGCCTGCGAGTCGGAGCTGAACATGCTGATGGCGCCCAGGTCATGCAAGATGTCTTCTGCGGCAATGGTTTCTTTGCGAATGCGGCTCTCGGCAAAGGCCAAGTCTTCGGCAATGCTGGCATCCAGGTGGTGGCACACCATCAACATGTCTACATGCTCGTCCAGCGTGTTGATGGTGTAGGGCATGGTGGGGTTGGTGGAGCTGGGCAAAAAGTTGGCCTCGCCCACCACGCGCATGATGTCGGGCGCGTGGCCGCCGCCCGCGCCTTCGGTGTGGAAGGCGCACAGGGTGCGGCCCTTGGTGGCAGCAATAGTGTTTTCTACAAAACCGCTTTCATTGAGTGTGTCGCTGTGGATCGACACCTGCGTGTCGGTCAGCTCGGCTACGTCCAGGCAGTTGCTGATGGCGGCGGGCGTGGTGCCCCAGTCTTCGTGCAATTTGAGGCCCATGGCTCCGGCGTTGATCTGCTCGTGCAGTGCGGCGGGTAGGGACGCATTGCCCTTGCCCAAAAAGCCCAGGTTCATAGGGAAGGCATCGGCCGCCTGCAGCATACGCTCCAGGTGCCAGGCACCGGGCGTGCAAGTAGTGGCCAGCGTGCCAGTAGCCGGGCCGGTGCCGCCGCCAAACATGGTGGTGATGCCACTGGACAAGGCCTCTTCAATCTGCTGCGGGCAAATGAAGTGGATGTGCGTGTCAATGCCGCCGGGTGTGACGATGTTGCCCTCGCAACTGATAATCTCAGTACCGGGGCCGATGATGATGTCAATGCCCGGCTGCACATCGGGGTTGCCCGCTTTGCCGATGGCGACGATGCGGCCATTCTTGAGGCCAATGTCGGCCTTGACGATGCCCCAGTGGTCGATGATGAGCGCATTGGTCATCACCGTGTCCACTGCGCCTTCATTGCGCGTGCGCTGCGACTGCGCCATGCCGTCGCGGATAGTTTTGCCGCCGCCAAATTTCACCTCTTCACCGTAGCTGCCTGCACCCAGGGTGTAGTCTTTTTCTACTTCGATGATGAGGTCGGTGTCGGCCAGGCGCACGCGGTCGCCGACCGTGGGGCCAAATATTTCGGCGTAGGCGCGTTTTTGAATGCTGCTCATAATTTTCCCTGTATCGCGCCCGTAAATCCATACACCTTGCGCTCGCCCGTATAGTCCACCAGTTCTACAGTGCGTTGCTGCCCGGGCTCAAAGCGCACCGCCAGGCCGCTGGCAATGTTCAGTCGCATGCCGCGCGCGGCGCTGCGGTCAAAGCTCAAAGCGCCATTGGTCTCGGCAAAGTGGTAGTGCGAGCCGACCTGGATGGGCCGGTCACCCGCGTTCTTTACCAGCAGGGTGATGGCGCGCCGCCCTGTATTGAGCGCATGCTCGCCTTGGTCTATTAGCAGTTCACCGGGAATCATGGTCTGTCCTTTAGCAGTTTAGGCAATCGGCTGGTGCACGGTGACCAGTTTGGTGCCATCAGGGAAGGTGGCTTCCACCTGGATGTCGGGGATCATCTCGGCAATGCCGTCCATCACATCGGCGCGGGTCAACACCGTGCGGCCCTCGCTCATCAGTTGCGCCACAGTTTTGCCGTCACGCGCGCCCTCCATCACCGCTGCACTGATAAGAGCCACCGACTCCGGGTAGTTGAGCTTGAGTCCCCGCGCCTTGCGCCGCTCGGCCAGCAGGGCGGCGGTGAAGATCAGCAGCTTGTCTTTTTCGCGGGGAGTGAGTTCCATGGTCTTGCTTGTAATGGTAGTAAGTGGTTATGTCGATTGTTCCGCAACTATTGTGCCCGCGATAGTTGCATGTGCGCAAGCCAGTTGCGGGCGCGCTTGTGGTGCGATGCATTTTATTGGTGCTGTTTGTGCGTGTTGGGTGCACATCGACCCTGCAAACGAGCTAAAACAGTGCGCATTCCACACGGACAAGGTCAAAACATCGGGTATGTACTGAGCACTTCGATGGTGCCGAAGTTGGCACGAGAGTTGCAATTATCCTTGCGATCCCCCTGATCAATCTCACCCACACTCTTTCACCATTTTTTTGGAGAACATCTATGAACCGTCGCGGTACTCTTAAGTCGCTGACTGCCTCTATCGCCTTGGGCCTGGCCTTGCCCGGTGCCGCGTTTGCGCAAGCCGGTGGCACTATCAAAGTAGGCATCTTGCACAGCCTGTCTGGCACCATGGCCATCTCGGAAACCGTGTTGAAAGACACCGTGCTGATGGCGATTGACGAGATCAATGCCAAGGGCGGCGTGATGGGCAAAAAGCTCGAACCCGTTATCGTAGATCCGGCGTCTAACTGGCCCCTGTTTGCCGAGAAAACCAAACAACTGCTAACGCAAGACAAAGTCTCTGTCATCTTCGGTTGCTGGACCAGCGTGTCGCGCAAGTCGGTGCTGCCAGTGGTTGAAGAACTCAACGGCCTGCTGTTCTACCCTGTGCAGTACGAAGGCGAAGAGCTGTCCAAGAACGTGTTCTACACCGGCGCAGCGCCTAACCAGCAAGCCATCCCTGCGGTGGACTATCTGATGAGCAAAGACGGCGGCGGTGCCAAGCGCTGGGTCTTGCTGGGCACTGACTATGTGTACCCACGCACCACCAACAAAATCCTGCGCGCTTACTTGAAGAGCAAGGGCGTGAAAGACACCGATATCGACGAGAAGTACACCCCGTTTGGTCATTCGGACTACCAAACCATCGTGGCTGACGTGAAGAAGTTTTCTACCGGCGGCAAAACCGCTGTGGTCTCCACCATCAATGGTGACTCCAACGTACCCTTCTACAAAGAGTTGGGTAATGCAGGCCTGAAAGCCAAAGACGTGCCCGTCGTTGCCTTCTCGGTCGGTGAAGAAGAGCTACGCGGTGTGGACACCAAGCCGCTGGTAGGCCACCTGGCCGCCTGGAACTACTTCCAGTCGATCAAGAACCCGGCCAACGCCGAGTTTGAGAAGAAGTGGGCGGCCTACGCCAAGGCCAAGGGCATCGCCGGCCATAAAGACAAGCCGCTGACCAATGACCCGATGGAGGCCACCTACATCGGCATCAACATGTGGAAACAAGCGGTTGAAAAGGCCAAGTCCACCGACACCGACAAAGTCATTGCCGCCATGGCGGGCCAGACCTTTACCGCACCGTCGGGTATTACCAGCAAGATGGACGAGAAAAACCACCACCTGCACAAGAGCGTGTTCATTGGTGAGATCAAAGCCGACGGCCAATTCAACGTGGTGTGGAAGACACCAGGCCCCGTCAAGGCCAAGCCGTGGTCGCCCTTCATCGAAGGCAACGACAAGAAGCCTGACGAGCCAGCCAAGAAGTAATCTGCTGTTGTTTCCTTAGAGTTTAGGGCGTGGCGCGCACGTGGCCCCACGCCCTTTTTTCGTCTAAAACCTGAATGACCCACAATGGTGCATAAGAAAATTTTGCTGCTAATTGCTAGTATTTTGCTAGCTGCTTACGCACATGCTTTAACGCCTGCGGAGGTAAAAGGCATTGCTACGGGGGAGACCGATGCACGCGTTGAAGCACTCAACCAAGCCATGCTCAGTGCGGACGACAAGACGGCTGCCTTTGTGCAGGCCCTGGCGGATGATGCCGTAAAGCTAGTGGGTGACAAGGTGCTGATCGTCAAAGACGGCAAGGCCAGCGACCCAGTCACAGGCGCAGAATTGCCCCTGCCCGAAGGTCTGGAAGACATCGTCAACAACAACCGCATGCGCGGCGAGCTGGACACCGCACTGGCGGGCCTCAAACTCTCCAGCAAAGACGATGCGCAGCGCGCCAGCGCCATCCAAGCCCTGCTGAAAGACCCCGACGAAGCCAAGCTGCCCCTGCTGGACAAAGCGCTGGCCAGCGAGGCCAAGCCCGAACTCAAAGCCCAGCTCCTGCTGGCCCGCGCCGCCGCCTTGCTGGGCAGCGCGGATAAAACCAAACGCATGGAAGCGGCCAAGGCACTGGCCAGCAGCAAAGACCCCGCTACGCAACTGTTGCTGAACAGCCGCTTGCAGACCGAGACGGAGGGCGATGTGAAGGCGCAGTTGCAGGCCTCGCTGGCGCAAATCAAATCCACCCTCGGGATGGGGGACAGCCTGGGCATCATGTTTACCGGCTTGAGTTTGGGCTCTATCTTGCTGCTGGCCGCGCTGGGCCTGGCCATCACCTACGGGCTGATGGGCGTCATCAACATGGCGCATGGCGAGTTGATTATGATCGGGGCCTATGCCACCTATGTGGTGCAGGGCCTGTTTCGCAGCTACGCGCCAGGCGCGTTTGACTGGTATCTGATAGCTGCCATTCCGGTGGCCTTTATGGCATCGGCCTTGGTCGGCGCAGCGCTGGAGCGCAGCGTGATCCGCTTTTTGTACGGCCGACCGCTAGAGACACTGCTGGCCACCTGGGGCATCAGCCTGATGTTGATGCAGTTGGTGCGCAGCATTTTTGGTGCCCAAAACGTCGGCGTGGAAAACCCCTCATGGATGAGCGGTGGCCTGGCCGTGCTACCCAATCTGTCGCTGCCCTACAACCGTATTTTTATCGTGTTGTTTGCCGTGCTGGTGCTGGTGGGCGTGTGGCTGCTGATCAGCAAAACTCGCCTCGGCCTATTTGTACGCGGGGTCACGCAAAACCGCCCCATAGCGGCCTGCATGGGCGTGAACACGGCCCGCATCGACACCTATGCCTTTGCCCTCGGCTCGGGTATTGCAGGCCTGGCAGGCTGCGCGCTGAGTCAAATCGGCAACGTAGGGCCCGATCTGGGCCAGAGCTATATCGTCGACTCTTTCATGGTGGTGGTGCTGGGCGGGGTAGGGCAACTGGCAGGCACCGTCTATGCCGCCATGGGCTTGGGTATTTTGAACAAGTTTTTAGAAGGCTGGGCCGGCGCGGTGCTGGCCAAGATCGCCATTTTGGTCTTCATCATCATCTTTATCCAAAAGCGTCCGCAAGGTATTTTTGCGATGAAGGGACGGAGTGCAGAAGCATGACCACTCTTCCCGTCACTGTCCCCCTTACCCTCCCCACCCCTGCACCTTTGCTAACGCGCAAAGGCTGGGCCACATTCCTCACTGTATTGATCACCGTCTGCGCGCTAGCCCCAATTCTTAACTTGGTCGTGCCGCAAAGCAGCATCTTTCACATGAGCGACTTTGCCGTGCTGCTGGTGGGCAAGATCATGTGCTTTTCCATCTGCGCGCTGGCCATGGACTTGATCTGGGGCTACACGGGCATTTTGTCGCTCGGCCACGGTCTGTTCTTTGCGCTGGGTGGCTACGCCATGGGCATGTACCTCATGCGCCAGATAGGACTGGAGGGAAACTACAAAAGCGCCTTGCCCGACTTCATGGTCTTCCTCGACTGGAAGACGCTACCTTGGCATTGGACGGGCAGCGCATCGTTCGTGTTCCAAATGGCCATGGTCATCCTGGCACCCGGCTTGCTGGCACTGGTATTTGGTTTCTTCGCCTTCCGTTCGCGCATCAAAGGGGTGTATTTCTCCATCATCACGCAGGCGCTCACCTATGCCGCCATGCTGCTGTTCTTCCGCAATGAAACCGGTTTTGGCGGTAACAACGGCTTTACCGATTTCAAACGCATTTTGGATATTCCAGTGGCCACGCAGAGCACACGCATGGTGCTGTTTGTCATCACGGGTGCCACGCTGCTGGGTTTTTATCTATTCTCGCGCTGGCTGGTGCAAAGCAAGTTTGGCCGCGTGCTGCAAGCCATCCGCGATGCCGAAACACGGGTCATGTTCTCGGGCTACAACCCGGTCGCCTACAAGCTGACCATTTGGGTGATCTCTGCCGTGATGTGCGGCGTGGCGGGCGCGCTGTATGTGCCGCAGGTGGGCATCATCAACCCGAGTGAGATGTCGCCTGCCAATTCGATTGAGATTGCCATTTGGGCCGCAGTGGGTGGCCGCGCCACGCTGGTGGGGCCGATTGTGGGCGCGTTTTTAGTCAACGGTGCCAAAAGCTGGTTTACCGTGGCCTTCCCAGAGTACTGGCTGTACTTTTTGGGGGCCATGTTTATAGCTGTCACTTTGTTCCTGCCGAAAGGCATTGTGGGCTTGGTGCGGAAGTTCACGGGTAAAAAAGATGAGGGCAAGGTATGACCCCAGATCTATTGGAAGAGGGCGCTAAGCGTGCGCAACATGCCGCACAGAGCCAACACGCCCTGGGTGCCAACACGCAGTCCGGAGGCCACAACGCAGGCTATTCGCGCATGGCTACACCCGGCGAGGTAGACATTACCCATGGCCGCATCTTGTACCTGGAAGAGGTGAGCGTGAGCTTTGACGGCTTCAAAGCCATCAACAAGCTGTCGCTAGACATCGCGCCCGGTGAGCTGCGCTGCATCATCGGCCCCAACGGTGCAGGCAAGACGACCATGATGGACATCATCACCGGCAAGACACGGCCCCAAAGCGGCACAGTATTCTTTGGCTCCACCATCGACCTGCTGCGCTACAACGAATCACAAATCGCGCAAATGGGCATTGGCCGCAAGTTTCAAAAGCCCACGGTGTTTGAACAGCTGACCGTGTTTGAAAACTTGGAACTCGCATTGAAGACCGACAAAAACGTCAAGCCGTCGATGTTCTTCAAACTCGACTCAAAGCAAAGCGACCGGCTGGCCGAAATCCTGTACACCATCCACCTGGCCGATAGCGTGAGCCGCATGGCAGGCAACCTCAGCCACGGTCAAAAACAATGGCTGGAGATTGGCATGCTGCTCATGCAAGACCCCAAGCTGCTGCTGCTGGACGAGCCGGTGGCAGGCATGACTGACGAAGAAACCGTCCGCACGGCGGAGTTGTTTTTAACCTTGAAAGGCAAGCACAGCCTGATGGTGGTAGAGCACGACATGAGCTTCATCAAAAGCATCTCCGAGATCGTCACTGTGCTGTGCGACGGCGCAGTGCTGGCGCAAGGCACGCTCGACCAAGTGCAACAAAACGAGCAAGTGATTGAAGTGTATCTAGGGCGTTAAAAATGGTACTCAAAGTTTCTAACGTCAACCAATACTACGGCGGCTCGCACATCCTGCGCGACGTGAGTCTGGAGGCGCACCTGGGCAAAGTCACGGTAGTGCTAGGCCGCAATGGTGTCGGCAAAACTACGCTGCTCAAATCCCTGATGGGCCTGGTGCCGATTAAAAACGGCAGCATCGAGTTTGACGACAAGCCCATTCACAACGCCACGCCCTACCAGCGCGCCCGCGCCGGCATAGGCTTTGTGCCCCAAGGCCGCGAGATATTCGCCCGACTTACGGTAGAAGAAAACCTGGCCATGGGTCTGGCCTATAAAAGCAGCAGCACCCCCGTGCCGCCCGAGTTGTACGAGCTGTTCCCCGTGCTCAAGCAAATGCTCAAACGCCGGGGTGGCGATCTGTCGGGTGGCCAGCAGCAGCAGCTAGCCATCGCCCGCGCACTGGCGGCCAAACCCAAGCTACTCATCCTGGACGAGCCCACCGAAGGCATCCAGCCCAGCATCATCAAAGACATAGGCCGCGTCATCCGTATGCTGGCGGGTCGTGGCGACATGGCCATCGTGTTGGTAGAGCAGTACTACGACTTTGCCGAGGAGCTGGCCGACGACTATTTAGTGATGGAGCGCGGCGAGGTGATAGCGCGGGGCTTGGGGAAGGACATGCAAGCTAATGGGGTGCGGCAGTTGGTTGCTATTTGAAGAGTAGCCGACTGAGTTGGACTCAGGGTGGGCATCCCGCTACTGAGGAGTTCGCGTGTATTCGTAGATTTTTTGCGTCGCAACCTTTTCAATCGCCGCAGCTCACGGTGGTTGGAGCGAACACTGCAAACCTGTGCAAGACTACATCGCCCAAATACGCGGCACCTCTGCTGGCATGTCCCATGCCGCATGCCGCAGTGCCACCCACACGCGGCGCAGCAGCGCCACCATCGGCTCCACCATCGGGGCCAAGCTGCGCACCACGACCACGCGATTGTTGGGCGCAGTGGCCCCAGTGGTACTCGCAAGTGCGTCGTCCGCCACCACCGCACGAATGATCTCAAGCAGGCGCTCGCGCCGCTCGCGGGTGATGGCATCACCCGTGGCGAAGAACAGGCTGCCCATGCACAGGTTGCCTGCCAATCCCAGCGGGCTGTGCAGCAGGCGGGTGTCGGCTGCGTCGATCAGGGCGCGCTCTAGCCATGCGCCGGTGACCTCGATGTGCTGCTGCAAACTGCCGCGCTCAAAGGGCTGGTTGGCGTGCGGCAGGCCCAGGGCGGTGATGTCCCAGCCGATCATTTCTGCCCCGCTGGCTATGTCAAACACGGCGCTGTTGTGGGCGTTGCAGCCGTTGTACACCAGGGTTTCCAGCGGCAGCCATTCCAGGCGTGCGCCGCTGTGCAGTTGCACTTTTACTTGCTGCGTGCCCGGCTCGCCCATGCTCTTGTAAAAGCGTGTGGCCGCAGGCGTGGTGATGAGGGCGTGGGCACCCGTGGCCACCTGCACCGCAATGTCCAGCGTGTCGCCACCCACAATGCCGCCGGGCGGGTGCACCAGCACGTTGTGGCAGACGGCGGGGCCTTCGGGGTACAGGCTTTGCAGCATGCGCAGCGGGCCATCGTGTTTAAACTGCACGGTGGTGCGCGGTGCGCCGTCGGCCAGCGGAGCGCTGGCGTAGTGCAGGTCTAGTTTTGCGTGCCAGGCCATGGGGTCAGCGCAGTAATTCCAGCGCAAACGGAATACTCAGCAGGCCCAGCAGGGTAGACAGCGTCACCAGGCCCGCCGCAAAGCCACCGTCATAGCCCATGCGCGCTGCCAGCACGTAGCTGCTGGAGGCGGTGGGCAGGGCGCTGTAGGCCAGCAGCACGGTGGCCTGCACTGGGTTCAGGCCAAACAAGCGGATCATGGCCCAGGCCAGTAGCGGCATGAGCAGGTGGCGCACGGTCAGCATGCCGGTACCCACGATGCGCTTGCTGGTGCTGTCAAACACGCGGCCCAGTTGCAGGCCTGCACCTGCGGCCATCAGGCCCAGCGCCAGCGAGGCTTGGCCGATGCGGGTGACGGTGACCTCGGCCCAGGTTGGAATAGCAAAGCCCAGCACGTTGGCCAGCAGGCCACCCACCGTGGCCATGATGAGGGGGTTGCGCAGCAGGGTTTTACCCAGATGCAGCCCCGAGTTGCGGGCCATGGGCCACACAGCCCCCACATTGCACAGCGGCACGCACACGCCGATGATGATGGCGATCAGCAGCAGCCCCTCGCGCCCGGCCAGTCGCTCGGCCATGGCCAGGGCGATAAACGAGTTAAACCGAAAGCCAATCTGCGCCGTGCTGGCGTGGTCGCGGGCGTTGACACCCGGTAGCTTGGCAATGCTGTAGGTGAGCAATATGCCGCAGGCCACCATGGCCCAGGCGGCGGCGATCAGGCTGCTGGCCGCGCGCACGTCCAGTGGCGAACGCACAATGGAGTGGAACAGCAGCACCGGGAATAAAAAGTAGTACACCAGGGTGTCTACCTGCTCCCACACGGTGCGGTTGAGCGCGGTAAAGCGGCAAATCAGGTAGCCGCAGACGATGAGCGAAAAATCCGGCAGAAGCAGTTGCGCAATATTCATTGGCCTCCATCATAAAGACCTTCACCTGCTAAAAACACAGGCGAGAGCAGGGTTTGCGCGTATGGGGGTAGCCACAGCCAGCGCGTTAGATTTAACGGGTAACATGCGCATGCCGCCACGATAGGCGCTTATTTTTCGGAGAATCTTGATGACTGTTTCCAAACGAATTGCTATTCAATCTGTAGCTGCTTGCGTCCTGCTGACAGGGACTATGGGCACTTTATATGCCCAAAGCTACCCCAACAAGGTGATCCAGTTGCAAGTGCCCTTTGCACCCGGTGGCACCACCGACATCATTGCCCGCGTGATCGCCGAGCCGCTGGGCAAGGCTTTGGGCCAAACCGTGGTGGTGGTCAACAAAGCGGGCGGTGGCGGCGTGGTGGGTGCCAACGAGACCGCCAAGGCCACGCCCGACGGCTACATGCTGGGCATGGCCACGGTGTCCACCACAGCGGCCAACCCGGCCATCAACCCGAAAATCCCGTACAACGCGGCCACCGACTTCACGCCCATCATCAACATTGCGGCCACGCCCAACGTGATTGCCGTCAACCCCAACTTTCCGGCCAAAGATTACAAGGCCTTTGTAGCCGAGCTGAAAAAATCCCCCGGCAAATACGCCTACGCCTCCTCGGGCACCGGCGGCATTGGCCACCTGCAAACCGAGCTGTGGAAGAGCCTGGCCGGCGTGTTTCTTACCCACATTCCCTACCGTGGTGCGGGCCCCGCGCTGAACGACACGGTGGCAGGCCAGGTGCCGGTGATTTTTGACAACGTGCCCTCTGCCTTGCCGTTTATCAAAGACAACCGTTTGCTGCCCATGGCGGTCGCCGCGCCCCAGCGCCTGGCCGCCATGCCCAATGCGCCCACCTTCAATGAGCTGGGCCTGGAGCCGGTGAACCGCATGGCGTACTACGGCATCTACGGGCCCAAAGGTCTGCCGCAAGAGGTGGTAGACAAGGTCAACGCCGCCGTACGCAAGGCGCTGGAAGATCCGGCCGTGAAAAAGCGCATCGAAGACACCGGTTCGTTCGTCATTGGTAACACGCCCGAGCAGTTTGCCCAGCAGATGGCGGCGGAGCTGGTGGTGTACAAGAAGGTGGTGGATCAGCAGAAGTTGAAGCTGGATTGATGCGTCGCCAAAGTTTCGACACCACAGGGACTTTGGTTGCCAGCGATCTTGCTCGTGTTTGAAGGAATGCGAACTTAAGCTAGTACTGTGCACGCCAAGCGCCAGGGCTGCGAATTGGGACAGTCTGGAGCCACACGCTGAGTACGCCATCGGCCTGCTCCAATGACCCGAAAGCAGAGCAACACAAGGCCCATCATTTCGCGCAACGTCCATAACTCACTATGCTTTCACGCTACAGTTGCAACGTGCAAGACCGCAAACCCGACTCAACGATAGACGTGTTCATCGATGCCATTTGGCTAGAACAAGGTCTATCCAAAAACACGCTCGAAGCGTACCGACGTGACCTCACGCTGTATGCCGCCTGGTTAGCGCAGCAGGATCAACGCACCATCGAGTCCACCACCGCCCCTGACATCGAGCGTTATTTTGCCGCCCGCATGCTCGCGCCCACGCAAACGCCCGAGGATGCACGGCAAGTGGGCGGGCGGGCCGACCTTGGCAAGGCCAGTTCATCCAACCGCCGATTGACGGTGCTCAAACGCTACTTCCGCTGGGCGCTGCGCGAGCGCATTATCAGCGCGGACCCGACACTCAAACTGCTGACCGCCAAATCGGTGCCCCGCGGCATCCAAACCCTGAGCGAGGCGCAGGTAGAAAGCCTGATTGCCGCGCCCGATGTAGATACCCCGCTGGGCCTGCGCGACCGCGCCATGCTGGAGCTGATCTACGCCAGCGGTCTGCGCGTGAGCGAGCTGGTGGGGCTGAAGGTGCTGAACGTCAGCCTGAATGAGCATGTGCTGCGCACCTTTGGCAAGGGCAGCAAGGAGCGCATCGTGCCCTTTGGCGAGCATGCCAGCGACTGGCTGCAGCGCTATTTAACCCAGGCGCGGCCCGAGATTTTGAAGGGCCAGCAAACCGATGATTTATTTGTCACCACCCGAGGCGCTGGCATGGGCCGGGTGGCCTTTTGGATGATCGTGAAAAAGCACGCGCTGGTGGCGGGCATCACCGCGCCGCTCTCGCCCCACACCCTGCGCCACGCCTTCGCCACCCATTTACTCAATCATGGGGCGGATTTGCGCGCGGTGCAAATGCTGCTCGGCCACGCGGATATTTCTACCACCACCATCTACACCCATGTGGCGCGCGAGCGGCTCAAAACGATCCACTCGCAACACCATCCACGGGGTTAAAAAGCCTTAAATTTCATAATAAGAAAAACAAAAGCATAATTCGAAATAATCAACGAATTTCTGGAATAATAGACCCTGACCCCTAAAACCGTGGCACCCTCTATCCCCAAGGGGTGCAGCAAGACAACACCCACCGCCGCGTACCACGCCGCTACCACTGGAGACCACCTATGTCCGCCGTTCCCAATAACCTCTTCGGCTCTGCCGCCAACGACACCGACAGCCTGGAGACCCGCGAGTGGATGGACGCGCTGTCTGCCGTCATCCAGTCCGAGGGCCCTGAGCGTGCCCACTTTCTCCTGGAGCAACTGCTGGAGCATGCGCGCCAAAGCAGCATCGACATGCCGTTCTCGGCCACCACCGGCTACGTCAACACCATCGAGACTTCCGAAGAGGCGCACAACCCCGGCAACGCCGAGATGGAAGAGCGCCTGCGTGCCTACATGCGCTGGAACGCCATGGCCATGGTGGTCAAGGCCAACCGGCATAACCCGGCCGATGGTGGCGATTTGGGCGGGCACATCGGCTCGTTCGCATCGTTGGCCAATATGTTTGGCGCAGGTTTTAACCATTTCTGGCATGCTGAGAATAACGAGCCAGGCAAAGAGCACGGCGGCGACTGCATCTACATCCAGGGCCATGTGTCGCCCGGCGTGTATGCCCGCGCCTACCTGGAAGGCCGCTTGACTGAAGAGCAGCTCCTTAACTTCCGCCAGGAGGTGGATGGCAAGGGGTTATCGAGCTACCCGCACCCCAAGCTGATGCCTGAGTTTTGGCAGTTCCCCACCGTGTCCATGGGCCTGGGCCCGCTGATGGCGATTTACCAGGCGCGCTTTTTAAAGTACCTGCATGCACGCGGCATTGCCAACACCGAGAACCGCAAGGTCTGGGTGTTTTGTGGTGATGGCGAGATGGACGAAGTAGAAAGCTTGGGCGCTATCGGCCTGGCAGCACGCGAGAACCTGGACAACCTGATCTTCGTCATCAACTGCAACCTGCAGCGCCTGGACGGCCCGGTGCGCGGCAACGGCAAAATTGTGCAGGAGCTGGAAGGCGAGTTTCGCGGTGCGGGCTGGAACGTCATCAAGCTGCTGTGGGGTAGCGGCTGGGACGCGCTCTTGGCGCGCGACAAAGACGGTGCGCTGAAAAAACTGATGATGGACACCAACGACGGTGACTACCAGGCCTTCAAAGCCAACGACGGTGCCTACGTGCGCAAACACTTCTTTGGCCGCGACCCGCGCACGCTGGAGATGGTGGCGCACATGAGCGACGACGAGATCTGGAATTTAAAGCGCGGCGGCCATGACGCGCAAAAGGTCTATGCCGCGTTTGACAAAGCCGTCAAACACAAAAACGAGCCCACCGTGCTGCTCATTAAAACCGTCAAAGGTTTTGGCATGGGCAAAATTGGTGAAGGCAAAAACACCGTGCACCAGACCAAGAAGCTCAGTGACGAAGACATCAAGGCTTTTCGCGACCGCTTTAACATCCCCATCCCCGATAGCCAAATTGCCGAGCTGCCGTTTTACAAACCGGCCGACGATACGCCCGAGATGAAGTACCTGCACGAGCGCCGCAAAGCCCTGGGCGGCTACCTGCCGCACCGCCGCGTGAAGGCCGATGAGAGCTTTACCGTGCCCGCGCTCGATGTGTTTAAAAACGTCATGGAGCCAACAGCGGAGGGCCGCGAGATTTCTACCACGCAGGCCTATGTGCGCTTCCTCACGCAGTTGCTGCGTGACCAGGCGCTGGGCCCCCGCGTAGTGCCCATTCTGGTGGACGAGGCCCGTACCTTTGGTATGGAAGGCCTGTTCCGCCAAGTCGGCATCTACAACCCCGCAGGCCAGCAGTACACCCCGGTCGACAAAGACCAGGTGATGTACTACAAGGAAGACGTGAAGGGGCAGATTCTGCAAGAGGGCATTAACGAAGCCGGTGGCATGAGCAGCTGGATCGCAGCGGCCACGTCCTACAGCACCAGCAACCGCATCATGGTGCCCTTCTACGTGTACTACTCCATGTTCGGCTTCCAGCGCATTGGCGACCTGGCTTGGGCTGCGGGCGACATGCAGGCGCGCGGCTTCTTGCTGGGCGGCACCAGTGGCCGCACCACGCTGAACGGCGAAGGCCTGCAGCACGAAGACGGCCACAGCCACATCATGGCTAACACGATTCCCAACTGCATCAGCTATGACCCGACCTTCGCGCACGAAGTCGGCGTCATCCTGCACCACGGCCTCAAGCGCATGGTGGAAAAGCAAGACAACGTGTACTACTACATCACGCTGTTGAATGAGAACTACCCCATGCCCGGCCTCAAGCCTGGCACCGAGGAGCAGATCATCAAAGGCATGTACCTGCTGCAAGAGGCCGCCCCGCGCGACTTCACCGTCAACCTGCTGGGCTCAGGCACCATCCTGCGCGAGTCGCAGTTTGCCAAAGAGCTGCTGGAGCGCGACTGGGGCATTGGTGCCAACGTGTGGAGCTGCCCAAGCTTTAACGAGCTGACCCGCGACGGCCAGGACTGCGACCGCTACAACCTGCTGCACCCCGTGGCCACGCCGCGCGTGAGCTTTGTAGAAAAGCAGCTCAGCACCACCAGCGGCCCTATTGTTGCGTCTACCGACTACATGAAGGCCTACGCCGAGCAGATCCGCCCCTACGTGGGCAAGGGCCGCAACTACAAAGTGCTAGGCACCGATGGCTTTGGCCGCTCCGATTTTCGCAGCAAGCTGCGCGAGCACTTTGAGGTCAACCGCCACTACATCGTCATCGCCGCCCTCAAGGCGCTGGCCGAAGACGGCAAACTGCCCATGGCCAAAGTGGCCGAGGCGATTGCCAAATACGGCATCAAGGTAGACAAGATTAATCCACTCTACGCGTAGGAGACACAAATGGCATTAGTAGAAGTACAAGTCCCCGACATTGGCGACTTTGATGAAGTCACCATCATTGAGCTGATGGTCAAGCCTGGCGACACGGTGCGGGCCGAGCAATCGCTCATCACCGTAGAGAGCGACAAGGCAGCGATGGAAATTCCGTCCTCGCATGCTGGCGTAGTCAAAGAGCTGCGCGTGAAGATGGGTGACAAGGTCAAGCAGGGTTCTGTCGTCTTGGTGCTCGAAAGCGCAACCGCCAGTGCTGCTGCGGCACCAGCGGCACTTGCGCCTACAGCCACTGCACCTGCAGCGAGCCCTGCCACTCCGGTTGCGGCCCTAGCCCCTGCGCCAGCCTCCGTTGCACAGCCTATTGCGGCTGTAGCCCAACAGAATATCGCGCAAGCAGCTCCTGTTTCTGTAGCGCCAGCGCACAACCCTAACGTTGCGCCCACCGGCTCCTTACCCCACGCATCCCCCTCGGTGCGCAAGTTCGCACGCGAGCTGGGCGTGCCCTTGGCCGAAGTCAAAGGCCAAGGCCCTAAAGGCCGCATTACCGAAGAAGACGTGCAGGCATTTACCAAGTCCGTCATGGCTGGCGCTGTCCAAACACAAGCGGCGCAAGCCCTGTCTGCCAATGCGTCAGGCGGCTCCAGCGGGGCAGGGCTGAACCTGCTGCCGTGGCCCAAAGTGGACTTCACCAAGTTCGGCCCAGTAGAGCGTAAAGACTCTGAGCCGCATCAAAAAGATCAGCGGAGCCAACCTGCACCGCAACTGGGTGATGATCCCCCACGTCACCAACCACGACAACGCCGACATCACCGAGCTGGAGGCCTTTCGCGTTCAAGTCAACAAAGACAACGAGAAAGGCACCAAGCCCGGCGCAGAGGGCTTGCCCAAAGTCACCATGCTGGCCTTTGCCATCAAGGCCGTGGTTGCGGCGCTCAAGAAGTTCCCAGACTTCAACGCCTCGCTCGACGGTGACCAGCTGGTCTACAAGCAGTACTTCCACATCGGCTTTGCGGCCGATACGCCCAACGGCCTGGTGGTGCCCGTGCTCAAAGATGCGGACAAAAAAGGCATCATGCAAATCTCTGCCGAGCTGGCCGAGCTGTCCAAAAAAGCCCGCGATGGCAAGCTCGGCCCCGCCGACATGCAGGGCGCTTGCTTCTCCATCTCGTCCCTGGGCGGCATCGGTGGCCGCTACTTCCACCCCATCATCAACGCGCCCGAGGTCGGCATCCTGGGTCTGAGCAAATCCACCATGGAGCCGGTGTGGAACGGCACCGAGTTTGTGCCGCGCCTCATGCTCCCCATGAGCCTGAGCTACGACCACCGCGTCATCGACGGCGCATCCGCAGCCCGCTTTAACGTCTACGTAGGCCAAATCCTTGGCGACTTCCGCCGCGTGCTGCTGTAAGGAAATGACATGACCACCGTTGTTGTTGTTAAAAAAGCCGGGCAGGTCGCCGTGGGCACCGACTCGCTCGTCACCTTTGGCGACACGCGCTTGCCGCACCGCTTTGAGGCCAATGAGAAAGTGTTTAAGGTAGACGCCGTAGGCGGCCCCAGCTTTGTGGCCACCGCAGGCACGGTGGCGCACTTTCCCGCGCTGCGCAAGGCGCTGGCGGCGCTGCCCAAAGGCGAGCTTAAATTGCACAGCAAAGACGAGGTGTACGACACCTTTCTCAAGCTGCACCCCATCCTCAAAGACACCTTCTTTTTGCAGACGAAGGAAGAAGAGTCTGACCCGTACGAGTCCATGCAGTTCAGCGTGCTGGTAGCCAACAGCGCAGGCATTTTTGGCCTGTACAGCTACCGCGAAGTGTTCGAGTTCAAAGAGTTCTGGGGCATCGGCTCGGGCCGTGGCTTTGCACTGGGCGCGATGAACGCCGTGTTTAAAAAGTCCAAAACCGCGCGCGAAGTAGCGGTGGCAGGCGTAGAGGCCGGCTGCGAGTTTGACAAAAACTCTGCCGGGCCGATCAATGTATTTACGATGAAACTCAAGAAGTAAAAAATTAAATGGGGTCAGATCACTATTTCGCATTGCTAACGAATGCGCCCCATTCCCTCAAGAGCGAAATTGTGCTCTGACCCCTTTTAATTTCGCAGCGCAAAGCGCTGCCCGTAGGAGATAAAAATATGTCAGCCATAGAAATCAAAGTCCCCGACATCGGCGATTTCGACGAAGTCACCGTTATCGAGCTGATGGTCAAACCCGGCGACACCATCAAGGCCGACCAGTCATTAATTACCGTAGAGAGCGACAAAGCCTCGATGGAAATCCCGTCGTCCCACGCGGGCATCGTCAAAGAGCTGCGCGTCAAAAATGGCGACAAGGTCAAGCAAGGTTCGGTGGTTTTGACACTGGAGGCAGCTGGTGCAGCGCCCACGGCAGCTGCGCCAGCCGCAGCGCCTGCCCAAGCCGCATTTTCACCGTCAAATACGCCCGTAGTCCTTGTCGTTGGGACGCAAGCAGCTACTAATACAATAGCATCCAGTTACGCAGGCCAGGCAGACCTAGACTGCGACCTCCTAGTCCTAGGCGCAGGCCCCGGCGGCTACAGCGCCGCTTTCCGCGCCGCAGACCTGGGCCTCAAAGTCATCATCGTCGAGCGCTACGCCACACTAGGCGGCGTGTGCCTCAACGTCGGTTGCATCCCCTCCAAAGCGCTGCTTGCACGTAGCTGCCGTGATGGACGAGGTAAGCCACATGGCCGCGCTAGGCGTAGACTTTGGCAAACCCGTAGTCAACATCGACAAACTACGCGGTCACAAAGAAAAAGTCATCGGCAAGCTTACCGGCGGCCTGGCGGCCATGGCCAAGATGCGCAAGGTGACGACGGTGCGTGGCTACGGAGCGTTTATCAGTGCCAACCACGTTGAGGTAGAAGAAACCAGCGGGCACTGCACAAGAGAAGACGGGCAGCAAAAAAGTCATCCAATTTAAAAACTGCATCATCGCCGCAGGCAGCCAAGCCGTGCGCCTGCCCTTCATGCCCGAACGATCCACGCGTAGTGGACAGCACCGGCGCGCTAGAGCTGAAAGAAGTGCCCAAACGCATGCTCATCTTGGGCGGCGGCATCATCGGCCTGGAGATGGGCACCGTGTACAGCACCCTGGGCGCGCGCCTGGACGTGGTGGAGATGCTGGACGGCCTGATGCAAGGCGCAGACCGCGACCTGGTCAAAATCTGGCAAAAGATGAACGCCCCGCGCTTTGACAACATCATGCTCAATACCAAAACGGTAGGGCAAAAGCTACCCCGCAAGGCATTGAAGTAACGTTCGCCCTCAGCAGTGGAGGGCGGCACAGCCCCCGCCCCCCAAACCTACGACCTGGTCTTGCAAGCCGTAGGCCGCACCCCCAACGGCAAAAAGATCGCCGCCGACAAAGCCGGCGTAGCCGTCACAGACCGTGGCTTCATCAACGTCGACATCCAGATGCGCACCAACGTGCCCCACATCTTCGCCATCGGCGACATCGTAGGCCAGCCCATGCTAGCCCACAAAGCCGTGCACGAAGCGCACGTAGCAGCCGAGGTGATAGCAGGCGAGCAGCAAGGCAACAAAGAGCTGGCCGCAGCCGCCTTCAACGCCCGCGTCATCCCCATCGTAGCCTACACCGACCCCGAAGTAGCCTGGGTAGGCCTGACCGAAGACCAAGCCAAAGCACAAGGCATCAAAGTCAAAGAAGGGCCTGTTCCCCTGGACAGCATCAGGCCGGGCCATAGCCAACGGCCGCGACGAAGGCGTGACCAAACTATTGTTCGATGATTCACCCAGAGGCCCACGGCCACGGCAAAATCCTGGGCGGCGGCATGGTAGGCACCCACGCCGGCGACATGATCGGCGAAATCGCCCTGGCCATCGAGATGGGCGCAGACGCAGTAGACATAGGCAAAACCATCCACCCGCACCCCACGCTAGGCGAGAGCATTGGTATGGCGGCGGAGATTGCGCATGGGTCTTGCACGGATGTGCCGCCGGTGCGGAAGTAAGTAAGTCGCGCCGATTTTCCGGGCGCTTGCAGGCTTACGAGTGTGTGAACCGAATCTGCTGAAAGATAGATCGGTTTGCGCCAGTCGTGGCTGAGGCTGGTAGCGGCTGTAGCACCTGAATGCCACTAGCAGCGTCAGCGGCCTCTTCCTTCTGAATCTGCGCTACCAATCGCTGTATGTCAAACCCTGCTTGCTCAGCCAGCTTGGGTTTGGTAACGCACAAATCGACAATAATTTCGTCATTCATCATCTTCTCCTAACAGCTCTTCAGACGGGAAAATAAGCGGCAGGGTCAAGCCCATTTGCGCCAATCGCGCCGCGATCTGCGGCTGGATGACCGGGCTGGCAATACTCAGAACTGACAACTGACTGCGTAGTGTATAACCGCAGGCTGTATTATGTAGAGTGCTGGGTAATGTGTTCAAGTAGCTGCCGATGGCGCGGAAGACAAATCCAAGGATGCAAAACAATGACAATTGAACAAAAAATTCTCTTAAAACTGGAACCTCATGCCAAGCGCATCAGGGACGGCGAAGGCAATGATTTTGATTACCTACCGGCTGTGCTTTTACAGCTCATTGAAGAGCAAAAACGCCATACCAAAATACTGGAAGACACTGCCAGCCTCTTAGATTCTGTAAGAAGTACGGCAAATATGGTTGGAGACCAAACCAAGGCGCAAATCACTGGGTTTGCCTCCGCTGCGCTAAGTAAAATGGAGCAAATGCAGTCGGCGGTCAAGGACGCACAGACCCAGCTTCACAATTCGCAATCTTTGATAAGTGAGCAGATTGCAGTGTTGGCTGGTGCGCATGCGATGCATGCAAAGCAAACCGACGAAGGTGTGAGCGCTATTGCACAGCAAATCAAGTCGCTTGCTATCGGTAACCAACAGTCTCAAGTAAAGTTCACTCGATTGTTGGTTGCTGGGTTGGTTGCATCTCTCGCAATGATCGGGTTGGCAGTCGCAATATTGCAGAGGCACTAATGCCTACCATTCAGGAAGTCGTCAGCGACCACCGCAAGCACTATCTAGATCGCAAACTGGCCAGGAGCCCGTTGCTTCATTTTTCGCCGGGAGCACACCGCGTCGATTTGCATGAGTTATTTCGTGGCATTCAACCCAATCTTCCGGCGGTCGAGCGCAACTTAAACGGGGTCTCTGATCCGCAGTCTCTGGTGCGCAACCTGTTAGAAGGTCGTTTTGAGGGGGCAATCCATGGGGTTCGTGCGGCAACCATAAAGAAGCTGGAGCGAATGCAAAAAGCCGCTGGCGACAGTATGCACAGCACTGGTCAGCACACTTTGTTTTTGGGTTACCCCTGCATAGTTTTGCCCGTCGCCGGTGGTAAGTCAAAGCTGGCACCCTTAACCCTGTTTGCAGTTCAGATAGTAATAAGTAGCCAAAAGCTCACCATTCGCCGGGTGCTGGATTCCAATGATCAAGGCGCGCCGGTAGCTTCCGAGGCATTGCTGAATCGATTGGTAGGTGCCTATGTCAAAAGAGAATTTGATGTTGATCTAAATGGCAATGAGCATCGGTTTGACATTAAAGGCGCTGAGTTGGAAGAACGTGTCCAGCACGTCCTAGAACCTTGGAGGGCCATCAAGCGTGACTTTAGTTATCCGCAGACCTCAGAGGTGATTACTAAGGAAGAGCTTAAACGACTCGATCCGACCAGTAACGATCCGTACATTGCCGATCATGCCATTCTGGGTTTAGCGGAGTTTTCCGGGCAGGCATTGATCGATGACCTGGATCAAATAGAAAAAGCATTTGAAGAAGGACTGGAGTGTCCGCCGGCGCTAGCCAAGCTTGTGATGTCTGCTACAGACCATATTGACCACGAGGCAGTCGAGCCGGGCGTTGAGTCCAGAAAATGGCTGGTAGAAAAAAGTGACCCCAGCCAGGAATGTGTGATCTGGTCACAAAAAACCAATTCCCTGGTCGTGCTTCAAGGACCACCAGGCACGGGAAAATCCCAAACTATTGTAAATATCGTGGCCGATGCTCTGGCTCAAAAGAAAACCGTCATGGTAGTTTGTCAAAAGCGATCTGCCATTGAGGTTGTGCACAAACGACTGTCGGCGGTGGGGCTGGGTGAACTGGCAGTTTTGGTAGATGACATCGACAAAGATCGCCTGAAAGTGGTGCGCCGAATTGATGGCATTGAGACGGAGTTTGGTTCTGACTTGCTGCATGAACGCGAGCGAACCACCATCGCAAACAGTATTCTGGCCGATGAAGTTCGGATTGATGCCGTCATTGAGGCTATCAACGATCGTACCGACGGCTCTGTCCCCAGTCGACTGAGGTTTGGTGATATCAAGGCACTGCTTAAGCAATTGCAGTTTTTAAACCCGTCAACTCGCTGGTCAACGCAGTTAAAGCAAAGCGTTGTCAAGATGATGGGCGAGGGTTTTACGCTGGAGGATTTAAAGCGTTCGATCCGGGGCTTTCATGACATTGACGCAGAGGCACGTAAATTGCGGTACGGCCAGAACGCTTGGACAGAGGTCGATATCAGCCTGGAAGCCAATCAAGAGCTGTTGCAAGACATTTTGAGTCATTGTGAAACTGCTCATGCTTTGGGTGGGGAATTGTCCAACGGCGGTACGCCGTTGCATCACGATAGTCAAACATCTTGGGTTGCCGAGCATCCGTGGCTGCACCATCAAGACAGTGGCTTTCCAGTAAATGGCCTGCTGAGTTCCACAAACCAGCGAAACGAGTTCGAAAAATTTCAATACTGGATTGCCGCTATCCGAAAAATGGCCAGCGTAAATCCTGCAGTTGATGCTGCAGCGCTCTCTGCAGCTTTGAAGGCAGGTACGTTAGACCTAGCGTTCTTAACAACGCTGGTCGACGACGCCCGAGAACTTCGACCTCTGCTGGCACTCAAATCGAGTATCGTTAATCATCCAGTCTTGTGTGTGGCTGACGAACATCTGCCGGGAGAACGGGGCAATTGGGCAACACCTATTCACGCCATGGCGCTTCACAACTGGTTGCGTGAGCTGCTCAAGCGCCAGCAAGACGGCTTCAAAGATGCACCCAGGATATCGACGATGGTGGCGCAGCTAGGAGTGGCACTGAAAAACAAGCGGGAACTCGATGCGTTGGATATTCTCAATAGCTACCAGGCAAGAGTGGATGCCCGCAACACGCTAAAAAACCGCAACTTGCTGCGTCTGCGCGCGGGCCAAGGCAGACCCAAGACCAGTTTGCGCAAGTTGTATTCAGACGGCATGCCTTTGCTTAACAATGTGGTCCCACTTTTACTGGTAAGTCCAGAGACAGCCTCATCCATGCTTCCTTTAAAAGCGGGACTCTTTGACGTAGTAGTCATTGATGAGGCATCGCAGATGTTTGTAGCAGAGGCTTTGCCTATGTTATTTCGCGCCAAGCACGCTGTAATCGCCGGAGATCGACAGCAAATGCCACCTGCCGATTTCTTCGCATACTCCGATGCAGAAGATGAAGACGGTAATGAAGAAGAGATTGATGGCGAGCTCGATCCACTGGTGGCGGCCTCCGGGGTATACCGCTTGCTGGATGCCTCAGATAACGCACTACCAGCTGCTAGCCAATCCCGACTTAGTCTCTTGGTGCATTACCGCTCAGAGCGCAAGGAACTCATTGATTTTTCCAACCACGCCTTTTACGATGGCAAACTGATTATTCCTGCGGGCAATGCGGCGCTGCCGCCGTTTATGCAAACCGCCATTGAGTTTGAAAATGTGGGTGGTCAGTTCAAAAGCGGTGTCAATGAGTTGGAGTGCCAGCGCATCGTCGAGATTTTGCGAAATATCTGGCTGGTTCGCGAAACTCTACGTCCCACGGTAGGCGTCATAGTTGCGAACGCCAAGCAACGCGATAGAGTGTTGGAAGTGCTACAAGAAAAGTGCGATAGTGATGCAAAATTTCGCACCGCCTATGAGCAGGAGGATGATCGCAGTGCTGATGGGGAAGATGTCTCATTTTTTGTGCGAAGTGTTGAGCACGTGCAAGGCGATGAGCGTGATCTTATTATTTTCGGCCTGACCTATAGTGGCAGTAGTCGTGCTTATGGCCCGCTGAACGCAAAAAATGACGGGCGCAAGCGCCTAAATGTAGCTATCACCAGGGCCAAACGCGGCATGATTGTGCTCACGTCGCTCACTGTCAGTCATGTTTCCAACGCGGCGGAAAAAGGTACACAGGAGCGCTATTATGTTTGGCAATACCTGAACTACGCACGCGCGGTAGCCGCCAGCGACCACGAGGGAGTTGACCGCGTTCTCAATCAGCTCAATGATCAGCGCCACGAGGCCAAAGCGGCCGCCAGCGCAACAGAGTCGCCATTTGAGGAAGACGTCAAACGGTTTGTGGAGTCGTTGGGCTTGCATGTCAATTGCCAAGTAGGGGAAAGCGGTTTTCGCATTGACCTGGGTGTCCGCGTAAGCAAAGAAAGCCGCAATTACCTTTGTGGTCTAGAGTGCGATGGCGCTCGCTATCATTCAGGCTGGCGCGCGCGGACAAGCGATGTCTGGAGGCAGGAGATTCTAGAAGCCAAGGGCTGGAAGATTTTGCGCATCTGGAGTACGGATTGGTTTGAAAATTCAGAAGAGGCAAAAAACAAGCTGGCAAAAGAGCTGCTAGCATTACGCGACGCGGCCCAATCCAAGTCCGTAGATGCACAACATCAGTTCATCCACCGTGCAAGCATTGATCAAGTGGACAGTGTGCCAAGCAACGTGAGTCCTGTTAAGACTGAAAAAACTCCAGCAGCATGTGATGCCACCAAGAGTACAGTACTTCCCACCGTTCAGTCCGAAACGAAAGCTATTGCTCAGCGGACGGCAAACACCGCAATGTGTGTTGAGGTCGGCGATACCGTTGAGTATGAGTACCTGGACAATGGCCGTCTTGCAAGTGCAAAAATTGTGCGCGGTGCCGGGGATCCCGTAAGTGGAAGCATCAACCGTGATAGCGCCTTGGCCAAAGTGCTGCTGGACGCAGCGACCGGTGACACTGTTGAATTTCTTTCGCCCCAAGGTAAAATAAATTTAGTGGTGCGTGTGATCCACAGGCCTGAGCCTTGAATTGACGGATGATTTAGATGCTGGGGTCAGGTCTTTCATTGCAATATCATTCGCTCATTTACTCGCTAAAGCAATCTTGGCCAACTGACATCTTGGCCAACTGCAATTCACTATGAATGTAGTAGCATGCTGCGCAATATTTTGTGACTACAGCCAGATTGAATTGTAAAAATCGTCGTTTGATGATGCGTAAACCAAAAGTGGATTTAGAAATGGCGCAGTTTCAGGCTGATTTATTGCAGTCTGTGCGCGAGATGAAGGCGGGCACTTTTGCGCGCAGCACGCAGGTGCCTGTGACCGAGGCCTTGCAGGCGCGCGCCAAGATGGACCTGTCGCAGTCGCAGTTTGCCAAGCTGCTGGGTGTGTCGGTGCGCACTTTGCAAGAGTGGGAGCAGGGCCGCAAAAAGCCCACGGGCGCGGCGCAAACGCTGCTGCGCGTGGCGGTGCAAACACCGCAGGCTTTGCTTAGCTTGGCTTAAATGGGTTTTGGTGGCATTGCATTCCCCCCATTTGACAAACCAATTGCTACGTATTCAGTAGCTGCTTACGCTATATTTCATTGGCCTGAGGGCATAAATCCCTATTAATATCAATGCGCCCAGATGCAAGCCAGCAATGTCACCGGCCGGTATCTAATCGGCCGCTTTGGGGTGGGCTGGCAAGTAGAGAGTTGACAGTTTGTAGTCAATAAACTACAATTAAAACTTGATGATAGAAATAAAGCAAACTGAAACCTTTAGGCTGTGGGAAGCTCGCTTGAAGGATCGCCGGGCTAGAACCATGATTGCAGCGCGGCTTGCGCGAATGGCGGCAGGTTTAGAAGGTGATGTATCACCCGTTGGCGAAGGTGTGAGTGAACTCAGGATTCATTACGGCCCGGGATACAGGGTGTATTTTCAAAAGCGCGGTGCTGTCCTGGTCACAGACGCGTGATATTGATACCGCGAAAAAACTGGCGAAACAATGGAGTGAAAATCATGACAGACAAGCTAACCACTTACGATCCCGCTGCCGCACTCGTGAACGACGAGGAAGTCGCGTTTTTTATGGCTGATGCGCTTGAAACCGGCGATGCGGGCTATATAGCCAACGCCTTGGGGATTATTGCGCGCGCTAAAGGTATGTCGCAAATAGCAGCGCAAACCGGGCTATCTCGGGAGCAGCTATATCGCTCATTCAGTGAGAGCGGGAATCCAACTTTAAAGACAACATTGGTGGTAATGAAGGCCTTAGGTATTGAACTTACAACCAAGATCCCTGTCGCTGTCTGAAAAAGCCGTGCACGAAGCGCACGTTGCTGCCGAGGTAATCGCAGGCGAGCAGCAAGGCAACAAAGAGCTGGCGGCAGCAGCATTCAACGCCAGAGTGATCCCCAGCGTAGCCTACACCGACCCCGAAGTAGCCTGGGTAGGCCTGACTGAGACCGAAGCCAAAGCCCAAGGCATCAAAGTCAAAAAAGGCCTGTTCCCATGGACCGCATCAGGCCGCGCCATCGCCAACGGCCGCGACGAAGGCGTGACCAAACTCTTATTCGACGATAGCCCTGAAGCCCACGGCCACGGCAAAATCCTGGGCGGCGGCATGGTAGGCACCCACGCAGGCGACATGATCGGCGAAATCGCCCTGGCCATCGAGATGGGCGCAGACGCAGTGGACATTGGCAAGACGATTCACCCGCACCCCACGCTAGGCGAGAGCATCGGCATGGCAGCGGAGATTGCGCATGGGTCTTGTACGGATGTGCCGCCTGCGCGAAAGTAACGCCAAGATCGAGACCTGAACATACAGAACCCGGACTGGCAACAGTTCGGGCTTTTTTGTTTTCATGACGGCCAGTGCGATTACTGCAGAGGTGTACTGTTGCGCAGAAAAGCACAGCGAACCTGCGTGGGCAAGCGCGACGCAAAAATGGATTAATAGATGCTCATCCCAACGCAGGCATCCTCTGTGCCTGCACGGAGATTGCCGACTCCAGGCGCTGTTGCTGCGCTGGATTGACCATCTCAAAGCACTCCACCGGCTTGGCAAAGCCCTTCAAAACCAGCGAAGCCATGGGCCGCACCTGAAGAATCTTGTCGATGTTTTTCGCCACCACACTGCACACGATGGTTTGTCCGCCTTGGGCCTGCGAGCAAAGCCGCGCGGCAAGATTGGTCACATTGCCTATGGCTGCATAGTCGTGCCGCCCTTCGAAGCCAATGGCCCCGATGGTGGCCACGCCCTGGGAAATGCCCACACCCAGGGCCAGGCTGTAACTGCGCGTCTCCCATACTTTTTGCAAATCCAAAAAACGCGATTGCATTTCCACGGCCATGCGACAGGCTTTGGCAGCGGGGTCCGGGATTTCAACCGGATCGTTGAAAAATATCATCATCCCGTCCCCGGCAAACCGCTCCAGCGTGGCGCCATGCGACGCGATCAATTCTCCCATGACTGCATGGAACTCCGCCAGCGCGCGCATCACTTCATCAGAGCCATGCTTCAAGGTGAAGCTGGTATAGCCGCGCAAATCCAGAAACATCACTACGATCTCGCGCTGATGCGTGCGATATAGATCCTCGCTGCGCACCGACAGCAACTGATCGGCGACAGCAGGAGAAAAGAAACGCCGCAAGCGTTTGAGGCGCTCACCCGCTGAAATACGTGCGGCAAGAGCCAGCGACAGCATGATGGAATCCACCAACATGCCAAAGTCAACCGCCCTGAAGGTTGCGAAGGTGTAGGGCAGAATTCCAAGTACCGTTAATGACGTAATGGCCGTACCAATCAGGCCGGCTACGGTGGCAGCCAGGTAGTATTTGGCAACGCTGTTGCCTTGCTTCATCGAAATAAAGCCAATACACAGGACGAAGACAGAATAGATAGCGATCCAGTTAACCGCACCACGCGCATGGACGCCGTAACCGATGGGAAACGTCGCAAAAAAGTAAACAAAAAATACGATCAAAAACTTCTGCCACACCTTGTACATGCGTGGAAGCTTGTGCTTCAGGTCAAGGAACACACTGGCAAAAACCAGCCCGGACAGTGCAAAGAGGTAAGCAAACAGGGAATGCGCCCAGTTGGACGGTTCGGGCCAATCGCGAAAAAACAGACCGAAGGCGTGTCCGTTGTACACCGTATAGAGCACCAGAAATGCCCCCACGTAGGCGCAGTACGCCAGGTGCATCGGCTCGCGCACCGAGAGGTACAGCACCAAGTTGAACGCGATCAGCGCAATCAATGCGCCATAGAAAAAACCAAAAAAAGCCGCTTCGCCAGACGCCAATTGATTCAACGCGCTGCGGTCCAGCAAGGACATGACAACAAACAATGTGTCGCGGCTGGCGACGCGTACGACGAGCGTGCTCTGGCCGGGCGGCAACACCAACTTGAAATTGATCTGCCGGCGCGGCTCTGCACGCTGCGCAAAAGGCAGGGTGTCTCCGCCGACCTGGGTCTGTAGTTGCCCGCTGGCATCAACCAGGGTGACCTGTACCTGGTCGAGCCAGGTGGGCTCGAACATCAGCAGGCGCTCCAGCGGATTTTTTTCGGTATTTTCCAGAGGAATCACAAACCAATAAGCCGCATCTGTGTAGCCAAAATTAATCGCACCACCGGCATCGCCTGGCGGCATCGCCAGAGGCGAATTGAGGATTTGCTCGACGGTTTTGTTTTTGTCGGCGTCCTTGACGACGCGCACCCACGGTGTCAAGGTCAATTCAGTTGAGTTTGACGACAGTACGAGTCTTGAATCCTGTGCTGAGGCAGGCAGCGCGTAACAGGGTATGGCAATCAGGACGATCCAGAGAAGGCGGGCGTAGTGAATCATGGAATTTTAGGAGCGCTCGGTATGCATACTTTAATAGCAATGGCATGAAACTCCAAACGCAGTTGCTGACAGGTAGGTGCAGTCACCCAGTATCGAACCGAATGCGTGCGTAGGGTATTTACTTATGGTGATGGTCGGATTTGCAGAAATACTTCGCCATGAACAAGCCCCAATGGAGCCAGCCTGACCTGGCAGCCGATCAATTTCTCTACCAGCGCAAGGGGCCCTGGCCCCAGCCCAGTCCGTCGTATCCGATGGAACATGCGCCCGAAATTCTGAATATCCCGCCGGTTGAGACGCTGCTCTGGAATCAGGCTATTGGCTCACGCTACTTCAAGACCTTGACTTTTTACCCCGGTGGGGCAGCGGCCAATGCGGTGGCTGGTAGTCAGCTGCCGATACCGTCTGATGATGAGTTCGTCCGGATGATGACTAATTCGGTGCATGCACGGTGTTTAAAAAATGTTGAGGGCAATACCTGGGTGTCAAGTTTCTATGCCATGGCATTGATCAAAGACGCGACATTGCATGGCACCTACTCTTGGCCGGTGAACTGCGTCTTCTCGCGCAACGGTGATCAGTTTTCTTGCGTAAGAATCGAGGTGCCAGTCATTGCTCAGCAGCCGCTGGAAGTGCATCCTGGCGATCCAGCCTGGAATTTAGCCAAGGCTTACGCCCTGCAAGGGGCATCCTACATAGGCTTGTTTGTGGTGCACCCGGCCTTGCATTTCCCGATGGATACGGTCAACGCGATCACCAAGACCGCCGTGCCGCACATCCACCCGCTGTTTCAACTGCTGTCTCCGCACAGCAGTTATGCGCTGGCCGTGAACAACGCAGTTCTTGAAACTGAAGATGGCGTGCTCAGTAGCAATCCGCCGGGAACCTGGTTTGACCCACTCACGGCCACGGGCTTGGCGATCAAGCGCATGTTTGGCGCGGGCTACGCGGGCCTTCCAGAGAGCGGGGGGTTGTACCCGAAATACAACTACATGAACCCCTGGATGGATACCAGCATTGACTACGGTCGTTGTCTAAGTCTGTACTTTGAACCGTTTTTGAGCTTCTGCACCACAGTGGCCTCAGCGATTCTCGAGGCAAGTCCAAATGACACCTACGTGGAG
This sequence comes from uncultured beta proteobacterium, assembly GCA_963775085.1. GTDB lineage: Bacteria > Pseudomonadota > Gammaproteobacteria > Burkholderiales > Burkholderiaceae_C > JAAFIP01. The sequence continues at coordinate 610,273 of CAVZHO010000002.1, forward strand.
CGATGGGCCAACTACATCAGCGCCAATCTCTACGGCTTTCCCGACGGGAAAGAAATTTTCAAGACTGGTGTGCTGGCCAAAGCGCTGGCGATTTATATGTGGGACGTGACGGTGTCGCACGCCGCCGATCACTACAGTTATGCCAATGACATTACGCCCAAGGCTCCCGGCCCGGCCGGTACCAACCTGGCGGCCTGGAAATTCCTGCGGCTGCGGGTTGCGCCACCAAAGGAGTTATCGGATGGCGCTGGCGTGAAGCTGGTGGGTGACGTGTGTGACCCCGATGATTTGTACCGGGCCGAAATGGCAGAGGAGATGTTCTTCAAAAGCGCGACGATCTGGCCCAACCTTTTCGACACCACTTACGCTTTCACATCGCCGCAGTTGCTGCAGGCTCAACTAAAGTTTCACGCAGATTTGAAAAATGTCAGTGGCAAAGTGGCCGCCATCATGCCCAACTTCATGCCGCTCGTAGCTGAAGATCCAAAAGATCCAGCACAGTATTCACGAACCATTTCAGCCAGCATTCAGTACTAATGCGAGGCAGACAGTGGGTGGCACTTTTACCCAAGGCTGACTGTGTGAACTTTGAGTTCTGGGATATCTAAGTGCATTACATCGCAATTGACGATGCGCTGCGCGCTAGTTGAGCAATCTCGCGGCATGAAAAAATCGTTGAAATTTCCTGATGTTTAAAACCTTCTTCACGGCGCTTGAAGCCCTCGGTGTGGCTTTGAGACTCGTAGATCAACCTAGCGTGCAGCTGGTTTGGCGCTATGTTTCACAGCCTCACGCGCGCCAGGCCACCAGCGCAATGCAACGCGAAGATCTGTTGATTGTTGTTTTGGTGACCGCCCTGGCTGGCATGGTGCTGGGACTGGTATTGTTTGCCAAACGCAACGGTAAATGCCAAATCGGAGACGTACATGATGGCAGAGCCTGGCGATCCAACTGCGCGCGCTCTGCCAGCGACACAGCGGTGCTGATCGAGAACGGCGAGCTCATTTTGAGTGTCCGGCTACAGGGGCACTGAATTTTGGTGTGGCGCGAAGCCTGCGAGCAGAAATTGAAGCCCTGCTGCCGCAATGGACGCAGCCACAGTGACTGATTTGGCTGGCGCGGCTGCTGATGGCAATACAGACTTTATTGCCGTTCCCGTGCCAACTGCGTGTGAATCGAACGCAAACGTTTTGCCAATTCAGCGCATAGGTTTTGCAATACTTTTTGTGCGATATCGGGGCGCAGCATACTCAATGTCTCAAACCGTTCACGGCTTAAAACCTGTGAAGACATTACCTCTGTGGCAACGACGGTGGCAGCCCGTGGTGAGCCATCTAAAAAGCCCATTTCCCCCAAAATTGAGCCTGCGCAAATACTGGCAACCCTGATCTTTCCATCTGCTATCACCACATCTGCACGACCCTGTGTGATGAGATGCAGATCACGCGACAATTCCCCTTTTTTAAATATGATGGCACCAGTTTCGTAAGCTCGGTTCTCAAAGCAGTCACTCATGAGGCGATGCGCTTCACCGTCCAAACCATCGAAAAACACGCTGGTTTGCAAGGTGTTGGGGACCGAAAGATTGCTCTTTTCATGCATGGAGGCGATTAATTTATTTTCACAATACTCCATCGCACGGTCCACATCGAGGTAAGAAGCCTGGTCATCAACATGCGCACAATGCACCACGTGCACGCCTAGCTGGTGCGCCATTTGCTCAAACCGCTCAAACATACGCAGCAGCGTGGTATCTTGTGAAACTACGGCGCGCCAGTCAATCACCAGCCACTGCGCATGGGGCAACAAAGCATTCGGCTCGGCACGTAATGTGCGTGCAACACCAAAATACAGAGCGCCTTGCAAGCGCACACACTGGATACGGGCGCCCTGCTGGTCAAGCCATTGCGTGTCCTGCCACGAACGTTCGCAGTTGGAACGCAGCGTTTGGGCTGTCCGTACATCTTTGATCGGACTCTTGGCATTGCGTTTGGCAAACAAAACCAAACCCAAAATCATGCCTGCCAACAAGGCTGCCACCATGTTGACGAATACCCCCACCAAAGTTACCAGCGCCACTATCAACAGGTCTTCACGCTGCAACGCACCCATGGCACGACGCGCACGAGGCATGGCAAGAAAACGCCAAATACCCAGGCTGCTGCTCTTGTCATACATGCAGCTGGCTTCAAATATAAGTAGTCCTATCATGGCGGATTGCGGCAACCATGCCATGAAACCCAGTGCATAAAACAGCAGTACCAAGACGGCAAACAGGCGCAAAATCGTGCCATTGATTTCGCCCCCCGAACGCATGGCCGCCAACGTGCTGGCTGGTGAGCCACTCATAGGCACGGCACCCAAGCAAGCGCTGATGATTTGGCCTGCAGAAATCCAAAGGGTGTCTTTGATGCGCGGTTCGGGTTTGTCATCCGCCTGCGAAATAATTTCGGCAGCAACATTGGTGTTCAAAAAGATAACGACCGCCAGTAAAAAACCAGTAACCACAACCTCCATGAGGATGGCTGTCAATGCGGGTGACGCAGCAGCAAACACCCGCCCATCAAACCAGGCCATGGGCAGTGTCCACTGCACCGTGGCTGACATGATATTGGGCATGGAATGCCCCATCAAACCTAGCGCAAAAGCTATCGCACTGGCGGCGGCCAATGCCAAAATCCCAGCTGGCAAATGCGGCTTGCGCAGCTTCACCACAAACGCCAAGGCAAAACAGGCTGTCGCGATAACTAGTGATGGCGCCCACAATGCAGGCTGATGCTGCACCAGCGCGATGATTTGTTTGACTTGACTGATCACCAAAATCAGAGCGATGGCATTCAAAAAACCGGCAAAAACGGGCGCGGGGATAAATCGCGTCAGACGCTGTAGCCGCATACCGTAAAACAGGGGTTGAAACATGGCTGCAATGATGCAGACTGCGATCACCAGCGTCAGTCGTACCGAAGGTAAATCCGCCAAGCCCCAACCCGCCAGCTTGGGTACAAAACTGTCAATGAACCCGACCAGCAGCGAAATTTCAAAAAACCGCGCTGAAAAAACCATGGGGCGTTTTGAAAAAGAACCCATGAAGTTGGTCACGGCAACGCCACAAAACAGCGCCAAAATCATGGATGCAATCATCTCGGGGCCAATTTTGTAGCCGATCCAGACGATGGCACCCAGCCCGATGGGCACAGCGCTGCTCAGCGCTTCCAGCGCAGCAAACAATATTTTCAACATCATGGGCGGGTTTGGTTTTTGGCTTTGTTGTCTAGCCGCTTACAGCGTCGCAAGCTGCCTCAAAAGCTGTGCTTTGAACTGCATCTCGCGGTTGCCTTCAATCCGCAGAAGCTGCGCGCCAATCTCGGTCCGGGCCTGGCTTTGTCGGCCCAGCAGCGCCAGCACATCGGCTTTGAGACAGGTAAACCACGATTGCCAGTTTTCAAAACCCGTCATCTGCCACATCGCCAGCCCGGCTTCCAGATCCTCTAAACCCGCGGCAGCCTGTCCCAACTGGGCAGTGGCCCAGCCGCGCACGATGCGGCCGATGCCGATAAACTCGGGAAAGCCAAATTGCGACGAAAAGCCGACGCATTGTTCGGCAAATTGCTGCGCCATCTGGTGATCGTTGCGCATCGCCGCAATGTTCATGTTCGCCAAAAGTGAAAACCCCATCGAATGCGGCTGGTTGAGCTTTTGCGCCAGGGACAATGCATCCAGCGCGTGCTGGCGCGCCACATCGGCATCGCCACAGGCAAAACAGGCCAGCGCCAGATAGAAGCGGCCAAAAACGCCAAAGTCCATCATGTAGACGGGATACAAGGCTGCATCGCGCTCGGGCTGGTACAAATCAACCGAGCGCTGCAGGTGCACGCGGGCCTGCTCCGACTCGCCCAGGTGGAAGGCAATCATGCCGTTCATGTTGCTGGCGGCCATCACGGCTTCATCGGGGTTGCCGCCGGCCGCTGCGATATCGCTGCTGCCCAGGGTGTGGGCTGTGTCCAGCAACTGTCTGGCCAGCGGTTGTGCAATCTCAAACTCCGCCCGGCCCCAATGGTACAAACACAGCCCATAGGTAATGGGGAACTGGCGCGGCTTGCCCGGCAGGTCATGGCACAGTGCAAACGCGCGCTTTTGCACGTCGCCAAAGGGGGCGCTGCCCGGCCCCATCAACACCATGGTGGTAGGGCCCAGAACGGACAGCAGACCCAGCTCTGCCTCCGACCTGGCAGGGCCTGCCTCCACCTCTTTGAGGGCAAGCAGGCCTTCCTTCAAATGCTCGGCGGCCTCGCGCGGTGCGCCGTTTTGCAAGGACTGGATGCCCGCCTGCAGCAAAAAGCGGCTGGCTTCCAGCGCCCGGTTGGCGCGCGCCAGGTGGTGCGCCAGCAGCTCGGGTGACCCCTGCGCCAGCACGGCAAACTCGCCTTGCAGGCATTCAACCACCCGGCCATGCAAAGCCACACGGCTTTTGAGCAAAATAGAGTCATAGGCCGTGTTTTCAACCAGGGCGTGCTTGAACCGCAGCTGGTCCTCGCCCGCCCAGAGCAACAGGCCGGATTCCAGCACGGTGGCCAAATCTGCGGCAAAGCTGGCGGCATCGCTCTGCGCCACTGCAGCCAGCAAATCCTTCGAAAACGCCTGCCCCAGGACGGCGGCAACTTGCGCCAGCTTTTTTGCGCTGCCCAGACGGTCCAGCCGCTCCATCAGCAAGTCCAGCAGGGTGTCGGGCACGCCAAAAGCGGCGCCGCCCATCGCGCCCACAACACCGGCGGCAGGCATGCTTTGAGCATCCTGCACCATCCGCGTCATCTCTTCGATGTACAGCGGAATACCGTCGGTTTTTTGCAGGATCAAATCCACCGCAAACTCGGGCAAGGCCATGGCGCTGCATAAATGACGCACCATCTGGCGCGCCGCATGGTCGCTGAGTTTTTGCAATTCGAAGCTTGAGACTTGCGCATCCGGCTTGAAGCTGTGCGTAAAGCCGGGCCGTGCGGTCATCAGCACCAGGGTGTTGGGCAATTGCTCGCTGCCCAAGAGCTTGTCCAGCAGCTCCAGCGAGCTGGGGTCGATCCAATGCAGGTCATCAAACAGCAGCAGCAAGGGCTTCTTTTTCGAAAGGTGTTTGAAATAGTGGGAAAACACCGACTCGGTTGAACTGATAGGCACTTGGCGCACCAGCTCCGCAAAGTAGCGCAGCAGCACCTCCTCGGTCATCGCCAGCTTGGCCGGGGGCGGCATTTCCAGGGGCGGGTAGCGGTTCTCGATCTTGATGTCGAGCAAGGCCGCCATCAGCGCCAAATCCTGCGCCTGGGTGATGCCTGCGATGGCCATTTGGCCTTCCAGTTTCTCGACCTGCGCCAATACGGAGTCATGCCGCGTGAAGCCGGATGCGGCGATCAAATGCTGCACAAACGGGTACAGCACGCTGTTGGTGTGAAACGGCGAGCACTGCAAACGCACCGTCAAGTGCGGCTCGTCATGCAGGCTGTCGGCAAATGCCGTTCCCAAACGCGACTTGCCCATGCCGGCCTCGGCCAGCAGCAGCGCGCCGACGCCGTGGGTGGCCTTGGCGTGCTGCCAGCAGCCATCGAGCTGCGCCAACTCCGCATCGCGCCCGACCATCGGCAGGGAATTGTCGCGCCCGCGCCAGGCCGAGCGGCTGTTCTGCCCCAGGGCGGCGGTCACAGTGCTGATGTGAACCTCGTCCGAGAACCCCTTGAGCATGAAGGAACCCAGGTCCTGGCAGGCAAATTGCGCCCCCGCAATACGCCGCGTGCTGGGGGCGATGGCCACTTGGCCGGGCTGCGCCTCGGCCTGGATGCGGGCGGCCAAATTGGGTGTGGCACCCGCAATCGACATGGCATCGAGCATACCCACGGTGACGCGGCCGGTCGCCAAACCGATCCGGACTTGCAAACCCAGCGCTTTGCCTGCCGCGTTTTTTAAATCCTTGATCTCGTCCACAATCGCCAGCGCGGCGTGGATGGCCTGCACCGCATCGTCCTCGCCCGCAATCGGGTAGCCAAAATACAGGTCGACCCCATCACCCACGATTTTGGCCACATGGCCGTTAAAGCGTACCGCGATGCGCTTTACCAGGTTGTGATAAGCCGCCAAGGCATCGAACAAATCTTCGGCATCCATTTTTTCGGCCAAAGTGGTGGAGCCGACCAGGTCGCAGAACAACACTGTCATCTGTCGACGCGAAATGTCGTGCTCGGCTCTGGATGAATCGGCGGCGGTCAGGGTCTGGGCATCCTCCAGGCGTGGCAAGAGGGTGCCGCAATTGCCGCAAAATTTGCTCTCAGTGCCCGCTTTAACGCCGCATTTGGTACAAAACATAGTGGATCACCCCAGAGTGGATTTGAAAAGAATCAATGTGCCCGAATTCGGTCTTTTTGCACATAGCGGTCTGAACCGGCTGCAGCATCAAAAGCACCCAGGGCGAACATGACCAGCATGTCGTAGTCCAAAGCCACCGCCCCGGCACCCGCGTTTTGTGGCTGTTTGCCGCTGCGGTTTTGAAACCACTTGTTCCAATCGGGTGAACCCGGCGGGTACATCAAAAAAGTGCTGCCATCGCGTGGGAAAGTGCGGTTGGGGGATGGGTACAGATTGGCCACAAACGGGTATTGCGCGGTGCCGTGGCAGCTCAGGCACGAAGAGGCGCGCTGCTCCGGCTTGGGTAGCATGCCGTCGGTGTAGATCACTTTGTGCCGTTTGGAGACATCAATCGGCCCCGACAAGCGCCCCTCCCAGCCCAATTGTTCAAAGGCGTAGGGGGCCGAGCCGGCGCGGTTGATCCAGGTTTCTTTCAACGCCAGCTTGGCCGGGTATTGACGCGCCACGTCTGGGTCGTTGCCCCACATGGCGCCCAAAGGCACCAGTTTGTCCCAAGTGCTCTTACCGGGAGCGTCCGCGTTGTACACAAACGTACTGAAAACCCAGCCGGTTTGTGGCGAGGCTTTGCTGTCTTTGACGATGATGTCAAATTGCATCACCCGCACCGGCAGTAGCTTGGGCTGGGGGGCGGGGTTGCTTAAATCGGCAATCGCCGGGCGCCACACATTCCAGACGGTTGAGCCCGTCACCACCGGCCATTCTTCAGGGGTGGCGCTCACGGAGGCCGCTTTGATGACCATGGCACCCTCGGGGAACTGGGTGGTGGCGCGGTTCGGGTTGAACGGGTTGGCCCACAGCTTCTTCAGCATGGTGGCGCTCAAGGCATCGTAGTACACCACGGTGAAGTTTTGCAGCGGCGTTTTCAAGTTGGCGAAGGTGCCGGGCGGCAGCACTTGACCTGAAAACGAGCCCAAAATCGCCTCGCGGCCACCAGTGGCATCACCCTCCGCCTGCCAGGGCATGTCGTACCAACCGGCTTTTTTAGAGTTCCACTCATTCGGTTTTTCAATCATGTCCCGCATGCTGGGCTCAACAAATTTTTTCAAGGCGTTCACATAGGCCGGCGCTGTCGCGACCGTGAGCGGCAGACCGCTGGTTTGTGCCAGCCAAGTGCTTTTAGGGGCCTGCGCGGGGTAATCAAAATTGGCCGTGCGGTAGGGCCCCTTCCAAAGCCGCGCTGCAGGATCGTTCGAATCGTAAGGCGGGTACAAGCCATTGTTGGAGGCATAGGGGTCTGCCGCATGGGCGATAGACGCAACTCCAAAAGAAAAACAAATTGTAAGAACACCAACCAGTGTTTGGTAGAACGCACGACTGAACATATTTCGCCCCTTTTTATGACAAATTTGCTTTAAATTCGTCATGTTTTTGCCGACTTTGTCACATTAAGCATCATATCTACAACTAAATGTATCAGCATTCTAGGCCGCAAAATAACGCTTTTACTGCGTTTAATGCCATAAAAAGGTATTCGATGTCTTTATTCTCCGCCGCCGAAATGGCCCCTCGCGACCCGAGGCAGGGGCGCGTTGAAAATTGGCGCTGATTTCTTGGGAAATCTCTACCCACAAAGCAAAGTGCTGATCAGCGTCCTGAGCTGAGATAACCACTGCGCGTTGTTCATCAATGCCGGTTTTACGCTAGAAAACCGCGCGCGAAGTAGCGGTGGCAGGCGTAGAGGCCGGCTGCGAGTTTGACAAAAACTCTGCCGGGCCGATCAATGTATTTACGATGAAATTGAAAGCCACCAAATGAGCTTAATCGACATACTAGCCCCCGACATCGGCGATTTCGACGAAGTCACCGTCATCGAACTGATGGTCAAACCCGGCGACACCATCCAGGCCGATCAGTCATTGATCACCGTAGCGAGCGACAAAGCCTCGATGGAAATCCCGTCCTCCCACGCGGGCATCGTCAAAGAGCCGCGCGTCAAAAATGGCGACAAGGTCAAGCAGGGTTCGGTGGTTTTGACACTGGAAGCAGCGGGTGCAGCGCCCACGGCAGCTGCGCCAGCCGCAGCGCCTGCCCAAGCCGCATTTTCACCATCAAATACGCCCGTAGTCCTTGTCGCTGGGACGCAAGCAGCTATTAATATAATAGCATCCAGTTACGCAGGTAACGTAGACCTAGACTGCGACCTCCTAGTCCTGGGCGCAGGCCCCGGCGGCTACAGCGCGGCTTTCCGCGCCGCAGACTTAGGCCTCAAAGTCATCATCGTCAAGAAAGGCCTGTTCCCGTGGACAGCCTCCGCCCGCGCGATTGCCAATGGCCGCGACGAAGGCGTGACCAAGCTACTGTTCGACGACAGCCCCGAGGCCCACGGCCACGGCAAAATATTGGGCGGCGGCATGGTGGGCACCCATGCGGGCGACATGATTGGCGAAATCGCCCTGGCCATCGAGATGGGCGCAGACGGTCGCATCAAGAAGTTTTACGGCTATTTGATTGGCTGCACGCTAGACCCTTCCAGAATGATTCCTGGCTACACGCGATTTGTCAACGGCAAGGGGTATTTCCGCAGCGACAAGTTGGTCGATGATGAGTCCAACCGTGTCTATGGGGAGTTGTACAGTGAAGTGTTGCTGTACGAGCACTTCATCGACCGTGCGGCACTTCGCCTGCGTGTCTACAAGGAAAAGTTACAAGTTCAATTGAGCTGACATCGCCCCGACTAGCTGCGTACGTCCGCACATCTTGTGAAGGCAACCTCTGAGCTGCTTGTCCCGCTCTGGTCGGGTGCGAAGCCGATGATCAAGTCTTGCAATGACGCATTCAGCGCCGCATGGTGCTATAAATTCCTGAGATTCTCACGTATTTGTTCAAGAGTACGCCTAGAGGCCTAAAACCAGTTAGTGGAAAACAAGCTGATGCTGCGTAAACCTAAAGTGGATTTAGAAATGGCGCAGTTTCAGGCTGACTGGTTGCAGTCTGTGCGCGAGATGATGGCGGGCGCTTTTGCGCGCAGCACGCAAGCGCCTGTGACCGAGGCCTTGCAGGCGCGCGCCAAGATGGATTTTTCGCAATCGCAGTTTGCCGAGCTGCTGGGGTTGTCGGTGCGTACCTTGCAAGAGTGGGAGCAGGGCCGCAAAAAGCCTACGGGCGCGGCACAGACGCTGCTGCGCGTGGCGGTGCAAACACCGCAGGCTTTGCTGAGCTTGAGGGGTTTCGGTCAAAGCGCGCAGCAAACTGCTTTTGGGTAAAGCCCAGGCGCGCGCGTAGCGCTGGCACATCTACGGTTTGAGGGTGGTACGGCTTCATACCCACTGGCTTGTTAGCGCCTTTAGCTTTGGCATGGGCAATGGCTTCGCCCAGGCCTTGTTTGATGCTTTTCAATGCTTGTGACATCGCGTGCTTCCTTTGCTAGATGATCCAAATATCATGTCTCGCGTGCCTGATGCAGTGCCTGATCAATGGGATCGCAAGTAGGCTTTCGTCACAAACCTTCCCAAGGCATCCGCCCAGGGTAGATGGCTGCAAAGCAGCTGCGTTACAGTGTACTTTTGAGCACAGTTAAACTCTTCTCCATCATTTACCACCACAAGGCAGCCGATGAGCGAAAACATCAACCATCTGAATTTTCTACGCCATCTTGATTCGTCAGAGGCTTTGTTATTGGTGGGCATACTGGTGGGGGGATGGTTGCTGGCTCGCATGGTGCGCCGGGTACTGCGGTATTGGGCAGAGAAATCACAGCCTCAACTTCGGCTTCACATTCTTCGCGTCATTCCATTGGCGCGCCTGCTGGTGGGCGTAGCCACGGTGGTGTGGGTGGTGCGCATCATCATCGAGCCGTCGTTTCAAAATGTCTTGGCCTTGGGTGCCAGCGTCAGCCTGGTGCTGGCCTTTGTGCTGAAAGATTACGCCAGCAGCCTGGTTGCGGGCCTGGTCACCATGATCGAAAATCCTTACCAACCGGGTGATTGGGTGGAGATGGATGGGGTATACGGTGAGGTCAAGCTGATTAACCTGCGCGCCGTGCACCTGATGACTGCGGCAGACAACGAAGTGATCATTCCGCATTACCAGTTGTGGGCCAAAAAAATATCGAACGCTACCAGTGGCAGCAATAGCTTGCTGTGCATTGCAGATTTTTATCTGCATCCTGACCATGATGGACAGGTAGTACTGGACTGCCTTGAAAAAATCGGAGAAGCGAGCCTCTTACGCAAACCGGGCAGCAAGGTCAGCGTGTTCGCCCAAGAGAAACCATGGGCTACCCATTACAAGCTCAAGGCGTATGTGCAAGAAAGCCGCGAGCAATTCAAATTCATCACTGATTTGACGATTCGGGGCAAGCAGGCGTTGCGGGCGCAGGGCATTCAGTTCGCCCGTGCCCTGCCAGTTGCCAGTGCAGGTTCAAAATAGCCAGCAACCAAAATAAAACGAATGGGGTCTAGTCGCCAAAAATGCAAAAAAATATTTGAAGCTACAAATAAAATAGCTGCTTACACTATATTTTGTTGGGCTGGTGGCCTAATAGGTAAATAAACCTTCATGCCCGTTGGTTTGTTGGTGCCGTTGGCTTTGGCATGGGCAATGGCTTGCCGCAGGCCTTGCTTGATGCTTTTGAATGCTGGTGACATGGGTTGCATCTTTCGCTGGGTCAAATATAAATCAACAGCAAAAAATAGACTACGCCAGCGCCTGCAAGCCCTTGCTATCCACTAAGCTCAGCAGCTTTAAAGCAGCAGAGATATTTAAGAAGCATTTGCCGTGATTCTAAAATCCACTGCCCGCGCTATAGGCTGGACTTGCCTGGCGTTGACGGGGCGCATTTCAACAAAGCCGTAATTTGCCATCGTTTTCAGCGTACGAGAAAGGTTGCTCGGCTTGCGGTGCGTTTGCTCGGCCAGCATGGCAATCGACGTGGGTTTGGTGTCCCATATGACTTTGAGCAAAGCGCGATTTTCATCGCTCAGCACTTCTGCTAGCGAGCGCATCGACGTAAACCACACTTTGGGGTCGCTCGCTTTGGGCTTGATGTCGCCTGTGGCAATGCCCAAAATTCGGGCTCGAATCTGTTCTTGCGGCATGATGCCGACGGTAATAGCTTTCATATTCAACTCCTTTTCCAGCCTTATGCAAGCGCTGTCCCAAAGGCGCATGCAAGGTCAAGCTGCGGCGGCATGGTAGGCACCCACGCAGGCGACATGATCGGCGAGATTGCCTTGGCCGTCGAGTTGGGTGCAGGTGCTACAGACATCAGCAAAACGATTCACTCGCATTCCGCGCTGGACGAGAGCATAGGCATGGCAGCGGAGATTGCGCATGGGTCTTGTACGGAAGTGCCGCTTGTGCGAAAGTAAGTCAAGACCAAAATCAGCGCACAAAGCTCGAACCTGAGCACCCATTACCGCGATCTCTTCGTTAACCGGGCCGTATTTCCCACACTTTCATACTCCCCACCTGTGCCATACTTGGCCGCACGCGGTTGCACTTCCTATCCTTTAAGACAATCCAAAGTCTTGATGGTGCTTCTAACCGAATCCGGATCCATGTTCTCAAAAATTGCATCTATCACGCTCCCCATCTTTACCCTGGTGCTGGTTGGTTTTTTTTACAGTCGACGCGTCAAGCCTGATCTGGGGGGAGCCAATAAACTGATTGTGGATGTCGCACTCCCCGTCCTGATCTTTATTTCGCTGTCTGCCAAGTCGTTTGACCCGATTGCTGCCCTGTCATTTACTGGGGCGTCCATCGTGTTGATTTTTCTGAGTGGATTGATCGCTTGGCCACTGGCGAGATTTTCAGGCGCAACCCAGCAAGCATTTTTGCCCTGTGCCATGTTCACCAACGTGGGCCCGATTGGTATCCCTTTGATTGCCCTGGCCTATGGACCAGAAGGCATGGCAACAGCGGTGGTTTTGTTGGTGATCTCCAACATTTTGCACTTCACACTGGGCGCTGGCGTGATGAGCGGCAAAGTTGACTGGCGCATGGTTTATGCCAACCCACTGGTTTGGGCCACTGTGCTGGGTGTCGCCAGTTCTCAATTACAGCTAGCGCTACCCGCGTGGGTTCAAACCTCCTGCACCATGATCGGAAGTGTGTTGGTTCCGATGATGTTGATGTCCCTTGGGGCAAGGCTTGCCAGCAGCCAAATCGCAGATGCTTGGGTGGGAGTTCAGTCAGGCATGCTGATTTTGATAGTCAGACTCGCGGCGGTCTTTTTGGCACTTTGGCTTATTCCCCTGCAAGGGCTGGAGCGCGGAGCTTTGATTTTGTTTGCATGTTTGCCACCCGCAGTCTTCAATTTCATGCTCGCTGACAAATTTCAGGTGGAGCCCAATAAGGTGGCATCCACCGTCATCGTCGGGCATTTGTTGAGCCTGGCGTTTCTTCCGCTTGGTATTTGGCTGGCATTCATTTAAACTTCTTTCCCTCCACGCACACAAAGGCATCAGTCATGATCAAGTTATATTTCCATCCTTCACCCAACCCCTTGAAGATCGCGTTGTATCTGGAAGAGACAGGTGAGCCCTATGAACTTATTGCGGTGGACACGCGTAAAGGAGAGCAACACTCGGATGCCTTCAAGGCGATCAACCCGAATGCGAAGACGCCGGCCATGATGGACGATGACATTCGCATTTTTGACAGCAATGCCATATTGCTTTATTTAGCTGAAAAGATTGGCAAGTTTGTTCCTGCCGATACGCCCAAAAACAAAGCTGAGATGTATTCATGGTTGATGTTTGTGGCCACGGGCATTGGCCCCTACTGTGGTCAGGCTGTTCATTTCAAACACTTCGCACCAGAACCCAAAGAGTATGCAGTCAATCGCTACGACTTTGAAGCCTGGCGTCACTGGCATCTCATCAATGACCGGTTGGCAAACCAGCCCTACATGATGGGCAATGAGTACACCATTGTGGACATGTCGGTTTGGGGCTGGGCTCGCGTCGCCCCCTTTGTTTTGGGTGCAGATGCCTGGGAAAAACTGCCGCATGTCAAACGCTTGCTCGATGAAATCAACGCACGTCCAGCAGCTCAACGCGCAGAAGCCTTGAAGACGAAGTTTGCTTTCAAAACCGAAGTGGATGAGGACGCACGAAAAAATCTTTTCCCCTCCAACGAACGCCTCAAAACCGCTGGGGTTTGACGCATGATTGACTTTTACTACTGGACTACACCGAACGGTCACAAAGTCACGATGTTCCTGGAAGAGTCTGGCAGGAATATTTCATGGCGATAAAAGCGGTTGTTTTTGATGCCTACGGCACATTGTTTGACGTGTACTCCATCCAAGTCTTGGCTGAAGAGTTTTACCCTGGTAAAGGGGCCGACATTGCGGTGAAGTGGCGCGACAAGCAAATTGAATACACGAGGTTGATTACGCAGTCTGATCCGCACAACCCATCCGGTAGTCAGTACTTCCGCCCGTTTTGGGAGTTAACGCGCTTGTCTTTGGAATACACGCTGGATCGACTCAAACTAGAACGTAACTCGGGGCAAGTTGAACAACTGATGCAGCAATATGCGCACCTCACGCCATTTGCAGAAAATTTGCCTGTGCTTCAAAAGATCAAAGACATGGGCCTTACGACAGCCATACTCTCGAATGGCAGTGTGGATATGCTGACTTCCGCAGTCAAGAGCGCGGGGATGGAAGCCGTTTTAGACCACATCATCTCGGTCGATCCTATACGCTTGTTCAAGACTTCTCCCGAAAGTTACGGGTTGGTCCAACAAACCATTCCGGTCAACAAAGATGAAGTGCTGTTCGTATCCAGCAATGCATGGGATGCGTTGGGCGCGACCTGGTTTGGTTTTACAACGCATTGGGTCAATCGGCAAGGTTTGCCGTCTGAAGCGCTATCTCCTCAGCCGCATTTTTCAGGTTCAGACCTCAAATCAGTTTTGGTCTCCCTAAAGTGGTCAGGTTCCTCGCCGCAGGCACTGCCGGTGTAGCCGTGACAGGCCGTGGCTTCATCAACGTCGACATCCAGATGCGCACCAACGTGTCCCACATCTTCGCCATCGGCGACATCGTAGGCCAGCCCATGCGCCATTTTGCGATGCGTGGTGCGCACAGATGCAGGTGCCGCGTAAATCAGGGGATTCCACGCATATGGCAGGCTACTTGCCGATGCGATACTTTGCATTAAGGGCTTGAATGTCTCATCTGCCCAACCGCAAAGAGTACACGCATGAAAAAACGCACTTTTCTCAGTTTGGCAAGCACTTGGCTTGCCCCTTGGGCCAGCAGCTTTGCGCAACCCCGCTATCCGGAGCGCGCCATTCGCCTGGTGGTGCCGTTTGCACCCGCAGGTGACGGCGACATCATGGGCCGGGTGTGGGCTAAATTCGCCACCCCGCTCACCGGTACCACGCTGATCGTGGACAACAAGGCAGGTGCGGGCGGTGCCATTGGTGCGGCGGAAGTGGCGCGGGCCAAGGCGGATGGCTACACGCTGCTGCTGGGCACCACCACTACCCAGATCATCAACCCAGCCGCTTCGGCCAACCCGCAGTACGACCCGCTGAAAGACTTCTTGCTGGTGGGCATGGTGAGCATCAACCCCACCTGTATCGTGGTGCATCCCAGTGTGCCTGCCAACTCGCTCAAGGAGCTGGTGGCGCTGATCAAGGCCAACCCGGGTAAATATTCGTACGGCTCGGCGGGGCAGGGGACGATTACCAACCTGACTGGGGAGCTGTTCAAGCTGCAAGCGGGCAAGCTGGACTTGCAGCACATCCCCTACAAAGGCGGCGGCCCCGCCATGCAAGACCTGATCGCGGGCCATGTGCCCATCATCACCCCCATCATGTCGTCCGCTGTACTGGCGCAGCACCGGGCCGGGCGCGCCCGCATTTTGGGTGTGAACAGCGACGCTCGGCTCAAAGCTGCGCTAGAGTTGATGACCTCGGTGGAAGCCGGGGTGCCCGACATGCGGGTGCAGGTATTCAACGCCGTGTTTGCCCCTGCGGGTACGCCCCGCGAGGTGATGGACTTGCTCAAAGCCGTCAACCTCAAAGTGAAATCTGACCCGCAATTTTTGCAAGACCTGGACAAGGCGGGGGCGGAAGCCTTTACGCACCCCGATCCTGAAAAATTCATTGTGGAAGAAGTGATGCGCTGGTCTCAGGTGATCAAGGCCACTGGGTTCAAGATGGGCTGAGCAGGCGCAGCATGTCATACTTATATTTTTGTAAAAGGCACAACCCATGACCCATCACATCGCCACCAGCCATGTAGGCAGCTTGCCGCGCGGCCCGGCGCTTACGCCACTATTACTCGCACGGGATGCGGGCAAGCCGTACGATGCGGCTGAATTTGATACGGTGGTGCAAGCCGCAGTGGACAAAGCGGTGACCGACCAAGTGGCTGCGGGTGTGACCATTGTCAGTGATGGCGAGCTGGGTAAGGTGGGTTACTCCACCTACATCATCGAGCGGCTGACGGGCTTTGGAGGTAACAGCCCACGCAAGCCTGCGCTGGACCTTGCGCCGTTGCCCGAGCTGACAAAAAAGCTGTCGGCGATCATGGGTGCGCAGGAATTTACCCGTGCCAGCTGTATTGCGCCGGTGACCCTGCGCACGCTGGAGCCGCTGCATGATGATATCCGGCGCTTTCGCTCGGCGTTGGATCAGCACGGCAAAGGCACCCGTGCGTTTTTGAATGCGGCCTCGCCTGGCTTGATTACCGCGTTTCAGGCCAACGCCTATTACCCTACGCATGAAGCCTATTTGGCTGATCTGGTAACTGCCATGCGGCCTGAATATGAAGCCATTGCAGCGGCAGGTTTTGAATTGCAGCTCGATTGCCCTGACCTGGCCATGTCGCGCCATACGGGCTACCAGGATATGGATGAGGCGACTTTTCTCAAAACCATTGAGATGAATGTGGAGGCGCTCAATGCGGCCACCGCCCACATTGCACCAGAGAAAATGCGCATGCACATTTGCTGGGGCAACTATGAGGGACCGCACGACCACGATATTCCGCTGGAGCGCATCATCCACATTATTTTGAAGGCGCGCCCGGCCACGATTCTGTTTGAGGCCGCCAACCCCAGACACGAGCATGAATGGACGATCTGGCGGGATACAAAACTGCCGCAAGACAAGATTTTGGCCCCCGGCCTGATTGATACCTGTTCCAATTACGTAGAGCACCCGGAATTGATTGCGCAGCGGATTGAGCGCTTCACGGCGATCGTCGGCGCTGATCGAGTGATTGCGAGCACGGACTGTGGCTTTGGCACCTTTGCCGGTTACGGGAAAATTGACCCCGCCGTCACCTGGAAAAAGCTCACCGCACTGCGCCAGGGTGCAGATATTGCGGCAAAGCGGATGGGGTAAAGAGCCTGCGCGGGATAAACAGGGTTCAAACCAGGAAAAATCAGCAAAATATCCCTGTAGTTCCTTTCATTTGGACATACTCAGCTATGGTAAACGTAGCGTAAATGCGCAACGACATCCACCAGACTGGATGTCGTCACTGCAAAACGAGTGGCCGTGACGCTGCTGTTGGATGGCTTGCCAGTAGGTCAAGCCGCCTGCAAGGCTGCGTTAAACGTGGCGCTTGGCCGCATGATGGCCGATACCTTGGCCATGTCGGGCTTGTAGTAGCCGCCAATGTCCACCGCCTTGCCTTGCACGGCGTTGAGCTCGTCGACAATCTTCTGCTCGTTGGCCGTGAGGGCCTTGGCCAAGGGCGTAAAGTGCGCTTGCAGCTCTTTGTCTTCAGTTTGCGCGGCCAGGGCCTGCGCCCAGTAGAGGGCAATGTAGAAGTGGCTGCCACGGTTGTCCAACTGGCCGGTGCGGGTTTTGGGGCCTTTGTCGAGTTCCAGTAATTTGCCGGTCGCTGCGTCCAGAGTTTTAGCCAGCAGCACCGCTTTGGTGTTGCCCGTTTTCAGGCCTAGGTCTTCCATGCTGACGGCCAGCGCCAGGAACTCGCCCAGGCTGTCCCAGCGCAGGTGATTTTCTTCAACTAATTGCTGCACATGCTTGGGCGCAGAGCCGCCCGCGCCGGTTTCGTACATGCCGCCACCCGCCATGAGGGGTACGACGGACAGCATCTTGGCGCTGGTGCCCAGCTCCATGATGGGGAACAGGTCGGTGAGGTAGTCGCGCAGGATGTTGCCAGTGGCTGAGATAGTGTCCAGCCCACGTGCAACGCGCTCGAGGGTGAAGCGCATGGCGCGCACCTGCGACATGATTTGAATATCCAGGCCCGAGGTGTTGTGCTCGTGCAGGTACATCTTGACCTTGGTGATGAGCTGTGCCTCATGCGGACGGTAAGCATCCAGCCAGAACACCACCGGCATGCCTGAGTTGCGTGCGCGGGTGACGGCCAGTTTGACCCAGTCACGAATCGCGGCATCTTTCACCTGGCACATGCGCCAGATGTCGCCTGCTTCCACGTTTTGACTCAGCAGCACTTCGCCGGTGGCAATATCCACGACGTTGGCTACGCCACCCTCGGGCAGCTCAAAGGTTTTGTCGTGCGAGCCGTACTCTTCGGCTTGCTGTGCCATCAGGCCCACGTTGGGCACAGTGCCCATGGTCTTGGGGTCAAACGCGCCATGCCATTTGCAAAAGTTGATGGTCTCTTGGTAAATGCGGGCAAAGGTCGATTCGGGCATGACAGCCTTCACGTCTTTCAGGCGGCCATCCGCGCCCCACATCTTGCCGCCGTTTCTAATCATGGCGGGCATGGATGCGTCCACGATCACGTCGTTGGGGGAGTGGAAGTTGGTGATACCTTTGGCCGAGTCGACCATCGCCAGCTCGGGGCGGCCTTCGTGGCAGGCGTGCAGGTCACGTTTGATCTCGTCCTGCTTGGACTGGGGCAGCGTGGCAATCTTGTTGTACAAATCGACCATGCCGTTGTTGACGTTCACGCCCAGTTCGTCAAACAATTTGCCGTGTTTTTCAAAGGCGTTTTTGTAGAAAATCTTGACGCAGTGGCCAAAGACGATGGGGTGCGAGACCTTCATCATGGTGGCTTTGACGTGCAGCGAGAACATCACGCCAGTCTTAAAAGCATCGTCGATTTCTTTTTCGTAGAAAGCCAGCAGGGCCTTTTTACTCATGAACATGCTGTCGATGACTTCGCGGTCCAGGAGCGACACCTTTTCCTTGAGCACGATGGTCTTGCCGCTGGCGGTGACCAGCTCCATCCGCACATCGCGGGCCTTGTCCAGCGTCATGGATTTCTCGCCGTGGTAGAAGTCGCCTGCGTGCATGTGCGACACATGCGAGCGTGAGGCTTGGCTCCATTCGGCCATGCTGTGCGGATTTTTGCGGGCGTACTCTTTGACCGCTTTTGGCGCGCGGCGGTCCGAGTTGCCCTCGCGCAGCACGGGGTTCACGGCGCTGCCCAGGCAACGGTTGTAGCGCGACTTGATGTCTTTCTCAGCATCCGTTTTAGGTGCGTCTGGGTAGTCTGGCAGGGCATAGCCTTTGCCTTGCAACTCTTTGATGGCGCTGATCAGCTGGGACACGGGCGCACTGATGTTGGGCAGCTTGATGATGTTGGCCTCAGCCTTAAGGGTGAGTTTGCCCAGTTCAGCCAATGTATCAGGCACGCGCTGCTCAGGCTTGAGGCATTCGGGGAACTGCGACAATGCGCGGGCAGCTACGGAGATGTCGCAGGCCACAAAATCAATTCCGGCGGGCGCAGCAAAGGTTTGAATGATGGGAAGGAGCGAGCCGGTGGCCAGAAGCGGCGCTTCGTCGGTAAGGGTGTAGTAGATCTTGGATTTGCTGGCAGCCATGGGGAGTCCTGTTGATGATGCAATTAGAAATTAAACGTGGCATTTTAACTTTATTGCCAACAGGTCTGATGCACTGCGAAGGTTGATCAGCCTACTTAAGGCTTGCGCTGCTCCAGACGCAGCCCGGCGGCAGTGCGGTTGGGGAAACCGTTCCAGTAGGTGTGGTCGGCTTTGAATTTGCCATCCGCTTCGGCAGACCATTTGCCGTCCTTGGCGTTTTCTACCAGGTTCAAATAGCTGTCCATACTGGCATTATTTTTCAGGTACTTGGCTAAAAATGCGGTGGTGAAATGCTGGGCGATGTTGTTCATGCGAGCGTTGTCCCACACGGCATCAATGTAGTGTGCCGCCGGGATGACCGGGAGGTGCGGCACGCGCACCCACGATTCTTTGGGAGCGGGCATGGGCGCGCCTGCATTATGGTTGGCATTTTCAAAGGTAAGCAAATAGCGCGGTGCATTCACGCTGCCTTCATAAATGTTGCGTATGCCGGGGGCGTAGCCAGACACATCGTCCACACTGCCAGCCACAAAGAACACTGGTGTCTTGATGCCCGCCAAACCTGCGTTGTCCCAAAAGCCCCGGTTCCAGCCCCAGGGTGCGAATGCGACGGCCGCTTTGATGCGTGGGTCTAGGGTGGCTGTATAAGCCACATTACCCGCCTGCCGCGCGGCCAGCACACCATTAGGCGGTGCCAGTGTGGACGTGACGGCGGCTGCGCTAAAGCCGCCGCCAATACTGTTGATCAGGCCGTAACCGCCCATCGAATAGCCAATCAAACCCGTGATGTCGGCGTTGACCATGCCTTTGAGCACGCCTTTGATCGCATCGCCCGCATCACCCGCGTTGAGCTTGGCCATTTGGTTGAGCACAAATAACTGGTCCAGCGGGCGGTTCAGCAGGGTACTGCCAAAAGCAGCCTGATCGTTGTAGGTGCTGTCGGTGTGGTCGATAGAGGCCACCACGTAGCCTTTGCTGGCCAGGTTTTCACCCAGGTGGCTCAGCAGGTAGCGGTTGCCGGGGTAGCCGTGGGAGATGATGAGTAACGGATAGGGGCCGCTAGATGCATCGGGCTGTGCGTCACGCACGCCCTTGCCATAGAGCGTGACCTCGGTTTTAGGGTCACGGGCGAAGACGCGGTATTGGCCCGCCGTAGCGAGACTGGCGGCCTCGGCGGGCTTGGCGGGGTACCACACCTCTAGCGTCAGTGGTCGGTCGTAGGTAGGGATAGGTTCACCCGCTTTGGCTTTGACGATGTCCAGTTGCTTGGGGTTGATCAACTGGATGGTCTTCACACCCACGCCTAGTTTGCCGTATTGGGCCAGCTCAGGTGCATCGGCGCGAATGGTGTCAATGCGGTTGTCCAAGGCGTGTGCTGGGCTGGTCAACGCCAGCCAAGTGGTCAGGGCATAGGCGAGTCCAAGAGTCAATTTACGGATTAGCCCATGGGGCATTGCTGTGGTAATCATGTTTTGCCTCTTTTAAAAAGTATTAAACCGCATTGTGAGCACAAGCAAGTCGAGTGCAGATGGAGAATACCCGAGCATCTGGATGGGACAGGGTGCAGACAGCAGGTAAACATTTTTTGCAGTTTCACAGGGCAGAGGGTATCGGCGCTTACATAGTCTTGCGCCTTGGTCAAGCTGTTTTATGGTGGCTTTAAATTACTGTGCAAGACAAAATCAAAACACCATCAGGGAAAACCTAGTTTACAGATCGGTATGGGGGCTCAATAATGTGACATTGGCGAATCAATGTCTCGTAAGTGAGACTGATTTATGATTTTTACCAAATGGATACCCCGCATGAATGAATGGTTAGACATAGCGGCGCGCGATCAGCTTGACCCAGATTTCCCTCTGGGTGTACAGGTGGGCGATCAAAAAATTGGCCTCTACGTGCTAGGTGATGCTGTGCATGCCTTGGGGGATGTATGCCCACATGCCTATGCCTTGCTGTCGCAAGGTTTTGTAGAGAATGGCTTGATTGAGTGCCCTTTGCATGGAGCGCAGTTTGAAATAGCGACTGGCAAATGCCTGAGTGAAATAGGGCAACGCGATGTCGCCTGCTACCCCGTGCGGGTGCAAGATGGCCGGGTATCGATCAAGTTGGTGCCTGCATGAACGCTAAGCCACCTGTCACGGTAGCGTTGCTGAGTGCGAAGACTCTATGAACAGCACTGATACCCAGTCTGAAATTGTGCTCACGGGTCGGCGCGTGCTGGTGACGGGCGCCGCACGCGGTTTGGGTGAGGCCTTTGCCCGTGCTTTGGTCGCAGCCGGTGCGCAGGTGGCAATCAGTGATGTGCTACACGAGCGAGGGCAGGCGCTGGCCTCTGAGCTAGGCTCCAATGCACATTACATTCCGATGGACTTGCAAAATGCGAATGCCATTGCAGATGGCGTGGCCGCTGCTGCAAGGATGATGGGCGGCATTGATGGCTTGGTCAACAACGCAGCCATCACCAATTCGGGCGGTAAAACCATGGATCAATTGAGTGCCGACACATGGGACACCGTGATGGATGTCAACGTGCGTGGCACTTGGTTGGTGACGGTCGCCGCCACGCAGCACTTGGCAGCATCAGGCAGTGGGCGGGTGGTGAACATCGCCTCGGACACCGCATTGTGGGGTGCGCCACGTTTGATGGCCTATATTGCCAGCAAGGGTGCCATTATCGCCATGACGCGCGGCATGGCGCGCGAGCTGGGGCCCCGTAGCATTACTGTCAATGCCATTGCCCCTGGCCTCACAGTAGGCGAGGCCACAGAGTATGTGCCCGAGGAGCGTCATACGCAGTATCTGCAAGGCCGTGCCATAGCCCGCCCCCAGGTATCGCAGGACGTGACGGCGGCAGCGTTGTTTTTACTCACCCGCGCCAGCGGTTTCATCACCGGGCAGGTGCTGCCTGTCAATGGCGGTTTCGTCATGCATTGACATCTTGAAAGACACTACCATGAACCACCAAGACGCTGCCAACCAACCTGTTTTCAATGAACGTGGTTTGCTCAATGCCAATATTCCGGCGGAGTCCGAGATTCAAAAAACCATGCTGCAAGCCGACGGACAGACTTTTGCGCAGTGGATGGAAGGGCGTGTGGCTCGCTACGCCACGCGCAAATACGACTGGGAGGCGCTGAAGTTCCAGGCCGACTACGATCCCAAATACCGCCGCGCCCAGATGCGTTACATGGGCACGGGCGGCACGGGCATAGCCAAAGACAGCAACACCGTACCCGCCGGGCACTTTACCTTTTCTACCATGGTGATACCCGCTGGCCACGAGGGGCCCTCGCATATCCACTACGACGTGGAAGAGGTTTTCTTCATGTTACGCGGCTCGATGAAGGTGATCTGCGAAAAAGACGGCGAGCGTTGGGAATCGGTGCTGCACGAGCGCGATTTTATGTCGGTACCACCGGGCGTGTACCGGGAAGAGATCAATATCGGCGATGAAGATGCCTTGATGTGCGTGATGTTGGGTTCGCCTCAGCCCATTACCCCGGTCTATCCACCGGATAGTCCGCTTGCGAAAATTAAAAGAAATGCCGGCAAATAGTGGAATGACGATGCCTATGTTGAATAACTTCCCGATTCGTCAGATCGAAACCCCGATGGGGCGGGTGGTATTTTGCCAGTCGGGCTTGTTATCGCAGAGCGTTACCCATGTGCTTTTGCATGGCATTGGATCAGGTGCGTCCAGTTGGTTGATGCAAATGGAGGCTGCGCGTCACAACCCGCAGATAAATTTGGTTGCCTGGTATGCACCCGGATATGGCACTATCGAAGCCAGTAGTGATGATCTGCCAATGGATGCACCTAAAGCGGCAGATTACGGCAGGAAACTTTGGGCTTGGCTGGATGCGTTGAACGCTAAAAAGGGTTTGACAAGTGTACCCATTACGTTAGTCGGTCACTCTTTAGGTTGTCTCATGGCCGCAAGTGCGGCTACCCAGAAACCAGAGCGCGTCAAACGCCTGATTCTATTGTCACCTGCTCAGGGCTATGCGCGAGCCTCGCAAGCCGAGCGGGATAAAAAACTCAAAGACCGGCTGGACAGTCTTGCGCTGCTTGGGCCGCAGGGTCTTGCCAAACTGCGCTGTGCGGCGATGTTGTCACCCACCGCCAGCATTGAGCAAGTTGCTTTTGTGCAGCAAGTTATGAGTCAAATCAAACCGCATGGTTATGTGCAGGCCGCAAAAATGTTGTCTGGTGGGGATATTTTGAGCGACTTGTTGCAAGTGACCTGTCCGATTGATATTGCCAGCGGAAGTGCCGACACTATCACTCCTTCCGCTGGCTGTGCTGCAGTCGCCGCACAGGTTAAAGCGCGATACACCTTGCTGGCAGGTGCTGGGCATCTATGCGCTTTGGAGTCAGCCGATGAGGTGTCGAACTTGCTAGAAATCAAAGAAGCGGCAACGTCATGACCGAATTTGCGCGCCTGGATCGTTACCTTGTGCCGGGGTTGCAGCGCGGCTTGCAACTGCTGGCGCAATTTACCCGTGCCACACCGCAGCTGACCGGAGCCGAGTTGTCGCGCCGTTTGAAGTTGCCACGCGCATCGGTGTTCCGTATTTTGCAGACGCTGGAGTACATGGGCTTTGTGGAGCGCCAGAGCGATAACGCCCATTACAAACTCAGCATTGGTGTGCTGCGCCTGGGCTTTGAATATTTGGCCTCAATGGAGCTGACCGAGCATGGCCGTCCGGTGCTGGAATCGCTGAGCAGCGCCACTGGGCTATCGTCGCATTTGGTGGTGCGTGACGGGACGGAGGTGGTCTTTATTGCCAAGGCGCTGGGACGTGCCAGTCTGTTCAATTCGGTGCAGGTAGGTGCTCGGCTACCTGCGCATGCGACGGTGCTGGGGCGCATTTTGCTGGCCGATCTGTCTTTGCCTGAGCTTAAAAACCTGTATGCCGGTCAGCAGTTTGCGGCATTTACGCCGCAAACTCCCACTACGTTGGATCAGCTCTGGCAACGGATGGAGCAGGATCGGGCGCGCGGTTATGGAATCAGTCAGAGTGGTTTTGAGAGTGGCATCTCCAGTATTGCCGCGCCAGTATTTGACGGATGCAATAAACTGGTCGCTGCCGTCAGTGTCACCATACCTGCAAGTCAGATCGAGGCTCAGCAACGGGACGAATTAACAGCCCAAGTAATGGCTGCAGCAGCCAGGCTGTCGCAGGGCAGCAGCCCAACGGCATCGGTTAAATACAAGGTTGCATCGCAATTAAACAAGGCATTTTCATGAATAGCTCTCAAGTTCAAATTACTGTAGGTGAGCTGGTGGCGCGCTTTTTGGAGCAGTGCGGCACCCGCGCCGCGTTTGGTGTGATTTCCATCCACAACATGCCGATTCTGGATGCGTTTCATGCGCGCAAGGATTTGCCCACGGGCATCCGCTTTGTCTCGGCTCGCGGTGAAGCCGGGGCCTGCAACATGGCTGATGCCTATGCGCGCGTCACGGGTAGGCTGGGTGCGTGCATTACCAGCACGGGCACGGGCGCAGGCAATGCCGCAGGCGCGCTGATCGAGGCGCTGACCGCTGGCACGCCCCTCTTGCATATCACTGGGCAGATCGAGTCTGAATTCCTGGATCGCGACCTGGGCTATATCCACGAAGCCCCGGCGCAATTGGCCATGCTGCAAGCCGTGGGCAAGGCAGCATTTCGGATTCGCAACGCGCAGACAGCGTTGGCTACCTTGCGCGAAGCGGTGCGGCTGGCCTTTACGCCACCTTGCGGGCCGGTGAGTCTTGAAATACCGATTGACATTCAGGCCGGCCTGCTGGACTTGCCTGCGGACCTGAGCGCACTGCCACTATCGCCCTTGGTGCCCTCGGATGTGGAGGTGGATGCCTTGGCCACGCGTTTGATGACGGCCAAGCGGCCACTTCTCTGGCTGGGCGGCGGTGCCCGGGGTGCACGCGCTGCGGTAGAGCGGCTTGTGCAGATGGGCTGGGGTGTCGTCACCTCGGTGCAAGGGCGTGGCATTATTCCCGAAGACCATCCGGCCACGATGGGCTCCTACAATCTGCAAAAACCTGCCGAGGCGCTGTACCAGAGCTGCGATGCGATGTTGGTAGTGGGCTCACGCCTGCGCTCGAACGAGACCTTGCGTTACCAACTCAAGTTGCCCAAGGCCTTGTACCGCATTGATGCCAACGCATTGGCGCATAACCGGGCTTACACCAGCGAGTATTTTGTCTGCGGCGACGCGTTACAGACGTTGCATGCGTTGGCCGATCGGTTGGAAGGTCGAATGCAGATCGACCCGTCACTGCATGCCGATGTGGGCAAAGCACACGCGGCTGCGGTTGCTGTGGTGGAAGCAGGTCTAGGCCCCTATATTGCGCTCAAAAACGAACTGGGCAAACTGGTGGATAAACAGTGCTGGTGGGTACGTGACATCACCCTTTCCAACACCATGTGGGGCAACCGCGCGCCGCTGCTGGATCACCCGCGTGCGGGGGTACACGCCTTGGGCGGCGGCATTGGCCAGGCGCTGGCCATGGCTATCGGTGCAGCGGTGGCCGACACGCAACATGGCTTGGGGCGCAAAACCGTGGCCTTGATGGGTGATGGCGGATTGATGCTCAACCTGGGCGAGCTGGCCTGCGCGGTACAAGAAAAGGCCAACATCGTTATGGTGGTGATGAACGACAGTTGCTACGGTGTCATTAAAAACATCCAGGATGATGTTTACGGTGGTCGCCACGCGTATGTGGAATTGCACACACCCGATTTTGCGCAGCTATGTGCCAGCCTCAGGTTGCAACATTTCCGTTTGAGCCAGCCTGCGCAAACCGCTGAGGTGTTGGCGCAGGCACTGCAATTCAAAGGCCCGGTGATGGTGGAAGTGGACATGAAAGCCTGGGGGCCATTTACCGCCAAGTTTGCGGGCCCGATCTTGCGCAAGGACTAAGCCTCCATGTTAGATGTCACCCTCATTGGCTACGGCGCAATTGGCCAAAGTATTTGCAAGCGCTTGCAAGGGGCTAGCCGTGTGCGGGTGACGCATGTGGTGGTGCGCCCCCAGCACGTGGGTGAGGTGCAGATAGCCTTGAATGCATTGGTGCAGGCCGGTACAACTGACCATAAGCAGCCAGTCACGCAGGCGGTAGATGCCGTGCCGACAGGTTGCAGGCTGGTGCTGGAATGCGCCGGACATGACGCGCTCAAAAACCATGTGCTCACGGCACTCGCGCGCGGCACCGAATGCGCCGTGCTGTCCGTTGGCGCGTTGTCCGAAGTCGGTTTGCCCGAGGCCTTGGCCAGCGCCGCGCAGCAGGGTGGCACGCAGGTGCACTTGCTCAGCGGTGCCATCGGTGGTATTGAAGCGCTGGCGGCAGCGCGCCTGGCAGGTTTAGATGAGGTGACATATACTGGGCGCAAACCACCCTCGGCCTGGAACCACGTTCTAGAGGAAAACAAGGCGGTAGTGCCTATAAATAGGGCGCAAGCAGCTACTATTTTAGAAGCATCTGCACGCGAGGCGGCACGCCTGTATCCCAAAAATGCCAACGTCGCAGCGACCGTGGCGCTAGCGGGCTTGGGTCTGGATGCCACGAAAGTGCGCTTGATAGCCGACCCCTTTGTTAGCGACAATATCCACGAAATCCATGCCAAAGGTGCCTTTGGAGAAATGAAAATCGAGATGCGCGGAAAACCCCTGGCGGACAACCCGAAAACCTCGGCACTCACGGTGCTATCGGCGTTGCGCTTTTTGCATAACCGTGCGAATCCATTGACAGTATGACACAGCACCTGACTACCCAGATTGCCGGTGTATGGCGCGATGCGTCAGGCCTGCGCTACAGCACCGAATACCCTTTTGATGGCAGCGCAGTGGCTACTTTGCATGCCGCTACGGTGGCGGATGTTGATGAGGCGGTTCAAGCCGCTGAAACGGCCAGGCATAGACCGGATTGGGCGCTGCTCAAGCCACATGAACGCGCCGCCATCTTGCATCGCATCGCGGCAGGCATCCGCACGCGCAGCGAAGAGCTGGCGCAGTTGCAGCGCCTTGACAACGGCAAACCGATCAGCGAAACCCGTGGCCTGGTGGCCAGCGCGGCAGGGACTTTTCAGTATTTTGCTGCGGTGTGCGAAACCTTTGAAGATGCGGTAACCCCGCAGCGCGGCGACTTTCTCTCCATGAGCTTGCACCAGCCGCTGGGTGTGGTGGGGGCGATTACGCCATGGAACTCGCCGATTGCCAGCGAGGCGCAAAAAATGGCCCCGGCCCTGGCCGCAGGTTGCGCCATTGTCATCAAGCCCGCAGAAATCACGCCGCGTATGGCCATCGAGCTGGCGCGCATTGCGCAGGAGGCTGGTGTGCCCCCAGGTGTCGTGAGTGTTCTGCCCGGCAAGGGGTCAGTAGTGGGTGATGCGCTGGTGCGTCACCCCTTGGTCAAGCGTATTGCGTTTACTGGGGGCACCTCAGTGGGCTTAGGTATTGCGCGTCTGGCGGCAGACAAGCTCATGCCGGTGTCGCTGGAGCTGGGCGGCAAGTCACCCACGATGGTGTGCGCCGATGCGGATCTGGACCACGCGGTGGCCGGCGTGTTGTACGGTATTTTCAGCTCGTCCGGTGAGTCCTGCATTGCTGGATCACGCGCTTTTGTGCACCGCAGTGTGTATGGAGAGTTCAAGCGCCGCGTGGTCGCGGGTGCGCAGGCCCTGCGTTTGGGTGACCCTAGTTTGCCGACTACGCAAATGGGTCCCCTAGTCAGCGCCAGCCACCGGGAAAATGTTGAACGCTATGTGCAACTCGGTTTAGACGAAGGTGGGCAGATACTGTGCGGGGGTGCACGCCCCAAAGGGGACCAGTTTGATGCGGGCTACTTCTACAACCCCACGGTGTTCGAGGGCCTAGCCAATACCACCCGACTGTGTCGCGAAGAAATTTTTGGCCCAGTGCTGGCTCTATTGCCTTGGAGCGATGAGGCCGACCTGATCGCCCAGTGCAATGACAACGACTATGGCCTGGCCTGCGGCATCTGGAGCCGCGACTATAAAACCGCGCTGCGTCTGGGGCAGGCGCTGCAAACGGGTACAGTATGGGTGAACACCTACAAGGTTTTTTCCATCAGCACCCCCTTTGGTGGCGGCAAGCACAGCGGCTTGGGCCGCGAAAAGGGCAGGGCATCTATTGCAGAATATATGGCGCAAAAAAGTTATTACTGGGGCTTAAATGCATCGCCGTTGCCCTGGGCTGAGGTAGATCTGGGAGGCGCGGCATGATCGAAGGCATTGACTCCATCACCTACTCCACCGATGGCACGCAAAAAAACTGGGACGACACACGCCGCTTTTTTGCCGACTGGGGTTTGGCGCTGCTGACCGATGCGGCAGACCAACAGCGCTGGGAGACGCTCAACGGCGCGCAGGTGGTGGTGCGCCAGCCTGACTACGAATATTTGCCACCCGCTATCGAGGCAGGCCCCACGTTGCGCGAGGTGGTATGGGGCGTGTCGGACGAAGCCAGCTTAAAGCAGATTTTGAAGGTGCTGCAAACCCCGGGCAACGCAGCGTCCAGCAGCTACCAAACCATGACAATTTTGGAAGAGAAAAATGTAAGCCACATCGCCTGCATTGACCCGCATGGCTTGCGTACAGTGTTTCAGATCAGTACCAAACGGCCTGCCCATGTGCAGGGTGCTGTTACCAATCCCTACGGCAATGCGCAGCGCATCGATATGCCGTCTCCGGTGTATGAGCGCGCCACCCCGGTAGATATTGGCCATGTGGTACTGTTTACCGATGTACTGGCACAGGCAGAGGCCTTTTACCAGGCCTTGGGCTTTGTTACTTCTGACCGGTACCCGGGCCGAGGAGTTTTTATGCGCTGTTCAGCCCAGGGCGGGCACCACGATTTGTTTTTGCTGCAAATCCCTAACAAGGCCAAGGGCCTGAACCATATTGCCTTTACCGTGCGCGATATCCATGAAGTCTTTGGTGGTGGCCTGCATATGAGCCGCTGTGGCTGGAAGACCCAACTTGGCCCCGGTCGCCATCCCATCTCTTCAGCCTACTTCTGGTATTTTGAAAACCCCTGCGGCGGCTTGATTGAATACAACGCCGATGAAGACCAGCTCACGCCGAAGTGGCAGCCACGCGCGCTGGAGCCCGGCCCCACGGTGTTTGCCGAATGGGCGATAGAGGGCGGCATCGACGGTAACACCCGTCGCCAGCCGCATGCCCAGGCGGGTGGTACGTTTTTGACCGAGAAGCGCTAGCCATGCAACGCCGCGCGACACTGCACGTTTTGGTTGCCCTGTGTGCTACCTGTGCGTCCATACCGGCTTGGGCGCAAACCTTGGGTAGCGAGGGTTTTCGCATCGTTGCGCCTTTTCCCTCTGGTGGCCCGATTGACACGCTCTCGCGCATGCTGGCCACGGGATTGAATGAGCGGTACAAGCGAACGGCGGTGGTAGAAAACCTGCCCGGCGCAGCGGGCAATATTGGCATAGACAAAGTTAAACGCGCCAAGCCCGACGGCCATACACTGCTGGTAGTGCCTGCGGGTAACCTCACGATCAACCCGACTTTGATGCCGAACTTTCCGTTCAACATCGAGGCCGATTTTGCGCCCATCACCATGCTAGCCACTGCGCCCAATGTGCTGGTGGCGCACCCGTCCCTCAGCATCAAAACCGCGCAGGAGTTGATAGCCCTGGCCAAGGCCAAACCCGCCACGCTGGCCTACGCCTCGCCTGGTGTGGGCAGTGGCCTGCACCTGGCCGGTGAGTTGCTCAACAACCAGGCAGGTATCGATTTACTGCATGTGCCCTACAAAGGCACCGGCCCCGCACTGACTGATGTGTTGGGCGGGCAGGTGCCTTTGATGTTCAGCAACCTGCCTGGGGTGCTGGGCCATATTAAATCGGGCAAGCTCATTGCGCTGGGCATCACAGACACCCAGCGCAGTGCCAGCGCGCCGGAGATTGCCAGCCTGGCCGAGCAGGGCGTGCCGGGTGTGGTGGTGACTTCCTGGTACGGCCTGTTAGCCCCCGGCGGTACACCAGCCGCGCTGGTCGATCAACTGGCCAAAGATGCTACCGAGATATTGGCTGCGCCCGCAGTGCGCGACCAACTCAAGGCGCAAGGCCTCACCCAAGTGCTGATGAAGCCCACCGCCTTTGCGGCGCATATCCGCCAGGAGGCGGCGCAGTGGGCGCGCATTATCAAAGCCAAAAATATCGTTGCGCAATAGGGTGATTTTGGCCAGCTCGTCCCATAGCCTCGTTGTAGGAGACACCGTATGAACACTATCCCCATCCACACCCACCAAGAGCGCTATCTCGACCCGCACCAGGCCCGCAAGCGCCCACCCACCAGCTACGAGGTTTTGCTGGGCGACGCGATTGAGCGTGCTTTTGGCGCAGGCCTGTGGGAGCTGGATTCACTGGTGGCGCAGCTCAACAAAACCGGGCCACTGGGACCCAGCGGTGCGCCGTGGACGGTCCAGTCCTACCAAGCCGTGATAAAAACTTTAGGAGCGTGATATGAGCAACACTTTGCCTGAGAGTGTGGATGCTCTGCTGGAGCGCGGCCTGTACGATCTGTGGTTCCCCATTTGCCCCTCGGATTTTGTCAATGACCGGCCCACCTCGCTGCGTCGCCTGGGTCGCAAACTGGCGCTATGGCGTGATGCTGCGGGAGTGCCCCACGCACTGGAAGACCATTGCCCGCACCGGGGCGCGCCGCTGTCGATGGGCGTGAATCTGGGTGACCGCCTGGCCTGCCCCTACCATGGCATCGAGGTGCGCTGCGATGGCACGGTGACCAAGGTGCCCGCCAGTCCTGGCTGTACCTTGGAGGGCACACGCGCAGCAGTGTCCTTCCATGTGCAGGATGCCTATGGCGCGCTGTGGCTTTTCAACAGCCGTGAGTTCATCGCCACGCCGCCGCCCCTGGTTTTGCCCGAAGAACTCAGCAATCCCGAATGGAGCCACTTTTTGTGCTACGCCGAGTGGCGCAGCGACTACCGCTATGTGATTGACAACGTGATGGATCCGATGCATGGCACCTTTGTGCACAAGCAGTCGCACTCTATGAGCGAGGGCGACATCAGCGCCAGATTCAAACTGCGCAAAGCCCAGCATGGCTTCATGTTTGAAAAAGACGGACAGCGCGATGTGAACTTTGACTGGACAGAGTGGGGCGATACCGGCACCCACTGGCTGCGCCTGGCCATACCGTACCCCAAGACAGGTGGTCCCGGCGGCAGCTTTGGCATCATTGGCAGCTATACGCCGATTGCGCCCAACCTGTCGGCCGTGTTCCACTGGCGTTGCCGCAAGCTGGACGGCTGGCAGCGCGACACCTGGCGCTTTCTCTACCGCAACCGGTTAGAGGCGCGCCACTGGGTGGTGCTGGAGCAAGATCGCGTCATGCTGGAAAACATGGAGCCCGATGCCAACCAGCGCGAGCACCTGTACGAGCATGACGTGGGCCTGTCGCGCCTGCGCAAGACCATGCAGGCGCTGGCGCAAAAGCAATTGGCAACCAGTGTTGACATTGATCCACCTAGGAGTCCGATATGAGATTGACATTGGTAGTATCCAAGCTAGCCTCTGGTATTGCCAGCACGGCTGCGGTTGCAATAGCAGCGGTGACACTGTCTTCATCGGCATTGGCACAAACTGCTTTTCCCTCCAAACCCGTGCGTATCATCGTGCCGCAAACTCCGGGCGGCGCGTCCGATGCGTTGGCCCGCATCGTGGGACAAAAGCTGTCGGAAAAATGGGGCCAGCCGGTGGTGATAGAAAACCGCGCTGGTGCCGGCGGCAATATCGGTATGGAAGCGGTGGCCAAGTCGCCCGCCGATGGGCACACATTGCTCATGTCCTACGTGGGCTCACACGCCATCAACATCAGCATTTACAAAAAACTGCCCTTTGACCCCGAGGCCGATTTTGCGGCTGTGGCCACATTGGCCAATGTGCCTTTTGTCGCTGCGGCAAATGCCAAACTGCCCGTAACGAACATGACGGAGCTGGCGACCTATGCGGCCAGAAACCCGGTGTCCTTTGGTTCGGCGGGCAATGGTTCTGTCAACCACTTGCTAGGTGAGATGTTTAACGCCTATAACGCCGGTGGTGCGTCAAACTCCAGCGCCACCAAGATGCTGCACGTGCCCTACAAGGGCGCAGCCCCTGCATTGACCGATCTGATCTCGGGCCAAATCCAGCTGGTGTTTACCAGTTTGCCATCGGTGGCGCAGCACATCAAAGCAGGCACCGTCAATGGCCTGGCAGTGACCGGGTCCAAACGTGCGGCGGCGTTTAAAGACATTCCCACCATTGCCGAGTCGGGCTACCCCGGTTTTGTGATCAACCCCTGGTTTGGCCTGTTTGCGCCCAAGGGCACACCGGTGGCAGTGGTGCGGCAAATCAACGCTGACATCAGGAAAATCCTGGAAGAAAAGGATACTATGGACAAGTTTGCCGCTCTCGGTGCCGAGCCCTATGACACAAAACCCGAAGAGTTTGCAGCCATCTTGCATGCGGATATTCAAAAATGGGCGGCGGTCGTGAAAAACTCAGGCGCAACGGCGGACTGACGGCGCGCTCATTACCATGCAAGTCAAAAAAGTTGCTGGCGCGTTAGGGGCTGAAATTTCGGGTGTTGATCTGTCAGCTGGTGTCCCTCCTGCCTTAGCAGCCGACATTCGCAAGGTGTTTCTAGACCATCAGGTTATTTTTCTGCGTCAGCAGCCCTTGAGCCCAGCGCAGTTTTTGACCCTCGCCAAAGCCATGGGTGAACCGATTGAATACCCCTTTGTCAAAGGTATTGAGGGCTTCCCCTACATTATTGAAGTCAAAAAACTGGAGCATGAAAAGGTTAATTTCGGCGGCATCTGGCACTCCGACACAACTTATCTGGATGTGCCGCCCATGGGCTCGATGTTGCTGTCGCGCGAAGTGCCACCCTATGGGGGTGACACGCTGTTTGCCAACCAGTACATGGCCTACGAGGCGCTCTCTGGCACCATGCAAAATCTGCTGGCGGGCCTGAAGGGTATTAGCAGTTCGGCCAAAGCCGATGTCTCCAAAACCCGCGAAGACCGTGTCAAGTCCGATGGCAATGCCGGTGTACCTAAAACTTACAAAGCCCTGCACCCGATCGTGCGGACACATCCTGAGACCGGACGCAAAGCGTTGTATGTGAACGTGGCGCATACCGCAGGCATCGAGGGTATGAGCGAGGCCGAAAGCACGCCGATTTTAAATTTTCTCTTTGCCCACCAGGTCAAGCCCGAGTTCACTTGCCGCTTTGCCTGGCAGCCTCATGCCATCGCGTTTTGGGATAACCGCTGCACGCAGCATAACCCCGTCAATGACTACCACGGCCATCGCCGTGTGATGCACCGCATTACGCTACAAGGCGACAAGCCTGCCTGATTCTGGCTCCGAACTATGACCACAACGCCCGAACGCCTTCCATTGAACATTCGTGGCCACCGCTTCACTCCCTTGACGTGGGATACCATGAGCCCCGAGCAGATGGCTATGGCCGACAGTGTGATGACAGGCAAACGCGGTTCGATGCAAGGCCCCTATAACGTGCTGATGCGCAGCCCCGCACTGGGCAATTTGGCGCAGCAGTTTGGCGAGCACACGCGCTTTAATTCGTCTCTGCCTCTGGCTCTGAATGAGTTGGTGATATTGCTGGTAGCGCGCCATTGGAGTAGCCAGTTTGTCTGGTGGGCACACAAACGTATCGCACTGGATGCCGGGCTGGACGCAGCTTTGGTTGAAGCCATTGCCATCGGCCGGACCCCAAGCAACTTGCCCCTGCTACCCGGTGAGGTTGCTGCCGTATACGGTTTCTGCCAAGAGTTGCTTGCCAAGAAACAGGTGGGCGATGCCACCCACGCTGCGCTGGAAGGTCACTATGGAGAGCGCGGTGTGGTGGATGTGATGGGCACCATGAGCTACTACACCCTTGTCAGCATGTGCCTGAATGTGGATCAGTACCCGCTGCCTGAAGGGGCTGTGCCAGAGCTCGAACCGCTTTGAGCAAGTATGCCGCGCATGATCTGTCGCATGCGGCTCACCAGGACGACCGGACATTTCGACGTTCTCATCCTTGGTACTGGCTTGTCTGGATTCATTTAGCCTACGAGTTGCTATGTATTATGTAGCGTACTAGGCTATTTTTTATTGGTTTGTAGGCCTATTTCATCATTCAATGAATTCATTCGAAAGAGGGTGAGTGGCTTACGGCATTGGCACGACACCACGGGTTTTCTACTAGCCAAAACCTATTGGCTTGACCGCGTAATCCCATCTGCTGTGCGATACTAAATACGGTGCGGCGACTGAGGTTTCACGCCAGTCTTGTGCGGATAAGTAAGCTGTATCGATAAGCACACTTCATTTTTCAACCAAGGACACGATCATGTTTGTATCTGGCAAAAGAGTTTTGAAACTCGGCTTAAGCCTGGCAGCCGCAACTGCATTCACGCTGTCGCCCTGGCACAGCGCCTTGGCGCAAAGCTACCCCAGCAAACCCATTAAGATGATCGTGCCCTTCCCGGCAGGTGGCACCACCGACATCGTGGCGCGTCTGGTGGCACAGCGCATGAGCGAGGCTATGGGCCAGCCCGTGCTGGTGGACAACAAGGGCGGCGCAGGTGGTGCCATTGGAGCCGACCTGGTGGCCAAGGCTGCGCCCGATGGCTACACCATCTTGATGCACAACCTCACGTTCCCGCTGGCTTCCGTGGCGCAAACTCTGGCCAAAACTTCGCCGTTTAACGTTGACACCGACTTTGCCGGCATTTCCATTGCAGTGTATGTGCCCTTCGTGTGGACGGCGCATCCCAGCGTGCCTGCCAAAGACTTGCGCGGCGTGGCCACCTTGCTGCAAGGCAACAAGGCGCTGCAATACAACTATGGCTCCACAGGCCCCGGCTCGGCCATGCATGTGCTGGGCGAGGCCTTTAAGCGCGATGCCAAAATTGAGATGGAGCACATTGCCTACAAAGGCGCAGCGCCATTGAAGCAAGAGTTGCTGGCGGGGCGCATTCAGGTGGGCGGCGACCAGTTGTCGTCCTCCTTGGCCGAGATCCGCGCAGGTACGCTCAAGGTGCTGGCCACTACCGCGTCCAAACGCATCGCCAGCATGCCCGATGTACCCACGGTACGCGAGCTGGGCATGCCTGCGCTGGAACTGGAAGGTTGGAACGGTTTGTTCGCCCCCGCCAAAACCCCTAAAGACATTATTGAACGACTGCAACGCGAAGTAGCCGCCGCCGTGCGCCACCCCGATTTAGCCAAACGTTTGGCCGATTTGGGTGCCGACCCGGTGGGTTCATCCCCCGCTGAGCAAGATGCCATGCTGCGTCGCCAGATGGATCAGTTCCGCACGGTGATTCGTGAGATGAAAATTGAGTGATCAGCAGTTCAGAAAACCTCACCCGAGAATCCGCTATGCGCAGAAAATTGTTGTTGGTCTTACTGGGCGCCAGCGCTCCCGCGCTGTGGGCCCAAGTTGCGCCTGTCGACGCGTACCCCAGCAAACCCATCCGCATTCTGGTGGGCTTTACCCCCGGCGGCGGGCCTGACATTACGGCGCGTTATTTGTCCAGCAAACTGGGTGAGAGCTGGAAGCAGGCCGTAGTGGTAGAAAACCGCTTGGGCGCAGGCAGCAACGTGGCGGCGCAGGCGCTGGCTAATGCTACTGCTGATGGCTACACGCTGCTCTCAGTGTCGTCGGCTCATGCGGTCTCGCCCGCCATCTACCCCAAGCTGCCTTACGATGTGCACAAAGATTTTGCGGGCATCACGTTGACTGCCACCGGCCCGGCGCTGGTGATGGTGTCGCCGCAACTGGGTGTGAAGACCATGGGTGAATTGATCGCATTGGCCAAGTCCAAACCTGGCCAATTGAACTTCGCTTCGGCTGGTGTGGGCAGCGGCTCGCATTTTGCAGTGGAGCTACTCAAAAGCCAAGTGGGCATCGACATGCTGCACATCCCCTACAAAGGCATTCCCGAGGCGCTGACCGAGACTATCGCAGGGCGCACCCAGGTTTTCATCTCGCCGTATGCCAGTGCCATCAATCTGGTGAAGGAAGGCAAGGCCACCGCCATCGCGGTGACCAGCCTGAAACGCATGCCGGATATGCCCGACGTACCTACCGTGGCCGAGTCTGGCGCGCCGGGCTACCAATGGGTGTTTTGGTATGGCCTGTTAGCCCCCGCTAAAACGCCGCGCGCGATTGTTGACAAACTCAACGCTGAAATTGGCACGATCCTCAAACAACCCGAGGTACGCCAGCGTTTCGGCCCCTTGGGTATCGAACCCGTCACCAGCAGCCCCGAAGAGTTTGACAAGCTGATTGTCAACGAAGTAGCCACCTTTACCCGACTGGCCAAAGCAGGCAACATCAAGCTCGATTAATTTCAATCTTGAGTATTCATTTTTTATTCCGCCCTGATTTCTTAAAGCTATGACAACCTCTGCCACCACCCGCATCGGCGACATCGACGTTCACTACACCATCGAGGGCGAGGGCCCTTGGATCACGCTGGCGCATTCGCTGGGTTGCGATGTCTCCATGTGGGACGAGCAAGCGGCACTGCTGTCAAAAAATTACCGCGTCCTGCGCTACGATGCGCGCGGCCACGGCAAGACTACTGCGCCACCTGGCCCCTACACGCTAGCGCAGTTGGCCGATGATGTGCACGGCCTGTTTAAGCACCTGGGCATCGCCCGCACCCATTGGCTGGGCATCTCCATGGGCGGGATGATCGGGCAAACCTATGCGCTCAAACACCCCGGCGTGTTTGCCAGCATGGTGTTGCTAGACACCACCAGCCGCCGCCCGCCGAACGCGGATGCCATGTGGG
This sequence comes from uncultured beta proteobacterium, assembly GCA_963775085.1. Lineage (GTDB taxonomy): Bacteria > Pseudomonadota > Gammaproteobacteria > Burkholderiales > Burkholderiaceae_C > JAAFIP01. The sequence continues at coordinate 647,274 of CAVZHO010000002.1, forward strand.
GTGAGCGCATCGTGCTGGCGCAAACCCAGGGTATGGGCGCGTTGCTAGAGAGTACCTTGGCACGCTGGTTTACCGCAGGCTTTCGCGCCCGCCAACCCGAGGTGGTGGCGCGCGTGGCCGCTGGCATATTAGCCACGCCTGTCAACGGCTTTTGTGGCTGCTGCGCCGCTATTTCCAAAATTGATACCCTGGACCGCTTGCATGAGATTACCTGCCCTGTGCTGGTGATGGTCGGCGAGCATGACCATGGCACGCCGCCTGAGATGGCGCGCCAAATCCACGCCAATCTGCCTAACTCGCAGTTCGTACTCATTAAAGACGCGGCGCATATCGCGAACATCGAGCAACCCGAATTCTTTAACCGCACGCTGATGGAGTTTATGGCGCTGCAAACTTGAGCCGCAGTGCCGTAGCTATTGCATTCCTGTTCGCTAAAGTAGATTTCGTTCAGGCTGAGCCTGCCTGCGCCTTCGTGAGCCCTTCTACAAGCTCGGGGCGAACACACCTTGGTAGCTATTGCGCAGCAATTTTCTCTATGCTTTGGGTTTTTACCGAGGTCATGATGGCCTCTAGCGCCGCCACGTTGGCCAGCATTTCGCGTTTGCTCACGGGGTAGGGCGCTACGCCGCGAATGGCCTGGGCAAAAGCTTCCAGGTTCGCCAGCACCGACGCATGCGGTGGCACAAAATGGGTTTGCGGTGCTTGGTCACGCAGCACGGTGGTGATATCCCAGCCGGTAGGTTTCTCGGGGTGGGTGCGGTCACGGATCTCTACCCAACCTTTGGAGCCGTAGACCGTAAGGCGCCCTTCAAACGGCGTAGCCAGAATAGCGCTGATCAAGGCGTTGGCACCACCGGGGAAGGCCAGCATCAGCCCCAAGGTGTCGCCGTTTTCAAAGTCTGAGCCCCGGGTGGCCAGGCGCGCCCACACGGCCTCGGCGGGGCCCAGGATGGCAATGGCTAAGTCGACCAAGTGTATGCCTGTCGCCGTCAGTGGCCCGACCGGGGCATGCGTGTTGGACAAACGCCAGTTGTCTTTGGGCAGGGCGAAGAATTTGTCCTGGCTGAAGTTGCCCTCAATTTGCAAGACCGTGCCCAGCTTTCCCGCTGCAATGTCAGCGCGCAGTTGCAGTACCGCAGGCTCAAAGCGGCGCTCGTGGCCAATGCCGATCAGCTTGCCGTGCTGCTCGCAACTGGCAATGGCGCGCTGCGCTTCGGCCAGGGTCATGCACAGGGGCTTTTCGCAAAACACATGCTTGCCCGCTTGCGATGCGGCGACGATCTGGTCGGCATGGAAGGTGTGCGGCGAGCACAGGATGACGGCCTCCATCGCAGAATTGTCCAGAAAGGCCTTGAAGTCTTGTTCTACCTTAAAGCCCATGCTGGCGGCATCGCCTGCCATTTGTGCACGCACGGCGGGATCGGTTTCCACCACAGAGACCAATTTCAACCAATGACTGGTCGCGATATTGCGTGCCATGGTTTTACCCCACCAACCGTAGCCGACGAGTCCGATTTTGACGGATTCAATTTTTTGCGAAGGTCTTTGAATTTCGGTATTTGACATAAATTAAATCGGCGTGGCCTCGCCACCTTCCACAATGACGTTTTCCACGATGCCCGCCCCTGCACGCCGAAAGGCCGCTGCGGCAACATATTCGGGCGACTCAAAGCAGGCCACACCTGCAGCCAGCGTAGGAAACTCGATGACGATAAAGCGGTGAAAGTTCTCTGGCCCTTCCATGATCTGGTATTTGCCGCCGCGCACCAGCACCTTGCCGCCGTGTTTTTGCAGAATGCCGGGCACCAAGTCGGTGTATTTTTTGTACTCCACCGGGTCGTGAATTTGGGCGCGGGCGATCCAGTAGGCAGGCATGCGAGGCTCCGGTTATTTCGCCGCCACCGCATTGCCCAAGTTAGGCAGCCAGGTAGCGATTTGCGGGAAGATGACCAGGGCCACAATCACGCCCAGCAGTGCAATCCAGTAGGGCACCGAGCCCTTGAATATTTCCCCCGGCGACAGGTCTTTTTCATCCGTGACGGCGGCCTTGACGGTAAACACCAATATGCCAAACGGCGGGGTCAGCAGGCCCGTTTCAATCGCAATAATGCCGATGATGGCAAACGCAATCGGATCGAAGCCCAGCGCCACCGCCACGGGTGCAAACACGGGCACGGTGAGCAAGATAATCGAGATTGAATCGATGATGCAGCCCAGAATAAACCACACCATCACCATCACCGCCAAGATCGCATAGGGCGACAGGCCTGAGGCCAAAAAGAACTCCTTGGCAGCGCCCGTCACGCCCGTCATGGCCAGCACGCGGGAGTACAGCTGCGCCGTGACCAGCAGTAGCAGCAGCGGTGCCGAGGTGCGGCCCACCGACAAAATCGCCTGCATCATTTCGGGCGGCTTCATGCCGCGCAGCAGCGCCAGAATGAGCGCCAGCGTAGCACCCACGCCCGCGCCCTCGGTAGGCGTGAAGGCACCCAGCCAGATGCCGCCCAGCACCAAGGCCACCAGCACCAGGATGCCCACGGTGCTCCACAACACGGTGCTCAGGTCTTGCTCCACCACTAAATCGTTAGCATCGCGTGCGGCCTGCTGTGCGGGGGGCAAATTGTTGCCTTCGCCCACGCGCGCCGGGTCGGTTTTGGCCACCCAGATGATGTAGCCGATGTAAAAGGTCACCACGATCAAGCCGGGGATGATGCCCGCGATAAACAGCTTGCCAATGGCCAGCTCGGTCAGCACGCCCCAGACAATCATCAGCACGGAGGGCGGTATCAGCATGCCCAGGCAGGCGCTGCCGGCAATGCAGCCCAGCGCAAACTTGCGCTCATAGCCATAGCGGCGCATCTCCGGATAGGCGATTTTTGAAAATGCAGCGGCTGCGGCAATCGACACCCCGGTCACAAAGGCAAACACCGCGTTGGCCAGCACGGTGGCTACCCCCAGGCGCCCCGGCACTTTTTTGGTCAGGCGGTTGATGAGCGAGAACAGGTCGCTGGCTGCACCGCACTTGGCCAAAAACTCTCCCATCAACATGAACAGCGGAATGACCGCAAACACATAGTCGCGTAGCGCCTCGTACGAAGTGGTCGAGGCAAAACTGATGACGGTGCTTACCTCCCCCGTCAGCAGGTAGATGCCCAGCAGGCTGGTAATGCCCAGCGATACGGCGATATGCACGCCGCAAAACACCAAGGCCAGCAACACGCTGACCAAAATAATCATATGGGTAGGGTCAAACATACTTTTTGCGTCTAGTGCACTGCGGTGGATTGGGCGGGGGCCAGGCCCTTGCCCGCCAGGGCGATGTTTTCCAGCATCAACAACAGGTAGCTCAGCGCCGCCAGCGCCGTGCCCAGCACAATCACAAAGCGTGCAGGCCACACGGGGACGCGCAGCGCCCCTTCACCTTCAAATTCGTTAGAACTCCAGGCATGCGCCGCGCCGTCCAGACTGCCATAGCAAATGAAGGCAAAAAAGCACAGGCCCGCCAGCGCGCCGACGGCGCCAAACCAGCTTTGCCAACGCGGTGCCAGCTTGGCCACCAGCGTGTCCACCTGCAGCATGCCGCCCGAGCGGATGGCAAAGCCCGCCTGCAAAAAGCAGATGATGACGATGGAAAACGACACGATCTCGGGCGTGCCCTTGATCGGGCTGTTAAACAACACCCGGCCCAGCACATCAGCCACCACCAAAAAGCAGAGCAAAAAGGCCAGCACGGCGGCGGTGACCATCAGGGCACGCGTGATCCAGTCGTTGAAGCGTTTCAACATGTGCTTGTCTCCGAAAAAGCGACCTCCCCGTGCGCACGGGGAGGCGGGGTGGGCAAAGCCAGGGCTGGGCGTTTTTTATTTGATGCTGTAGCGCACCGGCCATTTGTGGCCCAGTTTCTCGGCTTCCTCCAGCGTAATTTTCAGCACCTGCGAGGCGGGCAAACCCTTGCTGTCCAGATCGGCGGCCACAGTCTGCGGCCAGGCTTTGAGCGAGTTAGCCCAGTCCAGTTTGACAGAATCAGGCACGCTCTTCACCGTCACGCCGGTGGCCTTGAGCTCGGCCATTTGCTTGGGGTAGTTTTCCTGGTTCACGGTGCCAGTTTTGGCTTCGTATTCTTTGGAGACTTCCAAAATTATCGTTTGCACCTCTTTGGGCAGCTTGGAGAATTTGGCTTTGTTCATGGTCAGCCCGTGCCAGGTGATGGCACCAAAGCCCACCTCGGTGTAGTGCTTGGCCACATCACCCAGCTTGAAGTTCACCCAACCCGACGGAAACATGATCCAGCCGTTGTACACCCCCGTCTGCATCGAGGTATAGGCCTCGGGCAGGGATGACTGCACGGGCACCGCACCCGCGTACTCCAGCCACTTGAGGTTCAGCCCAGCGCCAGCGATCTTGCGGCCCTTGAGCTCGGACACCGTGTTCCATTCAAACGTGGTGCCCAGGTTGTAGCCGTTGTCGGCAATCAGGGCCAGCAGCTGCTGGTTGAATTTGTCCTCAAACACTTTGCTCATATAGGGCACTTTGTCGTACACCGTGCGCGCCAGCTTGACGCTCATCTCGGGGCTCATGGTGCCAAAGGGCAGCATGACCTGGAAAGCATGCAGCGGCAGGTTGGACGGCTCAAAGCCAAAGTTGTAGCCGCCAATATCGATAATGCCCGACTGCACGCCCTCCAGCGTGTCGGCCACCTTGACCATCGAGCCGCCATAGCCCTCAACAAACTCGATCTTGTGCGAGGTCTTTTCTGCCACCCGTTTGGTGATCTCTGGCACAAAGAAGTTTTGCATCAAATTCACATAAGTCTGCGCAGCCGCATGGCCAGACGCAATGCGCAGTTTGATATTTTCTGCCTGCGCGGTGCTGGCGCAGGCCAGGCCGAGCAGGGACAACAAAAGGGTGGATTTGAAACGCTTGACGATGGGCTGACGCATGGTTTAACTCCGGAGGGTTACAAAAAGGGGATACGTCTGACAGCGTAGCAAAACCACGGGAAATGGGTTTAGGTGAAAACCAGCGGATGCGGTGCCGAACGGTCGCCTTCGCGTCTGATCGCACAGGTCTTGTACGTTCAAGTGCTTAGAGCGTTCTGGTGGTTTGTACGCACAGACGCTTGGTGCGCTCTGGTGCTTGGTGGCACTGGTGCCTTGCACGCTCAGGTGGTGCGTACGCCCAGGCACTTGGGGTGATTGGCTACGCGGCTGTCCTCCGTGGCGGTCTATGACCGCCTACTCCCCCTTTATGCCGCTACGCCACTCACCCCAAGCGCCGGGGCGGCGGGCTTGGTCGATGGGTTGCGGTTGGGCTTTTGCGATGGCAAGGGGTATCTCAAAAAGGTATTTGCGGTGGGGCTATTGCAGCACCCCAAACCGGGCTCGTCCAACAAACGGTTCAGATCGGGCGGCAAGCGCGATCTAATCTTATTCGTTAGGGTGCTATTTTTGTACATTTTTAACGCTTTGAGCAGCACCAACAACAGATAGGCTGAACACCAAAACAACTAAGAAAAGACACCGTGAAAATATGTCCAACTCAGGCACGTGGTTGGGGTTGACTCCAAACAAAGCGTAGACGCGTAGGCTGACAAAAGCGTACATGGCGTAAATAAGAGCATTGCCAAAATAACAAAAAATGGCGAAGACCAAAACAACTGCCAGCACCCACAAGCTATTGCAGATACGAATTAAGCTAGGTTTGTAGCGAGCCAAAAAAAAGCAAGCCCAGCAAAGAAAAAAATGTTGATAACCAGATGCGATATAACAAAGTGATTTAGAGTAGAGCTACCAGCGATGTGTGAAGCAAAAGGAAGAGGAAAGCCAAAGGTTTGTGTGACACCAACGGCGCCATCGCAGGATTGCACAAAAGGTATGAAAGAAACCGCAAGCGCAAACCGAGCAAACTTAAGAAACTTTTGCCAATCACTCATTGAGCACTCTAACGCAATGCAGATCGCAAGATTTGCAATTTACAAATGGGGTTGCAATTTAATCTGGGCATCAAATACTCCTGAAAGTGGCTTGCAGTAAGGATTCCAAGCGATAAAGCTGTTTATTCGTTTATTTATAAAAATTCCATGAAACCCGGCAGTACACCACTATAGTCAGTTCGGTTTTTAGACCGATTGCGAAGGCGTGTTCATTACATATGGACTATAGCCTAAGCACTGAAAAAACAACCTGCATTGGGTGAAATTTTTTGTTTGCTGGCATGGTCGCAACTGCGCGATGCGCCATCCGCGTGAGGATGGCAGGCATTGAATATGGTGTAGTTTGTTTACCAGTAGGTGCTGACGGTACGTTTAAGCATATTTAGTTGCTATATATTCCATAGCTGCTTACGCTATATTTCATTGCTTAGATTCAACTACGAGTTGCGAAACTCTGAAGTGATTGTACAAACACCCGATGTGGCGTTTTAAAGCCCAACCGTTTGCGTGGTCGATGGTTTAATTTGTCCTCAATCATTTGTAATTCTTGCTGATCAACCGTGTCCAGTTCGCGCTTCTTGGGCACATACTGGCGAACCAGGCCATTGGTGTTCTCATTGGTGCCGCGCTGGCAGCTTGCATAGGGGGTACAGAAATAGGAGATGCAGCCCAGTGTGGCATCCAGCTTCTCGTGCCAGGCAAACTCGCTGCCATTGTCGGTGGTGATCGTTTTGACCTTGTACGCAATTGGCTGTAGTAGCTGCACCATGGCTTGGTAGGCACTGCTTGCCGTACGGTCTGGCAGCAAGGCCAACAAGGTGTAGCCCGTCTTGCGCTCTACCATGCTCAGTATGGCGCTGGCGTGGTGCGGCCCTACGATGGTGTCGGCTTCCCAATGGCCTACTTGAGCTCTATGTTCAATATGTGGGGGACGCTCGTCAATACGCCTCTGGTTGGGGATCATGCCCCGGCGGTCACGTCCACCGGCGCGTTTTCTATAGCGCTTTTGGCAACGCAGATGCAACCAAAGATAGCCGTCTGCGCGTTTGTTGCGATAGATGTACTGGTAGATGGCTTCATGGCTGGCGTTAGTACAGGCGGCGGTTTGCTCGGGGCTTAAGTCCTGCAAGATGCACAGCTCTACTTGTCGCCAGGTGTGAAGAGGGATGACTTTGGCATTGCGCGATTGGGCGGCGCGAAGGTTTTTTCGCTGTTGGGCGTATTTGGCATCGTAGCCCGCAGCGCCACTGCCTTTGTTTATCTCGCGGTAGATGGTGCTGGGGCTGCGATCTAGCCCGGCTGCAATGGCTTTAACCGGCAGGCCTGAGGCAAGGCCGATTTGAATTTGGTATCGTTCGTGTGGGCTGAGGTGGTGGTTCATGTGTTGCAAACTTTGACTTTGGTCGGTCGGTAAACCTCGCAGCAATTGCTACTTCGGCCCACCTATTACATTAGAAAAGTTGCAACTCGTGTTTGAATCCAAGTTGAGCTACAGCCCGATTTGTCGCCTAGTACTGTCGAAGCAGCGGGTATCCCCACGGTAGCGCACCATGCAACCAGTTTGGCGAGCGGTGCTACTTCAGCGTAGCGGCATAAAGGAGGAGGCGGCGGCTATAGGCCGCCCCGGGGGACAGCCGCGTAGCTGAAGTAGCGCCGGTCGCCAAACACAGTGACATGCTTGAGAACAGTCTGTGATCGCAAACCCACCGCCTACGGCAGGATCACCGTTGACCCGGTCGTGCGCCCACCCTCCAGCGCGATGTGTGCCTTGGCAATATCGTCCAGTGCAAAGCGCTGGTTGATGGAGACTTTGAGTGCGCCTTTCGCGAATAGGTCAAAGACGGCGGCGGCTGAGGCGCGCAGGTCTTCGGTGGCGGCGGTGTAGGTGACGAGGGTGGGACGGGTGAAGTACAGCGAGCCCATTTTTTGCAGGGTACTGGCGACCACGGGGGGCGGAGCGCCGGTGGTGGTGCCAAAGGATACAAAGTAACCGCGTGGTGCCAGGCTGTTGATGGACTGCTCGAAAGAGTCTTTGCCCACCGAGTCGTACACCACGGGCACGCCCTTGCCGCCGGTGATCTCTTTCACCCGGGCCGCTACGTCCTCGGTGGTGCGGTCAATGCAGTATTCGTAGCCATTGGCCAAGGCGAGTTTGACTTTATCGGCCCCACCTGCCACGCCAATCATGTGCGCGCCGATGTGGCGGCCCCATTGTCCGGCCAGCAAACCTACGCCGCCTGCGGCTGCGTGCATCAGCACATGTTGCCCGGCCTGGACCGGATAGCAGCGCTGCATGAGGTATTCCACCGTCATGCCTTTGAGCAAGATGGCGGCGATTTCTTCGTCCTTCATGTGCACAGGTGAGTGCAGCAGGCGCGCTGCGGGGTAGTTGCGGTGGGTGGCGCAGGCACCCAGCACGGGGCCGCTGGCGTAGCACACACGGTCACCGGCTTTGAAGTCCGTCACGCCGGGGCCGACCTGCTCGACCACGCCAGCCGCCTCGGTGCCCAGGCCAGTGGGCATAGGCGCAGGGTACATGCCGCCTCGGGTGTAGATGTCTTGAAAGTTAAAGCCAATGGCGGTGTGGCGGATGCGCACCTCGCCCGCAGCGGGATCAGGCAGGTTCAGTTGCTCTAACTGCAACACTTCGGGGCCGCCGGTGGCGTGGATGCGGACTGCTTTGATTTTCATGGGTGCCTTCTTTGGGGTAAAAATTACTTCGTTACTTCAACCAGGGGCTTAGCGCTCTGGCCTTCATCCGTCCACGACGGCACACGCCCAATGCGCGCGGCCTCGTGCCAGGCAAAGTTCAGCTCCACCTTGATGCCGTTGATCGGCTCGCGCATGAACAGCTGGTACAGGTTGGAGTTGTGCGCCTTTCGTTCGCTGAACTCCACGCCGTTTTTCCCCAGGCGTTCGATAAATTCTTCAATGCCTTCGCAGTTCAGGCACAGGTGGTCGATGCGGCCTGAGCCGGGGGCGCCGGCGGCGGCGTAGTCCACCCCGGCCTGGTCGCTGGGGGTTTGCAGATAGGTGTCTTGGTGGGCCGAGTGGCGCGCTTTGCCGATGTGGATGACATCTTGCTTGCCAATGTACAGCCAGTGCACCGGGAAGCCAAACTCGGGATGCGGGCCGCTCTCAAAACCCAGGTTATTGCAAAACCAGTCGCGCGTGCCATCAGGGTCGTGGGTGAGGATTAACAAATGTTCTAAAAATTTCAGGCCCATGGGTGCTCCTAATTAAACATAGTCAGAGGTAACGCGAAAAACGCAAAAAATTCGCAAAAAAACGCAAAACAAATCCCGTGTTTTAGTTTTGCGTTTTTAGCGTTACCTGTTTTATCATGCCGCGCGACTAATTTCCAGCGGCGCAATACCGATGTCCTTAGCCAGCGTTTGCAATTCGGTCACCAATGCGTCCATCAGTGGAATGCCCTCTTTTTGGTAGCTGGCGCGTTTGCCGTGGCTTTGTTCGCCAGGCAGCCAGATACGTTCTACGCCGGGCAGGCGCTCGCTATTGCGGATGTCGCGCACGATGGTGTCTACCGACTGTTTGAACTGCGCCGGGTCGCCAAAGGCGGCCAAGTCGATCACCAAAATGGCTTGGCCGGTGTTGGTCTTGGTCACATGGTCGGCATTAAAGTCCACCACATCGCGGCCCATGGCTGCGCCACCCAGCGTGCCCGCCAGCAGGCCCACAATCAAGGCCAGGCCGTAGCCTTTGTGCTCACCAATGGGTAGCAAAAAGCCCTCTGCCGCGCGCGTGGGGTCGGTCAGTGGCTTGCCTTGTCGGTCAATCATCCAGCCCTCGGGCATCTGCTCACCGCGCTTGGCTTTGGCTTTGACTTTGCCGTAGGCGGCCACGGTGGTGGCCATGTCCAGCACCACGGGTGGCCCGTCGCCAGCGGGGATGCCCGCCGAGATCGGGTTGGTGGACAGCAGCATGTCCATGCCGCCCCAGGGCGGCAGGTGGTTGGCGTTGCCCACGGCGAAGTACAGGCCCAGCATGTCATGCACCAAAGGCTTGCGCGAGTACAGTGACGCAGGCCCGGCGTGGTTGCTGTTGCGGGTGCTGACCCAGGCCACACCCGCAGTGCGTGCCTTGGCGATGGCGATGTCTACCGCCTTACTCACCACCAGGTGGCCCATGCCGTTGTCGCCATCCACCACCGCCATGGCGGCGCGTTCATGCACCACGGTGATGTTGGGCGTGAGGTTCAGGCCACCGGCCTTGATGCGCTTGAGGTACATCGGCAGGCGGATCACGCCATGCCCGTCCGAGCCTTGCAGGTCGGCCTCGGCCATGAGTTGGGCGACTTGCAGGGCATCAGCATCGGGAAGGCCGTGTCGTGCAAAAGCAGCATGGATGAAGTTGCGCAGTGCGTCAAACTGGACGCGGGGGGAGGGTGGGGTGGTGGTAGCCAAGATAGTGGGGTGTGGAGTGGGTGAACAGGTGCAGACTATAAAAGATTGTAAGCATAGCGTCCAAACCCGCATGCGTCGTTGGTAGTCGGTAAATGGAGCTTATATGAATCAGTGGATGTATTGAAAAAATGTTAGCTATAAATTATGTAGCTAGAAATGACCTGTCAGCGTGGACTACGGGCGTATTTTATGCTTAATCTCCCATGACTACACCTTCCCGGCGTGGATCGGCTCCACCAAAGAAGCCGTTGATCGTACGTTGGATAGTTTGCAGACCACTGGTCATGTTCAGCTCCTGCACGGTGTGGCCTTTGGCTTTCAGGGACTCTGCTGTGGCAGTGCTAAAGCGTTTGTCTTCCAGCAGCAACGGCGCGCCAGGTGCCGGGCTGGTGAGGCCGAAATTGGGCAGGTTAATGGCCTGCTGCGCGTCCAGGCCCCAGTTGAGCATGGCGTACAAGGTTTTGGAGTTGTAGTGGATGATCAGCGCGCCGCCGGGGCTGCCGCTGCTCATCACCACCTGGCCGGTGGCTTTGTCAAAGACCAGAGTGGGACTCATGGAGCTGCGCGGGCGTTTGCCGGGCTGCACCCGGTTGGCGGTGGGTTTGCCTTGGGCATCGTTGGGTGCGAAGTTAAAGTCGGTGAGTTCGTTGTTCAATAAAAATCCGCCACTGCGTGTCCTATCGGTAGTGACCATTTGCCGTGCACCAAAAGCATCTTCAATCGTTGTCGTCATGCTCAGAGCATTGCCATGGCCATCCATGATGCTGATGTGGCTGGTGCCGTATTCGGGTTGCTCGGCGGGCATGCCAAAGCTGATTTTTGCGCCACCGGGGTTGCCCGGTGTTGCATTTTGCATGCGCTTGTCTTTGATCAGCTCGCGCGCGCTCGGCCAAGTAGCTGGGTGCAATCAGGGTCAGCCAGTTTCCACCGGGAGCCGGTACAAAATCGGGGTCACCCAAATACTGCGAGCGGTCGGCAAAGACCAGGCGCGCGGCTTCGGTGTAGAGGTATCCATTCAGCTTGAGGAATATAGCCCGGCGGTATGCCAGAGGCTGCACCCCCATTTTCATCGGGACAGGGGGTGGTGACGCATTGGATCCGATGTCTGTCCATGTACAGGTCGGGGCGCAGCGTAACTGCGTTGGTGTTGCCCAAGATACCCAATATTTGCGCGACCGCAATTGCACCGCTACTGGGTGGTGGCATGCCGCACAGCACATAGGTTTTGCCAGCGGCGGCGTAGTCAGTGCACAGGGGTTGGCGTTTCTTGACCTGGTAGTGGGCTAAATCAGCCAGGCTGAGGGTGCCAGGGATTGCTGGCGTGTTTTTGTACTTTATCCACTATAGCCTGGGCAATGCTACCCTGGCTGAGTGCCTAGGAGCCTTGTGCAGCAATACGCTGCAACACCAGGGCCAGTTCGGGGTTGTTTAGTACATGGCCGACGGGCCACGCCGCGCCTTGCGCGTCGTAAAAATAAGCGGCGGCGACAGGGTCTTTTTTTAGATAGGGGCTCAACGGCAAGCAGCGTGTTCAAGCGTAGGCTGACTTTAAAGCCTCCCTCGGCCAATGCGAATGGCGGGTGTAAACAATGTGCGCCCAAGGCAGCTTGCCATGCTGTTGGTGCGCCGCCTCCAGCATGCGCACCGTGCCCGGCACGCCAACACTGCGGCCACCCACTGCGGCTTGGTAAAACGGCAGGGGTTTACCGTCTTTCATCAACAGATTTTCGTCCACAGCAGCGGGCGCAGTCTCGCGGCCGTCAAAGGCCTCGGTGGTCTTGCCGTCGTGGTGCAGCAAAAATGCGCCACCGCCTATGCCACTGCTTTGCGGCTCGACCAGGGTGAGCACCATCTGCACGGCAATGGCTGCGTCTACCGCGCTGCCGCCCGCCTTGAGTACTTGGTAGCCCGCATCGGTGGCCAGGGGGTTCGCCGCGGCGACGGCAAATTTGTGGGTCGCCCAGCCGGGCTTGGCGGTAATGCCAGAGCCAGCTTCAGGTTGCTGGTAGGGCGTGTAGGTAAAGTGGCTGGGGGGGCTGCCGGTCGCGCAGGCGGTGAGTAGCAGGACGGCGGCAAACATACTGAGGGCGGGGCGGAGCATGGCGATTCCTTAGCGGGTTGCTGGGTACACCAGCGCAGTCTATCTCGCTTGGCTCGCTAAGCGGGCGGCCAAAGGCTAACGTCGTATCGATTAATTAAACGCAGGCCAGGTTTTCTTCGTTCTTGCGCTGCACGGCTTCGCTCACACTCAGTTGCGCCCGGCGCACGATGTGGCCGCCCTCAATCCACAGCAGTTGTCCGGCATCTAGCTGCTGCCAGTCTTCGTTGCGGGTGAGGGGCTGGGTGGCGATGATGCACAGGCGGTCATTGGAGGCATTGGTTTGCGCAAAGTCCATGCTCAGGTCGGCATCGATCAACTGCGCGTTGGAAAATGGCCATTGACGCACCAGTGTCCATAGCCGGGTAGAGCAGTGGGCAAACATGGACTGGCCGTTGGACAGCAAGAAATTAAATACGCCGTGTTCAGCGGTGCGCTGGGTGACTTCGCACAGGGCTTCAAAGACACGGTCGGGTGAACAGGGCAAGTACGTTGGTGCCCGCCTTGGGCGGGCTGACGGCACGCAGGGTTTGCATCAGGTCGCAAAAGGCCCGCTCGCTGTCGGTATTGCCTACCGGCAAGTAGTCGCCACTTAAGGTGGGCTGGTAGTCTTTCAGGTCGCCATTGTGGGCAAACAGCCAGTGCCTGCCCCACAGTTCGCGGGTGAAGGGGTGGCAGTTTTCCAGGCGCAACGCATCGCCTTGGGTGGCTTTGCGGATGTGGGCCACCACGTTGCGCGATTTGATAGGGTAGTTTTTGATCAGGTCGGCGACGGGCGAGGCCGAGGCGGGCTGGTTGTCCATGAACAGACGGCAGGCTTTGTCTTCAAAAAAGCCCACGCCGAAACCGTCGCCGTGGTGGTCGGTGAGGCCGCCACGTGCAGCAAAGCCGGTGAACGAGAAGCGCAGATCTGCCGGGTTGGCAGAGTTCATACCGAGTAATTGGCACATTCCCCTATTTTAAGGCCATGTGCGCTATGAATTTTGCAGTGCATGGGCTAATTTCTAGGTGAAATACCCCAAATAGTGCGCAGGTGGGTTGCAGATGCCCACCGCACCAACCCGCGCCTGTGCAGGCCGTCCAACACCAGTCTAATGCCCCAAAATCTTGGACAAAAAGTCTTTGCTGCGGTCTGTTTTGGGATGGTTGAAGAATTCTTCGGGGCTGTTTTGCTCAACGATCTGGCCCTGGTCCATAAAAATCACCCGGTCGGCTACGGCCTTGGCAAAGCCCATTTCGTGGGTCACGCACAGCATGGTCATGCCGCCGTCGGCCAGGCCAATCATCACGTCCAGCACCTCTTTGATCATCTCGGGGTCCAGCGCCGAGGTGGGCTCGTCAAACAGCATGATTTTGGGGGTGAGGCACAGTGCGCGGGCAATGGCGACGCGCTGCTGCTGGCCGCCCGAGAGCTGCAAGGGGTACTTTTGCGCCTGCTCGGCGATGCGCACGCGCTCCAGCTGGGCCATGGCGCGCTCGATGGCTTCTTTTTTGGGCATGCCTGCCACCCAGGTGGGCGAGAGGGTTAAATTTTCCAGCACGGTGAGGTGCGGGAACAGGTTGAACTGCTGGAACACCATGCCGACCTGGCGGCGCACCGCGTCGATTGCCTTCACATCGTCGCCCAGTACATGGCCCGCCACGGTGAGCGTGCCTTCCTGGTACTCCTCCAGCGCGTTGATGCAGCGGATCAGCGTGGACTTGCCCGAGCCCGAGGGGCCGCAGATCACCAGGCGCTCGCCAGGGGCAATTTGCAGGTCGACGTCACGCAGTACATGGAAGTTGTTGCCATACCATTTGTTGACTTTGTTGAAATTGATGATGGGTTCAGTCATGTTGATGTTTCTCTTGATTACCGACGGCACAGTGGGATGTAACGCGAAAAGCGCAAAAAATTCGCAAAAAACGCAAAACGGAATTCATAGCAATGGCTTGTTTGACTAACGGATTCTTTTGGCGATTTTTGGTTTTAATTTCTGCGATTTTTGCGTTACCTGAATGGCATGGTTTGTCCTGGCGATTTAACGAGCCTTACCTACAGCCACACGCTTTTCAATCCACAGGCTGTAGCGCGACATGGCAAAGCAGCAGGCAAAGTAAATCGCCGCAATGAAAATATAGGCCTCGATTTTGAAGGGCCGCCAGTTGGGGTCGGAGCCCACGGCCAAACTCAGCGCGCCCGTCAGCTCGTAGAGCGAGACAATGGTGACCAGGGAGGTGTCTTTGAACAGCGAGATAAAGTTGTTCATGATGCTGGGCACCACCGTGCCCAGGGCCTGGGGCAGCACGATTTTGATTTGCGTTTGCCAGTAGCCCAGGCCCAGGCTGGCAGCCGCCTCGGTTTGCCCCTTCGGCAGCGACTGCAGGCCACCGCGAATAATCTCGGCCATGTAGGCCGCCGCAAACAGCGTAATGCCCACAATCACGCGGATCAGCACGTCAGGCGACTTGCCCACCGGCATAAACAGCGGCAGCATGAACGAGGCCATGAACAGCACCGAGATGAGTGGTACGCCGCGAATCAGCTCCACATACACCACGCACAGGCTTTTGATGGCCGGCATGTCCGAGCGCCGCCCGAGTGCCACAGCCACCGCAATGGGAAAAGCCAGCGTCATGGAAATTACGGTGAGCATAATGGTCAGCGGCAGGCCGCCCCATTGGTCGGTGGGCACCTTGGTCAGGCCCAGTACGCCACCGCTCATCAGGGTAAAAAAGATCGCCAGCACCAGCGCCCAGAGCGCAGGCAACCAGGCTTTCCAGAAACGCGGGCTGCAACTGGCCACCACCAAACCCAGCAAGAGCAGGGTGGCAATGACGGGCCGCCAGTGCTCGGGCTGCGGATAGCGGCCCAGCACGATAAAACGGGCTTTTTCGTTCACCACGCCCCAGCAGGCACCGATGCCGCGCGCGGCCTGGCACAGATCGGGATTGGCCGCGAAGACGGCGTTAGTCACGCCCCATCGCAGCACACCAAACACGATCCACAGCAGCAGGCCGATGATCAGCGCCGAGACGACGGCATTGGGTACACTGGCCAAAAAGTTGCTGCGCACCCAGGGCACGAAGCCCTCGGTTTTCACCGGAGCAGTGCGGGCGGGTAAAGAGACAAATACTTGCGTCATGCTGGCCTACCTTTCCTTGATGGCCGCACGGGCGTTAAACCAGTTCATAAACCCCGAGGTAATCAACGAGGTGGTGAGGTAAATCGCCATGATGATGGCAATGCACTCCACCGCACGCCCGGTTTGGTTGAGCGAGGTGTTGGCAATGGACACCAGATCGGGGTAGCCGACGGCCACGGCCAGGGACGAGTTTTTGGTGAGGTTCAAAAACTGATTCGTCATCGGCGGAATGATGACCCGCAGCGCCTGCGGCAGCACCACCAGGCGCATGGAATGCCAGCGCGACAGACCCAACGAAGCGCTGGCCTCGTGCTGGCCCAGCGACACCGAGGCAATGCCGCCGCGCACCACTTCGGCTACGAAAGCCGAGGTGTAGAGCACCAGGCCAATCAGCACGGCCAGGTACTCGGGTGTGAGCGCGCCACCGCCTTCCACCTGTACTTCATTCATTTTGGGGATGTCCCAGCCCCAGGGCGCACCGCCTGCCAGCCAGCCCAGCAAGGCACCGCCCAGCATCATGGCAAGGCACTGCCACAGCACTTTTTGAACGTGGCCGGTTTGTTCAAAGCGCTGACGTGCACGCTTGGCAAACAGATAAGCCGCCACGGCACCCGCAACCAAACCAAGCAGACCCAGCGTGTGCCCCAGCGCCCACACCGGGGAGGGGAAGGAGATCCCGTTCTTGCTTAAAAACAGCAGATCGCCGACGTTCCAGGCCTGCGAGATTTGCGGCAGGTATTCGGTAAAAATCAAATACCACATCAAGAGCTGCAGCAGCACGGGGATATTGCGAAACATCTCTACATAGCCATAGCACAGGCCGCGCACCAGCGCATTGCGCGAGAAGCGGCCAATGCCGAGCAGCGTGCCAAAAATAGTGGTGAGCACAATACCGATGAGGGCCACCCGCAGCGTGTTGACCAAACCGACCAAAAAGGCCTTCCAGTAGTGGTTGTTCGAGTCGTAGCCAATCCAGTTCTCGCCAATGTCAAAGCCTGCGGGCTGCAGTAAAAAGTCAAAACCACTCTGGATGCCGCGCGAGCGCATATTGTCCAGGGTGTTGGTCACCAGCAGCCAGACCGTGAAGGCGATCAACGACAGCGCCAGGATTTGGTACACCAGTGCGCGGACGTGGCTGCTACGCCAGGAAAACCCGCTGCGCTTGGGCGCTGGAGCGCTGCGCGGCGGGATCATGCTGTGAACGGGGGAGGGGTCTGTCATGGGAATGCCACCATTGAAAACGGGTTCATCTGCGCATTGCTACGCAGATGAACCCGTTGGATTCAGGCTAAATGCTGATAAAAATGTGCTGGGAGATTAACGCAATGGGGGTGCGTACATCAGGCCGTCGTTGTTCCACAGGTTGTTGCTGCTGCGGGGCAATGCCAGAGCGGTTTTCAGGCCCACGTTGCGCTCGAAAATCTCGCCATAGTTGCCCACGGCCTTGACGGCGCGCAGCAGCCATTCTTTGTCCAGCGTCAGGTGCTTGCCCATGTCTTCGGTGCTGCCGCACAGGCGGCCAATGACGGGGTCTTTGCTGTCTTTGGCCATGGCCGCAGCGTTGGCTTGCGTCAGGCCGTATTCCTCGGCTTCCACCAGACCGTGAATCACCCACTTGGTGATAGCAAACCACTCGTCGTCACCGCGGCGTACCATGGGGCCCAGCGGCTCTTTGGAGATCAGCTCGGGCAAAATCAAATGCTCTTTAGGGTCTTTGGCTTCCTTGTTGCGCACCGAGGCCAGGCCCGAGGCGTCAGTGGTATAGGCTTGGCAGCGGCCCGAGAAGTAGGCGGCGTTGACGGCCTCCTGCTTTTCAAACACCACGGGCTTCATGCCCAGGTTGAGGGCTTTGCTGTAGTCGGTGAGGTTTTTCTCGGTGGTGGTGCCAGACTGTACGCACACCGTGGCGCCCTTGAGCTGCTTGGCGCTCTTGATCTTGCTGCTGGTAGGCACCATAAAGCCCTGGCCGTCGTAGTAGGTGACCGCCGTCATGTGCATGCCCAGGGAGGCATCGCGCGACATGGTGAAGGTGGTGTTGCGCGACAGAATGTCCACTTCGCCCGAGGTCACAGCCGTGAATCGCTGTTGGGCGTTGAGGGGAACGTACTTGACCTTGGCGGCATCGCCCAGCACAGCGGCGGCAATGGCCTTGCAGACATCCACATCCATGCCGGTCCAGGCCCCATTGCTGTCAGCGGACGAGAAGCCTGCCAGACCTACGTTGACACCGCAGACCAGTTGGCCGCGTGCCTTGATGGCATCCAGGGTTTTGCCAGCATGGGCGGGCAGGGCCGTGACGGCCAGCGCCGCAGCGGTAGCGGACAGCAGGCCCAGTTTTTTAACGATTTTCAACATAAAAATTCTCCAGAAAACGGTGCATTGAGACAAATCCAGATCGATATTCACCGAAAAAATACCAAGTACGTGATGGTAGCGCAGCCTGTCACGTTACGCGCCAGAAAGGGGTATTGGTGGCCTAGGTAAAACCCTCAAGCGCATTGCTGCGCGACCCCAGGCTCATGGCCTTTGCCATTTCACCCCGTTCCGGATTCGGCGGAGTTTTCCATCCCCGCCACCACCCGCGCATGGCGCGAAAAGCTGAGATACGCGCTGGCCCAGTCGATCAACACCACCAGCCGGTTGCGAAAGCCGATCAGGAAGTAGATGTGGGCAAACAGCCAAAACAGCCAGGCAAAGTAGCCACTGAACTTGAAGTGCCCCAGCGGGCTGGCCAGGTCCACTACGGCGGCGTTGCGGCCAATGGTGGCCAGGTTGCCGTAGTCTTGGTAGACAAAATTTTGCGTTGCCTGGCCGTGTATGCGGCGCAGGATGTTGCGGGCGGCGCATCGCCCCATTTGCTTGGCGGCGGGGGAGACACCGGGCACGCTTTTGGGCTCCCCCTTGCCATAGCTCAGCGCCGCCGCCATGTCGCCAATCACGCTGATGTGGGGGAAGTCAGGCACGCTTAAATCGGCTTGCACTTGCACTCGGCCCGCGCGGTCTAGCGTGCAGCCCGTGCCGGCCGCGAGTAGCTTTCCCAGCGGCGATGCGGCCACGCCTGCGGCCCAAATCACGGTCTTGCTGGCAATCTGTATGCTACTATTTTCATAGCTGCTTACGTCCTGTTGGCGTGGACTATCTGGTGATTTGCTTGCTAAAACACCGTGCGCGTCGATCTGCGTGACCTGGCAGCCCAGCAGCACCTGCACGCCCAGATTTTCCAGTTGCAGCTGCGCCTTGGCGCTTAAATCGGGCGGCATGGCCTGCAGCACGCGCGGGCCACCCTCCACCAACAGCACCGTGGCGCGGGCCGGGTCGATGCGGCGAAACTCACCGGGCAGGGTGTGGCGCGCAATCTCGGCCAGGGTGCCCGCCATCTCCACGCCGGTGGGGCCTGCGCCAATGACAACGAAGGTCAACCAAGCCGCGCGCTGGGCAGCATCTATCTCCCGCTCCGCCGCTTCAAAGGCCAGCAGGATGCGGCGGCGCAGCTCGAAGGCATCTTCCAGCGTTTTCAGCCCCGGCGCGTGCTGCGCCCACTCATCATGGTCAAAGTAGCTGTGCGTGGCTCCGGCGGCGACGATCAGGTGGTCGAAACTGATGGGCGCGCCAGCCCGCAGGGTGATGCGCTGCGCCTGGGTATCAATACCGACCACCTCACCCAGCAGCGTAGTGAGGTTGCGCTGCTGGCGAAACAGGTTGCGAATGGGCGCGGCAATCGCCGGGGCGGCCAGCCCGGCGGTGGCCACCTGGTAGAGCAGGGGCTGGAACAGGTGGTGGTTGCTGCGGTCCACCAATGTGATGTTGACATCGGCGCTCTGCAGTGCCTTGGCCGCTTCGAGCCCACCAAAGCCGCAGCCGATGATGGCGATATGGGTCTTTTTGTTGTTGTCCATGGCGTTATTATGGAGAGAATCCCCGCTGTCCAAATAAAACACCATGCGCCTGTCCGTACTTGACCAATCCACCGCCACCACCGGCCGCCCGCAGGCCGAAGCCATCCGCCAAACCCTGGCGCTGGCGCAGCACTGCGAGGCGCTGGGCTACCACCGCTTCTGGGTGAGCGAGCACCACAGCCACCCCAGCATCGTCGGCTGCGCACCCGAGGTGCTGTTGGCCGCCATTGCCGCGCGCACCCAGCGCATCCGCATCGGCAGTGCCGGGGTGATGCTGCCGCACTATGCGCCGCTCAAAGTGGCCGAGCAATTTCGGGTGCTGGACGCACTGGCCCCCGGCCGCATCGACCTGGGTGTAGGCCGCGCCCCGGGCAGCGACCAGCGCACGTCGGCACTGCTTAACCCCAACCCACGCTCGTCCGACAACTTTCCCCAGCAAGTGATGGAGCTGCAAGCCTGGGTGCAAGAGGGCGCAGACCTGCCCAGCGGTGCCAAGGTGGACGGCCTGCCGCCCGGCCACCCCGGCCACGGCGTGCACGCCTACCCACACAGCAGCAGCGCGCCCGCCGTGTGGATGCTGGGCAGTAGCGACTACGGTGCACAGCTGGCCGCCCACCTGGGCCTGCCCTACGCCTTTGCCCACTTCATCACCGACGGCCAGGGCGCAGAGCAGGCTATGGACATTTACCGCAGCAGCTTCAAACCCAGCGCCATCACCCCCAAGCCCCACGCCGCCCTGTGCGTCTGGGCGCTGGCGGCCGACACCGAAGAACAAGCCTGGCACCAGTTCAAAAGCCGCGAGCGCTGGAAGATGGACCGCAACCTGGGCCACATCGGCGCGCTGCTGCCGCCCGATGAGGCCGACCGCGACTACGGCGCGCATGAGCTGCCACGCCTGAACGCGCTACGTAAAAACGCCTTCGTGGGCACCGGTGCGCAAGTGGCAGGGCAACTGCGGGCACTGGGCGAAGCGCTGGGCATCGACGAAATTGCCGTGATCACCTGGTCGCACGATGCAGCGGCGCAAAACCGCTCTTACGCCCTCTTGGCCCATGAATTTATGCCTAAATAGCTGACGAGTCCTTGTCGCCAGGACGTAAGTAGCTATTAAATTCATAGTAAAACGCATCCCAAAAATCCCATCGGCCGTTGCCTGAAGGCCTGCCACTTAGCCTCCAGTAAGTCGGTGGTATTACATTTTGACGTAACCGTTACAGCCCACAACTACCAAGATTTGCGTTGGGTGCCCAGCCTCCCTACGCATTGGTACCACGCAGGAAAAATTGGACAGCCGTCAATGGCAAGTGCTGACTTTGTCCTTGGTTTGCCACTGTCTTTCACTGGGGTTACCACCATAAAGTTAGGTAGAGAATCAGGGTATTGCCTGCGCTGCTTCCTCTCAACACACTGCAACCAGCGGCGTAACCGTATTGAAACCATATCAAACATTTTTTTGAACGGTGACAGTGGGTTGATCAAGCGCAGGAGAAGGTCTCATGGACACACGGCGTTGGGGTATCGGACGCATGCAGGCGGCGTTGCGCCACCTGGGCAGCACTTGGTTTGACTCCGCACTGCAAGGGCGGCTCAGCCGACGCGGGTTGCATCAAAAATTACTCTGGCTGGGCGGCGCGGCGGCGGCGGCGGTGCATTTGCCAGCGCGCGCCAAGGGCGATGTCAACTCAGAATCACTAGACCCTTGCCTGGCACTAGGCGGCTTTCCCACGCCGCCCTTCATGGACGCATTGCCGCTGATGCACAGCATGCAGCACCGGGCTGTGCCGATGCTGCAAAGTCAGCTGATTCCCCAGCCAGGGCGTGCACCTGTGGCAGGCGAAGCCAGGCGTGACCCGCACCAGGCATGGACAATTCACCCGCCACAGGAGTATTACGAACTCATCGAAGAAGAAGTCCAGGCCAAACTGCACAGCCAGATGCCCTACAACACCTTGTGGGGTTTTCGGCGCAGCAGCGATCCACCGGGGTCGGCCATGGTGCCCGGCCCGACTTTTTATGCCCAATGTGGCAAACCGATACTGGTGCGCATTCGTAATAACCTGCCGCCGTACAACCTGCACTATGGCTTTGGCATGCCCGAGACCAGCACCCATTTACACAACAACCACACCCCCTGGGAGTCTGACGGTTTTCCCGATGAGTACTACCCCAAGCTGGCCGAGCTGGACCCCGCCCGCATCGACCATGGACGCTTTAAAGACCACCACTACGTCAACGAGGAAGCGGGCTATGACCAGACCGAGGCGTTGGGGACGCTGTGGTACCACGACCACCGGCACAACTTCACCGCGCCCAACACCTACAAGGGACTGGTCGGCTTTTACCTGATGTTTGACGAGCTGGATGCCGGTGACGAAAACCTCAATGATGGCGTTAACCTGCGCTTGCCCAGCGGCGAGTTTGATGTCCCGTTGATGATAGGTGACAAGATCATCGACAGCAGTGGTGCTCTGGTATTCGACCAGTTCAACCTGGACGGTATTTTGGGCAACAAGATGACCGTGAATGGAAAGATCCAGCCCTACTTCAAGGTGCAGCGGCGCAAGTACCGATTTCGCCTGTTGAATGCAGGCCCCTCGCGGGTGTATGGCCTGTCGCTCAAGGTGGCCAACAATACGGTGGGCGACATGCGTAACGCCACCCACTTTCAGCATATGACCCTGATCGCTTTTGCGGGCAATTTGCTGCGCAACTCGCTGGCGCCCTTTTTCGGCCCGGGTTTGCTGTCCCCCGCGCAGCGGGCCGATGTGGTGGTGGATTTTTCCAAGGCCACGCCGGGTCAAACGCTGTATCTCGTCAACGAGTACGGTCAGTCTGACGGCTCCAAACCCGAAGGTTTTTTGCGCAACTCGGTCAACGGCCCGCAGTTCAAAACCCTGGTCAATGGCGGCGTGCCCCTGGTGCGCTTTGATGTCCAGGACGGCGTGGTGAATGACCCCAGTCAAGTGCCGCTGTTGTTGCGCCCCTTGCCAGCCATGCCTGCGGGACTGGACACCCTGCCCGAGGCGACGATCCTCGCCGCCATCGGTAAAAAACCGCCACTGCCCAGCATTACTGCCATTACGGCCGTACGTGAGTGGCGCTTTGACCGCACCAACGGCCAGTGGGCCATCAACAGCCAGCTCTACAACGGGGATCGCCCCACCATCCAGATCAAGCGGGGGGCCAAAGAGGTCTGGGTGCTGACCAATAACAGCGGCGGCTGGATGCACCCGATCCACATCCACTTTGAGGAGTTTCGCGTGCTGTACCGGGCCAACGGAAAAAAACCGGGCTTTGACAGCGCCCAGCATGGACGCGAAGACACCCTGTCGCTGGGCCCGGGGGAGCGTGCTGTGATCTTCATCCAGTTTCGCGATTTTCTGGGTCGCTACGTCATGCACTGCCACAACACCGTGCACGAAGACCACGCCATGATGATGCGCTTTGACATCGTGCCCTAGCCTGCATCGCAGCCCATTCAACAAGGAGCCGATCATGGACATGAACCGCCGCAACCTGCTCACCCGTTCTACGCTGGCACCGCTGGTCTTTATACCGGGCGCGGTCGAGCTGGCCGCTCGGCCCGCCCTGCAGGGCAAGCCGGTCGAGCTGCCCAATGTGCAGCTGATAACCCACAACAAGCGCCGTGTGCGCTTCTACGACGACCTGGTGCGCGGTAACCGCCTGGTGCTGATCAACTTCATGTATGCCCAGTGTTCGGAAATATGCCCCGGCATGACGGCCAACCTGGTGCAGGTGCAGCGTGTGCTGGGCAAACGCGTGGGACGCGAGGTATTCATGTATTCCATATCGCTGCTGCCCGAGCAGGACAGCCCCGAGGTGCTGGCGGCCTATGCCCAGGGCTTGGGCGCGGGGCCGGGCTGGACTTTTTTAACCGGGCTGGGCAAGGATATTGAAACCCTTCGCCGCGCGCTGGGCTACGCCGACCCCAACCCCGAGGTCGATGCCGACATCACCCAGCACATCGGTATGGTACGCATTGGCAACGACGCGCTGGGGCGCTGGATGGCCTGCCCGGCCTTGGCCAATCCACGCCAGATTGCGCAGGAAGCCATGTGGATCGGTCTGGCACGCGCATAGTTGTAAGCCATTGAAATAGATGCATGGATTGCGCTTTTCTGTGCCGCAAGGCTTTACTAATGGCTGTGCGAGGAGTAAGTTGTCTGGTGCGCAACGATGTGCCCATCACTTGGTACGCACCCTGCGCAAGAAAGCGAACGCTCCGGAGCCGGCGCTTGCACTGCTCTTTGTTTTTGGCTCCCTGCCCCCTGTGGGAAGGAGATCACCATGGACAGCACCACCCCCGAGATGGAGGCCCTTAAAACCCGCCTCAAGGCCTGCTGTGGGGCAATGAGGCGGCGGTACGCGAGCGCCTGAGCGACGGCGTGGCGCACCTGCAACTGACCAAACGCCCCTATCCGTTTGACTACCCCTTCGGGCCCGCCAAGGTGGTGGAGTTTTTCCGCACCTACTATGGCCCCACCAATCGCGCATTTGCCGCGCTCGACCCGGCCGGCCAGGCCGCCTTGCACGGCGATCTGGAGCTGCTGTGGACCCAGCACAATCTCGCCACCGACGGCCGCACCCGCTATACGGCGGAGTATCTGGAGGTGGTGGCGCGGCGGGCCTGAGCCCGGCGTGGTAATGCGTGTCTGGCGGTGACCGATCCAGACCGTTCTGTCAGGCTTCGTGGCGTGTGGCATAGTAGGTGTCATGCGCTCCCACCACCTTGAAACCCACCGCGCCCACCGCATCGGCTGGCTGCGCGCCTCCGTGCTGGGGGCTAATGATGGTGTGGTGTCGGTGGCCAGTCTGGTCGTGGGCGTAGCCGCCAGTGGCGCGACGCAACAGGCTATTTTGTTCACCGGCATTGCGGGCTTGGTGGCCGGGGCCATGTCGATGGCGGCGGGGGAGTATGTGTCGGTGCAGTCGCAGGCCGACACCGAAGAGGCTGACCTGGCCCGCGAGCGCACAGAACTGGCCACCGACCCCGCGCACGAGTTGGCCGAGCTGACCGCCATCTACGTGGGCCGCGGCCTTACAGAACCGCTGGCGCACCAAGTAGCAGCGCAGCTCATGGCGCATGACCCCATCACCGCCCACGCCCGCGACGAGCTGGGCATTACCGACACCCTGCGCGCCCGCCCCCTGCAAGCGGCACTGGCGTCGGCCGCCGCATTTGCAGGGGGAGCCGTGTTCCCCATCGCCGCCGTGCTGCTGGCCCCCGCAGCGCAAGTGGGCACGGTGGCCACGGTGACCACCCTGGTCGTACTGGCCGCTCTGGGGGCGCTGGCTGCCTACGCTGGTGGTGCGTCATTACTTAAGGGAGCCGTGCGGGTGGTGTTTTGGGGTGCCTTGGCCATGGGCATTACGGCGGGGGTTGGGCGGCTGTTTGGGGCGAGTGTCTAGCAGCATGAGGGAATAGCCGGATGCAGTTCCCGAGTTTTTCGCGTTACATTGTCAAAAACAACGGAAGACAACACCATGCAAGACCTCAGCACCTCCCTCACCCCAGTAGCCGATGCCTCCCAGCGCCTGATACCGCAGTGCGGCTGCGACACCCCGCGCCGGGGCTTTTTGAGCAGCATGCTGGCCCTGGGTGCCAGCGCCGCCCTGCCAGGCTGCGCCGCGCCCGGTGCGGCCAGCGCCATGCAAAACCGCATTGACACCCACCACCACCTGTTCTCCCCCGCCTACGTCGCCGAGCTGGCCAAGGTCAACCAGGCCCCGCCCATCGTGCGCAACTGGTCGGTGGCGCGCACGCTGGACGACATGAACAAAGCGGGCGTGGCCACCTCCATGCTGTCGGTCACCACGCCGCAGGTGGGCTTTACCGATGCTGCCAACGCCGCGCGTATCGCCCGCGAAAGCAACGAATGGGTCGCGCGCCTGGCGCAGGACAACAAGGGCCGCTTTGGCTCATTCGCCATGCTGCCCATGCAGACCACCGACGGCGCGCTGCGCGAGCTGGCCTATGCGATGGACGTGCTCAAGGCCGACGGCATCGGCCTGCTCACCAGCTACGAAGACAAGTGGCTGGGCCACCCCAGCTTTGCGCCCGTGATGGACGAGCTCAACCGCCGCAAAGCCGTGCTCTACACCCACCCCACAGCCGCCGCGTGCTGCCGCAACCTGGTCGCCGACGTGCCTACCACGGTGATCGAGTTTGGCACCGACACCACCCGCACCATCACCGACATCGTCTTCTCTGGCACGGCGGCGCGCTGCCCGGATATCAACTTCATCTTCTCGCACGCGGGTGGCACCTTGCCCTTCCTCACCGAGCGGTTTATCAAGATGCCGATTCTGGACCCCAAGCTGGCACCGCGCGTGCCCAAGGGTGTGTTGCACGAGCTCAAGCGTTTTTACTACGACACCGCGTGGTCTGCGCACCCGGGGGCGCTGGCATCGCTGACCAAGCTGGTCGATGTGTCGCAGATTTTGTTTGGCTCGGACTATCCTTACCGCACGGGCGACGACAACGTCAAGGGCTTGATCGATTACGGTTTTTCTGCTGCTGATTTGCGCTCGATTGGGCGGGACAATGCACTGAGGTTGTTGCCGCGTTGGAGGGCTTGAGCTGCTGTTGACTTGTAGCCTTGGTAGCCAGTTGTCCTTGGCTGGGCTCGCCCCGGCACTTGGCGTGCACAGCTCCGCGGCTGTCCCCCGCCCTTCGGGCTCCTCCTTTATGCCGCTGCGCTGTGCACACCAAGCGCCAGGGCTGCGGACCAGTTTAGTTGGGGTGCAAAGCTGGATCGCACACTACTTCGCGAGAGCGGGCCGATGGTGTACTCAGCGTAGCGGCATAAAGGAGGAGTCGCCGACCCTAGTTCGGCACGGGGGACAGCCGCGTAGCTGAGTACGCCGTCGGCCTGCTCCCATACAAGAGCAAGTCAACTCAATCCCCTGATCACAGAATAAAGTAGATAAAATCACACCGTAGACCAATAAAATATGGCGTAAGCAGCTATCAAATCCATAGTAACCAGAAAGATCCAACCCATGTTTGAAACCACCATCGCCGGCAGCCTGCCCAAACCCGCCTGGCTCTCCGAAACTCAAAAACTCTGGCCCCAGTGGAAGGCGCAGGGCGACGAGCTGGCTCAGGCCAAGCTGGATGCCACGCTCTTGTGGATCAAGGCGCAGGAAGATGCGGGGCTGGACATCATTGGCGACGGCGAGCAGTCGCGCCAGCATTTTGTGCACGGCTTTTTAGAGCAGGTCGAGGGCATTGACTTTGAGCACAAGGTCACCATGGGCATCCGCGACAACCGCTACGACGCGCAGGTGCCACAGGTGGTCTCGGCTTTGAAGTTGAAGGGCCGCGTGCACGGCACCGAGGCGCGCTTTCTGCGTGCGCACACCAAAAAGAAAATCAAGTTCACCATGCCCGGCCCCATGACCATTGTGGACACCGTGGCCGACCGCTTCTACGGCGACAAGGTCAAGATGGCCTACGCCTTTGCCGAACTGCTGAACCAAGAGGCACTGGCCTTGCAGGCCGAGGGCGTGGACATCATCCAGTTTGACGAACCAGCCTTCAACGTCTACATGAAAGACGCCGCCGACTGGGGTGTGAAGGCACTCGAAATTGCGGCCAAGGGCCTCACCTGCACAACGGCCGTGCACATCTGCTACGGCTACGGCATCAAGGCCAACGACGACTGGAAGAACACCCTGGGCGACCAGTGGCGCCAGTATGCTGACGTGTTCCCGGCGCTGGCCAAAAGCAGCATCAAACAGGTGAGCCTGGAGTGCTTCCAAAGCCATGTGCCGCCCGATTTGATGAAGCTGCTGGCAGGCAAAGACGTGATGGTTGGCGTGATTAACGTGGCCAGCGACGTGATAGAAACGCCCGAGCAGATAGCCGACACCATCGGCACCGCGCTGCAATACGTGCCCAAAGACAAGCTCTTCCCCTGCACCAACTGCGGCCTGGCCCCCATGAGCCGCGAGGTGGCCATCAAGAAGCTGCAAGCCCTGGGCCTGGGCGCGGCGTTGGCGCGGAGCCGCTATGCCTAATGCATCGTCAAACGTATAGATTTTAGATAACGCAAAATTCGCAAAAAATTCGCAAAAAGCGCAAAATTAGAAATGGTTTTATGAGGAGCTACGATGTCTAATGAAAGTGCAGCGTGGTCTGGCCCGGCATCGGTAGAGCAGCGTGCGGATGCTATTGAGGCCGTGCTGCACGCACGCGGCATGGAGCCTGCTGCGTTCATTGAACAAGCCAACCATCTGGTGGAAGAACAATGGCTACCGCAGAACGGCGCACGCGTGGTGGCCAAGGCTTGGACGGACGCTGCATTCAAACAGCGCCTGCTGGCCAACGGCAAAAGCGCCGTGGCCGAGTTGGGCCTGGACATGCCGCGCCACCATCGCCATCTGGTGGTGCTGCCCAACACTGCCAGCGTACATAACGTGATTTGCTGCACCCTGTGCTCGTGCACGGCCTTCACCATCATCGGCCTGCCGCCCGATTGGTACAAAGACTTGGAATACCGCGCCCGTGTGGTGCGTGAATCTCGCACCGTGCTGAGTGAAATGGGGCTCGATTTGCCACCCGAGATGGAGATCCGCGTGTGGGACACCACCGCCGACACCCGCTACATGGTACTACCCGTGCAGCCGCCGCACACGCTGGGTTGGCCCGAAGAAAAATTGGCCGCCTTGGTCACGCAGGACGCGATGATTGGCGTCGCGCGCCTTTAAAAATAGGAGCTCCACCATGGACGGCATGCACGATTTAGGCGGTAAACAAGGCTTTGGCCGCGTGCGCTATGCACCGCAAGCCCCCGCCTTCCACGCCGCGTGGGAGAAGCGCGTCAACGCCATGTATTCGTTGGCCGTCAAGCAGGGCGTGTTCAACATGGACGAGTACCGCCACGCCATCGAACGCATGGAGCCGCGCCATTACATGACGGCGGGCTATTACGAACGCACACTCACCAGCCTGGCCACTCTGTGTGTAGAAAAAGGCCTGGTCACGCACGCCGAGCTGGAGCGCATGGCCGGTGGCACTTTTCCACTGGCATCGCCCAGCGCAGCGGGCCGCTCCAACGTAGCCGACAGGCAGAGTTTCAAGCCCGGCGACAAAGTGCAGGTACGCACCGACCACGTCCCCGGCCACCACCGCCTGCCCGCCTACATTCGCGGCAAAACCGGCGTGGTGGTAGGCGTGTCGCCCGCGTATCCCTTCCCAGATGCGCATGCCCATGGCGTGCCGGCCGATGACGAGCCGACCTACGATGTGCGCTTTAGCACCAGCGATCTGTGGCCTTCCAATGCAGACGCAGCGTATGTGCATGTCGGCGTTTTCCAGAGCTATTTGGCGCGTGTCGATGAACGGTTTGCCACTGAAAGCTAAAGCGCACTGCAACCTGAAAATACCGTGCCTGCGCAATTTATATGCGAAGGCCTGCACCTAGCATCGAGAAAACCACCATGTCTGAACACCCGCACCCCCATTCCCTCACCGACTGGAAGCACGACGGCGTGCGCGTCGTGCCTGGCGACCAGCTGGATGGCAACGTGCCGTCCACCCCCGGCATGGAGCGCAAAGCGGCCATCAACTTCGCCCGCGTAGGCGCGCAAAAGCTGTGGGCTGGCACGGTGCACATCCACCCCAACGCCAAAACCGGCGCGCACCACCATGGCCACCTGGAGAGCGTGATCTACGTCGTCAAAGGCCGCGCCCGCATGCGCTGGGGCGAGCAGCTAGAGTTCACCGCCGAGGCAGGCCCCGGCGACTTCATCTACGTGCCGCCCTATGTGCCCCACCAAGAGATCAACGCCAGCGCCACCGAGACGCTGGAATGCGTGCTGTGCCGCAGCGACGGCCAGGCCATCGCCGTCAACTTGCCGATTGAGCCAGTCGAAAAGCCCGAGACGGTGCTGTGGATTGACCCGACGCATCCGCATGGGGGTGTGTAGCCACCGCCTTGTCTCAGTGTTAGCTTGAGCGGTAGCAGGCTTACGGTCATACTCACTGTTTGGTCTTGCCTTGCCAGCTCGTACTATGCTATTTGCAATTGCGCTACCTGTGTAATATACTATAGTATATGCCATTTGCATAAGGAGTATGTATGGAACAAGTTGCAAAACTCTTCGCCAACGGCCGCAGCCAGGCGGTTCGCTTACCCGCACAATTTCGATTCGACACTAGCGAGGTATTCATTCGCCAAAACCCCGAGACAGGTGATGTGATCTTGTCGCGCAAACCCACGAGTTGGGATGGTTTTTTTGCAGCACTCAAAGGCACCAAAGTGCCCGCCAATTTTCTGAGCCCCGAAGAGCGTGCCCAAGGCACTCAAGACCGTGACCCATTTGCAGGCTGGACAGAATGAAGCGCTACATGCTGGACACCAACATGGTCAGCTACTTCATCAAAGCCCATCCCCAAGTTGTGGCGCAAGTGGTAGGTACATCCATGTCTGAGCTATGCATCTCAGCGATCACAGAGGCTGAGCTACTTTTCGGACTGGCCAAGTTGCCACAGGCCAAGCGGCTGCATGTTGCCGTGCGCGAATTTTTATTGCGTGTCGATTCCCTACCTTGGAACAGTAGCGTCACCCAAGACTACGCCACTGTGCGAGCCAAAATGAAAAAACAGGGCAAGAGCTTGGCCCCCTTGGATTTGCTGATTGCTGCGCACGCACTCAGCGTAGGTGCCATATTGGTGACCAATGACCATGCCTTTGCGCAAGTGCCCGGTTTGCAACTGGAAGACTGGACTGTTACCCACTAAACCGCAAAGTAACAGCCATGCCATGTGTTTTACGCAAGATGGCAATATGATGTATAGTCATATACATCATACTGCAAAACAGCGATTATGCACCGAACCCAAATTTACCTACAAGATGGGCTACATGACAGCCTGAAAGCCCGCGCCCGCAGCGTGGGCGTGAGCATGTCCGAGCTGATTCGGCGCACGCTGGAAAAAGACATTCAAAAAGACCCCGTAGCCGATGCGCGGGCCTATTTTGAGCGCCTGAAGCCGCTGCAAAGCTTTGCCAAGGTGGATGCAGAAACCTATGTGCGCAGTATCCGCAGCAAGAGCCGTATATTGCGTGCAGGCGGCGGCGCATGACGCCCGAGCGCCTGGTGCTGGATACCAATATCGTCATAGATTTGCTAAAAAAGTCACCCGCCGTTGTGGAGCGTTTCTTAACGCTGCTGGAGGCGCAAACCACCATGCTGATCAGCCCCATCGTGGTGGCCGAGGTCTATGCAGGTGCGTTCAAGCGCGAGCATAAAGATGTGGAGGCGCTGTTTGATTTGTGCCAGCGCGTGGAGCTGGACAGCGACACCGGGCGCATGGCTGGCTTGTACGCCAACCAGTATGCCAAGGCGTACCAGGGCATTGCGCTGGAAGACTACTTGCTGTCAGCCACCGCCCGCGCCCACCGCTGCCCGCTGTGGACGCTGAACCGGAAACATTACCCCATGAATGACGTGGAGTTGTTTTAACTCAGCGCGGTGTCTTGCCGTGGTGGTGCTCAGAACGCAAGAAATCAAAATCCACACCTTTGTCGGCCTGCGTGACCGTCTGCAAAAACAGTTTCTTGTAGCCACGCGCAGCAGTAGGTTCCACGATGGGATTGTCTTTGGCCCGCTGGGCCAGTTCCTCCGCTGACACCAGCAAACTGATCTCGCGGTTTTTCACACTCAGGCGTATGCGGTCGCCATTGCGTACATGCGCCAGCGGTCCGCCCACGGCCGACTCGGGCGTGACGTGCAGCACGATGGTGCCGTAGCCGGTGCCGCTCATGCGGCCGTCGCTGATGCGCACCATGTCCTTCACGCCTGCGCGGGCCAGCTTGAGGGGGATGGGCAGGTAGCCTGCCTCGGGCATGCCGGGGGCGCCTTTGGGGCCGATGTTTTTCAGCACCAGGATGTCGTTGGCGTGCACGTCCAGGTCGGGCGCGTCAATGCGCGCGGCCATGTCAGCGGCGTTTTCAAACACGACGGCGCGGCCTTCGTGCTCCATCAGTTTGGGGTCGGCTGCGGACTGCTTGATGATGGCACCACCCGGGGCCAGGTTGCCCATCAGCACGGCGATGCCGCCTTGCGCGTAGATGGGGTTGTGCATGGTGCGTACCACGTCTTGCTTGAAGGCGGGGCGGTAGCCGCCGGGGTTGGGCTGGCCCGCATCGGCGGCATCCAGTTCTTCGCCCAGTGTGCGTCCTGTCACCGTCAACGCCTCCAGGCGCAGCAGTGGCCGCAGCTCGCGCAGCAGCGTGGCCATGCCGCCTGCGTGGTGAAAGTCTTCCATGTAGTGCTGGCCCGAGGGTTTGAGGTCGAGCAGCACGGGCGTTTCGCGGCCCATGCGGTCCAGCGCCTGCATGTCAATGTCCAGCCCCACGCGCCCGGCCATGGCGGCCAGATGCACGATACCGTTGGTGGAGCCGCCAATGGCCAGCAGCACGCGCAGGGCGTTTTCAAAGGCAGCGGGCGTGAGAATTTTGTCGATGGTCAAACCGTCTATCGCCATCTGCACCGCGCGCGCGCCCGTTTCTTCGGCCACGCGAATGCGGTCTGCCGTCACTGCGGGGGGCGACGCGCCGCCAGGCACTGTCATGCCCAGCGCCTCGGCAATGCAGGCCATGGTGCTGGCGGTGCCCATCACCGAACAGGTGCCCACGCTGGCCACCAGCTGGTTGTTGACCTCGTCAATTTCTTGCGCGTCAATTTCGGTGGCGCGAAACTTGGCCCAGTAGCGGCGGCAGTCGGTGCACGCACCCACGCGCTCGCTGCGGTGCGAGCCGGTCAGCATCGATCCTGTTATCAATTGGATAGCGGGTATGCCCGCCGATGCCGCGCCCATGAGCTGCGCAGGCACGGTCTTGTCGCAGCCGCCGATCAGCACCACCGCGTCCATGGGCTGCGCGCGGATCATCTCCTCGGTATCCATGCTCATCAGGTTGCGCAGGTACATGCTGGTGGGCGCAGCAAAGCTCTCGTGCACCGAGATGGTGGGGAAGTCCATGGGCAGCCCACCCGCCAGCATGATGCCGCGTTTGACGGCCTCGATCAGCTGCGGCATGTTGCCATGGCAGGGGTTGTAGGCGCTGCCGGTGTTGGCAATGCCGATGACGGGGCGCTCCAGCGCCTGGTCGGTATAGCCTGCGCCTTTGATGAAGGCCTTGCGCAGAAACAGGGAAAAGCCCGCGTCGCCATAGCTGGTGAGGCCTTTTTGCATGCCTTTGGGCGCGGCAGTATTGGCAGGTGGAGGGCTGGATTTTTTGAGGTGTGCTTGGCATAGAGCACGATCATAAATCAATGCCAGTTGCATTGATTTTCCAACTTCACTCTTAAGCCCTGGGGACTATGGGCGAAAGGGTTATGCGTGGACAGGCTCGGGCACTACGCTCAGGCGCAACCCCACGGCGTGCAGCACTTTGCTAATGGTGCTGAGCGTCGGGTTGCCGTCCTCACTCAATGCGCGAAACAGGGTTTTGTCGCCCATATCGGCGCGCCGTGCCACCTCGGCCATGCCGTGGGCTTTGGCTACCTGGCGCAGGGCTACCAGCAGTGTGGCGGGTTCGTCCAGCTCCATCACCGCTTCGATGTAGGCGGCGGCTTCGATGGGGTCTTTCAAAGCTATGGCTAAGGTGTCGTCATAGCTGGTGTCGCGGGGTGCTGTCATG
The DNA here is from genome assembly GCA_963775085.1 of uncultured beta proteobacterium. Taxonomy (GTDB): domain Bacteria; phylum Pseudomonadota; class Gammaproteobacteria; order Burkholderiales; family Burkholderiaceae_C; genus JAAFIP01. Next base: position 680,422 of record CAVZHO010000002.1, read on the forward strand.
GTCGGCCTCTTTCTTTCCAGTCATTCAGATAGTCAATCGCCTGCTTGATGGCGCGGTCTTGGTCGCTCTTATCGCTGCCACACAGCAGCAAAATCAGCACCGCACCTTGTCGGCTCAGGTACACCCTGTAGCCTGGCCCCAGATCGATACGCAGTTCCTGCACACCATCGCGCACGGGCTTGCAATCGCCAAAGTTGCCAGCCCTTACCCGCTCTAGTCGCGCACGGATGGCAGCCCGCGCCTTTACATCTCTCAGCTCTTGCAGCCACGCATCAAAAGGTCGATTGCCTTTCGGGTCTGTGTAAATACGAATATCCATGATGGTATCTTAAATCATACCATTTTGCATTCGCAGGCTTTTACGATCTTTAAGCCTTTGCCACCTGCAACACCAGCTTGCCAAAGTTCTCGCCGTTGAACAGCTTGAGCAAGGCCTCAGGAAAGGTATTCAGGCCTTCGATCACATCTTCCTTGCTGTTCATACGGCCATCCTTTAAATAGCCCGCCATCTCGGCCACCGCCAAGTGGTAGCGCGGCGCGTAGTCAAAAACGACAATACCTTCCATGCGGGCGCGGTTGACCAGCAGGCTGAGGTAGTTTTTCGGGCCCTGAATCGGCGTGGTGTTGTTGTACTGGCTGATGGCGCCGCAGATGATGATGCGCGCCTTGGGGTTGATGCGGGTGAGCACGGTGTCCAAAATGTCGCCGCCCACGTTGTCAAAGTAAATGTCTACGCCCTTGGGGCAGTGCTGTTTCAAACCGTCTTTTACGGAGGTAGGCGAGGCTTTGTAGTCGATGCAGGCATCAAACCCCAGTTCATTCACCACCCAGTCGCACTTGGCCGCGCCGCCTGCAATGCCCACCACGCGGCAGCCCTTGAGCTTGGCCATTTGTCCCACGGTTTGGCCCACCGCCCCGGCTGCGCCGCTGACCACCACCGTCTCGCCCGCCTTGGGTTGGCCCACATCCATCAGGCCAAAATAACCCGTCATGCCGGGCATGCCCAGTACGTTGAGCCACTGGGTGAAGCTGCCTGCGCGCAGGTCAATTTTGAAGATGCCGCTGCGTTTGATTTGGTCTTCGGGGATCAGGCGGTACTCTTGCACGCCCAGGCCCGCGTTCACATGGTCGCCGACGGCAAAGGCCGGATTTTTGGATGCTACTACGATGCCTACGCCGCCAGCGCGCATCACCTCGCCAATGGCCACCGGGGGGATATAGCTCTTGCCTTCGTTCATCCAGCCGCGCATGGCCGGGTCGAGCGACAGCGCCAGGGTTTTGACCAGTACACCGCCCTCAGCGGGTTGCTGCACGGCCTCGGTGGTATTGCTCCAGCACTCGCGGCCGGGCAGGCCGACGGGGCGCTGGGCCAGGCGGATTTGGTGGTTAACTGAGGTGGAAAGGGTGACGGAGGTCGTGGTCATAGGAAACGCCTTCAGAACAGTGTTTTAGTCATGCTATTGGCTTGTAGTCCTTGTCCCTGGGACGTAAGCAGCTATAAAAAATATAGTACCCAGAATGTCGAAAATTAACGGCCAGGGTCAGGATACACCAAATTTTGCAAACCCTTGAGCGCAGGCTTTTGAAATGGCTGCCAGAGCCCAGGCTGCTGGGCCAGCCTGTCGGCCACGGCCCACCAGGCGCTGGGATTAATGCCGATGCCGCAGTGGCTGGCCAGCACTTCGATGTTTTCGGTGTGGGGGTTATGCGATTGCGCGGCTTGCACACTGCCGCGCCAGGCCACCACGCCGTCGCTGCGGCTGTAGATGCTGCTGGTAGGCACGCTGGGGGCGTGGGCCAACTGGTATTTCTCGCTCTCGCGCCGCGCCTCGCGCCCGCTGGTCAGCTCGTACAGCCACCAGGCATTGGTGCTGCGCGGCCCGGCGGCAAAGGGCGTAGCCAGGGTGATGATGCTGCGAAAGGGGACGGCTATGGTGCTGCGCTGGGCGGCGTGCTCCTGTAGCAGCTCTTTGGCCAGCTCGCGGGCGTATATGCCGCCCAAGCTCCAGCCCACCAGGCTGATGGGTGCATCACTTTGCGCCAATAGCTCCAGCAACTGCGCTTTGCCCTGCGCAATCACGCCCTTGCGCGGGCCCAGATTAAAGCCCTGGTTCCAGCCATGCGTGACGTAACCCAGGCTGTCCAGGTATTTGCGCAGCGGCAGCGTGGTGACATCGCCAGTACTCAGGCCGGGGTATACCACTACCCGGTGTCCATCGCCACGCGGCGCGCGTTGCAGCGCAGGCCAGGCGGGCAGCAGTGCGCCAAACTCCCAAGGGGCGCGCAATTCGAGCGCCAGCAGGCCCCAGCCCGGCGGGGCGATAGGCTGATCAGGTGGTGCTGTAGTACTTGCGGGTGAGGGCATAGACGGTGACAGTAGTGAAACCGATGCTAGATTAGCTGCTTTCAAGGGGAGGACGGTAGAGGGGCGGGTCTATATTTAAGAGATGGGCCGAAACGGGCTGCGCCCCTCCAAATGCTCCATGTAGCTCCCAACCCCCGCGCCTTCACGCTGTAAAAACTTGGCTACCGCGTCGGCAAACTGCGGTTGCGCCAGCCAGTGGGCGCTGTGGGTGACGACGGGTAGCAGGCCACGGGCCATTTTGTGTTCGCCTTGCGCGCCGCCTTCAAAGCGCTGGTAGCCGTTTTGTATGCACCACTCCAGCGGCTGGTAGTAGCAGGCCTCAAAGTGCAGGCTGTCTACGCGGGCCAGCGCGCCCCAGTAGCGGCCGTAGGCGATTTTTTCTGCTTGGCGCACGGTGGGCGGCGATTTGTCACCGTTTTGGAGACAAATACTGCTTGTAGTCCCTGTCGCGTGGACGTAAGCAGCTACTGTTTGTATAGCAATTAAACTGCACGCTATCGGCTGGCCGCTGTGCTGCGCGGTGAACATCACCCAGTTCTCGGGCATGGTGTTGGCCATGGCTTCAAAGAACTCCGGGGTGAGATAGGGGGCGTTGCCGTGCTCCAGATAGGTGCGTTCGTAGCAGCGGTAGAAAAATTCCCACTCGCTGGCGGTGATGGCTGCGCCTTCGCTGGTTTTCCAAGTGATGCCTGCGTCCTGTACCTTGCGGCGCTCCGCGCGGATTTTTTTGCGTTTGTCTTGAGCCAGGGTTGACAGGTAATGGTCGAAGCTGCCGTAGGGCTGGCCGATTAATTGTGTTGCATCAGTTTTGCCGCCGGGCCGCCCCAAGGCAAAACGCGCCCCCTCGGGGGGCAGCGCAGCACACGTAGTGGCAAGCGTGGGGGCCATATTCGTCCAATGGAACTGCACCGTTTGCCGTGCCATCAGTTTTTGCGTGTCGCAGCCCAGTTTGTCGGCATCGGAGATGAACAGGCCATGCAATGACGAGAGCTTGTTTTGCTCACAAAAAAGGAGCTGCTTACGCATTATTTCATTGGCCTGCAGAGCGTTTTGACAGATAAAACGGGTGCCGGGCACGGGCGTGTAGGGCACCGCCACCACGGCCTTGGGGTAGTAGCGCAGGCCGTGCTCCTGGTAGGCCCGGGCCCAGGCCCAGTCGAAGATGTATTCGCCGTAGGAGTGGTCTTTCACGTACATGGGCGCGCTGGCCAGCAGCTCACTACCTTCAGCGTTGTACAGGCTGACAAACTGCGGCTGCCAGCCGGTGGCGGCGCAGGCTGAGCCGCTGCTGTGCAGGGCGGCCAGGTACTCGTGGCGCATGAAGGGCGTGGGTGCGTCGCTGGCGGCGAGCAGGGCGTTCCACTGTGCGGCGTTGATCTCCAGCGGCGAGCTGTGCACGCGGGTGACATAATCAACCGAAGCACTAGTGGAACGCATGCAAGCTCCTACTGTCCATGGCGGGTACGAGGTCTGCGTAATTATTTGGAATTTGTATTTTCATGTCGTTAAAAATTTGCGTAGCGCAGCTCAACTTTACCGTAGGTGACCTGGGTGGCAACGCCGCCAAGATCATCGCCACCGCCCGCGCGGCCTACGCGCAGGGCGTGCGACTGGTGCTCACGCCCGAGCTGTCCATCTGCGGCTACCCGGCGGAAGACCTGTTGCTGCGCCCCGCCTTTATCAGCGCCTGCGATGATGCCCTGAATACCGTGGCCCGCGAGCTGGCGGGGTTAAAAGGTTTGCATGTGGTGGTGGGCCACCCCACGGGCTTTGATACGCGCACCAAGAGCACGGCGGTGCAGCGCCGCTACAACGCCGCCAGCGTGCTGTGCGAGGGGCGCAAGCTGGAAACCTATGCCAAGCGCGAGCTGCCCAACTACCAGGTGTTTGACGAGCGGCGCTACTTTACGCCTGGGCAAGGCGTATGCGTGTTCCAGGTGGAGGGCATCTCGATTGGTCTGCTGATCTGCGAAGACGCCTGGTTTGACGAGCCCGGCCACCTCGCCAAAGAGGCCGGGGCCGAGCTGCTGGCGGTGATCAATGCCTCGCCTTTTCACGTAGGCAAAAGCGGCGAACGCGTGGCGCGCATGCAGCAAGGCGCGCTGCACACCGGGCTGCCGCTGATCTACGCGCACCATGTGGGGGCGCAGGACGAGGTGGTGTTTGACGGTGCGTCGTTTGTTTTAAATGCGGACGGCACGCTGGCCGGCAATGCGCCCAGTTTTGTCGAAGACAGCTTTATTTTCGAAGTAAAACGGCCTGTAGTCCCTGTCGCCAGGACGCAAGCAGCTATTGAAATAGTAGCTACCAAGCAACCCGCCCGCAGCGACGAGGCTGACCTGTGGGACGCGCTGGTGCTGGGCGTGCGCGACTACATTGGCAAAAACGGCTTTCCCGGCGGCATCCTGGGCCTGTCGGGCGGCATCGACTCGGCCTTGGTTCTGGCCATCGCCGTCGATGCCTTGGGCAAAGACAAGGTACGCACCGTGATGATGCCCTCGCCCTACACGGCCGACATCAGCTGGATCGATGCCCGCGAGATGGCCAAGCGCATGGGCGTGCGCTACGACGAAATCTCCATCGTGCCTGAGTTTGAGGCCTTCAAAGCATCACTGGCCGAGCAGTTCAAGGGCAAGGCAGAGGACACCACCGAAGAAAACATCCAGGCCCGCATACGCGGCACCCTACTGATGGCACTGTCCAACAAGTTTGGTTCCATCGTGCTGACTACCGGCAACAAGAGTGAAATGGCCACTGGCTACTGCACCCTGTACGGCGACATGGCAGGCGGCTTTGCCGTCATCAAAGATCTGGCCAAAACCACGGTTTTCAAGCTGGCGCACTGGCGTAACGCGCACGACCCGTATGGCACCTGTGCCAACCCCATCCCGGAGCGAATCATCACCCGCCCGCCGAGTGCCGAGCTGCGTGCCGATCAAAAAGACCAGGACAGCCTGCCGCCCTACGAGGTGCTGGACGCGATTTTGGAGCGCTACATGGAAAACGACCAAAGCATCGAAGAGATCATTGCAGCGGGCTTTCATAAGGCCGATGTGGAGCGGGTGACGCACCTCATCAAAATCAACGAATACAAACGCCGACAGGCACCTGTGGGTATTCGGGTGACGCACCGCAGTTTTGGCAAGGATTGGCGTTATCCTATAACCTCCAAGTTTAGGGCTTAGGGTCGTGTTTGGCCTAGTATTTAGGTAACGCAAAAAGCGCAAAAAGAGCGCGAAAAGCGCAAAAAAGAGAAAATTTTTAAAAGTGAGCTTTTGGGTGTAAATTGGACCGTATTCAAATTTAATTTTGTATTTTCTTTTTTGCGTTTTCCGCGTTCTTTTCGCGATTTTTGCGTTAAATTTCCCCTTGACAAGTCATCCCAACAACGAGTGAAGACAAATGAAACAAATCACCGCCATCATCAAACCCTTCAAACTCGAAGAAGTCCGCGAAGCCCTGGCCGAGTGCGGCGTGACGGGCCTTACGGTCACCGAGGTCAAAGGTTTTGGTCGCCAGAAGGGCCATACCGAGCTGTACCGGGGCGCCGAGTACGTGGTGGACTTTTTGCCCAAAGTCAAGGTCGAAGTCACCGTGAAAACCGTGGACGTAGACCGCTGCGTCGATGCGATTGTCAAAGCCGCGCGCACTGGCAAGATTGGTGACGGCAAAATTTTCGTCACCACCGTAGAGCGGGTGGTGCGTATCCGCACGGGTGAGGAAGACGAAGCTGCGGTGTAGGCAGTCTAAAGCGCCGACAAGTTCGCCTTCGGGTTCATGCCCGCCGCTTCTATCAAGTGCTGGCACAGCGATTCGGCTTCCGACTCCACGGTCAGCATCTCCATCTGCCACTCTCCTACAAAACCTTCACTCACGGTGGTTTGCAAAAACTCGGTGAGCTTGTCGTAATACCCATTCAAATTGAGCAGGCCCACAGGTTTGTCCAGGTAGCCCAGCTGCTTGAGCGTCCAGATTTCAAAAAACTCTTCAAAGGTGCCAATGCCGCCGGGCAGGGCGATGAAGGCATCCGAGCGCTCGGCCATCATGGCTTTGCGCTCGTGCATGGTGTCCACAATATGCAGCTCGGTACAGTCGGGGTTCGACCATTCGCGCTCTACCAAGCCTTTGGGGATGATGCCCACCACCGTGCCGCCCGCCTCCAGCGTGGCGTGGGCCACGATGCCCATCAGGCCGTTTTTACCGCCGCCATAGACCAGTTGCCCACCGTGGCTGCCTATCCAGCGGCCTACCTCGCCTGCTGCGTAGGCAAAGGCGGGTTGCTCGCCCGCACGCGAGCCGCAATAGACGCAGAGCGAAAAAGTCGGTTTAACCATGGCTCAAGCCACAAAGCGACTGTACACCGCCGCCACCCACACGCCGGTGCATAGCAGCAAGCTGAGCAATACGGCCGCTGAACCCATGTCTTTGGCACGTTTGGACAGGTCGTGCCACTCGGGGCCAATTCGGTCGATGGCGGTTTCTATGCCGGTATTGAGCAGCTCGGTGACCAGCACCAAGACGACCACGGCCACCAGCATCGCCACCTCCATCCAGTTGCGGCCTACCCACAAGGAGGCCGGTACCAGCACCATCGCCATGATGGCTTCCTGGCGAAAGGCCGTTTCCCCCCAGCCTGCCCGCAGGCCTTCGAGCGAATAGCCTGCGGCATGCAAGACGCGGTTGAGTCCGGTACGCGATTTTTGGGGATTGACGTTGTCGTGGAGCGCAGATTTCATGGCCCAATTGTCGCCCATACCAGGGGCAGTTTTACAGAGCGCCTATTTACTCATCGGCGCATGGTGGATCAGCCGCGTACCCGCCAGCGCATCATGCACAAACTGGCGCGTGGCGTGGAAACGGCTGAGCAGGGCGTACAGCAGCACCCAGCCTGCCCATAGCAGGCCCATCTCGCCGCCCGAGAGCTTGAACAGCGCCATAACCCCCAGCGGCGGCAAAAACCAGAGCCAAGACAGCGCGTAGCGGGCCAGCGCCCGCAGTTGGCTGATTTGCTGGCCTTGCAGGTCCACCACACGGATATGCCAGGTTTTCATGGCCAGGGTTTGGCCTTTGTACCAAAACCAGACGAAGTACACGCCAAACACCACAAACAAAAAGCCTTGCAGCAAGGGGTGCTGGCGGGCATCAACCGCGTTGCGCATTTGCCCCAGGGTGCTAAACAGCCAGGTGGCCATAAACGCCACCGCAAACATCAGCATGCCCTCATACACCCAGCAGGCCATGCGGCGGCGCAATCCGGGGGTGACTAGCGCTGAGGCGCTTGGGTTTGTGGCTGGTGGAGGGGAGTTATTTGCTATTATTGTCATAGCTGCTTACGTCCAGTACGCGTGGACTACAGGCTAATTATAGGAGGAAATTGGCGAAAGAAGCGGGCCATCCACTGTGGCTGCAAGTTCACTCGCAGATCAAGGCTTGGTGGAGACGTTGGCCGCGCCCGCAGGCGGGCTGGCGGACAGGGCTTTGGCCGCAGGCTTTGTCGCACCCTCTGGCAGGACACTATTGCCTTTTTGGATATGCGGTGCGACGGAAATTTTATTGGTGATAGTCTGCTGGTTGCTTTGCTGCCCCAGCACCTTGGCGGTGCCAAACTGCGGTGGTGGCGAGGTTTTGACCACGTCTGCAGGGCGGGTGGCGGTGGCCGTGCCGATGGGGGCCTTTTGCGAATTGACGGCGAGTTTTTTCTTCTCTTCTGGGCTCAGGAGCTGGTAGGCCTGCCATTGGGTTTTGCGCTGCTCGGGCGTGAGGCCATCGGTCAAGGCCTGGTGCTCGGCAAAATTGAGCCGTGCTTGGGCGCGTTGCTGCGGGCTCAGCGTGGCCCAGGAGGCCATGCGCGCTTGCAGTTTGGCCTGCTCGGGTACGGGCAGAGTAGCAAAGTTTTTTGACAGCTCCAGCCATTTGAGTTTTTGACCTTGGCTCAACGTCGCCCAATTGGCACCCAAGGGTGCAAGCGCTGTCTGCTGGGCGGGGGTGAGCTCTTTCCACTCGGGTTTGGCGGTTTTGACATCTTGCGGCTTGGGTGCCGCATTAGCCGAAGCCGCTGAGGCAGGCGCGGGGGCTTTTTGTGCCCAAGCCATGCCTGCCACGGTCACCAGACTACACGCCAGCAGGCCTAAGACTATGGGCCGAAGGCGTTGGGCGGTGGTGGGCTGGCTGCGCTGCATGGGAGAGGAGTGGTGCGGATTATTGACCGGGTGGGCCAAACTTCAAGTACTGCGCAAAGCCTGCGTCGGCGTGGGCTGAGGGGGGTAGTTCGTCTGTAAGCAACTGTACATCCACCTCGGCCAACTCGCGGGCACGGTTGTCGCTGGTCATCACGTTGACGACAATCAAACCTGCGGCCAAAGCCAGCAAGGGCAGGGCGGAGGCGATGCGGTTCCACCAGGTCAGGCCGTCGCCGCCCAACACCGCAGCGCCGCCCGAGTGGGATACGGAACTGGCGGTTTGCAGGACGGTTTGTTTTTTGTACATCGCCATGGCGCTTTGGCGCGCAACGCGCAGGCGCTCGGAGATGTCGTGGGGCAGGGGCTGCTCGTTCAGCCGAGCGGCCACCTTTAGACCGAAACGGTCTAACAAGGCTTCTTGGTGGTGTGTGGCATTTATCATAGTGAAATTCCCTTGGCTTTGAGTGCTTTACTGAGCGCTTGGACTGCCCTGGAGCAGTGCGTTTTGACGCTGCCTTCGGAACACCCCATGGCCGCAGCCGTTTCAGCTACGTCCATCTCCTCCCAGTAACGCATGAGGAAGGCTTCCCGTTGACGCGTGGGCAGCTGTTGCACATGGGCATCAATCTCCCGCAGGGTCTGGGTGCGCTCGGTGCTGGTCTGCGCGCTCTCTGTGCCCTCTGAGTGGTCCAGAGCCTCCAAAGTTTCCAGTAAATCAAATTCTCCGTCTTCGCCGGCTACCTCAAAGTCGCTCATGTTGGAGAAAATCGCGTTGCGGGTTTTGCGGCGGCGAAAGTAGTCCAGCGTGGTGTTGGACAAAATGCGGTGGAACAGCATGGGCAGCTCGGCCGCAGGCTTGTCGGCATAGTGCTCGGCCAGCTTGATCATGCTGTCTTGCACGATGTCCAGCGCAGCTTCTTCGTCGCGTACGTGGTAGACCGAGCGCTTGAAAGCACGTTTTTCAATGCTTTTCAAAAAATCGGATAGTTCAAGCTCGGTTGCCAAGGGGGGTCTTTGTCTCTGTTGGGCTGCCCGGCGCAGACTTTGGTGCACCGGAATCCCTAAATTATGGCATTGCCAAAGGGCTTTTCCGGGTTGGCGCAGCGTTTTGGGGCGCTAATCTATAAAAATCAGGGCAAGCAGTGCGATAATCACGGCTTGCTAGTCACACCAGCAAACGGGTTCTGATCCGGCGCGCAGTAGTTCGCCCATGGTCTAGAGCACTAAGTCCCGCAACGGCTTCGCAAGAGCGCGTGAGGGGCACCACACGAATTTCGTTAGAGAAATTCTGAAAGGTTCATCATGGAAATCACCAAGGCTGAAATCGCCTCTGTCGCTACCCCCCCGTCGTCTGCATCTTCTGCTGCCACTTCTTCGTCGGCCTCAGGCCATTTGCCTGAACTGCGCGGCGCAGAAATCCTCGTTAAAACCCTGCAAGCCGAAGGTGTCAAGTACATCTGGGGCTACCCCGGCGGCGCGGTGTTGCACATCTACGACGCTTTGTACAAGCAAGAGACCATGCAGCACATCCTGGTGCGCCATGAGCAGGCTGCCGTGCACGCGGCAGACGGCTACGCCCGCGCAACGGGTGACGTGGGCGTGGCTCTGGTCACCTCGGGCCCCGGTGCAACCAACGCCGTTACCGGTATTGCAACCGCTTACATGGACAGCATCCCGATGGTGATCATCACCGGCCAGGTGCCCACGCACGCCATTGGCCTGGATGCTTTTCAGGAATGCGACACGGTGGGTATTACCCGCCCCATCGTCAAGCATAACTTCCTGGTTAAAGATGCCAAAGACTTGGCCGAGACCATGAAACGCGCCTTCCACATCGCCCGCACCGGCCGCCCCGGCCCGGTGGTGGTGGACATCCCGAAAGATGTGAGCTTTAACAAAGTGCCTTACGACGCGGCGGAGTATAAAAAGCCGGTCGAGATGCGCAGCTACCAGCCTGTGCGCAAAGGCCACGGAGGGCAAATCCGTAAGGCGCTGCAACTGCTGCTCAACGCCAAGCGCCCCTATATTTACACGGGCGGCGGTGTGATTTTGTCCAACGCCAGCGCCGAGTTGCGCACCTTGGTCGATATGCTGGGCTATCCGGTGACCAACACCTTGATGGGCCTGGGTGCTTACCCGGCCAGCGACCGCAAATTCCTGGGCATGCTGGGCATGCACGGCACCGTGGAAGCCAACAACGCCATGCAAAACTGCGACGTGTTGCTGGCTGTGGGTGCACGCTTTGACGACCGCGTGATTGGCAGCCCCAAACACTTTGCGCAAAACGAACGCAAGATCATCCATATCGACATCGACCCGTCCAGCATCTCCAAGCGCGTGAAGGTGGACATTCCCATCGTCGGCGACGTAAAAGACGTGCTCAATGAGCTGATCGCCATGATCAAAGAGTCCAGCGTGCGCCCCGATGCCAATGCGCTGGGCGCCTGGTGGAGCACGATTGACGGCTGGCGCACACGCGACTGCCTGGCTTACGACAAGGGCAATAAAGACGTGGTCAAACCTCAGGCCGTGTTGCAAAGCCTGTGGAATATGACCAAGGACACCGAGACCTACATTACGTCCGACGTGGGCCAGCACCAGATGTGGGCCGCGCAGTTCTACCGCTTTGACCAGCCGCGCCGCTGGATCAACTCGGGTGGCCTGGGCACCATGGGCGTGGGCATTCCCTACGCCATGGGCATCAAGCTGGCCAAGCCTGAAGCTGAGGTGTTTTGCGTGACGGGTGAAGGCTCGGTGCAGATGTGTATCCAGGAGCTGTCCACCTGCCTGCAGTACAACACGCCGATCAAAATCGTCAGCCTGAACAACCGCTACCTGGGCATGGTGCGCCAGTGGCAGGAGCTGGACTACGAAGGCCGCTACAGCCACAGCTACATGGACGCGCTGCCCAACTTTGTGAAGCTGGCCGAAGCCTATGGTCACGTCGGTATGCTGATCGAAAAACCGCAAGACGTCGAACCCGCCCTGCGCGAAGCCCGCAAGCTGAAAGACCGTACGGTATTTATGGATTTCCGCACCGACCCCACCGAGAACGTCTACCCGATGGTCAAGGCAGGCAAGGGCATCACGGAAATGCTGCTGGGCTCTGAAGACTTGTAAAACTTAAAGCAGAGGTAACGCAAAAAACGCTAAAAGAACGCAAAAAACGCAAAAAACGCAAAAATAGAAATTCCCATATTGTTTTTTTAGCGACTTTTGCGAATTTTTTGCGCTTTTCGCGTTACCTAAATCAACTTAACCTTTCGATCAATCTATTTGCAGCCAAGTCGCTTGTTTACCGACAAGCGAGGAGGGCTCAGAAAAGAGGAATCCCATGAAACACATCATTGCAGTCCTGTTAGAAAACGAACCCGGCGCACTCTCGCGCGTGGTCGGCCTGTTCTCGGCCCGTGGCTACAACATCGAGTCATTGACCGTTGCCCCCACCGAAGACAAATCGCTCTCGCGCATGACCATTGTCACCATTGGCTCGGACGACGTGATTGAGCAGATCACCAAACATTTGAACCGCCTGATCGAGGTGGTGAAAGTGGTCGACCTCACCGAAGGCTCTTACACAGAGCGTGAGCTGATGATGGTCAAAGTACGCGCCGTGGGCAAAGAGCGCGAAGAGATGAAGCGCATGGTCGATATCTTCCGTGGCCGCATCATCGACGTGACCGAGAAGAGCTACACCGTAGAGCTGACGGGTGACCACAGCAAAAACGACGCATTTTTAGAAGCCATCGACCGCACAGCCATTCTCGAAACCGTCCGCACCGGTGCCAGCGGCATCGGCCGAGGTGAGAGAATACTGCGTGTTTAGAATTCGATAGCCGAATATAGGTAACGCAAAAAGCGCAAAAATTACGCAAAAAGCGCAAAAAATGAATTCAAAAATGAAAAATAAATTCGAAATTTATACATCTCCATTCCTTGCGATTGAGATCGGAATTAATTTTTGATTTTGTATTTTTTGCGTTTTTCATTTTCTTTTAGCGTTTTTTGCGTTACCTAAACCCCTCATTCCAACCTAGTAACCCCCAACCGGAGAACACAAATGAAAGTTTTTTACGATAAAGATTGCGACCTCAGCCTGATCAAAGGCAAGACCGTGACCATCATTGGCTATGGCAGCCAGGGCCATGCCCATGCGCAGAACCTGAACGACAGCGGCGTGAAGGTGCTGGTCGGTCTGCGCAAAGGTGGCGCTAGCTGGGACAAAGTGGCCAAGGCGGGCCTGAAAGTGGCTGAAGTCAACGAAGCCGTGCAAGCCGCTGACGTGGTCATGATTTTGTTGCCTGACGAAAACATCGCCAGCGTGTACAAAGAGATCGAGCCGCACCTGAAAAAAGGCGCCTCGCTAGCTTTTGCCCACGGTTTTAACGTGCATTACAACCAGGTCGTGCCCCGTGCTGACCTGGACGTGTGGATGGTCGCCCCCAAGGCCCCCGGCCACACCGTGCGCAACACCTACACCCAGGGCGGCGGCGTGCCCCACCTGGTGGCGGTGCACCAAGACAAGAGCGGCAAGGCCCGCGATTTGGCCCTGTCCTACGCCATGGCTAACGGCGGCGGCAAGGCTGGCATCATTGAGACCAACTTCAAGGAAGAAACCGAGACCGATCTGTTCGGCGAACAAGCCGTGCTGTGCGGTGGTGCGGTTGAACTCATCAAGATGGGCTACGAGACCTTGGTCGAAGCCGGCTACGCCCCCGAGATGGCGTACTTTGAATGCCTGCACGAGCTCAAGTTGATCGTCGATTTGATTTACGAAGGCGGCATCGCCAACATGAACTACTCGATCTCCAACAACGCGGAATACGGCGAGTACGTGACCGGCCCCGAGGTCATCAACGAGCAGTCGCGCACCGCCATGCGCAATGCCCTCAAGCGCATCCAGACGGGCGAATACGCCAAGATGTTCATCCTGGAAGGCCGAACCAACTACCCTGGCATGACGGCCCGCCGTCGCCTGACGTCCGAGCACTCCATCGAAGTTGTGGGCGCCCAACTGCGCGCCATGATGCCCTGGATTGCCAAGAACAAGTTAGTTGACCAAACCCGCAACTAATTGAGTGCGGCTACTTGAAAAAACCGCCTTCGGGCGGTTTTTTGTTTTCTGCGCAGTCGATTACACTTAAGCCATGCACGATGGACACCACACCTCCCTTTCAGCGTTACAACCCCAGAAGCCCCGCCGCAAAGGCATCTACGCCTTGCCCACGCTGTTTACGCTGGCAGCGCTGTTTGGCGGTTTTTATTCCATCGTCATGGCGATGGATGGGCGCTTTCATGAGGCGGCGATTGGCGTGTTTGCCGCCATGGTGCTCGACAGTCTGGATGGGCGCATCGCCCGCATGACCAATACCCAATCGGCCTTTGGTGAGCAGATGGATTCGCTGTCCGATATGGTCAGCTTTGGCGCAGCGCCGGGTTTGATCGCCTATGAGTGGTCGCTTCGCGGTTTGGGACGCTGGGGTTGGCTGGCGGCGTTTGTGTACTGCGCCTGCGCCGCGCTGCGATTGGCCCGCTTTAATGTGAATACGGCAGTAGTGAATAAACGCTACTTTCAGGGCCTGCCCAGTCCGGCCGCAGCGGCCTTGATGGCCGGGTTTATCTGGCTGATGACCGACATGGGCATTGATCCCAAAAGTATGAAGTGGGCGATGTTTGTATTGGCCCTGTTTGCGGGCCTGACCATGGTGACCAATGTGCCGTACTACAGCTTTAAAGACATCAACTTTAAAAAATCGGTGCCGTTTATTGTGGTGGTGATGATTGCCTTGGGTCTGGCCATCGTCACGATCCACCCGCCGGTGGTGTTGTTCAGCATTTTTGTGGCCTATGGCCTGAGTGGCTACGCCGTCTACGCCTACCGCAAGGCCAAGGGTCTGCAAACCAGCGTGATCGCGACCTCCAAAGACGAGCCCGAAGAGCGCGGCTTGCACTGATCATTTTTTGCGCAGCATCCAAAAAACTGTGCTATATTTAATCCCATGAATTACATTTCGCTCGCTCTACTACTGCTGCCGCCCGGGCGGAGTTGGTAGCGCACGCGCATACCCCCTCTTAAGGCCCGCTGTTAAAAACACCGGGCCTTTTTCTTTGACCAACTATAGGAGCACACCATGACCACCACCGCAGCCGCCCCCGAAAAACTCATCATTTTTGACACCACCCTGCGCGATGGCGAGCAAAGCCCCGGCGCGTCGATGACCAAGGACGAAAAGCTGCGCATCGCCCGCCAGTTGGAGCGCTTGAAGGTGGACGTGATCGAGGCGGGTTTTCCGGCCAGCTCGAATGGCGACTTTGAATGCGTGCAAGCGATTGCCAACACCATCAAAGACTCCGTCATCTGCGGCCTGGCGCGCGCCAATGACCGTGACATTTCCCGTGTGGCCGAGGCCATCAAAGGCGCAGAGCGTGGCCGTATCCACATCTTTTTGGCCACCAGCGATTTGCATATGGAAAAAAAGCTGCGCATGACCCGTGCCCAGGTGCTGGAGCAGGCCCGCCAGAGTGTACGCTTTGCCCGCAAGCTGTGTGCCGACATTGAATTTAGCCCCGAAGACGGTTACCGCAGCGACCCCGATTTTTTGGTCCAGGTGTTAACCGCTGTGGTGGAAGAGGGTGCTACCACCTTGAACATACCCGATACCGTGGGCTACGCCATCCCCGAGCTCTACGGCAACTTCATCAAAGACCTGCGCACGCGCACGAATTTTGGCAAAGAGGTGATTTGGTCGGTGCATTGCCATAACGATCTGGGCATGGCGGTGGCCAATAGCCTGGCGGGCGTGCAAATTGGTGGCGCGCGCCAGGTGGAGTGCACCATCAACGGCCTGGGCGAGCGGGCCGGCAATTGCAGCCTGGAAGAAATTGTCATGGCGGTCAAGACGCGCAAAGACTATTTCAATCTCAGCATGGGGATCGACACCAAGCAGATTTTGGCCGCCAGCCGCATGGTCAGCCAGACCACCGGCTTTGTGGTGCAGCCCAACAAGGCGGTGGTGGGGGCCAACGCCTTCGCGCACGCATCGGGCATCCACCAGGACGGCGTGCTCAAGGCGCGCGACACCTACGAGATCATGCGCGCCGAAGACGTGGGCTGGACGGCCAACAAAATCGTGCTCGGTAAATTAAGCGGCCGCAACGCCTTCAAACAACGCTTGATCGAGCTGGGCGTGGTGCTCGAGTCCGAGGCTGATGCGAATACCGCCTTTGCCAAGTTCAAGGAACTGGCCGACAAAAAGAGCGACATTTTTGATGAAGATATTTTGGCATTGGTCAGTGATGAATCCATCACGCATGACAACGAGCATTACGGTTTTGTCTCGTTGTCCCAGCACAGTGAAACCGGCGAGCGGCCCCAGGCCAGCGTCGTTTTCACCGTGGCGGGCAAAGAGGTCAAAGGTGCCTCGGACGGCAACGGCCCGGTCGACGCATCCCTCAAGGCCATTGAAACGCATGCCAAAAGCGGCGCAGAGATGGTGCTCTATTCTGTGAACGCCATAAGCGGGTCAACAGAGAGCCAAGGGGAAGTGACGGTGCGCTTGCAGAACTCGGGCCGCGTGGTCAATGGGGTGGGCTCTGACCCCGATATCGTCGTCGCCTCGGCTAAAGCGTATTTGAGCGCTTTGAACAAGCTGCATAGCAAGGCGGACCGGGTGGCGGCGCAGGGCTAGTTTGCTATAATTTTCATAGCTACTTACGTCCTGCTGGAAAGGACTTTTGGCCAATTAAGCTGGTAAAACTGTTTGCAAAGCACTGCTAATCCATGCGCGGCACCAGGCGCTGCCATCGGTCTCGGGCAGGGTGCCTGCTGATGCGTTGTGGCACCACACTTCTCCTATGCGCTGCGCACCCAGGCCGCTGAGGCGTTCATCAAACTTCTTGCCGCCAAAGCAGAAGGTCTGCGAATAGGTGCTGTCGCCCAAGGCGATCACCCCGTAGCGCACATGGCCTAAAAATTTCGGGCTGGTATCCAACGCGTCGTACAGTGCCATGGCATTGTCGGGCACGTCACCCGTGCCGTAAGTGCTGGTGCAGATCAGATACAGCGGCTCGGGGTCGTCGAACGCACTGGTGTCCAGGCCATCCATCAGCACCACCTCAATGTGGCTGACCAGATCAGCGCAGTCCATCTGGATAGCCTGCGCCACGTATTCTGCGGTGCTGGTCATGGTGCCGACGAGGATTTTGAGTTTGCGCATGGAGGATATCTTTGGGCTCAATAAAATATGCAAAAAAACGCTTGGCAAGTGATTTTATAAAAAATATTGCGTGTTCAGAAAAATACCAAGATTATAAAAAGGCGCAAAAAAGAGCGCTTTCGCGCTCTTTTTTACGTTTTGAATGGATTATCCGTGGGCCGTATTCTCCGCGCTTTCAGTTTCCACCCATCATGACATCACCGTGGGTCATACGCAGCCATTCAATGGTGTCCGCCACCACTGCTTCGCGTGTCAGGGTACTGGGGGGCGCAATTGCGGAATAGGTCGAGCCTACCTCTGGCAGGGTACCGTCTTTCTGTGCTTGAAAGTATTCAGCGCGCACCTGCTCGACGGTTTTGGTACTTACAAATGGTTTTTCTGGTGCCCAGTTTCCTTCATCAGCCCAAGCCGAGACACTGAAAATAGTGCTAAGTGATACCAAACCTGCGGTGACTGCCAAGGTTTTAAATGATTTATATTGCATGATGACACTCCAAAATTAAGTCTTGATTACTAAAAATGGGTGTGGCAACTGTTGATGTCTCACCCCTGTGTTTCGGAAGAAAAAGTGAGTCGGACTCATTTCCCCGAAGGACAGAGTATCGTTAGTAAGCGGCCAGTCTGCGATAACCCAATGCGCAATACACTGTTGCCAATGAAGGCTGTATCGTCGTATCATTTATACAAGTACAGAGTGGCGGTAAAAACACCATGGACAGGCTTCTGTCAATGCAGGTATTTGAAAAAGTCGTCTCCGAGGGAGGCTTCGCTGCGGCGGCACGGGCCCTTGATTTGTCGCCCGCCGTCGTCTCACGTTTGGTGAACGATCTGGAGCAGCACCTTGACACGCGCTTGATCCAGCGCACGACACGCAAGTTCACTCTCACAGAGTCTGGCAACGCCTATTTGCAACAACTCAGAAGGATTTTGCAGGAACTGCACGACGCAGAAGTGGCCGCCCAGAACAGCTCGGGCGTACTTGCGGGCACATTGCATCTGTTAGCTACACCGATGCTTGCAACCTATTTCTTGGCCGCATTAACCAATGCCTGGCGCGAGAAGTATCCCCAAGTAGTGCTGGACATCAGCGTAGATCCATTTTCCTATCTGCGGGTGGAAGAATTCGATCTGACATTGATGGCCGTTGAGGAGGGCTTTGATGCAAATATTGTGGCGCGTGTACTGGGCCGGTCTGAGCGGCTGCTGTGTGCCGCGCCCGGCTATCTCAGCCGTGCTGGTATGCCTCAGCACCCTGGCGAACTGAGTGAGCACGCAGAGCTGCGCTTTCCCTGGCATCTCGCGCCTGGTCATAGCAATGGGCACAGTATTCGGTTTACCTCGGTCACCGACAAGCCCGATTGCGTTGATGTAGTCATGAAAATGGTTTTGCAGTCGATCAGCATTGACGTGTTGCTGCGCGCGACTTTGTCTGGAGCCGGTATGTGCCTGTTGGCAAAGCATTTGGTGCAGCTGTATCTACGTGATGGCCGGTTGGTGCACGTTTTGCCGCAATGGCAGGTAGGTGAGTTGACCATTTATGCCGCCATGCCGACCCGCAAACTCGTTCCCGCGCGGGTCAATGCCATGCTTGAATTTATTACTGCTGCAGCGCAGGAGGTTTTTCCGGTGGCCATCCATTAATGCATTGGTTTGCACGGCTTAAATGGCCTGTTTGGCTATAACCACAAGCGTTGCTGCGCCAGTAGATTTGTTACAGACAGGACGTTGAATGCGGGGGAGAATGTTACATGGATCTGAATTTTTCAGGACGGATATAACATGGTGCATACACCGCTCACCGGGTTGCATTACGCGTTGCGTAAGCATCTTCGACACATCGTAAAAACCGGTCAAGCGGCTATTTTGGTGATGGGCTGCCTGCATGCCAAAGCCAATGTGCAGGGGGAGTTGATTTCCAAGAAAACCCACTCGCCCAACCCGCGCGGACTGAGCATCCCCGATCCCAAGTCCAAGGCGGTGCTACTCTTCCTGCATGGCTCGTTGGTAGAAAAGATGGATGACACCTGTGACCCCCAAGGCGAGACCCCTGGGTTTTCAGTTCCCACCGTGGTCAAAGAGTTGGCCGGCACCCAGGTGGCTGGCTTGGAGGTGGTTGTATTGGCCCCTTGCCATGGCCAAGCCACCCAGATGGGCGAGCCGCTTAAAATTGACCAGCGTGTGGCCGCGATTGAACAGTCATTGCAAGAGCTTGGCCGTGCTGGCGTGGACCCATCGCGTATTTTTTTGGTCGGCCAATCGGCTGGCGGTTGGGCAGCACTGCTGCACCAAAAACGCCATCCGGGTAGCGTGAATTCCGTTGTCGCTTTTGCACCCGCATTCGCAGGCAAGAAGCGTTGGCGGCCCGAGATCTGGCAGCAACGCCATGAGACCCAGAGCGCTGAAATCATGACCGCCGAGCGTATTTCGGCGCTGGTGTTTGCCTTTGACAACGATGCCTACAACACCCCGGACGATCTGGCTTTCCTGTCGCATATCAAAGGAACGACGCTACTGCGCATGCCTGAAAAAGCCATTGATGGCATTGAGTGCGATATCCCGTTGTTTGCATCCAGTCACGGCCAGGCCTATCGCAAATGCTTTGGCAATACACAATCCCAGGTACTGCTGAACTTCATTCGCCAGCACTTGCCACCCACGGTGGCGGCGGGTACCGATGCCGTCCCAAGCGAGAGAAATGAAGTTGCGGTGGTAAAAGCCGCGTTGCCATTGAAGTAGCTGACGCTTGGGTAAAGCGCACCGATAATCAGGGGATGAAAACCCAGATCCCAACCCCCGATGCGTACCAAGAGCTGCGTGAAGCCCTGCGCAGCCAACTGGCGCAGTTTGACTCCGCCTACTGGCAGCAAATAGACCACGCGCGCGGCTACCCAGAGGCCTTTGTGAAATCGCTGACCGAGGCGGGCTGGTTGGCTGCTCTCATCCCCAGCGAATACGGCGGCTCGGGCCTGGGCTTGGCCGAGGCCTCGGTGATTATGGAAGAGATCAATTTTGCCGGTGGCAACGCGGGCTCCTGCCATGGCCAGATGTACAACATGGGCACACTCTTGCGCCACGGCTCGGCCGCGCAAAAAAAGCGCTACCTGCCGCAAATCGCCAGCGGCGCGCTGCGCCTGCAGTCCATGGCCGTAACCGAGCCCAGCACGGGCACGGACACCACCCAGCTCAAAACCACGGCGGTCAAACAAGGCGACCGCTACATCGTCAACGGCCAAAAGGTATGGATCTCGCGCATCCAGCATTCCGATTTGATGATCCTGCTGGCGCGCACGACACCACTGGCCGGGGTGAGCAAAAAATCCGAAGGCATGTCGATCTTTATCGTCAACCTGAAAGACGCGATTGGCCACGGCATGACGGTGCAACCCATCGCCAATATGGTGAATCACGAAACCAATGAAGTCTTTTTTGACAACCTGGAAATCCCCGCCGAGAACCTGATTGGCGAAGAAGGCAAAGGCTTTAAATACATCCTCGACGGCCTGAACGCCGAGCGCACTTTGATCGCTGCCGAGTGCATAGGAGACGCCTACTGGTTCATCGACAAAGCCCGCCGCTACGCCAGCGAGCGCGTGGTGTTTAACCGCCCTATCGGCCAGAACCAGGGCGTGCAGTTCCCCATAGCCGACGCCTACATCGAAACCGAAGCCGCCAACCTGATGCGCTTCAAAGCCTGCACCCTGTTTGACGCGGGCCAGCCCTGCGGTGCCGAGGCCAACATGGCCAAATACCTGGCCGCCAAAGCCTCCTGGGAAGCCGCCAACATGTGCCTGCAAACCCATGGTGGCTTCGGCTTTGCCTGCGAATACGACGTCGAGCGCAAGTTCCGCGAAACCCGCCTGTACCAGGTGGCACCGATTTCCACCAACTTGATTTACTCCTATGTCGCCGAGCATCTGCTTGGATTACCACGGTCTTTTTAGCTACCTGAACACCTTGCCATGACCTCTGCCACTGCCCAACTCGCCGCTTTTGCCGCCCAACTGCGCTTTGAAGCCATTCCCGCACCCGTGGTGCGCAAAATCGAAGACCTGCTGGTCGACTGGTTTGGCTCTTGCGTCGCAGGCAAGGGCGCACGCCCGGTCGAGACCATCACGCGTTTTGCCGCCAGCATGGGGCCGGGTACGGGCGCTGCCGAGGTGCTGGTGAATCGCAGCCACACCAGCGCCTACTTTGCCGCCATGGCCAATGCAGCGGCCTCGCATGTGGCCGAGCAGGATGATGTGCACAACGGCTCGGTGTTCCACCCGGCGACGGTAGTCTTCCCGGTGGCGCTGGCACTGGCGCAAACGCTGGGCAGCAGCGGCAAGCAGCTTTTAACGGCGGCGGTGGCAGGCTACGAGGTGGGTATTCGCGTCGGCGAGTTTTTGGGCCGCTCGCACTACAAGGTGTTCCACACCACCGGCACGGCGGGCACCTTGGCTGCTGCCGCGGCGGCCGGTAGTTTACTGGGGCTCAATGCCGCGCAAATGCAGCATGCTTTTGGCTCGGCGGGCACGCAGTCCGCCGGGCTGTGGGAGTTTTTGCGCACCGCCGCTGACAGCAAGCAACTGCATACCGCCCACGCCGCCGCTGCGGGCCTGATGTCGGCCTATTTGGCAAAGGACGGTTTCACCGGCGCAGCGCAGATTCTGGAGGGCCCGCAGGGCATGGCCGCAGGCATGTCCGTGGATGCCAACCCGGGCAAGCTCACCGATGGCCTGCCAGATGGAAAGGAAGGGCGCTGGGCCACAGCCGAGACCTCCTTCAAATACCACGCATCGTGCCGCCACACCCACCCCGCCGCCGACGCGCTGCTGCAAGTGATGCAGGCGCATCAGCTGCAACCACAAGATATAGCGCGCGTAGTCACCCATGTGCACCAGGGCGCAATTGACGTGCTGGGCCCGGTAGTCAACCCCACCACGGTACACCAAAGCAAGTTCTCCATGGGTACGGTGCTGGCGCTGGTGGCACGCTTTGGCCATGCCGGTTTGGTGGAGTTTGCGCAGCACTTTCAAGACCCCGCCACCACGGCGCTGTGCCAGCGGGTTGAGATGCAGTTTGACGATGAGGTAGATGCCGCCTACCCGCAGCGCTGGATTGGCAAGGTCACCGTGCACACCGCGGACGGGCGCTTGTTGCAGGGTAGGGTGGATGAACCCAAGGGCGATCCGGGCAACACCCTCACGCGCGAGGAAATCACCGCCAAGGCGCTGCGGCTGGCGGCCTTCAGCGCTGGGGCAACCGAGGCCGAGATGCGCTCGGCGGTGCAGGCGTTGTGGGGCATGGCGGGGGTGGCACGGGTATCGTCGTTATGGGTTTAACGGGCGGTACAAAATTTGCTATAAATTAAATAGCTGCTTACGTCCTGTTGACGTGGACTACAGGCCTAAAAGGCTTGTTTTTTCAGGCTGAGGCGCAGACTGCAAGCCCACCCCACTAAAACCGCGCTGCCAGTGAAACCCAGCCACTTGGCCAGTGCGGCCAGGCT
Source organism: uncultured beta proteobacterium (assembly GCA_963775085.1). Classification (GTDB taxonomy): domain Bacteria; phylum Pseudomonadota; class Gammaproteobacteria; order Burkholderiales; family Burkholderiaceae_C; genus JAAFIP01. The sequence goes on from CAVZHO010000002.1 coordinate 702,673, forward strand.
CATCAGGGCACCTAGCAGCCATTCCACACCGGGTACCAAGGGGTTGGGCGCGACCAACAGCAGCGCCCAGGTCAGCAGGTTTTCGGCGATGTCGCCAGCTACGGCCAGGCCGGCAGCCATGCCCAGCCGGTTCAGCCAGACCGGCGCGCGCTGTGTCACGCGGCGCAAGCGCGCAATGCGGGCAAAAGCCCAACTGCTGGCGCGCGCCAGCAGGTAGCCGTACGCAGCAATCAGGCCAAAGTCCACCAAGACCGCGCCCGCCGGGTGCGACAACGCGCCCAGCGCCTGGCTGGGCGGCTGCCCTTGCATCAGCCAGCACAGCTGCCATTGCGCAAACTGCCAGTGAGCGGAGGCCACCGATGGCAGGCTTTGCAAGGCCGATACCAGCTGTTGCCACCACGTCGTACCTTGCAGGCTGCTGGCGGGCAGCAACAACGCCCCGGAGATGACCCAAAAGACCAGGGCCCACAACGTGGCCAATACCAGAGCGCCCGGCGAGCGGGGCGTACGCCACAGCGTATGCGCTGGAAATTGCAGCGCATGGGCTTGCACGGTGGGCGACTCGATGGGCGCCAGGGCGGTTACCTCCGGCTGGCCGACCAGGTGCTGTGGGAACAGCGGGTTGCGCACACACATGCCGCCCAGCGCCCACCAGGGGAACCGGTAGAGTTGGTCATTCACCACGGTGTCAGCTGCCTGGTGTACTGCGGGCACCGCGCGGCCAGCCAAAAAGTCCGTCAGCCTGCCAGGCTCGGGCTGGCCTTGGGCACCCAGTACCTCAGCGCGCAAACGCAGCCCACACAGGGCCGACTCCTGCACCATCCACAGCAGCGCCTGCTGCGACAAGCCGGCCTGGTGATTGAGCGCGCCGCCCCCCACGTCGACATGGGCACCAGAAAACCACTGCTGCTGGATGCTTTGCTGGTGGTCCGCATAAGGGTAGCCCGCTTGAATAAAGTAGGGCCTGGGGTTGAAAGAGCGGCGGTACTCATCCAGCGCCAGCGCCTGGCGTACATGCACAAAACGCTTGCCCACAATAGTCGGAGTCGCCGTAATTTCGCGGCTGAGCAGCGGCGCACCCACCGAGGCCACGGTGTCCCACACGCCCACAAACCACACCGGCGCAGTGCGCCCCGCGTCGCTGGTAAACAGCTGGTTGATCTGATTTTTGATCTGCGCGTAGCTGTCCTTGTATTTGCTGCGGTCTAAAAAGTACGCCTGCACCAGGGTGGGCACCAGGGCCTCCATCTCGGGCCGCAAAATGCCAAACTGCGTTACCAGGCCGCCCACACTGCGGGCGGTAAACGCCCCGCGCGAAAAGCCGTACAAAAATATCTGGTCACCCGGCTGCCAGTGGCGCATGAGAAACAGATAGGCCTGGGCAATGTTCTCGTAAATGCCTTTGCCATAGACCATGCTGGACAGACGCTGCACCTTTTGCTTGAGCTGATCCCACGGGTTGGCCTCCGGCAGCTCACCCGTGCTGCCCACACCCGGGTCGTAGTAGAGCAACTGGTTTTGGCTGTCCGGCGTGAGCAACTCCACCAGCTTGGCGACATTGGTGTCGCGCGTGCGCCCGGTCAGGTTGTTGTTGGTGCCGTCGCAGCACACGATGAGTTGCCGGGCCATGGGTGCTCCTGTAAAGCCGAAGTAAACCGCGCGTATCCCGTGCTTACGACTTGAGCTGCAAACCCTGCTCGTCGCTCCAATCGCGCAGTGCACGCTCAACCGCCTGGGCCTCGTACTCGTACCATACCTGAAGAACACCCTTTTGTTCCAGGAAATTTTTAAAGCGGGCATACGCACCACGTTGGCGGAAGAACGCAGCAATAGTGTCCGCAGCCTCCGGCATTTTTTCCTCCGCAAAGCGCAGAGCAAGCGTGCTGCCTAAATCGAGGTCGTGTTTGTGCGGCACAGCCACATAGATGCTGGCATCGTCAATGTCCTCGGGCAGCGCATCTTCCAGTGCATCGGTTTCCGAGGCCCAATGGGTACAGCCAGTCTTTCGGGACACAAAGGCCGAGTTCTGCAAATCAGCACTGGCGCTAACCCACTCGAAGGCATCGAGTAGGTCAGCGTAGCTTACGGGTGGGTTTGCGGGCATCGGTTTTGGGGCTAACGTTTGAATTCACCGGCGGTGCGCGGCTTCATCGCGCAGCGTCCGGTGGAATGATGGGTTCGGCGTCATTGCACTCAATCATATGGTGGCCCGCTCGAACGCAAAGCTAATCTTGTACGCGTGCAATGTCAAATTTGGTATGACAGTCGCCGCATAACGAACGCCTTGTGGAAAGTCAGCACAAACCAACATTCCTCGGGGAGGCTTTCCATCGAGTTTAGCGAACCACCCAAGATAGCGCGCTACCTGCCCAACTGCAGAATCTTTGGCCTCACCAACTTTAACTTCTATGATGACGCGGGAGCCGTTCTTGTCTTCCGCAAGAATATCGATTCGGCCAACGTCAGTGACGAATTGCCGCGAAACAAACTTGAGACCTTTTTCGATCGCATCAAGGTTGTGTATCAGGTGATCTTCAATATCTCGTTCGAGGCTGATCGAAGTCTCGACGAGTTCGCCTACTTCAGCGACCTCATCTTCTCCTTCAGTCGGAGCCCACTCGTTCGGGCCGTGCAGTTCCTCTGAGTAAAGCTCAAACGTTCCGTCGGTGTTTCGATACAGAAACTTTTCAGCCGACGGGTGATGTATGTATGCCTTTGGATTGTTTGCCGCGCAGGCATACAAATGCGCCTGTAGGGTAGATGCCTTCCATTGGCCCGGGTACTCTGTATTTATCGTTTGTTTGATTTGTTCGGAAGATACCTTCCCGCCAATCGCCTGAATGTATTTCTTTACGGCTTGGGCCATTGTTGTCATTGAAAGTGCGCCATTCCATGATGATTTGGAGACGTCTAACGAATAGCGTTTATCTGTCGCGAGACCAAGCTGAAAGAAATCAAGAGCGCCTCCTGCGACAGATAAACCATGTTGGACTGAACCACGCGAGGTGGTTGCGGGTAAGGGGGATGAAATCTTCAACCCGCTAGATGAAGCAAATTATGACGCACATTGCGCTGCTTTGGGCGACCAAAGTACATTTGCTGGCGATTACTGACGACAGGCCAAGACAATGCACAAACCCGATGCGACGCAATACGTTGGTACCAGCGCGCAGCGCCCGCACCGCGCCCTGCGCCACAGCTTTGCCACGCACTTGCTGCAAGCGGGCACGGATATTCGCACGGTGCAGGAGTTGCTGGGGCACAGCGATGTGAGTACGACGATGATTTATACCCATGTGCTGAAAGTGGCAGCGGGCGGCACGGCCAGCCCGCTGGATGCGTTGCAGGCGCTGGGTGTGTAGGATTTCAGGGGAAGTAATTACTATATATTTAATAGCTGCATACGTCCTATTCATAAGGACTACGGGTGTTTTTAACGGGTAAAATGAAGAATACAACGGTTTTAAGTCAGCAGCGCACCGTGCGGCCGGTTGGGCGGGTGGTGAACGGGCTTGGGATGGAAAATCTGGAGCAAGGCGCGCTCACGGTCTCACGATCGCTACTTGGGTATTCGCGTGATTGCGGAGGATTTTTCAGCACAAGGTCTTCACCGACCGCTGGCTCACCCACTTTGTTTTGCAGTCTCCGGGGAGGGCGCAAAAGTGGGGTCAGAGCAAATTTTCGTATTTGAATCTGAGTCGCCGGGAAGGGCGTGTCCTGAAATTTGATCTGACCCCAGTTTTGCTTGACCCCAGTTTTGCGCAGTTTTGCGCCCGCGCAGGCTTCCCTCACATCGCTCCGTCCAACATCAGCACATCCACCACATCGCCCACGGCCACATTGCCCTGCGCGTGGTGCAGCACGATGAGGCCGTTGGCTTGCACCATGCTGCTGAGGACGCCGCTGCCTTGGTTACCCGTCGTTTTAACTTGCAATGAACCATCTGTAGCGCGGCTAACGGTGCCGCGCTGGTACTCGGTGCGGCCAGGTTTTTTGCGCAGGGCCTCGCTGCTTTTGGCTTGCAGGTAGAGCGGGGCGCTGGCGTATTTGGCCGGGTGGGCTCCCATCATGCGCAGCAGGGCGGGGCGCACAAAGGCCAGCATGGTGACCATGACGGCGACCGGGTTGCCGGGCAGGCCGAAGAGTACGGCGCTACTATTTTCGTAGCTTCTTACGTCCAGGGGGCTTGGACTACCGGCATATTTGGCAGGTAAATTGGGATTCGAACCGGGTTTGGCGATGCGCCCCACCGCCATCGGGCGGCCGGGGCGCATGGCGATCTTCCAGAACGCCACACCGCCGCTGGCACCGCCCAGCTTGTGCATCATGGCTTTGGTGTAGTCGGCCTCGCCCACGCTCACACCGCCGCTGGTGATGATGGCATCGGCCAGCGCGGCGGCGCTGGTGAAAGCCGCTTCCAGCAGAGCCGGGTCATCACGCACCACGCCCATATCGATTACCTCGATGCCCAGCCGCGTGAGCATGCCGTAGACGGTGTAGCGGTTGCTGTCGTAAATCGCGCCCTCGCGCGGCGCGTCGCCCAGGCTGAGCACCTCGTCGCCGGTGGAAAAATACGCTACCTTGAGCTGGCGCACCACGTTGACCTGGCTAATGTTCAAACTGGCCAGCAGCCCCAGTGCAGCGGGCGTGAGCAGCTCACCTTTTGGTAGTGCGGGTGCGCCCTGTAGGAGGTCTTCACCGGCAAAGCGGCGGTTGTCACCGGGTTGCAGCAGGCCGGGCTTGATCTCAATGTGGTCAGCAGCTACCGTGCACAGCTCCTGCGGCACCACCGTGTCTAGCCCGACGGGCATGATGGCTCCGGTCATGATTTTGAGGCATTCACCTTTGCCGACCGTGCCCTGCCAGGCCTTGCCCGCCAGCGCCGTGCCCACCACGCTAAAGCGGCTCACGCCCGTGGTGCGCAAGTCGGTACCGTTAAACGCAAAGCCATCCATCGCCGAGTTGTCGTGCGGCGGCACGCTGATGGGCGAAATCACATCCTCAGCCAGCACGCGGCCCAATGCGGCAAACAGGCCCACCCGCTCGGTCTGCGTGACGGGCTCTACCCATCTTGCCAAAAATGCATTCACCTGATCCGCAGGCAGCGCGTTGGGGTCGTAGCCTTGCAGCTCAGCGGCAATCTGGTCGATGGTTTTCATAGAGGCGGACAGGTCGGGTGGGGTGAGGGGGGCAAATGTGCATGGCAGGTAGGTAAAGTCTAGTCTATTTGCGCCCCCAAAGTGCATCCTCGGTGCGTACAAACCCTGTGCAAAAACTGCGCCGCCAAGGGTATCATTCGCCCATATTTTTTTACGAATTGGGGTTTAACCATGGTATCCAAAGTTTTTGCAATTAAATTGACCGCTTTAGCCTGCGGCCTGTTGGCAGCTACCGGCGCAGCGCTGGCCGGTGAGGTGCGCGTGATGTGCTACCAGGACGGCGTGGAATGTGACGTCACTGCCGAGCAGGCCAAGCGTTTTGAAGCCGCCAACCCCGGCACCAAAGTGGTGATCGACGTGGTGCCCTATAAAACCATCGTTGAGCAATTGCCCGTCCAGCTGGCGGCAGGCCAGGGCCCCGATATTGCGCGCGTGACCGACTTGGGCGGCTTGTCCAAATACTATCTGGACATCAGCAGCCACGTCAAAGACACCAAGTATTGGGATGCCAATTTTGGTGCCACCCAGCCCTGGCTGCGCCCCAGCGCGACCGACAAAGGCATTTATGGCTTTATGTCGCAGCTCACCATGACGGGGCCATACGTCAACAAGACCCTGTTTGAGCAGGCCAAAGTGGCCCTGCCTGGCCCCAAAGCCACTTGGGAAGAGTGGGTAGAGGCTGCGCGCCAAGTAGCCAAGGCCAACCAACTCCCCGCAGGCATGGCCTGGGACCGTTCGGGCCACCGTTTTGCCGGCCCCGCGATCAGCTACGGCGCCAAAATCTTTGATGGTCAAGGCAACCTGACCCTGGACAACGGCTACAAAACCGCCGTCACCAAGTTTGTCGGCTGGCATAAAGACGGCGGCATGCTCAAAGAAGTCTGGGGCGGCTCGGGTGGCTCCAGCTATGCCGACTCGGTCGGCGAGTTCACCAATGCGCGTGTAGCGATGGTGCTCTCGGGCTCCTGGCAGCTCAACCGCTTGCAAAAAGATGTCGGCACCAAATTTGACTGGATCGCCGTGCCCAACCCCTGCGGTCCTGCGGCCTGCTCGGGCATTCCCGGCGGGGCGGCCTGGGTGGCACTCAAGACCAGCAAGTCGCCCAAAGAGGTCGGCATGTTCATGGACTTTATTGCCTCGGAGGCCAGCTATGCCGAGTTCACCGGCAAGACCAACAACATTCCTGCGCACCAGGGCCTGGCCAAGAAGGGCGTGTCCTACCCCGGCGCTGCGCCTGCGGTGCGCACCGCGTTGGGCGTGTTTGGCTCCGGCGTGGCCAACCTGACCACCGAGGCCTACCTGTTCCAGGGCTATAAGTTCAACCGCGCCATCATGCTGCCCACCGTCACCCGCGTGACCCAGGCGATTGTCGGCGAGATGAGCGTGGACGAAGCCCTCACCAAAATCAACGCCGATATGCAGGATGCTGTCAAGCAGGCGCAGAAGTAAACTTCAACAGTACATGGTGAACCCTGTCTTATAGGATTGATTTTTGGCTTCTACCCACAGGGCGAGCAACATGCTCGCCCGTTTCTTTTCTGGCATCCTGAGTTTTGGATTTAATCTTCTAGACCCGGTGTTCCGGCTTGGCCAAAAATGGCTGGGCATGCACCGCATTGGTTGGCTGTTTGTCGGGCCCAACCTGCTGATTTTTGGCTTCTTTACGTTTTTACCGATCCTGATCAACCTGGTCTACGCGGCCACGGGTGGGGTCAAGCTGATGCCCATGGAGCGGCCTTTTACCGGCATGGAAAACTTTGCCATTCTGTTTGAATGCCGCGACTACCTGGACCTGCAAAGCTGCCGCAAGGATATTTTCTGGCGCGCCATTTTCAACACCCTCAAATTCAGCCTGATCCAGGTGGTGCTGATGGTGTTGCTCTCGCTGGTCACCGCGCTGGTGCTGAACCGCAAGATTGTCGGGCGAGGTTTTTGGCGCGGTGTGTTTTTCTACCCGGTACTGTTGTCGCCCGTGGTGGTGGCGCTGATCTGGAAGTGGCTGCTGCAAAGCCAGGGGGTGTTCAATGCGGGTATGGTGGCCGCCGGGGGTGCGCCGGTCGACTGGCTGACCGACCGCAGCTGGGCATTTTTCTGGGTGATCTTTGTCTCCATCTGGGCGCACATGGGTTTTTATACTTTGATTTTGTTGGCCGGTTTGCAGGCCATCCCCAAAGACATGTACGAGGCGGCCGAGATGGACGCGGCGACACCCTGGCGCGTACTGCGCCGCATTACCCTGCCACTCCTCATGCCCAACCTGATTGTGGTGCTGGTGCTGGCCATGATCCGGGCGGTGCAGATTTTTGACGAAGTGTTTGTGCTGACCGGGGGCGGGCCGGGCTCGGCCACCACGTTTATCGTGCAGTTTATTTACCAAACCGGGTTTGCCGAGCAAATCCATCTGTATGGGCTGGCGGCCGCCGCATCGCTGGTGCTGGCGCTGGGCCTGATGGCACTCACCCTGGTGCAGCTGCGCCTCTCACAGGCCAGCAGCGCCGGCCAGAAGGCCAAGTGACACCATGCTGAAGTTCTTAACCGGCACCCGAGGCCGCAACCGGCTGGACTGGACGGATTGGCTCAGTTACCTGTACTTGTTCATGGGCCTGTTCATGATGTTCGGCCCGGTGCTGTGGCTGGTCATGTCCTCTTTCAAAACCGAAAGCGCCCTGAGCCAGTTCCCGCCGACGTTTCTGCCCTACAGCCAAAAATCGGTGGTGGTGGCGGGGCACGCGCAGCCCCTGCCGCTCTTCTTGGCCAAAGACGCGCAGGGGGTGGTGCGCGAGCTGGCGCAGGTGCGCCGCATTGGCATCATGGCCACGATGGTCGATCCGGCGCGGCCCGAGACCGAGATCCGCATCAACATCAATGACCGCAAACCCGTCAACCAGATCGAGTTTGCGCCCAGTAATTACACCGATCTGTTTGGCAAGTTCAGTTTTGCCACTTATCTATGGAATAGTGTGTTTATTACCGTGGTGGCCACCATTATTACGCTGCTGTTTAACTCGATGGCGGCCTTTGCGCTGTCCAAGTACCAGTTTCGCGGGCAGCGGGCGGTCTTCATCCTCATCATTGCCACGCTGATGATTCCGCCTACCATCATCCTGGTGCCGGCTTTTCTGGTGATCTCCACCTTTGGCTTGCTCAACAGCCTGTGGGGCGTGATATTGCCTGCCGTGGCCACGCCCACGGGCGTGTTTTTGCTGCGCCAGTACATGCTGACCATCCCCGACGAACTGCTGGAGGCCGCGCGCATGGACCACGCCAGCGAGTGGCGCATTTACTGGAAAATCATCCTGCCGTTGGCGGCCCCGGCCATGGCCGTGCTGGCCATCTTTTCGGTGATGTGGCGCTGGAACGATTTTTTGTGGCCGCTGATTGTGCTGTCCAAGTCCGAGAAATTCACCCTCCAGCTGGCGCTGAACTCGTTCCAGGGCGAGCTCAACACCCAATGGCATTACCTGCTGGCGATGACCGTGATCACCCTGATCCCCGTCACGCTGATATTTGCCTTCCTGCAAAAATACATCACCACCGGCATTGCCAGTGCCGGTGTGAAATGAAAGAGCTGCGCAACCATGGCTACGCTTGAGCTGACCAACATCGTCAAATCGTTTGACAAAACCACCATCATCCATGGCCTGGACCTGACGGTGGCTGACGGTGAGTTTGTCGTCTTTGTCGGGCCCTCGGGCTGCGGCAAGTCCACCTTGCTGCGCATTATCTCGGGCCTGGAGCCGCCCAGCAGCGGCGAGATCCAGATCGACGGCCTGCGCGTCAACGAAGTCTCGGCAGCGCACCGGGGCTGCGCCATGGTGTTTCAGTCGTATGCGCTGTACCCGCACATGAGCGTGTTTGACAACATGGCGTTTGGTCTGGAGAACATGGGCGTTGAAAAATCCGTGATCGACAGCAAGGTCAATGCGGCGGCTACCCTGCTGCGGCTGGATCCGCTGCTGGCGCGCAAACCGACCCAACTCTCGGGTGGCCAGCGCCAGCGCGTTGCCATTGGCCGGGCCATTGTGCGCGAGCCCAAACTGTTTTTGTTTGACGAACCCCTGTCCAATCTGGATGCCGAGCTGCGCGTCTCCATGCGTGCCGAGATCCGCGATTTGCATGCCCGGCTGCAGGCCACCATGATTTACGTCACCCACGACCAGGTCGAGGCCATGACCATGGCCGACAAGATCGTGGTGCTGCGCGCCGGGGTGATCGAGCAGGTGGGCACACCGCTTGAGCTGTATAACCGGCCCTGCAACACCTTTGTGGCCGGCTTTATTGGCAGCCCCCGCATGAACTTTTTGCCCGCGGCGCTGCTGCCCCATGCGCCCGCAGGCACCCATACGGTGGGCATCCGGCCCGAGCACGCGCAGATTGCCAGAGAGGGGCCATTGGCCATTCAGGTCTCGCAGGTCGAGCAACTGGGCTCCAGCAGCCTGCTGCACGGCCTGGTGGCACCCGATACGCCATTTGAGCTGGTGCTCCAGGGCCAAACCAGCATTGCCCGTGGCGACACCGTGCAGGTGACGGCTCCGGCCGAGCATCTGCACTGCTTTGATAAGGACGGCCTGCGAATTCTGCATTGAGGCCAGAGGACTTAACCATGAAAACTTTTGGACGCGCAGCACTGGCTGCGCAAGACGCCCATGGCGTGCAACTCACGCTACCGCACGGCGGCACCTTTGCTGTGCAGGCCCTGGAGCCCTCGCTGTTTCGTGTACGTTTGCGCCCGAGCCAGGGCTACCGCGAGCCGCGCACCTGGGCCATTGCACCGGGCCACCCGGGCAGCGCACCGCCCATGCCCTGGGAGGGCCGCCTGCGCGATGACCTGTGCGGCTTTACGCTGCCGCCGGTAACGGTCAACGCCCACAGCGACCACATCACTCTGGCGACCAGCGCCATCAACCTCAAGATTGCCCTGGACCCCCTGACGCTGCATTGGCAAACGGCGCAGGGCCAAGCCTTGGTCAGTGACCGCGCCACCTCGGCCTACTTCACCAGCACGCGCACCGGGGCCACGCGCCACTACCTGCAGCGCGACCGCGCCGAGCGCTACTATGGCTTGGGTGACAAAACCGGCCCGCTGGACCTGCATGGCCGCCGCCTGCGCACCCTGGCCCTGGACTCCCTGGGCTACGACCCCGAGCGCGGCGACCCGCTCTACAAGCACTGGCCCTTTACCCTCACCCGCGCCAAAAACGGGTTGTGGTACGGCATCTACTACGACACGCTGGCCGTGTGCACCTTCGACCTGGGCTGCGAGCATGACAACTACCATGACCTGTACCGCTATGTCGAGATTGACGATGGCGACCTGGACTATTACCTGATGGCCGGTAGCAGCCCCGCCGAGGTGATTGCCCAGTTCATGCGCCTGATTGGTGGCACCCACCTGCCGCCCCGCTGGTCGCTGGGCTTTGCCCAAACCGCCATGGGCCTGGCCGATGCGCCCGATGCCCAGCACCAGCTTGACAGCTTTATCGACCGCTCCGTCGCCGAGGGCGTGCCGGTGTCGGCATTCCACTACGGTTCGGGCTACTCCTCGCGCGGCAAACGCCGCTATGTGTTTACCTGGAACAACGCCAAATTCCCCGATCCCAAAACCCTCAACGCCAAGTTCCTGCGCAGCGGCATGCGCGTGGTGGCCAACATCAAGCCCTGCCTGCTCAATGACCACCCGGCCTACGAGGCGGTGCGCCAGGAGGGCGGCTTCATCCGCGATGCCCAGACCGGCGAGCCCGTCATCGAGCAGTTTTGGGACGGCATCGGCGCGCACCTGGATTTCTCCAAGCCCAGCACCATCGACTGGTGGCAGCGCGGGCTGCAAAGCCAGGTGCTCGACTACGGCATCGATGTCGGCTGGAACGACAACAACGAATACGCCATCATGGACGATGCCGCCACCTGCCACGGCTTTGGCACGCCCCTGCCCATGCACCGTGCGCAGCCCCTGCATGCATTTTTGATGACCCGCGCCACCTTTGAGGCGCAGGCCCGGCACCGGCCCGATGAAGCGGTCTACACCGTCACCCGCGCCGGTTCGCCCGGCATTCAGCGCTACGCCCAAACCTGGTCGGGCGACAACACCACCAGCTGGGACAGCCTGCGCTGGAACATCCGCACCGGCCTGCAAATGAGCCTGTCCGGCCTGTTCAACGTCGGCCACGATGTCGGCGGCTTTGCCGGCCCCGTGCCCGAGCCCGAGCTGTTTGTGCGCTGGGTGCAAGCCTGCTGCCTCAACCCGCGCATGGTCATGAACTCCTGGAAGGCCGACGGCACCGTCAACGTGCCCTGGCTGCATGCCGCCGTCAAGCCCCAGGTCATCGCCGCCATCAACCTGCGCTACCAGCTGATGCCCTATCTATGGTCCTTGTTTGAGCGCGCCAGCAGCCACCACGAGCCCATCATCCGCCCCAGCTTTTATACCTTTCCGGACGATGAAGCCTGCTACCAGGACAGCGATGACTTCATGCTCGGCAGCAGCCTGCTGGTAGCCCCTGTCGTACGCCAAGGCGATACGGATCGGCGGGTGTACCTGCCGCGCGGGCCAGAGGCGTGGTTTGACCTGGAGACCAGCGAGCGTTATGCGCCAGCACAATGGCACACCGTAGCCGCCCCCCTGTCCAAACTCCCCGTGTTTGTCCGCAGCGGCGGCGTCATCCCATTGGCCCAGCCCCGCAGCGGCCTGGCACGACACGATGACCCGGTGACGAGCGTCAAACAGTTTGGTTGATCAAAGCGGCTGTGAAGATGCTGTCAGTCAGTAGCGCCACGTTTTCACAATCATTTAGCCCCGTAGTCCCTGTAAATAGGACATAAGCAGCTATTGAATCAGTAGCATTCCAAGGTGCATCCTACACCCGCAGCGCCCCCGCATAGCCCGTCATCTCCAGGTAGCCGCGGCCTACTTGCTTGTGATTGCTGTCAAACACGTTGCACAGGCCTTCCCAGTAGACCGCACCTGTGGTGAGGCGGCTGTCCAGCTCCTGGTTGTCGATGACGGCGCGCACGGTGTAGTAGTCGCCGGGGGTGCGCACCAGCCATTCGACGGGGTATTTGGCGCGGGTGAGGGGGCTGGTCCAGCCGCGCACGGCCTGGAAGGCGACCTCGCCAGCGCTGGCGATGAAGGTTTGCAGGCCACTGCTGGAGGTGGCACGAAACGAGCCACCGGTCCACAGGCTGCTGCCGTCTTTGCGGCGTAACTGGAAGGCGGTCAGGGCGCTGCCGTCAAACAGGTTGATGCCGATCCAGTCCCAGCCTGCGGCCTCGGGATGCAGCAGCTCGTCGCTCCATTCGTGGTCTAGCCAGGCTTTGCCTTGCAGGTTAAATCGTTTGCCCTGGAGCACAAGGTCGCCGCTGGCTGCCAGATGCGGCTGGCTGTAGTAGTAGCTGGCCTGTTTTTCCTCGGGGCCTTTGCGCGACAAGCCTTGCTTGCCTTGCAGCAGCAGGGGCTGGGTATCGGCAAAGTTCAGGTCCAACGCAAAATCCTGGGCGGTGATACGCGCTTCGTAGTGCTCGCTTGACTGCGCTATGCGACCTGCCGGTTGGGCAAGCGTGCGCTTGAGCGTCCAGTCGCGCAGTTTCACATCGGTGTCCTGCTCGCTGGCCTGTGCAATGCCAAAGCCTTGGCGTGCCACGCGCTGGTCGTGGTGCATTTTTTTGTTCTGCACATCGGTGATGGCGCAGTGGGCGAAGATCAGTTGCTTGGCGGCAAAGGCCGAGCGCATGGTTTGCGTGCCCGGCACACGCGATCTGAAAAACGTCACCTGAAAGCCCCATTCACGCCCACCCGCGCTGGTGCCGTAGCCGGTGACATACCACCACTCGGTGCGAAAGTCAGGGTGCGCGCCGTGGTCGCGCGGGAAGACCAGTGCGCGCTCGGGCAGGGCCTGGGCGTTGCCCAGCCAACTGCTTGCGGTTGTTGCAAAAGCCAGCTGGGTGAAGCAACGCTTTGACAGGCTCAGCCCGAACCGTGTAGGTGGTGCAAGCGGTGGTTTCACGGTTACCAATCCTCTTTCACCGCCAGCACCGCGTCTTTGCCCGCTGCGGCGCGCCCGGCCAGCCAGGCAGTCAGCGTACCTGCGGCCACCACGGCCAGGCACAGCAGGGCGATGCGCAGCCAGGGCACGGCCAGGTCCATTGTCCAGTGGAAACTTTGCGGGTTGACCACGTGCACCAAGATGGCTGCTACGCACAGGCCCAGAGCGCAACCAGCCAGGGAACCAATCGCCGTCCAGGCGGCACCTTCACCCGCCACCACCTGCAGGATCTGCCTGCGTGTCAGGCCCAGGTGGGTCAGCAGGCCAAACTCTTTGCGCCTTGCCAGCACCTGGGCGCTGAAGCTGGCCGCCACGCCAAACAGGCCAATGGCGATGGCCACGGCCTGCAGCCAGTAGGTGACGGCAAAACTGCGGTCAAAAATTTTGAGGGACAGCGCGCGAATCTCGTCGGCGCTGGCAAACTCCACCAGCTTGGAGGCCTCCAGCGCTGTGGTGCCTGCACCCACGTCCTCACCCCCGCCGCCCGTGGCGTTGGCGGCCAACGCGCGGTTGATCAAGGCGCGCACGCTTGCTTGCACGGCCTGTGGGCTGGTGCCCTGGGCTGGCCAGATCGCGATGTCGTTCACCTTGTGGTCACCGGTAATGCGTACGTAGGCCCGCCGGTCGATAGCGATGGCACCAAACTGGCGGGCATAGTCGCGCCATACGCCGGCCACATAGTAGCTGGGAGTCGCTTCATTATTGATAGCTGCTTGCGTCCTGTTGACAAGGACTACGGGCAGATTTAGCATAAATTTTTGGCCTAACCGGGCGGCGTGCAGGTCAACCACCGCTTCGCTCACATACAGCGCAATGGCACCGGCGGGCAGGTGGGCGGCGGGCGGCACCGGGCCGTGGATAAGCGGCAGGTCTTTGGCGGCATCGTCGATCAGGCGGGCGGTGAGCATCACGCTGGGCTGGGTGCTGTCGAGCTGCAAGGCCAGGGTGCGCTGGCCGGCGGCGCGGGCAATGCCAGGCAGGCCTTGCACCTGGGCCAGCAGCTCGGGCGAAAAGTGCAATACCTGTGCGGCTGCCAGCGTGCCGGCACTGCGCACATACAGTGGCGCGGGCAGCACGGCGTCCAGCCACTGGGTCACACTGGTGCGAAAACTTGACACCATCACCGTGAGGGCTACCGCCAGGCTGAGGGCTGCCACCACGCCACTCACCGCCACGGCGGCGGTCTCGCGCACGCGGCGGGCGCGTTCGACGGCCAGCAGGGGCAGGGCGCGGTTAGCCACCAGCGGAGCCAGCCGGTCATACACCAAGGCCACCGCCGCAGGCAGCAGGCCGATGCCGCCCACCAGCAGCAGGCCAATTGCGAGGTACGCCCCCAGTGGTATATCAAATAGTGGTGGAGTCCACATCAGCAGGGCGCTGGCAGCTATAAAAATAAGAGCAATCCAGCGCTGCCGGGTTTGCACACCGATGCTGCTGCCCGCCCCCAAACCCTTGAGCGTTTGCGCCAGTGGCAAGCTCTGCGCCGCGCGAGCCGGCCACCAGGCTCCCACCACGGCAGCGGCCACGCCCAGCAGGCCATAGGCAAGGGCCGTGGGCAGGCTCCATTGCAGGGGGGGTGCGACACCGGAAAAGTAACCTCCACCCAAATCGCCGCCCAGCAGCCTGAGCGCCAATGCCGCCAGCCCTGCGCCCAATGCCAAGCCCAGCATGCTGCCCACCAGGCCGAGCACGACCGCCTCGGCCACCACCAGCCGCAGCCTTTGGGCGGCGGTCAGCCCCAGCACCCCCAGCAAGGCCATTTGCTGCGCCCGCTTGGCCACACTGAGCGAGAGCACCGAGTAGACCAAAAATGCCCCGGTAAACAGGGCTACCAGGGCCAGCACCGTCATGTTGACCCGGTAGGCGCGCGACAGGTTGCTCACGCGCTCTTCGGCGTCCCCGGGGGCCTGCACCAGCACATGGGCGGGCAGGGTCAGGCCGCGCAGCAGGGCGCTGCGATCCGCGCCGGGGGCCAGGCGCAGGTCGATGCGGGTAATGACGCCTTGCAGGCCAAACAGCTCTTGCAGCGCAGCAATGTCCAGCACCGCCAGCGCGCCGCCCCCTGCGGCTATGGTGCCCATGGCCGTGAGTTGTGTGGTGCGCAGGCCTGTCAGCAGGTTGACTTTAAACGGCGTGAGCGGATCTTTGGGGTAATGGCGCAGGAACTGGCTGGCCGACGCATTGAGGTAGATCGAGTCGGCAGCAAAAAGATGAAAACGCGCATCACCCGCGTGCTGTTTGGCATCAGGCTCGGGCAGCAGGCTGGGGGACACACGGGCGGCCACCAGCGCATCGATGCCCAGCAGTTTGATGGGCTGCTTGTTTCCCGCAGCATCCAGCTCGTAGGTGCTGACCTCCAGCACGGGGCTGGCGATGTCTACCGCCGGGTGCTGGGCCACGCGCGCGTACAGACTTTCATCCAATGGACCGCTGGCCGAGCGCAGCTCGATATCGGGCTGGCCATTGACGGCGCGCACCGCGCTGGAAAACTCGGCCAGTGCGCTGGCATTGATCAAATGCACCGCAAACGCCAACGCCACCCCCAACACAATGGCCACCACAGCGGCCACGCTGCGCCAGGGGTGGTGCAGCACTTCTTGCCAGGAAAAGGTGCGTAACAATGAAATCAAAAGCCGGCTCTGTGAAAGAAATTCATGGTGCAGGCATTGTGGAGGCAAATGGGCGGGATTGAAGAAGGTTTAAAATATCGCTACATTTTGTAAAGGTTTATTTCATGAAGCATACTTTCCCTGCCACTTTGACCCTCGTTACTGCCAGTCTACTGTCCATGGGCAATGCGTGGGCGGGCCGTCCACTGACCATTGATGATGCCAGCGTAAACGACAAGGGCGCAGGCCATGTAGAGGCCTGGATTGCACGCGAGCCGGGCAAAGTCAACACCCTGAACCTGGCCCCGGCCTATTCCCTGTTTGAGAATGTCGAACTGGGCGCCCTGCTGTCTCGCGACGATACCAATAACAACAACCTGTCGGCGATTCAGGCCAAATGGCGCATCACGCCAACGCAGGAGAAGGGTTGCAATTTTGCCGCGATCTTGGGCGCAGCACATGTCAGCCACAACGGCGGCAACGGCAGCTTTTTGACCGGCGTGGCCAGCTGCAATGGCACAGCCGTAGGCAATGTGCATTTGAATCTCGGCATGGTAAAGGCTACCAATGTGTCTGCCAAAACCCGTTGGGGCGTTGCCCTGGAGCGTGAAATAGGTGGCTTGACACCCCATGTCGAAGTGTTTGGCGTGGAAGGCGACAAGCCCACCCTGCAAATCGGTGCGCGCAAGCAACTGACCAAAGCCCTGCAACTGGACGGCACCATTGGCCGCTCAGACGGCAACACCGTCTACAGCCTGGGTGCCAAGTATCAGTTTTGATTAGTTAAACCATTCCGCTAGCGGCCAAATGCAGTACCCGGTCTGCACGTGCCGCTGCCGCCTCGGAATGGGTGACGAGAACCAGCGACGCGCCGTGCTCGCGGGTTTGCGCCACCAGCGCATCCATCACCTTCGCCGCGGTCGTGGGGTCCAGGTTGCCGGTGGGTTCGTCGGCCAGCACCAGGGGCGGGCGGTGCACCAGGGCGCGGGCAATGGCTACGCGCTGGAGCTGGCCACCCGAAAGCTGCTGGGGTAACCGATCTCCTAAGTCCTTCAATCCCACGGCCTCCAGCATTTGCGCCACGCGTTCGTGGACCAACGCTTTGGGCTGGGACAGCAGCAACAGCGGCAGGCCGACGTTTTGCGCTACGTCCAGATGGGGTAACACATGGAAGGCCTGAAAGACAAAGCCCACCGCCTGTCTGCGCCAGATGGCCAGTTGCTCGGCATTCATGGTGTCCAAACTAGCGCTGCCCACCTGCACACTGCCCGTGTTCCAACTGTCCAGCCCGGCCATGCAGTTGAGCAAGGTGGATTTGCCCACGCCTGACTCGCCGACGATGGCGACAAACTCGCCCGCTTGCACTTGCAGGGTCACGTTGGCAAATACGGCTACCTCGCCGTAGCATTTGCTTAAATTGTCAATCTGCAAAGTCATCGAGGGCCAGGCGCGTTCATTTCTTCAGCTCGGGATCCAATGCCTTGCCTGCCGCTTGCTTGGCCTCGATCTCCTGCACCGTTTTTTGTAGCGCAATGAATCGGTCGCTGGTGGCAGGGTGGGAGGCAATCATGCCGCGCTGGCTGATGCCATTGGGGTTGGCGGCTGCCATGCGCCGCCAGAATTTGGCCGCATCTTTGATCTCCAGCCCAGAGCGCGCCAGCACGTACAGGCCCACGTAGTCGGCCTCAGCCTCAAAGGCGGGGCTAAAGCGCAGCGAAATGGCTGCACCGAGGGCGCCCTGGGTAGGAATGCCTTTGGCCTGGGCAATCATCTCGGCAATCGTGCCCAGCAGGCCGTTGCGCTGCTGCGCCTGCACATGCCCCATGAAGTTGTGCGCCAGCTCATGGCCTATCACGATGGCCAGCTCCTGGTCGTTGGCAAAGCGCAGCATGCCGCGAAAGATGGCGATGCGCTGGCCGTCGGCAAAGGCGTTGAGCGACTCTTCCATCACCAGCACGGCCTCGTAGTCACAGGCCAGCACGGGGCTGATGCTGGTGTGCAATGTTTGGGTGCTGCGGTCGGGTGCGCTGCGCAGATAGGTGGTGACCAGTGGGTCGGATTTTTTCAGCCATGCTTTGGCTTGTTTGCTGAGTTGCTCGGATGCGTCCTTGCTATCGGGCACCTTAAAACCATTGATCTCCAGCAACCTGTCACCGCGCCGCAGCCCGGCCTTGTCAGCGGGCGAACCGGGCACCACATGCAGCAGGCCGAGCTGGTTGCCGGCAATACCGCCAATAAACTGGCTGACGGTGGCGGTGTAGTCTTTGCCAAAACCGTCCGCCGTGGTGAATACCGCGCCGCTTTCGTAATGGGTTTTGTCTTTGCACAGGGGCGCTGCGGCCACCAGGATAGGGTGGGCCACGCGTTTGATGCGCAACTCGTCTTCCAAAAAGCCTTCAAAGGCCAGCTCGCGTTGCAGCTTGGCCTCGGCCTCGGAGGCGGCTTGGTCGATGTCTACCCCTTGGGTGGTGGGCGCAGCGCAGGCAGCCAGCAGCAGGGCTGTGCCTAGCAGCAAGCAAAGGGCAAAGCGGTGCATCGGCGTGTTCATAACCATGACTGTACCAAGTCCAGCACGTTTTGTGCCGCCTGGGGTTGATCGCAGGGCACCACATGGCGCTCGGGGCTGCTGCGCAGCCAGGTGATTTGCCGTTTGGCCAACTGCCGGGTGGCAAAGATGCAGCGGTCTTGCAGCTCGGCCTGCGGGAAAGCGCCGTCCAGCATCTCCCAGGTTTGGCGGTAGCCTACGCAGCGCATGGAGGGCAAGTCGGGGTGCAAGTCGCCGCGTGCGCGCAGGGCCTGCACTTCGGCGACCAGGCCGGTTTGCAGCATGGTTTGCAGGCGCTGGGCAATGCGCGCGTGCAGCCAGGCGCGGTCGGTGGGCTCCAGGCTGATCAAGGGTGCATGGACTGGTGTATTGGTAGTTGCTACATTTTTGGTAGCTGCTTGCGCCATTAAATGGTGGGCTGAGAGTGGTTTTCCTGTAGAACGGTAGACCTCCAGCGCGCGCTGGATGCGCTGCGAGTCGTTGGGCGACAGGCGTGCGGCCGTGATGGCATCCACCTGCGCGAGCTGTGCATGCAGGGCAGGCCAGCCCTGCGCTTGGGCCTCGCGGTCGATCTGTGCACGCACGGCGGCATCCGCTGGCGGCATCGCGTCCAGGCCATGGAACAGGGCTTTAAAGTACAGCATGGTGCCCCCTACCAGCAAGGGCAGTCTGCCGCGCGACTGGATGTCGGCTATCAAGCGCGTCGCGTCCTGCACAAACTGCGCGGCGCTGTAGCTGTGCGCTGGATCGATGATGTCGATCAAATGGTGGGGCACGGCAGAGCGTTCGGCGGGCGTGGGCTTGGCCGTGCCAATGTCCATGCCCCGGTAGACCAAGGCCGAATCCACGCTGATGATCTCTACCGGTATATGCTGCGCCAGCAGCAGCGCAGCGGCTGTTTTGCCACTGGCGGTGGGGCCTGCCAGGCCAATGTAGGCCGGTTTAATGGGTGGAAGGTTCGCCATAGCGTTGCACCAAAATCCATGCCACCAGCGCCAGCAGCACGGCCCAAAATGCTACGCCATAGGCCAGCGGGCGGGTGCTGCCGTCCATATGCGTGCCGAGCCAGCCGCCCATGGCAAAGGCGCACAGCATCATCATAAAGCCCGCCAGCGCCGAGGCTGCCCCGGCCGCCTGCGGAAACGGTCCCACCGTGCCCGACTGCCCGCAGGACTGGTGCACCCCATGCCCCAGCATACACAGCGCCAGCGGTACCAGCAGGGCCCACACCGTTTGCACTTTGCTGGCCGCCAGCCCTGCCAGCGCCAGCCCGCCCACCAGGGTCAGCCAGGCGGCCAACCTCACCGTGCGTTGTACGCCGTAGCGCAGCAACCAACGGCGGCACATAAAGGTGCCTGCGATATAGGTGGCAGACATGCTGGCCATGACCAAACCGTATTGCGTTTGAGACAAGCCCAGTACTTTGATAAATACAAACGGCGAGCTGGCCAAAAAAGTAAACAGCACGCCATAGGCCGCGGTAGTCAGCGATGAATAGGCCCAAAACGTCGGATGGCGCAGGATCATGCCCCAGGTGCGCAACAGTGTGGCTGGCTGCAATGCCAGCGGGTTGCGCCGGGCCAATGTTTCTTTAAAGTGCAGCAACACCAAGCCCATGGCCATCACACCAAACACCGTCAGCACCGCCAGCGCCGCCCGCCAGCTCCACCAGTCGGTGAGCAACCCGCCCAGCGGTGCACTGGCGCAGGCAATCAGCCCCAGGCCTGACAAGCCCTTGCTCATCGCCCGCGCACCTTCGATTGGGGAATACAAGTCCCGCGTCATCGCCCGCGCACACATCACCACCGCCCCCATCGCCATGCCCTGCAACGCGCGCCAGGCAATCAGTAGATCAATACTGCCGGCCAGCACGCTGCCCAGCGAAGCAGCGGTATAGGTCACCAACCCCGCCAACAAAATCGGCTTGCGTCCATACTTGTCACTCAGTGGCCCCCACACCAGCTGCGACGTGCCAAACGCCAGCAGCAGCGCCGTCAGCGTCAGTTGCACCTGTCCCGCGCTTGCAACCAAGCTGTCGGCAATGGCAGGCATCGCAGGCAGATACAGGTCGGTGGTGAGGGGTTGAATGCCCAGAAGAATGGCGAGAAAGAAAACGACTTGGCTGGGGTGCATAGATCGGGCAAGAGTAGCAGATTCAGTCGGTGTTCCTGAGCCGGTCAGTACAAAGTAAAAAACCGCCAAAGCAGCAGGCGTTGGCGGTTTTTTTGCAGCAATGGCGCAAGCTTTAAATCGTATCAATAAAACTGCGCAGTTTGTCCGAACGGGTAGGGTGCTTGAGCTTGCGCAGCGCCTTGGCTTCGATCTGGCGGATGCGCTCGCGCGTGACATCAAACTGTTTGCCCACTTCTTCCAGCGTGTGGTCGGTCGACATCTCGATACCAAAGCGCATGCGCAGCACCTTGGCTTCGCGCGGCGTGAGGCCGTCCAGAATGTCTTTGACGACATCGCGCAGACCGGCTTGCATGGCGGCCTCCAGCGGTGCGGTGTTGGCACCGTCTTCGATGAAGTCGCCCAGGTGGCTGTCGTCATCATCCCCAATCGGGGTTTCCATACTGATCGGCTCTTTGGCGATCTTCATGATTTTGCGGATTTTGTCCTCGGGGATCTCCATCTTCTCGGCCAGCAGGCTGGCATCGGGCTCAAAACCGTGCTCCTGCAGGTGCTGGCGGCTGATGCGGTTCATCTTGTTGATGGTCTCGATCATGTGCACGGGGATGCGGATGGTGCGCGCCTGGTCGGCAATCGAGCGGGTAATCGCCTGGCGAATCCACCACGTCGCATAGGTGGAGAATTTATAACCCCGGCGGTATTCAAACTTGTCCACGGCTTTCATCAAGCCGATGTTGCCCTCCTGAATCAGGTCCAGGAACTGCAAGCCCCGGTTGGTGTACTTTTTGGCGATGGAGATCACCAGGCGCAGGTTGGCCTCGATCATCTCTTTCTTGGCCGCACGCGAGCCGCGCTCGCCTTCGTTCATGCGCTTGTTGATGTCTTTGAGCTCGTCCAGCGGCACTACCACGCGCCGTTGCAGGTCCATCAGTTTTTGTTGAATCTCCTGCACCGGCGGAATGTAGCGGCCCATGGTGGTGGACCAGGCTTTGCCTGCGGCGGCCTGCTTTTCAATCCAGTGCAGATCAAGCAAATGCGAGGCCACCTTGTGGTTGTTCTTGTCGCGACCCGAGAACTCGCGGATGAAATCGGTTTGCGGGTAGTGGCACTTGTCCACCAGGATGCGGCGCAGCTCGCGCTCTTTTTTGCGCACGTCGTCCACCTGGCCGCGCACCAGGTTGCAAAGCTTTTCAATGCTCTTGGCGGTAAAGCGGATTTGCATCAGGTCTTGGGTAACCGCTTGCTGCGCCTTGATGTAGGCCGGGGTGCCGTAGCCTTCTTTGTCGTAGATCTTGTGCAGCCTCTCAAACAGGCCGCGCAGCACCTCAAAGCGGCGGAAGGCCTCTTGCTTGAGCTCTTCGAGCTTCTTGGTCATGGCCTTGGAGCCGCCTTTGCCGTCGTCGTCGTCGGCTTCGTCGTACTCGTCAAAGTCTTCTTCGGCCACAAAGTCGTCGGCCTCGTTGGGGTTGCTGAAACCGTCCACCACAGTAGAAATCACGACCTTGCCGCCTTCGATTTCCTGCATCATGTTGAACACTTCCTGGATCGTGGCCGGGCTGTTGGAGATCGCCTCCATCATCACGTTCAGGCCGCCTTCGATACGCTTGGCGATCTCAATCTCGCCTTCGCGCGTCAGCAGCTCCACGGTGCCCATCTCGCGCATGTACATGCGCACGGGGTCGGTGGTGCGGCCAAACTCGCTGTCCACGGTGGACAGGGCGGCTTCGGCTTCTTCTTCGGCCTCTTCTACGCTGGCGGCAGTGGGCGCGTTGTTGTTGAGCAGCAGGGTTTCGGCATCCGGTGTTTGCTCGTACACGGCGACACCCATGTCGTTGAGCAAGGAGTGCACCACATCCAGCGTCTCGGCATCGACCAGTTTGTCGGGCAGGTGGTCAGAGATTTCGCCGTGCGTCAGGTAGCCGCGCGTTTTGCCCAGCGTGATCAACGCCTTGAGGCGCAGGCGGCGCTTGGACAGGTCTTCTTCGGAAAGCACCGTATCGTCCAGGCCAAATTCTTTCATCAAGGCGCGCTCTTTCGCCTTGGACAGCTTCATGCGCAGGGGCTTGACTTTTTCTACCGTACCAGCGGCTTCGCCTTCTACGGGTGCGGCCTCGGTAATGTCGGCCTCGATATCACTCAGGTCAATTTCATCCAGGATGGATTTTTCTTTGACTTTGGCACCTTTTTTGGCGGGTGCGGCGGGCTTGGCTACTGCGGCTTTAGCGGGCGCAGCTTTTGACGGGACGGTCTTGGCTGGAGCCACAGCCGCCTTTGTAGGTGCCGCTTTGGCGGCTACGGCTGCTTGCTTGGCGGGTACCGCGGCAGGTGCTTTACTTTGCACAGGCGCTTTTGCAGGGGCTACAGCAGGAGTTTTAACCAGCGCTTTAGCAGGGACCGGTGCTTTGACGACGAATCGGGTGGCTACGGCTTTGACGGGAGCAGGGGTTTTCGATGTGGGCACGGGTTTGGCTTTCACGGCAGGTTTGGCCGCCGTTTTCGGTGTGGTTTTGGCAATGGGTTTAGCCACCGGTTTGGCTTTCGCTGCAACCGGTGCTTTGGCCTTGGCCGTTGCGGAGGACTGCGCCTTGGGCTTGGCCTTGGTCAACGCAACTTTGGGCACCGGCTTTGCGGCGGACTTTTTTACTGACTTCGTAGCCATAGACACCTCACAAAAATACGAAACACGAAACTACGCGATCTTGGCAATACCAGGACGCACGAGGGGGCAGGGGAGTTAACAGGCAGGCTGGAAGGGCGATCATTTGGGATGCAGTCCTTGCGAGGGTGGCTGAGACGTTGGGGTGCCCGGTGCCGGTACGGAGGTGCTGCTGTCGCGCTTGCGTTGTTACACGGATTATACCCGGTTTAGGCCAGGCCACGCTGTTTGCGGCGGGCATCGAGCTCTTTAAAGCGGGCAAATTTGGCGGGATCGGCCACTTGGGAGGACAGCGCGCGCAGCTCGGCACTCTCGGCTTCGATCTGGAGTTTTTCGACTATCGCGCTGAGTTCCTGCGGGTCGCTCTCGATGTTGTCGGGCACCAGCGCCACCAGTTTGCGCGCCAGGCTCTCGTGGCTGTGGCCGCGCAGGCCTTCGCTGAGGGCGCCCCAGGTTTGCGCACCGTGCTCGTGGATTTGTGCGTCCAGCCAGGTGAATAGCTCACCGTGGGGGGCCGGTAGCTCGCACAGCAGATGGTGCTCGGCATTACTCAGGCGTTCCCAAGCGGCGTTGTCCAGCAGCAGGATTTGCAGGGCGCGGTCGGCGCGGCTGGTGGGTGCAGCGCGGCCGGGCAGGCTGCTGGGGCGCAGCTGGGCGGTATAGCCAGCATTGAAAGGTGTTTTGCCACCGGTTTTTTTCCATTTATCTGCGCGTTTGGCGGCGCTGGGGTCTTCGCCATCGCGGCTACCGGGCACGTAGGGGGCGTTGCTGCTGCCTCCTGCACTGCGGTAGTTCGAGGCGGGTGGCGCTTTGGGTAGCCACAGGTCGGTGAGTTCATGTTCGCCGAGTTCCACCAGGCTGGCGATTTCGCGCAGCAGTTGGCGTTTGAGCGTGCCGTCGGGCAAGGGCAGCCACAGCGGTTTGGCTTGGGCGGCAAAGCGGGCGCGGCCTTCGGCCTCGCTCAAATCGCAGCCGTCGCGCGCTGCGTCAATCAGAAAGCGGCTCAGCGGCACGGCCTCGCTGATGTAGCGCGAGAAGGCCTCAGCCCCATGCTCGCGCACAAAGCTGTCGGGGTCGTGCTCGGAGGGCAGAAAGAGGAACTTGGCGGTGCGGGTATCGGTGGCAAAGGGAATGGCTCCGTCCAGTGCCTTGCGCGCGGCGCGTCGGCCGGCGCCGTCACCGTCAAAGCTGAAGACCACATGGTCGGTGAAGCGAAACAGCTTTTGCACATGCTCGGTGGTGCAGGCGGTGCCCAAGGTGGCCACGGCATTGGGAAAGCCCAACTGCGCCAGCGCCACCACGTCCATATAGCCCTCGGTGACCAGCACGAAGCCGGATTTTTGCAGGGCGGCTCTAGCTTCAAACAGGCCGTACAGTTCGCGGCCCTTGCTGAATACCGGGGTCTCGGGTGAATTTAAATACTTGGGTTCGCCTTTGTCGAGCACGCGGCCACCAAAGCCAATGGTTTCGCCCTTGACGTTGCGGATCGGGAACATCACGCGGTCGCGGAAGCGGTCGTACTTTTTCTTCTCGCCTTCGGGGTGGTCGTCGTCGTCAGGCTTTTCAATCACCAGGCCGCATTCGACCAGCAGCGGGTCGTCGTAGTTGGGGAACACGCTGGCCAGGCTGCGCCAGCCTTCGGGCGCGTAGCCCAGGGCGTACTGTTTGGCAATCTCGCCCGACAGGCCGCGCTGGCGAAAGTAGGCTTTGCCGCGCTCGGTATCTTTGAGCTGGGCGCGGTAGGCATCTGAGGCTTTGAGCAAAATCTCGGTCAGGCTGGCCTGGCGGGTTTTGGTGTGGGCATCGCGGGCGCGCTCTTCGGGACTGCGCTCGTCCTCGGGCACGGGCATGCCAAGGTTCTGCGCCAGGTCTTTGACGGCCTCGACAAAGTTCATGCCGTTGTGGTCCATCAAAAAGCTGATGACGTTGCCGTTTTTGCCGCAGCCAAAGCAGTGGTAGAACTGCTTGGTGGGGCTCACGCTGAACGACGGCGTTTTCTCGCCGTGGAAGGGGCACAGGCCAGAGAAGTTGGCTCCGGCTTTCTTGAGTTGCACATGCCGCCCCACCACCTCGACCACGTCCGAGCGGGCGATAAGTTCCTGGATGAAGCTGTTGGGGATACCCATGTGCTATAGTTTTGGTAGCTACATATGTCCTGTTGACAAGGACTACATGCCAATTTACCCGGTAATTTGACGTATCAGCGGCGTTTTTTGCTTTTAGCAGGCTTGGCGGGCTTGGCGTTCGCCCGGCTCTTGCCCGCTTTGGCGCTGCGGCCCCCTTTTGCGGCTTTGACCCCCTTGGCACTGCGCCCGGCTTTGGCCTTGGCGGGCAGGTGCAATACCACTGACTGCTTGGCTTTGAAACTTCCGGTTGCGCTGGTTTGGTTCCAGCTGGCGACATTGGCAATGCTGACGTTATAGCGCTTGGCAATCGAGGCGACGGTCTCGGATTTTTTCAGCTTGATGGTTTGCTTGCGCAGCACAATCTCGGGTGCAAAGTTGACTTGCCCGTTATCGGCCACATGCAAGCTCACATCGCTTTGCTGCTTGGATGAGCGCGGCACCAAAAGGGTGGAGCCCGCCTTGATCAGCATGCGTGGCGGGATGCGGTTGATCTCGCGAAACTGCGCCTCGCCCATGCCGGCGCGGCGGGCGGCATCGGCCACCTTGAAGGTGCTGGGCGCGGTCCATACCGTCCAGCCTGAGGTTTGGCCTTTGTGGGTGGCCAGGTTACTCTCAAAGGTGGCAGCATTGTCCCAGGGCAGCAAAATGTAAGGCGTACCGGCGGCAAACATCACGGGTTTGTTGGCCGACGGGTTGAGCTGCTTGAAGTCGTCTAGCTTCATCTCGGCCAGTTTGGCGGCCAAAGATACATCCAGATCACGCGTCAGATTGATCGACTGAAAATAAGGGTGATTGGCCACATCGGGCAGGCTGGCGTTGTACGCACCGGGGTTTTGTACGATGTTTTTGACCGCCTGCAGCTTGGGCACGTAGTTGCGCGTCTCGTTGGGCATGTTCAGGCTGGCGTAGTCGGTGGGCAGGCCCTCGCGCTGGTTCTTGGCAATGGCGCGTTGCACCGAGCCTTCGCCCCAGTTGTACGCGGCCAGGGCCAACTGCCAGTCGCCAAACATTTTGTAGAGCTTTTGCAGGTAGTCCAGCGCAGCGCGGGTCGACTGCAGCACGTCGCGCCGGTCATCTTTGAACACACTTTGTTTGAGCGAAAAATACTTGCCCGTAGCGGGCATGAACTGCCACATGCCAGACGCCTTGGCGCTGGACATGGCCTGCGGGTTAAAGGCACTCTCAATAAAGGGCAGCAGGGCCAGCTCCATCGGCATATTGCGACGCTCCACCTCTTCCACAATGTGGTAGAGGTACTTGCTGCCGCGCTCGGTCATGCGCTGGATGTAGTCGGGCCGGGTGCTGTACCACTGTTCCTGGCTGGTCACGAAAGCGTCACTCAGGTCGGGCACGGCAAAGCCCCGGCGGATGCGCGCCCACAAGTCACGGTCATTGGTGGGGTGCTGGGCGACCAAGGGGGGGGGCAGGGGTGTTTCCTGGATGGTGATGACCATTGCGGGCTCGGCTGCGGGGGCGTGCTGCGCGCCAGCATGGGGCTGCGCATCGACCGGCTGCGCTGATGCCTGGCCGCCAGGCGCGTACAGGGGGGGCAAAACCGTTGCAGGTACCGACGCAGACTCAGGTGCCGCCTGCAAGGGGGCGCTGGGGGATTGCGAGAAGGGCGGCAGATGGGTGCTTGGCTGGGCGTAACTGGTGCTGGCACACAGTGTCCATGCGAACAGGCAGCGAAGGATGAGAGGCAGGCAGTGGTGTGGTTTCATGCTGGGTGGCGGGGTGACTAGAATCGAACCTGCTTGCTGGGGCGATGCATCCATGCGGGCAGGGTAACAATCAACACAAGTGGGTACATGGCTGATCAAATTATAGGTTTGCACGACTGGTTTCAAACCGCCCCGGGGCAGTATTTACTGCAATGGGAAGCTGCGCAGCTCGATAAGGCCGTGGCTGACGTGTTTGGCTACCATGCCTTACAGCTGGGTTTACCCGAAGTTACGGGCCTGCGGGCCAACCGCATGCCCCACCAGTGGCTGGCCGTGGCGCATGCGGCAGAGGCGGCCACCTGCACCGCCATCGTCAGTGATTTTGCCGCGCTGCCCTTTCCCGAGGGCAGTCTGGACTTGCTGGTGCTCCCCCACACCTTGGAGTTTAGCTCTGATCCCCATGCCACCCTGCGCGAGGTAGAGCGTGTGCTGGTGCCCGAGGGACGGGTGGTGATCTGTGGCCTGAACCCCGCCAGCCTGTGGGGCTGGAAGCAACGGCGCGAACACGTCTACCAGCGCATGGGGATGGGTAACCTGTACCTGCCCGATGGCGGCGATTTCATCGGTTATTGGCGGCTGCGCGATTGGTTGCGCCTGTTGAGTTTTGAGGTGGAGTCGGGCAACTTTGGCTGCTACCGGCCTGCGGTGCGCAGCGCTGCCTGGCTGGAACGCATGGCCTGGATGGATGCATTGGGTTCGCGCTACTGGCCTATTTTGGGGGCAGCGTATTGCATCACCGCCGTGAAGCGGGTGCGCGGCATGCGTGTGCTGGGCCCAGCCTGGAAGCGTAATGCCAAGTTGGCTGGTGCTCCTGTATCCGTAGCGCCTCGTGTCCACTTCATAGGGACTAGCAATGATTTTCATTCTAAAAAATAACACATGAACACGATTACCATTTATACCGACGGGGCCTGCAAAGGCAACCCCGGCCCCGGTGGTTGGGGCGCACTGCTGTCGTCCAACGGCACTGAAAAGGAGCTTTTTGGTGGCGAGGCCAACACGACCAACAACCGCATGGAAATGATGGCCGTGATCCAGGCACTGGAGGCCCTCAAGCGCCCCTGTACCGTGCATTTGTATTTGGACAGCAAGTACGTACTGCAAGGCATTACTGAGTGGATACACGGCTGGAAGGCCCGGGGCTGGAAAACGGCATCCAGGGAGCCAGTGAAGAATGTAGAGCTGTGGCAGCGTCTGGATGCCATCGTCAGCACGGGCGGCCACCAGATCGACTGGCGTTGGGTCAAGGGCCATACTGGCGACCCTGGTAACGAGCGCGCCGATGCTTTGGCCAACAAGGGCGTGGAGTCCCTGCGCTAAACCTGTCACAATCACCCCTTGACGAGTTAAGGCCCTTCCTTGCCATGTCGCATCCGCTAACCGGTTCAGCCGTGTCGCGGAAGGTTTATCAACCAGCTTATGTTTCCCGTAGGGAGACGGAGGTCAGCAAATATGTCAGCGTCTGTTTACCAGGCATACGGTAGCAATACCTATCTATTCGGCGGCAACGCCCCGTACGTCGAAGAGATGTACGAAAACTATCTCTCCAACCCCGGCTCCGTGACCGACTCCTGGCGCGCGTATTTTGACGCGCTCCAGCATGTGCCTGCCTCCGATGGCAGCACCGCCCAAGACGTGGCCCACCTGCCCGTTATCAACGCCTTTGCCGAACGCGCCAAACAGGGTGTGACCAAGGTGGTGACGGCCAGTGCTGACGCAGCCATGGGTAAAAAGCGCACCGCCGCGCAGCAGCTGATTGCTGCCTACCGCAACGTGGGTGCCCGCTGGGCCAACCTGGACCCGCTGCAGCGCACCGAGCGCGAAAACATCCCCGACCTGGACCCTGCCTACTACGGCTTTACCGATGCCGACCAGGAAGTGGTGTTCAACACCAGCAACACCTATTTCGGCAAAGAGAGCATGCCCCTGCGCGAGCTGCTCAACGCGCTGCGCGAAACCTACTGCGGCACCATCGGCGCAGAGTACATGTACTCCACCAACCAAGACGAAAAGCGCTGGTGGCAGCAAAAGCTGGAGAGCATTCGCAGCAAGCCCAGCTTCACGAATGACGAGAAAAAGAACATTCTGCAAAACCTCACGGCCGCCGAAGGCCTGGAGCGCTATTTGCACACCAAATATGTCGGCCAAAAGCGCTTCTCCCTCGAAGGCGGCGAGAGCTTTATTGCCTGCATGGACGAGCTGGTGCAAAAAGCTGGCTTGGCAGGCGTGCAAGAAGTGGTGATCGGCATGGCCCACCGGGGCCGCCTGAACGTGCTGGTCAACACCCTGGGCAAGATGCCCAAAGACCTGTTTGCCGAGTTTGACCACACGGCTCCTGAAGACCTGCCTGCTGGTGACGTGAAATACCACCAGGGCTTTAGCTCGGATGTGACCACCGCCGGTGGCCCGGTGCACCTGACCCTGGCGTTCAACCCCTCGCACCTGGAGATCGTCAACCCCGTGGTCGAAGGCAGCGTACGCGCCCGTATGGACCGCCGTGGCGACACAGTAGGCGACAGCGTGCTGCCCGTGTTGGTGCACGGCGACGCAGCCTTTGCAGGCCAGGGCGTGGTGATGGAAACGCTGGCGCTGGCGCAAACGCGCGGCTACTACACCGGCGGCACGGTGCACATTGTCATCAACAACCAGATCGGCTTTACCACCAGCGACCCGCGCGACACGCGTTCTACCATCTATTGCACCGACGTGGTGAAGATGGTCGAAGCCCCTGTGCTGCATGTGAACGGTGACGACCCCGAGGCCGTGGTGCTGTGCACCCAGTGGGCGCTGGAGTACCGCCAGGAGTTCAACAAGGATGTCGTGGTCGACATCATCTGCTTCCGCAAACTTGGCCATAACGAGCAAGACACGCCCGCGCTGACCCAGCCGTTGATGTACAAAAAGATTGCGGCCCACCCCGGCACACGTCGCTTGTATGCCGACAAGCTGACGACGCAAGGCCTGGGTGAGACGCTGGGTGACGACATGTTCAAGGCGTACCGCGCCGCGATGGACGAGGGCAAGCACACCGAAGACATCACCATCACCAACTTCAAAAGCAAGTACGCGGTGGACTGGCGGCCCTATGTCGGCAATAAATGGACGGACGCAGGCGACACCGCCATCCCCATGGCCGAGTGGAAGCGCATTGCCGAAAAGATCACCACCATTCCTGCTACGGTCACGGCGCACCAGTTGGTGAAAAAGGTCTACGACGATCGCGCCGCCATGGGCCGGGGTGACATCCCCATTGACTGGGGCATGGGCGAGCACATGGCTTTCGCATCCTTGGTCGCATCGGGCTACCCCGTGCGCCTGAGTGGTGAAGACTGTGGCCGTGGCACCTTTACCCACCGCCACTCGGTCATCCATGACCAAAGCCGCGAAAAATGGGACTCGGGCACCTACATACCGTTGCAAAACGTGGCCGATGGCCAGGCACCCTTTGTCGTTATCGACTCATTATTGAGCGAAGAAGCCGTGCTGGGTTTTGAATACGGTTATGCATCCAACGATCCCAACACCTTGGTGATTTGGGAAGCCCAGTTTGGCGATTTTGCCAATGGCGCGCAGGTAGTGATTGACCAGTTTATTGCCAGCGGTGAGGTCAAGTGGGGCCGTGTGAACGGCATCACCCTCATGCTGCCGCACGGCTACGAAGGGCAGGGGCCAGAGCATTCGTCCGCTCGCCTGGAGCGCTTTATGCAATTGGCGGCAGATGCGAACATGCAGATCGTGCAGCCCACCACCGCCAGCCAGATCTTCCACGTCCTGCGCCGCCAGATGATTCGCAACCTGCGCAAGCCGCTGATCATCATGACCCCCAAGTCGCTCTTGCGTGCCAAGGATGCAGCATCGCCTCTGAGTGAGTTCACCAAGGGAGGGTTCCAGACCGTGATTCCTGAGAACAAGGCGCTTGATGCCAAAAAGGTCAAACGCGTGGTGGCTTGCTCGGGCAAGGTGTACTACGACCTGGTGCGCAAGCGCGAAGAAAAGGGCCATGACGACACCGCCCTCATCCGCGTAGAGCAGGTCTACCCCTTCCCGCACAAGGCGTTTGCCGCAGAGTTGAAGAAGTACCCCAACGCGACGGACATCGTGTGGTGCCAGGACGAGCCGCAAAACCAGGGTGCATGGTTCTTCATCCAGCACAACATCCACGAAAACATGGTGGACGGCCAAAAGCTAGGCTACAGCGGCCGCGCAGCGTCTGCCTCGCCTGCGGCGGGGTACGCGCACTTGCACCAGGAGCAGCAAAAAGCATTGGTGGACGGTGCGTTCGCCAAGCTCAAAGGTTTTGTTTTAACTAAGTAATTCAGGTAACGCAAAAAACGCAAAAAGAACGCAAAAAACGCTGAAAACAATTCATTTTTGGCTGTTGCTTTTGCGATTTTTGCGTCTTTTTTGCGGTTTTAGCGTTAAATAAATATTGGAACTAAAAATGGCAATCGTAGAAGTCAAAGTACCGCAACTCTCAGAATCTGTGGCCGAGGCCACCATGTTGCAGTGGAAAAAGAAAGTCGGCGACGCTGTCGCTATCGACGAAATACTGATCGAGATCGAGACCGACAAAGTCGTGCTCGAAGTACCTGCGCCCAGCGCCGGCGTGATCGTTGAAATTTTGGTGGCCGATGGCGGCACCGTGGCCGCCGAGCAGTTGATTGCACGCATCGACACCACTGCCACGGCGGGTGCCGCTGCGGCTGCACCCACCGCCGCCAAGGCCGCAGTGGCCGCTTCGCCCGCACCTGCTGCGGCGCACACCAGCGCCGGTGGCTCCATGGCCGGAGTCGCCATGCCGGCTGCCGCCAAGATCATGGCTGACAACAGCCTGGCGGCAGGCTCGGTCGCCGGTAGCGGCAAAGACGGCCGCGTGACCAAGGGCGATGTGCTCTCCGCCGTCGCGGGTGGTGCTACCAATAAAGTAGCTACCAATGTCCAGGCGACAGGGACTACGGCCACTATTCCTACCGGTGCACCGACCAAAGTGCTGCCCCAGGTGGCCGCCCCCGCCATCGACCTGGGCGAGCGCCCCGAGCAGCGCGTACCCATGAGCCGGCTGCGCGCCCGCGTGGCCGAGCGTCTGCTGCAATCGCAGTCCACCAACGCGATATTGACCACCTTCAACGAGGTCAACATGGCTCCGGTGATGGAAATGCGCAAGCGCTTCCAGGAAAAGTTTGAGAAAGAATACGGCACCAAGCTGGGTTTTATGAGCTTTTTCGTCAAAGCGGCTGTGCACGCCTTGAAGAAATTCCCCGTGCTCAACGCCAGCGTCGACGGCAACGACATCGTCTACCACGGCTACTTTGACATCGGCATCGCCGTAGGCAGCCCGCGCGGCCTGGTGGTGCCCATTTTGCGTAACGCCGACCAGATGAGCTTTGCCGATATCGAGAAAAAGATCGCAGAGTTCGGCAAGAAAGCCCAAGAAGGCAAGCTGGGCATCGAAGATATGACCGGCGGCACCTTCTCCATCAGCAACGGCGGCACCTTCGGCTCCATGATGTCCACCCCCATCATCAACCCACCCCAGTCCGCCATCCTGGGCGTACACGCCACCAAAGACCGCGCCGTGGTCGAGAACGGCGTAGTCGTAGTGCGCCCCATGAACTACTTCGCCATGAGCTACGACCACCGCATCATCGACGGTCGTGAGGCGGTGCTCGGTTTGGTGGCAATGAAAGATGCGTTGGAAGATCCGGCGCGGTTGTTGTTTGATATTTAATTCGGATAAATGAAAAAAGTACTCTACGGTCAAAAAGTTGCAACTGAAACGCCCGCCAATGGTGTAACTGGCTTGCGATGCAAGACTTTGGATGGAAAGTTCTTTTTTCGCGTTCGCGATGAGCGGGGTGAATTTGTCGATTACCTCCTTCGCCACGACGATATGAAGGTCACGATTAGCCAAGATGAGTTGGCTTCGTTTTACGCATTTGGCGATAGTGAAGGTGTGTTGGATCACCCTTCAAGCGTTTTAGGTCTACAGCCCATCGCTTCATAAATTGTTTTGACTTGCGCCATATTTGAAATCTCCCAGTGTTTTGAAAGCCTGTAAATGAGTAATAAACATTTCGACGTTATCGTCATCGGCGGCGGCCCAGGAGGCTATATCGCTGCTATCCGCGCCGCGCAACTTGGCTTCCAAGTGGCTTGTATTGACGAGTGGAAAAATTCCAAAGGCGGGCCAGCGCCTGGAGGTACCTGTACCAATGTGGGTTGCATTCCGTCGAAGGCTTTGCTGCAAAGCTCAGAGCATTTTGAGCAGGCGGGGCATCACTTTGCAGACCATGGCATTGGACTCAAGGACTTGACCATGGACGTGGCCAAGATGCTGGGGCGCAAAGATACTGTCGTCAAGCAAAACAACGACGGGATTTTGTACCTGTTTAAAAAGAACAAGGTGACCTTCTTCCACGGTCGCGGCTCGTTTGTGGCGGCTAAGGATGGCGCTTACGAGATCAACGTGGCGGGCACGGCCAGCGAAGTGATTTCGGGCAAACACATTATTGTGGCTACGGGATCGAACGCGCGCCCCCTGCCGGGCGCACCGTTTGACGAAGACAACATTCTGTCCAACGACGGTGCGCTGCGCATCGGTGCGGTGCCTAAAAAGCTGGGCTTGATTGGCGCGGGAGTGATTGGCCTGGAGATGGGCTCGGTGTGGCGGCGTTTGGGCGCTGAGGTGACGGTGCTGGAAGGCCTGCCGACCTTCCTCGGCGCAGTGGATGAGCAGATTGCCAAGGAAGCCAAGAAAGCGTTTGACAAGCAGGGCTTGAAGATTGAGCTGGGTGTGAAAGTTGGCGAAGTTAAGAACTCCAAGAAGGGCGTGTCGGTGCAGTACACCAATGCCAAGGGCGAAGCGCAAACCCTGGAGGTGGACAAGCTGATCATCTCGATTGGCCGCACTGCCAATACCATCGGTCTGGCTGCTGACAAGATTGGCCTGAAACTCGACAAGCGCGGCATGATCGTTGTCGACGACAACTGCAAAACCAACCTGCCCAACGTATGGGCGGTAGGCGACGTGGTGCGTGGCCCGATGCTGGCGCACAAGGCCGAGGAAGAGGGCGTGGCCGTGGCCGAGCGCATTGCGGGGCAGCACGGGCATGTCAACTTCAACACCGTGCCTTGGGTGATTTATACCTCGCCAGAGATTGCCTGGGTGGGCCAGACCGAGCAGCAGCTCAAAGCCGAAGGCCGCGCCTACAAAGCGGGCACTTTCCCCTTCATGGCCAACGGCCGTGCACGGGCGCTGGGTGACACGACAGGCATGGTCAAGATGATCTCGGACGCCAAGACCGACGAAATCCTGGGCGTGCACATTGTCGGGCCGTATGCCAGCGAGTTGATTGCCGAGTCGGTGGTGGCCATGGAATTCCGCGCATCCAGCGAAGACATCGCCCGCATCTGCCACGCGCATCCTTCGCTGTCTGAGGCGACGAAGGAAGCGGCTTTGGCGGTGGATAAGCGGACTTTGAATTTCTAAGTCTTTAGGTAACGCAAAAAGCGCAAAAAGAACGCAAAAATCGCAAAAAATGAAGAGAATTATTTTGATTTTCTTTTTTGCGTTTTTTGCGAAATTTTTGCGCTTTTCGCGTTATATCTAAGTCGCCCGATGAGCGTCACCACCCACTACCAGCAGGAACTAGCCCTGCGCGGCTACTCCAGCGACCCTGCGCAACTTAGAGCGGTAGAGGCGTTAGAAAGATGCGCCACCGAATGGGCGGACTTTAAAGAGCAGCGTTCCAACGCGTTTAAAAAACTCATCAACCGCCCAGACATTCCCAAGGGCGTGTACATGCACGGCGGGGTAGGGCGGGGCAAAAGCTTCCTCATGGACTGCTTTTACAACGCGGTGCCACTCAAGCGCAAAACCCGCCTGCATTTCCACGAGTTCATGCGCGAGGTGCACCGTGAGCTGGCCGACTTGCAGGGCACGGTGAACCCGCTGGACGAGCTGGGCAAGCGCATGGCCAAGCGCTTTCGTTTAATATGCTTTGACGAATTTCATGTGGCCGACATTACCGACGCGATGATCTTGCACCGCCTGCTGGAAGCCATGTTCAAAAACGGCATTGGCATGGTGACCACCAGCAACTTTCACCCTGACGACCTGTACCCCAACGGCCTGCACCGCCCGCGCATCCTGCCTGCCATTGCGCTGCTCAAAGCGCAGATGCAGGTGATCAGCGTAGACAACGGCACCGACTACCGCCGCCGCACGATGGAGCGCGTCAAGCTATACCACACGCCCTTGGGCGTGGAGGCGGACACCGCCATGGAGCAGGCCTTTACGCAACTGGCCGAGACGCATGACCAAGACCCGGTGCTGCACATTGAGGCGCGCGAGATTGTGAGCAAACGCAAGGCCGGCGGCGTAGTGTGGTTTGACTTTGCCACCCTGTGCGGCGGCCCGCGCAGCCATAACGACTACCTGGAGATTGCCACGCAGTTTCACACGGTGCTGCTGAGTAACGTGCCGCAAATGTTTATCCGCCAAGCCTCGGAGGCGCGGCGCTTTACCTGGCTGGTGGATGTGCTGTATGACCGCCGCGTCAAGCTCATCATGTCGGCTGCCGTGGCTCCCGAGGCGCTGTACACCGAGGGGCCGCTGGCGCACGAGTTTCCGCGCACGGCCTCACGGCTGAACGAGATGCAGTCGGCCGAGTTTTTGGCTTTGGCCCGGCGCGATGTGGACACGCGGCTGACTTGATAAAATACGCCATGCGTTGCCAGTCTTGCTCTTACCTTCTGAAAGCTATACTTTTCGTAGCTGCTTGCGCAATACCCGCTTGGACTTCGGCTCAAAACACTATTGAGTCCGCAGCGCCGGAGGTGGCGGAGCGCGAGCGTATACAGAATGAGCGTACGAAAGTGGGCGCCGCCCATGATGCGGCCAAAGTGGCGTGCTACCAGCGGTTTTTGGTCAACGACTGTTTGATGCAGGCGCGTGATCAGCACAATGTACAGATGGCTGATTTGAAGCGGCAGGAAATATCACTCAACGATCTGCAGCGTAAACGCCGTGGAGCGCTTCAAAGCCAGCGGACTGAGGACAAAACCTCTCCCCAAAAGCAGCTGGAGCAAGCTGAGCAACGCGGCAATGCGTTGGAGAATGCGGCCAGGCGCGAGCAGCGCCAGCAAGAAAAGTTGGCATCGCAGGCAAATACACCTAAAAACGCGAAAATCAAAGTGCCGAACCGACCCCAGGGCCGTCCCTCCGAGGCGCAAGCCAAACAGCAGCGCGCTGCAAAAAAACTAGTGCAAAGGCAAGCCAGACAAGCCAAGGTAGCGCAAGATACGGCAGCCTATGACCAGCGGATAAAAGATGCGCAATTGCACCGCGCAGAAGTGGAGGCGCGATTGAAGAAAAACAAAAATCCACCAGCGCCAGGGCTGCCGGTACCCCTCAACTAAATTTCAAGAATTTAAAGCTTGCCTGCACGCAGGCTTTGAATGCTTGGAATTTCCAGCGGTTTCTCAGGCTCGGCCTCCAGCGGTTCGAGTTTGATGATCACCAAAGACAGGTTGTCGCCCGTGCCGCGCCCCCGGGTGCGGGCCTTGTCGATCAAAAACTCGGTTGCCTCGCGCGGTGTCAGGGCCGACAGCACCGAGCCCAACTCGTTGTTGCTGAAGTAATGCCAGACCCCGTCGCTGCACGCCATCAGCGTATCGCCGGGGCGCAGGGAGGGCACATAGTGCACATCGGCAATGGGGTCTTCCTCGGTGCCCAGGCAGCCCATCAAGATATTGGACTGTGGGTGCACATTGGCCTCGTCGTCGGTGATCTCGCCTTTGTCCACCAGCGTCTGCACATACGAATGGTCAGAGGTGCGTTTGACCAGTTTATTGCCGTAATAGTGGTAAATGCGCGAGTCGCCTGCATGCACCCAATAGCAGTCGCCAGCGGGGTTGATTAAAAATGCGGCCAGGGTGCTGTGGGGTTCCTGCTCGGCAGAGATGGCGGTGAGCTTGATGACAATGTGTGCCTCTTGTACCAGTTGGGTCAGCATCGAAGGGGCATCGTCCAGCTCGGGCGAATAGCGCTCAAAGAGCTGCCTGGCGGTCATCATCACCTGGTCAGAGGCCTTGCGCCCGCCACTGCGTCCGCCCATACCGTCAGCCACAATGCCCAGAATGCAGCCATTAACCCGTGGATGGTTGAGCACGGCCACCTGGTCTTGCTGGTAGTCGCGGTCGCCCTTGTGCAGGCCGGTGGAGGCGGTGATGCGGTAGCCCTTGGACATAGCGTGTATTTAGATTCAGATGGGTTAGCTGGGAAACGCGTTTAATCGCAATATAAGTAGCGATCACCGCGCAATGCAATTATTATCAAGGACTTCGTGCCCTTTTGGCTCGAAACCTGGGTAAACATTGGACTCTAACCTGCATTCTCCCACGCGCCGCCTCATCGAGTTGCGTATGGAACACAGCGACCTGGACGCCAGCATCGACCGTTTGGTCGAAACGACGCCCGTAGACGAGCTGATGCTGCGTCGCCTCAAGAAGCGCCGCCTGGCCCTGCGCGATCAAATTGCCCTGCTGGAAAGCAGCATTGACGGGAAAGAGCCCGCCTGATGACGCTGCAAGAACAGGTGCGCACGGCCTTTACCGTGGGCGGTGTGCTAGAGCGGGCCACCGAGCATTTTTCTCCCCGCAGCGGCCAGCGCGATATGGCCATGGCCGTAGCGCAAACCATCGAGCAGGGCGGCGCGCTGGTGGTCGAGGCGGGCACGGGCGTAGGCAAAACCTTTGCCTATCTGGTGCCCGCCTTGCTCAGTGGCGCGCGGGTGATGGTGTCTACCGCCACCAAGGCGCTGCAAGACCAGCTCTACACCCGCGACTTGCCGCGCTTGGTAAAGGCCTTAGGCCTGCCCGTACGCACCGCCTTGCTCAAGGGCCGCAGCAGCTACCTGTGCCTGCACCGCATGGGCCTGGCCCGGCACGAGACCGGGTCTGACCGTGCAGCGGCACGCACGCTGGCACGCATCGAGGAATGGGCGCAGGCCACCTTCACGGGCGATTTGGCCGAGATCAGCGGCCTGGACGAGCGCTCGCCCATCATTCCCTTGGTCACCTCCACGCGCGAGAACTGCCTGGGCAGCCAATGCCCCAAGTTCAAGGCCTGCCATGTCAGCCTGGCGCGGCGCGAAGCCCTGGCCGCCGATGTGGTGGTGGTGAACCACCATCTGTTTTTTGCCGACCTGGCGGTGCGCGAGTCAGGCATGGCCGAGCTGCTGCCCTCGGTGCGGGTGGCCATTTTTGACGAAGCGCACCAGCTCAACGAAACGGGCGTGCAGTTTTTAGGGCAAAACATCAGCACCAGCCAACTGCTGGACTTTGCCCGCGACATGCTGGCCGCCGGCCTGACGCAGGCGCGCGCGCTGGTGGACTGGCAAAGCCTGGTGGGCGGCGTCGAGCGCGCCACCCGCGAGCTGCGCCTGGTGGTGGGCAAGCAGCCGCCCAACGCCCGCATGCGCTGGAAGGGCGCTACGCCCGATGGCTTGGATGAGGCCCTATGGACGCAGGCGTTGGGCGATTTGGATGCCGCGCTGGGCCTGGCCTGCCTGGGGCTAGAGACCGTCAGCGAAATCGCCCCCGATTTTGTGCGCCTGCACGAGCGCGCCAGCCTGCTGGCCGAGCAAACCCTGGCCTTCACCCGCGAGTGTGCCAAAGGCTCGGTGCGCTGGCTCGACGTGGGTGTGCAACTGCGTTTGGTCGAGTCGCCGCTGGACATTGCCAGCACGGTGCGCAAACGCCTGCTGGGCGAGGGCGTCGCGCCGCATGAGAACGAAACCATCGAACAGGAGCGCAGGCAGCGCAGCTTCATTTTTACCTCGGCCACCTTGGGCGATGACGAGCAGCTAAGCTGGTTTACCCAGCCCTGCGGCCTGCAGAGCGCCCAGGTGCTGCACGCCAGCAGCCCGTTTGATTACGCCTTGCAAGCCAGTGTGTATGTGCCGCGCCACCTGCCGCAACCCAAAGAGGCCACCCACACCCTGGCCGTGGCCACGCTGGCGGCGGATGCCGTGCGCCGTCTGGGCGGCCGCACCCTGGTGCTCACCACCACGCTGCGCGCCCTCAAAGCCATTGGCGAGGCCCTGCACGACAGCCTGGACGGCAGCGGCATCAGTGTGCTGGTGCAGGGCAGTGCGCCCAAGAATGAGCTGGTAGAGCGCTTTCGCGCAGGCGGTGCCTTGCCTGCCCAGGGCCTGGCTGGCCCCGCCGCCAGCGTGCCCGCAGGTTGCGTGCTGGTGGCCTCGGCCAGCTTTTGGGAGGGCATCGACGTGCCTGGCAGCGCCCTGCAAATGGTCATTATCGACAAACTGCCCTTCCCCCCACCCGGTGACCCGCTGGTCGAAGCCCGCGCGCAAAAGATCGAGGCCGAGGGCCGCAGCCCCTTTAACGACTATTTTGTGCCCGAGGCCGCCGTCTCCCTCAAGCAAGGCGCCGGCCGCCTGATCCGGCGTGAGACCGACTGCGGCATCCTGGTGGTGTGCGACACCCGCCTGGTGCAAATGGGCTACGGCAAACGCCTGCTCAATGCCCTGCCGCCGATGCGGCGAATCTTTTCCGCCGAGGAGTTTGACAGCGCAGTCGATGCGCTGCGCTAAGGCTTGCGCAGCGCTTTGAACTGCATTTTGCAGCGCCCTTGCCGTCGCAATGGACAATAGATTGCTATAAATAACATAGCTGCTTACGTCAAGGCGACAAGGACTACTGGCCTATTTAGCCACCAAAAACCCGCGCCGGGCGGGTTTTTTGATTTCCCGCACTGGTTTCGCACTGGCTTTACGTTATTGCGCTCTGCGGGTAGGCATCAATGGGCAGGCGGCTCCATTGGTTTGGGGCGCTGGGGTGGTTCCATACCTGCCAAGCCAGGTAGCGCCAGGCATCGCCGCTGGCACTGCGCACCTGGCCTGTAAAGCCTGGGCGCGGGCAGTCCCACACGGCGTGGCTGCTGCGGCCTTCGGACTGGCTGGCCCAATGTATGCGCAGGCACTCCCCGGTGGCCGCGTCCCACAGGCGCAGGGTGTCGTCATCCGAGCCCGAGAGCAGGCGCCTGCCATCGCCTGAAAACGCCACACTCCAGACCGTGTCACTGTGCCCGCTCAGGGTACGCAGGCACTCCCCGGTGGCCGCGTCCCACAGGCGCAGGGTGTTGTCATCCGAGCCCGAGAGCAGGCGCGTGCCATCGCCTGAAAACGCCACACTCCAGACCGAATCGCCGTGCCCGCTCAGGGTACGCAGGCACTCCCCGGTGGCCGCGTCCCACAGGCGCAGGGTGTGGTCAATTGAACCCGAGAGCAGACGGGTGCCATCGCCTGAAAACGCCACACTCCTGACCGAGCCGCTGTGCCCGCTCAGGGTACGCAGGCACTCCCCGGTGGCCGCGTCCCACAGGCGCAGGGTGTTGTCATCCGAGCCCGAGAGCAGGCGCGTGCCATCGCCTGAAAACGCCACACTCCAGACCGAGTCGCTGTGCCCGCTCAGGGTACGCAGGCACTCCCCGGTAGCCGCGTCCCACAGGCGCAGGGTGCCATCATCCGCGCCCGAGAGCAGGCGCGTGCCATCGCCTGAAAACGCCACACTCCAGACCGTGTCACTGTGCCCGCTCAGGGTACGCAGGCACTCCCCGGTAGCCGCGTCCCACAGGCGCAGGGTGCCATCATCCGCGCCCGAGAGCAGGCGCGTGCCATCGCCTGAAAACGCCACACTGATGACCCCGCCGCTTTGCCCGGTCAGGGTACGCAGGCACTCCCCGGTGGCCGCGTCCCACAGACGCAGGGTGTCGTCATCCGAGCCCGAGAGCAGGCGCGTGCCATCGCCTGAAAACGCCACACTCCAGACCGAGCCGCTGTGCCCGCTCAGGGTACGCAGGCACTCCCCGGTGGCCGCGTCCCACAGACTCAGGGTGTTGTCATCCGAGCCCGAGAGCAGGCGCGTGCCATCGCCTGAAAACGCCACACTGGTGACCGAGGCGCTGTGCCCGCGCAGAGTGCGCAGGCACTCCCCGGTGGCTGCATCCCACAGGCGCAGGGTGCTGTCACCCGATCCCGAGAGCAGGCGCGTGCCATCGCCTGAAAACGCCACGTTCAAGACCGAGTCGCTGTGCCCGCGCAGGGTTCGCAGGCACTCCCCGGTGGCTGCGTCCCATAGGCGCAGGGTGCTGTCACCCGAGCCCGAGAGCAGGCGCGTGCCATCGCCTGAAAACGCCACACTCCTGACCGAGCCGCTGTGCCCGCTCAGGGTGCGCAGGCACTCCCCGGTGGCCGCGTCCCACAGGCGCAGCGTGCTGTCACGCGCACCCGAGAGCAGGCGCGTGCCATCGCCTGAAAACGCCACACTGGTGACCGAGTCGCTGTGCCCGCGCAGGGTGCGCAGGCACTCCCCGGTGGCTGCGTCCCATAGGCGCAGGGTGCTGTCACCCGAGCCCGAGAGCAGGCGCGTGCCATCGCCTGAAAACGCCACACTCCAGACCGAGCCGCTGTGCCCGCGCAGGGTGCGCAGGCACTCCCCGGTGGCCGCGTCCCACAGGCGCAGGGTGTTGTCATTCGAGCCCGAGAGCAGGCGCGTGCCATCCCTTGAAAACGCCACACTGGTGACCCAGTCGCTGTGCCCGCGCAGGGTGCGCAGGCACTCCCCGGTGGCCGCGTCCCACAGGCGCAGGGCCTTGTCACCCGAACCCGAAAGCAGGCGCGTGCCATCGCCTGAAAACGCCACACTCCAGACCGTGTCACTGTGCCCGGTGAGCCAGGCGAGTTGGGCGGTGCTGGGAGGTGCGGCGGGCCGGTAAGCTGGCATGGCACCCGGTACCGTTTGCTCTATGCCTGTGCAGGCCACCCACTGGCTGCGGTAGCTTCTGGCGCTGGCCAGGCCGCTGCTGCCTTGCAGGGCCACATGGCGCAGGGCCGTGCCTACCAGGCTGGCATGGGCCCACTGGCCGCGCAGCAGGCTGCAGTGCTGCAAGGCAGCACCGTCCAGCCGGGCGGAGCCCAGTTGCGCGTCGTCCAGGCGGACTTGGTCAAAGTAGGTATCGCGCAGGTCGGCAGCGGTGAAGTCGCAGGACTGCATGGCCAGCAGGGGCAGGGCGCTGCCACTGTAGGGCGTGCCAAAGCGCCAGCCACGCAACTGCGCCCCGGCCAGGTTAAAGCCGGCCAGCAGCGGGGCGGGAACCTGGGGGCCTGGTGTAGCTGGGCGAGTGCCGCTGTGCGGGGGCTGCGCGGTGTTGCGCTCTTGCGCTAGCAGGGCAAACTTGAGCAGCAGCTCGCTGGCTTGGGGCAGGTAGGTTTTGCGCCATTGGTTAAGCAACTGGCCCAGGTGGTCTGCACCTTTGCCACCGCGCACCAGGTCAGCCTGTTGGTTGACCAAAATGTCGGCTAAAAAGCCCAGCGTCTCTGGGCTGGGCAGGGGCATGGCCCAGTCTTGCGCACGGTTGGCCTGCACGGCGTTGGCCAGGTGCTGGGCTAAAAAGAACTCTTGCAGCGAGCTATGGGCAAAGCGAAAGCCCTCGTTGTGCTGCGCATCGCCGTCTTGGCGCACCATAAAGCTGGCGGTGCGCAGGTCTTCCTCCAGCTTGTTTTGGTTATAGGCTTGGGGTGCATAGCGCTCGCGCAGGTCGGGCTGGCTGGCGCGCCATTGGTGAAACCAGATGTGCAGCGCGTCATAGGGCAGGCTACGCGCGCCTTGGCACCAAAGGTGTGCGGCTAGGGCAGGCATGAGGCGCATTTTGTGCTCAGGCTCCAGGTGGTGTTTGCCGTCATCACGGTGAAGCCAGTCTTTGGCTACCTGGCTGTACAACGTGGCAGCGTTGATGTGCGTACCCTGCTGGCGCAGCAGCTCTAAACTGCTGATTTGCTCAGAGATAAGCTTGAGCGTCATGGGGCGCTGGGCCAGCTCGGTGAGGTTATGGGTGTTGGCCAGCAAGTCCATGGCTCGGTCGATGGGCACGTCGGGTATCACATGCGCCAGGTAGTCTTGTATTTGCGTTGGGGTAAAGGGCAAAAGCTGCAAGGCCTGGTACCAGGCAGCATCGACCTTGCCCGCTTGTTGGCCGGTAAACAGGCTGCGCTGGTCGGCAAAGGTCTTGAAAAAATTGGTGCGGCATGACAGCAGCAGACGGGTGCCAGCTTTGCCATCTTTGTCAGCATCGGTGAGGAGTTCAACCAGGCTGCGCACAAACATGCTGTGCTGCGCGTCCACCAAGTGCACCAGGCATTCGTCCAGCCCGTCCAGTATCAGCAATGCGCCTTGTTGCAAGCTTTTGTGCACCTCTGCATAGCCGGGGGCGGACAACTGGGTGTCAATCTCCCAGCCATGGGCGATCAGGTCGGTAATGAGTTCTTGCTTGGTGGGCAGGCTCACCGTGCCTGACCGCTCCTTGTTTTTAAACAGGCTAAGTGCGCGCAGGTCAAAATACAGGGGCTCGCGTGCCCAGGCAGGCGTGGGGGGGTGTGTACGCAGAGTTTGCAGTTCGTGGTACAGCCGTTGGCAAGTGATGGTTTTGCCCATGCCGTACTCACCTAGCAGGGCAAAGACAGGGGGTGCCTCGGCGTTTTGTAGCCAGTGCAGCAGTGCCTGGTGGGCGTTGAGGTTTTGCGTTTGCGCGGGTGCGGTTTCACGTTGTTGATGT
The DNA here is from genome assembly GCA_963775085.1 of uncultured beta proteobacterium. Classification (GTDB taxonomy): domain Bacteria; phylum Pseudomonadota; class Gammaproteobacteria; order Burkholderiales; family Burkholderiaceae_C; genus JAAFIP01. Next base: position 746,294 of record CAVZHO010000002.1, read on the forward strand.
TGTTCACCGTGCTGCCGTTCAAAGGTGTTGCTGTGGGCGTAGTTGTCTAACAGCACTTTTAAGCCAGCTAGATCTGGCGTTTTGGCTTGAATTTCGTTGTTTGGCACTGTGCCTGCGGGAGGCTTGCTTTGGAGCTGTGTAATGGGGTGTTCTTTGGCTTTTTTGTTGCCGGGCTGAGTGGCAGTGCGGCCGGACTTTTTGCTAGTCTCGAATGATGTGGGTAGGGATACCAGAAATACGGTGGTGTAGGCGACTTGCGCCGCATGGCGGGCCGCCAGCAACTGGTCTTGGGTTTTCTGCTCCTCGCCGATGCTGCTTTTGCTGCCATCGCCCCAGTCGCTCACGCCCTTGATGACCAGCCAGTCGATCTTGGTGGTATGGCACGCGGCAACCAGGCCGGTGGCCTCCATGTCGCCCCCGATGGCTTTGGGGTATTTTGCATAGAGCTTTTTTAGCTCTTCTGGGTTGTCGAGCAGTTTTTCACCGGAAAGCATGAGGCCTTTGTGCACTGCAAACTGAGGTGTGGCAATGGCACAGGCGCGCTCTACCCAGTTGCTGGGGGCTAGCACCGCGTCGGCGCGACCCTCTAGAGTGTCGTCTGGGTTATGGCGCTGAGGCTCATAGTTTTGCACTTTGTCAGATACCAGCACGTCGCCCAGGGTTTGCTCGCCCTTGCGGCCAAAGGCAATGCCTACGGCCAGGATGGCGGTGGGGCGGTGGTGGTTAATGGCCTGTGCGGTGCGGGCGATGGCTGCGCCAATGCCCGAGCTGCCCATGCGGCAGCGGTAGGCGATGAGGGGGCGCTGGCGGGCGCTGCCTAAGTAGGTGTAGAGCAATTGGTCGCGTTCAAAATGCACCGGCTTGCCTAAGGTGGCAAAAACCTCGTGTAATGAAGTGGTTTCATGGTCGGTGACAGTGAGCAGCAAAATTGGCTCTTGACCAGCAGTGGCTTGGCCCATCCATTCCGGGGGGATGCCCGGGTTGTCTTGTATATTTTTAGCGCCCTCCAGATCGTTGGTGCGGGCGGTGCTTTGCAGGCCGGCCTGGCCCTCGAACCACAGGCAATGGTCGCTGCTGGCGGTTTTGCGTTGGATATGTAGGTGCACCAGGTTTTTTTCAGCCAATGTGCGGCTCGCTATCGCCTGTTGTTGTACGTCGCGCACCTGTTTGGCTAGCTTGCGCAGCGAGGTCTCGGCATTGGCCTGCGGGGTATGGGTACCAAATAGCACGGCCAGCAAGGGCTGCACCTTGGCGCGGTGCTGGTTATTGGCGTCCAGCGTGCTTACGGCTTGCAGCAGGCGCTGGAAGTCGGTTTTGGAGAACAGGTCGGCGAGCGGCGTTAACGCTGCCTTGGCCTCGTTGGCGGTGAGGGCTAGCGGCTTCATTTGCGCTGCTTCCACACGATAAAGATGATTGCCGCGCCTAGTAACAGGATGCCAATGGCCAACAGGTTGGCTAGCGGAATTTCTCCAAAAGCCTTGATGGCTTCCTCGATGGGGACATGGATTTTCATACTACGCGCCTTTATGATTTTGGGAGATTGTAACTGCAATGCGCATTGAATATTTCACAAAAGAACAATAAAGAACGAAATAAAAAGCATTTTCAGATTGTATTTCCATTGTGGTTGTAATAATTCTATGGATTCCATATAATCAACTTATGGAGAAGAATAAACCCCACTACCCGTTGCAGGATGCGCAGGCCATAGTGGCGCGGGACGGTGTGCTGGCCTTTACGCAAACTGCCATCATGGGAGCTGCGGTGTTGGGTTTGTCAGGTAAGCAGGCCTGCCAGATGGTGTGTCAGCTAACCCGCAGCGGGTTTTATAAAAGTATGACGACGTATGCCGATAGCAGGGTGTGGCAAGACGTGTACCACGCGCAGTGCCCGGACGGGCGGGTGGCCTACGTCAAGCTAACTTTAACGCAGGGCGGTAAAGTGGTGATTCAGTTCAAGGAGCAATGAGATGAACAAAGACGACTATGCAGTGGTGCCCGCACAGGTATGCGCTGCCTGCGGTGCCAGTGGCACGGTGGCGCGGGGTGTGCGTGACCTGCCGTTTACCTATCGCAACAAGAGCACGGTGATACCCGCTGTGAAAGGCCTGTATTGTGCGCAATGCAATGAGGGTTTTGCCGATGCAGAGTACCCGCAAGACTGGCAGCGTATGAGCGACGCAATCGATGCCTTTAGCCATCAGGTGGACGCTGCAACGGCCAGCGAGTTGCGTGAGATTCGCTTGAAGCTGGGGCTAAGACAGTCGGACGCAGGCAAGCTGTTTGGTGGTGGGGCTACGGCTTTTTCAGAATACGAACGCGGAAAAACGCAGCCGCATAAGTCGACGGTATTGTTGCTCAAGCTATTGGGCAAGCACCCAGAGCTTTTAGCTGAATTAAAGACCGTGTAATGGCTTAAAGCGCAGGCGAATACTCACCCGTTGAAAAGGTAACCGCTACATAATTAGTAGCTGCTTACGTCCAGGCGACAAGGACTACTGGCCTATTTAGCCACCAAAAACCCGCGCCGGGCGGGTTTTGGGTGGTGAAGCGTTAACCGCAGGCGGTTACAGCACTTTGGCAATGCTGGCGCACACGTAGTCGATGTTTTTGCTGTTCAGCGCGGCTACACACATGCGGCCGGTGTCGGTGCCGTAGACGGCAAACTCGCTGCGCAGGCGCACCATTTGGTCTTTGGTCAGGCCGCTGTAGCTGAACATCCCCACTTGCTGGGTGATGAAGCCCATGTCCTGTTTGACACCAGCGGCCTTGAGTTTTTCTACGAAGGACTGGCGCATGGCTTTGATGCGCACGCGCATCTCGGCCAGCTCGCCCTCCCACATCGTGCGCAGCTCGGGGGTGTTGAGCACCGTGGCGCAGACGGTCGCGCCGTGGGTGGGCGGGTTGCTGTAGTTGGTGCGGATGACCATTTTGATCTGGCTCATCACGCGGTCGCATTCCTCTTTGCTGGCGCAGGCGACGCTTAAAGCACCGACGCGCTCGCCGTACAGGCTGAAGCTTTTGCTAAAGGATGTAGAGACAAAAAAGTCCAGCCCGGCAGCGACAAACTTGGCAATCACCGCGCCGTCTTCGGCAATGCCAAAGCCAAAGCCCTGGTAGGCCATGTCAAGGAAGGACACCAGGTCTTTGGCCTTGATGACGGCAATCACCTGGTCCCACTGCGCGGGGGTGAGGTCGTAGCCGGTGGGGTTGTGGCAGCAGGCGTGCAGCAGGACGATGGTTTTGGGCGCGGCGGCGTTCAAGGCGGCCAGCATGCCGCCGAAGTTAATGCCGCGTTGGGCCGCGTCGTAGTAGGGGTAGCTCTCCACCGTAAAGCCCGCGCTGGTGAACAGGGCGCGGTGGTTCTCCCAGCTTGGGTCGCTGATGAGCAGCTTGCTGGCGGGATAGTATTTCTTTAAAAAGTCCGCGCCAATTTTCAGGCCACCGGTTCCACCAATCGACTGCGCCGTGCCGACGCGGCCTTCTTTGACGATGGAAGAGTTGGCACCAAACACCAAGCCCTTGACCGCGCTGTCGTACGCAGCCATGCCGTCCATGGGCAGGTAGCCACGGGCTTTGGGATCGGCCGCGATGCGCTTTTCGGCCTCCTGCACGCACTTGAGCAGGGGCAGCTTGCCGTTGTCGTCGCAGTACACGCCAATGGCGAGGTTGACCTTGCTCGGGTTGCTGTCTAGGTTAAATTGCTCAATCAGGCCAAAAATCGGGTCTTTCGGGGCCATTTCTACGGTGCTGAACATGCTCATGGTGGATGCTTTCTGGGGTTCCAAGGTGGTTGATTGGGCTGATCCGTAGGTATCGCGAAAAGCGCAAAAATTACACAAAAAGCGCAAAAAAAGAAAAAAAATTTGTGAAAACTAATATTCAAATTTTGTATTTTCTTTTTTAGCGTTTTTAGCGTAATTTTTGCGCTTTTAGCGTTACCTTCCCCCAGCCTTTCAAAAATGTCGTAATCTACAAAGTTAGCCCAGATTTTAACGGGCAATCGAGTACTAACCCTATGCAAGACATCGCTGAAGTGATTCCGGAAGTGAAAAAAGGCGAATTCAAGCGCTACCCAGGCTCGCCTTTTGAGCTGTTTCAGCCCTATCCGCCCGCTGGCGACCAGCCTACCGCCATCACGCAGCTGGTGCAGGGCCTGCGGGATGGCGAGGTGTTTCAGACCCTGCTGGGCGTGACGGGCTCGGGCAAAACCTTCACCATGGCCAATGTGATTGCCCAAATGGGCAAGCCCGCGATCGTGTTTGCGCCCAACAAAACGCTGGCCGCGCAGTTGTATAGCGAGTTCCGCGAGTTTTTCCCCAAAAACGCGGTGGAATATTTTGTCAGCTATTACGACTACTACCAGCCCGAGGCCTATGTGCCGCAGCGCGATTTGTTCATTGAAAAAGATTCGGCCATCAACGAGCATATTGAGCAGATGCGCCTGTCGTGCACCAAGAGCATTCTGGAGCGGCGCGACGTGGTGATCGTTGCCACCGTCTCGGCCATCTACGGCATAGGCGAGCCCGAGAGCTACCACAAGATGATCATGACCCTGCGCACGGGCGACAAGCTGGGCCAGCGCGACGTGATTGCCCAGCTGATTCGCATGCAGTACCAGCGCAACGATGTGGACTTCAGCCGGGGCGCGTTTCGCGTGCGGGGCGATACGATTGATGTGTTTCCCGCCGAACATTCCGAGCTGGCGATTCGTATTGAACTGTTTGACGACGAGATCGAGTCTTTGAGTTTGTTTGACCCCCTCACAGGCCGCATTCGGCAAAAAATCCCGCGCTTTACCGTGTACCCGTCCAGCCATTACGTCACGCCGCGCGACAAGGTACTGACCGCGATAGAGACTATCAAAATGGAGCTGGTCGACCGGGTGAAAGAGCTGCTGGCCATGGGCAAGCTGGTAGAGGCCCAGCGCATCGAGCAGCGCACCCGGTTTGACCTGGAAATGCTGACCGAGATAGGCCACTGCAAAGGCATTGAAAACTACACCCGGCACCTGAGCGGCGCGCCCCCCGGCAGCCCGCCCAGCACGCTCACCGACTACATGCCCAAAGACTCGCTGCTGTTTTTGGACGAGAGCCACCAGATGATGGGGCAGCTCAGCGCCATGTACAACGGCGACCGCTCGCGCAAAACCACGCTGGTGGAATACGGCTTCAGGCTGCCCAGCGCGCTGGACAACCGGCCGCTCAAATTTGAAGAATTTGAAACCAAGATGCGCCAGGCCATCTTTGTCAGCGCCACGCCCGCCGCGTATGAGAACGAGCACGCAGGCCAGGTGGTAGAGCAACTGGTGCGCCCCACCGGCCTGGTCGACCCCGAGGTCGAGGTGCGCCCCGCCACCAGCCAGGTGGACGATGTGCTGCAAGAGATTCGCATTCGGGTGGGCAAAAATGAACGTGTGCTGATTACGACGTTGACCAAACGCATGTCGGAGCAACTGACCGACTACCTGGGCGACAACGGCTGCAAAGTGCGCTACCTGCACAGCGACGTAGACACCGTGGAGCGGGTGGAGATTTTGCGTGACCTGCGCCTGGGCACCTTTGATGTGCTGGTGGGCATTAACCTGCTGCGCGAGGGCCTGGACATTCCCGAGGTGTCGCTAGTCGCCATTCTCGATGCTGACAAGGAAGGCTTTTTGCGAAGCGAGCGCAGCCTGATTCAAACCATCGGCCGCGCCGCCCGCAACCTGAACGGCCGCGCCATTTTGTACGCCGACAAAATGACCGACAGCATGGCCAAAGCCATTGGTGAGACCGAGCGCAGGCGCGTCAAGCAAACCCAGTTCAACCTGGACAACGGCATTACGCCGATGTCCATTGTCAAGAAGGTGCGCGACTTGATCGACGGTGTGTACAGCGAAAAAGCCAGCAAAGCCAACGAGCAGCGCGACCTGGACCGCGCCCATGTGGAGGACATGAGCGAGAAAGATGTGTCCAAACGCATCAAACTCTTGGAAAAGCAGATGATGGAACATGCCAAAAACCTGGACTTTGAGAAGGCCGCCCGGGTGCGTGACCAGCTGGCTCTCCTGCGTGAACAGGCTTTTGGTGCCAGCGGGGGCGACCACATCATTCCTTTGTCGGCGGCTTGACATTGGCATTATGTTGTGATGGGTATTGCGGTTTTATTATTAATGAAATAATAAGTGAGCTTGGCGAAAATTTAATAAACTCGACATGTCATATTTAAAATATATAAGAGATTAAGATATTTAATATATAATGAAATTTTAACCTTGAATAAAACCAGCCATGGCCAGCCTAAACGAACTTATTGCACAAAAAGAAGCTCTTGAAAAACAGATCGCTGCCGCCAGACAAAGCGAGACGGGTGATGCTATCGCCAAGGCGCGCGCCTTGGTAGATCAATACAATTTAACCGCTGCCGATATATTCCCCAAAACGGGTGCAGCCAAGAAAAGTGGCAAAACAAGCAGCAAAGTAGCCCCTAAATATAAAAATCCTCAAACGGGCGATACCTGGACGGGACGGGGTATTACTCCCAAATGGTTGGCGGGCAAAAACAAGGCCGATTTTCTGATTGTTTGATACCAGAACTGCTGGCAGTCGATCAGCCGTGTGGCCTCCAGGACCGCCTGATTGCTGCGTACCCATGTCCGGAGTGTGAGCCCGCGTTGGCAAGCGTGGTAATTCCGAGCAGAATACACAGTTATGCGCTATACTTGACAGTAATAGTCGGGAACTGAATGGGCGCGTTGAGTGTCTCAGTTTAAAACAAGAACACAACTCAAATACTGGCCGTAAGGCCGGGACGGATGGAGATCACGCCCTGGTGCCACAAGCGCCGGGGTATTTGAACAACTGTAGGCATAAGGAGCTTGCTATGCGTCTCACCACCAAAGGCCGTTTTGCGGTCACCGCCATGATTGACCTGGCCCTGCGCCAGAACTCTGGCCCCGTCACGTTGGCGGCCATCAGCCAGCGCCAACAAATATCCCTGTCCTACCTGGAGCAGCTGTTTGGCAAGCTGCGCCGCCACGAGCTGGTCGAGTCCACCCGTGGCCCCGGTGGCGGTTACACCCTGGGCCGCAAGGCGGCTGATATCACCATTGCCGACATCATTGTCTCGGTAGACGAGCCGATTGATGCCACCCAATGCGCAGGCAAAGAAAACTGCCAAGGCGACGCGGGACGCTGCATGACGCACGAGCTGTGGGCCGCGCTGAACACCCGCATGGTCGAGTTTTTAGACTCGGTGAACCTGCAAACCATGGTGGACGAGCAGATGGCCAAGGGCCTGCATATAGAGTCCAAACCCATGGTGAAAAAGGCTATCGCCCCCATGCCGGTCAAACCCATGCGCATCTACGCGCCTAACTCGGTGTTTGCACTGGGCAATGCTTTTTCCAAGTAAATAAGCCTTTAGTCCCTGTCGCAAGGTGTTTTCTTGCTATTTATTTTATAGTTATTAATTGTCAACCATGACCGCTACTCCCCACTTCCCCATCTACATGGACTACAGCGCCACCAACCCTTGCGACCCACGGGTAGTGGACGCCATGATTCCGTGGTTGCGCGAGCACTTTGGCAACCCCGCGTCGCGCAGCCATGCGTGGGGCTGGGAGGCCGAAGCCGCCGTTGAAAAAGCGCGTGACCATGTGGCGGCACTCATTGGCGCAGACCCGCGTGAGATTGTGTGGACTTCGGGTGCTACCGAGTCGAATAACCTGGCCATCAAAGGTGCAGCGGGCTTTTACAAAACCAAAGGCAAGCACCTGATCACCGTGAAAACCGAGCACAAAGCCGTGCTCGATACCATGCGCGAGCTGGAGCGCCAGGGCTTTGAGGTGACGTATCTTGACGTGCAGGAAGACGGTTTGCTGAACCTGGACGTGTTCAAAGCCGCCATCCGGCCCGACACGATTTTGGCCAGCGTCATGTACGTGAACAACGAAATCGGCGTCATCCAGGACGTAGTGGCCATCGGCAACATCTGCCGCGAAAAAGGCGTGATCTTCCACGTAGACGCAGCGCAGGCCACGGGCCGCGTGGAGTTTGACATCAGCAAAATGCCGATTGACTTGATGAGCCTGACATCGCACAAAACCTATGGCCCCAAAGGCATCGGCGCGCTGTATGTGCGCCGCAAGCCGCGTATTCGCATCGAGGCGCAAATGCACGGCGGTGGCCATGAGCGCGGTATGCGCAGCGGCACACTGCCGACGCACCAGTGCGTAGGCATGGGCGAGGCCTACCGCATTGCCAAAGAAGAGATGGTGGCAGAAAACAAAAAGATCCACGCCCTGCAACAGCGCCTGATGAATGGCCTGAAGGGCATTGAGCAGGTGTTTATCAACGGCCACGAAACCCAGCGCGTGCCGCACAACATCAACATGAGCTTTAACTATGTTGAGGGCGAGTCGCTCATCATGGGAATCAAAGGTTTGGCTGTGTCTTCAGGCTCGGCCTGCACCTCCGCATCGCTGGAGCCCAGCTATGTACTGCGCGCCCTGGGCCGCAGCGACGAGCTGGCCCACAGCAGCCTGCGCATGACGATTGGCCGCTGGACCACCGAGGAAGAAATTGATTTCGCCATCAACACCATCAAAGAAAACGTCGCCAAACTGCGTGACATGAGCCCGCTGTGGGACATGTACCAGGAAGGCATTGATATTTCGTCCATTCAGTGGACGGCCCACTAGAGTAAAGATACCCCCCGAAGCGGCTGGCGCCGCCTCCCCCAAGGGCAACGCCAGCAGCCCGGCAAAGCCGGTTCTGCGGCGTTTGCTTGAACAGATACCGCAAGCTGGAACGAATAGTTAGTAAATTGGAGAATTGACATGGCATATTCTGAAAAGGTCGTAGACCACTACGAAAACCCCCGTAACGTCGGCAGCTTTGAAAAAGGCGACGACACGGTAGGTACCGGGCATGGTGGGCGCGCCTGCCTGCGGCGACGTGATGAAGTTGCAAATCAAGGTCAACCCAATCACGGGAGTGATCGAAGATGCGCGCTTTAAAACCTATGGCTGCGGCTCGGCGATTGCGTCTAGCTCGCTGGTGACTGAGTGGGTCAAAGGCAAGACGCTGGACCAGGCAGCGGCGCTGAAAAACAGCCAGATTGCTGAAGAACTGGCCCTGCCACCCGTGAAAATCCACTGCTCCATCTTGGCAGAAGATGCCATCAAAGCGGCAGTGAACGACTACAAAGCCAAGCACGGCGCGGCAGTCGCGGCAGCCTATCTCCGTTCGGGCTGAGTCTGTCGAAGCCTTCCTACCTGCTCAGTTTATAAACGAATGTTCACCATGGCCGTTACTCTCTCCCCCGCCGCAGCCAAGCACGTCACCAAATACCTTACCAAACGCGGTAAGGGCATTGGTGTGCGCTTGGGCGTTAAAACCACCGGTTGCTCGGGCCTGGCCTACAAGCTCGAATACGTGGACGAAGTGCCGCCCGAAGACGTGTTGTTTGAAACCCAGGGCATCAAGCTGATGGTGGACCCCAAGAGCCTGGCTTACTTGGACGGTACCGAGCTGGACTTCGTGCGCGAGGGCTTGAACGAGGGCTTCAAGTTCAACAACCCGAACGAGCGTGACAAGTGCGGTTGCGGTGAGTCCTTCCGCGTGTAAAGCCTGCGTCCGTGAACCTCCAGTCCAACGATTTCGAACTCTTCCAAGTCCCCCAGCAGTTCGCCCAAGACCGCGCTACGCTGGACGCGCACTGGAAGGACCTGCAGCGCCAGGCGCACCCGGACAAATTTGCCGCGCAGGGCGCGGCCGCCCAGCGCATTGCCATGCAGTGGAGCGTGCGCATCAACGAGGCCTACCAGCGCCTGAAAGACCCGCTCAAACGCGCCGCCTACCTGTGCGAACTGCATGGCGCACCCATCAACGCCGAGAACAACACGGCCATGCCTGCGGTCTTTCTAGTGCAGCAAATCGAACTGCGCGAGACGCTGGATGATGCCAAGACGTCCGAAGATATTGATGAAATAAGTCTGCAAGCCAATGAAAACAAGCGTAAGCAACTATTGGAAGTAGAGCAACTGCTGGACCACCAAAAAGACTTCCCCGCCGCCGCGCAAGCCGTCAGAACCCTCATGTTTTTGGAGCGATTAGGCCAGGACATTGATGCGCGCGCCGAGCTTTTGGGACAATAGAGCTGATAGAGCATTGACTGAATTACCATGGCACTCCTGCAAATTTCCGAACCGGGCCAAAGCCCCGACCCGCATACCCGCCGCCTGGCGGTAGGCATTGACCTGGGCACCACCCACTCGCTGGTGGCCGCCGTCAAAAGCGGCGTGGCCGAATGCCTGCCCGACGAAGAGGGCCGCGTGCTGCTGCCCTCGGTGGTGCGTTATCTGACCGACAATAAGCGCCTTATTGGCTGGCAAGCCCCCGCCCATACTGCGCAAGACGCTAGCAACACCATAGCATCCGTCAAGCGCCTGATGGGTCGTGGGTTGAAGGATGTGGTCAATGCCGACAAGCTGCCTTACCGATTGATTGACCAACCCGGCATGGTGGGCATCGACACCGTGCACGGCGAGAAGTCTCCGGTAGAGGTGAGCGCCGAGATTTTGGCTACGCTGCGTTACCGCGCCGAAGACAGTCTGGGCGACGACATTTTTGGTGCGGTGATTACCGTACCGGCTTACTTTGACGATGCCCAGCGCCAGGCCACCAAAGACGCGGCGCAGCTCGCTGGCATCAACGTGCTGCGCCTGATCAACGAGCCCACCGCTGCGGCCATCGCCTACGGCCTGGACAACGCCAGTGAGGGCGTGTACGCCGTGTACGATCTTGGCGGAGGCACCTTTGACATCTCGATCCTGCGGCTCTCCAGCGGGGTGTTTGAGGTGATTGCGGCGGGCGGTGATTCGGCCCTGGGCGGTGACGACTACGACCGCGCACTGGCCGATGTGATCTTGGAAAAGACGCAGCTTGCTGCCAGCACGGCGCAAGATAAAGCCGCTATCAAGCAGCTAGCCAGAGAGGTGAAAGAAAAACTATCCGCTACTGATTCTATAGCTGACAATGTCCACATAGCAGGGACTACCGCTAGTTTTCATGTGCAAAAAGCAGAATTTGAAGCCGTTACAGCCAATTTGACCGCCCGCACCCTGCAAGCGGTGAAAAAAGCCCTGCGCGATGCCAAACTGGGCGTGGGCGACGTGCAAGGCGTGGTGATGGTGGGCGGCTCCACCCGCATGCCGCAGGTGCAACGCGCAGTGGAACAGCTGTTTGGCAAGCCACCGCTGAACAACCTCAATCCCGATGAAGTGGTGGCGCTGGGCGCGGCCATTCAGGCCAACCAGTTGGCGGGCAACAACCCGCAGGGCAATTTGCTGCTGCTGGACGTGATTCCGCTGAGTCTGGGTATTGAAACCATGGGCGGTTTGGTCGAGCGCATCGTACCGCGCAACCAAACCATTCCCACGGCCATGGCGCAAGACTTCACCACCTACAAGGATGGCCAAACCGCGCTGGCGCTGCATGTAGTGCAGGGCGAGCGCGACCTGGTGCAGGACTGCCGGAGTCTCGCCCGTTTTGAGCTGCGCGGCATCCCGCCGATGGTGGCTGGCGCGGCGCGCATCCGCGTGACGTTTACGGTCGATGCCGATGGGCTGCTCAACGTCGCGGCCAAAGAGCAGGTCAGCGGCGTAGAGGCGCAGATCGACGTGAAGCCCAGCTACGGCCTGTCTGACGACCAGATCGCCAAAATGCTGCAAGACAGCTTTAGCACCGCCCAGGTCGACATGCAGGCAAGGGCCCTGGCCGAGGCACAGGCTGGATGCCGACCGCATGGTCCTGGCCACGCAAAGCGCGCTGGATGCCGATGGCGACCTGCTCACCGACGAAGAGCACCGCGCCATCGAGCGCCTGATGGACACTGTGCGCGAGTCCAAAGCCTCGCCAGAGGCAAAGTTCATCGAGCAACAGACCAAACTGCTGGCCGACGGCACCGAGGCCTTCGCCGCCCAGCGCATGAACGCTGGCATCAGCCAAGCCCTTAAAGGAAAAGCATTAGACGAAGTGTGCAGCGCACTAAAAAGCTGAATTCTTTTTTAGCGTTTTTTGCGTCCTTTTCGCGCTTTTTGCGTTACCTTCCCCCTACAAAGCAGAACACCATGCCAGTCATCAAAATCCTCCCCCATTCCGACTACTGCCCTCAGGGCGCTTCCATCAAGGCCAAAACTGGCGACAGCATTTGCGAGGCGCTGCTGGAGAACGGCATCGAGATCGAGCACGCCTGCGACATGAGCTGTGCCTGCACCACCTGCCACATCATCGTGCGCGAGGGGTTTAGCAGCCTGAACGAACTGGACGAAAACGAAGAGGACCTGCTGGACCGCGCCTGGGGCCTGGAGCCCAACAGCCGCCTGAGCTGCCAGGCCTTTGTGGCGCAAAAAGACCTGGTGGTCGAGATCCCCAAGTATTCGATCAACCACGCCAAAGAAAACCATTGAGGGCAGGGTGCGCAGCGGTGATAATTACCGAATGCGACAAATCTTTTTAGACACCGAAACCACCGGCCTGTCCCCCACCAATGGCGACCGGATTTTGGAGCTGGCCTGCGTGGAAATGGTCAACCGCAAGTTCACCAAAAACAACCAGCACTTCTACATCAACCCCGAGCGCGACAGCCATGAAGAGGCGCTGCGCGTGCACGGCATCACCAGCGAGTTTTTGGCCGACAAGCCCAAGTTTGCGCAGATTGCCCAGGAGTTTTTGACCTTCATCGACGGCGCCGAGCTGATCATCCACAACGCACCGTTTGACGTGGGTTTTTTAAACGCCGAGCTGGCACTGATCGGCAAGAGTGGCATCAAAAGCTATGTGTCAAAAATCACCGACAGCCTGGCCATGGCCAAGGAGCTGTACCCCGGCAAACGCAACGGCCTGGACGCGCTGTGTGACCGCCTGGGCGTAGACAACTCGGGCCGCACCCTGCACGGCGCGCTGCTGGATGCAGAGCTGCTGGGTGATGTGTACATCAACCTCACGCGCGGGCAAGACGCGCTGCTGATTGACGCAGGCTCTGCCGCGTCGGGCGCGGGCGGTAGCGAGGCGCGCGTGGACTTGAGCGGCCTGGAGCTGATCGTGCTGCGTGCCAACGACAGTGAGTCCGCAGCCCATGCCGAAGTGCTCAAACAAATCGATAAATCCAGTGGTGGCAAAACCGTCTGGCTCGCCGTGCCGCAACTGGCTGCTACCCCCTGATGCGTGCGCCGGATGATGGTGATTTAACCCGCGAATCCACGCTATAATCGAGGGCTTCGGGAGATTAGCTCAGGGGTAGAGCACTGCATTCACACTGCAGGGGTCGCAAGTTCGAAACTTGCATCTCCCACCATCAGGCCGCTGGCGCAGGCAAGGCCAGTTGCGCCACTTGCGCCACCCGTACGCAGTCCTTGATGTGCTGCTCGCCCAGATAGCGAATGGCGGCGTAGCCCATCATGGCCGATACGGCTTGGCCAGCAATGGGTACAAACTTGGTGGCTTGGGCGGCGGTCAGCCGCATGCCGATCATCTTGGCGGCGATGATCACCAGGTCTTTGGTGATGAACTTGCCTACCAGCACCGTGCCCACCAAGGCGACCGCTTTTTGCACCCTCTCGTGTTGGGTCGGGTCCAGGCGGTCAAGCTGCTCGGCACTCAGGCCAAACTCGGCGTTGATTTTAGGGAGCAGGCGCGAGAGCAGGGCAGCATCTACCGCCCAGTCCAGCCCCGGCACCGGCACCGCACTGGCAAAGCCTGCCACCAGCGCACGCTTGTTGAGCATGCTGCGGGAGCGCTGGATGGCGGCCATGTAGGCGGGGTTGCCGTCGGCCATCGAGGTTGCCGAGGCGTTGGATGACTTGCCAAAGGAGGGCATGGCCATTCGCCAGCGCGCAGTCTGGGCGCTTTAGGTCGATGTGCCGTCGCCTGAGGATGACGAAGACGCACCACCGGCTTTGGATTTCACGAGGCTGTAGATCACCAGCAAAATCAGTGCACCAACGACAGAAGCGATCCAGCCCGCGGCCGCACCAGGCTTGTAAAAGCCCAGCGCCTGCCCGGCAAACTTGGCCAGCAAGGAACCGCCAATGCCCAGTACGATGGTCATGATCCAGCCCAGCTTGTCGTCGCCGGGCTTGACGGCGCGTGCGATCAGGCCAACGATCAAACCTATAAAAATGGTGCCTAGTAATGAAAACATGCGGTATCTCCTAAAAAGTTGCTTGGTGTTTGTTGAAGAAATGGCTGCACGGTGGCAGACACGCTACTTTACACCGTATTACAGTCCTTGCGAAAGCGCTGGTGCCAACTAGCTGACCTGCGCTTCCAGTTGCTCAGACAGGGCCATCCATTGGGCCTCCACCTGCTCCAGCTCGGCATCCACCGACTTGAGCCGTTTGCCTGCGGTGGCAATCTCTGCGGGGGGCAGTGTCCTGGCCAGTTGGGCCTGTAGGCTGGTCTGCTCGGTTTGCAACTGGGCAATGCGCGCTTCGATGTCCAGCAGGTTTTTCTTGAGTTTCTGGCCTGATGTCCCTGTCGGCAGGGCGTTAGCAGCTTCTTTTTTAATAGCAATTGGGGCCAGTTCCTTGACCGGCTTGGCCTCCTCGCGCAGGCGCTTGGACTCGTCCAGCAGGTAGCGTTGGTAGTCGTCCAGGTCGCCGTCAAACGGCGCCACCACGCCACGGCCGACCAGCCAGAACTCATCGCACACGGCGCGCAGCAGGGCGCGGTCATGACTGACCAGCATGACGGTGCCTTCAAATTCGTTCAGCGCCATGGACAGGGCCTCGCGCGTGGCCAGGTCCAGGTGGTTGGTGGGCTCGTCCAGTAGCAACAGGTTAGGGCGCTGCCAGACCATCATGCACAGCACCAGGCGGGCTTTTTCGCCGCCGCTCATCGAGCCCACGGCCTGCTTGACCATGTCGCCGCCAAAATTAAAGGCACCCAGAAAACCGCGCAGGTCTTGCTCTTTGCCCGACTCGCCGGCAAACCCGGCGGCTGCGTGGGTTTTGGCCAGGCGGATCATGTGCTCCAGCGGCGTGTCTTGCGCGCGCAGTACGTCCAGCTCCTGCTGGGCAAAGTAGCCAATCCGCAGGCCCTTGCCTTCGGTCACGGTGCCTGAGAGGATGCCCAGGTCACGCGCAATGGTCTTCACCACGGTAGATTTACCCTGCCCGTTGGCACCCAAAATGCCAATGCGCTGGCCCGCCAGCACCGACTTGCTCACGCCGCTGACGATGGTTTTGATGCCTTCATCGGTGTGGTAGCCAAAGCTGGCGTCTGAGATGGCCAGCATCGGATTGGGCAGGTTGGCGGGTTCTTTGAATTCAAAAGTGAAGTCAGCCTCGGCCAGCAGCGGTGCCACCTTTTCCATGCGCTCCAGCGCCTTTACGCGGCTTTGCGCCTGCTTGGCCTTGCTGGCCTTGGCCTTGAAGCGGTCAATAAATTTTTGCAGGTGGGCAATTTTGTCCTGCTGCTTGCTAAATGCTGATTGCTGTAGCACCAGTTGCTGCGAGCGCAGCTCTTCAAACGCGCTGTAGTTGCCGCCGTAGCGGTTGAGCTGCGCCGTCTCGATATGCACTGTGGTGCTGGTCACTGCGTCCAAAAATTCGCGGTCGTGGCTGATGACGATCATCGTGCCTTCGTAGCGTTTGAGCCAGGCCTCCAGCCACACCAGCGCATCCAGGTCCAGGTGGTTGGTGGGCTCGTCCAGCAGCAGCAGGTCGCTGGGGCACATCAGGGCGCGCGCCAGTTGCAGGCGCATGCGCCAGCCGCCGGAGAAGCTATTGACCGCTTCGTTCAGTTCGCTCACCTTGAAGCCCAGGCCGAGGATCAAGGCCTGCGCGCGTGGCACCGCATCGTGCTCGCCCGCGTCGGCCAGGTCGGTGTAGGCATGGGCAATTGCCATGCCGGCGTCCATGTCGTCGGGGTCGAGGTTGTGCGCATGCTCGGCTTTTTCTAGCTGCTCACGCAGCTCGGTCAGGCGCGTATCGCCGCCCAGCACAAAATCGGTGGCGCTCTCCTCGGTCTCGGGCATGTTCTGCTCGACCTGGGCCATGCGCCACTGGCTGGGCATATAAAAGTCGCCGCCGTCTTCGTGCAACGTGCCGTTGAGCAGACCAAACAGGGTCGACTTGCCCGCGCCGTTGCGGCCCACCAGGCCGAGCTTTTCGCCAGGGTTGATGGTGAGGTTGGTGCCGTTCAGCAGCACTTTGGCGCTGCGGCGCAGGGTAATATTTTTAAGGGTGATCATGCGGGAGCTGTCGCAGCGGGGCGCTGCCTCGGGAAAACCCTAGATTATCCGCTATTGCTCAGCGGTTCGCCTCTGCGGCTTTACGTACGGCATCTTGCTCGCGCCGCTCGACGCAAACGGGGTGGTTGTGGTACGTGGAATGTTCACATTGCTCGATCAAGCACGCACCGTAGGCAAACAGGAATTTTCCAGCGCAGGCTTCCCGGGGTCCCGCAGGGGTGTGGGCCTGGCCACCGGGTGCGGGCAGGGGTTTTGCGGTGTCGTGGGTGGCGGCCTGCTTGGGAGTCAATTTGGCGGTGAGGGTTTTATTCGGTTTGGCACTAATGGTGCTGGTGAGGCCAGTGGTTTCCGACCTGGTCGCAGACCGGTTCACAGCAGCAGGCTTGATAGCCTCCAAAATGGCAGCGGTCGTCGATGGATCGGGCATCGAGGCCGTTTCAGTCAGGATCAGCGTAGGCGCTGGTTTGGGCGGTATTACCGATGCTTTTGGCATGCTGGCCGCTGCACTTTTCAGCGTCGGTTCAGCGCCAGATGGTCGCTTGCTACCGGTTCCGATCCAGACTGCGGCAACCGCCATGGCCAGGGCTGCGGTAGCCCCGACCAGCCATCCGGTTTTGCTGCGCCGGGCGGGATTTGGCGAGGGTAAACTGGCTGCCGGTGTGGCTTTAACGGGTTCGGGCTTGTTCAGTTTTACCGTCTGGGCTTTTTTCGGTAAATCTTTTGGTACCACTGGGGCCTGCGCGATCGACGGATACGTGTCTTCCACCGAGATCACGCTGTTACTGAAAGTGGGCTCCACGTGCAGGTCCACTGGCTGCGGCGCTGCAGTGGCCACTTGTAGTGGTATGGTACTCAGGAAATTGGCTTTGGCGGCGGCCATCTCTTTCTCGGAAGATGTCAGCACCGTGGCGCCAAAAGAAGAGTCGCTGACCGCGTTGTTATCGCTCAGACGTTTGAGGCGGCGTTTGGCCAGATCGGCATACACGCCTTCGGGGAAGCGGATCAAGAAACCCTCCAGATCTTCCCGATCCCGGCTGTCTTTGACATCTTTCCAATACACCAGCTCCAACTCCTGGGTGATGGCGCTACCGCTGAAGGTACCACCCGTACCCCCAGTGATGCCGGTGTGGGTGCGGCTGCTGGAGCCGCTGCGCTCGCGCCCGTCGGTGGTCAGGGGTTCGATCACTTTGTAGGGGTTGGCCGATGGTGTGATAGTGGGGTCGGCGCGGCGCGCCGCCGCCTGTAGGGCCAATGCAAAATCCTGCGCGGTAGCAAAACGCAAGCTTTTGTCCTTGGCCAATGCCCGCGCCACCACCGCGTCAAGGGCCAGTGGCAGCAGGGCGTTGATGCTGCTGGGGGCAGGGGGCTCGTGGCTGGTGATGGCCGTCACAATGGAGAAATAACTGTCCCCATCAAACGGGCGACGGTCGGTGAGCAACTGGTACAGCACGATACCCGCCGAGAACAGGTCCGACGACGCATCTACCGACTTGCCCTCTACCTGCTCGGGTGACATGTACTTGAGCGTGCCCACCAAGCCGCCCTGGGTGCGTGTGGCTTCGCCCGAGTCTTGTATGCGCGCCACGCCAAAGTCGGTAAGTTTCACGCGGCCATCGGCCTCGATCAGCAGGTTGGCGGGCTTGATGTCGCGGTGGATGATTTTGCGCTGGTGCGCATAGTCCAGGGCCGAGAGCAGGTCGCACACCATGCGCACCGATTGCTCCAGCGTGTAGCGCTGGCCAGTGTCCAGATAGTGTTTTAAGTCGTCACCTTTGACATACTCCATCACCAGAAACGGCGTGTCGCCATCGCGGTCCGAGTCGTACACGCTGACAATGTTGGGGTGTTGCAAGCGCGCGGCGGAATGCGCCTCGGTGCGAAAACGCAGCTCGTATTCAGCAGCCTCTTCTGGGGTCAGGCTGCTCACGCGCACCGTCTTGATGGCGACCTTGCGGTTCAGGTTGGGGTCGCGCGCCTCGTATACCACCCCCATGGCACCTTTGCCCAGCACGCGGATGATGTCGTAGCGGCCTAGCTGCTTGGTAACGAGCGCGCGATCAGACATAAGGATGGATGGGTGCCAAATAAGTTGGCAAAAACCAACCAAGGATGTAAGTGCCTAAATTTTACGTTTGATAACAGACATCCAATAGAGATGCTGACCTATACGTCCTATTTATCACGCTACTTGTACCCCGCGAACGACACTACCTCACGCGCACTAGGTCTTCCTTCGTAAGTAGAAGTACTTGGTCTTCTCCGGCGGTCGTTTCCAGCCATATGGGCTCAAGGTCTGGAAAGGCGCGCTCAAAGTGTTCGCGCTCATTGCCAATCTCCAGTACCAGCACACCCTGTGCCGACATTTTGTCGGGCAAATCGCGCAGCAGTGGGCGAATAAAGTCCATGCCATCTGCGCCGCCTGCCAGTGCAATTTGCGGCTCGGCCAGATATTCAGCGGGTAGTGTTGCCATGCTGTGGCTGTTGACATACGGTGGGTTGCACAGCACCAGGTCATAGGGGCCGGTGCACTGCGCCAAGCCATCTGAGGCAATGGTTTTGATGCGGGTACCTAGCTGGTGTTTGTCGATATTGATTTGCGCTACGGCCAGCGCATCCACGCTGATGTCGGCAGCATCTACCGTCACCTCCGGGTAGGCCATGGCGGCCAGCACGGCCAGGCTGGCGTTGCCGGTGCACAGGTCCAGCACCTTGGTGGTGCTCTCTGTCAACCAGGGGTCGATGCCACCATCGGCCAGCAGCTCGGCAATAAAGCTGCGCGGCACAATCACCCGCTCGTCTACATAAAACGGCACGCCCTGCAGCCAGGCCTCCTGCGTGAGGTAGGCAGCGGGTTGGCGGGTATCGATGCGTGCTATTAAAATAGTAGCTACTCGTGTCCTGTCTGCATGGACTACAGGCCTATTTGCCACTGAATCCAGGTCATCCAAGGGGAGTTTGAGTGCCCACAGCACCAACCAGGCCGCCTCATCAAACGCGTTGGCCGTACCATGCCCATAAGCCACGCCAGCGGCATCAAGCTGCTGGGCGCTTTGTTCGATCAATTCAATCACAGTCATGCGGCTGATTGTACGGAAGGCGCTGGTAAAGAACGCTCTACAGGCTGTCCATAAACCTGTTCGCCTGCGCCGTCATGCCAGCGTGGATGGTTTTAAACACCCTTTGTGGAAAGCTCACGGGCAGCTGCACTGCCACGCGCTCCAGCGCATACGGCACTTGCAGCACCAGGCCCACCATGTGCTCAAACGCATCTGGCGCACCCGTGAGAGCGGCCAGCGCTTGCCAATGGCGCAATTGGATGTCTTGCAGTTGGTAGTGGGTGTTTTTACCTTTCAGTGCCATTGCCAGTTTGATGCGCTGCAGCGCGATCTGGCCGCGCCCAGTGCCCACAATGGGCCAAGCAGAGAGCACGTCGTACAGCGGTGTCAACCGGTAGCCACCATCACGCTCTAAAAAGAGGGAGAAATTTTTGGCGTGCCCATCGGTTGCCGCCATCAGCCAAAAAGCCAACTG
The DNA here is from genome assembly GCA_963775085.1 of uncultured beta proteobacterium. Taxonomy (GTDB): domain Bacteria; phylum Pseudomonadota; class Gammaproteobacteria; order Burkholderiales; family Burkholderiaceae_C; genus JAAFIP01. The sequence continues at coordinate 766,063 of CAVZHO010000002.1, forward strand.
CGTCATGGCAAAGCGCAAGCTGTCGGCCTTGGGGTTGCTGCCGCCTGACAGCAATGCCAAGCCAGCGCGTATGCCGGGACCTCCGTCGCTTTCGTGCTTCAGGGCGCCGGGCCAGCCGGTGGCTTGGCAAAAGTCTTCTTGCGGCAGGCGGGCTATCCAGCGCGCGCCCTGCTTTGCAGCCTCTATCCAGCGGCGGTCAAATCGCTCTACCACCAACACCTTTTGCGTGCCAAACTGCGCAATCTGTGTGGGCGCTACGTCAAAGCCAAGCTCGGCCAGCAAAGTACTGCACAGCCATTCGTTTTCTACCGATTCCGTCATGTCGGCTTGCATATTGCCCACCAGGCCGAGTGGCAGCTTGAAGATGTGGGTAGTAGGTGTAGCGCCCTGGGGCAGGTGCCAGCGGTTGCCTATACGCAGCAGGGCGGTTTTTTCCTGTGCGCCTGCAATGGAGATGCGAAAGTCCCGAGCCGGTGATTGCGCTCCGGGCGCGTCGTTGCCAATGTCCTTTAGCAGTGCTTCAATCTGCACATCCGTCAATGGCGTGCTGTCGACGGTGTTGTGCGCGGGGGGCTGCGTGCCCACGGGCACTAGCTGCACCGCCCCAACACAGTCACGCCCAATAGCGGCCAGCAGGTCAGCCGCGCGGATGGATTGGGTGTGAAAGCGGCGGCGCAGGCGCTCGCGGATGTTGTTGCTGTCGGGCAGCAGATTATCAAAATAGTTTTCTACCGCAGGGCCAGTTACCTCGCCACCGCCTGCAGGCATGGGCAGCGACAGCGACAGTGGCCGTGCGTTGGCTGAGCGCACCCATGCGTTTGAATAGCGCAGGCCAGATGTGCCCGTGCGTGTCCAAAACCACACGCCTACGTGCTGGCCGTTCATCCAAATGTCAAGATCCATAAAGGCCATACAGCAGCTCTACCAATCCACCGCAGGGCTACGCGCTACCAGGGGTGTAGCAGGTGCAGCAGGCGCGTATTTGTGGGCGTCTACCAGTTGCAGGCGCACGTCCAGCGCATGCAGCACTTGCAGTAACTGGTCTAAACTTACCGCCGAAGGGTTGTTTTCGATAGCAGCCATGCGCACCTGCTTTACGCCAATGCGCTGGCCCAGCGCCGTTTGCGTCAGGCCACGCGCCTTGCGCAGCGATTTGATATGGTGCGACAACTGCTGGGCTGCTTGCAGTGGATAGGTTTGTAGAGTGGTCATGTTTAATCGTTTTAATACGATAAACGCACTATATCGCAAAAAAACAATAAATGCAATAAATCACTAAAATGCGATAAATTGCATGCGGGCATCCATCATCCCTTGCCACTACGCGTTAGCGCATGGTGTGGCAAGATATTGCTACAAGGAGGACGACCCATGACACCCCAAACCCTGCTCTCTCACTACGACAGCGCCCAGCTCTGGCCCACCGCCACGGGTCTGGATACACCCACCGCCTACCAGCGCGCCTTGGCGGTGCGCGCACTGCGCCTGGCCCGTGGCGAGGTGCCGCGTGGCTACAAAATAGGTTTTACCAACCGCAGCATCTGGCCGCGCTACAACGTGTTTGCACCCATCTGGGGCACGGTGTACAGCACCACGCTGCAGTTTTGTGAAGAGCAGGGCACCATGGCACTGGCAGGTATTTGCCAGCCCCGCATCGAACCCGAGACCGTGTTTGGCCTGCGTGCCGCGCCGCACCCCAATGCGACGCTGGGCGACTTGTTTCATTGCATCGACTGGCTAGCTCCGGGCTTTGAAATCGTGCAGTCGCACCAAAAAGACTGGAAGTTTGCCGCCCCCGACACCATTGCCGATGGTGGCCTGCACGCCCGCCTGCTGGTAGGCAAAAAGCTGCCGGTTCACAGCGTGGCAAATAGCACGCAAGCCCTGTGTAGCCTGCTGGCGGCCACCAAAGTGCGCCTGAGCCAAGATGCCAAGGTGGTAGACAGCGGTGCAGGCGCTGCGGTGCTGGACGACCCACTGCGCGCCCTGCTGCATTTTGTGCAGGAGCTGGGCCAATGCCCCGGTGCGCCCAGCTTGCAAGCGGGCGACGTCATCACCACCGGCACCTGGACAGATGCCTGGCCCGTTAAACCAGGCCAAACCTGGGCCGCAGACTTTGACGCGCCTGTGCCCCGGCTGGAGGTGGCTTTTACATAACGTTAGTTATCGACGGAAGCGGGTACCGCCATTGGGGATACCCGTGGGGCAGGCGCCATTGCAGGCCCGGGCATTGCAGACATAGGCAAGGCTGTAGCCATGCCTGCCACATGCTCCTTAAAGAACCCCATCGTCCGCTCCCAGGCCAGCTTGGCCGCTGCAGCATCAAAGCGCGGTGTGGTGTCGTTGTTAAAGCCGTGCTGCGTGCCTGCATAGCTGTGCGCCTCGTAGCGCGCGCCAGCGGCCTTGAGTGCCGCCTCATACGCAGGCCAGGCCGCGTTAATGCGCTCGTCCACCCCGGCAAAGTGAATTTGCAAGGGCGCTTTCACCTTGGCCGCATCGCCCGCCGCCGGGTGATTGCCGTAGAAGGGTACGGCAGCCGCCAAGTCTGGCACGCGCGTGGCCAGCAGGTGCGCAATGCCGCCGCCATAGCAAAAGCCCGTCACGCCGATCTTGCCCGTCGTGTCGGGCCGGGTTTTCAGCCAGTCCACGGCGGCCACAAAATCTTCCCGCGTTTTGGTTTGGTCCAGCTTGGCAAAGGCCTCACGCGCCTTGTCTTCATCGCCGGGGTAGCCACCCAGGGGCGTGAGTGCATCGGGCGCAAAGGCCATGTAGCCGTCTAGCGCGATGCGGCGGGTAATGTCTTCGATGTGGGGGTTCAGGCCCCGGTTTTCGTGCACCACCAAAATGGTCGGCAGCTTGGCGGTGCCCGCGCTGGCGGGGCGGCACAAATAGCCCTTCACCGTGCCTGTGCCGTTGGGTGAGGCAAATGAGACCGTCTCAATTTTGAGCCGCACATCATCCTTCGGTATCACCTGCCCACGCGCAAAGTCCGGGCTCAGCGCCGCCAGCAGGCCGGCGGCCGTTACACCCGCTTTGGCAAACTTCTCAGCCCCCCGCAAAAAGCCGCGCCGGTCGATGCCGCCATGCACATAGGCATCAAACAGCACCAGCAGCTCCTGGTCAAAATCTTGCGCCGTCAGGCGGGGGGTGGTGTGTGTCATCATAAAAAAAGCTCCTTCGCTCGTACATTAGTATTCAGCTTATCGCCTATGGCCGAAAAACGCAATCGAAATGCTGATGATCGACACGTAAAAACTTGCGAAAATACGTGTATGGCCTCACTACACGGCGCACTGTGCCATGCGCGCCTATGTTACGGGTCATTCGTCTTTTTTACTCACAGCTTTTTAGGCACAAAATGAAACTTGTTAATTTGACAGTGGCGCTTACGTTCGCCGCAGCGGGCACGGCTTTGGCGCAGGATAAATGGGTGGTGGGCCAGTCGGCACCGCTGTCTGGTGGCAATGCCAAGTTTGGCCAGGACATCCGCGATGGTGCACAGGCCTATTTTGCAATGCTCAATGCCAAAGGCGGTGTGCAAGGCCGCAGCATCGAGCTGCAAAGCCTGGACGACAAAAACGACCGCAAAACCGCAGGTGAGAACGCAAAAAAATTATTGGCCAACAAAAACCTGGTGGCGTTGTTTGGCTTTGCCTCGGCCACGCTCAGCCTGGACGCATTGCCCCAGGCTGCTGCCAACGAGGTGGCTTTTTTCGCGCCTTTCTCGGGTGCCAATGCCGTGCGCACCAATAACCCAGTGCTGTTCACCGTGCGCGCGTCCTACGGCGACGAGTTGCAGAAAATGCTGGACTTTTGGACCACGCTGGGTTTCAAGCGCGTTGGCGTGGTGTACTACGACGACGAGGTGGGCAAACAAAACCTGGCCTTGGTAACCGAGTTTCTTAAAACCATCAACCTCGTGCCGCTGGCCTTGCCACTGAGCCGCAATGCGGTCGTGGGCCTGGCCGAGGCGCAGGCACTGTCTGACCTGAAGCCCGACATTGTGATCAATACCGTGCTCGCCGTCGCGGCCGCAACGCTCCAAAAAGAGCTGCTGGGCATGGGCCGCATGATCCCCACTTCCAGCCTGTCGTTTGTGGGTGCAGACCAGTACATTCGCGCCGCAGGCCCGGCCAGTGCTGGTGTGTCTATTGGCCAGGTGGTGCCCAGTGCCACGTCCCAGCTGCCGGTGGTGCGCGAATGTGCCAAGGCTCTGGAGCTAGCCGGTAGCAAGACCCCCATGAACACCACCCAGCTTGAGGCCTGCTTTGCCGCCAAGGTGCTGGCCGAAGGCATACGCCGGGCGCGCAAGCCCGTAACCGCCCAAACGGTCTTGGCCGCATTGACCAGCCTGGGCTCGTATGATCTGGGGGGCTACAACATCAGGTTTTCTCCCGGTGCGCAGCACGGCAGCAAGTTTGTGGAGCTGGCCATGGTGACGCGTGAAGGCAAGCTCAGCACCCGCTAAGCCCCTTGGAGCCCCTTGGTGTCGCGGCCCTACCGGTTAACCTGTACAAGAGATCAACATGTCCCTGCCATTCGCCCCCCGCCTAGCCAACGTCCAAACCTCCGCCATCCGCGAGATCTTCAAGCTCTTGGGCCGCCCCGGCATCATCAGCTTTGCAGGGGGCTTTCCAGACCCCGCACTGTTTGACATCGAAGGCATACGCGAAGCCGCCGGCCTGGCGCTGAGCGATGCCACCGCAGGCCCGGTACTGCAATACGGCGCTACCGAAGGCTGGCAGCCCCTTAAAGAAGCCATCGCCGTGCACATGGCAGGCAAAGGCATTAGCGTGCAGCCCGACGGCCTCATCACCACCACCGGCAGCCAGCAGGCGCTGGATTTGATTGGCAAAACCATGATCGGCGAGGGCGACAAAGTCATCGTCGAAGGCCCCACGTTTTTAGCCACCATCCAGTGCTTCAAGCTCTATGGTGCAGACCTGATCAGCGCCCCCATCGACGAACACGGCGTGCGCGTAGACGCGCTAGAGCAACTCATCATCCAGCACAAACCCAAGCTGGTCTACCTGATCCCTACTTTCGGCAACCCCAGCGGTGCCATGCTGACACTAGAGCGCCGCAAAAAGATACTGCAACTGGCCCTGCAGCATAAAGTGCTGGTGGTAGAAGACGACCCCTATGGCGAGCTGTACTTTGGCAACCCACCGCCGCCCAGCATCATGGCGCTAAGTAATGACGTGCCCGAAGCACGCCCCTACCTGGCCTACTGCGGCAGCTTCAGCAAAGTGCTGTCCCCCGGCATCCGCGTAGGCTGGATGATCGCGCCGCAAGAGCTGCTGGCCAAAGCCACCATGTGCAAACAGTTCAGCGACGCCCACACCAGCAACCTCAGCCAAGCCATCGCCGCCAACTACCTGGGCCTGAAAGACGGCCAACAGAGCCGCCTGGACAAAACCCTGGCCGTAGTGCGCAGCACCTACGCAGAGCGCGCCCACACCATGGCCGCCTGCCTGCAAAAGCAGCTAGGCCACGCGCTCACCTACACCCAGCCCCAAGGCGGCATGTTCTTCTGGACCCGCCTGACCGGCCAGCCCATGCCCGGCAGCGCAGCCGTCACCAGCCAGGATGCCACGGCCTACGCCAAACGCGCCCCCGACCACGGCGTAGCCTTTGTGCCTGGATCACCGTTTTATGCGGTGAACCCGGATACCGCAACGCTAAGGCTGAGCTATGCAACTTCGGATTTGGGGAAGATTGAAGAGGGTGTAGCTAGGCTCGCCAAGGCGTTGCCTGTATGACCTTCCCTAAGAACTGCGAAAACTTGAAATGCCAAATTGGCATCACAAGTTCACCTGCCCAAGCAGCAAAGGTAAATAAGCTTGGGGCTATGCGGTCACAGACTGTGACCACATCGAGTGCTAAAACAGTAACTCATCACAAGCTGTGATGAGATGCTTGGGCGCTTTCCCGATGAGGTCACAAACTGTGACCTCAAATGAAAAAGACAGGTGCGGCATTGCCCCTTGGCTGACCATTTTGTTAACATCAACAAAATGGTCAATATAGGCTCATAAAATCAGCTAACCTAGACGCTACACCTATGAGCCAACTCACCACCACCAGCTTCACCGAAATCGTCCAACTGATTGCCTCCGCCAAGCAGCGGGCTATTCAGGCGGTTAACACCTCGTTGATTGACCTGTATTGGCAGGTAGGTGAAATCATCAGCCGCAAGATAGCGTCAGCCGAGTGGGGCGATGGTGTGGTGAATCAGCTGGCAGAGCACCTAGCCCAAACCCAGCCCGGCCTGCGCGGTTTTACCCAGGCCCAACCTGTTCCGTATGCGGCAGTTTTATGAAACTTACCAAGGATGAGGCAATAGTCTCACCACTGGTGAGACTATTGCCTTGGACACATAACCTCACCATTCTCAGCCAGTCCAAGCGACCCGGAGGAACGCGAGTTTTACCTGCGCATGGCCATGAAAGAGAAATGGGCAAGACGCGAGCTAGAACGCCAGTTTAAAACTGCCCTTTTTGAGCGCACAGTCTTGAATCCCGCAAAAGTCTCACCAGCGGTGAGACTTTTACAGCCCGAGCGCTCTAAGCGAGTTCAAAGACGCCTACATGCTCGAATTCCTGGGCCTGCAAGGCGACCACAGCGAATCCGACCTGCACCAAGGCCTGCTGGCCAAGCTCAAAGCCTTCCTGGGCGAGCTAGGCCGCGACTTTTGCTTTGTAGGCTCGCAGTTCCCCGTGCAAGTAGGCGGGCGCGACTTTGCGCTAGACCTGCTGTTCTTTCACCGCAGCCTTAATTGCCTGGTCGCCATCGAGCTCAAAGTAGGCCGCTTTGAACCCGAATACCTGGGCAAACTGTCCTTCTACCTAGAGGCCCTAGACCGCGACGTGCGCAAACCCCACGAAAACCCCGCCATCGGCGTGCTGCTGTGCGCCAGCAACGACGAGGAAGTAGTCGAATACGCCCTAAGCCGCACCGCGTCGCCCGCCTTGATAGCGCAGTATGAGACACAGTTGCCGGATAAGGCGCTGCTGCAAAGTAAGTTGCACGAGTTTTATTTGCAGAATACAGAGGTTGAGCGTTAACGACGTTTCTTGGTTGACATTCCTTTGATTTTTTTTGCAATCTGCTTTTTTGCAACGACATCAGCAACGGTTGCCTTCTTGGCTATGGTCTTTTTTGTGCTGACTGATTGCGCGCCTTGATTGGAGTCTTTACTTAGTGGAGTGCTCAGCGCGTCAAGTACACCTCGCAAAGGATCTAGCTTTCCTTTCTTCTCAAGATAGTCCTTGTAAACAGTAGATGCGTTGATAAAAAATTGGTTTAGGTTATGAAACGTGCATTGATTTAACTAAAAAATAGCATCATTTAAGATAATTTTAAGTAGCGACTAGGAGGAAAATTACTTGGATGTGTGGCTCGGAAGCATCTTGTGTTTGGAGTCCTTTTCGCAAAAAAGAAATAATATTTACGATCCTTGCGTGTGAAGGGTTACGTATGTGAGATCTTTTCTCTCTGCCCTTTTGAGCTCAATAATAATAAGAGTTGGCGGGGCGCTGTGCGGAAGTCAAACGAGCTTTAGCTTCCGCGATTGTTAGTTGAGTTGCTTTCTTGAATGTTGTTCCAAGTGTTTCCTCCATTGTTAGTGCAAAAGTACTCGCTCCAGGAGAGGCTCGATAAGCCAAAGGCGATCAAAAACTAATTGCTGAATTTCCTTCTCAAGTGCATTGGCATCTTTAAGAGTTTTTAGCTTTTCAATAATATAAAACGCTCTTGACAACTTCAACATACAACTTTGGTTCGATTTATTAACATCCTCGACAATCAATCTGAAATGAGCGCTATTAAATTTTTCCAAATCATCCAGTGCAGATAGATTTTGCTACATACGAAGCCGCTTAAAAGCTAAAATTCCGTGCTTAACAAGTTAATGACGATCTTCTGGTTTAGCAACCGGGAGAGACTGAATGCGCGCGATAAGACGTATCGCACTTTTCTTGTTGTCAGTTGAACCTAAAGTTTCTATCCATTCCTTAAGTACAGGGAGGTCGGCTAAGGCTTCTTTGCCGCCATCTGTCGTACGAAACTCCGACCAATCACTAGCTATATTTGAAAGCGATCAATATCAAGTTTTTCAGAGCAACATATCTGGGATCATCTTCAATGATGCTTTGGCGTGAACTCGTGGCAATATCGTCTAACTCATCTGAGTCAAGAAAATACATTGACCTTAAGGTATTTGGAAAAATTCGTCAATCATGAATTCGTAAAAGTATATAGTCTTAATTGGCCGTCCTACGCGCTAAAAGAATATTTCTGTTTAGTTTATAAGTTTCTGCACTAGTTTTTTCGGTAGCAAGATCCCCGGGTTCTTTAGATGTGCCAATCCAACCATTTACTGTGTAGCCGTCACTTTCAATAGTTTCACTCAGTGCCTTTGTCCGCTTAATGTTTGGGTAGGAGGCTAACTGATCTTTTAAAGCCACGACATATTTTCAGACCCAAACATCCAAGTATATTGAAGTTTAGAAATTTTCGACCATATGTAGAAATCGGTGAATCATCTAGTTTACCTCGAAACGTAGATTGGACCATGACTGCAAATTGCGTGGGAGGCGCTGTTTCAATTGAGTTGCCGATACCGAGCGTGAGGCTTACAGATTACTAAGGCGAATTTTGTCCAATCAGATAGCGTGATGCGAGCTCTTACTTCAGAGGAGCGAGTGTAAGCATGGGCCGAAGATATTGCTTTCTCAATATCTTGACGTCAAAAAATCTTCAGAGGCCGCTTATCTGTAAATTTCTACGGTTTCAGCATCGAAGAATAGGGATAACTTACCTAAACCCTTTCGCCCCATAACGCGCCGACCGGTTGGCGTTTTCGATGCATCATTAGTATTGAGTCATTCCTGACGGGCATACAAATACAGAAATCGTTCGTTAACGTCAACAAGTGACATTCCCATGCCGTTGTCAATAATTCGTATTGATTTTGGCTTGTCAAGCACTTCAATCTTGACTGATTTTGCATCTGCGTCCCAAGCGTTTGCGACGGCTTCTGTGATTACGGCGACTGAGTTACTGTAAAGGCCAATACCTAAATGTTTAAGAATAGTTAAATTAAGTTTCATCTGATATTTTGGTTTTGAGGCCATCAGATTTCCCCTTCATTCAGTTGCACGTGCTTTGTAAAAGTTCGCCCATGGATTTACCAAAGAGGAGGTATCTGCTTTCTTAAAGATTTCTACATTTTAAAAAGATCATCGGTCGAAAAGCATAAGTCTTTGGAAATGACTGTAGCATCGCCGCTTCACGCAGCGTAATTGCGCGATGCTGATCTGGGTGTACAAAACGACCTGTGCCAATATTTGATGCTTGCGTAGTTACCGTGGGCGAGCTGCTGTCCCATCGCATACGCCCATATACGCTTTTAAAAGTTTGCCCAGTCGTTTTTTTATGGCAGTCTAAGCGTAAATAGTTCTTGCCAATCTTAAACCAGATTGCCTCCTGGCTGCGAGTGCATGATTCGTTCTAAATTGAGAGGAGATAAATTACGCGCTTTATGCATATGATCCATCTGGGAGGTTTGACCAGCTTGAATCACAGGGAGCTTACCAATCACTTGTCTCACAGTTTTTCGGTTTGTACGACTGCCCTTCGGAATGTTGATTTCACCAAGCCGCGATGCCATTAGAACAAATCGCTTGCGCTCCTGCGCTAACCCATAACCAGAAATATACGACAGCAGATTCGAAACGATATCCTAGTTTATGTAGAGAATGTACAAACTGGTTGTAGGGTAAGAACTTTGAAACTCCAGGGACATTTTCCATCGTGACCAGTTCAGGTTTAAGTTCGCGCACAAGCCTCGCAAAGTGAACCAGTAAAGACCATTTTTTATTGTTTGATGTATCTTCACCGTGCCGAAACGAAGAAAATTGGCAGGGCGCAACCTGCAAGAGTTTTATAGACATGAGATGAAATACTTTTTTAAATACTTCCCGATACCTCAGAAACGTCCTTTTCTAGAAACCTGGCCTTGTTGTTGCGGTTGTACGGATACGCGCAGGCTGGATCAACATCTATGCCTACCTTTACATCTATTCCCACTCTTTCAAGGCCATAGGTCAGACCGCCCGCTCCGCAGAAAAGGTCAATTGCCTCTATTTTCATGGAAAATCGCTCCTGTTGTTAGGGCAATTTTAGGCGCAATAAGTATATGTGCTGTGGCCGCACGGCATACTAGTAATTTTTTAATTCCGCAATAAAGCTCAATTTGTGAAAATCGATGAAGCCTGAACCCTCCACCACCTTGGTCTACTCCACTGAAACCGGCCGCATCTGCCCCGATTGCAGCCAGCCGGTGGCGCAGTGCCAGTGCGCGGCCAACAAGCGGGCTTTGGCTGCGGCCAGCAGCGCGGCGGCGGACGGGGTGCTGCGGGTGCAGCGCGAGACGAAGGGGCGGGGCGGCAAAAGCGTGACGCTGGTGCGCGGCTTGGCGCTGGATGCTGCGGCGCTGGCCGCTCTGGGCAAACAGCTCAAAGCCGCCTGCGGGTCGGGCGGCACGGCCAAAGACGGGGTGATAGAAGTGCAGGGCGACCATGTGGCCACGGTGATGGCGGCGCTGGTGAAGCTGGGGTATGCGGTAAAGCGCTCGGGCGGCTAGTTGGGCGGTTTTCGGTGGCTAAATTGGCCAGTAGTCCTTGTCACCTGGACGTAAACAGCTATTAAAAGTGTAGTAAATTGGCAGGTAAACCATGCTGAAACCAATCTCAATCTAGCCGCGCCGCTCGTCGCCAGCGCGTGGGGGTTGGGTGCCAGATCGGTCTAGCAGGCCGCGCAGCTCGGCCATGTCGATGGCATCCAGGGCTTGCCCGGTGGTTTGCTCCCAGCTGTTGATGCTGGCAATTTTCTCGGCCACGGCTAGCGATACAAAGTAGTCCATGCTGATGGAGTCACGCTGGGCGTGCTGGCGCGCTGCTTGGGCTATCGAGTCTGGCAGGGTGATGTCTAGCTTGGTCATAAGAGTTTCTCCAGTTCATACAAACAGTCGGCGGGGCGCACGCAGCGCAGGTTAAACCGAAAGTAGAGCGGGTGTTTGGAATATGGGTTGAGAGATATAGGGTGAACCGAATCACCACACCGCATGAGGCCGACTTTTGTCTCTCAACGGTTTGATTCTAGCGTCTACTCCACCGAAACCGGCCGCATCTGCCCTGATTGCAGTCAGCCGGTGGCGCAAAAAGCGCAGCGTCAGGGGAGGGACAAATTGACCCCCCCTTGCATGGCGGCGCTGGTGAAGCTGGGGTATGCGGTGAAGCGCTCTGGCGGCTAGCGGGGTGGTAGGTTTAGAAGACTTTTAGGCCGTTAGCCCAACAGAGTATTGCGGGAACAGCTATTAAATGCGTAGTGGTTTATACGGCTTCCAGTCGTTGCACCATGTCGGGAAACTGCGCCACCATGCGTATCAACAGTGCGGCTTGCGCGTTGGGTTTAGCGCGGCCTTGTTCCCAGTTTTCTAGTGTGCGGGGGTTGGTGCGCAGGTAACGCGCAAAGACGGGGCGCGACAAGTGCAGCTGCTCGCGCACACTGACAACGTCTTGTGGCAACAGTACTGGGGCGGGTTTGCTTTGTACCTTGAAGGTGCGCAGGGCGACCATGTGGCCATGGTGATGGCGGCGCGGGCACAACAACCCGCATTTTTACTGAACTTATTGCGGTTTATTTTTGTTATCAAACAAGTTGATAACTTTAGTAATATGCATTTTTAGACCTGTATGGGTATAGAGCGTGAGCGATTGAAGGTGGCGCTGACGCATGCGGCGCAGCTGCTGGCCATGCCGCAGCCTACGGTGTCACTGCTGCTGCGCGGGCAGTTTCGCGGCATCAGCAAGGCCAAGATGCTGGAATGCCTAGCCCGGCTGGGGCGAGATATTAATATCGTGGTCAAGCCCGCACGTCGCCGTGCCGTGGCGGGCGTGGCGGGGCAGGTGAATGTGGTGTTTGCTTGAGTTGTTCGGTTAATCCGAACAGGTCAAATTGACTGTATGTCGGCTAGACTTAGTTTTGACAGTACTATTAATAGCACTTAAAATAAATCGATTCATCGACCACGCGCGACGCACCCTAGGAGCACCATGTCCCCACTGACTGCCAATGACCTGAAGACCCGTGGCGTTACGGCTATTGAAGAGGTGTTGGCTTCGCAGCCAGAGGCGATGATTTCGGTGCGGGGCAAGGAGCGGTTTGTGGTGATGGATGTGGCGCACTACCATTACCTGCGCGAATGCGAGTTGGACGCGGCGTTGGCGCAAAGCCAGGCGGATGTGGCTGCGGGCCGGGTGGTGGCGGAGTCGGCTGCGGCGCATATGGCGCGGCTGGAGGCGATGCTGGCGGGTGCCAGGCAGCCCGCCTGAACCGGCTGCCCGAACGAGCCGCCTGCCAGCAAGCATGCCTTACCAACTGGTTTTTACCGAGAGCTATACGCGCCTGGCTATTCGGTTTCTCAAACGCCATCCCGAACTGGTGCGCCAATACGGCAAAACCTTGGCGCTGCTAGAGGCCAACCCGCACCATCCGTCGCTGCGCTTGCACGCGTTGGCTGGCAAACACCAAGGCTTGCATTCGGTATCCATCCATCTGTCGTACCGCATTACCCTGGAGCTGTTGATAAAAGACCAGCAGATTATTCCGATCAATGTGGGAGACCATGACGCGGTGTATTGAGCGTTTTAGAGACTTTTAGGCCTCTAGCCCAAATAGAATATTGCGCGTAAGAAGCTATTAAAGATGAGCATTCAAGCCGCTTTAACCCGTCAAAATCTTCAAGGCGTGTTGGTTAGCTGCCCGTCGAGGTCGTCAAACCATCTCCCAAAACGCTTGTTTCGTTGCGATAAGGCACCGTGAAAAAGGGTCAACCCCATTGCGCAGAAACACTTGCATAATGCAATCGATATGGCTAAGATGGCTTGCACATTGCAACCCGTTGTGAAAAGGATGATCCATGAACTCTTTTTCGTCGTCGGCTCGCCGAATTGCCGCACGGTTCACGCTGCTATTAACCACCTGGGTGTCGAGCTGGAGTTTGAATACCTGATTTATTGATGGCGACGTTATGATGCGGATCGCGGGCTCAATCCCAACGGCATGTTCCTACGCTCAAGGCGGCGCTTCTTGCTGTGGGAGTCAAACGCCATCATGCAATATTTGGCAGACAAAGCGCCTGGCAACTCCCTCTTCCCCAAAGACGAAAAAACGCGCGCAGACATTGTTCGCTGGCAGTTTTGGGAGCTTGCGCAATTCAACAAGGCGTATGGCGCACTGGCGTTTGAAACCGTCGCGAAGCCGAGTTTTATGGGTGCCGCCCCAGATGCTGGCGTAGTCAGTTGGGCTAAGAATGAGTTGTCACGCCATGCACCGGTGCTCGAGGCGCATCTTAAAGGCCGCGCTACTTGGTAGGCGATGAAGTGACCTTGGCCGACTATGCGATGGCGCATGTCGAGATGTTCAAGGAAGCCATTCCTTTCGATTGGTCGCCGTATCCCAATATCAATCGATATTACGACCATATGCGTGAAAACCCGCAATGGGCCAAGACCGCGCCCGCAACCCCGGCGGCGATTGGGCGGCGTCCAACAGCGTAACCCCTGCTCGACAACTCTATGCCAGAGCCGCCAGGGCAGGGTACCGAGCTGATTGCCCGATCAATATCGCGCTTGAGGCCTTTGGGGACACTTGGTCCCTGCTGATCGTGCGCGACTTGATGTTCAAGAACCGCAGGACGTTCAAAGTGTTTCTCGGTGCCGAAGAAGAGATTGCAACCAACATCCTGTCGGATCGGCTGGTGCGCCTGGAGGCGCTGGGTATCGTCCACAAACTCCGCGGTCCGGCGGATGGGCGGCCGTTTGTTTATAGCCTGCCCAAGAAAGGTCGATCTTCACCGGTTCTGGTGGAAAGACTGTGGTCAGCGACCCACGAAGAGACCGCTGCGCCACCTGATGTGGTACGGGAAATGCTGTCTGACAGGCAAAGCTTTATCGTTCGGGTGCGTGCCGAATGGGCGAAAAATGAACAGGCTGGCACGGGTGAAGCTGGGGTATGCTCCAAAACGCTCTGGTGGCTAGTGGGACGGTTTTTGGAGGCTAAATATGCCTGTAGTCCCTGTCAACAGGACATAAGCAGCTATTGAAATTATAGTAAACTTGTTTAAATCAATTCCTGCCAGGATCACCCTATGCCACTACCCATCAGCACCGACACCATCACCCACGGCATTCAACTGGCCGTGGCACCGGTGTTTTTACTCACGGCCGTGTCGGGCATGATCGGCGCGGTGGCGGGGCGGCTGGCGCGCATTATTGACCGGGCGCGCCAGGTGGAAGAGCGGGCCCGTTTGTCGGATGACGCTGAGCTGCTGGCGCGCAGCACCACCGAGCTGGCCGAGCTGCGTCAGCGGGGGCGGCTGGCCAACGGCTGCATTGCGCTGCTGACCACTTGCGCTTTTTTGATTGGCCTGACCATCATCTTGCTGTTTTTGGGCGAGACCACGGGCTTTGAAAGCGCCCGCTGGGCGGTGGGGGGCTTCTTGGCCGGGGTGGGCTGCTTTTTGCTGGCGCTGCTGTGCTTTCTGGCCGAGACGGTGATAGCCACGCGCCTGCTGAACTTTCACCTGCTGAAAGCCAAGTGAACCAAGGCGAGGGCTGAGGTTAAGGCTGCGGGCCCCAGGGCGCGGATTGCAGCAGCTGCACTTCCTGGGTTTTCACCAGCGGGCGGCTTTGCTTGGCAAAGGCCATGAAGGCCTGGCTTTCAAACAGGCGCTTCCAGTGGTCGCGCCGGTCGGCGTCGTTGTCAAACTTCCACAGGTGCATGAGCTGGTGCAACTCGCCGGTGTCGCTGATGAAGTAGCCCACCAGTTTTTTATCAAACCCGCCCGCCTGCATGGCGGGAAAGCCCTCGGTACTGTAGAGGCGGACCATCTCGGCCATCTGGCCGACGATGAGGGAGTAGGTGCGTTTTTCGTAAATGGCCATGGGGTCTCCTGTTTGGGTCAAAAGAGTGTAATGCGAAATGCAGGTGTCAGATATGCAGATATCAATAGGTGCGCTACCATGCTGCCACTGACACTTGCACCCCACACCCCACACCCCACACCCCATGAATGTACTGCACCAACTCACCCTGCTAGTGGCGCTGAGCACGGCCGCCCTGCACACCCAGGCACAAGACTACGCGCGCGAGCAGCGCTATGCGGACGAGGTGGTCTCGGGCCTGGTGGTGGGCGATGCGGTGCGCATCAAAGCGGCAACCGGCCGGGAGTTTTTGGCGCTGTACACGCAGGGCAAAGCGGGCAAGCAGGCCATTGTGCTGGTGCATGGCGTGGGCGTGCACCCAGACTTTGGCGTGATCGGCCTGCTGCGCGCCAAACTGTCAGACTTGGGCTATACCACGCTGTCTGTCCAGATGCCGGTGCAAAGCAAGGAGGCCAAGGTGGAGGACTACTTCCCCCCGGTGTTCCCCGATGCTGCCGACCGCATGGCCAAGGCGGCAGACTGGCTGCGCGCCAAGGGCCATGCCAACGTGGTGCTGCTCTCGCACAGCATGGGCGCGTGGATGGCCAATGAATACCTGGATAAAGCGCACGAAACCACACCCTACAAAGCTTGGATCGTCCTGGGGCTGACGGGCGGCTACTCGTGGGGCATGCGCCGCTATGCACTGCCCGTGCTGGACGTGTATGGAGAGCAAGACATTGCACCCGTGCTGGGTGCGGTGGGGCGGCGCAAGTGGGCGCTGAAGGAATCCAACGGCTCACGCCAGGTGAAAATCGACGGTGCAGACCATCACTATGCGGGGCGCGAGGGGGCGTTGGCCGCTGCAGTGGATGCTTTTTTAAATCCCTGAAAGACAAAAGCACCGGGCAGACATGTCGTCTGCCCGGTGCTTGTGCGCAGAGTAGAACTTAGCTTGGCAGCTTGATCTCTACCGCATTGGGACGGCACTCGGGGTGCTCGATCAGGTCTTCTGGATCATCGCAGCCCGAGCCACCTTTGACGCGGGGCTTGCGGCGAGCCTGTTGCTCTTCAACGGGCGCGATATTGGGACGGCACTCGGGGTGCTCAATCAGGTCTTCCGGATCATCGCAGCCCGAGCCGCCTTTGACGCGGGGCTTGCGGCGGGCGAGCTGATCGTCCAGCGATTGCGGCATCGTCTGTGCCGTCTCGGGCATGACAGCGGTGCTGCCCAGCACCGCAATGGACGGGGTCGTGCTCGCAGCCATCGCACTGGCACAGGCCAAGGTGCCCAGCAGCACCGATAACAGAGTTCTCTTGATCATGGTATTTCTCCTGAAAAAAATAAATAACCTACAGTTAACATCGCGTAAGGGCTATATCGGCATGCCTGCAATTAGGAGGCAATCCCATGGCATACCGATATAGCCACTCACCAGGTGATGGTAGGCAGCAGCAGGCTGCGGCACTACGGGCGATGTGCGTGATTTGTGGCCACTGTTGGTCTCGATATGCTTCAGACCTTGGTCTATAGCCAAGTCGGTTGCGCAGTGTTATCGTGCAACCCAGTGCCGCTAAACGGCTTAAACCATTGCACAGCGTAACGTTGTGCAGGGTACATGTGCTGTGTCGTAAAGAGGTGCAAATGGAGCCTTCCATCGAAACTACTTTTTCCCGGCTGAGCCTGTCGCGCCAATACCTGGTGGCCAGTTTCCCCATCCTGTTTGTCGGGATGCTGGCCCTGGGCTGGTGGGTGGGCAGAATGATTGAACACGGCGTGGTACACCGTATGGGCGCGCTGACCAGCCACTATGTGGAGAGCTTTGTCTCTCCCCATCTACAGCACCTGGCCCATCACGACACACTGGATGAGGCGCATCGCGCTGCTCTGGGAACGTTGCTGACAGACACGCCACTGGGCAAGCGCATTGTGGCGTTCAAGATATGGGACCGCCAGGGCCGCGTGGTCTACAGCACCAATGCCGCCAGCATCGGGCGTACCTACCCCATTGGCGAAGGGCTGGCTGCAGCCTTGTCGGGTAATGTCCATTCCGAAATCAGTGACCTGGAGGCCAGTGAGAACGAGGCTGAGCGCACGCAGTGGTCGCGCCTGGTAGAAACCTACAGCCCCATCCACGCGGAAAAGCAGGGCACCGTCATTGCTGCCGCTGAGATCTATCAGGTAACCGATGAGCTGTCGGGGGTGATTCGTGACGCGCAGTTGCGCAGTTGGTTGCTGGTGTCCACCTTGATGCTGGCAATGTACCTGCTGATCTTTGGTCTGGTACGCCGGGGCAGCCATACGATAGATGCGCAGCGTGGCCAGCTCAATCGCAAGGTGGATGAGCTGTCAGCCCTGGCCGCACAGAACAAGCAGCTGCACGAAAAGGTACGTCGTGCTGCGGTGCGCACCACGGCGCTCAATGAGCGTTTCTTGCGCCGTATTTCGGCTGACCTGCATGATGGGCCGGGGCAGGATCTGGCCTTGGCTCTGATGCGCATTGACAGCCTGGCCAAGGCCAAAGCCAATGGTGCTGCCTGCGAGTGCCAGCAGCCCAAGCTCAAGGCGGATTTGCAGGCCATCCACAGCACGCTGGAGTCGGCACTGGCCGAGTTGCGCTCGATCTCGCTCGGCTTGAACCTGCCCGAAATTGACAGCCTGTCCAGCGGCGAAATTGCCGCGCGTGCGGTGCGAGATTTTGAGCGGAAAACAGGCGCAAGCGTCAAGCTAACGACAAGCGGCAATGACACGGCAGAGATTGCGCTACCGGTAAAAATCACCCTGTATCGGGTGGTGCAAGAGTCATTGACCAATGGTTTTCGCCACGGCGGTGGAGCAGCCCAGTGCGTCAGCATTGCCGTTGCAGACGACCATCTGGCCGTCACGGTCAATGACCATGGCAAGGGCTTTGATGTGCGCACTGTCAATGTAGTAGGACATGTCGGTCTGGAGGGCATGCGCGAGCGGGTGGAGATTTTGGGGGGCTCGTTCCAGTTGCACTCTGCCATCGGGCAGGGCACCGACATACTGGTCAACCTGCC
The DNA here is from genome assembly GCA_963775085.1 of uncultured beta proteobacterium. GTDB lineage: Bacteria > Pseudomonadota > Gammaproteobacteria > Burkholderiales > Burkholderiaceae_C > JAAFIP01. Next base: position 784,095 of record CAVZHO010000002.1, read on the forward strand.
CCTGCAGCTGGCAGGCATAGACCATGAGTGACACCGTCAGCCTGCTGGTGGTGGACGATCACCCGCTGTTCAGGCAGGGGGTGGTGCATTCGCTCGGGGCAGAGCCTGGTCTGACGGTGGTGGGTGAAGCGGCTTCTGGCGAGGAGGCACTGAAGCTGGCGCGCGAGCTGTTGCCCGATGTGGTGCTGCTGGATATCAGCATGCCAGGTTGGGACGGCCTGGTCACCGCCGAGAAAATTGCTACCGCCTGCCCGGCCAGCGCCATCGTCATGCTCACGGTGTCGGAGGACAAAGACAAGTTGCTGGCAGCCTTCAAGGCGGGCGCACGCGCCTATGTGCTCAAGGGCATCTCGGCGCAGGAGCTGGCCAACGTGGTGCACTCCGCCGCGCGGGGCGATGTGTATGTGTCGCCCTCACTGGCCGCCGAAATGCTGGTGACGCTCACCAACCACCACGCGATAGACCCGCTGCAGGAATTAACGGAGCGCGAGCGCGAAATTTTGCGACTGATTGGCACGGGCTTGACCAACCGCGAGATCGGTGTGCAAATCTTTCTGTCTGAAAAAACCATCAAACACTATGTGACCAACATCTTGCAGAAACTCCAGGTGCGTAGCCGGGTAGAGGCTGCCCTGTTTGCCGCTAAGCATCAACCACAATGAGCCGGTGCTTGAATGAATCGCTAGTGGATGCACGCCATGGGGCATGAAAATACATCGCTGGGTGCTGGTGTGTGCAGGTGTTGCCGACAGGCGGGTTTTTTCTGCAATATATGTCTGTAGTCCTCATCACCAGGCCTTAAGCAGCTATTAAATAAGTAGCAACTTCAATACGGCAGTGTAAAACCATTGCGCCCCGCGTTGCTGCGCTGAGCCGTTGGTTTCCATCGACAGCCTGCGCAAAGATTGATACGCTGGCACCCGCTTGCCTGTAGCGTGCCCTTGCAAGAGTATTACAGTTTGCCAGCAATCTTGTCCAAGCCTACCTGCGCACAGGCAGCGTCTTTATCACCACCCGGTGCGCCGGAAATGCCAATAGCACCCACCAGCTCTTTGTTGGCGGCAAAAATGGGCAGCCCACCTTCCAGCGGGCTAATGCGGTCCAGCAGCATAAAGCCCGACAGGCCGGGCTGCGCACGCTTGGCCATGTCGGCGGTGGAGCTGCGGGTGGTAAAGGCCGTGTAGGCCTTGCGCATGCTGTTTTCTACCGTGTGGGGGTTGACACCATCGTCGCTTAGCACCACAGAGGCGCGGGTGTGGCGGTTGATCACCGTCACAGTAACCTTAAAGCCATCGGCGCGGCAGCGCTCCAGACTGGCGGAGGCCAACTCCAGCGCCGTGTTCATCGAAATGTTGCGCTCTGTGACCAAGCCGCTGGCCGCTGGCGGGGTTTGAGCCATAGCAGGGATGATCGCCAAGGCGGCCAAGCTGAAAGCCGCTAATGCGTGAATGCGTTGCATGGTGTGTCTCCGGTAAGTTGTGGTTAAAAGAGAATCTAGGCCAATGCCAGCGGGCAGTGCAGACTTTGGCATAGACTTCGGTGGATTCACCCTCTACCCTAAAGGTTCCCCCATGCGCCACAACACCCTGGGCCACAGCAATCTTAAAGTCTCCGCCCTGTGCCTGGGCACCATGATGTTTGGCGACCAGACTGCGCGGGACGAGGCCGCGTCGATTGTGGCCGACGCGCACTCCCAAGGTGTGAATTACATCGACACCGCCGATGTGTACACCAAGGGCGCGTCCGAGCTGATGGTGGGTGAGCTGCTGCAAGGCCAACGCCACGACTGGGTACTGGCCACCAAGCTGGGCAACAGGATGACCGAGCGCGTCAACGAAGGGCATTACTCGCGCAGCTGGATGCTGCGCGCTGGCAAGATCCGCTACTGGGGTGTGTCCAACTTTCGCGGCTGGCGCATAGCCGAGGCGGTGCGGGTGGCGCAGCAACTGGGCATGCCCGCCCCGGTGGTGTGCCAGCCCTACTACAACCTGCTCAACCGCCAGCCCGAGGTCGAGGTGCTGCCTGCGTGTGCGCACTACGGCATCGGCATCACGCCCTATAGCCCGGTGGCGCGCGGCGTGCTCACTGGCAAATACCCACCCGGCCAACCCGCACCCGAGGGTACGCGGGCAGGGCGCGGCGACAAGCGCATCGCGCAAACCGAGTTTCGTGAAGAATCTTTGGTCATCGCGCAAGCCCTGCAAAAGCATGCCCGGGCCCAAGGCATCAGCCTGGTGCACCCCGGCCACCCCTCCACACCGGGCTATACCGACCCTGCCTACCCACTGAATGGCCGGGTGCGCAAGAGCGCCGTTTGAGTGCGCCGCATGAATCCCGAAGACTTGCTCAAGCTGGTGACGTGGGAGATGCCCTTTGGCAAATACAAAGGCACGCTGATCGCCGACCTGCCTGGCAACTACCTGCATTGGTTCGGCCGCGAAGGCTACCCCAAGGGCGAAATAGGCCGCCTGCTGGCCCTGATGGCGGAGATTGACCACAATGGGCTGAAAGAATTGCTACAGCCATTGCGCAAACGGTAATTAAGTGTTAAATCGGTGTGTAGTCCATGCTGTGTGGACGTAAGAAGCTATTAAAAGCGTAGCATTCGACCATAACCGGCCTCTTACAGGGTTTGTCCTATGCCACCCGCCAGGCTATCGGCGAATGATGCTCACTCGCATGCTTGCCATGTCGGTGGGTAGCGTTCACACCCAAGGAGTCGTTGAGATGACCGATCTTTCCACTCACCCCACACAGATGGCCAGCGCCTGGCTGGCCGACTTCACCACTGTGCTGGAACGCAATGACATTGATGCCGCCGTGGCGCTGTTTGCACCCGACAGTTACTGGCGTGATCTGGTGGCCTTTACCTGGAACATTTGCACGCAAGAGAGCCCGGCGGCGATACGCTCCATGCTCAAGGCGCGGCTGATGGACGTGAAGCCGCGCAAGTTTGAAATTGAGGGTGAGGCGACACAAGCCGGTGGCGTAGTGGATGCGTGGTTTACGTTCGAGACGGCAGTGGCGCGCGGGCGCGGGCACCTGCGCCTGCAAAACGGCAAGGCCTGGACGCTGCTGACCACGATGACGGAACTGAAAGGTTTTGAAGAACCCACCGGCACCCAGCGTGTGAAGGGCGCGGAGCACGGCGCGCAAAAAGGCCGCAAGACCTGGCTGGAAAAGCGCCAGCATGAAGCCAACACACTCGGTGTGCAAGAGCAGCCCTATGTGTTGGTCGTCGGCGGCGGGCAGGGCGGCATCGCCTTGGGTGCGCGCCTGCGCAGGCTGGGTGTGCCCACCATCATCGTGGAGAAAAACGAGAAGCCTGGCGACAACTGGCGCAAGCGCTACAAAAGCCTGTGTCTGCACGACCCCGTGTGGTATGACCATCTGCCTTACCTGCCCTTCCCCGACCACTGGCCGGTGTTCGCACCCAAAGACAAAATTGGCGACTGGCTGGAGATGTACACCAAGGTGATGGAGCTGAACTACTGGGGCGGCACCACGGCCAAGAAAGCGACATTTAACGAAGCCCGGCAAGAGTGGGAAGTGCTGGTGCAGCGCGGTGGCAAAGACATCACCCTGCGGCCCAAGCAACTGGTGTTTGCGCTGGGGGTGTCGGGTTACCCGAATGTGCCCAAGATTGCGGGTGCCGAAACCTTTCTGGGCGACCAGCACCACTCCAGTGTCCACCCCGGCCCCGAGGCCTACAAAGGCAAAAAATGCGTGGTGCTGGGCTCGAACAATTCCGCCCACGACATCTGCGCCGCGCTGTGGGAGGGCGGTGCCGACGTGACGATGGTGCAGCGCAGCTCCACCCATATCGCGCCGTCCGACTCCCTCATGGAGCTGGCGCTGGGCGGCCTGTATTCCGAGAGCGCGGTAAAGGCGGGCGTGACCACCGACAAGGCCGACCTCATCTTCGCCTCCATCCCCTACAAAATCATGGCACCCATGCAGGTGCCGGTGTACGACGAGATGAAAAAGCGCGACGCTGATCTGTACGCCCGGCTGGAGAAGGCGGGCTTCCTGCTCGACTTTGGCGTGGACGGCTCCGGCCTGTTCATGAAGTACCTGCGCCGCGGCTCGGGCTACTACATCGACGTGGGCGCATCCGAGCTGGTGGCCAATGGCAGCATCAAGCTCAAGAGTGGTGTGACCATTGAGCGTATCAACCCCCAGTCCGTCACGCTGACCGATGGCACCGAGCTGCCCGCCGATTTGATTGTCTACGCCACTGGCTACGGCTCCATGAACGGCTGGCTGGCCGATTTGATATCCCCCGAAGTCGCCGACAAGGTAGGCAAGGTCTGGGGCCTGGGCAGCGACACCCCCAAAGACCCCGGCCCCTGGGAGGGCGAGCTGCGCAATATGTGGAAGCCCACCCAGGTGCCCCAGCTATGGATCCACGGCGGAAACCTGCACCAGTCGCGGCATTATTCGCAGTTCCTGGCCTTGCAGCTGAAGGCGCGGATGGAGGGGCTGAAAACGCCGGTGTATGGGCTGGCACCGACCTACCATACGCGATGAGTTGCTATTAACTTAGTAGCTGCTTACGCTATATTTTTATTGAGGCTAGAGGCCTGTTTGTATGAAAATCTGCAAATGTACCAACCCATGAAGCGATGGCACTCAAAACCCGTAGAGTTGTGCGGGTTGCTCACCAAGACCTTCTCCCGCAGGTTGGCTCTTGCACCCAGTCACCCAGCAAGTCGCACAGATCAGCATCGTTGGGCATGGGGCCTTTCACCATCACATGCGGCCAGTCGCTGCCCCAGAGCAGGCGGTTCGGGTTGGTGCGCAGCAAGGCTTCGGCGAAGGGCAGCACGTCGGCATAGGGCGGGCTGCTTTGCTGCGAGATGCGGTACGGCCCGGTGAGTTTGACCCAGGCTTTGCCTTCGCGCACCAGGGACAGCAGGTTTTGAAAACCGGGATCTTGGACGGTGTGGCGCGTGGGCACATAGCCCAGGTGGCCAAAGACCAGATCGACGGGAAGGTCGGCCAGGTCGCGCGCCAAGTGGGGAAATTCATTGACGTGCATCAGCAGTTCAAGATGCCATTGAAGCGGGGCAATCCGTTGCGCTATCTGGCGTAGCGCGTCGATGGGCAACGACCCTTTGGCATCGGCCAAATCCACTATATTGCAGCGCAGACCACGTACGCCCGCGTTGTGCAGGGTTTGCAGTTCGTCATCGGTGATGTTGGCGTTGACCACGGCCACGCCACGCAAATGCATCGGGTCGGTGGCCAACGCCGCGAGTAAGGCGCGGTTGTCATCGCCATACACGCTGGGTTGAACGATGACGGCGCGCCCTACACCCAGGCTAGCCAGCAGCGCACGGTAGTAGGGCAGCAGCGCATCGGGCGGGGTGTAGATGCGTTGGGCTGCATACGGGTACAGGTGCGCGGGCCCGCAGATATGGGCGTGGCAATCGGTGGCACCTGCGGGCAGGCTGAGACGGGGCTTACGCAGCGCCGGGTCAGGCGCTTGGCACAGGGGCGCGGTGGCGACAAGGTCTAGCGGCATGGCTGGCAAACTTACTGCGGCTCAATCTTCGCCTCTTTCGCTATTTTTTGGTATTTTGCAATTTCGCTTTGCACAAAGCTGGCAAATTGCTCGCTCGACATGGGCTTGGTGGCGATGTCCACACGGGCGTAGGCGGCTTTTACTTCCGGGTCTTGCATGGCGCGGTTGATGTCTTGGTTGATTTTTTGCACCACGGCGACCGGCGTGCCTGCAGGAGCCCAGACGCCAAACCACAGGCTGATATCAAAGCCAGGGTAGCCTTGCTCGGCGATGGTGGGAATGTCCGCCGCAGCCTCGGCGCGGGCGCTGCCGGTAGCACCCAGCACGCGCAGTTTGCCGCCTTTGACCTGGCCGAGCGCCGTGCCGATGGGGGCCATGTAGTAAGCCGTGCGGCCGACCATGGAGTCTTGAATCGCCTCGGGTGAGCCTTTGTAGGGGATGTGCAGCATTTGGATGCCCATCACTTGGTTGAAGTATTCGGCGCTCAGGTGGGTGGAGCTGCCCAGCCCTGCGGAAGCAAAGGGCACGTCACCCGGCTTGGCCTTGGCGGCAGCGACCAGGTCTTTCAAACTCTTGTAAGGGCCGTCGGGCGAGGTGACCATCAGGTACGGCGTGGTGCCCAGGATGTTCACGTCGATCAGACTTTTTTGCGGATCGTAAGGCAACTTTTTGTAGATAGCGGGGTTGGCCGCATACGACGCAGATTGCACCAGCAGGGTGTAGCCGTCTGCCGGCGCGTTGACCACCGCGCCCGTGCCAATCAAGCCGCCCGCGCCGGGGCGGTTCTCGATGATGACGGGCTGCTTCCACAGCTCGGTAAGGTATTTGGCCACAATGCGGCCCGCGATGTCAGCCCCCGAGCCAGCGGTGAGCGGCACCACCATTTTGACGGGGCGGTCGGGGAAGGTTTGGGCTTGGGCCGCCATGGCGATCGCGCCGAGGCACAGAGTTGCGAGCAGACGAACAGAATGGCGCATGGTAATTCCTGGAGGGTTGAGAATGGAGAACTTATTTCGCGCTGTCTAAAAACCCACGCAATATCCGGTTGAACTCGGCGGGCTGCTCGATGTTGGACAAATGCGCCGCGTTGTCGATGACCTCCATACGCGAGCCGTCGATCATGCGGTGTAGCACCGTCGATTGCTCTACGGTACAGGCCGGGTCTTGTTTACCTACCAGTACGAGTGTGGGCGCTTTGATCTTCAAAAGCATGGTGGTTTGCGCCATGTCGCGCACCGCGCTGGCGCAGCCCAGATAGCCTTCTACGGGGGTGGCCAAAATCATGCTGCGCACGGCTGCAATTTTCTCGGGGGCTTTCGCAGGAAAGCCGTCCACAAACCAGCGCTTGATGGTGCCGTCGACCAGGCCTGCTATGCCCTGCGCCCGCGCGGTAGCAAAGCGCTCTTCCCACAGCGTACGCGGCGGCATTTCGCTGGCGGTGTCGCACAGGCCCAGGGACAGCACCCGCTCGGGGTGGTGTGCGCCCACGTACTGGCAAATCATGCCGCCCATCGACAGGCCGACCAAATGCGCCTGCGGGATATGCAGCGCGTCCATCAAGCCCACCAAGTCTTGTGCCAACAGTGCAATGCTGTAGGGCGCGGCGGTCACCTGCGACTGCCCGTGGCCACGCGTGTCGTAGCGCAGCACGCGGTATTTGTCAATGAGGATGGGCAGGGTGTCGTCCCACATGGCGTGGCTGGACATGAGGCTGTTGCTGAGAACGACAACGGGGCCGTGGTCAGGGCCGTCGAAACGGTAAGCGATGCTTATGCCGTTGGCTTGGATGTGTTGGATCATGGGCAGTGTGTTTAGGTAACGCAAAAAACGCTAAAAATAAAATACAAAACGCAAAAAAATCAAATGAAAAAATTGATGTGCAGTATTATTTGGTTTGTTTTATTTTTGCGCTTTCCTCTTCATTCAGCGTTTTTCGCGATAAATCTCTCACGGGTCAACTTTGATGCCCGCATCCTTGATGAGTTTTTCAAACTTGGTCGCCTCAGTGCGCACGTAGCTGGAAAACTCAGCCGGTGTGTTCTTGGGCACGGCCAGGTTGTCGGCATCAAAGCGGGCGCGGATATCGGGTGCGGCCAGGATGGTGTTGACTTCGCGGTTCAGGGTTTGGATGATGGCTGCGGGCGTGTCTACGGGTGCAAACAATCCGCCCCATAGGGTGTAGCTAAAGCCCGGTATAGCGGCTTCGGCCACTGTGGGTACCAGGGGCAGTGAGTTCATGCGCTGGGTGGTGGTGACGGCCAGAGCTTTCAGCTTGCCACCTTTGATCTGGGGTAAAGCGGCCGACGCACTGCTGATGAAGAGCTGCAAGCGGTTGCCCATCAAATCGGCAAACAGGGGCCCCACGGCCTTGTACGGTATGTGCACCATGCTGAACTTGGCGCCCAGGATCAACGCCTCTGCGGCCAGATGCCCCGGTGTACCCGCGCCGACCGAGCCGTAGCTGAACGTGCCCGGCTTGGCCTGCGCCTGCTGGATGAACTCTTGCAGCGTGTTGTAGGGCGCGTCTTGCGGAGCCATCAGCACCAGGGGCGCATTGCCTATCAACACCACAGGCACCAGGTCTTTGAGGGAGTCGTAGCCCAGGTCTTTCATCAACGCGCGGTTCACCGCAATCTCACCCGTCTGCCCCAACAGCAGGGTGTAGCCATCGCCCTTGGCTTTAGCGGCGAAACGTGTGCCCACGGTGCCCGACACACCGGGTTTATTGTCCACCAGAACCGTTTGTTTGAGAACCGTGGTCAAACGCTCACCCACCAGCCGCGCAAAGGTGTCGCCTTGCCCGCCGGGGCCATAGGCCACGATGATGGAGATGGGTTTGCTGGGGTAGTCACCCTCAGCAGCCCACGCCAACGGTGCTATTGTAAATATAGCTGCATACGTCCACAGGATAAGGACTATGCGGCGAAAATGCAGGAAAAATGGTCGCATGGTAATGGTGGATATAAAAATCAATGAATTAAATCGCTTTGACCATCACTTTGCGAAACTTCACCACACCGCCTGCCGCCTGCAAGGCAATCGGGCCGTTGGCAAACTTGCTGTCATTGAGCTGCACGGTGGGCTGACCGTTGAGCACCACATTGAACTGCGAGCCCTTGACCGTGATTTCGTAGGTGTTCCAGCGGCCACCGGCTTTGGGCATGGGTGAGATTTTGGCGAAGTTGACAATCGCTCCGGTGCCGTAGCTGGGGTCTGGGCGGGTGTCGAAGATGTTGACTTCATACGAGTTGTCGGCAGTAATCACCTTGGGGTCAGAGCAGCGGATGAAAATGCCGCTGTTGGCCACCTCATCGACCCAAAACTCTGCGTACATCTGAAAGTCTTTGTACGATGCCTTGGAAACCAGAAAGCCTGTGCCCAATTCCGCCTGCGCATTGCCCTCGGACAAGCGCCAGTTGGCATTGCCCAGGCCCGTCCAGCTATTGAGGTTGCTGCCATCCAACAGCGTTACCCAGCTCGGCCCCGAGGGGGCGGAACTGCTGGGAAGATTGGCGCAGCCAAACAAGCTGAATGCAGAAAGCAGCAATGCGGCAATAAGACAGGAGATACGTTTCATGACAGGGTTCCTTGGGCTAATGAAAGTTGAAAACGAGGCAGGCAGGTGAGAAACAAATAGCTCAATTGGGCTTGATATTGTTATCAACAGCCACTTTTTGCCATAGGGGTATTTCCGCAGCAATGAGTTTGGAAAACTCCTCGGCTGTGCTGCTTGCCGGGGTAACGGACAAAGCGCTGATGCGTTTTTGAATCTCGGGCAGCGCGATGACACGGGCCATTTCGTCTTGCAGGCGCTTGATGACGGGTACAGGCGTACCCGCAGGGGCGAGCAAACCACTCCAAAAAGACACTTTCAGATCAATACCCAACTCGGACAGCGTAGGGACAGCGGCAAACTCTTTGAGGCGCTCGCCCGTAGTCACCGCCATGACCTTGACGCGCCCGCTCTGGAGTGCTGCAGACGCTGCACCCGCGTCCACCAAGGCCATCGTCACGTCCCCGGCCATCACCGCTGCAATCGAGTCGTTGCTGCCTTTGTAGGGTATGTGGGCGAACCGCGCGCCGGTTTTGCCGTTGAACAACTCGGTAATCAGCTGGAAAGATGCTGAGCTGGCAGCGTAGTTGGCCTTGTCGGGGTTGAGTTTGGAATAGGTGACCAGTTCTGGCACCGTTTTGGCCGGATGGGTGGCTTGCGTCAGCAGCAGCAAGGGGAAGGTGCCGATCAAGGAGACCGGTGCAAAGTCTGCTGCGCTATAAGGCAGTTTGGCATACAGCGCATAGTTGAATACGTTGGGACCACTGGCGCCCATCAGCAGGGTATAACCATCGGGCTTGGCCTTGGCCACATAGGCGGCCCCCACGATGGAGGCCACGCCGGGACGGTTCTCTACCACTACAGCTTGGCCTAAACCCAGGGCCATTTTCTCGGCTACCATGCGGGCCAATGCGTCGCTGCTGCCGCCGGCGGAAAAGCCCACTACGATGGTGATGGGTTTGCCGGGGTACTCCTGTGCGCTGACACTGGACGCGAACCCCAGCGCCACCACACAGCACAGCAGGCAGGCCCCGAGCTTGCGCGTTGTAAGCCCAAACATCATTCCACCTTGATGTTATTGTCCAGTGCCACTTGCTTCCATAGCGGTATCTCACTGGCGATGAATTTGGCAAAGTCTTGCGGCGTATTGGCCATAGGAATGACCGACATGCCGCTGATGCGCTTTTTCACATCGGGCATCTCCACCAGTTTGGCGATCTCGCTGCTCAGGCGCTGCACAATTTCTGGCGGCGTGCCCGCAGGTGCCAGCAGGCCAATCCAGAGGGACACTTTCAGGTCAATACCCAACTCGCTCAGTGTTGGAACCTGGGGGTGCTCTTTGAGGCGCTCGGCGGAGGTGACGGCCAGGGCTTTGACCCGACCACTTTGCAGGCCAATGGTTGCAGGCCCTGCATCGGCCAGCGCCATCGTGACATCACCTGACATGATGGCGTTGACCGATTCGGTCGCGCTTTTGTAGGGAATGTGGGCAAAGCGGGTGCCGGTCTTGCGGTTAAACAGCTCGGTGATGAGTTGAAACGATGCCGAGCTGGCGCTGTAGTTGGACTTGTCCGGGTTTTGCTTGGCGTAGGCCACCAGCTCTTGCACCGTCTTGGCAGGGTGGTTGGCGTTGACCAGCAAAATCAGCGGTGCGTTGCCGACAAAGGAAATGGGAGTCAAGTCCTGCGGGCCATAAGGCAGCTTGGCATACAGCGCATGGTTAAACACAATGGGGCCAGGTGCGCCCATCAGCAGGGTGTAGCCATCCGGTTTGGCCTTGGCCACATAGTTGGCACCGATGATGGCCCCGGCGCCGGGCTTGTTTTCTACCACTACTGGCTGGCCCAGCATGGAGGGCAGTTTTTCCGCCACGATGCGGGCCAGTGTGTCCACGCCACCGCCTGCGCTATAGCCCACGACGATGGTGATGGGTTTGGTGGGGTAGTCCTGCGCACTCGCCATGTGGTGCATACAGCGTTAGCGGCACACAGGCCAGAGATGCGGCAAGAATACGAGCGAGATATTCATGGCGGTCGTCCTTATGGATGGGGGGGGTGGAGTGGAAAATTTGTCTGGAATTTAAGATGCGCGTGTTACGTGCCTTATTGCAAACCGATTTGCACATTGAGCACGGCGGCGCGGCCTGCCTGCAGGGCTTGCATACAACGGGCAATGGCGGCCTGCACATCGCCCGGCTCGCGCACACATTCGCCGTAGGCACCAAAGGCCTCTGCGACCTTCTCAAACTGCCGGTCCTGGCCTTGCAGTCGGGCCTGAAATTCATTCGCCTGCGCGGCAGCGCCGTCGGGGTAGACGCGCAGCACAGCTTCTTTCACCGCTTGCCAGCCACCGTTATCCAGCACCACGGTGAAGATGGGCAGGGCATAGCGCTGTGCTGTGGCATACACCGAAGTGGGCGTAGAGAAATGAAAGCCACCATCGCCCACGATTTGCACTACGCGCACGCCTGGGGTGGCCAGCTTGGCACCCAAGGCCATGCCGCCGCTGTAGCCCAGCCCGCCGCCCGCGCCGCCGAGCATCGTCAAGGGCAGGGTGCGGGGGATTTGACTCAGCACGGCAGGGGAGTTGCGAATCGCTTCATTGATCACGATGTCTTGCGGCGCGATGGCCGCGCCCAGCGCCGCGCACAGGTAGGCGGGTGAGATGGCTCCGTGTTTACCGGGGTTCTCTGCGGCCTTGGCTGCGGTAGCCATGCGCGCTTGGTTGGCACCAGCCCAGCTTGCAATGCGCTGTGCCACACGCTGGTGGTAAGCGGCATCTGCCTGTGCGCGCACCAGGGTTGCCACCTGGCGCAGCACCGCGCCGCAGTCGGCCTGCACCCGCATGTCGGTCGCAAAACCCCACATCGGGAAGTCTTTTTTAATCGTGTCTACGTCAATATGCGTCCAGCGCGTGCTGGGGCTGTCTTGCGTGAACTTGGGTAGCCAGGGTACATCGACATCCAGTAGCAAGCCCACGTCTGCCTGCGCCATCGCCTGGCTGGGGTCGAAGCCGCCAAAGCAGGGCGAGCTGCGCGAGATGCACAGGTAGCTGGGGCTGAACTCATACACCCTAATGCCGCACAGCAGCGCCAGGTCTTCCAGGGCTACCACGGCATTGGCCTTGCGGCCCAGGTAGGCGCTGATGGCTATGGGCTGCGCGGCCTGCATGAGCTGGCTGGCGATGGTTTGCGCGCGCGCCGTGTCAATCCCGCCCGCCTGCACCGCGCCATAGCGCTCGTGGCTAAAGCTGCGTACCTGCTCGGGCGCATGGGTCTCGGCCAGTACTTCACGCGGCAGGGTGAGGTACACCGGGCCGGGTGGGTCGCTTTGCATCACCGAATGGCCCCGGCGCAACACCTCTTTGGCTATTACGCCCGTGGGCAGCGAGTATTCCCACTTCACATAGGGGCGCACCAGGCTGGCAATATCGAACGGGTCTTGCACAAAATGCACATAGTTGTCACGCGAGCCAGCCAACTCACCGCGCAGGGTAAAGGGCGCTTTGCCCGCAATCAGCATCACCGGCAGGCGGCCGCGAAACATGTTGTGCATACCCATCGCCGAGTTGGCGGTGCCTGCGTCGACGTGCACCATGACTGCCTGGCCATGCCCCGTCACTGCTGCGTAACCGGCTGCCATATGCATGGCCACGTTCTCGTGCGGGCAGAGCAGCATCTCGGGGTGGGGGCGGCCTTCCAAATCCCAGCGGGCCAGCTCTTCGATCAAGGACACATGGTCGGTGCCCAGGTTGGAGAACACGTAGCGGATGCCCAGATCGCTTAGGCCCTCTAAAAAGTAGTGTGCGCTGCTGCGGTGCTCGGCCTGGGCCGGAGTGCTGACGCTGCTCATGCCGGGGGTGCTCATGCATTCGTCTCAAAATAGAAATGCTTGGTTTGCAGAAAATCGTTCAGGCCTTCCGCACCATGCAGTCGGCCGTAGCCGCTGTCGCGGTAGCCGCCGGTCTCGGCTTCGGCAAACAAGCGGTTATGGCTATTGGCCCACACCGTGCCTGTGCGCAGCTGCGCGGCGATGCGGCGCAGTTTTTTGGCATCCTGGCTCCAGACGCTCGCGGCCAAGCCGTAGCGGGTGGCGTTGGCGCGGTTCACGGCCTCGGCTTCGCTGCTAAAGCGCTCAATCACCAACAGCGGGCCAAACAGCTCCTTCTGGATAAAGTCCGACGCCAGGTCTTGCACCTCAATCAGGCTGGGCTCGATGAAGGCACCTTGGGCTAGCGCACCGCCGGGTATGCGCCCGCGCAGCAGCACTTTCTGCGTGGCCTGCGCGGTGTCCAGCAGGGCGTTGATGCGGTCTCGGTTGGCAACATCGATCAGGCAGCCCATTTGCGAGCTGGGGTCATTGCCAGGGCCGACTTTCACGGCCTTTAACGCTTCGATAAGTTTTTCAGAAAACTGCGCATAGATGCTGTCCTGCACCAACACGCGCGCAACAGCCGTGCATTGCTGCCCGGCCATCACCATACCGCCTGCCACGACGCCAGCGACGGTTTTGTCTATGTCGGCATCGGCAAACACAATGGACGGCGCCTTGCCGCCCAGCTCCAGCGACAGGCGCTTGAGTGTGGATGCGGTGCTTTGCGCAATTTTTTTGCCGACTGCGGATGATCCGGTGAAGCTGATCACCTCGACCTCCGGTGCGTCGCATAGATAGCGCGATACGTCGGAGCCCGATTCAATCACCGAGTTGAGCACACCGGCGGGCATGCGGGCATCCTGGCTGATGCATTCCAGCACCATGTTATTCACCAACGCGGTTTGGTGCGCCGGCTTGATCACCACCGTGCATCCTGCCGCCAGCGCCGGGGCCAGGGAGCGCACCAGCAGGGTGACGGGCGCATTCCAGGGCAGGATGATCGCGCACACGCCTGCGGCTTCGCGGTCGAGTGACGAATAGCAACCCGGTTCCACTTCCAGCACACGGCCAAACAGATTGCGTGCCAGGCCCGCGTAGTAGCGCAGCTCGGATATGCCCGCACCAATCTCGCCCAGGGCCTCGCGGCGCAGCTTGCCGTTGAGGGTGACCAGCCAGTCGGCGATCTCTTCTTTGCGCGCCTCCAGGCGCGTGGCAAAGTCCAGCAGCACCTCGGCGCGCAGGCGCGGGCTGCGCCGCCATGCTGTGGTTTCAAAGGCGTGGCGGGCCGCGTCTACGGCGGCTTTGGCATCGGCGGCTGTGCCGTCTGCAAACAGAGCAGCTACTTCGCCTGTGGCGGGGTTATGGGCCTGGCCCAATCGCTCGCTGGCGTTGACCGAGGTGAGCCATTGCCCGTTGATGTATTGCTTGGCAGTCTGCATGGTGAAAAATAGTTGGGTTGAATAGAGTCAGGAAGGTACAGTGCCATGCTATCGCCTGAGTGCATGCCCTATGGCTAGGGGATTCCCTTGACGACAAAAGCTCACAATGCGGCATAAAAGTACGTACCGCAAGCGATGAATTTGGTGTTATGAAAGCCGTGCGTACACCCAGTGCGCAGCCGCCAGCAAGCGGTGGTCGTTGCCATAGGCTCCCACCAGTTGCAGCCCGACCGGCAGGCCGTTAGCGCCGCGGGCAAAGGGCAGGTGAATGCAGGGCAGGCCCAGTAGCGTCCAGGTGCGGCAAAACAGTGGGTCGCCTGTGGTGCCCAGTGCCAAGTGCGGTGCGACTCCGATACTGCTGGGTGCGAGCAGCACATCAAAATTTTCAAACAGAGTAGCCGCTTGGTTGTGCGCATTCGCCGTGGTTTGCAAGTTCTGCGCATGTGCTTCGCCGCTGATGGTCATGCCGTGGGCCAGCAGCGCCTGCAGCGGGGCGCTGAGCTGGCTGTACTTGTGCATGCGCTCGTGGCTCAGTGAGCGGGCGGTCTCAAAGGCCTGGATGTCTTTTTGCACTGGGGCCAAGTTGTTCAATCCACTAGGTAAGGCCAAGGCTGAGCCAAAACCGTGCAATACTTTTTCCGCCTGCGCCCAGGCTTGCTGCGTGTCGCTGTCGGTTTGACTCCACTCGGGCGTTTGGCAAAACCCTATGCGCGGTGCGCCCGTTTGTGCATAGGTGGCGGGGTCAGCCATGCGCGCGTCCCCCGTGAGCGCCGTGCCTAGCAGGCCCACATCGCGCACGCTGCGGCCAAAGCCGCCGACGGTGTCCAGCGTCTCCGACAGGCTTTTCACCCCGGCCTTGGGCACCCGGTTATGGCTGGGCTTGAAGCCGACGATGCCGCAAAATGCGGCGGGGCGAATCAACGACCCCGCCGTCTGCGTGCCCAGCGCCAGCGGCAGCATGCAGTCAGCCACCGCAGCGGCCGACCCACTGGACGAGCCACCGGGCGTGTGCGCCAGGTTGTGCGGGTTGCGCGTGATGCCGGGGAACATATTGGCCAGCTCGGTGGACACGGTTTTGCCCAGCAGCACCGCGCCCGCTTCGCGGCACAGCGCCACGGCGGCTGCATCGGCCAGCGGCTGGTGTTGTGCATAAATGGGCGAGCCGTAGGCGGTGGGCATGTCCTGGGTGTCCAACAAATCCTTCGCACCAAAAGGCAGGCCATGCAGCATGCCGCGCACGGGGCCTGCGTCTAACTGGCGGGCGTGGGCCAGAGCGGCATCGGCATTCAGGTGGATGAAGGCTTGTACCTGCGGGTCGCGCTCGGCGATGCGGTCGAGGCAGGCGCGTACCAGGTCAACGGCTTTAAGTTCGCGGCGCGCCAGCATGGCGGCGGCTTGCCAGGCGGGGAGTTGGTGCAGTGGGGTAGGGTGGGTCATGGTGCACAAGTATCTGTGCTTTTGTGTTGTAAAAAAGGTGCTGCTGTCGCCCATTTTGCAGGGTACATTTCAACTTATAGCGGAGACATCGCCATGCACGCCACCATGATGAACACCCCTTTGTCGCTCAACCATCTGCTGGAGCGCGCGGGCACCCTGTTTCCGCAAAGTGAGATCGTCTCGCGCCTGCCCGACAAGTCTTTGAAGCGCCACAGCTACGCGCAGTTCTACCAGCGCACCCGCGCCTTCGCAGCCGCCCTTAAAGGGCTGGGCCTGCAAAAAGGCGAGCGCGTGGCCACCCTGTGCTGGAACCACCATGCCCACCTGGAATGCTACTTTGGCATACCCGCCGCAGCGGGTGTGATGCATACGCTGAACCTGCGGCTCGCGCCCGATGAGCTGGGCTGGATTGCGGGCAATGCGCAAGACCGCTTCTTGGTGGTGGACGATGTTTTGCTGCCGCTGTACAAACAGTTTGCGCACTTGCACACGTTTGAAAAAGTCATCGTGGTGCCGTTCTCAGGTGCCCCGGTGCCAGCCGAATTTACCGACTACGAGGCCTTGCTAGCGCAGGCCGATGGCGCAAACTACATCTATCCAGCGCATGACGAAAACGACCCCGTTGCCATGTGCTACACCTCGGGCACCACGGGCCGCCCCAAGGGCGTGGCCTACTCGCACCGCTCCACCATTTTGCACACCTTGGTCGGTTGCCTGGGCGATTTTTGGGGCCTGAAGGGTACCGACGTGGTGCTGCCCGTCACGCCCATGTTCCACGCCAACTGCTGGGGCGTGCCCTATGGCGCGGTGATGATGGGCGTCAAACTCGTCTTCCCCGGCCCGCACCTGCACCCCGATGATTTGCTGGATCTGATGACCATCGAGCCGCCTACGCTGTCGCTAGGCGTGCCCACCATCTGGATGAGCCTGATCCAAACCTACGATGCCGCGCAAAAGCCCGGTTCGCCCAACCAAGGCCGCTGGACGCTGCCCAAAGGCATGCGCTCGCTGGTAGGCGGCGCGGCCGTGCCGCAGGCGTTGATACGTGCGTTTGACGCGCACGGCATTTGGCTGCTGCAAGGCTGGGGCATGACAGAGACATCTCCGCTGGCCACCGTCTCCTACCCCAAGGCCGAGTTGGTCAACGCCCCGCTAGACGAGCGCTACCGGCGCGCCGCCATGGCTGGTGTGCCCGTGCCCCTGGTAGAGCTGCGCCTGCGCGGTGACGATGGCCACACACAAGCGTGGGACGGCAAAAGCCCAGGCGAGATCCAGGTGCGCGGCCCCTTTATCACTGGCAGCTACCACGAGGTGCCGGTGGCAGAGGACAAGTTCACCCCAGACGGCTGGCTGCGCACGGGCGATGTGGCCTGCATGGACGCACTGGGTTTTTTAAGAATTACCGACCGCACCAAAGACCTGATCAAATCCGGTGGCGAATGGATCAGCTCGGTAGACCTTGAAAACGCCCTGATGGCGCACAGCGCCGTAGCCGAGGCAGCGGTGATCGCCATTCCCGACGAAAAATGGAGCGAACGCCCGCTGGCCTGTATCGCCCTCAAACCAGGCCACAGCGCTACCGCCGCAGAGTTTGGCGCGCTGCTGCTGGCCAGTGGTTTCGCCAAATGGCAGTTGCCGGATCGCTATGAATTTATCGACGCGGTGCCGCGCACCTCGACGGGAAAGTTCTGGAAAATGAAGTTGAGGGAGCGGTTTCCGTGCTGAGCAGATTTTCAGTGTCGGAAATAATGCTATTATTTAAATAGCTGTATATGTCCAGGTGACAAGGACTATTGGCATATTTGGCTAAGTAAATAGGTTGAATCAAGCGATCGCAGCCAGCCGCTTGCGTTGCCGCTCCGTCAGTCGCGTAATGTCGGCCACATCCGCCGCAGACAGCTTAGGCCCGGGTTTGCGGATCGCCGCGCTGGCGATCACGCCACGCTCTGCAAAGATATGTTTGCGTACCGCCAGGCCAATGGTCGGCTGCTGCTCGTAGCGGGCGAGCGGTAGATAGGCATCAAATATGTCCTGTGCTTTGTCCTGCTGGCCTGCGGCGTGGGCCTTGCACACATCGACCATCATCTCGGGGTAGGCAAAGCCGGTCATGGCACCATCGGCACCGCGTATCAGCTCTTCGGGCAAGAACAGGCCGCCGCCGTTGCCGGTGAGGATGGAGACGCGTTTTACATCGCCTTTGCTGCTTGCGGCGCGGATGGCTGACAGCTTGGCCAGGCCGGGGCAGTCTTCGTGCTTGAGCATGACGCAACTGGGCGAGTTTTGCAAAATGCGCAAAACGACGGCCGTGGACATTTGCACACCCGTCGATACCGGGTGGTCTTGCAGCACCCAGGGCACGTCTTTGCCTACGGTCTCTTGCACCATCTCAAAGTACGCCACGATCTGGTCATCCGTGCGAACGGTGCCGGGGGGCGCCACCATCACACCCGCTGCGCCCATGGCCATCACGCTCTCGGTCAGCTCGCGCATGGGCGCAAAGCCGGGGGCCGACGCGCCCACCACCACCGGCACACGCCCGGCGACGCGGGTGAGCACTTGTTTGACAAAGGTGCGCGATTCCTCGGCCGTGAGCTTGGTGGCCTCGCCCATGATGCCCAGCACCGTTAGGCCCGTCACGCCCGCGTCCAGGCAAAAATCGACCATGCGGTCGGTGCTGGCCAGGTCCAGCGCGCCGCTGTCGGTAAAGGGGGTGACGGTGATGAGGTATACGCCCGTGGCGCTGGCATTGAGTTGGTTCATGGCTTGTCTGCGCAGTTAAAAACGGTAATTTTATGGCCTGGGGCAGAGCGGACAGCAGTTTAAGTGCGGGCCGCTTCCTTGCGAAAGTATTGCAAGGCCAGCGCGCCGATGATCAATCCATAGCCCAACACGTCAGAGGCCCAGCCAGGGTAGACCATGGCAAACCCGGCAACGATCAGCATCCAGCGCTCTAGCCGGGTGGTGCGCTTTAACGCCCAGCCCTGGCAGCCCAGGGCCAGCGCGGCGATACCCACCGTAGCCGTCAACGTAACCTGCGCAATCGACCACCAGTTGGCTGCGGCCAACGCCTTGGTGGAACCCATCAGCAGCAGGCCCTGGCCCGCAGGGTCCAGCACAAACATGAATGGCAGCAAGAAGGCGGGCAGGGTGTACTTCCAAGATTGCAGCGTGGTTTTGTACGGGTCGCCGCCGGTGATGGCGGCTGCGGCAAACGGCGACAGCGCAGTTGGTGGCGATACCTCGGACAGCACAGCGTAATAAAAGATGAACATATGTGCGGCGAAGTCGGGCACGCCCAGTTTGGTCAGCGCCGGTGCGGCGATCACCGCGCAGATGATGTACGAGGCCGTCACCGGCACTGCCAGCCCCACCACCCACACCACCAGCGAGGTGAAGATGGCGGTGAGTAAGAGCGAGCCACCGGCATAATCGATGACGATGGTGCTGAATTTGAGGCCCAGGCCGGTGAGCGTAACCACGCCCACAATGATGCCCGCGCCCGCACAGGTGGCGGCGACGTTGAGCACGCCAATCGAGCCACCCTCCATGGCTTTGACAAACGGCGACTGGAACAAGTTTTTGGCGAAGGAGCCCTTGCCCTGAAACAGGTCATAGGACAGCAGTGCCGTATCTCGGCGCGACATGCTGGTAGCAAAGGACACAACCGTAGCCCAAAACACCGACAGCACCGGCGAAAACCCCCACATCATGAAGGCGACGATAGACACCAGGGACAGAAAGTGGAACCAGTAGTTTTTGGTCAAGTGCCACACCGTGTCCACCTTCTCGAAAGCGACATTGCCCATGCCGTATTTACGTGCATCAATCTCCACCATAAAAAACAGCGCCAGATAGAACAACAGCGTTGGAATGATGGCCATCAACAGCACATCGAGGTAGGAAATCTTGAGGAATTCGGCAATCAAAAATGCGGCTGCGCCCAGCACGGGCGGCGAGATGATGGCACCCAGGCCGCCTGCCGCTAGCAGGCCGCCGGCTGCATTTTTCTCATAGCCCACCTTGGCCAGCATGGGGTAGGCCACGGCTCCTAGCGTGACGGTAGTGGCCACGCCGGAGCCAGACGGCCCGCCCAGCAAAAACGAGGCCAGCACCACGGTGCGGCCCGCGCCCGTGGGCTTGCCGCCCATGGCCGAGAAGGAGAAATCAATATAAAACTTGCCCGCCCCGGAGTACTGCAAAAAGGCCCCAAAGATGGTGAACAGAATAATCAGCGACGACGACACATCGACCGCCACGCCGTAGATGCCCTCCAGCGTCATGTACATCACGCCCACCAGGCGGCCTACTTCGTAGCCCTTGTGCGTCCACGGTGCGGGCAGGTAGGGGCCAAACAGGGCGTAGGCTATAAAGCAGGACGTGATGATGGGCATGATCCAGCCGTTGGTGCGGCGCATGGCCTCCAGCACCAGCACAATCAGCGCAATGCCAAAAACGATGTCCCAAGGCTCGGGCGAGGTGTTGCGGTCGGTAAAGTCGTCGCCACCCATGATCAGGTACGCCACGATGCCAATCGACAGCGCGGCGGCCAGCCAGTCCCACCACATGATGCGGTGGCGAAAGCGGCTGCTGATGGGAAAGACCAGAAAACAGATGAACAGCACAAAGCCCACATGCACCGGGCGCAGGGTTTGCGTGGGCACGATGGCGTAGGCCGTGTAGAGGTGAAACACCGACATGCCAAAGGCCACCAGGGTGACAAACACCGCTAGAGCACCCTTGAGTTTGTTGGCAGCGCCTTCTTCGGCTTCGATGAATTCTTCGGCTTTTTGCAGCGCCGCTTCACTGATGGCCGCATCGGGCTGGTGGACCAGGTGGGGGTGTTCTTGTGTCATGCGGACAGATCTTTGGGGTGCGATGATTCAAATAAAAAAACCCCCATGCAGATGGGGGTTGGCTCGCGGTTCAGGCGATGCGAAGCTCAGTTGAGCTTGATGCCCTTTTCGGCAAAGTACTTGGCGGCGCCAGGGTGAAACGGGATGGGCGAGGCGCTGGTCTTCTGGTTTTCCAGCTTGAAGTTTTCAGCCTCTTTGTGCACGGCGATCAGATCGGCACGTTTGTCAAACAGCGTTTTCACAATGTTGTAGGCGGTTTTGTCGTCCATGTTTTCATGGGCTACCAAAATGTTCATCACTGTGGCCTGCTTGTTGTCAGCGTCCATGCCCTTGTACACGTCCTTGGGGATGGTGTCTTCAATGTACAGGTTGCCGTACTTTTTGTTCATGGCGGCAACGGCCTCGGCGTGGTCCACCATTTTCAGCTTGGTGCCCGGCGTGTTGGCCAGGTCGGTGACACCCGCAGTGGGCAGGCCGCCAACCCAGAAGAAGGCATCAATCTTGCCGTCTTTGACGGCATTGACCGACTCTGCTACGCCCAGGCGCTCGCGCTTCATGTCCTTGTCCTTGTCCAGGCCAGCGGCTTCAATTACCCGAAAGGCCATAACTTCAGTGGCGCTACCGGGTGAACCGGTGGAGACGCGCTTGCCTTTGAGATCGCCCATTTTGGCAATGCCCCGGCCTTCGACGCTGACCACATGCATGCGGTTGGGGTAGAGCACCATCAGGGTTTTAAGGGGCACCTTGCCGCTTTTGAACTTGTCTTCACCGCGCAGCGCATCTTGCCCGGCATCGGTCATGCTGAAGGCAATGTAGGGTTTGCCGGTGGCGATCAGCTTGAGGTTGTCGACTGAACCGCCCGTAACCTCGGCGGTAGCCTGCATGCCGGGCACATGCTTGGACAGCACCGAGGCCATGCCGCCGCCCAGCGGGTAATACACGCCGCCGGTGCCGCCGGTGGCAATGGAAATGTTTTGCGCGTGCGCGCTGAATGACAGCAGGGCGCTGGCTAAAAACAGGCTAAAAGCGGGCTTGATTGATTGCATGGAACCTCCAATGAATGACTGCGCTACAGGACGTAGCTTGAATTAATTTTGGCATGTGCCTATCCTAGGCAATCTACAGACTTTCCCTTGGAGGGGTATTACGTAGTTGCTGTCGGCCTGTGCTGCGCATGGCCTACGCATTGCTTGACGTGTGCCTGCCACCTATGTCGACGCGCTCCCGAGAATCTGCTGCTTGAAGTGGGCCAACTGCAGAATTTGAACACCACGGAACGGGTGCATTTCGAGCAAGTGAATATCGCTCGATACAAGGACATCCGCCTTGGCAGCAATTGCCAGTTCCAGAAACTTGTTATCTTTTGGATCTCGACATGCCGTAATCGGGGTGCTTGTCTCCACCCATATGACTGATTCGCGGAAAAGACTCACCCATATCAAGCGTTGTCCGAGGGGTCTCCAAGCATTGAATTTGTCCCTGGCGACAACGGCGGCCAACTCATTGAAGGTGTCCATCGACGTAAAAACATCGTGCTCCAAAATTGTGCGCCGCAAAATCTGCGCTGGCTCACGATCAGGATTCAAGCAGGCAGGTATGAGCGAACTCGTATCAAAAACGATTCTTTTACGGGCGTAGCTCATGGACAAGACTGTTTATCTGTTCAAGTGTGAGCGTTGGGGCCGCTGCGTTGGCAGACGGCATGGCATCCATGAATTGAACCAATTTACGCGCGTTGTAGTCGCGCAAGGCTTCGGTAGCCATGGAGTACGGAAGAATCATCATGGTGGGCGTCCCATATTGGGTAACTGCCACAGGCTCACCGCCTTTGACGATGTTGGCAATAGAGCCGAACCGGTTTTGAACTTCCACGGATGAGAGCGTTTTCATAGTCATATCCTAGGTGTGTTAGCTAACATGGGTATCTTAGCGATATTGTGCAAAAAGTCAAACCGATTTATAGGTTAGCTTTTATTGCTCTATATTTAGTAGCTGCTTACGCCATACTTCATTGGGCTACAAGCTTATTTAATAGAAAAATGCAAAGAGACGCATCGGCGTATGCCAAAGAATCTGCTCTCGCTGCGCTGCATCGGGCACGGCCTTGGCAAACAGTTGCAAGAGCGGGCCATAGTCCAGGCGGCGTGTGGCTTTGAGGAAGGGCCAGTCGCTGGCCCAAATGCAGTGTGCGGGGCCGTAGGCTTGCAGCAATGCGTGCACATAGGGCAATGTGTCGGCAAACGGCGCGTCTTGCCTGGAAAACTTGGCAAAGCCCGAGAGCTTGACGACTGCACGGCGGCTGTCTGCCAGGCCCAGCAGAGCAGCAAAGCCTTTGCTATTTAAACCTTGCGCCACGTCGGGTCGGCCGCAGTGGTCAATCAGGATCTGTGCGCCGCTGTCCAGGAGCGTCGGTGCAAGGCTGTGCATTTGGTCGTTTTCTACCTGTACCTGCACAAACATGTCCAGCGCTGCCAGGCGCTGCATCAGAGGCAGGGCGCTTTGGTAGTAGTCCAGGCCATGCAAGGAATAGTTGAACGCTATGCCGACGATGCCTTGGCTTTTGAGCTCTTGCAACTGCGCAGTGCTCGCATCCTGCTGCGCTACGGCAATGCCCTTAAAGCGTCCCTGGCCGCGCGCTATCGCATTAAGCAAGCAGCGGTTGTCTGTGCCATAGCCCGAATTAGGGCCTACGAGGAGGGCGTGCTGCACGCCGTAGGCATCCAGCACCTGGGCAAAGTAGTCGGCGCTTCCCGTCTCTTGCCCTACCGGGTGATACGCTACGTCGCTTGCGTAGGCAAAGCCCGCAGGGTCGAGCACATGGCAGTGGCAGTCCACCTTGGGGGCGGTATAGATTGACGCGTCCACTGCCAGCGATTGAACGATTACTTTTTGCCCACAGGCGGCAAGATCGCGCTGATGACTTGTTTGCCGTTTTCTACCTTGGTCATGTAGCTGTCGCGGTCCAGGTCGCCGTTGTTGTCAAAACTCACGTCCATCAAGATGCCAGGGTGGTCTTTGACGGACAAGGAAATGCCTTTCATAGCCGCAGCAAAGGCCTTGGAGTCAAACTTGCCGATTTTCTCGGTCACGGCTTTCACAATGTACATGCCGCTGTAGCCCTTCAGGCCATTGTGGTCCGACTTGGCTTTGTACTCGGCCTGGAAGGCATCGCTGAATTTTTTGATCAAGGGCTGTGGCGCATCCGCCGTCAGGCCTACGTGGGCTACCGCGCCATTGGCCGCTTCGCCCGCCAGCTCGACCACTTTTTGGCTGGTCAGCACCGTCTCGCCGATGATGGGCTTGGTGTAGCCCTGCTTGCGCAGCTCGCGCAGGGCACGGGCAGACTCTTCTTCGTTGCTATACACAAACACCGCATCACTGCCCGACTGCTTGGCCTTGAGCACGGCAGCGCTAAAGTCTACCTGGCCGGGGTCGGTGGAGATGCTGTTGGGCACGGCCACACCACGCGCTTCGAGCGATTTTTTGATCAAGTCCAGCCCGCCCTTGCCAAAGTCGTTGTTCACATAAATCACGTCCACGGTTTTGGCTTTCACGGTGCCCTGGATGTAGTTGGCAATCTTGGGCATGGCCGTGGATTGCGTGAACGAGGTGCGGAAGATGTAGGGGTTGCCCTGCTGGGTAATGCCCGCGGCCTCGCCGCCGGTGAAGTTGGGAATCTCGGCCGCACGGGTCTCGGCCATGCTGACGATGATGGAGCCCGAGAACACCGGGCCCATCACCACATAGGCTTTTTCGTCTACGGCTTTTTTGGCCAGCGCCTTGGCTACGCCGGGGTTGCTTTGCGTGTCCGACGAGGTGTAGGCAATCTTGCGGCCCAGGATGCCGCCCGCGGCGTTGATCTCTTTGACGGCCAGCTTGATACCGTTGTCAAAGTTGCTGCCCGAGGTGGCACCGGTGCCTGAGAGTTCCACCAGGCCAAAGATCGGTACGGTTTGCTGGGCCATGGCCAGGCTGCTGGCGGAGAGGGCTACGCCCGCTATCAATGAACGGATGGTAAAAGAGGGTTGCATAGAGGTTCCTGATTTGGCAAAAAAATGAAAAGGCAATTCTAGACCCCCCTCACCCAAGCGGGATGTATGGTTTACCCACGAGGCGTATGTGCAGTCATCACGCTGCATGCGGCACACCCAGCGCTCAGTACGGGTTCTCCCGGACATTGCCCGGCAATGGTTACGCTATCCCAGCTTGCCCAAGATCCCGTTCATCTCGTCCTTGTTGAAAGCACGCAGGGTTTGCCCGCGTATATTGCCGGCCATGCCAATGGCCAGTGCAAATGCGGTGGCCGACATGTCGTCGGGGGCTTCCACTACCGCAACCAGGTCAAATGCCCCCATGGTCCAGTAGATTTGCGGCATGGTGGCGCCAAACTTTTTGGCCGCCTCCTTGACTGCGTCGGCGCGCTTGGTGCTCTCTTTGACGCTTTTGATACCTTGGTCGGTAAAGTTGGCCAGAGTGATATAGGTCGCCATTTTGTTGCTCCTTGTGCGTTGGAGGGCCTCTGGTAGAAAAGGCATCAGCGCCAGCCCCATAACGCTGACACCATGGGATAGTGTGGTGAAAATAATGACCACTGCCTTGGTGTGCCGGTAACTGTGCGCGCACCACAAGGCTTTGTCAACAAGGGGTTAAAGGCAGATCATGCACTTCACCCCTTCCTCATGCATCCAGCGTCGGGTAGTCGGTATACCCCTTCTCCCCACCACCGTAGTAGGTGCTGCGATCACCTTCGTTCAGCGGTTGGCCGTGCTGGAAGCGCTCTACCAAATCGGGGTTGGCGATGAACGGGCGCCCAAAGGCAACCAGGTCGGCACCTTCGGCGACGGCTTGCTCGGCCAGGGTTTTGTCCAGGCCATTGTTGATCATCCACGCGCCTTGGCCGCCTGCGGCGCGGTAGGCAGCCTTGAGGGCGGCGTAGTCAAACGGGCGGTCGGGCAACTCGCGCAGGCCGCCAGTGGCCCCGACGATGATGTGGATGTAGGCCAGGTTCAGCGCGGCCAGATGGCGCACCACGTATTCAAACAGTGGCTGCGGGTTGGCATCATAGGCATCGTTGGCGGTGGTAACGGGCGACAGGCGAATGCCGGTGCGGCCTCCACCAATGGCGGCGGTGATGGCGTGCACCACCTCCAGCAGCAGACGGGCGCGGTTTTTTATGCCGCCGCCGTAGTCGTCCGTGCGGTGGTTGGAGCCGCTTTTTAAAAACTGGTCCAGCAGGTAGCCGTTGGCCGCATGCACCTCCACGCCGTCGAATCCGCAGGTTTTGACTGCGTTGCGCGCGGCGGCCTGGTAGGTGTGCACGATCCCGGGCAGTTCCTCCGCATCCAGCGCGCGCGGTGGCGAGGTTTCCACAAACGTGGGCACGCCGTCCTTGATCAGCACCGTTTTGGTTTTGGCGGTAATGGCCGAGGGTGCCACTGGTGCGCCAAAGTGCGGTTGCAGACTGTTGTGGGAGACGCGGCCCACATGCCACAGTTGCACCACGATGGTGCCGTCTTCGTCGTGCACTGCCTGGGTGATGCGCTTCCAACCGTCCAGTTGGTCGGTGCCATACAGGCCAGGCACGTCGGCGTAGCCTTGGCCCTGCTGGCTGATGGCGGTGGCCTCGGTAATCAACAGGCCCGCGCTGGCGCGCTGGGCGTAGTACTCGGCCATCAACGGTGTGGGCACGGCCCCCGGCGCGCGGTTGCGCGTCAGTGGTGCCATGACGATGCGGTTGGCCAAGTGCAGGTCACCGGCTTGCACGGAGTCAAACAGGGTGGGGTGTGGGGTAGTCATACAACAGGCGTAAGTGTGAATAATGGTTACTTGATGCGGCAGGGTGACGATAGTGTCAAGTCACCCACGCCTGCAAGGATACATGGGATGGGTAGGGCGAAACTTCTTTGAAAAGAATACCCTCTAACCCACATACTTCAAGGTGATGACATGCCCATTCAAGCCCCCTGCCGCCTGACCAGTCTCAAGCCCAACCAATACCGACGTGCTCTTGCCGCCGCCTTGGTGGCAGCGCCCGCGCTGTGGCTGGGGCCGCGCGCCCAGCCGTTGCCTGCACGGCGGGTCACACCCAGCCAGACCGAGGGGCCGTTCTACCCCGTGGAGCTGCCCAAAGACAGTGACTTTGACTTGCTGCAAAACGGCGCTTTGCAGTATGGCCGTGGCCAGCCCAGTTGGGTGGAAGGCGTAGTGACCGACTTGCAAGGCAAGCCGGTAGCAGGCGCGCAGGTAGAGATCTGGCAGTGCGACGAAGGCGGCCACTACCACCACCCCGGTGACGGTAGCCGCGCCGACAAGGCCTTTCAGGGCTTTGGCAAGGTGCTGGTGGGTGCTGATGGCCAATACCGTTTTCGCACGATCAAACCCGTGGCCTACGGCGGCCGGGCTCCGCACATTCATGTGAAGGTGCGGCTGGGCCAACGCGAGTTGCTCACTACCCAGCTCTACGTGAAGGATGATGCGGGCAATGCGCGCGATTTTTTATGGCGCAACCTGCGCGAAGGTGCCGACCGCGCTGCCCTCACGGTGGTCTTTGCGCCGGGTGAGGGCGCTCTGCGTGCGAATTTCCCGATCGTACTTGCGCTATAGAATTGCTATGTAAAATATAGCTACTTACGTCCTGGTATCAAGGACTATCAGCGTATTTAACGAGAAAATTACGCCTTCAGCAGCGTTTTTAACTCACCCTGGTCTATCAAGGCAATCAGGTCTGTTGCGCCGCCCACCAGGGTGCCCTTGACAAACACCATCGGAAAACTTGGCCAACCTGTCCACAGCTTGAGCGCGTTGCGCGGGCGCCAGCTGTTGAAGTAGTTACCGTATTGGAGGTATTTGTAGGGTTGGCCCGCAGCATCCAGTGCTTTGCAGGCCTTCTTGGGAAAGGGGTTCATACCCATGCCCACGACGACGACATCGTTGCTGCTGACGGCCGCCATCACCTCGTGAACAATGGCTTGCTCATGTCCCGCGATTTTGCTGCGAATGGAAGGATGAATATGGGCTTCATCAAGGATAGGGCGTGGCATGTTGGACTCCAAAATAGAGCCATTACGCTCTTGGATACCTGTGATCAATCAAATACCGGCGATTCAACCCCTAATACCTTGTGCAGCTTGGGCGAGGTGGTGGTGTACTGCAAATGCACCTTCTTGTCGGGGAAGATGAAGGGCATGGAACCGAACGCCGCCAGGGCGCATTCGTGGAAGCCACTCAGGATGAGCTTTTTCTTGCCGGGGTAGGTGTTGATGTCGCCCACCGCGAAGATGCCGGGGGTGTTGGTGCTGAATTTTTCAGTGTCTACCTTGAGTTGCTTGCGCTCAATCTCCAGGCTCCAATGGGCAATCGGACCGAGTTTGGGTGACAGGCCGAAGAAGACCAGGAGCATGTCCAAAGGCATCAGGCGCGTGACGCCATCGCCACCCGTGACTTTTACGCCGGTGAGTTTGCCGTCTTTTTGCTCTATGTCGGTGATCTGGCCGACCGTGAACTGCATCTCGTGCGCATCACACATGGCCTTCATCTTGGCTACCGAGGCCGGGGCGGCTTTGAAGCCGTCGCGTCGGTGCAGCAGGATGACGCTCTCGGCTTGGTTGGGGCCTTCCTGCGCAAAGTTGAGCGCCCAGTCCAGCGCCGAGTCGCCGCCGCCGACGATGACCAGGTTTTTGCCCGCAAACTGCTCGGGGTTGCGCACGCGGTAGTGCAACTGCGTATCCTGGTAGGCCTCGATGCCATCGACCTTGAGCGTGCGCGGCTGGAACGCGCCGACGCCTGCGGCGATGAAAATGGTTTTGGTGAGGAACTTCGTGCCTTTGCTGGTTTCCACAAAGAAGCGACCATCGCTCTGCTTTTCTACCGTCGTGACTTCCTGGCCAAAGTGGAAAGTAGCACCAAACGGCGCAATCTGCTTGAGCAGGCTGTCGGTCAGCTCTTTGCCGGTGCAGACCGGCACAGCGGGAATGTCGTAGATCGGTTTGTCAGGGTACAGCTCAATACACTGCCCACCAGGGTAGGCCAGGCTGTCGATGACATGGGCTTTGACTTCCAGCAGGCCGAGTTCAAACACCTGAAACAAACCCACAGGGCCTGCGCCAACAATGACCGCATCGGTCTCGATCGGGCCATCATGTGCGGCGGCAGTGTTGATGACTTCTTGGTTCAATTGTGGTTCCATAGGGTTTTAGGCATCGTAAAAAACGCTAAAAAAAGAAAGCGTTTTAATAAATTTCTGCGTTTTTAGCGTAATTTTTGCGCTTTTCGCGTTACCTTTTCTCTCTTTAAATATTAGCGTTCCAGTAATGCCAATTTAGGCATCACGTCTTTCCATTCATCCGCATCGGCAGGTGCGGGTTTGCGCTTGGTGATGCTCTTCCAACCCGCTTTCTGCGACAGCTCTACGTTCAGCTTGATGAAATGCAGTTGGTCCGGCGGAGCGTCTTCCTCGGCGTAGATGGCGTTGACGGGGCATTCGGGGATGCAAACCGCGCAGTCGATGCACTCATCAGGGTCGATGACCAGCATGTTGGGGCCTTCGCGGAAGCAGTCGACGGGACATACATCGACGCAGTCGGTGTATTTGCATTTGATACAGGCTTCGGTGACGATATGGGTCATGGTATTACTCAGGCGATAGCTAGGCAGATGGTGCGGGTATAAACCCTTGATTTTATTGGCTTTTGGACGAGTTTTGCAGCAAGGGCCTAACTTATCAACACGGCACCGGAGGTTTTATGGCTGGCGGTGTCGACCAGAATCAGTGCGCCCAGCGTTTTGGACTGCGCGTAGGGCAGCGTGGCCAGCGCCTCTTGCAGGGTGATTTCAATGTCGCCAATCTCGTTGGGGGCCAGCTCGGCGGCATCTTCCTCGGCCAGGGTATTGACGTTGAGGCGGTGCTTGATGCGCACCACTTTGGCCCGGGCCCAGCGGTGACCGTGCAGCGCCCAGTAGATGCGGCCAGGTACCAGGGACACATCGTCCATCCAGGCCACCGTGGCGCTGATACTGCGGCTGGGCTCGAAGGCACCGGGTGCCAGCAGCCAGTCGCCGCGCGACACATCGACCTCGCGGTCCAGCACAATGCCTGCGGAGAGGCCTGCTTGCACGCTCTTGGGTGTGCGGGCATGGTCGATCACCTGGGCCACTTTGGCCGTCTGGCCGCTGGGGAGCACGGTCACTTCTTGGCCCACCTGTACAGCGCCCGTGGCCACGCGGCCCCAAAAGACGCGGCGGCCTTGGGAGGTGTCGGCCGATTCGGAGAATTTTTCGACCCATTGCACCGGAAAACTCAGGGGCAGTTTTGCTTCGTTACTGGCGTTAGGCAATTGCTCCAAAATGGCGAGCAAACTGTCGCCTGTGTAGGAAGGGAAGGCCTCGCTTTTCTCCACCACGTTGCTGCCGTGCAGGGCTGAAATGGGTACCGTGGCGGCAACATCAATGCCTGCATCCTTTGCAAATGCGGACAAAGCGGCGCTGATGTTTTTGAATGCCAGGGCGCTGTCACTCACCGCATCGAGCTTGTTGATGGCAAACACCACGCTAGGCACGCGCAGCAGGTGCACCAGCAGGCTGTGGCGGCGGGTTTGCGGCAGCAGTTGCAGGCTGGCACTTTTCCAGTCCAGCTTGGTGGCATCTACCAGCACTACTGCTGCGTCCGCGCTGCTGGCGGCGGTCACCATGTTGCGGGTGTACTGCTCGTGGCCCGGCGCATCGCCAATGATGAATTTGCGGCTGGGCGTGTTGAAGTAGCGGTACGCCACGTCAATGGTGATGCCTTGCTCGCGCTCGGCGGACAGGCCGTCGGTAAACAGCGCCAGGTCAGCGGTGCCGCTCTTGGACACGCCCGCGAGCTGGTCTTGCAGCACGGCTTTGCTGTCGATCAGCAGGCGACCAATGAGGGTGGACTTGCCATCATCTACGCTGCCGCAGGTGATGAATTTCAGGGTCGATAGATGGTTCATTAGAAATAACCTTCCTTCTTGCGCTTCTCCATAGACGCTTCCGAAGTTTTGTCGTCCATGCGGGTGGCGCCACGTTCACTCACGTCAACCGTGAGTGTTTCAATGACGACATCTGCTGCCGTAGCGGCCAGGCTTTCCACCGGGCAGGTGCAGGTGATGTCGCCGACGGTGCGAAAGCGCACGTCTTTGGTGACCACGGTCTCAAAATCGCGCGGTGGCGTGAGGGGCGTGACGGGCACCAGCAGGCCTTTGCGTTCGACCACCTGGCGGCGGTGGGTGTAGTAGATGGAGGGCAGGGCGATGGCTTCGCGCGCGATGTACTGCCAGACATCCAACTCGGTCCAGTTGCTGATGGGGAACACGCGGAAGTGCTCGCCCTGCTGCAAGCGGGTGTTAAAGGCGGTCCACAGCTCGGGGCGTTGGCTTTTGGGTTGCCATTGGCCAAAGCTGTCGCGGTGGCTGAAGATGCGCTCCTTGGCGCGGGCCTTTTCTTCGTCGCGGCGGGCACCGCCGATCAGCGCGTCAAACTGGAACTCTTCAATGGCTTCGAGCAGCGTCACGCTCTGGTGCACGTTGCGCGACTCGCCCTCGTGTGCCAGGCGCACGGTGCCGCGTTTCATCGAGTCTTCCACACTGCGCACGATGAGTTTGGCTTGCAGCTCGGCGGCGCGCGAGTCGCGGAAATCGGTCACCTCGCTGAAGTTGTGGCCGGTGTCGATCATCAACAATGGGTACGGGATGCGGCCCACACCAAAAGCTTTCTCGGCGCACTTGAGCATGACCAGCGAGTCTTTTCCGCCCGAGAACAGTAGCGTGGGGCGCTCAAATGCGGCGGCAACTTCGCGCAGGATGAAGATGGTTTCTTCTTCCAGCGCGTCGAGGTGGTGGTTATTCAGGGCTTGCAGCAATTGGGGCTCGGTTCTGGCGTTCATAATGTGTGTGTTCAATAACAACGGTGGGATTTATCGCAAAAAACGCAAAATGAAAACCTAAAAAACGCAAAAAATTTTATTGAAAATTGGGTTTAAATTTTTAGCGATTTTTGCGAATTTTTTTTGCGTTTTTAGCGTTACCTAAACCTCGACCACCACAGGTATATCCCGCAGCGAAGACGATGCAGCGGCCACATGCAAGCCGCACTCCTTGGCAGATTCCTGCTCCCACCACCAGCGACCCGAGCGGATGTCTTCGCCCAAAGTCACTGCCCGTGTACATGGCGCGCAGCCGATGCTGGGGTAGAACTGGTCGTGCAGCGCGTTGTAGGGCACATGGTGGGTGGCGATGTAGTGCCACACGTCGCCGTTGGTCCAGTCCACCAGGGGGTTGATTTTTGCGCGCGACTCGTGCTGCTCGATGGCCAGCACCTCCGCGCGCGCGTTGGACTGCTCGCGGCGCAGGCCGGTGATCCAGGCTTTTTTGCCTTTCAGGGCCATGTCCAGCGGCACCATTTTGCGGATGTCGCAGCATTGCTTGCGCAGCGTAATGCTTTGGTACATCGCCTCGGGGCCGTGGATGGTTTCAAAGGCGTTGGCCTTGGCGGCATCGGGCTCGTAGACACGCACGATGCGGTCAATGCCATAGGTGGTTTGCACAGTAGCCAGTAGAGCCAGGGTCTCGGTGTGCAGCTTGCCGGTTTGCAGGATGAAGACTTCGCTGCCCAGCTTTAAGGTGTGCAGCAAATGGGTAATCACCATGTCTTCCGCGCCCAGGCTGGAGGCTTGGGTGATGGGCTGGTACAGCGCGCAGGCGGTGCGCAGCAGCTCTTGGGTTTGGGCCAATTTGCTGCCGAACTGGGCAGGCGGCTTGGCGTACAGGCTGACAGCGCTCATGCGCTTACCCCCTGCGTGCTCGGGGTAGCCGCGAACTTGGGTGTTGGTTGGGCCGCATCACCCTGGTAGAAGCCTGCAAATTGCGCCAGCAGTTTTTTGCCGTGCTCGGCATCTTGGTCATCGCGCAGTACCGCGCTGCTAAAGCCGCTGCGCTGCATTTGCACCAGCTGGTCGATCAATACATCGCCCGTGGCGCGGATGTCGCCCTGGTACCCGTGGCGGCGGCGCAGTTGCACGGCTTGGCTGAACGCCCGACCGTCCGAAAACTTGGGGAAGTGCAGCTCCACGGCCTGGGTTGTGGCGAGTTGCTCGTGCAGACTGGCGACATCGATATCATTGCCGATTTGCAGGGTATTTACTGGCATAGTCCTTGTACCCTGGACGTAAGCAGCTATCAAAGTAATAGTGTTTGGCATGGTGATGTTTCCCTTAGGCTGCGTGCGCGTCAACAAAGCGGGCACTGTTAGCCGCTGCCTTGAACGGCTCGATACCGACGCGGCGCAGCGTGTCGATAAAGGTTTCGTGTGGGCTGTTGGGTTTACCGTTGTCCCGTGCAATGCGCAGGTTTTTGTACTCGGTCAGCACCGCGTCAATCACTTCCACCACCTCGGCGGCACTGAAGGATGGGCCCACCACTTTGCCCGCCACGGGCGCGCCGCTGAGCTTGGAGCCGTCCGAGCCGCCCAGCGTGATCTGGTACCACTCCTTGCCGTCTTTGTCCACGCCCAAGATGCCGATGTGGCCGCTGTGGTGGTGGCCGCAGGAGTTGATGCAGCCGCTCATGTGCAGGTCAATCTCACCCAGGTCGTCCAGCTCGTCCAGGTCCTGGTAGCGCGCGGTAATCGCCTCGGCAACGGGTAAGCTGCGGGCATTGGCCAGGGCGCAAAAGTCGCCGCCGGGGCAGGCGATCATGTCGCTGAGCAAATGGATGTTGGGCTTGGCAAAGCCTGCTTTGCGCGCGGCCTGCCACAGCGCGGGCAACTGGTCGCAGTGCACCCAGGGCAGCAGCAGGTTTTGGTCATGCGTAACGCGGGCCTCGCCTTCACTAAAGCGTTCGGCCAAGTCAGCCGCTTGCTGCAGTTGCTCGGCGGTTGCATCGCCGGGGGCGTAGCCCAGGCGTTTGAATGACAGCGTGACGGCGCGCAGGTTGGGGTTGGCATGCGCGGTAACGTTGCGGGTGATCCAGCGGGTGAACTCCACGTCGTCGTCTGCAGCCGCTTTGAGCACATTGCTCACTTTGATTGCTACTTTATCCATAGCTGGTTGCGCACATACC
This sequence comes from uncultured beta proteobacterium, assembly GCA_963775085.1. Classification (GTDB taxonomy): domain Bacteria; phylum Pseudomonadota; class Gammaproteobacteria; order Burkholderiales; family Burkholderiaceae_C; genus JAAFIP01. The sequence continues at coordinate 817,849 of CAVZHO010000002.1, forward strand.
GTATGGGATGGCGGCACAAACGATGCCGAAACCCGGTCCAGCTCGGCCTGGGTAATGGTGTGCGGCGCACCGTCTTCCTGCAGGATGCGGGTAAACTCGGCTTCCACGTCGTCAATGTACTTTTGGCCTTCGGCCTTGACCAAAATCTTGATGCGCGCCTTGTAGATATTGTCGCGGCGGCCATACAGGTTGTAGACGCGGATGATGGCCTCGGAGTAGTTCAGGATCTGGTTCCAGGGCAAAAACTCACGCACCACCGTGCCGACGATCGGCGTGCGGCCCATGCCGCCACCGACCAGCACTTTAAAGCCCAAATCCCCTTCGCTATTGCGAATGAGATGCAGGCCGACATCGTGCCAGGCCGTGGCGGCGCGGTCCTCCTTGGCTCCGGTAACCGCAAACTTGAACTTGCGTGGCAAGAAGGCAAACTCGGGGTGCAGGGTGCTCCACTGGCGCAAAATTTCGCAAAACGGGCGCGGGTCGGCAATCTCGTCGGGCGCAATACCCGCCAGCTCGTCACTGGTGATGTTGCGGATGCAGTTGCCGCTGGTCTGGATGCCGTGCATGTTGACGCTGGCCAGCAGGTCCATCACGTCGGCAGACTTGTCCAGTGGAATCCAGTTGAACTGCACGTTTTGGCGGGTGGTGAAGTGGCCGTAGCCCTTGATAAGTTCAACCCCTTTACCGCCCAGCTTGGCTTGGCCATCGACGGCGGCTTTGAAGACTTCGTTAGAAGGCTGGTCGTACTCCGCTGCAATTTTGGCCAATACCCGCAGCTGCGCGGCGGACAGCTCGCCATAGGGAACGGCCACGCGCAGCATGGGCGCGTAACGCTGCACATACCAGCCGTTTTGCAGGCGCAACGGGCGGAACTCGTCGTCGGGCAGCTTGCCAGCCAGGTGGCGCTCCAGTTGGTCGCGGTACTGCGCGGCGCGTTGGTGGACGAAGGTTTTGTCGAAGTCGGTGTATTGGTACATAAATATCGGTTTTTAGATTGCTATCAACTTGAGGCCCGCATATGCCAGCAAAAAGGACAGTAAAGAACGCAGCGCCCGCTCGGGCACCTTGGCGCTACAGTGGGTACCCAGCCAAATGCCCGGCAGCGAGCCCGCCAGCAGCTTGGCCAGCAGGGTCCAGTCCACCGAGCCAATAGACGCATGGCCCAAGCCCGCAACCAAGGTCAACGGCACGGCATAGGCCAAATCTGCCGCCACAATGCGCGGCAATGGCAGGGCAGGGTAGAGCAGCATCAGTACGGTGACACCAATCGCGCCCGCGCCCACTGAGGTAATGGACACCAGCGCACCAATCAGCGCGCCAAACAACACGGGCAGCGTCCAATGGCGCGGCGTAGTAGCCTGGGCCAGTTGATCAATAGTCAGGTTACGCGGGCTGGCTTTGCCTTTGATGGCTTTGTACAGCGTGGCCAGGGCGGTGAGCAAGAGCGCAAAGCCCAGCGTGGTGGTCATGAGTTTTTGCACGGCGGGGTCGGTCGTGCCCATACGGTGCAGCAAGTAGATAGAAGCGAGCGCCGCAGGAATAGAGCCCGCGCACAGCAGGCCCACAATGCGCCAGTCCACCGCTTTGCTGCGCGCCAGGTTGATGGTGCCACCCAACTTGGTAAAGGCGGCAAACAGCAGGTCGGTGCCAATGGCCAGGTAGGGTTTGATGCCAAAGCCAAAGATGAGGATGGGTGTCATCAGCGAGCCGCCGCCCACCCCCGTCAGGCCCACGGTCAGCCCCACTAAAAACCCCGCAAATATAAATGCCACATCTGTCATGCCTGTGACTGTAGGCGACCGCTATATAAATCCAAACTACTTTTTTGTTGGTGGCTTATGCGCATAAGCATATGCGCCAGGGTTTATGCGGGTTGGCACAGACTGACTCAAGCCGCCTGCGTAAACGCCAGCCGCACATAGATCGGCGCGTAGACTTCGGCCTGGGTGATGTCGATCAGGGTTTCTTTGGCCAGCTCTAGCAGGGCGATGAAGGTGACCACCAGCACGGGCATGCCTTTGGCCGGGTCAAACAGCTCTTCAAACTCGACGAACTTGCGGCCTTGCAGGCGCTTGAGCACGATGCTCATGTGCTCGCGCACAGACAGCTCTTCACGGGTGATCTTGTGATGCTGGATCAGCTTGGCGCGCTTCATAATGTCGCGCCAGGCCTCCTGCAAATCCACCACATGCACATCAGGAAAGCGGGTTTGCAGGGACTGCTCGATGATCACCTGGGCGCGCAGGTAGTCGCGGCCAAACACGGGCAGGGCGTCCAGCCGCTGCGAGGCCAGCTTCATCTGCTCGTATTCGAGCAGGCGGCGCACCAGCTCGGCGCGCGGGTCCTCGGGCTCTTTGCCGTCTTGGGTTTTCTTCGGGGGCAGCAGCATGCGCGATTTGATCTCGATCAGCATGGCCGCCATCAGCAGGTATTCGGCCGCCAGCTCGAGGTTTTTCACCCGAATCTCGTCCACATAGCTCAGGTACTGGCGCGTCACCCCGGCCATGGGAATGTCCAGAATATTGAAGTTTTGCTTGCGGATCAGGTACAGCAGCAGGTCCAGCGGGCCCTCAAAGGCTTCCAAAAACACCTCCAGAGCGTCCGGCGGAATGTACAGATCCGTCGGCATGGCAAACAAAGGCTCGCCGTACAGCCGCGCTAACGCTACCTGATCTACCACTGCTGGCAACCCCGCTATGTAATCCAGGGCTGCATCGCCCAGGCTCCCCGCGAGCGGGGGCGGCAGCACCATGCCAGAGTCTGGCACGGCGCTGCTATGGGGCAGGGTGTCGATCATGTAAGGGGTGTAAGGAGTTGAATGCAATATCAATTGCTATATAAATAATAGCTGCTTACGTCCGGTTGATGCGGACTACAGGCATATTTGACACTTTATTACTTGGGTAGGGAGCCGTACACATAGGCCTGCTGCGCCACGCGGGCCTCCTGGCTGTCAGCCAAGGCTGTGCGGTCGACGTTCTTGTCCCACAGCAGGGCGCGGCCCGCACGCTGCTCGGCCTCAAGGGTCGGGCGATTGCGTTTAAGATCGGTAATGAAGTTGCTGGTATCCGAGACGTAAGCCGGGCGGTAAAAAATGCGACTGATCGCGTTGAGCAAAGCGGACATGGTAGATACGAGTTGTGATGGGGAAACGATGATTTTAACGGGCAGAACAGGGTGGTTTTGCCCATACTACAGAAAGGCTGACAAATGGGTTCTTTTAACGCAAAAAAATGGCTCGGTACGGGCATCTTGGCTGCCTTGCTGGTGCTCGCGGGTTGCGATAACCAGGCGATTGTGGACTTGGAGCCAGGCAACGCCACCGAAGCCGATGTGCGCGTCAAATTTGGCGAGCCCGAGAAAATCTGGGACGGTGATGGCGGCGTGCGCATTTTTGAATACAACCGCCAGCCTGCGGGCCACCGCAACTACATGATCCACATCGGCACGGATGGCAAACTGATTGCCATTCGCCAGGTGCTCACACCCACCAACTTTGCCAAGGTGCTGCCTGGCACGTCCATGGAAGACATCCGCCGCCTATTGGGCAAACCCGCCAAGGTGGTGCCTTATGAGCTCAAGCGTGAAACCTATTACAGCTGGCGTTATTTGGCAGATCAAGGCAATACCTCAATGGTTTTCAGCGCCGTGATGGGGCCCGATATGCGGGTGCTGCGCACAGAGACGATGGTGGATCCCGAGGTGCCGGGTAACGGTGCGCGTTGAAGCGGAAAGAAATTACATTTGTCAGTGATAAATACACGCTTTTTAAAGTATATCCCTGCCTACAATCTTGGCAAATCATCCCATTTTCCCTAAAGGTTGCCTATGCGCAGTTTTCCCACTTTAAACCGCATAGCGGTGCTTGGCCTGATTTTGGTGGTGCTGCAAGCCTGTGGCGGCGGTGGCGGTGGTTCTGATGTCCCGCGCGGAACAGGCACAGGTACGGAACAGGCACAGGCACAGGTACAGGTACAGGTCCAAGTACGGTGACTGTCTCGGGTACGGCTACCTATGCTTCAGTGCCTAATAACCCCACCACGGGTGCATTGAACTATGCGGCCACCGTCAATAAGCCCATCCGTGGTGCTACCGTGGAGGCCTATAGCGGTGCAGGCACACTGCTATCTGCCAGCACATTGAGCGAGCAGGGCACCTACTCATTTAGCCTGCCGAGCAATACCAGCTTATTTCTTTCGCATCCGTGCCGAGCTGCTCAAATCCGTCGGTGCAACCCAATGGAGCGTTAAGCTCAAAGACAACACCTCAGTGGGAGAACCCATCTGGGCGGTGGATACTGCAAACGGCACGACTGGCACCACAGATGTCGCGCGTCCGATCAACGCGCCTTCTGGCTGGAATGCAACGACGCATGGCATAACAATATCGAAGTCGACCCGGCCGGCAGCGCCATTTGCCATTTTGGATACCATTTATTCCAGTATGAACGTGGTGATGGCCGCTCAGCCTGCCGTTATCTTTCCCCCATTGGACGTGTATTGGAGCCCCCTGAATTCCACAGTGAGTGGTAACACCACCACGGGTGATATTGGAACTTCTTTCTTTCGTTCCCAAGGCCTCTGGTCGGGCCGCAGCACCGTTCCATCTATCATCCTGGGCGCGCAGGACGATGACACTGACGAATACGACCCCTCGGTCATTGCCCACGAATATGGCCACTACCTGCAAAGCGCATTTTCATCCTCGGGTCACTCAGCGGGGGGCCGCATGGACCGAACGATAAACTGGATATGACGGTGGCATTTTCTGAGGGTTGGGGCAACGCCTGGTCCAGCATCGCCCGTAGCAATCCCATTTATGCGGACAGTTTTGGTACAGGCCAGGGCTGTTTGGGTTTATCTGTTCGCATAGCATCACTGTTACGCCTACTTTGATGGGTTGGTTCAGCGAAAGGCTATTGAATATGGCCTGTACAATTTTTACCAAGAAGCGGGTTTTGCACCTATCTGGGCAAGCGCTTACCGGCCCCATGAAAAACACCCAAAGTGCCTTGGCTACCGTATTCAGCTTTGCTACTGCCGTGCGCGAGCTGGCAATGCGGTGGTCACTAGGGCACTCAATACGATGCTGGCATCGATCAGCATGGCTACCTCTGCTGACCAGTGGGGTACTGGTGAAACCAATGCGGGAGGTAGCGGCGGGTAGCCTGCCGGTCTATAACGCCTTGCCTATCAATACAGCTGTTCCGGTTTGTCTGACCAATGCAAACGTCTCAACGACAGAGCGTTCCGCCGGAGGCGCTGCCTAACAAGCTGGGTGCCCTGAAGTATTACCGCGCTACCCTCAGCCCCGCGCAGGCAGGTTTGCATACCATTACAGTGAATTATCCTACGGGTCGTGATATTGATTTCGATGTCTTTCAAAACCGCAGTCAAGATCCGAACGCGGTGCAAGGCATTACCCAGAATCCGGCCGACCCAGATGTCAGAAGTGGCCAAACAGGTCAATCTCACAGCCGGCGAAGTCATTATCCGTGTGGGTGATGACAACCAGATCGGCCCCTTCCCGGCCAATGCGCCACCATCACCATCAACTAAATCATCCATGAGAAAGAAAGACGCCGCATGAAAACACTTTCAAAAACATGTTTGACTGTGCTGTGTGCTTAGTGCAGCGGCTTACGCCTTGGCCGATACCGCACTGCCAGCGATTCTCTCGGCGCGAAGTAAGCGCGGGCGAGCCTGGCAAAAATGTTTTATACCCGTAAAGGCCTCAAAGTCCAATGGCTCGGGCGTGGGTATGGCCTATTTCATCGAGGGTACGCCGCGGTGGGCAGCCCTTTGGCGATCCGTTTGCAGATCTCCAGCAGCAGCGATGCGCAGATTGTCTTTCGCTCGCGGGAAGGACTGTCTTTGATCACCCCCGAGGTGATTGATGTCCCAGCGGGCAATAGCGCCGAGCACACGGTTACTTTGGTGCCTGAAGCCGAGGGGCGTTATTTCCTCAATGTGTTTTCTATCGCCAATGGACGCCCCAGCGCATCTGCGATTGCGGTGCAAGTGGGTACCAAGGCACAGCAACTCAAACCCGCTGGAAGAGTGATGGAATCACCCTCTGGCGAACGGGTAATCTCTGTGCCTGTGCAATAGACGCAGTTTCAAGCAGGCTCAAGCACCAGGCGTCTGGCCAGGCCCGAGCGCTGTAGCAAAGACAGGGGCTGGCTCTGCACGCCGTGCAGGACCACCCGGCCTTGCACCCTGCTTGTCATCGTGTTGACCACCTGCTCCAGCACCTCCAGCCCACTGGTGTCCAGGCCCAGCAACTGGCGGCAGTCCAGGTGTACTTCACGCAACCAGGGGCGCTGCTGCACTTGCTCCAGCACACCATCCATCTTCACCACCGCACCAAAAAACAGCACGCCGCGCAGGGTGTAGTGGGCTACGCTGGCGTGAGCCGCTACATTGCCCAGCTGCTGCACCTCGAACAAGGTGCCCATGCGCCGCACAAACAGCACGCAGGCCAGTACCAGGCCAACCTCCAGCGCCACGGTCAAATCCAAAATCACGGTGAGAAAAAACGTGCCCAGCATGATCAGGCGATAGTGGTTGGTATATTGGCGCAGCCGCGCAAACTCGCGCCACTCGCCCATGTTCCAGGCTACAAAAATCAGCACCCCGGCCAGCACCGCCAGCGGCACATGCACCGCCAGTGGCGCGGCCACCAACACAATGGCCAGCAGGGTGAGGGCGTGCACCATGCCCGCAATCGGTGTGCTGGCCCCGGCGCGGGCATTGGTGACGGTGCGGGCAATGGTGCCGGTGGCGGGCATGCCGCCCAGGAAGGGCACCACCATATTGGCAATGCCTTGGGCCATCAGCTCCTGGTTGGGGTCGTGTGCGGGGGTCTCCTGGCCGGGGTCGGCCAGGCTTTTGGCCACCTGGTCGCCCACCCGCGCGCACAGCAGCGACTCGATGGCTCCCAAAAGGGCAATGGTCAGCGTGGGCGTAACCAGTTGCTTGGCACTGGCCCAGCTAAAGCTCGGCCAGTGCCATGGCGGCAGGTCTTGCGGTATGCTGCCAAACTTGCTGCCAATGGTCTCCACCGGCATCTTGAGCAGATACGCCAGCGTGGTGAGCGCGAGCAGTGCCACGATGGGGCCGGGAATGCGCGAGGCGGTTTTGAGCGCGCCGTGGGTGGCGGGCACATCCAGCGCCTGCAGCAGGCGCGAGTCATCCTTCCACAAGCGCGGCCACAGCACCAGGCAGCCCACGCAGAGCAGGGTGAGCGCGATGGCATAGGGGTTGTAGCTGGGCGCGGACTGCCACAGCGCGGCCAGAAGCGAGAAGAAATCGGCAGGCATTTTGCTCGCCTGGAGGCCCAATGCGTCTTTGAGTTGGGACAGGCCGATCAGCACCGCTATGCCATTGGTGAAGCCGATGATGATGCCCACCGGCACATAGCGCACCAGGTTGCCCAGACGCAGCCAGCCCATGGCAAACAGCAGCATGCCAGCCAGTACGGTGGCAATCAGCAGATTGGGCAGACCATAGCGCTCGACGATGCCGTACACAATGACGATAAACGCGCCGGCAGGCCCGCCAATCTGGATGTTGGAGCCACCCAGCGCCGAGATCAGAAACCCCGCCACAATCGCCGTCCACAGCCCTGCTTGCGGCGTGAGGCCCGAGGCAATCGCAAAGGCGATGGCCAGTGGCAGGGCGACGATGCCTACGGTGATGCCTGCGCCCACATCTTTGAGCAACGCCGCGCGGTGGTAGCCCTGGAGTGCATCGACCAAGCGGGGGCGAAAGCGGTGCAGGCTGGGCATATTCGGTACTGATGCTGTGCGTTCAGTACTTGGCCTTGAACTTTACGCCAGGCAGACCTTGGTAGTCGATGTCTTGCGTCCATAGCATCGCTCCAAACTCCTGCGCTATGCTGTACATGACCGAGTCTGCCAATGCCAGTTTGTGCCGTTGTCCTATTTGTGAGGCATGCACTGCGCGCGCATCGGTAATGTCGATCACCGTACCTCGCCGCATCACGTTGAGACAGTCTTGCACCACATCATCCGGCAGCCCGCGACTGAGGCGCTTATGGACTTCGTAAAGGGACAATGCAGGCACGATCAGGTCAGCGCTATCTGCCAAAGCGGGGGCAAAAAAATCCGCTTGCTCCGAGTCCAAAAAATGCTCGATCCAGCCCGATGAGTCAACGACGACGCTCATCAGAAGCGATCCGGCTCTTTAGGGATGTCGGCAAAATCAGCTGGCAGGTTGTAGCCTTTCAAAATCCCCCGGTAGGCGCTGACAGGCAGCTCGGGCGTGAGCGTGGTCTTCTTCCCATCGTAGGTGAACTTCACCTTCGACCCCTCCACCAAACCCAGCTTGGCGCGCAGCGCGGCGGGCAGGGTGATTTGCCCCTTGCTGGTGAGGGTGGCTTCTACTTCTAGGACTGCGGGCATGGCTTGCTCCTGTGCATTCAATGGAGTAAGTATGCAGCATAAGTAAGGCGTTGTCAATCGCCTTACTTCTTCGCGAGGTCGGAAGTTTTAATGAATCCGCATACCCGGCTGCGCGCCCGGCCAGGGGGTCAGGATGTAAATGCCGGGGCTGGCTTGCTCGTCGCCGTGGCTGGCGGCCAGCACCATGCCCTCAGACAGGCCAAACTTCATCTTGCGCGGCGCCAGGTTGGCCACCATCACGGTGAGCTGGCCTACCAGTTGCTCGGGCTTGTAGGCGCTGGCGATGCCGCTGAAAACGTTGCGCAGTTTCGGCTTGCCGTCCTCAGTGGTTTCACCCGCATCCAAGGTCAAACGCAGCAGCTTGGTCGACCCTTCCACCGCCTCACAGTTCACAATTTTGGCAATGCGCAGGTCAGTCTTGGCAAAGTCGTCGATGCTGATGGTCGGCGCAATAGCCTCGCCACCGGGATGGCTTGCTCCCTCGCCCGCTGCGGCAGCGGTTTGAGGTAAATTTTTGACAACAGATGCTACCGTTTTAATAGCTGCTTGCGTCCCGGCGACAGGGACTACCGGCTCAAACAATGCTTCAAGCTGCTTGGGGTCCACCCGCTGCATCAAATGTTTGTATTCCCCAATCACATGCCCCGCGCCGAGCAGCTTCGCGCCATCGGCATAGGTAAACGCGGGTACTTTCAAAAACGCTTCCACCTGCGCGGCCAGTGCGGGCATGACGGGCTTCAGGCAAATCGTCAGCAGGCGAAAGGCCTCTACGCAGGTGGTGCACACCTCTTGCAAGCGCGCGTCCTGGCCTTCCTTCTTGGCCAGTTCCCACGGTTTGTTTTGGTCCACATATTCGTTCACGCGATCCGCCAGCTGCATGGTGTCGCGCAGGGCCTTGGCAAAGTCGCGCTCATCAATCAGTTGTTTTATGCTACCGATTGAAGAGCTGATGACGCTCGTCAGTGCTAGCGATTCGCCCGATAGGGCCCCCAGCTTGCCGTCAAAGCGCTTGGCAACAAACCCCGCCGCGCGTGAGGCAATGTTGATGTATTTGCCCACCAGGTCGCTGTTCACCCGCAGCTGAAAATCCTGCGCCATAAAGTCGATATCTTCATTGCGGCCGTTCAGCTTGGTAGCGATGTAGTAGCGCAGCCACTCGGCGTTCATGCCCAGCGACAGGTATTTGAGCGGGTCAATGCCGGTGCCGCGGCTCTTGCTCATTTTCTCGCCGTTCACCGTCAAATGCCCGTGCACAAAGATGTTGTTGGGCGTTTTGCGGCCACTGAAGTGCAGCATGGCGGGCCAGAACAGGGTGTGGAAGGTGATGATGTCTTTGCCGATAAAGTGGTATTGCTCCAGTTTGGGGTCGGCCATGTAGGTGTCGTAGCTCACACCGCGCTTGTCCAGCAGGTTTTTCAGGCTGGCCAGGTAGCCCACGGGCGCGTCCAGCCACACGTAAAAGTATTTGCCCGGCGCGTCAGGGATCTCGATGCCAAAGTAGGGTGCGTCTCTAGAAATGTCCCAGTCGCCCAGGCCTTCGCTGGTGCTGCCGTCGGTGTTGGTGCGCACGCTGAACCATTCCTTCACCTTGTTGGCCACTTCGGGTTGCAGTTTGCCGTCTTGCGTCCACTTTTCCAAAAACGCCACACAGCGCGGGTCGGACAGGGTAAAGAAGAAATGCTCCGAGCTTTTCAGCACCGGGGTGGCACCGCTGAAGGTGGAATAGGGGTTAATCAAATCAGTCGGCGCATACACCGCGCCGCACACCTCACAGTTGTCGCCATACTGGTCTTTGGCACCGCACTTGGGGCATTGGCCTTTGATAAAGCGGTCGGCCAGAAAGATGCCTTTCTCGGGGTCAAAAAACTGCTCTACGCTTTTGCTTTGGATCAGGCCTGCTTTTTTCAAGTCCAGATATATCTGCTTGGCCAGCGCATGGTTCTCCGGCGCGTCGGTGCGGTGCCAGTTATCGAAACTGATGTGAAAGCCGTCCAGATACTGCTTGCGCCCCGCTGCGATCTCGCCCACAAAGGCCTGGGGTGTGATGCCCTTGTTTTGCGCCGCAATCATGATGGCCGCGCCGTGCGCGTCGTCGGCGCAGACAAAATCCACCACATGCCCGCTCATCCGCTGCGCGCGCACCCAGATATCGGCCTGGATGTACTCCATGATGTGGCCAATATGGAAGTTGCCATTGGCGTAGGGCAGGGCGGTGGTAACGAAGAGTTTGCGCGGGGCGGTCATGGTGGCGGACGTGGTGATGTGTGAGAATTTTTTATACGGGTAAGCACGTATTTTAGAAGGCTTCGCTACACTCTACAGGTTAGCTCCCTTTTGCGGGCTTTGTTCCATCTGTTTTTTTAAGCAATCCATGGCCACCAATGACGACATTCTCGCGGCGCTCAAAGCCGTGATTGACCCGAACACGGGCAAAGATTTTGTATCCACCAAATCGGTGAAAAACCTCACGGTATCAGAGGGCGATGTGGCCTTTGACGTGGAGCTGGGTTACCCCGCCAAGAGCCAGATCCCCGGCTTTCGCAAAGCGTTGATAGCAGCAGCCAAAGGCGTGGCAGGCGTAGAAAACGTGTCGTGCAACGTCACCATGAAAATTACCGCCCATGCCGCCCAGCGCGGCGTGGCGCTGATGCCTACGGTTAAAAACATCGTTGCCGTGGCCTCCGGCAAGGGGGGGGTGGGCAAGAGCACCACCGCCGTCAACCTGGCCCTGGCCCTGGCCGCCGAGGGTGCCAAGGTAGGCCTGCTGGATGCCGATATTTACGGCCCCAGCCAGCCGATGATGATGGGCATCGAAGGCCGCCCCGAGTCTGAGGACGGCCAAACCATGGAAGCCATGGAAAACTACGGCGTGCAGGTCATGTCGATCGGCTTTTTGGTCGCCCAAGACGAAGCCATGGTCTGGCGCGGCCCCATGGCCACCCAGGCGCTGGAGCAACTGATTCGCCAGACCAACTGGAAAGACCTGGACTATTTGATTGTGGATATGCCGCCCGGCACGGGTGACATTCAGTTGACGCTGTCGCAAAGAGTACCCATGACCGGCGCAGTCATCGTCACCACCCCGCAGGACATTGCTTTGCTGGACGCCAAAAAAGGCATCAAGATGTTTGAAAAAGTCGGCGTGCCGATTTTGGGCATCGTCGAGAACATGGCTGTGCACATCTGCACCCAGTGCGGCCATACCGAGCACATCTTCGGCCAGGACGGCGGTAAAAAGATGGCTGCCGAATACAACATGGACTATCTGGGTGCCCTGCCGCTGGACATGCAAATCCGCTTGCAGGCGGACAATGGACGGCCCACCGTGGTGTCGGATCCGGATGGCAAAGTGGCCGGTATCTACAAGGCTATTGCGCGCCAGGTGGCGATCAAGATCGCGGCCAAGGCCAAAGACTTTTCCAGTAAGTTTCCTAGTATCAAAATTTCTAAAGATACCTGATGGGTGGTCGGCTTGCGTAAGTTTTTAGGTAACGCTAAAAACGCAAAAATTACGCAAAAAGCGCAAAAAAAAAGCGGAAAATAGAAAAAAATTTCTAAACTGGATTCGCAAATGAAGCTGTAATCTAGCAAAGTTTTTTGTATTTCTTTTTTTGCGTTTTTCGCGTATGTTTAGCGCTTTTTGCGTTACCTAAAATCTACGCATACCCACCCTTTGAACAAAGCAACACAATGAAAACAAAAGCCGCCGTAGCCTGGAAAGCAGGCCAACCCCTCACCATTGAAACTGTGGACCTGCAAGGCCCCAAGTTGGGTGAGGTGCTGGTCGAGATCAAAGCCACCGGCATTTGCCACACCGACTACTACACCTTGAGCGGCGCCGACCCCGAGGGCATCTTCCCCGCCATCTTGGGCCATGAGGGCGCAGGCATTGTGGTGGACGTAGGCCCGGGTGTGACCACCTTGCAAAAGGGTGACCACGTCATCCCGCTCTATACCCCCGAGTGCCGCACCTGCAAGTTTTGCCTGAGTCGCAAAACCAATCTGTGCCAGCTGATTCGCGGGACCCAGGGCAAGGGCCTGATGCCGGACGCCACCAGCCGCTTCAGCCTGGACGGCAAGCCGATCTTTCACTACATGGGCACGTCTACCTTCAGCAACTACACGGTTGCGCCAGAAATTTCGCTGGCCAAGATTCGCAAAGACGCGCCGTTTGACAAGGTCTGCTACATCGGCTGCGGCGTGACTACCGGCATTGGTGCGGTGCTGTTTACCGCCAAAGTCGAGGCGGGTGCCAACGTGGTGGTGTTTGGCCTGGGCGGCATTGGCCTGAACGTGATTCAGGGGGCCAAAATGGTGGGTGCCGACAAGATCATCGGCGTAGACATCAACCCGGCTCGGCAAGCCATGGCGCGCCAGTTTGGCATGACGCACTTTATCAACCCCAATGAGGTCGAGAACGTGGTGGACGCAGTTGTACAGCTCACCGACGGCGGAGCAGACTACAGCTTTGAATGCATCGGCAACACCAAGGTCATGCGCCAGGCGCTGGAGTGCACCCACAAGGGCTGGGGCCGCTCAATCATCATCGGCGTGGCCGAGGCCGGTGCCGAGATCAGCACGCGCCCCTTCCAGCTCGTCACGGGCCGCAAGTGGGAAGGCTCAGCCTTCGGCGGCGCACGCGGCCGCACCGATGTGCCCAAAATCGTCGACTGGTACATGGAAGGCAAGATCAGCATTGACCCCTTGATCACCCACACCATGCGTCTGGAAGACATCAACAAAGGCTTTGATCTGATGAAGAGTGGGGAGTCGATTCGGGGTGTGGTGTTGTTTTAAGTTTTTCTGCGTTTTTGCGTTTGGGTTCTCTGGGCGTTATCTCCGACTGAGCTGGACTCAGGGTGGGCATCCCGCTGCAAAATTTTTACGAAAACACGCGCGAACGCAACTCACGCCAGGACAGCGCATGCACCGCGCGCCTTTCTCCAAAATTTTCATCGGGACGAGCCCACCCTGTCACATAGTTCTTTGCGTTTTTAACGGTCCGTGCGCCGGATTGACTGCTATAGATTAAAGAGCTTCCCACGCCCTATCTTATTGAGCCATGGTGGTGTTTAACGTTTGATACAAGCCGCCTGCCGGAGGCGGGTCCACTCGAAGGGTTAGACGTCATTTCCGGAGGGTCGGTTTATTAAGGCAAGCAGAGTTTCAGCGTACTGGGCAGGGTGCTCGACAAATCCGGAGTGTGCGCCAGGGAGGACGCGCAGAGTGGCGTGAGGAAACTTCGCGGAAAGCTGCTCGGATAGATACGGTGGAGCAAGTTGGTCGTGCTCTCCCACGAGAATTGAAATCGGAACCTGAAGGTCGGAGAGTTGGGTCGGCGCGGCGTACCCGATCAAGGCTTCTGCTTGACGAACGAACCCTTGAAGTGATTGACGGTATGGGTTCTTCAGCATCGCCTGAATAAAAGCCTCATAAGTAGCCTCATTGTTAGCGAGGGCGGGGCTGTAGACCAATCGGGCCACATGGCGAACGACCTGCTCGTAAGGCATGTCGGAACGTCGAATATTGACCCAATTGCCAATTGCGTTCCTAAGCATGCCATCTGCAGCCACGAAGCTTCCAAGCAAGACCAAGTGTTTGACCCTTTCAGGATGGCTTAAGGCGAGCGACTGGGCAATGATCCCGCCCATGCTCCAGCCAACGATGTTCGCTGAGGGAATCTGGAGATCGTCCATTAACGCGAGAACATCGTCTGCCATCTGCTGGATTGTGTATACCTCGTCTGGTGCACTTGATCGGCCGGCGCCGCGATTGTCAAGCGAGATGACACGAACACACTTGCTCAGTTCCGGGAGGATGAACCTCCACACTTGCAGATCTGCGCTGATCCCACAGATGAGGATGAGCGGCTCCCCGGAGCCGGTTTCTTCGTAGTAGCAGATGAAGTTTTCTCGCTGGAGCGTGGGCATGTGCGTCTCCTATGACGTCTAACGAATAGCGTCTATCTGTCGCGAGACCAACCTGAATTAAACCGAGAGCGCTTCCTGCAACAGATAAACTTTGTTGGACTGAACCACACAGGGTGGATGCGGGTAAGGGGGATGAAATCTTCAGCCCGCAATGTGAAGCAAATTATGACGCAGATTGCGCTGCTTTGGGCAATCAAAGTACTTTTGCTGGCACAGGTAGGGCATCTTGACCAGTCTGACAATTAAGCGAAAGATGTTGAAATGGGTACAGCTAGCTCACGGAATGCGTTGCCGGTCATTTGGGTGCTGATTTTCAGCAGTGGTATTTGCTACATATTTCAGAGCTGCTTACGCCCTAGCGACAAGGACTATGCGGGTATTTAACCGTCAAAACTGCCCTCCAAACCAGCCGAGCGGTGGTTGAACGGGGTTGCGATGAAAAAATCGTAGGGAGGCGCGCTCACGGTCTCAAGTTTGCTGCTGAGGTATTCGCGTGTTCCCGTAGATTTTTTGCGTCGCAATCTCTTCAACCGCCGCAGCTCACGATGCTTGGCATGAACTCTTCGACCTCCATTGACGGTTAAACCCAAACATTCACCGCGCAAAATTTAGAACAGTGGCAGACAGATGTGTTCTACAGTGCTTCTAATTCAATAGCTGCTTATGCTTGATTCCATTGACTTGCAGCGCTATTTTGCGATATTAATCATAGTGTCCCCGACACTGCGCGATGATCAAATCGTCATCGTGGATGCAATAGACGATGCGGTGCTCGTCTGTGATGCGGCGTGACCAGAAGCCGCTGAGATTGTTTTTGAGTGCTTCGTGCTTGCCGATGCCGTCAAAAGGATTGCGCTGAATATCGCGGATGAGCTGGTTGATTTTTTTCAGGATCA
Source organism: uncultured beta proteobacterium (assembly GCA_963775085.1). Taxonomy (GTDB): domain Bacteria; phylum Pseudomonadota; class Gammaproteobacteria; order Burkholderiales; family Burkholderiaceae_C; genus JAAFIP01. Next base: position 833,100 of record CAVZHO010000002.1, read on the forward strand.
TCCGGTCTTCTTTTTGCCAGTATTGGTAGTCTTCCCAGGCGGCAGCTTCAAAGCAGATCATTCTTCGATCAACTCGCGTTTGACCAGATTCTTGCGCTTGCGGATGTTTTCCACGGAGTTAAGCAATCTCGGTCCGTTTTTGCCGCGCAACAAAAACATGGTTTCCTTCCAGGATTCAAACTCGCGCAGACTCATCAGCACCGTAGCCTCGCCTTTCTGGCGGGTAATGACGGTGAAATCGCAGTCGTTGATGACGCGGTCAATATGCTTGGCCAGATTGTTGCGGGCTTCCGAATAGGTGATGGCTTCCATGATGGTGCTCCTGAGTGAGTTTACATTGTACAGAAATATGATCAATGTGGCTACGAGGGCTAATGTAGCCTGGATAGGCCTGGCCGAAGATCACGCCATCAAGGTCAAAAATGACCTACTCCCTTGGCATCCTCTGTCCGCTTCATAGCCAAGTGCCGCGATGATGGCGACGCCAAGCGCCTTGGCAGCAATGATGTTTGGAGTGCAGCGGTCGAACACCCACCAGATCAAGGCTCATGCCAATCCCGCCGCGCATGCTTTCGCGCCGTGCAGACGAAGTGCGGCTATCAGTTCAGATCTGGAGTAGGGTGGTTTTGCCAGGTCGGTGAGCGACTTTGCAATCGCCTGGCTCGTTCGACTTGGCGCTGCGTCAAACAGGCAATCCAAAAACGCGCCCGCTTTCATGACCTCGATGCCCAGCTTGCGGGTGTCGTTGACCGCCAGATGCTTGGTGTTGTCAGACACGACTATCACTTTATGCTTTGCGGGGTCGTCTTCTTCATCGAGTCCATGGGCCAAGACCAACGCGGCGGCAATCAGGTGGCGGTCGTTTGCATGCACCCGTGCGGGAACGCGGGACAGGAAAGCGCTGTCGCCATGCCCGGTGATCAGATGCCCGTTGCGCGTGGCACGTTGAAACGCCTTGAGTCGTTGGGTGCCTGACTTTGGCGCGTCAGGGTGTACGTGCGGCCAGTTGCGCAAGAACTCGGCTTCCACGTCGGCTGTCCAATAGGCAAAGTAAAGACCTTCGAGCATCAAGTCAAACAACACGTCTGACAGGCGCGATGGCAGCAGCACACAGGTATCCAAAACAACCAGTGTGTTGCCACCGGGGCTAAGTGGGTGGCGGTCCATCACGGTTGCTTACCGATTTTTGGCAAGCGCTTTCACCCGGCGCAGTGCGTCGGCTTCAGTGCTTTTATAAGCACCTATTTTTTGACCTTCAGTACGCAATGCAGTACGCGAGTCAGCGTTCTTTTCCGTCACCTGATGCTTGGCTTTCCAGTCCAGCACAGCAGCGCGGGGCACGCGCCGATGACCACCCGCAGAGACGGTTGCGCCTTTGAGTTTATTCTGGTCGATCAACATCGCTACGTAGGGGCGGCTGTAGCCTAGCAGTTCAGCGGCTTGTGCGGTACTGATGAGATCAGGCGCGGCGGCAGGCCGCTTGGGTATCTCGATGCCGACGGTGTTGCTTTCAATGTCCACCAAGTGGCGTATCAGCAGCAGGCGAGCGCTACGGCTTTGCGGGGTAGTGGCATCCAGAACTTGGTGCAATGCGCTGGCCACCTGGTCAGACAAGGTGCCTGTCATCGAGCCGATGGCATCCGCCAAAGGCCCCAGTGGGTCGGTGCGGCGTGCGGAGGGTTTTGCCGCTGTGGGTGTGATAAGCATGATGCTCTCCAAGTCAGGATGTGAATCTTCGTGCTTAGTATAAAACGAAAAATACGAAAAATACGAAAATATAGTGAAGTAGATTGACGGTTGAGGATAGTTCGGGTTCAACTGGGGCCTCGGATTTTGTGGTATTATGGGCAATACCATGAAACCCGTACCCAGAATCACCATTGATACAAATGTGCTGGTGTCTGCTTTGCGCTCTCGTGCGGGGTGGTCGTTTGATTTGCTGTCCAAAGTGGGGGCAGGGCATTTTGAGCATGTGGTGACCGTGCCGCTGGTGATGGAGTACGAAGACGTGCTGCATCGCCCCGGCATGGTGAAGGTGCCGGTGCGTGAGGTGGACGACATTTTGGACTATGTATGTGCGTCAGCGCTGCGCACGCGGGTGCATTTTTTATGGCGGCCCAAGTTGCCAGATATTAAGGACGATATGGTGCTGGAGGCTGCGGTGAACGGGCAGTGCCAATACATCGTGACTTGGAATGTGCGTGATTTTGCAGCAGCGGCTGATTTTGGAATCCAGGTGCTCAGTCCCGATGCTTTTTTGAATTTAAAGAAGGAGGTGAAACCATGAGTGCACTCAGTATCCGTCTGCCAGAGTCTTTGCATAAATACGCCAAAGAATACGCCGCGCACGAGGGTATCTCGGTCAATCAGCTGATCAGCACGGCGTTGGCCGAAAAGCTGTCAGCGCTAGCGACGCAGGATTATCTGGAGCTGCGGGCACAGCGTGGAAGCCGCAAGAGTTTTGATGCCGCTTTGGCGCGTGTGCCTGATGTGGTGCCTGATTTGAGAGATAGAAAGTAAGTTGCAGTAAAAATATATGCTATTAAAGTAGTAGCTTCTTACGCCATATTTTATTGGGCTACAGCCTGATTGAAGCCTGAAAACCACCTGCCAAATCAGCCAAGCGGTGGTTGAACGGGGGTTGCGATGAAAAAATCGTAGAAAGGCGCGCGGTGCATACGCTAGCCTTGCGTTACCTGAGTTCGCGCAATGGTACGTGTTTTCGTAGATTTTTTGCAGCGCAATCTCTTCAACCGCCGCAGCTCACGATGGTATGTGCTTCCAATTTGATAGCTGCTCACGCACTATTTTGTCGCCCTAGAGCCCTAAATGCTACCCAAAAAAAACTGCCTCGGCAGCTTTTTGGCGATGCGGGCGCTAAATTCGGTAACATAGGGCTACCAAGTCTTACTGGAGAGCGCTATGCCTGTCATCGTCGTTGCCAATCCCAAGGGGGGCGTTGGCAAGTCCACTCTCGCTACCAATATTGCGGGCTATTACGCGTCCAAAGGCCACAGCGTCATGCTGGGCGATGCGGATCGCCAGCAGTCGTCGCGGTTGTGGCTGGGTCTGCGCCCGGCGGCGGCGCGCCCCATCAGCACCTGGGACATCAGCGAAGAGGTGATCGCCAAGCCGCCCAAGGGCACCACCCATGTGGTGCTGGACACCGCCGGCGGGCTGCACGGCAGGCGCTTTAAAGAGGTGATGAAGCTGGCCGACAAGGTGATCGTGCCGCTGCAGCCCAGTGTGTTTGATATTTTTGCCACCCGCAAGTTTTTGGACGAGCTGGCCGAGCACCGCCAGGCGGGCAAGATGCAGGTGGGCCTGGTCGGCATGCGGGTCGATGGCCGCACCATTGCGGCGGACAAGCTGCAAGAGTTTGTCGCCACGCTGGGCCTGCCCGTGCTGGCCACGTTGCGCGACACGCAAAACTATATTCACCTGGCCGCCCGCGGCCTGACCCTGTTTGATGTCGCCCCCAGCAGGGTGGATAAAGACCTGGAGCAGTGGCAGGGCCTGTGCAAATGGCTAAATGCTTAACTTAGACCATCTAACGTAGAACCCTGAATTCCGCGCTCCATTCCCTGGCCCAACCTTAACTCTATGAAAACTTTTCAAACCCTGCAAGATGTCGCCGCCTGCCTAGGCCAAGAAGTCGCCACCAGCGACTGGACCACCATTACCCAGCAGCAGATCCAGCAGTTTGCCGATGCCACCGGCGACCAGCAGTGGATCCATGTGGATGTAGAGCGCGCCCAGGCCGGGCCTTTTGGCGCACCGATTGCCCACGGTTTTTTGACGCTGTCGCTGATTCCGAAGTTTTTTGAAACCGCCATTGCCATCACCGAGACCCGCATGGGGGTGAACTACGGGCTGAACAAGGTGCGCTTTATCGCCCCCGTGCCCGTAGGCAGCCGCCTGCGCGGCCATTTGAAGCTGCTGGCCTGCGACGCTATCGACCAGGGCGGTATGCAGATGGCCTGGGAGGTGACGATCGAGCGCGAAGGATCGAGCAAGCCGGTATGTGTGGCCGAGTCGATTGCGCGGCGCTATCCTTGAGTGACTAGGCGTTCGATGGCGCCTTCGCCAGCGCAATACATTGCTCCAACACCCCCGCATGCCCCACCTGGTTAGCCAGTAGCAAAATCAAGCGCGCGTTGAGCGCGGCGGATTGCTCGGCACTCAAACCCGCGTGGGCATCAAGCAGGGCTTCATAAAAACCGTCGGCATCTTCCAACTGGTTGTCCAGGGCAACGGTTTGGCTCATGGGCGTGCTCATGGGCGGGCTCCTTGCAGGTTGACTCCGGCGCAGCGGGCGACGGCGCGCACCAGGCTACCGCCTACATGGGTGCCGCGTGCGGCCAGGTAGCTATCGGGGCGCAGCAGGGCCCAGTGGCAGGTGGTCAGGGCGCTGGCTGGCACCGCCTGCTGGGGGTGGGGCATGCCGCAGGCCCGGGCCAGCAGGGCCTTGGCGTCCAGTACAGCCTCGCGGGCCTGTACATGGGCACGCTGGGTGCTGACCTGCACCACGCGCACCAGGTTGGCGCTGGCCAGGGCGCCGAGCAGGGTGACCTGGGTGTTGCTGAGCACGCCGGTGCCATCGCCAAACACCAGCAGCAGGGGGCGGGTGCCCGCCCAGCGCAGCAGATCGTTCAGGCTCGCCGCAGCGCCATCCACCCATTGCAGGCCGACGTTTTGCACGGAGATACTGCGTTTGAGCGAGCTGTCGGTCAGCGGCGAGGCGCTGTACGGGTTGGCCACCGCCATGCGCCCGGTATTGACCAGGCTGCGGGCAAAGGGGTGCTGTTTGGCCAGGTCGATCACGGCCGAGCGAAACAAGCGCTCCACGCCGTCTGCGGGGCGCAAAAAGCGGGCGGTGCGGTGGGTGACCTGCACATTGGTAGTGGCGGCCTCGTGCCGCTCGGGGTGGTAGCTGGCCAGGAGTGTGGGGGAGGCTTGGCCTTTGACGACGGCGGCCAGCTTCCAGGCCAGATTGTCGGCATCTGCAATGCCGCTGTTACCGCCGCGCGCGCCAAACGGGCTCATCACCTTGGCACTGTCGCCGATTAAAAATACCTGGCTGCTGTGCGCTTCTTTGTTGGGCGAGCGGGTGGCAGCCGTTGGGGGCGTTAGACCCGCAGCCAAATCTACCTGCATACGCTGCACACACTCGCTGCGGTAGGCATACGGCCCGACCCAAACGATTTCGACAGGCGTATCTTTGCCAAACTGGCGTGCCAGACGTTCGCGCACCTGGGTTGGACTGCTCGTTACTTCCGGGTCGGCATCGGGAGCCATCTGGTAGTCGATGCGCCACACGTCGTCGGCCATCAGGTGCTGCCAGACGGCGCGGTTGTCGTTAAACGGCGCTTCGATCCAGGTGTGGCGCTCTTTGGGTGGGCGGGTAGTAAAGCGCACATCGGCGATGCACCAGCGGTCGTCGCCCTTTTGGGCCTTCACGCCAATGCCCAGCCACTGCCTGAAAGGGCTTTTGCTGCCCGTCGCATCAATCAAAAAATCAGCGGTAGTCTTGTATTCACCTGCTTGGGTAGCTATGGTCAAGGTAGCCAGTCCTGCATCGTTGGCATACTGGGTCACCCGGTTGTTCCAGCGAATCTGGGCATGCCCCAGCTCGGCAATACGGTCGACCAAAAAGGCTTCGTTATAAAACTGCTGGATATTGATAAAGGCAGGCTGCTGGCTCAGGTTGAAGTTGTTTTGCTTCTTCAGGTCAAAGCGGTACACCTCGTCACGGCCCGCAAAGGTGCGCCCCACGCTCCACTCCACGCCCTTGGCCTGGATGCGGCGATAGATACCCAGTTTGTCAAAAATCTCCAACGACTTTTGGGTGTAGCAAATACCCCGGCTGGACGCGCCCTTGACACCGACCGTGTTGTCCTCATCCACGACTACGCAGTCGATGCCTAACTGTGCCAGCGAACAAGCCAACGTCAAGCCGGCAAGGCCAGCGCCGACGATCAGCACGCGGTGGTGCTCGGTGGCCCCGGTCTTTACGGCTTCGGGTACCACGGCAGCGTACTCGGGCAGTACATAGCCCGCGCCCTGGCTGAACTGGTAATTGTTGGTGTGCGCGGTGTCAGCGTAAGGTTTGGCGGCGGGGGGAGGTGGCAGCGGCATAGAAAGCTATTTTTTTAGTTTGAGTTTGTCTACCTTACCAGCGGCGCGGTCTTTGCGCCACTGCTGTTTACGCGCAGTCCATTCATCCAGCCGGGCGTGGGCGGTTTTGCTCTCCTGCAGCATCTGGAAGGCATCGGCCAACTGCGCGGTGAGCTCCATGCGGATGCCGTTGGGGTCAAAAAAGTAAATGCTTTTGAAGATGTGGTGGTCCGTCACCCCCAGCACCTCTACGCCATGCGCCAGCAGGCGCGCCTTCATGTCCTCCAGGTCTTGCACAGTGTTGACGCGAAAGCTGATGTGGTTGACCCAGGACGGCGTGTTGGGGCTGGGCAGCGCGGCCGCGTCGTCGCCCAGGTCAAAAAACGCGATATAGCTGCCGTCTTGCAGGCGAAAAAATATGTGGGTATAGGGGCAAAACTCGCCGGTGCTGGGCACGATGTCGCTTTGGATGATGTGGTACAGCGGCAGACCCAGAATGTTCTCGTAGAACGCCCGGGTTTCCTCGGCATCCTTGCAGCGGTAGGCGTAGTGGTGCAGTTGCTGCACCTGCGCGGGCGCGGGCAGCGCAGCGGCGTGGGCGGCGCTGACAGCGTGTAGGGAGGGCTGGACGGCAACAGACATGGCATGCTCCTTGGGGAGTGCCAATGATAATGCGATTGGGAATGCGGTGGGCTTGGGTGGGTAAAAACCGCCTGCGACGCGCTGCCGGGGGCTGACGGTTGAACTAGGGCGCCACTGCAGCCTGCGCCAGTCCGCCCAAGGCCTTTTTCAGGTTGTCCACCGCCGGGCAGCTGGCCGCTCCATGGCGCTTGGCCAGAAACTCAGGGTCGTTGTAGCTGAGCATGACCTTGCCCGCCTCGTCCTGCCACACCAGCGCCTTGAGCGGCAGGTCAATGCCTGCCGTCTGCGCGCACTCCATCAGCGGTGTGCCACCTTGCGGGTTGCCAAAGATCAGCAGCTCGGTGGGGCGCAGGGTTTTGCCCACCTTGGTGGCTCCGGCGGCGTGGTCGATGCGGGCAAACACGTTCAGGCCACGCTCTTTGACCAAGGCCTCCAGCCGCGCCATGGTTTGCGCAGCGCTGTGCGGGCTGGGCACGCTGATCAGCCCATCGGCTGACTGCGCCCACAGGGTGGAGGACAGGGCGAGGGTGAGGGTGAGGGTGGCGAGGCTGAGTTGCTTCATGGAAAGACTCCTTGGATAGGTAAAAGGCTTTAGTCTGCCACCTTCCCGGATTCATTACACGCCGGCTACACGCCTTGTTTCAAACTCGCCTCAATAAACATGTCCAGGTCACCGTCCAGCACTTTTTGGGTGGCTGAGGTCTCTACGCTGGTGCGCAGGTCTTTGATGCGCGACTGGTCCAGCACATAGCTGCGGATCTGGTGGCCCCAGCCTACGTCGGTCTTGGTGTCTTCGAGTTTTTGCTGCGCCTCCTGGCGTTTGCGCATTTCAAAGTCGTACAGGCGCGAGCGCAGGCGCTTCCAGGCCACATCGCGGTTGCCGTGCTGGCTGCGCCCGTCCTGGCACTGCACCACGATGCCGGTGGGCAGGTGGGTCAGGCGCACGGCCGAGTCGGTTTTGTTGATGTGCTGGCCGCCTGCGCCGCTGGCGCGGTAGGTGTCGGTGCGCACGTCGGACGGGTTGATGTCGATGACGATGGAGTCGTCCACCTCGGGGTAGACAAACACGCTGGCAAAGCTGGTGTGCCTGCCGCCCGCGCTATCAAAAGGCGACTTGCGCACCAGCCGGTGCACGCCGGTCTCGGTGCGCAGCAGGCCAAAGGCGTAGTCGCCCTCAATCTTGATGCTGGCCCCCTTGATGCCCGCAATATCGCCCGACGACTCGTCTTCAATCGTGGCCTTGAAGCCCTTGCGCTCGGCGTAGCGCAGGTACTGGCGCAGCAGCATGCTGGCCCAGTCGCAGGCCTCGGTGCCACCGGCGCCCGCCTGGATGTCCAGAAAGGCGTTGAGCGGATCGGCCGGCTGGTTGAACATGCGGCGAAATTCCAGCTGCGCCACGGTGGCCTCAATCTTGGCCACTTCTTCTTCAATATGCGTCAGGCTGTCGATGTCGTTGTCGCCCTTGCTCATGTCGTACAGCTCGGTGTTGTCGGCAATCTCGCTGTCGAGTTTTGCTATGACCAGCACCACGCCTTCGAGGGCTTTTTTCTCCTTGCCCAGCTCCTGGGCGCGCTTGGGGTCGTTCCATACCGCCGGGTCTTCCAGGGCGGCGTTAACGTCGTCTAGCTTGCGTTGCTTGGACTCGTAGTCAAAGATACCCCCGAAGGTCGAGCGTGCGCGCGGCCAGGCTTTGCAATGCGGTGCCGATTTGGTTGATTTGTTCTGCGTCCATGGGGGTATCCAAGCTAAAGTGTGTGGGCTAACCCGCTATTTTCGCACGCTGTGGCCTGGCAAGGCGCAAATTAGTCAAATCGGCTTGATCAAGGAGTTGGCAATCAGGTCGTTGTCAAACACACACACCCGCGAGGCAAACTTCAGTGCGCCCTCTACCCGCACCATGCGGTCAATATAGCGCCCGGTGCTCAAAATCTCGGGCAACTGGTCGCGGTGCGTTCGGATGACGAGGTAGGCGGTTTCGGCTTCTATCGCGTCGCCGTTTGAAGAAGTAATCAAGGGCGCGCTGACGATGTGGCGCTGGTAGTACGGGTCGTGGTAGATGGTGTTTTGCGCGCCGTACACCCGGTCGCGCAGCATGGCCTGGCTTTCAAAATGCAAGATACACAGCGGCAGCCCGGCATCAAAATTCTCGCGCGACTGGATTTTGTAGACGCACTCGGGGGTGAACAGGTCGGGCCAGGTGGCGAAGTCGTTGCTGTCCAGAATCTGCGCGTAACGCAGGTGCAGGGCTTGCACTTCGGAGAATAATTTGAAATCCATACGCTATAAATTTAGTAGCTGCTTACGTCCATACGACAGGGACTACAGGCCTATTTGTTGCCTAAATACCCATTTCGGAGCGCCAGTAGCCGTACATGCCGCGGATCAGTGTCTCGGTGACCATGTGGTCGGTGGGTTTGACATCCACGCCGTCCAGCTCGCTGATGGTGCGGGCCTGGCTGTGGGCTTTGTACGCGCTTTGCACAAACTCGATCACTTCGCCATCGTCGGCGCTTACAAAACCTGCGGGGCCAAACAGGTTGGACTGGCGCAGACGGCGCTGGGTCATCTCGGGGGTGTCGTCCTCAAAACCAAAATGCGTCCAGACGAAGTCAAACTCGCCCACGCCGGTGGGCTGGATGTGGCGGGTGGACAGCGAGTTGACCTGCTGCTGGATGATCAGGCTGGGAAACAGCGTCATCATCACCACCGTGGGCATCACGTCGCCGATCTTCCACCAGGCCTCGGGCACCACGTCCAGCAGGCGGGCATCACCCAGCTGCATATTGGCTTTGAACGAGGTCACCCCCTCGGTGACGGCGGCAGAGGCGGCCACTTCATCGCGGCGGCTCACCATGCAGGCGTGGCGCCCCTTGTCGTCCATGATCATCTGGCTGCGCTGGTCGGCGCGCCACAGGCCAAAGGTGACAAACCAGGTGTGCAGCAGGCCGGGGTGGTAGGGGTCTTTGATGTTCTCTTGCATCAGCTTCCAATTGGCAGGAATGCGCTGGCGGTTGATGCCCAGGAGTTTCAGCGGTTTATGAAACACCCGGTCAAAGTAGGGCAGCACATTGGGGCCCAGGTAGTCTTCAAAGCTCTCTACGCTGTGGTCAAACGACGCAAACACCACACCGCCACGCCGCGCGACCTTGAGCTTGGTGAGGCCATGGTCGCACAGCTGAAAATCCTCGGCCATGCCGCCCTGTTTGATCTTGCTGCCGTCGGCCTCCACCCGATCCACGCCGTTTTTGAAGGTCAGGCCGACCAGGTCGCCGTTGAGTTTGTAGGTCCACTGGTGGTAGGGGCAGACAAAGCTGCGCGCGTTGCCGCTGCGCTCGCGTACAAACTGCACGCCACGGTGGGCGCAGCGGTTTTCTACAACGTGAATTTGGTCGGGCTGGCCGGGGCGGCCACGCTCGCGCACCATCACCACACTGCGCTCGCCGATCTGCGTGCGCTTGTAGTCGCCCGCCTTGGGGATCTCGCACTCCAGGCCGACATAGCACCAGTGGTTTTTGTAGAACAGGTTTTCGAGCTCGCGCTGGTACACGGCTTCGTTGGTATAGACCCAGCCGGGTGCGCGGCTGGTGGGTGCGTCGCCCCAGGGGGGCAGGGTGGCAGCGCCGGCTTCGGGTGGGGCAAGATGAATCGGGATGGTGGCATTCATGGAGCAATACTACTGCATACCACCCCGCCGGGCTGACTATCCCGTTTGGGTTGCCAGTCGTGCAGCCGCAGCGTCTTGAAGGCCCATGGCCTCTTCCAGAGTGAGGCTGCTCTCTTCGATCTCGGCTAGCTCATAGGGCATGAGCGCATCGTGTTCATGCGTGGCCTCGTGCGCGGCCAGCAGGGCGCTCAGCCATACCTCATGGTCCAGCCCCAGGCGCTGTGCGTTGTGCGCTGCCTGCAAAGCCGTTCGATCCAGGTGTCCCATACGACCTCCATTCACCTCCACTGAGGTGATAAATTGATGAAATCATTGTAGGCCGGCCTACTTGCCCCCACAACTATGGCGGATGTAGACCTCAGAGGGGGCATTTCCATATGCACAACGCATATTTCAAATTACGAAAAATTACGCATGTTGCAATGCCGCATTTTTTCTCAATATAGGAAATTGAATTTTTCAATATGAAAATATTTCATAACTATTTGATTTAATTCAATAAATATTTACTCTTATATAAGACATAAGATTGGCGTAAAGTGATTGGGAGGCCGTATAGTCACTCCATCGGTTTTCGATATCTCATCCACCTTTAAGGAGTTAACCATGAGTGCCAACTGGACCCACCTGAGTCGCAAAGAACAAATCGCCGCCCTGGAAAAAGACTGGGCGACCAACCCCCGCTGGAAGGGCATCCAACGCGGCTACAGCGCTGCCGATGTCGTCAAGCTGCGCGGCTCGGTCGCGATTGACCACACCCTGGCCCAGCGCGGCGCCGACAAGCTGTGGAGCCTGCTCAACACCGAGCCGTTTGTGAACAGCTTGGGCGCGCTCACCGGCAACCAGGCCATGCAGCAGGTCAAAGCCGGTTTGAAGTCGATTTACCTCAGCGGCTGGCAAGTGGCCGGCGACGCCAACAGCAATGGCGAAATGTACCCAGACCAGTCGCTCTACAGCGTGGACAGCGTGCCAAAAGTCGTGAAAAAAATCAACGCCACCTTCGCCCGCGCCGACCAGATCCAGTGGGCCGAAGGCAAGGGCCCTGGCGACGAAGGCTATATGGACTACTTTGCCCCCATCGTGGCCGATGCCGAGGCAGGCTTTGGCGGCGTGCTCAACGCCTTTGAGCTGATGAAGTCGATGATCGAAGCGGGCGCTGCCGGCGTGCACTTTGAAGACCAGTTGGCCTCGGCCAAAAAATGCGGCCACATGGGCGGCAAAGTCCTCGTGCCTACCCGCGAAGCCGTCAGCAAGCTGGTCGCTGCCCGCCTGGCCGCCGACGTGATGGGCACGCCCACCATTTTGCTCGCCCGTACCGATGCCGAAGCGGCCGACCTGGTGACCAGCGACGTGGACGCAACCGACAAGCCCTTCCTGACCGGCGAGCGCACGGTCGAAGGCTTCTACCGCACCAACAAGGGCCTGGACCAAGCCATCAGCCGCGGCCTGGCCTACGCCCCCTACGTTGACCTGCTGTGGTGCGAAACCGGCACGCCCGACCTGAAGTTTGCCAAAGACTTCGCCGATGCCATCCACGCCAAGTTCCCCGGCAAGATGCTGTCGTACAACTGCTCGCCATCCTTCAACTGGAAGAAGAATCTGGACGATGCCACCATCGCCAAGTTCCAGCGCGAGCTGGGCGCGATGGGCTACAAGTTCCAGTTCATCACGCTGGCGGGCTTCCACTCACTCAACTACAGCATGTTTGAGCTGGCCCACGGCTACGCCCGCAACAACATGACCGCTTTCGTTGAGCTGCAGGAAAAAGAGTTTGCCGCCGCCAGCAAAGGCTTCACCGCCGTCAAGCACCAGCGCGAAGTGGGCACCGGTTACTTTGACTCGGTCACCACCACCATCGAGGCCAACGCATCGACCAGCGCGCTCAAGGGCTCGACGGAAGATGAGCAGTTTTTTGAGCAAAAACACGCATAACGAGCTGTCACACTAGCCTTGCAAGCCCGCAGAGTAATCTGCGGGCTTTTTTACTGCCAAATAGGCCAGTAGTCCTTGTCGTCTGGACATATTATGCTATGTAATATGTAGCGTTTTTCAATCAGGCCTGGATGGCATGGGTAGTCAAACCCCTGTTTGGTCGGTACATGCCAAATAGGCTAGTAGTCCTTGTCGCCTGGACATATCCAGCTATATTAAGTGTAGCAAATTTGGTGAAGCCGGCATCGCCTTGGCGATCAGTTGCCTGTCTGTGTGCCAGGGCCTTCGTCGGTCGGCGCCCCGGCGTGGCCGCCCGAGCCAGCATTCAATGCAGCTCCCCGCTAAAATACGACCAAACCGTTTTGCAGCCGTGCAGGCTAGCCAACACCCATGACCGAACCTACTGCCATCCGCCTGACCGAGGTCAAGCTGCCTCTTGATCACCCCCCCGAGGCCATCAACGCCGCAGCGTGCGAGCGCTTAAAACTCAAACCCGACGAGATCGTCAGCGTCAGCATCTTTCGCCGTGGCTTTGATGCGCGCAAGAAGAGCGACATCTACTTTATCTACACGCTGGATGTGCAGACCAGCGATAACGCCGCAGTACTGGCCAGAGCGCAGCGTGCCCCCAAGCTGGCTACGCACACCACGCCTACGCCCGACACCGCGTACAAATTCGTCACCCATGCACCTGATAAGCCCTTCAAGCGCCCGGTGGTGATTGGCACCGGCCCCTGCGGTCTGTTTGCCGCGCTCACCCTCGCGCAGATGGGCTTCAAACCCATCATCCTGGAGCGCGGCAAGATGGTACGCGAGCGTACCAAGGACACCTGGGGCTTCTGGCGCAAAAGCCAGTTGCAGCCCGAGAGCAATGTGCAGTTTGGCGAGGGCGGGGCGGGTACGTTCAGCGATGGCAAGCTGTGGAGCCAGGTGAAAGACCCGCTGTTCCATGGCCGCAAGGTGCTGGAGGATATGGTGCGCGGCGGCGCGCCGGATGAAATCATGTATGTCAGCAAGCCGCATGTGGGCACCTTTCGCCTGGTGAAGGTGGTGGAGTTTTTGCGCGAAGAGATTACGGCGCTGGGTGGCGAATTTCGCTTTTCCAGCAAGGTGACCGATATTTACCTGGATAAACCGCCGGTAGTCCTTGTCAACAGGACGCAAGCAGCTATCAAAGGTGTAGCGCTGGAGGACGGCACGCAGATTGAAGCCGACCATGTGGTGCTGGCGATTGGGCACAGCGCCCGCGATACCTTTGAGATGCTGCATGCCAAGGGTGTGTACATGGAGGCCAAGCCCTTCAGCGTGGGTTTTCGCATTGAGCATCCGCAGGGCCTGATCGACCGCGCCCGCTTTGGCCCGTTTGCGGGCAACCCCATGCTGGGCGCAGCCGACTACAAGCTGGTGCACCACGCCAAGAATGGCCGCAGCGTGTACAGCTTTTGCATGTGCCCCGGCGGCACGGTGGTGGCGGCCACGTCAGAAGAGGGCCGGGTGGTCACTAATGGCATGAGCCAGTACAGCCGCAACGAACGCAACGCCAACGCGGGCATCGTCGTGGGCATAGAGCCTGCGGACTTTGACTTTGACGCACTCGGCAATCCGCTGGTGGCCGAGAAAGACCGTGGCCAGGTGCTGGCCGGTATGCGCTTTCAACGTGCGTTGGAGTCGGGCGCTTACGTGCTCGGCGGCAGCACTTACGAAGCGCCTGGGCAGCGGGTCGGTGACTTCTTAAAAGGCGTGCCCTCCACCCAGCTAGGCAGCGTAGAGCCCAGCTACAAGCCCGGTGTGCACCTGACTGACCTGGGCAACCCGCTGCAACCCAGCCTGCCGATGTACGCTATTCGAGCCATCCGCGAAGCCATTCCCCAATTTACCAAACAGATCGCAGGCTTTGACATGGCGGACGCGATGCTCACAGGCGTAGAAACCCGCACCTCCGCCCCCGTGCGCATCAAACGCCACGAAGAACGCCGCGCCGCCCTGCGCCAAGCAGCCGACAGCATCGCCCGCACCGAGCAAAACCCAGAGCGTTTCCAAAGCATCAACACCCCCGGCCTGTACCCCGCAGGCGAGGGCGCAGGCTACGCCGGCGGCATCATGAGCGCGGCGATTGACGGCATCAAGGTGGCCGAGGCGGTGGCATTGAATATTGTGGCGCGGGGGAGGTGACCGCCTTGCGGATGGTCGGCGGCGTCACTGCTCATGCTAGCATTTAGTGCTTGCGTTTTGTTCCAAAAATAGCTAAAGTTGCAATCATGAATAGCAAGCATCGAAAAACCTTGGAATGGGTGTTTGCTAAACCTGTACCGACTTCGCTGGCGTGGGCGCACATTGAAGCTTTGTTTGTTGCCGTTGGTGCGCAGAGCATAGAGGGCGATGGATCTCGGGTGCGCTTTGTACTCAATGGTGTGGTAGGCACCTTTCACCGCCCGCACCCAGCCAAAGAAGCCAAGCCCTACCAAGTGAAAGATGCCCGTCAATTTTTAGAGCAAGCAGGAGTTACGCCATGAATACCATGACCTTCAAGGGCTACGCCGCGCAGATCATCTACAGCGATGAAGATGCCTGCTTTATCGGGCATATCGCAGGCATTACCGATGTGGTGGGGTTTCATGCTGATAACGTAGCTGACCTGCGGCGCGACTTTGAGGTGGCGGTGCTGGACTACCTGGCCACCTGCAAAAAGCTGGGCCGCAACCCGCAAAAGCCCGCCAGCGGCAAGCTCATGCTGCGCGTACCGCCTGAAGTGCATGGCGCTGCGCTGGTGGCCGCGCAGGTCGAAGGGGTAAGCTTGAACCAGTGGGCCACCAATGCACTGCGCGAGGCAGCGCATGCATGATGGCATGGTGGCCCTACGGTTTGTCGCATGCAGTGCGCTTAATGAATTGCAGGCTGGGCTAAAATAAACCCAAAGCGTTTCACCCCTATAGTAAGAGCGAGAAAGGCAGTACTGGTTATGACACCGCGAACTACAAGTCCACTTTTTATGCCAATTACGGCAGGAGCCCGCGTGTAGATTGCGTAAGCAGCTACTTTTTTTATAGTGAAACGCGGCCGCTGGTCGCGTTTTTTGTTTTGGTGGCGCCCATGGTTAATTAGCCTGGCGCAGCAGTTTCATCAGTTATTTACCCCATAGAGGTCTCACCATGGTTCAAATTACCCTCCCCGACGGCTCGCAACGTGACTATCCCGGCCCGGTCACCGTGGCCGAGGTGGCGCTGTCCATTGGCGCAGGCCTGGCCAAAGCCGCTTTGGCTGGCAAGGTGGGGCAGGGCGTGGCGGCCAAGGTGGTGGACACCAGCTATCAGCTGACCAGCAATGCCGCGTTGTCCATCATCACCGCCAAAGATGCCGAGGGCCTGGAGGTAATTCGCCACAGCACCGCTCACCTGCTGGCCTACGCCGTCAAAGAGCTGTTCCCCGACGCCCAGGTCACGATTGGCCCAGTGATTGAAAACGGCTTTTTCTACGACTTCTCGTACAAACGCCCGTTTACGCCCGACGACTTGACGGCGATAGAGAAGAAGATGGCCGAGCTGGCCAACAAAGACGAGAGCGTCACCCGCCGGGTGCTGCCGCGCGACGAGGCCATTGCCTACTTTAAAGGCATGGGCGAGCACTACAAAGCTGAAATCATTGGCGCGATTCCCGCAGGTGAAGACGTGTCGCTGTACCGCGAAGGCGCGTTTGAAGACCTGTGCCGTGGCCCGCACGTGCCGTCCACCGGCAAGCTGAAACACTTCAAGCTGATGAAACTGGCCGGGGCCTACTGGCGCGGCGACCACCGCAACGAAATGCTGCAACGCGTCTATGGCACGGCCTGGGCCACCAAAGACGAGCTGCAGCAGCACCTGACGATGCTGGAAGAGGCCGAAAAACGTGACCACCGCAAGCTGGGCCGCGAGCTGGATTTATTCCATATTGACGAGCATTCGCCCGGCACGGTGTTTTGGCACCCCAAGGGCTGGACGGTGTGGCAGCAGGTGGAGCAGTACATGCGCCGCGTCTACCAGGACAACGGCTACCTGGAAGTGAAAGGCCCGCAAATCATCGACAAAAGTCTGTGGGAGAAAACCGGCCACTGGGACAAGTACCGCGACAACATGTTCACCACCGAGAGTGAAAAGCGCGAATATGCCTTGAAGCCGATGAACTGCCCCGGCCACATTTTGATCTTCAAACAAGGCATCAAAAGCTACCGCGATCTGCCGCTGCGCTATGGCGAGTTTGGCCAGTGCCACCGCAACGAACCCACCGGCGGGCTGCACGGCATCATGCGGGTGCGCGGCTTTACGCAGGACGATGGGCATATCTTTTGCACCGAAGACCATGATCCTGGACGAATGTGTGCAGTATACCGAGCTGCTGCAAAAGGTCTATACCGACTTTGGTTTTAAAAACATCATCTACAAGGTGGCCACGCGGCCCGAGGCGCGCATTGGCTCGGACGAGAGCTGGGACAAGGCTGAGGCCGCGCTGATCGAATCATTGAAGCGCAGCGGCTGCCAGTACGAGCTATCCCCAGGCGATGGCGCGTTTTACGGCCCGAAGATTGAATACACCCTGAAAGACGCGATTGGCCGCCAGTGGCAGTGCGGCACCATGCAGGTGGACTTCTCCATGCCCGAGCGGCTGGATGCCGAATACGTGGCCGCCGACGGCTCAAGACAGCGCCCGGTCATGCTGCACCGCGCGATTGTGGGCAGCCTGGAGCGTTTTATCGGCATTTTGATCGAACAGCATGCGGGCGCGATGCCGGTTTGGCTCGCGCCCACGCAGGTGGTGGTCTGCGCGATTACCGATGCGCAGGCCGATTACGCACAGGAAGTGGCAAAAAAGCTGCGCAATCAAGGGCTTAGGGTAGCCCTGGATTTGCGTAATGAGAAAATAAACCTTAAAATACGCGAGCATTCGATGCAAAAGCTCCCCTTTATCCTCGTCATGGGTGATAAAGAGAAGGATGCTGGTAGCGTCGCAGTGCGCGCCCGGGGTAATGTAGACCTTGGCGTGATGCCAGTCGATGACTTTATTGCAAAGATCCTCGCTGACATTGCCTCCAAAGCCTGATTTTTTCGCGTTTTAGCAAGCATTTAGCCTGCTAGTCCGCGTCCTATGGACGTAAGCAGCTATTGAATAGATAGCTGTAAAGCAACTATGCTGTAATAGTTATTTGATAAGGATTTGAACCATCGCTACCGCACCATTTCGGCCCCTGGCACCGCGCCCGCCTCGCCCGCCCCGTCCCTCTCGCTACCACCGCGAAGAGCGCAAACACCGTCTCAACCGCGAGATCATGGCCCCCGAAGTTCGGGTGACTGGCCCGGACAACGAGCCCATGGGGGTGATGAGCATGTCAGAGGCCCTGCGCCACGCCGCCGAGCTCGATCTGGACGTGATTGAAACCGTAGCCACCGCCACGCCGCCCGTGGTGCGTATCATGGACTACGGCAAGTTCAAATACCAGGAACAAAAGCGCGAGCACGAAGCCAAGCTCAAGCAAACGGTGATTGAGATCAAGGAAGTCAAGTTCCGCCCCGGCACCGACGATGGTGACTACAACATCAAGATGCGCAATATCCGCCGCTTTCTGGACGACGGCGACAAATGCAAGATCACCCTGCGCTTTCGGGGCCGCGAGATCACGCACCAGGAAATCGGCATGGACTTGCTGATGCGCATCAAGACCGACCTGGCCGACAGCATCATCATCGAGAGCCTGCCCAAGCTGGAAGGCCGCCAGATGATCATGATGATTGCCCCGGGCAAGAAAAAGCCCAGCGCCAAGCCTGCTGCGGCTGCACCCGCAGCGGCCTCTGCCCCCGGCACACCCGCACCAGCACCTGCCAAGCCCTCTACAGCGCCCGCGCCCGAAGATGCAACCGCAGATGACGAAACGGCCTGAAAATAAGTTAGAATCATAGGCTTTGCTGCAAATCGGTATCGGTCACCGTTTTGCGCAAATGCTGGCACCTTCGGGTGCTAGCTCGCTGCAACCGCAAGGTTGTAGCACGCAGCAACTGCGAGGTTGCAGCAACAAGCAACCTCACGGTTGCACCACGCTCGGGGTCTACAAGGCGGCAAGTTTTTTTGCCGACACCTCACGAGATACAAGTAAAGGAGCATCCAAATGCCCAAAATGAAGACCAAGAGCAGCGCCAAAAAGCGTTTTCGCGTCCGTCCAGGCGGCACCGTGAAACGCGGCCAAGCCTTCAAACGTCACATTCTTGACCAAGAAGACCACCAAAAACAAACGCCAATTGCGCGGTGCCATTGCAGTGCATGAGACCAATATGGCCTCAGTCGCTCAAATGTTGCCCGGTATGGGCGTTGCTTAACACGAACAAGGAGAAATACTATGCCTCGCGTTAAACGTGGTGTTACGGCCCGTGCCCGTCACAAAAAAGTTCTAGCCCTCGCTAAAGGTTTCCGCGGTCGCCGTGGCAACGTCTTCCGTATCGCCAAAGAAGCGGTGATGAAGGCGGGCCAATACGCCTACCGTGACCGCCGCACCAAAAAGCGGGTGTTCCGCCAGTTGTGGATTGCGCGTATCAACGCCGCAGCACGCACCTGTGGCCTGACCTACAGCCAGTTCGCCAACGGTATCCGCAAAGCCGGTATCGAAATCGACCGCAAAATGCTCTCCGACATGGCCATCCATGACATGCCAGCATTTACCGCTGTCGTGAACCAGGTGAAAGCCAAGCTCGCTTCCCTGCCTGCTTAAGTTTCACGCGCTGAGTTGCTATTCTTTGGATAGCTGCTTACGCTAATCAATAAAGGGCTAGCGCTTGAAAAGGCACTAGCCCTTGTTTGTTTCAGCGCCCCGGCAGGTTTCTGCCGTATATTTGATCTTTTTTTCAGTTTTACCCCACAGCCGTCCTATGAGCGATTTAGACACCATCGTTGCCAGTGCCCAAGCCGCCTTTGCCGCCGCCAGCACCCCTGCCGACCTGGAAAACGCCAAGGCGCTGTTTCTGGGCAAGGCAGGCAAGCTGACCGAGCTGATGAAAGGCATGGCCGCCTTGAGCGTGGATGAGAAGAAAACACGCGGCGCCGCCATCAACGTGACCAAACAGGCCGTGGAAGCCGCTTTGACGGCCCGGCGCGCCGCACTTGCGGATGCCGAACTGCAAACGCAACTCAAAGCCGAAGCACTGGATGTCACGCTGCCGGGCCGCCAACGCGGGCAGGGTGGTTTGCACCCGATTGCCCTGGCCTGGGAGCGCGTGGAGAGTATCTTTAACAGCATGGGCTTTGACGTAGCCGACGGCCCCGAGATTGAAAACGACTGGTTCAACTTCACCTCGCTGAACAACCCGCCCAACCACCCCGCCCGCTCGATGCAAGACACGTTCTACGTAGACATGAACGACGAGCAGGGCCACCCCTACTGCCTGCGCACCCACACCAGCCCGATGCAGATCCGCTACGCCGTGGCGCATGCCAAAAAGCATGCTGCAGCGATGGTGGCGAGCCACGCCGGGCCGCCCCAAGTGGCGAGGGCCCCCTCGGGGGGCAGCGATCCACGCGCAGCGGGAGAGCGTGGGGGCACGTTACCTATGCCCGAGATTCGCGTGATTGCGCCAGGTCGCACCTACCGCGTGGACAGCGATGCAACCCATTCCCCCATGTTCCACCAGTTTGAAGGCCTGTGGATCGGCGAAAACGTCAACTTCAAAGACCTCAAGGTCACCTTCCTTAATTTCTGCAAGGCCTTCTTCGAGACGGACGACTTGACGCTGCGTTTCCGCCCCAGCTATTTCCCCTTCACCGAGCCCAGCGCCGAGATCGACATCGCCTTTAGCTCCGGCCCCTTGGCTGGCCGCTGGCTGGAGGTGGCAGGCTCTGGCCAGGTACACCCCACCGTGGTGCGCAATATGGGCCTGGATCCCGAAAAGTACATTGGCTTTGCCTTTGGCATCGGCATCGACCGCCTGGCGATGCTGCGCTATGGCGTGAACGATTTGCGGCTGTTCTTTGAAAACGATGTGCGCTTTTTGTCGCAGTTTCAATGACTTTGATGATGTAACGCTAAAAACGCAAAAAGAACCCAAAAAACGCTAAAAATACCAAATTCAAAAAATTAGAAAACGCTGTTTTTATTCTTTTTTTGCATTTTCTGCGTTCTTTTTGCGCTTTTTGCGATAAATCCCATTCCGTGAAGAAACACAACATCCCGATTGAAGAGTCACCATGCAATTCCCTGAAAGTTGGTTGAGAGAGTTCTGTAACCCCCCCCTGTCCACCCAGCAGTTGGCCGATGCGCTGACCATGGCGGGGCTGGAGGTGGAGGAAACGACACTGGCTGCGCCACCGTTTACCGGCGTGGTGGTGGGCGAGATCAAAGCGTGCGCGCAGCACCCCGATGCGGACCGTCTGCGTGTGTGCCAGGTAGACATTGGAAGCCACGCCAGCATGGCGGCTGGAACGGGCACCTTGCTCAATATCGTCTGCGGGGCACCCAACGCGCGCGTGGGTATTCGCATTCCGGTGGCCACCGTGGGGGCGTTGTTGCCACCGGGCGCAGATGGCAAGCCGTTTGCTATCAAGCTGGGCAAGTTGCGCGGCGTGGAGAGCCAAGGCATGTTGTGTTCGGCCAAAGAGCTGGGCATTGACGAGGATGCCAGCGGTTTGCTGGAGTTGCCTTTAGATGCGCCGATTGGCACCAATCTGCGTGACCATTTGAAGCTGGACGACACGCTGTTCACGCTCAAGCTCACACCTAACCTGGGCCATTGCCTGAGCGTGTTGGGTGTGGCGCGTGAGGTGTCGGCCATTACGGGCACGCCTTTAAAACAAACCAGCGTCCCGGCGGTAACTGCAACGCACACTGACAAACTGCCCGTCAAAGTATCTGCCCCCGACCTGTGTGGCCGCTTCTCTGGCCGCATCGTCAAAGGCGTGAATACGAAAGCCAAGACGCCCCAGTGGATGGTGGACAAACTGGCGCGTTGCGGCCAGCGCAGTGTGACGGCGCTGGTGGACATCTCCAACTACGTGATGTTTGAGGTCGGCCAGCCCACCCATATCTTTGATCTGGACAAAATCCACGGCGGCTTGGACGTGCGTTGGGGCAAGCCGGGCGAGTCCCTCAAGCTGCTGAGCGGCAACACCGTCACCCTCGACGACAAGGTGGGCGTGATTGCCGATAACCAAGCCGTCGAGTCGCTGGCGGGCATCATGGGGGGCGACAGCACGTCGGTGACCGACGCTACGCAAAACGTCTATATCGAAGCCGCCTTTTGGTGGCCCGAGGCCGTGGCGGGCCGTTCGCGCCGTTATAACTTTGCCACCGACGCGGGCCACCGCTTCGAACGCGGCGTGGACCCGAGCCAGACGGTGGAGCATATTGAGCGAATTACCCAACTGGTGCTGGACATCTGCGGCGGCCAGGCAGGCGGCATTGACGACCAACAGCCAAACATGCCCGAGCGCAAACCCGTGCAACTGCGCGTGGCGCGCGCCAGCAAAGTGATTGGCATGCCCGTGAGCGCAGCGCAGTGCCTGGATGCCTTCAAGCGCCTGGGTCTGCCCGCGACCGAGGCAAAATCTAGCAACCCAGCGGATGGTTCGGTCATCACCGTCACGCCACCAGCGTACCGCTTTGACATCACGATCGAAGAAGACCTGATCGAAGAAGTGGTGCGCCTGATCGGCTTTAACAACCTGCCCACCACGCCCCCCATCGCCCCCGTAGAGCCACAAGCGCGCAGCGAGACGCAGCGGGGCCGCTTTGCCGTGCGCCGCGCTCTGGCGGGCCTGGGCTACCAGGAGACGATCAACTTCAGCTTTGTCGAAGAGCGCTGGGAGACCGAGCTGGCGGGCAACGCCAACCCGATCAAGCTGCTCAACCCCATTGCCAGCCAACTGAGCGTGATGCGCTCGTCATTATTGGGTAGTTTGCTGCAAATTTTAAAGCACAACCTGGACCGCAAGGCCGACCGCGTGCGCATCTTCGAGCTGGGCCGCGTGTTCCTGCGCGATGCCAGCGTGCAAACCAGCGACACCCAGGTGGCAGGCATCCAGCAGCCGCTGCGCATTGCAGGCCTGGCCTTTGGCGGCGCGGTGCAGCGCCAGTGGAGCGCCAAGGATGCCGCCGCCGACTTCTTTGACGTGAAGGGCGATGTCGAGAGCCTGCTGGCTCCTCTGCAAGCCACCTTTGTCGCGGCTGAGCACCCCGCCATGCACCCGGGCCGCTGCGCCAAGGTGCTGCTGCACGGCGCAGAGGTTGGCGTGATCGGCGAGCTGCACCCGCGTTGGAAGCAGGGTTACGAGTTGCCCCAAGCCCCCATCCTGTTCGAGCTGGACCTGGCTGCCGTCATGCAGCGCGACCTGCCCGCCGCCAAGCCGATCCCCAAGTTCCAGGACGTAGAGCGCGACCTCGCCGTCATTGTGCGCGAGGGCGTGGGCCATGCCGCGCTGATGGCCGCCATCCACGCCGCGCCTACCCAGGGTTTGCTGCAAGATGCCCTGCTGTTTGACGTGTACCGCCCCAAGGAAAGCGCCGTGGGCATGGAGCCGGGCGAAAAAAGCCTGGCCGTGCGCTTGACCTTGGGCAGCCCTGCGGCGACACTCACCGAAGAGCAGATCGAGTCGGCGGTGGCGGCAGTCGTCCAACAGATGCAAACGACTCTACAGGCCCGGTTGCGTGCGTAAATCGCATGAATATGCATAAAATAAGCTGATAGTCCTTGTCGGCGGGACATAGTTAGCTATAATAATAGGAGCAAACAAAATGGAATTCACGGTAGAAAGTCTGGAGACCCCAGCGCTCACCAAGGCGCAGTTGGCCGACCTGCTGTTCGACAATATTGGTTTGAACAAGCGCGAGTCCAAAGACATGATTGACGCGTTTTTTGAGCTGATCGCCGCCAGCGTGGTCGATGGCAGCGACGTGAAAATTTCCAGTTTTGGCAACTTTCAAATCCGTACCAAGGCCCCGCGTCCTGGGCGCAACCCCCGCACGGGCGAGGCCATCCCGATTGAGGCGCGCCGCGTGGTGACCTTTCACGCCAGCCACAAGCTCAAAGACCAGATTCAAGGCTAGCGCCTGCCCCCTGTAACTTTGCGCCTCTTTCGGGCCATTCGGCTTGGAATATGTTACAAACCTTGCTCTAAATACCTGAGCGCAAAATTACAACAAATTCAAAGAGTTAGCGTGTAAAGTAAAAGTAGATTGCAACTTCGGCTTACTTAGAGTAAATTTCTAGGTCTAGCTTGTAGAACGTTGATTTCAATGGAGAAATTCCTCCCCACTATTCCTGTTAAGCGCTACTTCACCATCGGTGAGGTCAGCGAGCTGTGCGATGTCAAGCCGCACGTGCTGCGTTATTGGGAGCAGGAGTTTACGCAGCTCAAACCCATGAAGCGGCGTGGCAACCGGCGCTACTACCAGCACCACGAGGTGCTGATGATCCGCCGTATCCGCGATCTGCTGTATGACCAGGGCTTTACCATCAGCGGTGCACGCAACAAGCTGCATGACCTGGTACAAACCGAGAGAGACCGCCGCAAAGCAGGCGAGGTGCTGCTCGAGGGTATGGAGGTGATAGAGGGTAGCGATTCAGATTTTCCGTTCGATATGGACGAGACAGATTTTCAAGACCCCGCGAGCGAGCTGGATATGCATGCCATCCATGTTCCCATCCTGCAACTGCGCCGCGAGCTGTTCGAGATCCGCGAGCTGCTGGCGCTCCCCGCTTGAATTTTGCAGTTTCTGCGCCTCGCAATGGCGCTGGCCCCAAATCAGCAGGACGCACAGGCTATAATTCGCAGCTTCGGTGTGTGGCGCAGCCTGGTAGCGCACTTGCATGGGGTGCAAGGGGTCGAAGGTTCGAATCCTTTCACACCGACCATTAGATAAGATAAAGGCCTCCAGGTAGCGATACTCGGAGGCCTTTTTTTGCTTTTTGCGCCTTATAATTTATCATTTGATTATTAGCACGCGTGTGCCTGACGCACCAGGTCAGGTATAGAAAGTAAGACGATGAAACCCAAGACGAGCAAAAGCGAGATCGATCCACTGGATCTGCGCCGTGCGTTTGGGCGTTTTGGTACGGGTGTCACCGTCATTACCACCCGCGCAGCCGATGGCGTGCCCGTGGGCATCACCGCCAATTCCTTCAATACCGTGTCGCTCGCTCCACCCATCGTGCTGTGGAGTCTGTCGGCCGCATCGATGAGCCTGGCCATCTTTCGCACGACCCGGCATTTTGCTGTCAATGTGCTGACGCTGGAGCAGATCGAGCTGTCGCGGCGTTTTTCGCGTCCCTCGCAAGACAAGTTTGCGGGGGTGGCTTACACCGACGGTCTGCATGGCGCGCCGATTCTGGCGGGCTGCGCCGCCAGCATTGAGTGCACCGTACTGAGCGAGCAGGTGGTGGGTGATCATGTGCTGTTTCTTGGCCAGGTGGATCACTACGCACATGAGAACGCTGCGCCACTGCTTTTCTTCAACGGCAAATACATTCAGGGCGTGGCATTGGATGTACCGTCCGTTGCCGCCCATCCGCCCGCGCCTGTTGCGCGGGCCGTTTAGATTTTGGCATTGATAAAAAAAGGAAATCCATGAAACTCGGAATGTTCATGATGCCCCTGCATCCCCCCGGCCGCAACATTGGCCAAACCCTGGCTGAGGACCGCGAAGCCGTGCTGCTGGCCGACCGGCTGGGCTACTGCGAGGCCTTTGTGGGCGAGCATGTGACCGATGCCGCCGAGACCGTCACCTCATCCATGATGTTTTTGGCCAGCCTGGCCGCCGAGACCCAGCAGATCATGCTGGGCACGGGCACCATCAACCTGCCCAACAGCCACCCGGCCAACGTCGCGGCGCAGGCCGCCATGCTCGACCACCTGCTCAAGGGCCGCTTTATCATGGGCATCAGCCCCGGCGGCCTGATGTCGGATGCCGAAGCGTTTGGCAACTTTGGCAATAACCGCAATGAGATGTTTGTCGAGTGCATCAACACGGTGCTGAAAATCTGGGAGTCCGAGCCGCCCTACAACATCGAGGGCAAGTACTGGAACGTGTCGGTCGCCAAAACCATGATCCCCGAGATCGGCCAGGGCTTCATCATGAAGCCGCTGCAAAAGCCGCACCCGTTGATTGTCGGCACCGCCGTGGCGCCCTTCTCACAGGGTGTGACCGAGATGGCCAAACGTGGCTGGCAGCCGATATCGGCCAACTTCCTGATGCCCGAATGGGTGAAAAGCCATTGGCCCAAGTACGTGGAGGGCCGCGAGGCCGTGGGGGCGGTGGCCTCCCCATCGGAATGGCGTGTGGCCAAAAGCATTTTTGTCGCGGACGACGAAGCCACGGCCAAGCGTTACGCTCACGACCCGTCTGGCCCGTACCATTTTTACTTCAAGCAGCTGGTGCGCAAGCTGGTGGGTGCGGGCGGTCGCGGCAACCTGTTCAAAACCGACCCGGACATGCCCAACGGGAGGATCACACCCGAGTACGTGACGCAGCGATTGGTACTGGCGGGCACGGTGGACTCGGTGGTGGCACAACTGCTGGCCTTTAGAGACCAGGTGGGCGACTTTGGCACCCTGCTGTACGCCTGCCACGACTGGATCGACCCGGTGTTGGCCAAGCGTTCGATGCAGCTCATGGCCGAGCAGGTCATGCCGCGCGTCAACGCGGCACTGGGCAAGTAGGTAGCATTTTTAACGAGAACTTTATATGGCAACTGCAACTATCAAAAAATCGATCGCTCCATCTCCAGCCACTGCCGTCGGCGTGATTGGCCTGGGCATTATGGGCTCGGCCATTTCGGCCAATTTGGTGAAAGCGGGCTTTGCCGTGTATGGCTACGACCCGGTGGCTAAAGCCTGTGCACAGCTCAAAAAAGATGGCGGCACCCCTTGCAAATCGGCCGCAGAGGTGGCAAGGAACTGCAAGTTTGTCGTGCTGTCCCTGCCCAGCGAAGCGGCTCTGGGCATGGTCTGCGGCGAGCTGATTGCCGCCGGAACCAAAGGCCTGATAGCCGCCGAGTGCAGCACCTTGCCTGAGGCCACCAAACTAAACGCCCACGCCCTGCTGGCCCAACACAAGATTACCCTGCTGGACTGCCCCCTGTCGGGCACCGGCGCGCAGGCCATCACGCGCGACCTGGCGGTGTACGCCAGTGGCGATGCCAAGGCGATCAAGGCCTTTGCACCCGTGTTTGACGGCTTTGCCCGTGCCTGCTACGCGGTGGGCGGCTTTGGCAACGGCATGCGCATGAAGCTGGTGGCCAACCTGCTGGTGGCCATCCACAACGTATCTACCGCCGAGGCGATATTGATGGGCGTGCGCGCGGGCCTGGACGCTGCCACCATCGTGAAGGTAGTGGCAGACGGTGCCGGCGGCTCGCGTATGTTCCAGGTGCGTGGCCCCATGATGGTCAAGCGCAACTGGAGCGAGGCCACCATGAAGGTGTCCACCTGGCAAAAAGACATGCGCCTGATCAACGACCTGCTGCAGGCTACCGACACCGCCTCACCCCTGTTTGCCACCACCATGCCGATCTACAACGCCGCCATGGCGCTGGGGCATGGCTCGGACGACACGGCTTCGGTGTACTCGGTGCTGGAGCACATGATGGGGGCTGCGGGTAAGTCCAAAGCCAAAGCCAGCGCAAAGACGGCAACCCGCAAGCAGAAGTAGAGTGCTACTGTTTCAATAGCTGCTTACGTCCTGTCTCATGGGACTACAGCGGTATTTTGCAGGAAAAATGGCCTTGAAGAGTTGGTCCTGGTGCAAAATATCCGGTCGTCATAAGCCCAGTGCCTCAAATGCCGTTATGCTTTGCACATGAAACTGGTTTTAGATTCTTTTTGGCGCGCGGCAGCCTACTGTCTGCACCCCCGGGTGATTGCGCTGTCCTTGCTGCCCCTGCTGCTCATGGTGGGCCTGGCGCTGGGCTTGGGCTACGTGTTCTGGGACTCGACCCTGCTGGCCATCAACGCCTGGCTGGAAGGTAGTGTGTGGATGACGCGCATGCTGCGCATGCTCGACACCTGGGGCTTTGGCTCGCTTAAATCGGGCATTGCGCCCCTGGTGGTGGTGCTGGCCGCTACGCCGGTGCTGGTAGTGGCATCCCTGCTTGCGGTGGCGCTGATGATGACCCCGGCCATGGTGTCCATGGTGGCCGAGCGGCGCTTTGCCAAGCTGGAGCGCAAAAAGGGCAACGGCCTGCTGGGCAGCATGCTGTGGTCGCTGGGCTCTACGCTGCTGGCCATCATTGCGCTGTGCATTTCCATTCCGTTTTGGATCATCCCGCCCCTGGTGCTGGTGGTGCCGCCCCTCATCTGGGGCTGGCTGACCTACCGCGTGATGAGCTTTGACGCGCTGTCGGGCCACGCCACGCCGCTCGAGCGCCGCGCCCTCATCAAGGCGCACCGCATGCCGCTCTTGGGCATTGGCATGATTTGTGGCTACCTGGGCGCTGCGCCTACGCTGCTCTGGGCATCCAGCGTGCTGTTTTTGGTGCTGGCCCCGTTCTTGGTAGCGGCGGCGATCTGGGTCTACACCCTGGTATTTGCCTTTTCGTCCCTGTGGTTTGCGCACTACTGCCTGGCCGCCCTGCAGAAGCAGCGCGTCGAGCAGGCCGTGTTGGCAGCCGGAAAGCCCAGCATGGCCCAGACCACCGCAGCCGCAACCCAAGCCGCCACCGACGTACTTCCCAAACCCGATGTAATCATCCTGCCCCATGACAACTCCAGCAAACCCACAGCAGCCCCGTAAGTTCGGCCTGATCATCGTCGGCGACGAAATCCTCTCTGGCAAGCGCCAGGACAAGCACCTGCCCAAAGTCATCGAGCTACTGGCTGCACGCGGCATTGCGCTGGACTGGGCCGAGTACGTGGGCGACTCGCCCGAGCGCATCACGGCGACGCTAAAGCGTGCTTTCGAGAGCGGCGACATCGTCTTTAGCACTGGCGGCATCGGTGCCACGCCCGACGACCACACCCGCCAATGCGCCGCCAAGGCGCTGGGCGTGGCACTGGCGTTGCACCCCGAGGCTGAGGTGCTGATCCGCCAGCGCATGCAAGACATCGCC
Organism: uncultured beta proteobacterium; assembly: GCA_963775085.1. Lineage (GTDB taxonomy): Bacteria > Pseudomonadota > Gammaproteobacteria > Burkholderiales > Burkholderiaceae_C > JAAFIP01. Next base: position 861,504 of record CAVZHO010000002.1, read on the forward strand.
AAAGAGCAGGGCACCACGTATGTGCCCGACGCGCCCGACAACATCCACCGCCTGAACATGGGCGTGTTTCCGGCAGGGGCCACGATTATTCCCAACCCGTACAACAAGATTCCGGGGTTTAGCTGCGCCGCGCCGCTCGGGCAGGGCGCTGCAGTTCACTTCGTTCCTGGATTCCCTGTTATGGCGTGGCCGATGGTGGAGTGGGTGCTAGACACGGCGTATCCACATTTGCACAGCAAGCAGGCCAACGTTGAAAAGTCGGTCATCGTTTTCGGTGCCATGGAAGCCGCCCTCACACCCCTCATGCAGCGCCTGGAGGCTGATTTTGCGCGCGTCAAGGTGTTTAGCCTGCCCAGTGTGGACCATCCGCAGTATGGGCGGCACATTGAACTGGGCGTAAAGGGTGCGGCGGCAGATGTGGCGCTGGCGTATCCCGTGATGCTGGAAGGTCTGCACAAGTTTGGTGCAAAAATAGGGCCTGAATTGGTGCGCTAGTTTTTGCACCTATTTGGTGCGTAGACCTCGCTTCTGCGGCACAGCGCACGCTGCGCCGCAGGATGGGCATGTGTAGGTTTAGCAGGCTGGATGCGACGTATTTTCACTTTTACCCCATGAATAGTGCTCATAGTCCCTGTCGATAGGATATATGTAGCTACTAAATTTGTAGCATAGCTTTTGACGAGCTAGTCCTGGCGGTGTGCGTCAATCGCACCGATTAGGCATACGGCGTTCCGTCTTTATGCTCAAACGTCCATTGCCCCGCTTGCAGCTTGGCAACCAAATCGTCGTCTGGATACGCCGCTTCATCCCCCGCGCTGCGGTCACCTACTTCCAGGTACACGACGGCGTTGGCAGACTCGTTCACCAGCCGATGGGCATCGCCAGTTCCGGCCTTAAACCCCGCGCACATGCCCGGCTGCAGCACTTGCTTGCCTGCATCCGTGTACAGCGTAGGCGAACCAGAGACGACGAAGATGAACTCATCTTGCCGGGTGTGCGCATGCCGCAGCGCCGACACCGCCCCCGGTGCCAGGGTGGTGATGTTCACTCCAAAGTTGGTCAGTCCAAACAAATCACCCAGCGGCCGCTTCGTGCGCCCCACCATCATCGAGCGAAACGGCTCCGGGTAGTTGGAAGGCTTGGTACGCGCAGGGGCTTCCAGCGCGGTGATGGCAGAGGATTTGAGGGTCATGATGGTCGTTCATCGATGAAAAAGTGAAATTGACTTGCTACAAATTTAGAAGCTGCTTACGCCCTATTTTATTGGGCTACAGCCTTAAATGGCGCATAAATATGCACCAATAATAGCCCAATACCCAGGGGATTGCAGATTCTCCGTTCTTAGACCTCGCGGCCTGCGGCGCAGCGTGCGCTGAGCCCATGCGCCCCGGTCTTCGGGCCCTTCGGGCGAGCATGTGCAGTACTCAAATTGGGTTCTGGCGCGGTCTTGATCGGCTAGCTTGCGTACCCAATTTTCCGTGCTTCCAGCCCTCAGCCCTGATCGGGGCGCACAGGCACAGCGCACACTGCGCCGCAGGATTAGCAGGTTGGCTTGCAGAGAGGGGTATCAGGCTGAATTTTGAGCCGTTCTACACGGTAAATCGTGCTCTAGGTCAATGAAATATAGCGTAAGATGCTATAAAATAATGAGCAAACGATCGAGCTAAGCGGGCGCCGACGGCAGGACGCCAGGCCCGGGCTGGCGAAAATGTACCGTGTACCGCCAGACCGGGCCTGGTGGCCTGCCGTTGGTGCGCCGCTTGAGCGAGGGGTTAGACCTCACTCGCGCTCAATGTTGCGAAGCTCCGACAACATGCTCAGACCCATTGAAAGTGCTTCGTGGGCAGAACCCTGGGGAACAAATTGGCCGTGGATCGCCGCGTTGCAGATGCGAAGAACGTAGTCAAACGACTTGGAAAGTCCCTCGTACCGCGGGTATAGACGCGCAAACTGGGTGAACAGAGACCTTACGGACAGGAATCGAGGCTCGTGATCAGGAGTTGGCGCAAGGTCTTGGCGCTTCCCGAGCACTCGTCTGAGTTCGCGCTCCAACTGCATACGAAGCTTGGCGAGTGCGTAGCTAAGGTCGTTGGCCTCTGCTTCCAGGAACTCGTCAATCTGACTTTCAAGCTCAGACTTCGGGGGCTGATGCTTCAAGGTAGCATCCAAGTCCTCGCGTGCTTCGGTGGCTTCGGCTCTACCAGGTAGGTTGACGGTGATGTTCTGGCTTACGGTGTTGCTGATAGCGGAGACAAGGCTTGTGTACGCAGACAGGGTTGCGCGAGTTTCCTCCTTGAACTGCTTCACGTCGTCTTTGATCTCTTTGACCTTGGCTTCGTACTCAAAGAGTTGGCCAAGCTTCAAGCGCTTGGCCTCCGGCAACATGAACATGAAAAGCGCGAGCGCGAGGTAGCTGCCAGCTGTTGCGTCGAGGTCCTTGACCGGCGGGATACCAACGCGGAGGAAGAACGCGTACACAAAGAACGCTGCGATGACATAGCAGATCGTCGGGAAGACGTTCGCAGCGAGAAGTGTTTTCACCGAGGACCACATGAGTTGGTATTGTGAGGGCTAACGAATGTAGACCGCAAAACCTGCAACATAATCTGGCGCTTGCAATTTAAACTGGGCATCAAACTCTCCTGAAGTTGGCTTGCGGTATGGGTTCCGGGGAAGTGTACTGGATATTTGTGCAGGTATAAATTTTTCGTGAAACCCGGCAGGGCAGAGCACTCATGCGGGTGGTTCGGATTAAACATCTGCGCGCATCTGCATGTGCGTGGTGAAACTAATTTGCTACTAATAGAGTAGCTGCTCGTGCTATATTCTATTGGGTTGCAGCCACAAATAGCATATAAAAGCGTACAAAAAGCAGCCTAACACCCCAAGCAAACAAAAACCCCAGTTTTGCGGCAGAGTGTGTGCCATGGGTATGCGCCCCAATCAGGGCGGCGGGCTGGAAGCACGGAAGAATTTGGGATCAGAAACGGCGGCTGTCTGAGGGCGCAGCCCGAGTTCCGCCGTTTCCCCAAATTCTGAGTACTGCACAGGCTCCCCGCGAAGCGGGCCGCTGCCCGGGGCGCATACCCATGGCACAGGCTTTGCCGCGAGGCGCGAGGTGGTTGGGAGGGGTAGGGTAGTCGCCGGAGACTACGCAAAAGGGGTCAGAGCAAAATTTCGTACCGTTAGCTTTAGTCTCCGGAGAGATTTTTGTCCTGAATTTTGATCTGACCCCATTTGCTTACCTTCAGCAGCCACGAAACCACCCAAAAATCGCAGAGAATAGAGGGCTATGGGCTTTCCCGGCTACTGGCACAAAACGTGCATGGCTTACGGGGATAGATTTCCAGAGAATTTTTTTAATCCACTACCCTTAGGAGCACTTGATGGCCAAGACCGTCGCAGACGTAATGAAAATGGTGAAGGACAACGAAGTCAAGTTCGTTGACTTCCGCTTCACCGACACCCGTGGCAAAGAACAGCACGTCACCGTGCCGGTCTCGCACTTTGACGAAGACAAGTTCACGTCAGGCCACGCGTTTGACGGCTCGTCGATTGCCGGTTGGAAAGGCATCGAAGCCTCCGACATGCAACTGATGCCTGATGCCAATACCGCCAACATCGACCCCTTCTTTGAAGAAACCACGCTGTTCATGAGCTGCGACGTGGTCGAGCCCGCCGACGGCAAAGCCTACGACCGCGACCCCCGCTCGGTGGGCAAGCGCGCTGAGGCGTACCTCAAGTCCACCGGCATTGGCGACACCGCCTTCTTCGGCCCCGAGCCAGAATTCTTCATCTTTGACGACGTGCGCTGGAGCACCGACATGTCGGGCACCTTCTTCAAGATCGACGAATACGAAGCGCCCTGGAACACCGGCAAAAAGATCGAAGGCGGCAACCGCGGCCACCGTCCTACCGTCAAGGGCGGCTACTTCCCTGTGCCCCCAGTGGACAGCACGCAAGACATGCGCGCTGAGATGTCTTTGATTCTGGAAAGCCTGGGCATCCCCGTAGAGGTGTTCCACCACGAAGTGGCTGGCGCTGGCCAAAACGAAATCGGCACCCGCTTTAGCACCCTGGTGCAGCGCGCTGACTGGACCCAGATCCTCAAGTACGTGGTGCAAAACGTGGCCAATGCCTACGGCAAAACGGCTACCTTCATGCCCAAGCCACTCGTTGGCGACAACGGCAGCGGCATGCACGTGCACCAGTCGATTGCCAAAGACGGCAAAAACATTTTTGCCGGCGACGGCTATGCAGGCCTGTCGGAGACGGCCCTGTTCTACGTCGGCGGCATCATCAAGCACGCCCGTGCCCTGAACGCCATCACCAACCCCGGCACCAACAGCTACAAGCGCCTGGTGCCTGGCTACGAAGCCCCGGTCAAGTTGGCTTACTCGGCCAAAAACCGCTCGGCATCGATCCGCATCCCGCACGTGGCCAACCCACGCGGCCGCCGTATTGAGGCACGCTTCCCCGATCCACTGATGAACCCGTACCTGGGCTTCTCGGCCCTCCTGATGGCAGGCCTGGACGGCATCCAGAACAAAATCCACCCGGGCGAAGCCGCCACGAAGGACTTATACCATCTGCCTCCCGAGGAAGATGCAAAGATCCCCACCGTTTGCCACAGCCTGGACCAGGCGCTGGACTGCCTCAACGCAGACCGTGCCTTCCTGACCAAGGGCGGCGTGTTCACCGACAGCATGCTGGATGCCTACATTGAGCTCAAGATGGGCGAAGTGACGCGCTTGCGCCAAGCTACGCACCCGATCGAGTTCGACATGTACTACTCCCTGTAATTCATGGAGCAGCAAACAAAACCGTGAGAAATTACAGTTTTGAACGTAAAAAGGACGCTGAAAAGCGTCCTTTTTTGTTTTGTGACAACAAGTTATTTGATGTTTCTGAGAAACTAGGTCATACTGGCCAACCGTCTTATGATGACACCGTCACTAAAGGCTGCTATGAACCACGCCATGTATTTATCCAAGTTCTCCTTCACTCGTTTGGCACCGGCAGCTGCGCTGTTGGTAGCGCCTCTGTTGATGCTGGGCAGCGTAGCCGTGCAGGCGCAAACCATCTACCGTTGTCCCTCGGTCGGCGGCATCACGCCCTATACCAATGACAAGCACGAGGCAGATCGCCAAGGCTGCACGCCCATGACGGGTGGCAACGTGACGATTGTGCAAGGCCCGAAAATTGTCGACAAAGACGCTGAAAAATCTCCGGACAAAGACGGCAAGGACAGCAAAGAGGCCAAAGACAAAACCGCTAAATCCCCTGTGCGCCTGGCCAATGCCCCGCAGTCAGGCAGCCGGATTGACAGTGCCGAGCAGCGCTCGCGCGATGCCGATTCCAAGCAGATTTTTGAATCCGAACTGAGAAAATTAGAGGCCAAACAGGCCGAGCTGCTCAGAGAGTTCAACAACGGCGAACCGGACAAGCGCGGTGGTGAGGGGCAAAACCACCAAAGATACCTGGATCGTACTGCCGAGATGAAGGCCGCCATTGCCCGCAATGATGCCGATATCGCTGCGATCAAGCGTGAGATTGGCCGCGCCGCACCTACCCCGTCGCGTCCGCAATCATCGCTCTAGGCGCGTCTCGTACGCCTTCAGCCAACCAAGGGCCGTTCGCGGCCTTTTTTTTGCGCTTCTTTTTTGCACTCTTTCAGTGCTTTTCCGCATGTATCCGCCGGTTTGGCCCAGCACTTGCTACGATACATGCTTGAACCCGCCTAAACCCCATTACCCCCCGCACCACCTCGCGCTGGATGCCCTGGCCACTCTGGTGGCCGTGGTCGACCTGCGTGCCCAGGTACTGTTTGCCAACGCTGCGTTGGAAGACGCGCTGGGCACCTCGCGCCGCATGATTGAAAGCAGTGTGCTCACCGAGCATTTTGCCGACCCGCAGGCACTGCTGGATGCATTGCAGGGCGTGGAGAGCAACGCCTTTGCCGCCCTGCGCTACGATGGCATACTGCAAAAATCGGGAGCCGAGCCGATCCCCGTGCACGTCATCATCGCGCAAACCGAGCGATTGGGTGAGGTGATCGTCGAGATGCTGCCCTTGCAGCAGCAGGCCAAGCTAGACCGCGAAGAACGCCTGAAAGAGCAGGCCCAGGCTAATAAAGAGCTGATCCGCAACCTGGCGCATGAGATTAAAAACCCGCTGGGCGGCATACGCGGCGCGGCGCAGCTCCTGCAGCTGGAGCTGGAGAGCAAAGAGCTTACCGAATACACCCAGGTCATCATCCACGAGGCCGACCGCCTGCAAACCCTGGTGGACAGGCTGCTGGCCCCACACCGCAATCCGCATGTGGTGGCCGATGTGAATATCCACGAGGTGTGTGAGCGGGTGCGCTCGCTCATTGTGGCCGAGTTTCCCAAGGGTCTGCGCGTGGTGCGCGACTACGACACCTCGATTCCTGACTTCAGAGGCGACAAAGAGCAGCTCATCCAGGTGCTGCTAAACATTGCGCACAACGCCGCCCAGGTGCTGCCTGAGCGCATGGCTGCGGGCGATGCCTGCATCACTTTCAAGACGCGCATTGCCCGGCAAATCACTTTCGGCAAAAAGCGCTACAGGTTGGCACTGGAATTGCATGTCGTAGACAACGGGCCGGGTATACCGGATGAGATCAAAGACCGCATTTTTTACCCACTGGTGTCGGGCAGAGAGGGCGGGTCGGGGCTGGGGCTGACATTGGCGCAAACCTTTGTACAGCAGCACGACGGTTTGATCGAGTGCGAAAGCGCAAGCGGCCGCACGGCATTTAAAATTTTGATTCCGCTGCCCTAGGCTCAAACCCAGCCAGCGCAGTTAGCAACAACCAGAGGTAAGCCAGTTGATGAAGCCCATTTGGATCGTAGACGATGACCAGTCCATCCGCTTCGTGCTGGAAAAAGCGCTGCTGCGCGAGAGCCTGCCCACCCGCAGCTTTACCAACGCGCGCGACCTGCTCACCGCCCTGGGCAATACCAGCGAAACCGATGCCAACAACCTGCCGCCCCAGGTGCTGGTCAGCGACATCCGCATGCCCGGTGGCTCGGGGCTGGACCTGTTGACCCAGGTGAAAGAAAAACACCCCGGCCTGCCCATCATCATCATGACGGCCTTCAGCGATCTGGACAGCGCGGTGAACGCCTTTCAGCGCGGCGCGTTTGAGTACCTGCCCAAGCCGTTTGACATCACACGCGCCACCGAGCTGATCCACCGTGCCGTTGAAGAAAGCCAGCGCGAAGACATCGCCGTCGAAGCCATGGCCAGCGCGCCCGAAATGCTGGGCCAGGCGCCGGCCATGCAAGACGTGTTCCGCGCCATTGGCCGCCTGAGCCAAAGCAATGTCACGGTGATGATCACCGGTGAGTCGGGCAGCGGCAAGGAGCTGGTCGCCAAGGCCTTGCATAAGCACAGTGCCCGCTCTGCCGGGCCGTTTGTTGCTATCAATACCGCAGCCATCCCGAAAGATTTATTGGAGAGTGAACTGTTTGGCCACGAACGTGGTGCCTTCACCGGCGCGCAAACCATGCGCCGGGGCCGCTTTGAGCAGGCCGACGGCGGTACGCTGTTCCTGGACGAGATAGGCGACATGCCGTATGACCTGCAAACCCGTTTGCTGCGCGTGCTGAGCGACGGCAACTTCTACCGCGTGGGCGGTCACAGCGCCGTCAAAACCAATGTGCGGGTGATCGCCGCCACGCACCAAAACCTGGAGCAGCGCGTCAAGGAAGGCGGCTTTCGGGAAGACCTGTTCCACCGCCTCAACGTCATCCGCCTGCGCCTGCCGCCCCTGCGCGAGCGGCGCGAAGACATCCCGGCCCTGACCAAACATTTCTTGCAGCAGTCGGCCAAACAACTGGGCGCCGAGCCCAAACGCATCTCCCCCGGCGCGCTGGAGCGCCTGACGCAGTTTGCCTTCCCCGGCAACGTGCGCCAGCTGGAGAACATCTGCCACTGGTTGATGGTGATGGCGCCCAGCCAGGTGATTGATGAAAAAGATTTGCCACCCGAGGTTCTGGAGGGTTCCCCTGCCAGCGCGGCTGTATCCCATGCAAACGCCGTACCGACTGTGCCGAGCGTGGATGCACCAACGGCAACGCAAGCACCGGTGGATGCTACTAACAACATAGCTGTTTACGCCCGTACGACGGGCACTCATAGCCCATTAGCCTCTGACGCTGGCATGCCAACCGTGACGCCGGCGGCGACGCCAGCCGCCAGTGCAGGCTGGGAGGCCGAGCTGACCGCCGAGGCCCTGGCCTTGCTGGCCAATGACACGGGCGATGTGTGGGACCAGCTCACCGCCCGCTTTGAGCGCCAGCTCATCGCCGCCGCGTTGTCCGCTACCCGGGGCCGCCGCATCGAAGCGGCCATCAAGCTGGGCATTGGCCGTAACACCATTACGCGCAAAATCGCGGATTTGGGGCTGGAATAAAGCCAATCCAATACGGCCTGCGCCCACCCGTGTTATGCGGGCGTTAGCCACGCGATCACCTGTTGTGCGACCTGTGGACGGCTGAGCAATTGCAGGTGATTGGTGCGGTAGGCAATGTACTGAGAGGCCTTGGCAAAGGCCAGGCTACGCTTTGCATCGCTGTGCTGACCCAGCGCACTGCGCAAGGGCACCAGGCCATCGCCCAGGAGGCGCTGGGCCAGCAGGCTGCGGGGTGCGGCCACGGTGGCGGCCACGGTGTAGCTGGCCACGCCGGTGGGCAAAGGCACCGGTTGGCGGCTGTCGGGGGTGCGGTGAAAGCGGTGTTGATGCCGCCAATCTTCATCCACCACGTAGCCATAGCGCAGGTCGGTGATACCGCTGCTTCTTAGCTGGCCTAGCTTGGCAAAGGGTTTCGAGTAGGCGGTGCTGCCCAGAATGGCATCGATCCAGTTGCCGGCTTTCTCCAGTGGCGCGCCATGGTGCGGAGTACCCAGGAACACCATATTTTTCAAGGACCTGGCCCACGCGGCTTGGTCTTGCCCGGCTGCGTACACCGCGCTGCGAATGACCAGGCCGCCCATGCTGTGGGCCAGTACGCTGATCTCTTGCAGGGGAATGGGCCAATGCGCTGCCAGTTGTTCCAGCGCGTGTGACAGCAGATGCCCGTTTTGCGAGATGTGCAGGCCGGTGTTGTAACGCAGATAGACCGAGGTGTAGCCCAGGGCCTGTGCCAATGCCAGGCCGTGATCTGCGACCAGGCCAGCCTGCGTGCTGCGCCACTGCAAGTCGTTCATGCACAGGCCATGAATGAGGATCAGCACCTTGCCTGTCAGTTCGGGTTTGGGCGGCATGCGTTGCCAGTCGAGCACTTGGCCTGCAAAGCGCAGCGTCATCGGTGTTGCCAATGGGTTGTTGGTGGCGGCCAAATGGTCACCCAGCACCCCGCCCAGTGCGGCCAGTACGGCTGCGCGCTCGGGGCTGTCTAGGGGCGTGTGGGCCGATAGCAGCCATGGCTCCAGCTTGGACAGTGCCGCCTGGAGGCCTTTGCCCACCAGCTGCGCCGCGCCGCGCACGCTGCCATACACCAGGCCGGTGAGGCCGCTGGTTTGCCCTTGCTCGCCGGTGCCTGCCAGCCCCAGCCTGCCCAATACGGAGTGGTGTACGCCCTCGGCAATGCGTGCTACCCCCTGGGTGGCCTGCGTGGCCAACTGCGCCGCCGCGCGCAGATCGGATGGGTGCAGGTGCTTGAGCGGGTTTTTAGGGGAGGGCATGGCCTACGGTGGTATGTATCCACGATGTAGAGGCTAACTGGCTGGCGGTGAGGCTGTGCTGGGCTGGCCAGCCGTCTGCGGCTTGGCCATGCAAGTGGGCCGCCGTGCATGCGGCCTGGAAGGCGCTTTGCCCTGCGGCGAGATAGGCGCCGCACAACCCCGCCAGCACGTCGCCTGTGCCTGCGGTGGCCAGTTTTGCATTGCCGGTGGCGTTGATGCAGGGCACCTGGCCTGGCGCGGCAACGACGCTGCCTGCGCCTTTGAGGATGACGCTGCATCGAAAGCGCTCGGCCAGTTGCTGGGCGGCTTGCAGGCGATGGTTTTGTACCTGCGCGGTGGGGCAGGCCAGCAGGCGTGCGGCCTCCAGCGGGTGGGGGGTGAGCAGGGTGGCGTGGCCTTTGCGGCTGCGTGCAATCAACAGGGTTTGCAGTGCGGTATCGGCGGCAATGGCGTTGAGCGCATCGGCATCGAGCACCAGCCGCGGGCTTTGGGACAGTACCTGGGGCAGTGCGGCACGTACGGTATCGCCGCCGCCACAGCCGCACACGATGGTGCTGGTGCGCAAGTCGAGTTGATCCAACTGGCGAAACATCAGCTCAGGCTGCACGGGGTCTACGGCCAGGCCGCCGCCATCGAGCAGGGCCACAAACACGCGGCCCGCGCCTGCGTGCAGGGCGGCGCGGGCGGCCAGCAGGGCGGCACCCGTCATGCCCGGCGCGCCGCCAAGGACGGCCACATCACCATAGCTGCCTTTGTGGCTGGCATGTGGGCGAGGAGGCAGGGTGGCGCGGTCTGCGCCCAGCAGCCAGGCGCTGGGGGACTCGGTCGTTTCAATGCCCAAATCATCCCACCACACCTGCCCTGCTGCGTCTTTGCCCTGCGCCGTGAAGCACCCGGGTTTGAGCGTCAGTAAATTGAGGCAAAACCGAGGTGTAGTCCTTGTCGCCTGGACGTAAGCAGCTATTAAATCAGTAGTAAATTCAGAATCGGCATAGCAACCCGTGTCGGCATGCAAGCCACTGGGCAGGTCAATGCATAGCACCGGGGCGCAGCTGCGGTGCATGTGCAGCAACCAGCTTGCCATGGTGCCGTCCACAGCCCGCGTGCTGCCAATGCCCAACAGTGCGTCTATGGCTAAATCAAACTGCGCAGGTGCTGCGGGCGAAAACGGCACACCTGCTGCGCGTACGCGCTGCAGGCTGGCCAGCGCATCGGGCGGGCAGTGCGCCTCGTCGCCGCACCAGGTAAGGATGGGCTTGCGCCCCCAGCGCTGCAAATGCATGGCGGCCTCAAATCCATCACCCCCGTTATTGCCCGGCCCACAGGCGACCCAGACGGTTTGTGCATGCGGTGCAATGGCGCAGGCCAGCCGCGCCACCGCCAAACCTGCACGTTGCATGAGGGAGTGGGGCGGCAGGCCCTTTGCCGCAACCTGTTCCATGTGGCGCGTGGCCTCGGCGCTGTGCAGCGGGCGGCTGATGGAGGGAAGAATGCGCTGCGGGGTGACGGCAAAGATGGGCATGTGGAGCAGACTGTAACCCCTGCCCGGCATGTCCTGCAATAGCTGGCATTCAGGACTGCAATCGCTCTGCTGCCTCCAGCGTGTTGACCAACAGCATGGTAATGGTCATCGGCCCCACACCACCGGGTACGGGAGTGATGTAGCTGGCGACCGCTTTTACCCCGGCAAAGTCCACGTCGCCGCACAGCTTGCCAGCCTCGTCGCGGTTCATGCCTACGTCGATGACGACGGCACCGGGTTTGACCATGTCTGCGGTGAGCACGTTACGCTTACCTACTGCGGCGACGATGACATCGGCTTGCAGGGTCAGGGCCTTGAGATTGGCCGTGCCGCTGTGGCAGATGGTGACGGTGGCGTTTTGCGCCAGCAGCATCATGGCCATGGGTTTGCCCACAATGTTGCTGCGGCCTATGACCACGGCGTGTTTGCCTTTCAGGTTGTAGCCTTTGCCGTCGTCGAGCGATTCCAGCATTTTCATGCAGCCGTAGGGCGTGCACGGCCAATAGCCGCTTTGCCCGACCATCAGCGCGCCCGCGCTGGCCACATGGAAGCCGTCGACGTCTTTTTCGGGTGAGATGGCTTCGATGACCTTGTGCGCGTCGATATGTGCGGGCAGGGGGAGCTGCACCAGGATGCCGTGGATGCTGGGGTCGTTGTTGAGTTTATCCACTAGTTGCAAAAGCTGAGCCTCGGTCATCGCGGCGTCGTGCTTTTCCAGTACCGAATGCAAGCCCGCCTCCTGGCAGGCCTTGATCTTGTTGCGCACATAGACCTGCGAGGCCGGGCTGTCGCCCACCAACACCACGGCCAGACCGGGCGTGATGCCTTTGGCTTTGAGGGCGGCGGTGCGGGCGGCAACATCTTTGCGCAATTGCGCGGAGAGGGCGATGCCGTCGATGAGTTGAGCAGTCATATTCAATGCGGGGTAAATCATGAAGAGGGATGTAACGCAAAAAGCGCAAAAAAAGACGCAAAAAACGCCAAAAAATTCAAAGGTGTTTTTTAGCGTTTTTTGCGCTCTTTTCGCGCTTTTTGCGTTACCTAAAGAAGATCAAGTCTTCGGCGCGTTTTGCCCCAAAGCGATTTTGAGCAAATCGGCCACGGTATTGGCGTTGAGCTTTTCCATGATGTTGGCGCGGTGCGCCTCCACGGTTTTGATGCTGATGCCCAGGTCGTCGGCAATCTGTTTGTTCAGGCGACCCGCAACGATGCGCTCGAGCACCTGGGCTTCGCGGCCGGTGAGTTTGGACATCAGCGCGTCGCGACTGGCGGCTTGCTGGTGGCCGCTGAAGCTGGTTTTGGCCTGCTCCAGCATGCGCTCGACCAGGCTGACCAGGGCCTCTTCCTTGAACGGCTTCTGGATGAAATCCATGGCGCCTTTTTTCATGGTGTCTACCGCCATCGGCACGTCGCCGTGGCCGGTAATAAACACGACGGGCAGGGGGGATTTGCGTTCGACCAGCTTGTCCTGCAGCTCCAGCCCGGTCATGCCCGCCATGCGGATGTCCACAATCAGGCAGGCCACTTCGCGCTGGTCGTAGCGGGCTAAAAACGTCTCGGCCGAGTCGTAGCAGCGCACGCGGTAGTCTTTGCCTTCGAGCAGCCACTGCAGCGAGTCGCGCACGGCCTCGTCGTCGTCCACAACGTACACGGTGCCTTTTTTCGGTATCAAGCTCATGATGGTTAGCCTTTATAGTCCAAAGTCCACATTAACAGGTCGTATGCAGCTATTTATTTAATAGCGATTGCCGGTTCTATTTTAGCTGTATCCTGCTGCGCCTGGGCAACGGGCAACCAAAAGCTGAACTTGCATCCGCTGATCTCAGCGCCATTGTAGAGGTTCTCGGCCTGCATCCGGCCCTGGTGCGACTCCACGATAGAGCGGCATAAATTCAGCCCAATGCCCATGCCCTCGGCCTTGGTGGAGAAGAAGGCCTCGTACAGGCGCTGCAGGACCTCGGGGGCCAGGCCTTTGCCACTGTCGGTGACGGTAAATTCCACCACCGGGCCCACGCTGGGCACCTGCTGCGTTTGCACCCGCAGCTCAACGCTGCGCCGGGTGACCTCGCGCTGGGCGGTGTCTACCGATTCGGCAGCGTTTTTCAGCAAATTCACCAGCACTTGCTCAATCAAAATCGGGTCTACCAGGAGTTGCGGCAGGTGCGGTGTGATGCTGTGCGACAGGCGCACATTGCGCCTGCGCAGTTCGATTTCGGCCAGCTCCACCGCCTCGCCCACCATGGTGCTGATGTCGGAGAGGGTGCGGTTAGGCTCGGAGCGCTTCACAAAGTTGCGGATGCGCTGGATGATCTGCCCGGCGCGCTGGGCCTGCTTGGCAGTTTTTTCCAGTGCGACCAGCAGGTCTTCGTCATTGATCTGCTTGCCTTTGATGCGATCAACCATGCCGGTGCAGTAATTGGTGATGGCGGTCAGCGGCTGGTTCAACTCGTGTGCGACCGATGAAGCCATCTCGCCCATGGTGATCAGGCGGCTGGCGGTTTGGGCGCGTTCGGCCTGGGCGGCAGACTGCGCCTCGGCCATGCGGCGTGGGGTAATGTCGGTGGCGATCACCATCTGCGCCAGGCGGCCGTCCGTCCAGCTCAGGTAGCGCGAACGCACTTCCAGCCATTTGCCCAGCGAAGCCACGTAAATTTCAGCGTTTTCACTTTGGGTAATACGCATCTCGCTGACGGGCATGCCTGCCAGCGCGTCCACGTCGTCATCGGTTTCACCGCGTGGCGCATCCGGGCGACCAGCCTGGGCTACCAGGTTCAAGTGGCCTTCGGTGAGCGAGCCAAACCACTGGCGGTACAGCTTGTTGGCAAACAGCAAATCCTGGCTCCCCAGCGGCGCTACCGAAACGCTGGCATCCAGCCCTTCGAGCACAGTGGTGAAGCGTTCATACGATTCGGTGAGCTGGCGGCGCACGCGGTTGGGCTCGGTGATGTCGGTCATGGAGGTCATCCAGCCGGTCTGCCCGCCCTTGGGGTCAATCAACGGGGAGACGTACATGCGGGCATCAAACTGGCTGCCGTCTTTGCGCTTGACGCGCATCTGAAAGCCCCCTGGTACGGTGCGCCCGGACAACTCGTCCTCAAGCCGTGAAGTGAGCAGGGCGCGGTCTTCATCGGGCCAGTAGGGGAAGGGCGCAGTGCGGCCCACCAGCTCGCGCTCGCTCCAGCCTGTCATCTGGCAAAAAGCCGGATTCACATAGGTGATGCGGCCTTCAATGTCCAGCGCCCGCATACCCGTGAGCATCGAGTTTTCCATGGCGCGGCGAAAGTTGGTCTCGGTCACCAATGCCGCCTGCGCGCGGATGCGCTTGCGGGTGTGCCGCCAGGTGCCCACCAGCATCCAGGCCGTCATCAGGCTGAGCACGGCCACCAGCCAGAACAGTCCGCTACCCACCACGCCCAGCGAGGTGCGGTAGGCTTGGGCACGCAGCACCAGGCCGTTGCCCACAGGCGAGACCGGTACTTCGTATTCATGTGGCTGCGCGGTCCAGGGCAGCAGTTTGGCCGCTACAGTGCGTGCTGGCGTGGTGTTGCCCGCCAGCAATTGGCCCTTGTCGTCCAGCAGCGAGACGGCGTATTTGGCACCGATCTCGGTGGGCACTGCGTAGCGCATGAGGCCGTCGATCTGGTACTCGCCCACCACCACGCCGTTAAAACGCCCGGCATCCGCCAGGGGCACATGTACCTGCAGCAGACTGAATGTGCCAGTACCCGTATCAAACGGGGTGGAGTACACCGGCTGGCGCACATCCCGCGCCAGGCCAAAGGTGGTGTCAACGGTGGCCCATTTGATGCTGTCACCCGCCACCTTGGCCTGCGCGCTGGGCGAGGTGTAGCCCATCTTGATGCGTTTTTTTGCATCGATCCAGTGCACGGACTGCAGCTCAGGGTATTGCTGCACCAGGCTTTCGGCCTGTTCGACAAACTCCTGCGCGTCAATCTGCTTGTTGCTCACGTCCGCTGCCAGGCGCATCAGCTGCTCCTGGCGTTCCAGCAGGCGCAGGCGCAGGCGCTGCTGGGCGTACTCTACGTCGCGCTTGACGGCCTCTTGCTCGCGGTCCATCTCTTCCAGCCGCAGGTAACTAAAGGCGGCAATGATGGCGGCCAAAAACAGCAGCACCGCAATCAACGGGGCCACCATGGCATAGCGGTCTTGCCGGGCATGGCCCAGTCCACGCCACCAACGCTTATGCCACGCACCGGGAGGGCGGTTGGGGTCGACAGAGGGCGGTGTAGCTGCAGGGTACATAGACTGGATTGTCGGGCAAAAGTGGGCTCTCGTGCTTAACCAAGCCAGGCATTTAATTGGGTATGGCCTGACCATATTGAATGGATTCAAAGGAATGTTGACATGCCAGACTTTTTGCTAAAATCGGCAATAAATACCCGTCGTAGTCCTTGTCCCCTGGACGTAAGAAGCTACAATATTTGTAGCGTTTGAATTTGTCCTTCGCGTACTCAGCACGCACTCAGCGAACGCATTCAGCGAACGCATTCAGCGCGCGTGCTATGCCCAAGCCATACTCGCCGCCAAATCCCCAATCGACTTCTCCGTCTCCTGTCCCGCCGTGATCAGCCATTCGTTGAAGCTGTCGGTCACCGGGCTGTTGGCGACCGACAGGGGCGAGTTGGCGTAGTAGCGGCGCTGGCGCGCGGCCAGCATGCCAAAGGGGGCGCACAGCTTGCCCGAGATGATGTCGTCGGCCACCAAAAACAGCGGCACCAGCACCACGCCCAGGCCCTCGGCGGCGGCTTGCAGGGCAAAGTACATCTGCTCAAAGCGCAATTGGTTGTCGCTTTGCAGGCCGGGCACGGCGATGCCGCCGTCAGCCAGTCGGGCCAGGTGAGGGGCTCGGTGTCGTAGTTGATCAGGGTGTGCTTGGCCAAATCCGCCGGGCTTTGCAAGCGCCCGCGCTCGAGCAGGTCGGGGTGGCAAATGGGCACGATGGTCTCGGTCATAAACGGGATGGAGCGCAGCCCGGGCAGGCTCTGGTCGCCCGCACGGATGGCGATGTCGTAACTGCGCTCCTGGAAGTTGACCGGAGCGATGGAGGTGGTGAACTTGATCTCTACATCGGGCCGCTTGCGCTGAAACGACGAGATGCGCGGGATGAGCCAGCGCATGGTAAACGTCGGCGGCGCGTTGATGCGCAGGGCCGAGGGTGAGGCTTGCTCCAGCAACTGGGTGGCGGTGGCGGCAATGCGATCGAGCGCAGGCGTGGCGGCGGCCAGCAGCGTGCGGCCCGCGTCGGTCAGGCTCAGTTGCGAGGGCGAGCGGTTAAACAGCGGGGTGTTCAGCCAGGCCTCCAGAATCGCCACCTGCTTGCTGACCGCGCCGTGCGTTACGCCCAGCTCGCTGGCGGCCTTGGTAAAGCTGATATGGCGGGCGGCGGCTTCAAACGCACGCACGGCATTCATGGGGGGAATTTTTCTCATGGCTGAAATCTATTTTGTCGTTGAATTGATGGCTAAATGCGTGAGTTTTTCTATTGCTATGTCGATAATAATACCAGTCTCCCCATGGGCTGTCGCCTTGGAGATACTTTGCCTACCCCACACAGAAAATCCACCGACGTGAAACCCCTCATATCCCATCGCTGCGCCTGTGCGTGCAAGGCCTTCGCATGAAGGCCGCCGCGTTTGACTATGTCCGTGTCGACAGCCTGGCGCACACGCTGGCCCTGCTGGCCGAGCACGGGGGTGATGCCAAGCTGCTGGCCGGCGGCCAAAGCCTGGTGCCCATGATGGCCATGCGCCTGGCGCGGCCCGCACTGCTGGTGGACATTAACCGCCTGACCGAACTCAAAACCATCCAGCCCAGCAACAGCACCATCACCCTGGGTGCCGGCGTGCGCCAACGCGACGTGGAAGATGCCCGCACGCTGGACGCGCCGCTACCTCTGGTGCAGCAAGCCCTGCGCTGGGTGGGTCATGCACAAACGCGTAATCGCGGCACGGTCGGTGGCAGCCTGGTGCATGCCGACCCGTCGGCCGAGCTGCCCTTGGCCGCCTTGGTGTTGGATGCCACCATGCGCCTGCATAGCCAGGCGGACGGCGAGCGCAGCGTAAGCGCGCAAGACTTTTTTCTCGGCCCCATGTTCACCGCCGTGGGCGAGACCGAATGCTTGACGGCCATCGATTGGCCGGTGTGGCAGGGAGGCCGTGTGGCCAGCGCCTTTGACGAGACCGCTATCCGCCATGGCGACTTTGCCATGGCCTCTGCCGCCTGCCAAGTGCAGCTCAATGCGGATGGCGCCGTCAGCCGCGCCAGTTTTGGCGTGGGCGGCGTCAGCGGCGTGCCAGTGGCCTTCCCGGTGTTTGCCGCGCAGTTGGTGGGCCAGCGCATTACTCCCGCGGTGGCGCAGGAGCTGGCGCAGGCGGCAGCCCAGCAGACCGACCCCGGCAGCGACATGCATGCCAGCGCAGCGTTCCGCAGGCATTTGGCCGCCACCTTGCTGGCGCGCGTGCTGGTGCAGGCGGCTGCGGCAGCCGCAGCGCAAGTTGCAGGCTAAAGGACACACCATGATTAAAAAATTAGCCATACAAATCACCGTCAACGGCATCGCGCAGGCGCGCGATGTCGAGCCGCGCACCACGCTGGTGGACTTTTTGCGTGACGACCTGGGCCTGACGGGCACCCACATCGGCTGCGAGCACGGCGTGTGCGGGGCTTGCTCGGTGCTGCTGAACGGCGACCCGGTGCGCTCGTGCTGCATGTTTGCCGTGCAGGCCGACGGCATGCAGGTCACCACCGTGGAAGGCCTGGCGCCGCAGCGCGGCCAACTCTCCAAAATCCAGGACGCATTTTGTGAAAAGCACGCCTTGCAGTGCGGCTACTGCACCCCCGGCATGCTGGTTGCCTGCCACGCCTTGGTGGCGCACAACCCGCACCCGGATGAGGCGCAGATCCGCGAGGCGATTAGCGGCAACCTGTGCCGCTGTACCGGCTACCAGCAGATTGTGGATGCCGTCCAATACGCCACGCAGCCTGAAGGGGTAGCCCATGGTTGATAGCAAAGACGGTTTTTTTCGCTTCATTGGCAAACACCGCCGCGCGGTAGAGCATAAGCGCTTTGTCGTCGGCAAGGGCCGCTACGCAGCCGACATCCAGCTGCAAGGCATGCTGCATGTGGCCCTGGTCGCCAGCCCGTATGCCAGCGCCAAAATTCTCTCGATAGATGCCAGCGCCGCGCTGGCCATGCCCGGCGTGCATGCCGTGCTGACAGGCGACGAACTCTGCGCCGCGACCGAGCCCATGCTGCCCGGTGTCGATGCCCCGCAGGTCACCCGCTTCCCGCTGGCCAAGGGTGTGACGCGCTACGCAGGCGAATGGATCGCCGCCGTAGTGGCCGACAGCCGCGCACTGGCCGAAGACGCGGCTGAATTAATTGTGGTGGACTACGAAGCCTTGCCGCACGCCGTAGACCCCGAGGCGGCCATGGCGGTTGATGCGCCCCTGGTGCACCCCGAGCACGGCAGCAACACGATTTTTAAACGCACCTTCGTCTGGCCCGCCGCCAACGGCGAGCAGCCCGCCGCGCAGCTGGCCCAGTGCGAGCACCAATTGAGCTACCGCGTGCGCTGGTCGCGCAACTCCACGGTGCCGATAGAGACCTTTGCCGTGGCCTGCGCCTGGAACGATGCAACGGAAATCATGGACGTGTGGGCCTCGATCCAGATGCCCAAATACCCGGACCAGTTGGCCAAGGCACTGCGCTTGCCCGGCAGCGCGGTGCGCGTGCATTTTGATGTCGATGTAGGCGGCAGCTACGGCGTAAAACGTGGCCTCAAGCACACCATTTTGGTGGCCTACTTGGCGCGCAAACTCGGTCGCCCGGTGCGCCTGGTAGAAGACCGTTTGGAGAACATGCGCGGCGGCGATATGCAGGGGCCCGATCGCATTTTTGATGTAACGCTGGGCTTTAACAGCCAGGGCATGGTGCGCAGCATGCGCATGCGCGCGATAGACGACATCGGTGCCTACGCGGGCCGCTCGCCGCTGCAACTGGGCAAGCCCGTGGGCGCCATCGTCGGGCCGTACCGCATCCAAAGTGTGGAGTACGAAGCCATCGCGGTGATGACCAACAAAACCCCGCAAGAGGCGGTGCGCGGCTTTGGCCAGGCACCCACGAACTACGCGATAGAGACGGGTATGGACAAAGTCGCCCGCTTTTTAAAGCTAGACCGCATTGAGCTGCGCCAGCGCAATTTGATTGGCAAAGACGAGTTCCCCTACCTCATCCCCAGCGGCACGCATTACGACAGCGGTGACTACAGCACCGTGCTGGGCAAGGCTTTAAACGCCGCTCCGTTTAACAAAATCGTGCAGCAGCGCGATGCGTTGCGCGCCAGCGGTCAGCTGGCAGGCATTGGCATATCCACGTGCCTGGAGCCCTCGGGCGGCAATTCGTCGTTTGAGCCTTTGTTCAACCCCAAGAACCAAACCACGACGTGGATGGAGTCTTGCGTGGTGCGTATTGACCTGTCGGGCGCGCTCATCGCCCTCATGGCTACTTCAACATCTGGCCAGGCACATGAGACCATGGTCTCCACCGTGCTGGGCGAGGTGCTGCACCGTCAGCCCGACAGCATCCGCGTGGTGCATGCCGATTCGCTCAACGCCCTGCCGTCCAACAGCCCGGTAGGCAGCCGTATGGCCATCATGCTGGGCGGTGCGGCAGCGGGTGCAGCAAAAATTTTGCGCACCAAGCTGCTGCGCATCGCCGCGCACAACCTGCAAGTACCCGAGAGCGACTTGGTGTACGAAGGCGGTGATGTATTGGTGAAGAACGAGCCGGCACGCAGCCTGAGCTGGGACGCACTGGTAGAGATTGCCCACCGCAAATACCACCAGCTACCCGCTGGCATGGAGCCCGGTCTGCAAGAAAAATTTGTCTGGGAAGTGCCCACCGGTGGCCAGATGCCGACTGCCGACGGCCGGGTGCAAATGTATCCCTGCCATTCGTTCGAGGCGCATGTGGTGCTGGCCAGCATCGACCCCGCCACCTGCAAAGTCGCCATCCAGCGCTATGTGTGCGGCCACGATTGCGGTGTGATGATCAGCCCCGACGTGGTGCACGGCATGACCTATGGAGGCATCTCGCACGGCCTGGGCGCAGCGCTGATGGAGAAGTTTGCCTACTCGGACGAGGGCCAGTTGCTGTCGGGCACCTTTATGGACTACCTGATCCCCAGCAGCATGGAAGTGCCCGCCATCACCATCGTAGACCACTGCACGCCATCGCCGCTCACCGAGTTCGGTCAAAAAGGCTCGGGGGAAGCGGGCTACCTGGGCAGCCCGGCGGCGATTGCCAGCGCCATCAACGATGCATTGGCTGAGCGTGGTGCGTCGATTGACTGCCTGCCCATGACCCCGCAAGCCATCTGGAGCGCGCTACGCGCCGTCTCAAATGCTCAATCACAGGAAATTTCAAAATGAGTGCTGTAGTTCAAAAAACCATTCCTGGCCCCGGCGGCGACATGGCCGTCTATGTGCAGGGCGACCGGCAAGCACCGGCCGTATTTTTAACCCACTCTATTCTGTCCTCCAGCATGATGTGGGACGAGCAGGCCCGTATATTGGCGGAAACTGGTTGGTACGTCGTGCGTGCCGACACGCGCGGGCATGGCGCGTCGCAGGCACCCCAGCAGCCTTACGCCATGGCGGATTTGGTGGCCGACACCGTCGCCGTGCTGGACGCTTTGCGCATTGAGCGCGCGCACTACATCGGCTTGTCCCTGGGCGGCATGAGCGGACTAGGCCTGGGCATTCATTACGCCGATCGATTGCTGAGTCTGTGCATTTGCGATGCCCGCGCCGACGCACCACCCGCCGTGGCCGCGCCCTGGGACGAGCGCATTGCCATCGCCGCCAAAGAGGGCTGTTGCGCGCTGGCCCAGCCCACTATCGAGCGTTGGTTTGGCAAGGCTTTTTTAGATGCCCATCCCGATGTTGCACAGCGATTTTTTGACACCGCTGCGGCCACCAGTGCCGAGGGCTTTAGCGGCTGCGCCCGCGCTATCCAGGGGCTCAATTACCTGGCCGATGTGAGCCGCATCAGCACCCCCACCACCTTGGTGGTGGGCGGCAATGACGGTGTACTGCCTCAGGTCATGCGCGAGCTGCAGGCCTTGATTCCCGGCGCGGTACTGGCCGAGATTCCGAGCGCCGGCCACTTGCCCAATATCGACCAGCCCGTGGCGTTTAACACTGTGCTGTGGCGGCATTTCATACGCGTGGCGAGCGGCAAGCCGATGCAGCGCAACGACATGTAAATGCAGCTCTTTCATTGATCTTTCTTCTTCAAGGACTCTTATGCACCCCCAACTCATCATTCAACAAGACGGCCGCGCTTTGCGCATCAGCTTCAACCGCCCCGAAGACAATGGCGTGTCCGACAGCATGGCCGCCGCATTGACCCTAGCGCTCAACCAAGCGCATGAAACCTCGGACTGCGTCGTCATCCGCAGCATCGGCCCCGACTTTTGCACTGGCCGCATCCGCGACTTGCCCAGCCCCCCCTCGCCCGAGGCCTACAGCCGCCGCGATGAATACGACTCCATCTTTGGCAGCTACCAGGCCGTGCGCAACTGCAAAGTGCCTGTGATCGTGGCGCTGGAAGGCCGCGTCATGGGCTTTGGCACAGCACTGGCCGCGCTGGCCGATGTGTCGTTTGCTGGCAGCGCCACCACCTTCAACATCCCCGAGATCGAGCACAACGTCATGCCCACCATGGTGATGTCGGCCATTTATGACCGCATTAACCGCAACGCGATTTTGTGGATGGCCTACAGCGCAGAGTTCATCAACGCCGAGCGCGCCTTGAGCCTGGGCTTGATCAGCAACGTGGTGCCAGCAGACAAACTCAGCGCCGAGCTGGAGCGCTTTATCACCGTGCTGCTGAGCCGCCCGCGCCCCGCCATCTTGGGCCTGAAGGAATACATGCACAACGCCCCGCGCATGGACGAGCAAGGCGCGATCGACTACGCGCGTAGCCTGCACTCTATCGTCAACACCTCGGCGGCGATGAAGAAGAAACATTGACATGGAAATCATCGGTACCCAAAGCATTCCCGCGCCGCGCGCCACGGTGTGGGCGGCACTCAACGACCCTGAGATCTTAAAGAAGTGCTTGCCCGGCTGCGAGTCGGTCGAGCGCACGGCGCAAGATGAATTCAAGGTGGTGGTGGTCACGTCGATTGGCCCGCTGCGCGCCCGCTTTAACGGCGTGCTGCGTTTGACTGAAGTGAACGCGCCCGTGTCCTGCGTGATGGTGTTTGAAGGGCAGGGCGGTGCCGTCGGTTTTGGCAAGGGCTCGTCGGCTGTGACGCTGTCAGAAACGCCCGACGGCACCGATTTGGCCTACAACGCGCAGGCGCATGTGGGTGGCAAGCTGGCCCAGGTGGGATCGCGCTTGATCGAGAGCGTGGCCAAGAAGATGACCGATGATTTCTTCAAGGCCTTTCGCAAGCAGCTCGCGCCTGATGCGGTGGTGGATGCAGTGGCTGCGGCCACTGCCTCGCCCGCCAAAACGTCCGCTGGCGCTGCGGCTTCAAATGTCAGTGCCTCGGCTGGCATCTCTACCAGTGCATCTTCCAATGCAAACCGCAACCCAGACCCGCGCCCCATGGTGCCCGCATGGTGGTTAGCCCTAGCGGCCATCATCGGCTCTGCGGCTACGATAGCAGGTGCGCTTTTGTTGCGTTAAACCTTTGCGCTGAAACTATGCGTTTAATTTTTATCAGGACACCGTGATGACCAACGCACGCTTTTCCCGCCGCACCGTCCTCCTCAGCGGCGCAGCCGCCACTCTGGGCCAAACCGCATTAGCGCAAAGCAGCGGCAAAGTCGTCAAAATCTTGGTCGGCTTCCCCGCAGGCCAGGCCACCGACATCGTGGCGCGCTTGCTGGCCGACCAGCTGCGCACGGCCACGGGCGACAACTACATCGTAGAGAACCGCCCCGGCCAAGGTGGCAGCCTGGCGCTGGGCCAGCTGGCCAAATCGCCCAAAGATGGCAGCGTGATGATGCTGGCCCATATGTCTGCCGTGGCCACCAACCCGCATATCTACCAAAGCGTGCCCTACGACTCACTCAAAGATTTTGAAGCCGTCGGTCTGGTCGGCGACCTGCCTTTCGTGCTGGTGTGCAATGCCGAGCTGCCGTTTAAAAACGTGCAAGACATGGTGCGCTACGCCAAGGCCAACCCAGATAAACTGAACAACGCATCGTCAGGCAACGGCACGGTGTCCCACCTGGCTATGGAAGAAATCAAACGCAAAGCGGGTATCACCATTACCCACATCCCCTACAAAGGCAGCGTGGCGGGCTTGACCGATGTCATCTCGGGCAACGTGTCGGTGGCGCTGGAAACGGCCTCTGCCGTGCGCCCGCATATCGAGTCGGGCCGCCTGCGCGCGCTGGCCGTGGGCAGCGCCAAACGCCTGCCCGGCATCTTGGCCAATGTGCCCACGCTGGGCGAACAGGGCTTTGAAAACTTCAACGCCGTCACCTGGCTGATGGTGCTGTACCCCGCAGGCACGGCCAAAGCCACGGTCAATGCGTCCTTCACCAGCGTCAACGCCATCACCGGCACCGCAGAAGTGCAGCAAAAACTGCAAGCCACCGGCCTGCAACTGCGCCACAGCAATGCCCCCGATGAGGCCGCCGCCTACCTGCGCAGCGAGGTGAACCACTGGGGCGAAGTCGTCAAGCGCAGCGGTATCCAGCGCGAGTAAGCGCAGCGCACACCGGACATCGTTCAGATCGGCTTCTTGTGCGTACCATCGCACATCGGTTTGCTGCCACTGGCTTTGCAGCCACAAAAATATACCGTACTGCTGGCCGTAGCGCTGTATTTGACTGGTGCAAAAACCCCTTCAGCCTTGTGTGAACCATCGCAAAACGGCTGACTCTTGCTTTGCCCACAGGCACACCACCAATAGTCTTTGCCTGCCTCCACTGTCACTGCGAAGGGGGTGTTGGATGCTCGAACTGCTGCTGCCATACGTTTCTCCACAGGGAAAAGAGAGTTGATGCCGCGTCAGGGTGTGACGGCGGGACTTACGGGCAGTGTATGCCGATTGCGCCAGAAAAAGAAGACCGGTACAGGGCGACGCTAATCACCATGCCCCACGTCATGCCAACGAACATGCCGCCCAACATGCCGGGCAATGTACTGGTACCGCTTATCAGTTGCCAGCGGCCCAGCCATAAGGCACCGGATGTCATGCCCAGCAGCATCCAGCCAGAGCACATCAGATTTTGCAGGAACAGCGAACACAGATATTGCCCGCAATGAGTTCGCAGCATGCGCAGACTGGGGATGGCCAACAAGCCGCCTACCAACATGCCCGCGTGCATCCAGGGTAAATAGGCCAGATGCAAGCGCAGGCCATCGTTGAAGCTGAGCAGGTTGCTTTGGTTGCACAATGATGTAAGCTGGGCCAAGCCAGCATGGCTGACATCCAGCCATAGCCCCGCCAGCATGCCACCAAAACCCAGCGACAACATGACATGCGGCGGTGACAAGCCGGCGCGCTGTGGTCGCACCCAAGCCAAGGCGGCGCAGCCTGCGGCCACCGCAGCCAAGCTGCTGACAATAGTTACCGTAAGTTGCGAATTGCTACCCGACGAACCTTTTCCCAATGACCACAGGGCTACACCCGTGAGGATAACCAGCAGGGCAGGCGTAAGCGAGGCAGTACCCAAACAGCGGGCAAGCCATGGCGCAGGAGGGGAGGCGGAATGGGACATTGAACAATTAGCCTTGTTTTTTTTGACCGGTTGCAGACCAAATCGTTCCACCCCGCATGTTCTGCCCTTCGGGTAAATACCGTAACTGGTGGCTTGCAACGGCGGCGATATTACTAGTGAAGGGTTGTTGGCATGGTCGGACTATCGGATTCATGAAGCAGCCATTAAGAAACTGGACTTTAGCTGTCACCGCAGATGACCTGATGGCCGACGAACGAAAAGCACCCAAGGTGCATGAATGTCCGTTTGTCGGCACGAACGAGCGCTGCAATTACAAATTATCAGGCCCGCCTGCGGAAATTTTGATGCAAAACTGCCCATTCCCCACACCGGGCTCCGCCTCGGCTCCTTCTACCTGGCTATATCTGCTGGAGCGATTTGAGGTGGGGGTGGTTCACATTGACCGGGAGTTACGCGTACTGGGCATGAACGATTTCGCCCGGCGGGCCCTGCCGGTACAGGAAAAGCTGCCCTTTGGCAAAATAGTAACCTCTTTTCATCCCGAGGCGGCCAAGGCCAAGCTGACGTTTTTGTTGGGGCAGGCTGAGTGCCCGGTAAGCGACGCGGCACCGATGACCATGATCATCAATATCCCCGAGCGGGTGCTGCTGATCAAGGTCTCCAAAATGGGTGACGAGCAGGGTGCCACGGTGGGCTACACACTGGTCTTCTACGATATTACCGACGAGGTAGCCAAGCAAATAGAAAACGGCCCCGCGCAGACCGCCAATGAGGCCCAGGGCAGGCGCCAGCTCAAAAAGATTCCTACGGTCAAGCAAAACCGGGTGCTGCTGGTGGACGTTCCCGGTGTCTCGGTCATCCGTTCGGAGGGGCATTACACCTGGGTACACACCGCGCAGGGTAGTCAGTTTTGCAACCTGGCCATTGGCGACATTGAAAGCCGCCTGGATCCACAGCAGTTTTTGCGCGTGCACCGCAGCTACATCGTCAACCTTGCGCATGTAGACGAAATCGTGCGGGATGACGGCCGAATGACCCTACGCATGATAGGCCCTACGCCGATGGTAATTCCGGTTTCACGTGGCAGTGCGCCACACTTATTGGAGCTGCTTGGTCTGGGAGATATGGTTTTGTCGAGGACGTGATGTTCGTGCAAGCAGCATGCCGTTCGTGCGGTTCAGGCAACCATTGATTGTTTAGTTCTTCAGATCGGGCGATGGCTCGTTAAAGTTGTTTGGCGCAAGCTTAAAAAACCATCAGGAGACAACCGTGATCCCACCGTCATTTGCCTACCATGCGCCCCGTTCTGTGGGCGAGGCGCTTAAACTACTAACCACCTTGGGCGACGATGCCAAGCTGCTCGCGGGCGGTCACAGCCTGCTGCCCATGATGAAGCTGCGCTTCGCTCAGCCCGGCGCTCTGATTGACATCAACCGTATCCCCGAGTTGCGCGGAATCAGCGAACAGGCGGGTGCCATCCGTATTGGCGCCATGACAACCGAGAGTGAGTTGATTTCCTCCGCGCTGCTTGCGCAACGCATCCCCCTGCTGGTTGAAGCGGCCAAACTGATTGCCGATCCGCAGGTGCGTAATCGGGGCACCATCGGCGGCGACATTGCCCATGGCGACCCCGGCAATGATCACCCGGCCATCATGATGGCACTGGATGCCCGCTTTGTACTGCAAGGCACTGGCACCGAACGCGAAGTGAAAGCGGTGGACTTCTTCAAGGGCACTTACATGACGGTATTGGCTGATAACGAAATCCTTACTGCCATTCTCATTACGCCGCCCGCTAGTGGCACTGGCTACGCCTACCAAAAGCTCAAGCGCAAGACGGGCGACTGGGCCACGGCTGGCGCGGCCGTGCTGCTGCGCATGAATGCCGGGGTAGTGACCCACGCCGCCATCGGTCTGACTAACGTAGCCCCCACTGCGCTGCGCGCCCGCAGTGCCGAGGCAGCCTTGATCGGCAAGCCCCTGAGCGACGCGACACTGGCCGAGGCCGGCAAACAGGTGCGCGCACAGAGCGCGCCCGCTGAAGATCTGCGCGGCGACATTGAATACAAGACCGCCATGGCGGGCGAGATGACGCAGCGTGCGATCCGCGCCGCAGCGGCGCGCTGCGCATAAATTTGGCCCGTTGAACCTAGTCCGAGGAGATATAAGATGAGCAAACACATGGTGTCTATGACACTCAACGGCCGCAAGATTGAAGAAGCGGTAGAACCGCGCACATTGCTCGTGCATTTTTTGCGCGAAAAAATGAGCCTGACCGGCGTGCATATTGGTTGCGAGACCAGCCATTGCGGTGCCTGCACGGTGGACGTAGATGGGCAATCCATCAAGTCCTGTACCCACTTGGCGGTGCAGTGCGAGGGCAGTGAAGTTAAAACGGTGGAAAGCCTGGCCAGTGCGGGTGTGCTGCACGCTTTGCAGGAAGGTTTTTATAAGGAGCATGGTTTGCAGTGCGGCTTTTGCACCCCTGGTATGCTGATGCGGGCCTACCGCTTTTTGCAAGACAACCCCAACCCGACTGAGCAGGAAATTCGTGTGGGCATGTCGGGCAACTTGTGCCGCTGCACCGGTTACCAAAACATCGTCAAGGCCGTGCAGTATGCCGCCAAAGCCCTGCAACAAAAACCAGTCGCGGTCGCGGCTTAAGGGAGACACCCATGAATGCACCAATGAGTGAACGCGAAAAAGCCCTGATGGGCATGGGCGAGTCCCGCCTGCGCAAAGAAGATGCCCGCTTCTTGCAGGGCAAGGGCAACTACGTGGACGACATCAAGTTGCCCAATATGGTGCATATGGACATCGTGCGCGCCAGTGTCGCCCACGCCCGCATCAAACGCATCAACAAGGAGGAGGCGCTCAAGGTGCCCGGCGTGATTGCGGTGTTGACCGCAGAGGACCTCAAGCCGCTCAAACTGCACTGGATGCCGACGCTGGCAGGGGATGTGCAAGCGGTATTGGCCGACGAGAAAGTGCACTTTCAGATGCAGGAGGTTGCTGTGGTGATCGCCGAAGACCGCTACTCGGCAGCCGATGGTGTGGAAGCCGTGGAGGTGGAATACGAAGAGCTGGAGGCCGTCGTGAACCCGTTCGATGCCCTCAAGCCAGGGGCACCCGTTTTGCGTGAGGACCTGGCGGGCAAGACCGAAGGTGCCCACGGCAAACGCTACCACCCCAACCACATTTTCACCTGGGATGCAGGCGACAAAGTGGCTACTGATGCCGCCTTTGCCAGTGCCCCGGTCACCGTGACACAAGACATGTTCTACCCGCGTGTGCATCCATGCCCACTGGAGACTTGCGGTGCGGTAGCGTCTTTTGACCCGGTGCGCGGTGAGTTGACCACCTGGCTTACCAGCCAGGCACCGCACATCGTGCGCACCGTAGTGTCTATGCTGTCGGGCATTCCCGAATCCAAAGTGCGCATCATCTCGCCCGACATCGGTGGTGGCTTTGGTAACAAGGTGCCGATCTATCCCGGATATGTCTGCGCCATCGTCGCCAGCATCGTGCTGGGCCGCCCGGTGAAGTGGGTGGAAGACCGGATTGAAAACCTGTCGTCCACCGGCTTTGCCCGCGACTACCACATGACCGGCGAGTTAGCGGCCACCAAGGACGGCAAAATTCTCGCACTGCGCACCAATGTGATTGCCGACCACGGCGCGTTTGACGCTTGCGCCGACCCCACCAAGTTTCCGGCAGGTATGTTCCATATCTGTACCGGCAGCTATGACATCAAGGCGGCATACTGCAAGGTGGACGGTGTCTATACCAACAAGGCACCGGGTGGCGTGGCTATCGCTGCTCGTTCCGCGTGACCGAGGCGGTGTATCTGATTGAACGCATGATCGACGTGCTGGCGCAAAAGCTGGGTATCGACAAGGCGGTGATCCGTTCGCGCAACTTTATTCAAGAGGCACAGTTCCCCTACCGATCAGCCACTGGTTTTGACTACGACTCAGGCAATTACCAGCCTGCACTGGATAAAGTGTTGGCGGCCGTAGACTACAAAGGTTTGCGTGCGGAGCAGGCCGCCAAGCGGGCTGACCCGAACTGCCCCACTTTGATGGGCATCGGTATTGTGACCTTTACAGAAGTAGTGGGCGCGGGCCCCAGCAAGATGTGCGACATTTTGGGCGTGGGCATGTTCGACAGTTGCGAGATACGCGTACACCCTACGGGCAGCGCCATTGCGCGCATGGGCACCATATCGCAAGGTCAGGGCCACCAAACCACCTATGCGCAGATCATCGCCACGGAGCTGGGTTTGCCATCGGAGGTGATTCAGGTAGAAGAGGGCGACACCAGCACCGCGCCCTATGGATTGGGTACTTACGGTTCACGCTCCACACCGGTAGCGGGTGCAGCCATCGCAATGGCAGCGCGGAAAATCCACGCCAAAGCCAAGAAGATTGCGGCCCATTTGCTGGAGGTGAGCGAGGCAGATTTGGAGTGGGAGATCGACCGCTTCAAGCTGCGTGGCAATGACGAAAAATTCAAAACTATGAAAGATATTGCCTGGGCTGCTTACAACCAACCGCCAGCGGGTTTGGAGCCGGGTCTGGAAGCGGTGCATTATTACGACCCACCGAACTTCACTTTCCCGTTTGGTGCCTATGTGTGCGTGGTGGACATTGACAAAGGCACCGGCGAGACCAAGATTCGCCGATTTTATGCACTGGACGATTGCGGCGTGCGCATCAACCCGATGATCATCGAAGGGCAAATCCAGGTGGTTTGACCGAAGGTTTTGCAGTGGCCATGGGACAACTGCTGTCGTTTGACAAACAAGGCAATATCCAGGGTAATTCGCTGATGGATTATTTCTTGCCTACGGCGGTAGAAACACCGCATTGGGAAACCGACTTTACCGTGACGCCGTCGCCGCACCATCCGATTGGTGCCAAGGGCGTGGCCGAGTCCCCATGTCGCCAGTATCCCAACGTTTTCCAACGCCATGGTGGATGCCTTTGCGCACCTGGGTGTGACGCATTTCGACATGCCATACTCAGCTTTCCGTGTCTGGAAGCAGCTCAAGGCCAGCGGCCTGGCGCAGTAAGCTATCTTTGGCAATCACGAAAGTCAAAAAGAAAGTCAGAATGGAAGTCAATATTGATAAACAGTATCCCGTTGCAGCCAGACTGGATTCGGCCTGGGCCGTTTTGTCAAACATCAACGAGCTTGCCACCTGTATGCCAGGGGCGCAAATTACCTCGCAGGTAGACGATACGCACTACAAAGGCAGCGTACGGGTCAAGGTTGGCCCGGCAGTGGCGGCTTTTGCTGGCGACATTGAAGTACTGGCGGTTGATGCTGCGGCGCGTACCTTGACTTTGCTGGGCAAAGGTGCCGACAAAGGCGGCTCGTCGGCATCTATGAAACTCAACGCGTCGCTGGTGGCGACGGATGCAGGCAGTTGCACATTGGTAGGTAAGGCCGATGTGATTGTCAACGGCAAGTTTGCCCAGTTTGGTGGGCGCATGATGGCATCAGTATCGGATGTGATTTTGGCGCAGTTAGCCGAGACGTTTTCGCAAAAGGCGCAGGCATTGCAGGGTAGCGCAGCCACTCCAGCATCTGTAGATGCGGCAGGGCAGCAGCTTGGTGAAGCGGCGAGCGCAGAGTCTGCGCCAGGTACCAGCCAAAGAGCTGGCATGCACATCCCTGCAGCCCCCAAAGAGCTCAACGCGCTGGCCCTCATCTGGGCGATGCTGCGCAACTTCTTCGGTGGCCTGTTTAAGACAAAAAATTAACGCTTGGCAGAGTAGTCCGAATAATGTCGATGGCGCAAAAAATGGCAGCTAGCACGATCCCTAGCCCTGAGGTGCTGCGCGAACAGCTTTTTAATGCAGACTATGTGGCTGATGAAGATATGGCCAGCCTGGTATGGATGGGTCTGACGCTGGAGCGCCCTTTGTTGCTGGAGGGCTCGGCTGGGGTGGGCAAGACAGCGGTGGCCAGTGCCTGCGCCAGGGTGCTGGGCCGCAAGCTATTGCGCTTGCAGTGCTACGAGGGCTTGGATCTGAGCCAAGCGGTGTACGAGTGGAACTACAGCCGCCAGTTGCTGGAGATCCGATTAGCCGAGCTGGACAGCAAAATTGAACCCATCACGGGGCAGCCCAGCAGTGCCAAGCTGCGCGAAAGCCTGTTTTCTGAAGCATTCTTACTGGAGCGCCCGCTGCTGCAGGCCATCCGCTCAGTGCAACCATGCGTGCTGCTGATTGACGAGATAGACCGCGCTGATGAAGCCTTTGAGGCATTTTTGCTGGAGATGCTGTCCGAGTACCAAGTGACCGTGCCCGAGATAGGCACCTTGCAGGCGCGCAGTAAGCCGCTGGTGGTGCTGACCAGAAATGGCACGCGCGACTTGTCCGATGCGCTGCGCAGGCGCTGCCTGTTCCATTACCTGGACTTTCCGACCTTGGCGCGCGAGACGCAAATCGCCCACAGATTGGTGCCCGAGGCCGCCGCCGGCTGGTAGAAGAAGCCGTGGCATTTGTGCAGCGCCTGCGCAAGGAAGACCTGGACAAGATACCCGGCGTGGCCGAAACCCTGGACTGGGTGCGTGTGCTGTTTCATCTGGGGCATGTGGAGTTGCCCGTCGATCCGGCGCTGTTGGTGCCTACCCTGGCAGCACTGTTAAAAACCCGTAACGACCGTTGGCAAATGAGCGCTGAGCGTGTCGGCAAACTGGTTGATGGCCCGCGTATCGGGCAAGACGTGGGTGTGGCGGGTGGCATGAAGTGACTGACGTAGCGGTTGATCCACAGCGATTGACGCAAGCTCAGCGCGCTACCGACCCGCGCGAGCGCCTGGCGGAGTTTGCTGCTTACCTGCGCGACCACGGCTTTGCACTGGGCTATGCCGAAGTCGAGCTGATGACCCGAGCCGCTGCCGCTCTGCCACTGGCGCAATGGCCGCGTATCGAGGCGCTGTGGCGCAGCATTGCCTCGGGTAGCCACGCGCAGTGGCTTAAATATGCTGAACTGCACCGCGCTTTTTGGTTTCCACACAGTGTCAAAGGCTCAACGCGCAGCAGCGGCGTAACGCGTCGCGCCCGTACCCTGCCCGAACTGTTGGAGCAGATGCACAGTGAGCAGGGCGACAGCCAACCAGGCAAAAACGCAGCGCCAAGAGGCGCGCAGCGAGAGGCGCAAGGCGAAGGCGAGGACAGCAGCGCGCCACCCCAGGCGCAAGGCGGTGCCAGCCGCACCGAGGCACTGGTAGACCGCGACTTCAAAGACTGGCTGCCCCAGGACATTGACCGTTTCGACGCCCTGGTAGAAGACTTTCGCCGCCGCCTGCGCACCCAGCTGCTGCGCCGCTGGCAGCCGCACCAGAGCAGCGGCACCATCCACCTGCGCCGCTCCTTGCGGGCAGCGCTATCCACCGGCGGCGAGCTGGTCAAGCTGCACCATGTGCGCAGACAGCGCCGCCAGCCGCGCGTGGCCTTGTTGGTCGATGTCAGCCGGTCGATGGAAGTGCATGCGCAGTTTTACCTGCGGTTGGCGCGTGCCTTTGTGGAGGTGATGGATGCTCGGGCATTTGTGTTCCATACCCGGCTGGCAGAGGTCACGCCGCTAATGAAGCAGTCCAACCGCCGGGTGCAGGAAAAGATCAATGCCGTCACCTTTGGTTTTGGTGGCGGCACCCGCATTGGCAGTTGCCTGCAGACCGCGCTGCACCAGCACATGGGGCGGGGCTGCGCCCAGCCGCTGGGGCACGGTGATGTGTTCATGGTGTTCAGCGACGGCTACGATACCGACGAGCCAGTCCTGCTGGCGCAGGTGCTGGGCGAGGTGCGCGCACGCGGCGCGCGGGTATGCTGGCTGCACCCCACCGCGCAAATACCTGCGTCCGCAGCTATGGATATAGCGCGGCAGCATGTCAACCGCTTCCTGCCGGCGCACAATCTGGCCAGCCTGTCGCGGCTGCATGAACTTTTGAAATGACAAGGACCAATCTATGGGATGCTTACTCAAACAAGGCGGTGGACTGTATGCCCGGCTGCGCGTAGGAGCCATTTTGCTGGCCGCCGGTGAGGGCAAACGCATGGGCGGCGTGGCCAAGCCGCTGATCACACTGCAGGGTGTGCCACTGATCAACCGCCAGCTCATCGCGCTCAGTGGCGCTGGTGTGGACGAAGTGGTGGTGGTCACTGGCCACGCACGCGAAGCGATCGAAGCGCAGGTGCAAAGCTTTCCCGTCTCGCTGGCGCACAACGCGGACTACCGGGAGGGTCAGCAAGGTTCTGTGCGCGTGGGGCTACAGGCCCTGAGCGGTGTGTTTGATGCCGTGTTTGTGGTGTTGGCCGATCAGCCGCTGATAGCCGCAGCCGATTTCACCGAGTTGATGGGAGCGTTCAAGCGCAGGCCAGCAGGCCAGCACATCGTCGTACCCGTGGTGTCCAAAGTGGCTACGCTAGGAGCGGATGCACCCGCAGGCCAGCGCGGTAACCCCATCGTTCTGGACGAGGTAGCGGTGGCGCAAATTCTAGCCAGCGACATCAAACTGGCCTGTCGGCATCTGATTGAAAACCAACCCGCCATGGTGCATGTGCACCAGACCAGCAATAGTCGATTTATCGTTGACCTCGACACCCCCGACGACCTGGAACAATTGGCCAAACGCACAGGATGGCGGCTGGAACTGCCGCAAGCGCTGGCGATCGCGTGAGTCCAGCGCCTTTTCGCTACAGCTTAATGTGGGGATAGGGTTTAAGCTGCATCTCGGATGTCGTGGCCGCTGTGTTTGGGCGTGAATTCAAGTGTCGCAACCCAGCCAACTTGCGCTAGCATCAGCCCATGCACACTGTTTTCAATCTCCTGATTCGCCTGGTATTGGTCGCAGCTGGCTTGGTATTTGCGGCCAGCCTGGCGCTGCTCGCCGCCGTGCTGATGCTGCTGTGGGGCGTGCGCGCCGTGTGGTGCAAGATTACGGGCCAACCGATCAACCCTTTTACGGTGCGCATGAGCCCACGCAGTGGGTTTGACGGGTTTTTGCGTAAACGGCAAGACCCGCAGTCGCAGGACAACCCCGCCAAATCCAAGCGCGTGGCTACGGACGATGTGACGGATGTAGAAGTGAAAGAAATCAAGCCCCCGTCACCTTAAAGCCACTATTTATGTGCAAAATATGCCCATAGTCCCTGTCACAAGGTCATATGCAGCTATATATTTGATAGTATTTTTACCAAGGATGTTTCCATGACACTCACCCGTTTCTCCCTCACCCGCCGCAGCGCACTGGCCGCAGCCGGTGCCATTGTCGCCACCCCGTGGGTGCGGGCCCAGACCTTTCCCGAGCGCCAGCTCACCATCGTCGTGCCCGCGCCACCCGGTGGCACGGCCGATATCTCGGCCCGTGCCTTGGTCGAGCCGCTGGGCAAGGCGCTGGGTTATCCCATCGTGATTGACAACAAAGGCGGCGGCAACGGCGCAGTGGGCGCGCAGGCGGTGCTGGGGGCCAAGCCCGACGGCCATACCTTGCTGATGGCCTACAGCGGCTTTCACTGCATGAGCCCGCATTTGGTCAAGCTGCCGTATGACCCGCTCAAAGACCTGCAAGCCATTTGCAATGTGTATTCTGCCCCGCAGGTGCTGGTGGTGCGCAGCTCGCTGGAGAACATCAAAACCGCGCAAGACCTGATCAAATACGCCAAGACCCACCCCGGCAAGCTCAACTACGGCAGCTCGGGCAACGGCAGCGTGCAGCACATTGCTGCCGAGCTGTTCAAGCAGCTCACCGGCACGTTTATGACGCATATCCCCTACCGTGGCAGCGGCCCGACGATTGTCGATTTGCTGGCCGGGCAGATTGACCTGACGGTCACTACCGCGCCCTCCCTGATGCCGCACATCATCAGCGGCAAGTTTCTGCCCTTGCTGGTGGCTGGCCCGCGCCGTTTAAGTTCGCTGCCCAATGTGCCCACCGGCGCAGAGCTGGGCCTGAAGGGCTACGAGGTCGATGCCTGGTTTGGTTTGTACACCCACGCGCAGGCCCCCAAGGCCGCCGTAGAGCGCATCGCCGCCGAGGTGCAAAAAATCATGGCCGTGCCAGCCTTCAAAGAGCGCGCCGCCAGCCAGGGCGCGGAGGCCAACTACCTCGATCCGCAAAAGATGAGCGCCTATGCGCAGGCAGAATACACCAAGTGGGGCAATGTCATCCGCACGGCGGGCATCAAGGCCGATTAGGGGTGGCCGGATTTGACTCCTCCCGTCTGGCGAAATACGGCGGGGTGTCTTGGCTGCGTTCAAGCAGAGCTAATGGTACAAAGGCGCATGCAGGCAAGGTGGAACTGAAGATTAAGGAACTACTATGAAATGACTATTTGCATCAAGAATACCGGCTACGAAGCCTCACTTGAAGCCCGCAAACTCTACAACGTAGAAAGACGATGAAAAAGCCCAATCACTGGGGGTTGAAATGGCCATTGCTCCTGGTTTAAGCCGAGGCGTCAGAATTCCTGTAGCTGCGTTGCGACTGTAGTTACGCGTCGTTGAAATGAGGCTCGTGGCGAGGGCTAGTAGCAACAGGGTTTGAAATTTCGTCATAGCAGAACCTCTATGGACTGTGACATATGCGCATCACAGGATGTATAGCTGTCCGGTGTTGGCGGCTAGTTCATATGCTTCGTTGAGTGCCACCAAGTCTTTGGTCGAGGGCTTAGTCGTTGCATTACGATGTTTGATGACCGCAAGCGCCAGCATCGCTACACATGTACCCTGCAAAACCAATGTTTGCGCCCATCGCCTGTATACCATAAAACTGTGCCCGCACTCGAAGGGCAGTTACTCGCTGTATAGTTCTGGCCCGCTGCGCAGTAATAGTGCTCCATAGCGGGTGCTGGACTGCACCCTCGCCTCATTTTCTGGAGCAAAACTCTATTGCAATCCCGTTTTCAGAAGCGATGGCGTACAAAGCCCAACACAGAGTGCGGCCGTTATGGATTCGGTGGTTTGAATGGAGTTGGCGTAGAAACATAATATTAACTTTAAAGTTAATTAATTGTAAGAAAATATAGGTGTAAAGTACGGACTGTAGCCCAATATAAAAAAGAGTAGCGCGTAAGAAGCTACTATTTTGTGAGCTACGCACGCCAGCGTATAGGTTTTCAACACGTGTGTCAGACTGCTCCAACGCAGTTTGGAATGCTAAATCTGCCTGATGTCCCTGTCGGGTGGATGTAGGCAGCTCTGTATTTTATAGCTAGGAAGTTGACTATTGGTTGCTAGAGTAATCATTCCCCTCAGTCGTACCATCGGCCTCGCGCTGCGCCTTGCCCAGTGCCTCCAGCGTTTGCAAAATGCGCGGCAGGCTGTTCTTCCATGCGCCACGGCCTTTAAAGTGGGCTTCTAGCTGGGGCAGGGTGAGGGGGCTGGCGGCGGCGGACAGCACCTGGGAGACGGTGCGCACCTGGGCGGGCAGGTCGGCGGGCCAGGGCTGGGGGACTGACGCAGTGCTGGTAGTGGCTGTGGGATTGCCTGCGGCTGCAAATGCCTCGGAAGGCGCTTCAATGGTATTTTCAAGTGCTAAATTAGCCTGTAGTCCCTGTCGTATGGACGTAAAAAGCTCTCTATTTGATAGCGTAGCATTTTCCGGCCCGCTAGCGTGGCAGTTTGGGTTTTTGGGGGTGGGTGCTGCGCTGCAGTGTGTCGTGGCTGCGCGCCCACCGCCGGGCGTGGCTGGCGCGTGCTGGGGCCAGGTCGTCCCAGCCATAGGCGCTTAGCACGGCGGCGTCCAGCTCGGCATGCAGGCTGGCCAGCACGGCTACCAGGCCTTGCGTATGGATAGTTTTTTCTTTCGCCGTCAGCTCGCGCTCGGCACGCAGCGCCTCCAGCACGTTGTACATGCCTGTGAGCGTCAGCCCCGGGGCGCCGCCTGCTGGCGCTTGCGGTGCGCGTCAATCTGCTCGGCCAGGCTGGCAATACGCTCCCGCAGCGCGGGCGTGAGGCCAGTGTCGTCATCGGGGAAGGGGAAGGTTTCGAAACAGCGGGAGATAACGTAAGTTGGACGGTCTTCAAGCGTGCTGCCTTGAGCAAGACTCCAAACTTCGTGGACCGAGCTGGACAGCACCCCAAGAAGCCAAGATTCGTTGTGACAAACCGAGATAACTTTGCTGTCAGGTAGAACTGACATATCCAAGAATTGGAACAACAGGTGTTTGGCGGTTTTACGGTAGCGATGACTTATTCAAACCTACAAGTTGTTTGCGTAGTTTCGGGTTGGTTTCGCCGAAAAGCCACCAGTTATCGCGGCGGTTAGCACGGTTATTTTGGTCACGCTCAGGTTTTACGCGCTCCAGTATCCACTGGTAGGCCGCTGGAAACTTTGCTCGTACTTCGTCTACTGTGAGTCCAAAAAAGTCAATGATCATTACCCCGCGCGGCACATCTGTCAGATCGCGTCCGTTGCGGTAATGGCGAATGTGTTTCTCTAAGCCCGGAACAGTTCCAAGGCCGATTACGGCGGCTTCTTCGGGAGTGACGACAAAACCCATGCTGTGCGGCTTTACGCCTTCGTAGCAAAGGTGGTCATTTGCCTCTAGCGTTACGGCTGAGGTGACGTTTGCACCTACGGTCAAGTCTGCGTGGATTTGTCTAAGTTTTTCAGTGACGGTAACAGTGACTTCGCCGTATTCCGCTGTTGTTTCACTGGTCACGGTGAATAGGTGTCCCGCGATGGCTTCTACAGGCTCAGCCTGAACGGTCGGCTTAGCCTTACCGCGCTTGGCTGGCGCAGCGGCTTTATGCGACGCAGGCACACCGACGGTCATTGCAATGCGCACGGCAGCGCCGTTGGCGTTGTCTACCCAGGGATGGTCTGCGATAGCGAACGCCAGTGCAACTGGAACAGCGGTGGGGCGGGATTTGCCGGGCACCGATTTCTGGTACTCCAGTATGAGGGGCCCGGCAAATCCCGCCCCGCCGCTGGCTGCGCCTGGTGCGCGACCCTCCGCCGAGAGACCATCCAAAGAACCCACGCGCCCAGAACCAGTAACCCGCGACGCAGAAAACACCGCTTTCCCATCCAAGGCTGCTTGAACAACGCGACGATTAAACGTCTGCCGCAAACTGTTGGTCGTAATCAACCCAAACCGCGCAGTAGAGCCGTAAGAAACCAAAGCCGCACAACGGCTCCACCAGTGCATCACAAAGTCCGCGCTCTCAGGCACCTCGGGCCACACACTGCGCAGTGCCTGCACATAGCCATCGCCCAACGCCGCCCGCATAGTGCTGGCCCCAATGAAAGGCGGGTTGCCCACAATAAAGTCAGCGTGCGGCCACGCGGCCTGCTGCGGGCGGATGTAAGCCCACTGCGGCACTACAGCAGTTTCATCGGGCACCTGCTCGCCAGTAGCGGGATGCGTCTTAAACGTTTTGCCGTCCCAGCGCGTGAGCAGGTTGCCGTCGGCATCGCGGGCCAGGTCGGTGTCATCCCAGGCCAGCACTGCATCGCGGCATTCAATATTGCCAAAGTCGTGCACCACCGGCTCGGCCACGGCTTTGTTGCCACGGGTGCGGATGTGCCATTGCAGGTAGCCTATCCACAGCACCAGCTCGGCCAGAGCGGCGGCGCGTTCGTTCAGCTCGATGCCCAGCAGCTGGCGGGGGCTGACGGTTTCGCCCTCCAGGCCCAGCGTAGATTGCTTTTCGCCCAGCGCTTCTAGCTGGTTGATGACCTCGCCCTCCAGGCGCTTAAGGTGCTCTAGCGTCACGTACAAAAAGTTGCCGCTGCCGCAGGCCGGGTCTAGCACGCGCAGGGTGCACAGCTGGTGCAAAAACTGTTTGATTTGCTCGCGTGCCTCGGCCATTTTGGCATCTGCTGCTTTGCCGGTTAGCTCGGCGGCCTCGCTGGCCAGCACCAGCGCGGCGGCCTGGGCTAGCTGCCACTGCTGGCGCAGGGGCTCTACCACGGTGGGCAGCACCAGGCGCTCTACGTAGGCGCGGGGGGTGTAGTGCGCGCCCAGGGCGTGGCGCTCGTCTACATGCAAGGCGCGCTCTAGCAGGGTGCCAAAGATGGCGGGCTCTACCTCCCGCCAGTTGCTGTGGGCGGCTTTGGTAAGGCGTTTGATTTGCTCTGCATTCAGTAGCAGAGAATAACCGTCCGCCGTGGGCTCTTTGAACAGTTTGCCGTTGAACTTGAGCACCTGGGTGGCCAGCGCGGCGCTAAAGCCGCCGCTGTCCATGTCGGCCCACAGGGCTTGCAGCATGCGTTGCTGGGTGGCGGGCTGTGCGCCGTGGGTGGTCAGCAGCCCCACAAAGCTGCCTTTGGGCAGCAGCGCTACGTCTTCGGCAAACATGCTGAACAGGCAGCGGGTTAAAAACGCGGCCACATGGTCAGCCCGGTGGCCCGATTGCTCTAGCGACTTGGCCAGACTGGCCAGTTGCTCCGACACCTCGCGCGTGACGCGGGCGCTGGCGCGGCTGGGGTCTAGCGCCAGAGGGTCTAGCCATATTTGCGCTAAACGCTCGCGGATGGCCGCATCATGCAGGTCGGCTAGCGTGATGCGGTGGTGGCGCGGGTCGGGAAAGGGGGTGTAGGTGGCACCGCTTTGGGTGAAGTCGGCGTAGATTTCCAGTACGTGGCCAATGTCGGCTACCACCAGAAACGGCGGGCGGCCCTGCTGCACCTCGGCGGCGGGCAGGGCGCGGGCGTAGTTCTCGGCCTGGGCGCGGGCGGCCAGCAGTGCAATGTCAAAGCGCTTGCCAGCTACGGGGGGTGTTGCGCAGTTTTTTAGACTCCCACACGAAGGCGTTGCGTTTGTAGCAGTCAATGCGGCCGCTGCTTGTGCTGCCGTCGCCGTGCTGGAAGGTGACGGGCCGCTCGAATAGGTAGTCTTGCTCGGCGCTGGGCAAGGGCGTGGGCACTTGCAGCAGCGTGCACAGGTCGAGAATGAAGGTTTGGGAGCTGGACAGCTCGCTGGCATCGGTAAGCAGCACGTTTTGCCAGCGGGAGATGAAGGCGCTGACCTGGGCGTGGATGGCCGGGTGGCTTGGTTGCGCGATAGCGCTTGGATTGGCGGTGGTAGTGTCTCCCATGGGCCTGATGATACTGGCTTATCCAAGGGTTTTAAAAGTTTCAAGCGCTATATTTAGTGTAGCTGCTCACGTCCACAGGACAGGGACAATGAGCACATTTGACCATAAAAACAGCCGCAAATGCGGCTGTTTCGTGCTTCTGGCGACGAGCGCTCTATTGTGCTACGTAGGCGGCGATGTCGGTCAACTCTGCAGGTGTCAGTATGGTCAAGCCGCGTGCTGCATTACCCATACCGCCGCTGTTGTTGGTGATCCCGCGCTGGATGCGCGAGGCTGCCCCCCCACCCAACCCTTTAGCTTCCGATACCGTGTGGCACATCGAGCATTTGGCGTTGAATAAGGCCGTGCCGTTGGCTACATTAGGGCCAACGGGTGGTGGCGGCGGCGGTGGTGGCGGTGGCGGTGGTGGCGGTGGTGGTGGTGGCGGTGGTGGTGGCGGTGGTGGCGGTGGCGGTGGTGGCGGTGGTGGCGGTGGCGGTGGCGGTGGCGGTGGCGGTGGTGGTGGTGGTGGTGGTGGAGGTGGAGGTGGAGGTGGTGGTGGAGGCGGAGGCGGAGGTGTAGGCGCAGGTGTTACTGTGCCTGTTGCTACGGCTGCAGTCCAAGTGCCTTTTCCAGTTGCATCAGGGCCAGTAAACGCGCCTGCATAGTTGCCGCCGGTATCGGCGCGGCCTGTGCCAGACAGTTTGCCCAATCCGGGTACGCGGATGGTCACGGACAAGGTGCCGTCTGGCGCCAATGTGCCGGTCACCGGTATGGCGCGGCCATGATCGTCCTGGCTTGCTGGCCCATCGGTATGGTCGTCTCGTTCAAACTCCTCGTTGTCCATGGACATGGTGCCACCGGTCTGTAGCATCAGCTTGGAGCACGCAGCGCTGGCTTTGTCGCGGGCGGCTTTGGAGATAGCCTGGTAGGCTGCTTCAAAAGCCTGGTGGGCTGCCGTCTCTTGGGCTTTGGTGGTAGCAAGCTTTAGCGTGAGTTTGAGTTTGTCAGTGGCTGCTTTCAGGGCCAGGCGGGCTTCGTCATAGGCAGCTTGCGTTGCATCGCGGCACTCTTTCACCAGTACGGACTCGGCCGTCACATCGCCGGGCATTTTGAGAAGCAAGGTGCCTTTGAGTTGGTTGGAGCCCGTTTCTTTGGCTGCCAGCAGGAGGTCGCCCGTCAGTACCGTGCCTTTGTACTTGCCATCGGTGAACGTGGCGGAGAAGAGGTATTTGGAGACCTGGTAAGTCGTAGTCACCCCCGAGCTGGTGTCTGCAACGCTGACTGTTTCTGCTGAATTGGTGCTTTTACTTTGCACTTGCAAAGTTGCAGGGGATGGCGCTGTGGGATCCCCACCCGCCCCGCCTCCGCCACCGCAGGCGGCTATGAGCATCGCGCAGCCAAAGGCCAGCGGTGCAAGTTGTGCTTTAAATCTCATCGGTACTTTCTCCTGGTATGAAAGATGTTGCTAAAGAACTAACGGGTCGAGGCTGTTTTTTGGCGGCCACAAAAACAACCCGCGACGCCGCAGTGTCATCAATCTAGTGAGGCTTTCATCGTCGATTTGTGAGTATTGGTTCATCGAGCGTGCTGCTGGCGTAAATCACCCGCAAAACGATTCCCTAGGTGGAACGATAGATTTATTGGGAAAATTTCCCAATAAATCTATTTTTGCAACTGGCGTTTAGTAGCACTTATTGCATCCGTTCACATGTGAGCGGTATCGCAGCGTTGGAAATAAGGGAAATAGACAACCAGTCTGGGCTGAGAAATAAGTGGTACAGGGGCATCCCGCAGCGCAGGTTTGCTAGTATCAAAGGGATGAACACTTCCACCTTGGCTTCGGCATTGATCCCCACCGCCCCATTAGTTTTGCGCCAAGACGCCAAGGTGATGGCGCTGGTGGGCATGGCGCATGCCAGCTCGCATTTCTCGCACATGCTGCTTGCGCCCTTGTTTCCGCTGTTTATGCGCGATTTTGGGCTCTCGTTCTCGCAGGTGGGGCTGCTGATGACGGTGTTTTTTGTGGTCTCGTGTGTGGGGCAGGCGCTGGCGGGCTTTGTGGTGGACAAGGTGGGCGCGCGGCCGATTTTGTTGGCCTCGGTGGCGCTGCTGTGCGCGGCCTGTGTGTTGGCCTCCATGGCTACCGGTTACCCCTGGCTGATGGCTGTAGCGGCACTGGCAGGGCTGGGCAATGCCTCGTTCCATCCGGTGGACTTTACGATTTTGAACCAGCGGGTGTCTGGCGGGCGCATCGGCCACGCCTTCAGCGTGCATGGCCTCACCGGCAGCCTGGGCTGGGCGCTGGCTCCGCCGTTTTTTGTGCTGATGCTGTGGCTGGCTGACTGGCGCACGGCCTATATCGCTGCTGCGTTGCTGTATGCGCTGGTGCTGGGCATATTGTTTTTGAACCGCGAAAAGTTGTCTACATTGGTGACCAAACGCCGCGCCGATGCCGTGGCCTTGCCATCGGACGGGGCAGGGTTTTTAAGGCAGCCCGTCATCTGGTGGTGCTTTGCGTTTTTTATGTGCTCCACCATCACCATGTCCATGATGCAGGGCTACTCGGTCTCGCTGTTGCAGGTGGTGCACCATGTGAGCTTTAACGCCGCTACCGCCACCCTTACGGGCTACATGCTCTGCGGCGCCTTGGGGACGTTTACAGGCGGCTTTGTAGCGGCGCGCTTTGCCAAGCAGTCAGAGCGGGTGGTGGCCTGCTGTATGACGGCAGCGGCGGCCAGCATGGCGCTGGTGGCGACGGGCGCTTTGGGTGCCATGGGCTCCATGGTGGTGCTGGCGGCCACAGGTTTGGCCACGGGCATTGGCGGCCCCAGCCGCGACATGATGGTGAAAAAGGCCACGCCCAAGGGCGCAACCGGTCGCGTGTATGGCACGGTGT
Source organism: uncultured beta proteobacterium (assembly GCA_963775085.1). Lineage (GTDB taxonomy): Bacteria > Pseudomonadota > Gammaproteobacteria > Burkholderiales > Burkholderiaceae_C > JAAFIP01. The sequence goes on from CAVZHO010000002.1 coordinate 904,402, forward strand.
ATTCAGGCTTTGACGTGGGCTCGGCCACCGCGCCGCTGCTGTTTGGCACGCTGATGGACCGGGGCATGACGACCGCCACGCTGCTCAGCGCCTCGGGCGTGCTGCTGCTGTCGGTGGGTGCGGCGATGATGGTGGCGCGGCTTACAGCGAGTGCCGTTAGCACTAAAAGTACGCCTTCCTAAATAATTCGGGGTAAAAAAGCCAAGCTGCGCTGCCGGTAAAGCGGCTGAAGCCCGGTAAAATCACCTCTTTAACCGCCCTAGCGCTTTCCCCAGCGCCCACCCTCCATGTCCGCCTGGGTACTGCCCGACCATATTGCCGATGTTTTGCCCTCTGAGGCCCGGCACATAGAAGAACTGCGCCGCCAGTTGCTAGACACCGCCCGCAGTTACGGCTACGAGCTGGTGATGCCGCCGCAACTGGAATACCTCGAATCCCTGCTCACCGGCACCGGCGAGGCGCTGGATCTGCAAACCTTCAAGCTGGTCGACCAGCTCTCGGGTCGCACCATGGGCCTGCGCGCCGACACCACGCCCCAGGTGGCGCGCATCGACGCGCATTTGCTCAACCGCAGCGGCGTGGCCCGCCTGTGCTACTGCGGCCCGGTGCTGCACACCGCGCCCGCCAAGCCGCACGCCACGCGCGAGCCGCTGCAGTTTGGCGCTGAAATGTATGGCCATGCAGGCGGCGAGGCCGATTTAGAGGTGCTACTGCTCGCTATCGATTGCCTGCAAGGCGCAGGGGTGAAAGACATTACCGTCGATTTGGCCGACGCGCGCCTGGTGCGCAGCCTGCTCTCTGGCGTAACCGCCAGTGCCGCACAACTGGATGCCGTGCACGCCGCTTTGGCCGCCAAAGATGCGGCGCGCCTGGCCGAGCTGACCGCCAGCTTCCCGGCAGCCAGCCGCGACGGCCTGGCCACCTTGGTGCAGCTGTATGGTGATGACCAGGTGCTGATAGAGGCAGAAAAAGCATTCCAGGCGAATGAAAGCATGCGTAAGCAGCTATTAAATTTGAAGCATTTGGCGGCCCGTGTCCATACAGCCCAGCCACAGGTGAAGGTCAGTTTTGACCTGGCTGACTCGCGCGGCTACGCCTACTACACCGGCGTGCGCTTTGCGGTCTACACCCCCGGCGCTACCGACGCGCTGGTGCGCGGTGGCCGCTACGACGAGGTCGGCTCGGTATTTGGCCGCAACCGCCCGGCGGTGGGCTTTAGCCTGGACGTGAAAGAATTGGTAGGCGTGGTGCCGACCCGTGCGCTCAAGGCCGCTATCCGCGCACCGTGGGGCGAGGGCGCAACCCTGCGCGCCGCAGTGCAAGGCCTGCGCGCACGCGGCGAGACGGTGGTGTGCGTGCTGCCCGGCCATGAGCAAGAAGTACAAGAATTTACCTGTGACCGCGCCTTGGTAGAAGTCGCCGGTGTATGGGTGGTTAAAACCATTTAAGCAAGCCCTTTAAATTTTGAAGCGAATGATCAGATGAACGCAAAAACTCGAGATGTATTGGTAGAGCGCAACGTAGTAGGGCGCAACGTAGTGGTGGTGGGCACCCAGTGGGGCGACGAAGGCAAAGGCAAGCTGGTCGACTGGCTCACCGAGTCGGCCCAGGGCGTGGTGCGCTTTCAGGGCGGCCACAATGCAGGCCACACGCTGGTGATCAACGGTGTCAAAACCGCGCTGCACCTTATTCCCAGCGGCATCATGCGCCCCGGAGTGAAGTGCTACATAGGCAACGGTGTGGTGCTGTCCGCCGCCAAGCTGTTTGAAGAAATCGAAGGCCTGGAAAAAGCCGGTGTGGAGGTGCGCAGCCGCCTGCGCATCAGCGAGGCCTGCCCGCTGATACTGCCCTTCCACGCCGCGCTGGACATCGCCCGCGAGGCCTTCCGCGAAAAGGGCGGCACGGCCAAAATTGGTACCACCGGGCGCGGCATTGGCCCCGCCTATGAAGACAAAATCGCCCGCCGCGCCCTGCGCGTGCAGGACCTGAAATACCCCGAGCGTTTTGCCGCCAAGCTGCGCGAGTTGCTGGACCTGCACAACCACATGCTCACCACCTTCCTGCATGCGCCCGCTATTGAATACGCAGCGGTGTACGAAGAAGCCATGCGCCATGCAGCCCTCATCAAACCGATGATTGCCGATGTCTCGCGCGAACTCAACGATGCCCACCGGCTTGGCTCCAACCTGCTGTTTGAAGGCGCGCAGGGCACGCTGCTGGACGTAGACCACGGCACCTACCCCTATGTGACCAGCAGCAACTGCGTGGCGGGCAACGCCGCCGCAGGCGCGGGCGTGGGCCCGGGCATGCTGCACTACATCTTGGGCATTACCAAGGCCTACTGCACCCGCGTCGGCGGCGGCCCCTTCCCCACCGAGCTGGACTGGGAAAAGCCCGGCACCCCCGGCTACCACATGAGCACCATCGGCCAGGAAAAAGGTGTCACCACCGGCCGTAGCCGCCGCTGCGGCTGGTTTGACGCTGCCTTGCTCAAGCGCAGCGCGCAGGTCAATGGCCTGTCGGGCCTGTGCATCACCAAGCTGGATGTGCTGGACGGCATCAAAGAGCTGAGCATCTGTGTCGGCTACGAGCTGGACGGCCACATCACCGACATACTGCCCCTGGGCGCAGAAGAGATCGAGCGCTGCAAACCCATCTACGAAGTCATGGAAGGCTGGACAGACAGCACCGTAGGCGTGACCGACTACGATAAGCTGCCCATCAACGCCCGCCTGTACTTGCAGCGCATCGCCAACGCCACCGGCGTGCCGATCCACATCGTGTCCACCAGCCCCGACCGCGAGCACACGATCATGATGAAACACCCGTTTTTGGCTTAGGTTTTGTCATTTTTTAGATAACGCAAAAAGCGCAAAAATTACGCCAAAAACGCCAAAAACACCAAAAAATAAAATACAAAAATATCAAAAATTATGAAGTAGTATTTTTAGCGTTTTTTGGTTTTCATTTTTGCGCTTTTCGCGTTACCCACCCCCCAGAACCCTAGTCACCCCTTCCACCAACCCGAGACTACCAACATGCTCACCGAAGACGGCAAACACCTTTACGTCAGCTACGACGAATACCACAACCTCACCGAAAAACTGGCCATCAAAGTGCACCAGTCCGGCTGGCAGTTTGACACCATCCTGTGCCTGGCACGCGGTGGCATGCGGCCCGGCGACATCCTCTCGCGCATCTTCAACAAGCCCCTGGCCATCATGTCCACCAGCTCGTACCGCGCCGAATCCGGCACCGTGCAAGGCCACCTGGATATTGCCCGCTACATCACCACGCCCAAGGGCGAGATCGCCGGCAAAGTGCTGCTGGTCGACGACCTGGCCGATACCGGCCATACCCTCAAAGCCGTTGTTGATTCCCTGCGCAATAACTACAAACCCATCACCGAGCTACGCACCGCCGTCATCTGGACCAAGGGCGTGTCGTCCTTCCAGTGTGACTACTCGGTAGAGTACTTGCCCACCAATCCGTGGATTCACCAGCCGTTTGAGGGCTACGACAGCCTGACGCCAGAGAAGCTGGTGGAGAAGTGGAAGGTGTAATCACCGCTTCACTCTGCCAGAAAAAAGGCCGCGATCTGCGGCCTTTTTGCATTTCTACTCTCGCCACATGGACTTCATGTTTTTGCAGATCAGTTGTCTGGCCAAAAGTAAAAGTCAGCGCCAGTGATGGTGGTTGCGTCACCGATGCCTACAAGTCGAATCGAGTCAGCACCATAGGTGATGAGCGTATCGGCACCTACATCGGTAATGGTCAAAGCGCCACTTTGAATAGCTGTATCAAGCAAATAGGACGCTGAAAAACCTAACCATGATAAATCCAGCAAGTCCTGGCCACCTGTGGGGTTGGCATCAAAGTCCGTTATTCGGTCTGTACCAAACCCCAGGGCAGAGAAAACAAAGGTATCGTTGCCCGTTCCACCCGTCAGGATATCGTTGCCAGCGCCACCATCCAGCATGTCGTTACCTGCGCCGCCCGATAGCGTATTGATGGCCGCGTTACCCGAGATGAGGTTATCCAGGGCGTTGCCGATGCCGTTGATCGCATTCGATCCGGTCAGAACCAGATTCTCTATGTTGTTGCCCAAGGTGTAAGTGATGCTGCTGCTCACGGTATCGATGCCCTGGTTCAAACTCTCGGTGACGATGTCGCCCACGTTGTCCAGCACATAGGTATCGTTACCCACCCCACCACTCATGGTGTCAGCACCAGCGCCTCCGTTCAAGGTGTCGTTGCCCGCATTACCCGTCAGAATGTTCCTGCCCGCGTTACCCAGCAGGATATTGTCACTGGCATTGCCGATGCCGTTGAGGGCCGCTGTACCAGTCAAGGTGAGATTTTCCACGTTGGCTGCCAGCGTGTAGGTTACGCTGCTGGTCACCGTGTCGATGCCTTCACCTGCGAGTTCAGTGACCACATCACCGGCATTGTCCACCGCATAGCTGTCGTCGCCCGTGCCACCCAGCATTCTGTCCGCGCCCGCACCCCCATTCAGGGAATCGTTACCTTCTGCACCGGTCAGGGTGTTGATGGCGCTGTTGCCGGTGATCACGTTGTCCAGTGCATTGCCGGTGCCGTTGATCGCGGCGGTGCCTGTCAGTATCAGCGTCTCGATGTTGGCACCCAAGCTATACGTCACGCTGCTGCTGATGCTGTCGATGCCTTCGTTGGCGTTTTCCGTCACGACATCCAGGGCGTTGTCTACCACGTAGCTGTCGTTGCCCAGGCCGCCCGCCATGGTGTCGGCACCCGTGCCGCCATTGAGCAGGTTGTTGCCGCTGTTGCCTGTGAGCTGGTTAGCCAGCGCATTGCCCGTGCCATTGAGTGCCGCGATGCCGGTGAGCGTGAGGTTTTCCAGGTTGGTGCCCAAGGTATACGTCATACTGCTGCTGACGCTGTCGATGCCCGCGTTGGCCGCCTCGGTCACAATGTCGCCCGCGCTATCTACCACATAGCTGTCGTTGCCAGTGCCACCCACCATGCTGTCAGCCCCAGCGCCACCATCCAGGGTGTCGTTGCCTGCACCACCGCTCAAGGTGTTGATGCCGCTATTACCTATCAGGATATTGTCCAGCGCATTGCCAGTGCCGTTGATGGCGGCGGTGCCGGTCAACGTCAGGTTTTCCAGGTTGGCACCCAGCGTATAGGCCATCTGGCTGTTGACGGTGTCGGTCCCTGCATTGAGAGCCTCAGTGACGACATCGCCCAGGGTATCTACGATATACAGGTCGTTGCCCGTACCGCCTACCAAGGTATCGGCACCCGCACCCCCGTTCAAGGTGTCGTTACCAGCGCCGCCGTTCAGGATGTTGTTGGCGCTATTGCCCGTCAATACGTTGTCCAGCTCGTTGCCGGTGCCGTTGATGGCAGCGGTGCCGATAAGAGTGAGGTTCTCCAGGTTGGCACCCAAGGTGTAGCTGGCCAGGTCACTGATGACGGTGTCTGTCCCTTCATCCAGGCTCTCCACTATCGTGTCCTGGCTATCGAGCACATAGGTGTCGTCTCCCAGGCCACCGGCCAGCGTATCGATACCCGACCCACCATTGAGGATGTCGTTGCCTGCCCCACCGTCCAGAAAGTCGTCACCCGCACCCCCTGCCATGCTGTCGTTGCCATCGAATGCAACCAGCTGATCGTTACCTTCCAGTCCGTCCATGATGTCGTTGCCGTCAGAGCCAAACAACAGGTCATTCCCCGCCGTCGGCGAATAGGTCATGGCCAGCAGGGTGGGTAGATCCCAGACCGTTCCGTTGGCAAAGCGCACCTCACTCAATCCGGTGGGGGTGTAGGGATTGATGAAATCCCGGACCGTTATACAGTCCGTATCACCGTTGATGCTAAGTTCCAGGTCGTAATAACCGTAGTTCGCACCAGCCGCTAGGGCCATGCGGTTGTCCTGCGGAGGGGCCCATATCAGGGTAACCGTCACATCCGAGGGGTTGATTCCAGTTAAAAACTGGATTACATCCGCATTGGTGCCCGCCACGCCGCTGGTGTCAGAGGTAAATATTACATCGCAACCATCACCCAGGCCAAAAACAAAAGTGTCGTTACCTGCTCCACCTGTTAGGGTATCGTTACCTGCACCCCCAGTGATCGTGTCGTTGCCTGCTCCGGCATCTATCGTGTCATTGCCAGCTCCACCATCAATAATGTCGTCAGCCAAGGTGCCCACAATTCGATCATGATTGATCGTGGTCAGTACTACAGCGGTCTCAATGCTGGCTGCATTCCAGATGGTGCCATCGGTAAAAGTGATTTGGGTGTTTAAGGCGATATCGGGGTTGGAGAAATAGTCTTCAATCACGATGCGATCATTGGTGCCAGCGATATGCAAGACCAGATCGGTGCCAAGCGGGTGGCGCTCGGCAATCACATCCAACGGATTGACACCCGCTTTGAATTCATAGGTATCGGTGCCAGAAACCACGTTGCCCCAGTTGTGAACGATGTCACTGCCATCTCCCAGTCCGAAACGGATGGTGTCATTCCCTGTTCCTGAGAGCAGCACATCATCACCTGCACCGCCATCCAACACATCGTCGCCAGCGCCACTGACAAGCTGGTCGTTACCATCACCTCCCAATAGGGTGTTGTTACCCTCGGTGTCGCCCAAATAGTCATCACCTGCACCCGCATCCAGAATATCGTCACCTTGCAAGCCTTGCAAGGTGTCGTTGCCATCACCGCCGTCCAGGATGTCATCACCAGTGCCACCCACTATGAAGTCATTGCCCAAGCCACCAATCAAAATATTATTGCCAAGTGATCCGTCAAAATAATAACCCGCATAAAGCCGGTCATCGCCCGCACCGCCGTCAATCATGTTGTTTCCTGCGCCGCCATGAATTTCATCATTGCCGTCGCCTCCATCTATCGTGTCATCGCTTGCATCGCCGATCAAAACGTCATCATTGGTTGTTCCGAAAATAATTGCCATAGCATCCTTTGGTTGAAAGTATTTCTTGGTTCAACGTGACACGGATGTGGTGTTGAACTATGAGGAGCGTATGGCAGTGATCGCGCTGGAAATGGTGCAGCCCTGACAGTTTTTACACTGGAACTTTCTGGCGAGATTGGGATGCGAAATTACTGTTGTGGAAGTCACACTTTGGATGCCAAAAAGCGTGCCAAAAGTCACAATCTTCCCGTGGGAGGCTACAGTTACTGGGCAGCGTCGGCAAGATGGACGATGTGAAAGCGCTGGATATGCTGTACGTGGAACCACACGTGCGTCCGTATGGACGGCAGGTGATTAGGCAGGATTTGCGTTACGGCCACTTCAGTGATGCGGTGGCCCGTACGCCGCCATTACAGGCCGGTGGCGATCACATTGCAGGTGAGCGTGAAGGTCACACTGCTGACCGGAGGAAACGTGGGGATGAATAGCCCTCCGCCTGTGGTGAAGGTGGCGACCGATAGCGCAGCGGGGCACACCGCACCACCAGCGGGCACACAAATGGGGTCTGTATTGCAAGCTAGGCCAGTTGATGGCAAGTCGCGCACCAAGGCGTTGTCGGCGCTTGATGGCCCGCCGTTGCTGGCCACAATGGTGTAGGTAGTAGATTCACCAGAGACCACGCTGGACACCCCGTTGGTTTTACTGATGGATAGCAACGCGGCCCGTACCAGCGTGGCACTTGCGGCAGCCGTGTTATTGGCGTTGTTGCTGTCCGGCGTGGATGAAGTTACCACGCCGCTGAAGGTTTGCGCGCTGGTGCTGGAAGGTGGCACGAAATAGACCACCGAGGTCGTCGTGATGCCACCATTGGCCAGGCTACCCACCGTGATGGTCTGCGTGCTGCCGTTGGGCAGAGTTATTACCGCGCTGACAGTATCGGCCGTACTCGGCCCATTGTTGGTGATGGTGACGGTGGCAGTGAGGGTTTGGCCCGCCGTGCCTGTGGGCGGCAGCGTGATGCCGATGCTGACATCGGTCCCAGGTGGACTCACGGTGCCGGTGGCAGTAGTGTCGGCGCTGTTGCTGTCGTTGGTCGCCGTGGTGGTGGCGGTGATCAGGACGGCACTGCTCGGCTGGTTAAAGCTGATACTGGCGCTGATGGTGCTGCCGCTGGTGAAGCTGGCAGGCATGGCGCTGGCGAAGGTGACGATGCCGGTGACGCTGTTGTAGACCCCGCTGCCCAACACCGGGCTGGTGATGACTACGCCGGTCAGGCCGGGGCTCAAGCGCAGTGTGGCTGTCGCACCAACTGCGGCATTAGGACCTGCGTTTCCAAAACTGACTGTGCCGTTGACCACGCTGCCCACGGCAGCATTGGCCGGTAGCGCTACACTGGCGGCCATATCGGCGGGCTGGCCGATGGTAGCAGTGACGGTGGAGGAGGTGCTCGCCACCGCAGCCGTCACCACATCCGTGCCAGCAAATATGGCCACGTTGGGCACCTGGGTGCCGTTGGCAAGCCCGGTGGCCAATTTGACATCGAAGGTGAATTCCCCGCCGCGCAGGGCACCAAGGCGGCCGGCCAAGACGTTTGGCAGCGAAGCCGCCGTAAACGTGACCAATGCGCTGGCAGCCGGGCAGGCGGTGGTACCAGCACTGACGCTCGCAATAGTGACTCCATTGGAGGTATTTGACAGGGTAGGCGTGGCCACCGCGCAGCCCACGGTGGCAACACCAGCGGGCAACCGGTCGGTCATCGACGTGATGTTGATGGGCAGGTTACCCAGGTTCATATAGCGGATGCGGTAGGTGAGGGTTGCTCCGGCTGGCACCACGCCACCACCGTAGGGAACGCCATTCACGCTGGTAATTTCTTTCAGCACGTAGAGTGAAGCCGTCTGCGCCACTGTGGGGCCAAAATAGCGCCAGGGATTGTCTTTGGATCCGCTGCCCCAGTTATCGCTTCCCGTTGCTTCAAAATTGGCGACAACTCCATTAGTTGCCGACATTACCGTGGTGTCCAGCCGAACCCGAATTTTCACGAATACAGTTTCATTGAGAAGGTGGAACCCGTCAGACCAGCGTACCGCGTTGGTTGTGCCCACCAGCGGACTGCCATCGCTGAGGGCAAGGCCCAGCGCCGATGCGTCGAGTACCGTGGGTGTGTCCAGCGGGCCTACGGCCGTTGCCGGTCCGTCGCTGATGTCGGCAATGACCGCGCCCGAATACTGAATGCGCTGCCAGGGGCCCACGGCGCCGGTGTTGTCCCGTGTGTAGCCCGTTTGTGGCCCGGCCACTGCAGAGCCCGCCCCAAATGGGGGTACCCCTTGCCCGTCACTGTTGATGACTGGGGCGGCGGAAGTGGGCGATGGATTTACGGGAACCGATCCCAGCGCACCAGAGGCACCGAAGGCGTTGACCTGGTTGGCATCCCAAAGGTTGAAGGCATCAATACTGTTGTAAAAAGTGTCGTCGACGTTGTAGCCGTTTGAGGTTGCCGCCGTGCCGTTGGGATTGCCGATGGGGCCGCGGGCAATATTGCTGCCGTCCGCAGTAAACAGCCGGGTGCGCGGATCGATCGAATAGAACAAGCCGGTGTCGCCATACACATCGTTTTCACGGCCGTCCAAAACCCCGATAAACGGCGCACCAAACGGAAATTTGCTGTCCGCGCGCGCCCCAGCCGTTGTTAGCCCGCCCGCCCGGGCCTGGCGAGCGTGTGGTCGTACCGGTAGCATCAGTGACAAACGAGGCCCCCAGCACCGTCAAGCCCGGTGCCGGATAGGCAGTAAAGTACACGCCAGGACCACCGGCTGCGTTTGCAACCGTTGCGCGCAGCACAAACTCCACAATATCCCCGGCCTGCCCACCCGGCACCCGCGCCGGGTTGGTGAGCAGGGCGATGGATGCCGGCGTCAGGCTCGTGCGCATGTTGGTCATGTAAATGCCATCTGCCTGCGCCACGCCAGCCAAGCCCAGCAAGCCCAACCCCAACGACCAAAGTAGCTTCTTCATAGTGCGCCCAACCATTACTGTGCAGGGATTTGACCGGGCGATCGAATTCCTAAATCGGCATGAAGACAGGGAGCAGGAGCAGGCGCTTTAGTCTGAGTAAACACATTTTTTTGCATATTAATTCCAAAGTTCAACTTTGAAAGAATATTGCATCAGTCGTGCTGGTTGAGTCCTACCCCTGTCAACTCTTACAGAACTATCGCTTACGACTTGGCTTTTTGAATTTTTTTGGCCATTCCCCATTACAAGTATTTCCATGGCAGGCACGGCCTGGTACAGCCTCTAGTGAGGCGTGCACAAAAAAACTTCTGTCTAACGGGGGACTTGAAACTTTACATGCAACCAAGCAAGATGGCACGCTGGATCGCCGCAACTTTGGTGTCTACTTTGAGTTTGGCCATGGCATTGGTGATGTGGAAATTAACGGTTCTCTCGGAACAATCAATTTTTGCTGCGGTTTCGCGTGCCGTCAGGCCGTCAAAAGCCATCTTGAGGCACTGCAATTCACGCGGGCTCAAGGGTGAAACCAGGTCAGCCAACTTTTTCTTCAGCTCGGGCCACAGGTTCAGGGCCGACCAGGCCACCATGCTTGGTTCGTTGCGGGCTTGCCAGTGCTTGGTGCTAAATAAATAGCACTCAAAGGCCCGGTGATCTGGCAATTCAAAGGCCACCCGCACAAAACTCCGGAAGCCCGAAGCCTGCCAATAGTTACGCCAGCCAATGCCGACGCTCTGGCTGTCTACGGCCAGGGTTTGCCACACCACCAAAGGCGCACGAGATTCCGACCATTCGTCAGAAAAGTCGATACTTTTCGCCAGTTGCAGGGCTGCTTCGCGCAGGCGGGGCGGATGCACGGCGATGGCATGGCGCACTTTATCGGTGCTGTAGATGTCAGGCGCCAAAACCACGATGCCCTGCACATCGAACTCTTTCAGCGCCCAAAGCCAGTCGACGAAGCTGTCGTCGAGCTCCATATTGTCAAAATTTAGAGGTAAGCTAGTGAGCATGTACGCATGGTAACGGATTACTGCTTGCTAAATGCCTACATATCGGCGCGGCATGTTAAAAGCGCAGACTGACAAGCTAATTTTGCTACAAAGCGTATCTTGTTTTACCTTCCCCGACCGTGCTAAAAATACCCTCCATGTACAACGCAATTACCAGTGCCTTACAGGCGCCACTTGAGCCTATCCTGCATGCATCGCCCATGCGGCTCAAGGTATTGGGTATCTTTACGCTGCTGGGGCAGTTGCTGTTTGGCTGGCTGTGGCTCGTGGTTTTCCCGCAGCCGTACGAAAACATTCAGTTCCGCACGGTGGTGGCCAGCCTGAGTCTGCTATTGGTCTGGAACCATTTTTCAGAGCGCCCTGACGCCAAAGACACACAATGGATGTTTGCCTGCGTCATGTGGGCGCAGCTTCCCTTCCTGTTTATGCTGCTGTATTTTTTGAACGGCGCCAGCACCGCGTGGTTTGGCAGCGTAGTAGCGATGGTGTTGGTGTATTACCAGTTGACCGACTGGCGACTGGCCACCCTCGGATTGATAGCCGCGATCTGCGTCGCCTTCGGGGTGGATATGTTGGTATTTTCCCCTGGCCAGGTGTCTATAAGCTTTACTTCGTCGCAAGTTGCCGTGATATTTTTCGCTTGGGCCAGTGCCCTGGTGCTTTCCATTTCTGCGGCGAATCTGCGGCGCATCCGGATGGAAAATTCATTAACCACCATGGGTATCATTGCGCATGAACTGCGCACACCCCTGGCAACACTTTCATTGTTGGGCGATGCATTGCGCAATGAGGCGGAGCCGCACAACGGAAGTGCTGAAAACGCGCGTTTAGCCGGTATCACCGCGCGCATTTATGCTCTCTCGCGCTCCATGAATGAGCAAATCGATATGCAAATTGCCAACGCAGGCATGCTGCACAGTGCGCCATCCAGCGAGCTGCTGGCGGCCAGTGCCGTAATTCGCGCTGCGGTCATACGCTACCCCTTCAAACACCCTGCAGAGAAAAACAGCCTTGAAGTTGCCGTGTTGTCGGATTTCCAATTTGCTGGGACGGGTCGGCTATTTGAACAGGTCATTCTCAATCTGTTGAAAAATGCCTTTATGGCGGTGGCCTTAAGCCAAAAACCGTCCCACCTTCCCGCTGTGCGCCTGGAGGTGACATGCACCGAGAAGTTGGGTTGCATCAAGGTCTATGACCGGGGGATCGGCATGGATGCCAAAATAGCCGCCAAAATTTTTGAACCATTTTTCTCTACCCATGCCAGTGCAGGCCACGGTTTGGGCCTGGCATTTTGCAAAACGGTCGTCAGTGCTGCGGGCGGCAAAATTCTGGTGGCCTCCGAACTGGGTGTTGGAACCTGTTTTACGGTATTGCTCCCGTTAGCATCACCAGGTTCACACAATATTGCCCAACGCATTAGCGCCATCATCAGCAAAATCGCATGAACCTCGCAGCTGACCCTGCGGTTTCTGCGCCATGATTTAAATCGCCCGAATCATGTTCAAATATTTTCAGTAATAAGAAAGTTGTCGCTTGGCAGCCCGTAGAGTGCCTGCTATTTCAGAACCTTGTCAAATCTAACAGGGGTGCGCGCACGCCCCTCGTCAGCTCTCGTTAAATTCCAATTCACCAGAGGCAATGCAGTGCGCAACGCATTGGATTGAATTGGTTTCCTTTAACTTTTTACTGGCGAGATTTTATGCATCCTACTACCTGCTTCACTTCGGCGGCGGCTGCTTCCCGGTTGCGCACCAGCCTCTTGCCAGTGGCCTGGCTGGTTATGTTGGTTGCGAATTCGGCTTGGGCGGATGACTACGCCGATGTCCACGGGTTATTGCGCGCAGGCAAGCTGGTGCAAGCCGAGTCCAAAGCCGAATCGTTTTTGGCAACCAGTCCGCGCGATCCGCAGATGCGATTTCTAAAAGGCGTGATCCTGGTTGAAGCGGGCAAATCTACAGAGGCGATGTCTACATTTACCAAACTTACCGAAGACTTTCCCGATTTGCCCGAACCCTATAACAATCTGGCCGTGCTCTACGCAAATCAAAGCCAGCTGGACAAAGCGCGCGCTGCGCTCGAATTGGCGATCCGCAGTAACCCGGGCTACGCCACCGCCCACGAGAACCTGGGTGATGTCTATACCAAACTGGCCAACCAGGCGTATGGCCGGGCATTGCAGCTTGACAAGAGCAATGCGACCTTGCAACTCAAGCTGGTCGCAAAGGCAAGCCAATCTGCGTCAGAGTGACGCACTATACTTCCTCACATTTTTTCGCTCCGAGCCGCTCGTCTGTGAGCCACGCTGGCGCAGCGCACCTCATCGATATTCGGTCGACTCCGCCACGGCGACCGACTTAACGCCTACATTCGTACGGCGTCCGCAATCATCAACGGCTGTTCACCAGCAACGTGGAATATCTGCAGATAACGAATTTCTGCGAACGATATCCAACTTCAGTTTGATACCTGCACGTACGCAGGACAAACGCACCTCAAATCAATTAATACATTGTCATCTCTGACATGAGCCTTCATGCTGGCTGCGTTGTACGACGCACGCAGCATCAGTAGGGGCTTGCCCCCTGCTGGCCATATTCCATAGCCAGATCAGGCCTACATTGGTAGCGAATCAATAGTCACCATTGCGTTTTGTACGTAACGCGGTTGTGAATCAGCATGCCCGTTGATTAAATTTACTTACTCGATTGCATCGCTGCATTTCATTCGGAAGTTGATAGCTTTCTTCTTACATAAACAGCGCGGTTTTCTCAAGCCTGACCTGTAATTTTTACGAGGGCATGGTAGAGCGATTTTGCGCAGGTCAACTCCAATGAAGGTTCAACTTTATTGGAGAACTTTATGGAAACCCTCGACATTGCACACAGCGCCCCAACCACAAATCTGCCTGACTCGTACTTCATGACGGACACTGCAAAAGACCCTAGTTTGCACCCCAAACTTCAGCATCGCATTGCCACCGAGTTCTTTCCACGCTGGCACTACACCTGCAAAGACAGGTTTCCTCTGCACGGACGGCCAGCACCTCCTGACGCGGTTCATTTAGACGGAAATGACTACCTCAGCCTGACGGGGCACCCTGACATCAGCCAGGCGCAGATTGCCAGTATCCGGCAAGACAATGATTTTGTCATCCAGTCGGGTGCGTTCCTGCTTGACCAGCATCCCTCGCGCAATTTTGAAAAATCCATGGCGCGTTGGATGGGTAAAGAGGATGGCTTTCTGTGCCAGTCAGGCTACTCTGCCAACGTGGGCTTGCTGCAGTGCATTGCCAATGCAGAGACGCCGGTGTTCATTGATACCATGGCACACACTTCACTGTGGGAAGGTGCCCATACGGCACGGGCACCGGCTTTTCCCTTTCGGCATAACGACCCAGATCACCTGGACAAAACCCTCACGCGCCATGGCCCGGGGGTGGTGGTGGTCGATTCGGTGTACAGCACCACAGGGGCCATATGCCCTTTGCGGGAAATGGTGGAGGTGGTGGAAAAACATGGCGCGATGATTCTGGTGGATGAATCGCATTCGCTGGGTACCCACGGCCCGCAGGGTGCAGGACTGGTGGCCGCACTGGGCCTGGCCCATCGCGTCCACTTTATTACCGCCAGTCTGGCCAAGGCTTTTGCCGGGCGGGCCGGATTTTTTACCATGCCCACGGCGCTGCGTTACTACGTGTTGAGTACCAGCTTTCCCAATATTTTCAGCTCCTGTATGTTGCCGCATGAAATAGCAGCACTGACAGCCACACAAAAAGTAATCCAGCAAAGCGATCAGGCGCGCACCCGGTTGCATGCCAACACCAAGCAAATGCGTGAGCGGCTGAGCGAGCTAGGCTACCCCATCCACCAAGGCACCGAGCAGATCATTGCTTTGGAGGCCGGCACCGAGCCTGAAACCATGGCGCTGCGCGATGCGCTGGAGGAGCGGGATGTGTTTGGTTCCATTTTTTGCGCGCCTGCAACCAGTCGCAATCGCGCCTTGGTGCGATTGACCGTAAACGCTGGCCTGACGCAAGCCGAGATGGACCATGTGATTGACGTGGCAGCAGAAATCGCCCCAGTGATAAAACCCTGGGATTGGGCCATTGCGCGCAAGGCGCGTAGCGCACGCGCTAGCCAATAACGCGCTGGTCTTGGGTGCGCAGAAAATTGGCATACCCATCGGAGGTAGGGCGCGCGCAGCTCTGGGGCAAATCAAACCAGGCCGCATATACGGGAGGATCGACATCCATCCTCACCGTGCGGCTGGTCAGTTGAATTTTTTCGAAGCCCAGAGCCTGCTTTAACTCCAATGCCAACAAGATTTCACCGCGCAGCATTTGGGCTATCAGCTCAGCGGGCACCTGTTGCTCCCGTGCCATCTCGGCCGTTTCTTTCAGGCTATTTTCCGTCTCCAGTTGAAGCCATCCGGCGTAGCCTTGGGCATCAAAACCCAATACGCCAAAAGGCTCACTGATAATCACATAATCCACCCAGCGCGTCTTGAGTAAATTGTGCAGCTGGTTATCGAAAGCTAACTGATTCAAAGTGGTGAATTGTTCTGCACTGAAAATGGCCTGCCAAAAATCAAACTTTTTAACGTCGACGTTGAGCAGCATGTCGTCTACAGAATTGGCAATGCGTCGTCCAATGTTCTCACTCTGCTTGGGAATATATTGCTCGATCAAGTGAGAGTTAAACGCAGCCACGGCAATCTGTGTATCGGCCTGGCCCGTGAGCAAGATGCGGTCAGCAGCCAAAAGAGGCAATTCCTGCAAAACCTGGAGCCCATTTTTACCGGGCATGGCGTAGTCGACTACCAGCACCTTTACCAAGCCGTATTGCGGTCTGCTGGCGAGAGTATCGGCGAGTATTTTTGCCAGCAATGGCCGGCCTGCCCGCCAATGGTTGATCCACTCATGTTTCTGTTGCACCAGCAGACGCCAAGCGGTGTACTCAGATCGAATTCTGTCTATGCATGCCTGCTGCCTGGAATAGAAAGCCATTTGTCGATGGGAAGAGATCGCCAAAGCCAGGCTCTCCAGGTAGGCCACGTCATCATCCAGGACAGCCACACAGCCTGGGAAGTGAAAAAATGCAATGCTCATAGTTGAAAACCAGTCCAGTGTCTTTTGGGATTGTAGACCGGTAGCGCAATGGTAAAGCATGTTCCTGTATCAGCAATGGTGCTAACCGATATTTTGCCACCAGCGGCATGGACTACCGCCTTGCAAAATGCCAAGCCCAGGCCATGCCCGGTGTTGGATTGGGTGGAAAAAAAGGGTTCAAAAATTTTATCCCGCATGGCGCGGTCAATGCCGACACCACGGTCAAAAACTTTAATGAAGCCCTGCCTACCGCTTGCCGTCACTTCAATGCGCACATCTGCTTTTTCAGGGGGTTTTTGGGTGAGGGCAACCGCATGGTAGGCATTCTTAACCAAATTCTGAATAACCTGTTCAAACAAATGATGGCACCCTAAAAAAACAAAATCTGACACTACAGAAATATCAAAAAATTCCCTCTCACGTTGTGTTCTAAAGGGGTATTGCGTCATGGCCGAACCTACTACCATACCTGCCGAAACCTCCTGCTTGCTGGGCGACAGCCGCAGCAGGCTGCTATTGGCAATTTGCATGTCAATCTGGCGGTTCATCGCGCGCGACAGGGCGTACATGCGGGTGACGACGCTGTCGATCTGTTGATGGTCTATGGGTTGGGTTTTATTGACTGCCGCAGCACGCAAAGCGTCTCCCAACAAGGACAGTGTGGCCAAGGGTGTTCGCAGTTCATGCGCGATGATGCCCATGGTGGCCAATGAGTCTTCCAGTCTTTTCCGGCGCAGATTGGCAGAAGAAACTGAAAGCCCCAGCGCGGTAGACCATGCAAAAAACAACAGTACGCCGCGAGTTCGCAGAAGAGTATTCAGCGTCAAGTTGTTCACGAAAAAAAGCGAGTCTACTACGTAGGCAGCGAAAGCCGCAGCGATGAGTCCCAGTGTGGCCAAACGCCAATCCGTGAGCTGGTAATAAATCCCAATCATCAACAAAATGCTGGCAAACCACACGATACTGGTTGTGTTCAAGAAGTAAAAGTGCATGAACGTAAAAGGCAGCTCTACCCAGATGAGAATGGCAAACAACCACTCTGTCGCACTTGATTCAGGGCGGTTCGAAAAATGCCCCCAGATTAACAGCAGGCCCAGGGATGCCAGAACAGACCGCAGAAGTATGTTTTCGTAGGGTTGTGGAAAAACCGACAGCCACATCCAACCAAAAAACAGGTGCCCCAAAATGGTAAACACGCCAATACCCTTGAGCCGCATGGGAGAGGCATGCAATATGGGCTCGAGCGGAGTGCGAAAAGCGTTAGTTATGGCTTGCAGCATGAGGGGAGTTCATTGTGTGGCAATGCGAGGGTTGAAGGGAGTATGGATGCAGTTGGCAGGGTGGAACTTGTAATTAATGAGCACAACATGACTTAGTACACGGTATTGCAAATTCAGTACCAGATTCCAACTGGAACCCCGCTACGCCAGGCAACTGGCGAACCTTGGGTTTCAGAGCTTCGTGAGGGTGGGGTTTGACCTGCCTGACCAGCAATCATTTGAATACTATTTGTTTAGCTCAAGCCGTTGGCAAACACGCCACGATCCCAGCATGGTGGCGTGGTCTACCTTGAACAGAGGGGGCAAACTGCAAATCGATGGCAAGGTGGCCGCCATTCAACGCGCCCTATTGCTGAGTGCCTGTCAGCGCAGGACACAAGAATTTATGGCTGCCTTAGGGCGGTAGAGGGTGATGTTTAATTTTGGTTACGATAGGCCTATGACCCAAGCCATCACCCACCTCATCCACCACCCCTACGTTCCACCCACGACCTTCGCCGCCCCGCAAACCGCCGTGCACAAGGCCTCGACGGTGATCTTCCCCAATGTGGCGGCCATGCGCACGCGCGAGTGGAAGGACAAGTCGGGCTACACCTATGGGCTGCATGGCACGCCCACCACGTTTATCCTGGAGGAGCGCATCGCCAGCCTGGAGGGCGGCTTGCAGTGCGTGCTGGTGCCCAGCGGCTTGGCAGCGATTGCCAATGTGGACTTTGCGCTGCTGGCCACCGGCGACGAAGTGCTGATCCCCGACAACGCCTATGGCCCCGGCAAGGTGCTCGCGGCCGGCGAGCTGGTGCAGTTTGGCATTAGCCACCGCTACTATGACAGCATGGACGCGGCCGACCTGGCAGCCAAAATCACCCACAAAACCAAGCTGGTATGGCTGGAAGCGCCCGGCTCGGTAACGATGGAGTTCCCCGATTTGATTGCCCTGGTGCGGGTGTGCAAGGAGCGCGGCGTGCTCTGCGCGATAGACAACACCTGGGGCGCGGGGCTGGCGTTTAATGCCTTTGATTTGCTGCGCCAGAGTGATACAGACAAAGCCGCAGGCATAGCGCCGCTGGGTGTCGACATCAGCATCCAGGCCCTCACCAAATACCCCAGCGGCGGCGGCGACGTGCTGATGGGCAGCGTGGTCACACGGGACGCGGCGCTGCACCTGAAAATCAAGCTCACCCATATGCGCCTGGGCCTGGGCATCGCGGGCAACGATGCCGAGCTGGTGCTGCGCAACCTGCCCAGTATTGCGCTGCGTTACGCGGCGCACGACGCGTCAGCTCGTCACCTGGCAAGCTGGTTGCAAAACCGCCCTGAGGTGGAAGTGGTGCTGCACCCCGCCCTGCCCGGCGCACCCGGCCATGCGCAATGGAAAACCCTGTGCGTGCCCGCAGACCGTGCGCAAGCAGCTACTAACTATGGAGCATCCAGCATCCAAGGCCAGGGTCAGGCAGCGGGCCTGTTCAGCATCGTCTTCAAAGCGCAGTACAGCAGCCAGCAGGTGGACGCGTTTTGCGATGCACTGAAACTCTTCAAGCTGGGCTACTCCTGGGGCGGCCACTTGAGCCTGGTGGTGCCGTACGACATCCCCAGCATGCGCGATGCCACCGTGGCCCATTGGCCGTACCGGGGCACGCTGGTGCGCTTTAATATCGGGCTGGAAGACGTGCGCGATTTGCAGGCGGATGTGGCGCAGGCGCTGGGGGTGTTGACGACCTAAACCGGGCCGCGTTTATCCCGTGCTTTTTGCATCGCCGCCTCCACCAAGCTGCGTTTTTTGTCTAAAACCGTAGGGTCGGTAATGCGGCTGTGCGCTGGCAGGTCGGCCAGCTTGTCCTCCAGCGTTTTTAGATGCTTTTTAGCCTTGGAGTCCTTGATGTGTGGACGTAACCAGCTACGAAATTCATAGCGATTTAAGGCTTTATCGGCATCCAGAGCGGTCCATGCCAGCCAGCCGGTGTGTCCCGGTGTGGCGATTTCCAGCTCGATGCAATCCACCGGGCAGGCCGGAATGCACAGCTCGCAGCCGGTACAGGCTGACTCGATGATGGTGTGCATGAACTTGTTGCTGCCCATGATGGCATCGACCGGGCAGGCTTTGATGCACAGAGTGCAGCCGATGCACCAGTCTTCGTCAATGTAGGCGACCGTGCGCTCTTGCTCTGCGCCAAAGGCGGGGTTGATGGCGTTGCCGGGTAGGGGCGAAGCCTGCCCCGTGATGGCGCTTAAGCTTGCCACGCCCTCAGCGCCGCCCGGGGGGCATTGGTTGATGGGCACGGCCTCCTGTGCGATGGCGTGCGCGTAGCCTGCGCAGTCGGGGTAACCGCAGCGCTGGCACTGGGTTTGAGGCAGGGCGGCATGAATGCGCAACGCCTGTGGGGAGAGAGCCGTCAGTGGGGTATGCGAAGCGGCTTTCATGGGACTGATGTGGCTTGCCCGCAGGGTGGGGTGCGGTGCAAGCGCTGATTCCCGTGCGCTACTTAGGACTTCGCAGCCTTGCTGCGCGCCCCTGATGCCTTGCGCAAGGTGGGCTTGGCGTGGCCAATTTTCTTGACCACTGTGGCCTTGACGGCGATCGCTTTTGGGGCAGTAGGCTTGGCTGCTGCCTTGGCTTTGACCGCTACAGCTTTGGGCGCTGTGGGTACATGTCCAGCTTTCGCGTGGGGCTTGTGTGACTGCAAAATAAAGTCGCGTACCACAGGGTACACATGGTCGCGCCAGCGCCGGCCACTGAAGATGCCGTAGTGGCCTGCGCCCTTGGCTTCGTAGTGCTGTTGCTTGGCCGACACAATGCCGCTGCACAGGGCGTGGGCGGCCTCGGTCTGGCCGCTGCCGCTGATGTCGTCCAGCTCGCCTTCGACGGTGAGTAGCACGGTGGTGCGGATGTCCTGCGGGCGCACACGCTCGAGCTTGCCATCGACCGATGTCACGTCCCAGGTGCCGTTGATCAGTTTGAAATCCTGGAAGACGGTTTTGATGGTGTCCAGGTAGTAGTCGGCATCCATGTCCAGCACGGCGTTGTATTCGTCGTAGAACTTGCGGTGCGCTTCGGCGCTGGCATCGTCCCCCTTGATCAGGTCTTTGAAGTAGTCGTAATGGCTGTTGGCGTGGCTGCTGGGGTTCATCGCCACAAAACCGGTATGCTGCAAAAAGCCCGGGTAGACACGGCGGCCTGCTCCTGCAAAGCTTTGCGGCACGCGGTAGATGACGTTGTTTTCAAACCATTCGTAGCTGCGCTGCATGGCCAGGTTGTTCACTGCGGTGGGCGATTTGCGGGCGTCTATCGGCCCGCCCATCATGGTCATCGACAGGGGCGTAGTCTCGCCGCGCGTGGCCATCAGGCTGACCGCGGCCAGTACCGGCACGGTGGGCTGGCACACGCTTACCACATGGCAGTTGCCATAGGTTTTTTGCAGGTGGCGGATGAACTCCTGCACGTAGTTGACGTAGTCGTCCAGGTGGAAACTGCCTTCGCTCAGGGGAATGGTGCGGGCGTTTTTCCAGTCGGTGATAAACACTTTATGGTCTTGCAGCATGCTACGCACGGTATCGCGCAAGAGCGTGGCGTAGTGGCCGCTTAAGGGGGCGACGATCAGCACGGCGGGCTCGCCTTTGAGGTGCGAGAGGGTGGTGACATCGTCGGTAAAGCGCTTGAAACGGCGCAGCTCGCAGAAGGGTTTATTGATCTCGACCCGCTCCTGAATGGAGACCTCTACGCCCTTGACCTTGACGGACTGGATGTCAAAGCTGGGCTTGACATAGTCCTTGCCCAGCCGGTACATCAGGTCGTACCCGGCAGAGATGCGCTGCGCACCGGGGATCTGGCCAAAGGAGTTGACCGGGTTTTGAAAGAGTTTGCTGGTGGCTTTGGCAAACTCGGCAAACGGCTCCATCAGGGAGCGTTGGGTTTCATAAACTTGGTACAGCATAGAGAGGGCCTTGGTGCATTTACAGAATTAACTAACGGTAACGCCGCAATTATGTTGCGGTGCACCATTGTACGTAGTTGCGGGCGGTTTCGCCAACGGTTTCGCAGGTATCCGCATCAGATGTGCGGTGATTTACACGTTATTTGTGTACCTTGCGCATAAGTACACGCACAGAGCGCCGCAAGGCCGATTTGATACTGCGACCCATTCGCCACAGGGCCGAGCTGCGTATGCGATGGAGCAAAGCATCTTTCCAGGCCTTCCAGCGCGGATACCACTGGGCAAACCAAGCCAGTTGCATCAGTGCAGGCTGAATAATGTGGAACAGTCGCGCCAGCAAGGCGGTGCCAACCAGTTTGGCACCCACCAGCACCGTCACACCCCATGCGGCTTGCCCTTGGCCTAATAAATACAACGCCAGAAGTTTGATGGGCAGTAATGCCAAAGTAGGCAGTCCCAGCACGACAAGTGCAGCCCAGGGCGGCAGACGGGCAATTTTTCGCTCTAATTTCGCCCATAGCGGTAAGCGGGCCAAGCGGCCCATCAGGGCCGACAGGGGCACCCAGCCCCATTCTTCAAAGATCAGGAACAGCGCAAAAAATGGCGTAAATATCCAGCGTAAAACCGTTGCCAGTGTTTTAAACATAGGTGGGGGCAGCTACGGTACATGTAACTACAGCGGGTCGTTTGCTGGGCAGCACAGGGGTAAATGGCAAAAGCGTAGCCTTAGCGGTAGTGTGCGCTGCGCTTGCCTAAAAACGCTTTGATGCCTTCCGCGCCATTGGCATGGTGCAAGTTGGCCACAAACGCATCGCGTTCGGCATTAAGTTGCTCGCTCAGGGGACGTTGCATCGCATCACCCAGCAGCTCCTTGATACTGGCCATCACATTGGGTGCACGTTGGTTGAGCCTGTCGGCTACCGCCAGTGCGTCGGCCAGTGCCGCTCCCGCTTCGCTGATGCGGTTGACTACGCCCAGGGTATGCAAACGTTCGGCGCTGATGCGCTCACCGCCCAGCAGCAACTCGCTGGCGATCTGGCGGGGCAGCATGCGCGCCAGGTGCCAGGTGCCGCCGCCGTCGGGTGACAGGCCAACACTGCTGTAGGCCATGACAAACACCGCATCGCGTGCCGCAATGATGTAGTCACAGGCCAGGCAGAGCGAGAATCCGGCACCCGCTGCCGAACCCTCCACGGCGGCGATGATGGGCTTGCGACAACTGCGGATCGCCTCGATCCAGCTGTGCAGGCCCTCAATGCTCTGGGCTTGCACCTCGGGCGGCTGGCTGCGGTTGTCCAGCAGGCGCTGCAAGTTGCCCCCTGCACAAAACAGGCTGCCTTCGCCGGTGAGCACCACACTGCGAATCTCGTCGCTGCTGTCGGCAAAGTTCAGCGCCTCCACGCCTGCTGCGTACATGGCGGGGCCGAGCGCATTGCGCAGGTGGGGGTTGGAAATGGTCAGCACCATGGTCTGGCCGTGCGCGCCCACGGTGCTGCTTTTGAGTTCGCCTGTGAGGGGGGTGGTCATGAGCTCAGGCCTCAATGTGGGTCAGGCTCAGGCCAATCGCGCCCCGGCGGCGCAGCCAGGGGCTGGGGCGGTAGCGCGGGTCGCCGTACACCGTTTGCATGTTAAACAGTACCTCCAGCACATTGCTGGGGCCCAGCAGGTCGCCCAAGGCCAGTGGGCCGTGCGGATAGCCCAGGCCCAGGGTGACGGCGGTCTCCAGATCAGCCGGGCTGCAAATTTGCTGCTGACACATGTCGCTGGCAATATTGACAATCGCCGCCACGACGCGCTGGGTAACAAAGCCGCCGCTGTCGCGGATCACGCTCACGGCTTTGCCATCGCGCGCAAACAGGGCGTGGGCTGCGTCGACCATGTCTTTGCGGGTGGCGGGGTTGGTCATCAGCACGCGGCGCTTGGTGGCAGCGTCGTCGATCAGCATGTCAATGCCCACGGTACGGGCGGGGTCGTAGCGCTCGACCACGGAGACGGTGGTGACATCAAAACCCAGCGGTGCGACGATGGTCAAGGCGCTGGAGGACGGCGCTGCACCCGTTTCAATGACAGCACCTAAATTTTTCAGCAATTGCAGCAGCTCGGCACGCCGCGTAGCGCGTGGTGAGACCCACACCGGCGGCATGTCTGCTACCAAAGGTATAGCTGCTTGTGTCCGCTTGACTTGGACTCCATCCACGTATTGGTAAAAACCTGCGCCCGTTTTCTTGCCCAGTACACCGCCCGCCAGGCGTTGCGCGGTGATCACGCTGGGGCGATAGCGCGGCTCTTCATAATATTGGCGGTAAACCGACTCCATCACCGGGTGGGACACGTCCAGCGCGGTCAAGTCCATCAGCTCAAACGGGCCGAGTTTGAATCCCACCTGGTCTTTCAAAATGGCATCGATCGTGGCGAAGTCCGCAATACCTTCACTCACTATGCGCAGGGCCTCAGTGCCATAGGCGCGGCCCGCGTGGTTGACGATAAAACCGGGGGTGTCTGACGCATGTACAGCCGTGTGGCCCATTTGCTTGGCATAGCTGGCCAGGCGCTGGCACACGACCGGGTCGGTTTTGAGCCCGGCGATCACCTCCACCACCTTCATCAAAGGCACGGGGTTAAAGAAGTGGTACCCCGCAAACCGCTCGGGATGCTGCATTCCAGAGCCTATGGCGGTAACCGAAAGTGAGGATGTGTTCGTCGCTAAAACGCAACTCGAGTTAACTATGGTTTCAAGTTGTTGCAATAGGGCTTTTTTGACCTCCAGGCGCTCAACAATCGCTTCAATCACCAAATCGCAAGAAGCCAGATCAGCCAATGCCGCGCAAGGAACCAGTCGGGATTTGAAGGCAGCGGCTGCGGACGGGCTGATTTTGCCTTTGCCCAACTGGTTGTCCCAGACCGCCGAAATTGCCGAAATGGCTTTTTCCACGGCTTCTGGTAAAGTGTCAAATAGCAACACTTTACTACCAGCCTGAGCAGCAATTTGTGCAATACCGCGCCCCATGGCACCCGTGCCAACCACAGATAATGTGAAAAAATCGAGACTCATAGATGGATTCTCAGGTTATAGTTGTGTCAGAATATACAAAAGTAAGCAATTAAAATTGATGACAACCAAACTGCCGTTCATTCTAAATCGTCATTGGCGTGATTGTGCTGTGCGCAAAGCAAGTGTTTTGAGCTTGTTATTGCTTTGCATACCGATGTCTGCCGAGGCTTTATCACTGGGTCGTAGCCGGGGAGCCGCTATCGTAGGCCGCAGTCTGGACATGTCCGTGTTAGCCAGTTTGGAGCCCCAGGACCCTACGCCAGAGTCTTCGTGCTTTAGTACAGAAGTATTCTATGGCGACACCCGTGTGAATGGGCAAAACATCATTGTCTCGCCGCTGCGCACCAGCCCTACCGAGTTGACACTGCGCGTACAGTCCAGCAAACCGATTGATGAGCCGTTTGTGACCTTGTATGTGCGCACGACCTGTGGCCCCAGCCTGAGCCGTAAATACGTACTTTTGGCCGATTCGCCAAGCGAGCCTGCACCCGTATTGCAAGCCGTTACCCCCAGCGCAGCAGCACCGATTGAGCCGCGTTTACCCCGAGTTACTTCCGCTGGCAACGTGACTTCTACGACTAATGAGGCAGGAGTGGGCCAACGCAGTGCGGGAGTCTCCGATGCGGCCTCGCGCGCGCTGGACCGGCAGGCGGCGCGTGAAGCAAGAATGCTGGAGCGCCAGTTGCAAACCGGGCAGGGCGCAGGCAATGAATCCTTTGCCAATGCCGATGGCAGTTTTGCGCAAGTGCCATCACCCGCAGCCATCGCGCGGCGCAAGGCCCGTATGCAAGCGCTAGCCGAAAAACGTGCGCAGGCGCAAAACACGGTAGAGACCAAGCCCAAAGCAAAAGGTGGTGATCGGCTGGCACTGAGTCCCTCACTGGGTTCTTCTGGCAAAGCTTCCAGTGGACGACTGCAGGTGGATTTACTCGATACCAGCGCTACCCTTGGACTGCGCTCCAGTGCCGAGTTGCTCACCCAACCAGCCACCGATGAAAAAGCACGTACGCAAGCGGCTGCCCTATGGCGGATGATCAACAGTTCGCCACAAGATCTATTGCGTGATGCAGACCGTTTGAAAGCCCTGGAGGCTGAAGTGCGCAGCATGTCTGAATTGACAAAGCGCCAAACCCAGGAGCTGGGGGTCATCAAAGCGGATTTGGTCAAGGCCAAAGGCGAACGCTTTGCCAACCCATTGGTTTATGGCTTGGGAGCACTTTCCCTGGCATCACTGGGCTTTGGTTTGTGGGCTTGGCGCCGGCGACCCAGCGGTGAAGCCACTAGCAAAGCCGCTTGGTGGGATGGTGAGGAAAAAGCGCCGTCTGATGCCAATAAGAGCCCAGGTAGCCGCTCCATGGTTTTGCCATCTGCCGCAGCAACCAAGGGTAAAAATCCCAAAGTAGCCAGCTTTTCTGCCGACTCCAAAGCGGCTTCCCTGGCGGCGACCCCCGGGCTGACAAACTATGCGCCGATGTCCAACGAGGGCGTTGACTCTGGTTTTGATAGCCCGGTGCAAGCCAGCGTTCAGGATCAAACTACCCCCTTGAAAAAACCCGGATTCATCCGGCGCGGCACCGATGGCCCAGATTCCGGGTTTGGTACCGGCGTGGCTGGTGGTACCCGTGTCAATGCCGAAGAGCTGTTTGATATTCAGCAGCAAGCTGACTTTTTCATGTCATTGGGTCAGCATGACCAGGCCATTGATGTATTGCAAAACCACATCAGCGATAACCTGGAGACCAGTGCGGTTGCCTATCTCGACCTGTTTGACATCTACCACAAGGTCAACAAGCGCGAAGAATTCAATACACTGCGTGATGAATTCAACCGGGTGTTCAACGCACAGGTGCCCGAGTTTGAGCATTACGGACTGAGCAGCCGCGGGTTGGAAGACTATGCCTCCGCCATGCAGCGCATCCAGGCTCTGTGGCCCAGCGCGAAAGTGCTGGATGTGATCGAAGAGTCTATCTTCCGCAAACCCGACCACGACACCCAACCTTTTGATCTGGCCGCGTACCGCGAGCTGATGCTTTTGTACGGAGTGGCCAAAGAGATCAGTGAGCCCGCGCTGGATGGGGACGAATCGTCGGTAGACTTTGACCTGACCTCTCCTACGGCCGCCCCGCCCGCTGGATCGCCAGCCGAGGGGTATACGCATACCCAGATCAACCCCCTGTCGGCAGAGGCACCGCGTGGCTCTGCCTTTGGTCAGTTGCCCGCCAACCACCATCTGGGCCTGGATATTGATCTGGATATTTTTGATACCCCCGCAGCGCCCCCTGCGATGGGCAAAGGCGCCGTAGCAACCGCAGCATTTTCACCACCTGCTACCAAGAAAGTGGCCGACTCCAAACCGGCTCTGGATAACGGCATCAACTTCGATCTCACCATCGACAGCAAGTTCATGCCACCCAAAAAGGCCAACTGATGGATCGGGCTTAGGCCTGACCGTCACGTTGGTGCAGTCTGGCGGCCCAGAAACTCACCCCCATCGCACAGAGCAGGCCAATGAAGGCCAACCAGTGCAGGTCCACCATCCGTCCCTGCGCAATCATCCAGCCTCCCAGGCCCGAGCCCAACCCTTGGCCCATGTACATGGCCGAGGTGTTGAGCGCAATGCTTACGCTGGCCACGCCAGGGGCTATGGCCACCAGGCGGGCCTGCTGGGCGGAGTTGCTGGAAAAGCAGCCCAAGGCCCAGGGAATAGTCACCAGGCACAGCAGCGCAAAGCTGCTGCCCAAAGGCCACAGCAGCAGGCTCAAGGCCATACAGGCCAGAGCGATCAACACCGCACGGGCGGCGCCCAGCCGGTCAACGTTGCGAGACATCAGCAGGTTGCCGATCAACCCGAAGGCCCCAAACACCGCAAAGTACAGTGCAATCATGCCGGGAGTCGCCTGCAACCGGGCGGCCAGATACGGTGCTTGGTAGGCAAACAGCACGAATTGCCCGGCCGACGATATGGCGGTAACGGCCACGGCAGAGATCAGCACCTTGGAGCTTAAGGTATTGCGCCAGAGCTGGGCGCTCAGTGCCGGGGGGCGCACCCCGGCAGGCAGTGCCCGCCAAACCCAGGCCGCACTGGCGATGGACAGCAGTGCTAACCCCCCAAAGCCCACGCGCCAGCCCAGCGTGCCGCTGATCCAAGCCCCCATGGGCGCGCCCAGCACCGAGGCAAACGACCAACCTAAAAACACCATCGTGATCGCCTTGCCGCGCTGCTCGGGGGGCACCAGGAGGCCCGTGACCGCTGCGGCCTGGGGGGTAAATATCGCCGGAGCCGCCATGGCCAGCACCCGCAGCACCATGACGCTGGCGTAATCGGGTGCCAGCGCGCACAGCGCATGCAAGGCGCCGTACCAGAGCATGGAGCCGGCTAAAAGTTTGCGCCTGTCCCAGCCGCCGATGATCGCCGCAAACACAGGGGCACCAATGCACATCAGCACGGCACCGGCGGTAATGAGCTGGCCTGCGCTGGCGATGCTCACCTGGAGCGAGCTGCTGAGGTTGTTGAGTGAGCCGGGCACCAGCATCACACCCGTGCCAATCACAAAATTGCCAAACAGCAGCGCCCACAGCAGGTGCTTGCGCTGTTTTTCAGACAGGTTTTGAGTGGAAGTCACTGTCAACAGGGCGTATGCAGCTATATAAAATAGAGCAATCCGCGCGCAAGTCTAGCGCCGTACCTGCAATGCGCCGGGGTTGACAATATTGGTCGGGGTGCCGCGAATGAAGTTCACCACGTTGTCAAAGGCCGCGCCAAAATACATCTCATAGCTGTTTTGCTCTACGTAGCCGATATGCGGTGTACAGATGCAGTTTTCCAGACGCAACAGGGCGTGGCCTTGCAAAATCGGCTCGGACTCAAACACGTCAATGGCGGCCAGCCCAGGCCGGCCCCGGTTCAAACCAGCCACCAGCGCATCGGGCTCGATCAGTTCGGCACGGGAGGTGTTGACCAACAAGGCGGTGGGCTTCATCAAAGACAAATCGGCGAGGGTGACGATGCTGCGGGTTTCGTCATTCAGGCGCAAATGCAGGGAGACCACATCGGCCTCGGCAAAAAACGCCTCCTTGCTCTCGCTGACCCTGTGGCCATCGGAGCGGGCACGCTCTTGCGAGCCTTCGCGGCCCCACACCAGTATCTGCATGCCAAAAGCGCGGCCATAACCAGCCACCAACTGGCCAATCTTGCCGTAGCCCCACAGCCCCAGGGTTTTGCCGCGCAGCACCGTGCCAATGCCAAAGTTGGGCGGCATGGAAGAGGCTTTGAGGCCCGATTGCTGCCAGCCACCGTGCTTGAGATGGGCAATGTACTGGGGGATGCGCCGCTGCGCCGCCATGATAAGTGCCCAAGTCAATTCTGCCGGAGCCACCGGCGAGCCAGTGCCCTCCGAGACCACGATGCCGCGCTCAGTGCAGGCCGCGACATCCACATGCGGGCCGACTTTGCCGGTTTGGGCAATCATTTTCAGGCGCGGCAGTTTTTCAATCAACTGGCGATTCAGGTGCGTGCGCTCGCGGATCAGCACGATGACATCGGCATCTTTGAGGCGTACGCTGAGCTGACCTATGCCCTTGACGGTATTGGTAAACACCTTGGCCGAATAGGCTTCGAGCTTGGCAGCGCAGTCGAGTTTGCGGACGGCATCTTGGTAGTCGTCCAATATCACAATATTCATACCGCCTATTGTGCCTGCAACTGAACGCCATACTTTCGTGTGCAACAGACTATTGTTTGCGTTTGTGGGCTGGGCAATTTGCGGCTACCATCTGAGCTGAATTATTTCAACCAGGATGTAAACCATGTCTATCTCGATGTCTTCTGCCAGCCTGCCGATTTTCCAGTCCATGCTGGGCAACTTGAGCCACTTTCTGGACAAAGCCCAAAGCTTTGTGGATGCCAAAAAAATTGACCCCGTCGCCCTGACGCAATACCGCCTGGCACCCGATATGTTGCCCTTTGCCCGCCAAATTACGATTGCCTGCGATGCCGCCAAGTTTGGCGTGGCGCGGCTGGCGGGAGTAGAGGCACCGAGCATTGCCGATACCGAAGTGACGATTGCCGAGCTGAAAGCGCGGATTGCCAAAACCCTGGAGTTTTTAGCCAGTGTGCCTGCCGACAAGCTGGACGGCACTGAAAACAAGGACATCACCTTCCCCGTAGGCCGTGAGGCAAAAAAGACCATGCAGGGCGAGGCCTATCTGAAGCATTGGGTGATCCCCAATTTTTTCTTCCACACCACCATGGCCTACGCCATGCTGCGCCAAAACGGCGTAGAGCTGGGCAAGACGGATTATCTGCTGGGCGCTAAAGCAGCCGCTTAAACTGAGACTGGCCTTGCAATGACAGGCTGCGGTTGCGGGGTGCGGTTTAAACCGCGCGCATTTGCAGCGCAATCAAGCGGTCCAGCTCGGCGCATACATCGGCAAAGCGGCCCGATACCACCATGCGGCCTGCACGGTCTGCGGGCAGGCTGCTGTCTAGATTGCGCACTACACGGACCCGATGGATCGGCTTGGCGGTGACCAGGCTGCTGCGCTGCGGGTAGGTAATCCGCGCGGCTTTCAGGGAGCCAGCTTGCGCCATGGAGCCTGCCGTTGTATAGCCAGATGCCAGGCCGTGCGCGTTGGGCCAACTGCGCGATGGCAGGCGCGCGCCGGGCTGTTTGAGGACGCTGGGGTGAGGCGTACCAGCATGTGGCGCAAAAAACAGCACCACGGCCTGCAGTGGGGCGATCAAGAGGGATAAAAGGTTCATGACGGATCTCCTTTGTATTGCGTGCTGGGGCCAGGCTGCGCGTGGGCTCACATCAACATGCTGTTGCGGATCAAACCGACCGCCAGGCCTTCGATTTCAAACGGCTCGCCGGGCTCGACCACGATGGTTTTGAAGTCCGGGTTTTCGGGGTGCAGCTCGATCAACTGTTTGTTGCGCTGAAAACGCTTGACCGTGACCTCGTCGCCCAGGCGTGCCACGACGATTTGGCCATTGCGTGCATCTTTGGTGCTTTGCACGGCCAGCAGGTCGCCGTCCATGATGCCTACGTCACGCATGCTCATGCCGCGCACTTTCAGCAGATAGTCGGGCTTGGCGGCAAACAGGCTGCTCTCAACATAAAAGGTGCGGTCGATATGCTCGGTAGCCAGGATGGGTGAGCCCGCGGCCACGCGGCCAATGAGGGGCAAGGCGAGCTGGGCCAGGCTTTGCAGGGGCAGGGTGAACTGCTTGCCCAGGCCATCCATGCGCGAGGCGTTGATGCTGCGCAATGCCTCGCTGCGCAGGCGAATGCCACGCGAGGTACCGCTCACCAGCTCGATCACCCCCTTGCGGGCCAGCGCCTGCAAATGCTCCTCGGCGGCGTTGGCGGATTTAAACCCCAACTCGGAGGCGATCTCGGCACGGGTAGGGGGCGCGCCAGTGCGGGCGATGGCGCGCTGCACCAGGTCTAAAATTTGCTGCTGGCGGGCGGTCAGTTTTGGCTGTTCAAACATGGCAAACTCCTAAGCGTCTAACGGGTGGACAAAAGGGGTGGATAAGAAACCAGCGCGTGGGGCAACTGCGAAATTGAGACCATGCACTGAGTTCTTATCCAGTAACTGTATATTAAACCAGCTTTTAAAGAAATGCAAGCGCTGTGGCAAAAATAATTCAGAAAGTGGTGGTGCTAGGCACGGGCGGCACCATTGCCGGCACCGCGGCCAGCAGCGCCGACCACACCGGCTATACCGCCGCGCAGATCGGCGTGCAGCAGCTGCTGGGGGGCATCAACGGCCTGAGCGATGCCCTGCATGGGGCCGAGCTGTTGGCCGAGCAGGTCGCGCAGATCGACAGCAAAGACATGGACTTTGCCACCCTGGCGCGCCTGGCCCTGCGCTGCGCCCATTGGCTGGGGCAGGGCGACGTAGCGGGCGTCGTCATCACCCACGGCACCGACACGCTGGAAGAAACCGCCTGGTTTTTGCACTGCGTGATGCCTTTGATCACCCCGCCGACATCTCTGAGCAAGCCCGTGGTGCTGACCTGCGCCATGCGCCCCGCAACCTCCAGCGAGGCCGATGGCCCGCGCAACGTCTGCGATGCCGTGCGCGTGGCCCTGCACCCGCAGGCGCGCGGCGTGCTGTGCGTGTGCGCTGGCGATGTGCACAGCGCGCAGCAGGTGCAAAAAGTGCACACCCATGCACTCAATGCCTTCAGCTCGGGCGATGCGGGGCCGGTGGCGGTGGTGCAGGACTCTCAGGTAGTTTTTGCTTCCCGCAGCTCCATAAATTTCCAGTCAAATACGCTTGTAGCCCAATTAAATATAGCGCAAGCAGCTACTGAAAATATAGCAAATAGATTGATCGCCGTGCAGAATTGGCCACGGGTAGAGATCGTTTTAAACCACAGCCACGCCAGCGGCAGCATCGTGCACGCCCTGTTGTCCGAGCCGGCTAACGCCGCAAGCCCATTGTGCGGCATCGTCGTAGCGGGCACCGGCAACGGCACCCTCAGCGCCCCGTTGCAAGCCGCTTTGCAAAGCGCGCAAAGCCAAGGCGTGCAAGTGCTGCGCGCCAGCCGCTGCGCCTGGGGCGGGGTGAGCGCCACGGCGCACGATGTGTTTGCCTGCACCGAGCTGTCGGCGGTGAAGGCGCGGGTGCAGATGGTGTTGCACATGGTGATGGCTACATGATGGTGGCTACATGATGGTGGCGCTTCTCGTTCTATCGCTCGAAGATTTCACACCCTGCATCGTGCGCTGCGGCGATTGAAGAGCTGGCGCTGCAAAAAATCTACGGAAACACGCGCGAACCCGGGGCGCGTCAGGCCAGCGCATGCACCGCGCGCCTTCCTACGATTTTTTCATCGCCAGCCCGTTCAACCACCGCTTGGCTGACTTGGTGGGCGGTTTTTAGAGCGTTGCTTGGCTGCAGCCCAATGAAATATGGCGTAAGAAGCTACTAATTAAATAGCTAATAACCATTCTTTCACCGCACCGCCAGTGCCTGCCCCAAGTCGCGATGGATGCTTCAACAGGTGAAAATAGTTGAACTTTTCACCCAATATACATACGCTTCCTCGGTGTGCAGGCTATAGTGCAGGTAACGGATTTGTTCCCGCAACTGATCCAGCAGCCGAGTTGACATAAAAACCGGTGTGCTGGTTTTTATGGAATTGTTATGACTGTTTATTTATACGCTAAATCGCCTGCAAGCCACATGGCAAGCGGTTTGGCGAGGTTTTTTGCTTCCCATGATGGGGAGACAAAACCCTTGATGGGAGGACAGAAGTCTGTCTCCTTATATTGAGTTAGGGCTCGCATGGATGATCCGTCTCCCAATCCAATCTCGAAATGGTGGCTTCAAGGCATCGCCGTTCTCGCCGCTGCGTCGCCCCCAGCGCTCGTGCTGTGGTTCCAAGACACGCTTACGCCGTATGTTTCGGCAGTTTCGCCACAAATCATCGTGCGGGTTTTTGCTGGCCTCTTACTAACTGTCTTGGTGGTGATCGCCATACTCTTGCTTGAGCGACCATGGCTCAAATGGAATGAGCCGACGGGCACATGGGTGAATCGGTTCGACGGTTTGCGGTATTGCGGAACCTGCAGGGCGAAGAAGCTGTTCGTTCCACTCAAGAATGAAGTCACCGGATGGCGCTGCGTGGCATGTGGCACCTTTCGCCCCGACCCGGCGAGAAGGTCGAAAGAGCCCGCAACTGTCCCGGTTGTGGCTAAGGCTGTTTCCATGAGGCACTGGTGAGCCCTAACAAGGCAGTCAATTCGGATGCCTTGCGGCATCCGGCCGCTTCGCAACCTCCTGTCGCAAGGCGCCGGTTACTTCTACGTTAATTGCCACAAGATTTCATCGCATTTTGGTATTCTTATTTATCGCAAATATGCTATATTTCATGCATGGATTGGGAAATCAAATACCACGACGAAAAGTTGCAGACAGAGGTGCTCGGGTTGCCAGCGGGAATTTTGGCCAGGTACTTTCACTGCACTGATCGGATGGTGGAGTTTGGCCCCGATTTGGGCATGCCCCACACGCGAGCGATGAGCGCAGGTTTGTTTGAGCTGCGTTTGAAATCACGCGAAGGCATTGGGCGGGTGTTTTACTGCACCTTGGTAGGGCGAAAAATTGTCATGCTGCATCAGTTTGTAAAAAAGACAGACAAGACCCCGCCCAAAGAATTAGCCATAGCGCGCAAGCGCATGAAGGAGTGGAAAGATGCTGACACATAAGCAATTGCGCGCCAAGGCGCTCGCTAACCCCGAGGTCAAGGTCGAATATGAAAAACTGAGCGACGAATTTGCGCTTTTGGATGAGTTTCTCAATGCGCGGGCTGCGCAGGGACTCACCCAGGCACAGGTTGCACAAAAAATTGGCACCACCCAATCTGCGGTGGCCCGGATGGAATCGGGCAGCGGAAAACACTCGCCATCCATAGCCACCCTTTCCAGGTATGCAGAGGCTTTGGGCTGCAAGCTGGAAGTGAAGTTGGTGCGCAAGGCTCGACCCACCAGAAATTTAACGAGCCGTTCCAGTGGTCGCGCTTTGCGCACTGTTGAGTTGCAAAGCTAAATGTCACGTCACCGTAACTCAAATTCATCCTAGGGTTGCCCACCCCGAGTCCAGCACAGCCGGAGATAACTCCCCAAACTCCCCGGCTTTTCCCAGTGCTAACGTAACCAGGCAATTCCTGGGGACGCAAGCCACGCAGGAACGTTCGCGGTTGGCTCAACGTCAATACCCCACGCCTGTGCGCAGTCATGGCTCAGGGCGTACATGCCTTGCAACGTCAGGACTCAGAGCTCCTATGGAAAATCCAGTCGGCTTCAAAGATGTATTCCTGCTCATGCTTACAGCGCTGCTGGTGGGCTGTGGTGGCAGTGCAGTTACACCTGCCACACCCGCAGCACCTGCACTGGCCAGAGATCGTTTGGTGTTCGACTCCACACGCCAGAGCAGTAGCCGCGAGATCTTCGTGATGAAGGACGACGGCACGCAGATCACGCGGCTGACCAACAACCCGGCATTCGAACATTGGTGGCCGCGTATATCACCCGACCGCACAATGATTCTCTTCTACCGCCGCCCGGCGGGCGTGGCAAGCGACGACTATTCGCGGGCCAGCCTGTGGGTCATGAACGCTGACGGCTCTGGCGTGACGCAGTTGATCCCGCAAGGCGCCAACGGCTGGTCACACCAAGGCCATGCCGAATGGTCACCCGATGGCAGCAGGATCGCCATGTTTGGCAGCTACATGAGCACACTGCAGATTTTTGTCACGGATTCGACCGGTCGCAACGCGGTGCGGTTTACGGATCAACCAGGTATCGCAACCGATGTGTCCTGGTCGCCGGATGGCAACAGCCTGCTTTTTAATGGCTGCCCTGCCTTGCCTTGTACTGCGACCGACTACGAGATATTCGAGATGAGTTCAGCCACGCCGCTGGCAACGCCGACGCGGCTGACGGTGGATCGCGTGGCCGACTACGATCCCTATTTTTCGCCAGACGGGTCGACGATTGCCTGGTTGACCAACACCAACCCTGCGGCAAACGGTGGCGTAGGTGCCTGGGGAATTCGGATGGCCGACGCCAATGGATCGAACCAGCGTGCATTGATTGATGATGGCCAGATCAACAGCAAGCCAGCCTGGAGCCTGGACGGCAACAGCATCTACTTCCATCGGATCAATGTGGCCGAGGAGCTCGCATTCGGTGTGTTTCGAATCAGCAAAACGGGTGCGGGACTGCTGCGTTTGACATCCACAGGAACGGGCGTCAATGAGTTCCCATCGAACTGATTCTGCCTGATACCGTCGTTATCCTGACCAGACAAACCCCCGAAACGCAAGCCACGCAGGAACTTTCCCCGCAGTCCTTCCGTCCATAACCCCACGCCTGCGCACATTCATGGCCCTGGGCGTATGGTCCTAGCAACGACAGACAACGGAGACACCCCATGCAACGCAAACACTTTCTTACCAGCGGCCTGGCCGCCACTACGGCCTTGCTGCTGGCCGCTTGCACCAGCACCCCTTTGCCCCCCCATGTATCGGCGGGCGACACTTTGCAACGCGCCGATCGGGCCATGGGCGGCGCGGGGCTCAAGACACTGCGCTACACCGCCAGCGGCACCGGTGCCATCTTTGGCCAGGCGCACCAGCCCGGCATGGCTTGGCCCAGGGTCAATGTCAGCAGCCTGGTGCGCCTGCACGACTATGACAACGCGGCCTACCGCCAAGACCAAGCCATCAGCCGGGCCGAGCCCAATGGCGGCGGCGCGGTGCCGCTGATGGGGCAGGGCGAGCAGCGCTCGGTGGGCATGCTGATGGGCGCAAGCGCCTGGAACATGGTGGGCCCCGCCCCTGTAGCCTCGCCCGTGGCATTGGACCAGCGCATCCACGACCTGTGGATCAGCCCGCACGGCATCATCAAAGCCGCGCTGAAAAATCAATCTTCGGCCAACAGCCGCAGTGTGGACGGCCAAAGCTACACGGCGGTGTCGTTCACCCAGCCCGGTCGCTTTATGGCCACGGCCTTCATCAATGGCCAGGGCTTGGTCGAGCGGGTAGAGTCCCGCGTACCCAACCCCGTGATGGGCGACACCGATGTGGTCACCCAGTACAGCGACTACAAGGACTTCAGCGGTGTCAAGTTCCCCAGCCGCATCCGCCAAAGCCAGGGCGGCGCGAGCGTGCTGGATGTGCAGGTGAGCGAGGTGCAGGTCAACCCGCCCGTTGACATCGCCGTGCCCGAGCTGGTGCGCGTGGCCACCGAGCGTGCCGTGGCCGAGAAGGCGGCTGACGGCGTGTGGTTTATCGGCGGCGGCTCGCACAACAGCGTGGCGATCGAGATGAAAGACTACACCATGCTGGTCGAAAGCCCGCTGTACGATGGCCGCGCCAGCGCCGTGCTGGCCGAAGTCAAGCGGGTGATTCCCGGCAAACCGATTCGCTACGTGGTCAACTCGCACCACCATTTTGACCACGCAGGCGGTCTGCGCACTGCGGTGGCCGATGGTGCTACGCTGGTCGCCAGCGCCAAGGCCAAGCCCTTTTTTGAGCGCGCCCTGGCCAACCCCAACCGCATTAACCCCGATATGCTGGCCAAGTCGGGCGCAGCGGTGAAGGTCGAGGCGGTGGATGGCAAGCGCATTTTCAGCGACGGCACGCGCAATGTCGAGCTGTATTTGATCGGCCAAAGTGTGCATGCAGACGGCTTTCTGATGGTGCATTTGCCAAAAGAAAAACTGCTGATCCAGGCCGATGCCTACACGCCCCTGCCGCCCAATACCGCGCCCCCGGCCACACCCAACGCCAACCACGTCAACCTGATCAGCAATATCGAAGGACTCAAACTGGGCGTTGAGCGCATCTTGCCGCTGCATGGGCGCATCGTGCCGCTCTCTGAGCTGTACACCACCGCGGGGCGCAGGCTCTGAGCGCAGGTACGGCTCGCTTGAGAGAATACCGTTTGGGCTGAGCCTGTCAAAGCCGTCGTGAACCCTTCGGCAAGCTCAGGGCGAACGGGTCTGAGCGATCCATGTGGCAAACTCAGCCGCTATGTTTGCCACCCTCAAAGCCATCCCCTGGGCCTACCCCACGCTGGAGATCATCCACATCCTGGGCATTGGCCTGCTGCTGGGCAACTTGTTTTTGCTGGAGTTGCGGGTGTTTGGCAAGGGGGCGGCGCTGCCTATTAAAGACCTTGCGCGCCTGAGTCTGGGCATTGCGCTGGTGGGCTTTTGCATGGCGGCGGCCTCGGGTTTGTTAATGTTTGCAACCCAGGCCGCAGAACTTTTGACGAACCGGGTGTTCACCCTCAAAATGCTGATCTTGTGCGCCATTGCCTGCAACGCGGCCTGGTTCCATGGGCGCGGCTCGTTGGATAAATTAGATGCCGTGGCCAAGCTGCAAATGCTGCTGTCTAGTGTGCTGTGGGTAGCCGTAGTGAGCTGTGGCCGTTGGATTGCTTACCGGTAGCAGGGTTGCAGCTGGGTTCAGCGCAGCAGAAGTTTTTCGTAACGCAAGTTTTTTCTTATGGAGATCACCATGCATCGCAGACCATTCATTTTGACCAGCCTGGCGCTACCCTTGGTGGGGTTATCAGGCACCGCCCAAGCCCACCACGGCTGGAGCAGCTTTGACCAAGACCGCCCGATCTATCTGGAAGGCAAGGTCGTCAAAGCAACCTGGCAAAACCCGCATACCGAGCTGGACATTGAAATCAGCAGCGGCCTGAAAATCCCCACCGATCTGCCCCGCCGCAGCCTGCCCGCGCAAACCGCGCCGGTCGATGGCAAGGCCCTGCTGGCCAAGGCGGTGCTGCCCAAGCGCAAAGACACCAAGTGGGAGATCGAGCTGGCCCCGCTGACCCGCATGCAAGCCTGGAATGTGCCCGAGATCAAGCCCGGTGCCCAAGTGGCCGTGCTGGGCTTTACCTTCACCGAAGAAAAGGGCGATGCCGTGCTGCGGGTGGAGTACCTGTGGCTGGACGGCAAGACCTACGCCTTGCGCTCCAGCCCGGCCTAGTGTGTTTTAGCTGACGAGTGCGGCAAACGCGCGCGCGGTAATTTCTTCGACACTGCCCGTGCCGCTGATGGCGCGGTACTTGGGCGCGGCGGTGGGCTCGGCCTTGGCCCAGTTGCCGTAGTAATCCACCAGCGGGCGGGTTTGGGCGCTGTAGACTTGAAGGCGATTTTGCACGGTCTCAATCTTGTCGTCGTCGCGCTGGATCAGCGGCTCGCCGGTCACGTCGTCTTGGCCTGCTACCTTGGGTGGGTTGAACTTGACGTGGTAGGTGCGGCCCGAGGCCGGGTGGCTGCGCCGCCCGCTCATGCGCTCGATGATGGCTTCAAACGGTACGTCGATTTCCAGCACGTAGTCCAGCTTCACGCCAGCGGCCTTCATGGCATCGGCCTGGGGGATGGTACGGGGGAAACCGTCGAACAAAAAGCCCTTGGCGCAGTCGGCCTGCTTGATGCGCTCTTTGACTAGGCCGATGATGATGTCGTCACTCACCAGCGCGCCCGAATCCATCACGGCCTTGGCCTGCAGGCCCATGGGGCTGCCCGCCTTGACTGCGGCGCGCAGCATGTCGCCGGTGGAGATTTGCGGGATGCCATATTGTTTGCAGATAAAGGTGGCCTGGGTGCCCTTGCCCGCGCCAGGCGCGCCTAACAGAATCAGTCTCATGGAAGTCCTAAGAATAGTCAGTTTTGTGGTGGCGCTGCACGGGGTGCAGGTGTCTCAGTTCGCCTCTGGGCGTAAGGATAGCATGCCGGGCTGGGCGCTTTGCTGACTTGGAGTCAAAACTGCTGTGCTGGCTTATGTTTTTGCTTGGTCTTTGTTTTGTAGGTGGTGGACGGTTGTACTCCCTGTTTTGTACTGGATCAGGCCGACGGCGTACTCAGCTCCGCGGCCA
The DNA here is from genome assembly GCA_963775085.1 of uncultured beta proteobacterium. Classification (GTDB taxonomy): domain Bacteria; phylum Pseudomonadota; class Gammaproteobacteria; order Burkholderiales; family Burkholderiaceae_C; genus JAAFIP01. The sequence goes on from CAVZHO010000002.1 coordinate 943,128, forward strand.
ATACTGTTCTATTAACTAGAAATTGATAATTTCTCCCTCCCCCATTTGCTAAGAGGCTTGGGCTGCAATATCCGTGGCGTTGCACAAATAGACTCGCTGGTGCGCACGCGGGTCAGGCTACTGGCGTAGGCGCTACGCTTGTGTTTGACCATGCGTGGCCTGTGCAAGCCCCGGCTGCTCACGCATTTGAGCTTAGAGACCTCTTGCAGCAGCAATCTGAACCAGCGCCTGCGGCATCGGGGCCGGTCAGGGGGGAAAGGCCCCTGAGTGGGGCTGGTGTCTGCGCACTAATTGGAGCGTCCCGGTAAACGATAACTGTCGTTGACTTAATCGGTGCGCACTGGCCGCCTGGTGCATCAGCCAACAGGTCGCGTAGTGCATCAGCAACCAGCCATAGAACTCTTGTTCAATGCCCTGGGGCGTTTTGCTTCTAAGGGTTCGCCTGCCCTGCAGGGTATGCGTTTTGAGCTCATCCAAGACGCTTTCAATCTCCCAGCGCTGGCTGTACAACGCGGCCAGCTCCAGGGCTGGGGCCGTCGTTGGATCCAGTAAGGTGGTGAGCAAGCGATAGCGCTCTTGCGCACTATTTTGTTGGGGCAAGTCGTACTCAATCACGCGCACCTGCAGCGCGCCCATGCCGACTCGGCGCGACTTCTGGTTGGGATACAGGGTGGTGAGGTAGGAGCCATCACCCAGCACCTGGTCTATGGGCAGTTGCCAATCGGTCTTGCAGCGCCACAGCAACTGGGCTGCGCTGGCACTGGCTTGGAGCCAGTTGGCGTAGCCGCAAAAGCCCCTATCAGCCAAGCACAGCATGTCCGGTTGCAGCCGCTGCAAGAGGGGTTGGGCCAAGGCGTTCTCGCTTTGGCTGCTGGAGCCTAGCTGGGCATCGATGATGGCGTGGGTGGCGCATTCGGCCAGCAGCACGCAGCGCGCCTGAGGGTAGGCGGCCAGGCGACCCGAGGTATTGTGGCGGCCAAAGTGCTGTGCATTGGCCGCCTCGTCGGGGATGTCAAAGACGCTGCCATCGAGGGCGACCAAGCGCAGTCCGCCGTAGAAGGCGTGCGGTTGGGCTTTGGGGCTGGCCAGGGGTTGGCAGGCGCGTGCATGCAGCGCCTTGAGGGGTGCACTGCCCAGGCGGGTGCGTGCGGTGCTGATGGCGGATTTGACGACCGTGCGGGGGGCAATGCCGCCATGCACGCTGGCCAGGCCTTGGGCGACGGCGGCAAATACGGCTTCGTAGGCCGCTTGCGGGTACAGCGCCAGCGCCATGCAGTAGTAGGTGGTCACCTGGGCTGGAAAGGAGCGCACGCGCTGGCTTTGCACCCCGTGTTCTTGGAGCACGGATTGGACCAGCTCCAGCGGGTAGACGCGCGCCAGGAGGCTGGCGCCCAGATAGTCGGTCAGTCGAATCCCATCGCCTAAGGTTGCCTTGGTTCTTGCCACGCTGTGACTCCTTGTATGGAGTCTGTATTCTGACACAGATTACTCTAATAGAACAGTATTGGCTCCGCGGCTGTCCTCCGTGGCGGCCATAAGCCGCCCCGGAGGACAGCCGCGGAGACAATACTGTTCTATTAACTAGAAATTGATAATTTCTCCCTCCCCCATTTGCTAAGAGGCTTGGGCTGCAATATCCGTGGCGTTGCACAAATAGACTCGCTGGTGCGCACGCGGGTCAGGCTACTGGCGTAGGCGCTACGCTTGTGTTTGACCATGCGTGGCCTGTGCAAGCCCCGGCTGCTCACGCATTTGAGCTTAGAGACCTCTTGCAGCAGCAATCTGAACCAGCGCCTGCGGCATCGGGGCCGGTCAGGGGGGAAAGGCCCCTGAGTGGGGCTGGTGTCTGCGCACTAATTGGAGCGTCCCGGTAAACGATAACTGTCGTTGACTTAATCGGTGCGCACTGGCCGCCTGGTGCATCAGCCAACAGGTCGCGTAGTGCATCAGCAACCAGCCATAGAACTCTTGTTCAATGCCCTGGGGCGTTTTGCTTCTAAGGGTTCGCCTGCCCTGCAGGGTATGCGTTTTGAGCTCATCCAAGACGCTTTCAATCTCCCAGCGCTGGCTGTACAACGCGGCCAGCTCCAGGGCTGGGGCCGTCGTTGGATCCAGTAAGGTGGTGAGCAAGCGATAGCGCTCTTGCGCACTATTTTGTTGGGGCAAGTCGTACTCAATCACGCGCACCTGCAGCGCGCCCATGCCGACTCGGCGCGACTTCTGGTTGGGATACAGGGTGGTGAGGTAGGAGCCATCACCCAGCACCTGGTCTATGGGCAGTTGCCAATCGGTCTTGCAGCGCCACAGCAACTGGGCTGCGCTGGCACTGGCTTGGAGCCAGTTGGCGTAGCCGCAAAAGCCCCTATCAGCCAAGCACAGCATGTCCGGTTGCAGCCGCTGCAAGAGGGGTTGGGCCAAGGCGTTCTCGCTTTGGCTGCTGGAGCCTAGCTGGGCATCGATGATGGCGTGGGTGGCGCATTCGGCCAGCAGCACGCAGCGCGCCTGAGGGTAGGCGGCCAGGCGACCCGAGGTATTGTGGCGGCCAAAGTGCTGTGCATTGGCCGCCTCGTCGGGGATGTCAAAGACGCTGCCATCGAGGGCGACCAAGCGCAGTCCGCCGTAGAAGGCGTGCGGTTGGGCTTTGGGGCTGGCCAGGGGTTGGCAGGCGCGTGCATGCAGCGCCTTGAGGGGTGCACTGCCCAGGCGGGTGCGTGCGGTGCTGATGGCGGATTTGACGACCGTGCGGGGGGCAATGCCGCCATGCACGCTGGCCAGGCCTTGGGCGACGGCGGCAAATACGGCTTCGTAGGCCGCTTGCGGGTACAGCGCCAGCGCCATGCAGTAGTAGGTGGTCACCTGGGCTGGAAAGGAGCGCACGCGCTGGCTTTGCACCCCGTGTTCTTGGAGCACGGATTGGACCAGCTCCAGCGGGTAGACGCGCGCCAGGAGGCTGGCGCCCAGATAGTCGGTCAGTCGAATCCCATCGCCTAAGGTTGCCTTGGTTCTTGCCACGCTGTGACTCCTTGTATGGAGTCTGTATTCTGACACAGATTACTCTAATAGAACAGTATTGGCCGCGGAGACGTCCACGCCAAGTGCCGGAGCGGGCGCAGCAAGGACCAAGGGCCAAGAATCAGGAACCAGGAACAAGGAAGTCAGGCCAGCAACCGACGTACCCGTTCCAAGTCTTCAGGCGTGTCCACCCCAATCCCCGGCGCGTGCAGCGTAGTGTGCACGGCGATGCGGTGGCCATGCCACAGGGCGCGCAGTTGCTCTAGCTGCTCACTCACCTCGATGGGGGCCTGGGGCAGGGTGGGGAACTGCTTTAAAAAGCCCGCGCGGTAGCTGTAGATGCCTACGTGGCGCAGCGGTTGGGGGGCGTGGGGGTGCGCGTCGCGGTTATAGGGGATCAGGCTGCGGCTGAAGTACAGGGCGTGGCCGCTGGCATCCAGCACCACCTTGACGACATTCGGGTTGGTCAGGTCTGCTGCGTTGTCGATAGCGTGCGCCGCTGTACCCATGCTGGCTTGCGGGTGATTGGTCAGCACATCGGCCACCGCATTGATGAGCTGCGGGTCGATCAATGGTTCATCGCCCTGTACGTTGACGACGATATCCTGCTTGCTTAATTTGAGTAAAGCGCAGACCTCAGCCAGGCGATCAGAGCCCGAAGGGTGCTTGACTTTGGTGAGCACCGCCTCCACATCGTGGGCGGCGCACACTTTCATGATTTTCGGGCTATCGCAGGCGACGATCACTTGACAGGCTTTGGACAGCGCGGCGCGCTGCGCGACCCGCACGATCATGGGCAGGCCAGCAATGTCGGCCAGCGGCTTGTTGGGCAGGCGGGTGGAGGCCAGGCGGGCGGGAATGATGACCGTGAAGGCGGTCGGTGACGCGGAGACCATAGAACCAGGCGCTCAGATCAAATCAGCGGGGCGCGAGCCGCTGGTGTGCAGGGTGTCGATTTCGTCGTCGGTCAGGGTGCGGGCCTCGCTCTCCAGCAGGATGGGGATGCCGTCGCGCACGGGGTAGGCCAGGCGCGCGCCGCGCGAGACCAGCTCTTGGCGCTCGCGGTCGTAGCTTAAACGCCCCTTGGTGACGGGGCAGACCAGCAGTTCAAGTAGTTTGGTGTCCATGGGGTGATGATAGCTTTTTGGCCAGGGCGGCAAAGAATTCTGGCGCAATATCCACCTGCAAGGGCACCGCCAATGCGTCGGGATGCTTGGGCCACAGCTTGACAGCATCTTTTTCGGTGCAAATCAGGTGGTAGTCCTTGTGTGGTGGACGTAACCAGCTATCATAATTGTAGTGGTCTGGCAGCCGGATGGTGTCGGCCAGGATCATGCCCTGGGCGCGCAGCATGGCAAAAAAAGCTTCGGGGTGGGCGATGGCGGCGACGGCGCACAGGGTTTTGCCGGCGAGTTCGGTGAGGGGAATGCGGGTGCCGTCGCCGCGCAGGGCGTAGGGGGCGAGCTGGCGCTTGAGGGTGAAGATGGGGCTGTCGGTTGGAGTGAGGTTTTGGACAGGCTCAACCCGAACGGGGGTGGTTTGCAGCACAAAATCCACCTTGCGTGGCCAGGGCTCGCGTAGCGGCCCGGCCGGTAAGAGCGAGCCATTGCCCACGCCGCGCTCGTCAAACACACACACTTCGATATCGCGCTGCAAGGCCAGGTGCTGCAAGCCGTCGTCGCAGACGATGACGTTGGTTTGCGGGTATGCGGCCAGCAGCGCATGGGCGGCGTTGGCCCGCCGGGAGGCGACAAAAACAGGCGCTGCTGTCGCGCGCTGGATCAGGGCGGGCTCGTCGCCAATCTGCTGGGCAGAGGTGTCCGCCGTCGCTTCCATGAAGCCACTGTCGTTGACATCCTCCCGCCGCACACTGCGCCCATAACCGCGCGAGACCACGCCGGGCTGCCAGCCCTGGGCCTTCAGGTACTTCACGATCTCGATCACCACGGGGGTTTTGCCCGCCCCGCCTGCCACCACATTGCCCACTACGATCACGGGCACAGTCACGCGGGTGCTTTCAAAAATGTTGTTGGCATACAGCCAGCGGCGCAGGGCCACCAGACCCCGATAGAGCCAGGACACATCCACCAGCAGCAACCACAACCAGTCGCGCTTGGCCCAACTGCGCTGCAAGCGCGCAGACAGGCGTGCGCCGATGGTCATTGCGCCTGCAGGATGGCGTAAGGCTGGCGCAGCGCTGGCCGCCGGGGCAGGGGCGCGCTCGCCCATGGTGCGCTATTTGGCCCCAGCCTGCGCGGAGGACTGGGCGGCAAAGGTAATTTGGCTCATGCCCACACGGCGGGCGGCTTCCATCACGGTGATGACGCTTTGGTGCGTGGCATGCGCGTCGGCGCTGATGATGATGACGCTGTCTTTGCCCGCCTTGGCGGCTTCCACCAGGGCATGGCCCACGGCATCGACGCTGCGGCCTTCGATCAGCAGTTTATTCACGCTGTAGCGCCCGTCGCTGCTGACGGCGATGATGACTTCTTTGGGGTAGTCGCGCTGCGCATCGGTGTCGGCCACCGGCAGCTTGAGCTGCATTTCGGTGAACTTGCTGTAGGTGGTCGACAGCATCAGAAAGATCAGCACCACCAGGAGCACGTCGATAAACGGAATCAGGTTGATCTCGGGCTCGTCGCGGTTGCCGCGTTTGAAGTTCATGGCCATGGCTAGAATTTGCCGTTTTTGAGGGCAACCAAGTGCCGCGCCATGTGTTCGGCAGAAATTTCGAGCGTCAGTAAATAGCCATCCACCCGCGCGCGAAAGTAGCGCCAGAAGATCAAGGTGGGAATGGCCACAATCAAGCCAAAGGCGGTGTTGTACAGCGCAATGGAGATGCCCTGGGCCAACTGCGCCGGGTTAGCGCCCGTAGCACCGCCCGTCTGCGAGCCAAAGATCTCGATCATGCCGATCACCGTGCCCAAAAGGCCCAAGAGCGGCGCGGCGGAGGCGATGGTGGCCAGCGCGGGCAAATAGCGCTCCAGCCGGTGCGCCACCTCGCGGCCTGCGCCTTCGATGGCACCGCGCATCTCGTCCTCGGTGCAGCGGGGGTTGCTGTTGAGGGCGTGCATGCCGCTGGCCAGCACCTCGCCCAGGGCCGAATTGGCCTCCAGCTGGCTGACCACATCCGGCGCGGGCAGGCCGTGGCTGGAGACCGACAGCGCCTCCATGAGCAGCTTGGGCGGCGTGACTTTGATGGTGCGTAGGCTGATAAACCGTTCCAGGATGAGGGCTACCGCCACAATGGAACACAGAAGTAGAGGCCAGATGGGCCAGCCAGCGGCTTGTATGATCGACAGCAAAACTTCACTCCAACCCATTGCGGGAACATTGAACAGGTTAACTGCCAGATTATGCGCGAAGCCGCCCCCCATGAAGACGCTGGTTCGTACCCAGGTACGCAATTTCCTGCCACGCCGGGCACTATGCCCCAGGCACCCGGCGATGCTGTAGCGCCCATGGCACGGGTATGGAGCGTCGGCGCGCTGTGCCGCGCCGTGGCCGACGCACTGGACGCGCGCTTTAACCCAGTGGCCGTGCGCGGCGAGGTGACCGGCTTTAGCCGCGCCGCCAGCGGGCATTGTTACTTCAGCCTCAAAGATGCCAGCGGCCAGATCCGCTGCGCCATGTTTCGCCGTGCGGCCAGCAGTTTGGGCTTTAGCCCACGCGATGGCGAGCTGGTGGAGGTACGCGGCAAGCTGGGCGTGTACGAGCAGCGCGGCGACTTGCAGCTGATTGTGGAGAGCATGCAGCGGGCCGGGCAGGGAGCTTTGTTTGAGCAGTTCTTGCGACTCAAGGCGCAGCTGGAGGCCGAAGGCTTGTTTGACACCGCCCGCAAACGCCCGCTGCCGATGAGCCCGCGCGGCATTGGCGTGGTGACGTCGCTGGGCGCAGCGGCTTTGCATGATGTGGTGACGGCCTTGCAGCGGCGCGTGCCGCACATCCCGGTGTACCTGGCACCGGCCTCGGTGCAGGGCGCGCAGGCGGTGGGCGAGCTGTGCAACGCGCTATCAAAACTGTATCTGCTTACGTCCACAGGACAAGGACTGGCGGCAGATAATGCCCCTAAAATCGATGTCATCCTGCTGGTGCGCGGCGGTGGCAGCATGGAAGACCTGTGGGCCTTTAACGACGAGCGACTGGCCCGCACCATCGTGCAAAGCCCGGTACCCATCATCAGCGGCGTGGGGCATGAGACCGACTTCACCATTGCCGACTTTTGTGCTGACCTGCGCGCCCCCACGCCCACCGCCGCCGCCGAGCTGTGCGCCACCGACCGCGCCACCTGGCTGGGCGCGGTCAGCCTGATGGCCCAGCGCCTGCAAGCCGCTGCTTTGGACGAACTCGACAGCCACGCCCAGCGCCTGGACAATGCCGCCGGTCGCCTGGGCCGCCCCAGCGACGCAGTAGGCCAGCAGCGCCAGGTATTGCAGCAGCTGCAGCACGATTTGCAGCGCCATACGCTATTAAAAACGCAGCTGCTTACGTCCTGTCTACAGGGACTAGAGCGTGATTTGACACTTAAAACACAGACTATCCTGCGCCAGCAGCACGAACGCAGCCAGCGCGCCGAGCGCAGTCTGGAGCTGCTCAACCCGCAACGCGTACTGGAGCGCGGCTACGCGCTGCTGCAAAGCGAGGATGGGCAGGTGATTGCCAGCGCGCGCAAAGTGACCACGGGGCAACGTTTGAGGGCTACGCTGGCGGATGGGGATGTGCCGTTAACGGTGGGCTAAGCGGCGCACACCGGGCAGGCCGGGTTGCGCGGGATGCGCACCTCATTCCACTCCATGCTGCGGCCATCTAGCATCTGCAGGCGGCCGGTCAAGGGCTTGCCTGCACCGCTAAGCAGCTGGAGCGCCTCGGCGGCCTGCATACTGCCGATGATGCCCACCAGGGGCGCAAACACCCCCATGGTGGCGCAGCGGGTTTCTTCAAAGGTACTCTCGGGCGGGAACACGCAGGCATAGCAGGGCGACTGGGCATCGCGGCTGTCGTAGACCGTGATCTGCGCGTCAAAGCGGATCGCCGCGCCGCTGACCAGGGGCTTTTTGTGCTGCACACAGGCGGCGTTGATGGCCTGGCGGGTGGCGAAGTTGTCGCAGCAGTCAATCACTACGTCGGCGTTGGCCACCAGGGTGCTGAGCAAAGCCGCATCGGCGCGCTGGGTGACGCAGGTCACGCGTACCTCGGGGTTGATGGCGGCAATGCTGGTGCTCGCGCTGTGTGCTTTGTTGGTGCCGACTCGGGCCAGGTTATGGGCAATCTGGCGCTGCAGGTTGGTCATGTCCACCACGTCGTTGTCCACGATGGTGATGTGCCCTACGCCAGCGGTGCCCAGGTACAAAGCCACTGGGGAGCCCAGACCGCCTGCGCCGATGACCAGGGCGTGCGAGGCGAGCAGTTTTTCTTGACCGTCTACGCCAATCTCATTGAGCAGGATGTGGCGGGAGTAGCGCAGGAGCTGGTCGTCGGTCATGGCTGACTTTTAGAGTGTGGGTCAGTCAAACAGAGAAAATTCGGGGAGGGGAGCTAATCAGTTGAGGACAGAGCAAGGGGGCGCTCGCGCGCGTCCCTTGGTCTGTCCCGCAAGGTGATTACTCTTTCTTCTCTTCCTTGCGTTCCACCAACGTCTTGCTGATCAGCACCGGTGCGCCTTTGAGCTGGTTGATGGCCTGGATGAGCTGGAAGTCTTTGTCGCTGCCAAACTCGGGTACTTTGCGCTCTGACTCGGGTTTTTTGTTGAACTCTTCGAGTTTTTTGCGGGCTTCCTCGCGGGATTTTTCAATCTCTTTCTGGCGCAGGACTTCAGCCGCTTTGTCTGCGGTGCTGTCACCTTTGCCGGTATCCAGGTGCTTGGTTAAATCGGCCTCGCGGGTGCGCAGCGCCGCAAACAGGTTGCCCTCGGCGGATTCGTCCACCATCACATCGGGGATGATGCCCTTGGCCTGGATCGAGTTGCCGTTGGGCGTGTAGTAGCGCGAGGTAGTCAGCTTGATGCCGGTATCGGGCCCCAGGGGGCGAACCACCTGCACGCTGCCCTTGCCAAAGGTCTGGCTGCCCATGATGGTGCCGCGCTTGTAGTCTTGCAGCGCGCCAGCCACAATCTCGCTGGCCGAGGCCGAGCCTTCGTTGACCAGCACGATCAGCGGCACGGTTTTGAAAATGCCCTTGGTGCTGGTGGTGAGGTTTTTGATCACGTCGGGGCCACCGCGGCGGTAGAACTCGGGCGAGGCCTTGTAGACAAATTTGCTCTCGGCCAACTGGCCGTTGGTGGAGACCACCGCCACGTTCTCGGGCAGGAAGGCGGCGGAGATGGCCACGGCAGCGTCCAGCAGGCCACCCGGGTCGTTACGCAAGTCGAGCACCAGGCCTTTGAGCTTGGGTTCGGACTTGGCGATTTCTTCCAGCTTGCGGGCAAAGTCGTCGACCGTGCGGTCCTGGAACTGGCTGACGCGCAGCCAGGCGTAGCCGGGCTCCACCACCTTGCTGCGCACCGACTGGCTGCGGATTTCTTCGCGCGTGATGGTGACCGGGAAGACGCGGTTGTTCTCCTCGCGGCGCAGGATGGTCAGGATGACCTTGGTATTGGGCTCGCCACGCATGCGCTTGACGGCCTCGCTCATCGACAGGCCCTTGACGGCCGTGTCGTCAATCTTGGTGATCAGGTCATTAGGCTTGAGACCGGCGCGAAAGGCGGGTGAGCCTTCGATCGGCGAGACCACCTTGACCAAGCCGTCTTCCTGGCTGATCTCGATGCCGACACCGACAAACTTGCCGGTGGTGCCTTCGCGGAATTCCTTGAAGGATTTTTTATCAAAATACTGGCTGTGTGGGTCCAGGCTGGCCACCATGCCGCTGATGGCTTCAGAGATGAGTTTTTTCTCGTCCACCGGCTCGACATAGTCGGTTTTGATCATGCCAAACACCGCCGCCAGTTGTTGCAGCTCTTCCAGCGGCAACGGAGCCAGTGTACGCTGCGCGACCGATTGCACGGAGATGGTGGTCAGCGCGCCAGCCACAGCGCCCATGGTGATCCAGCTGGCAATTTTCAATTTCGTGTTCATGAGCGATCTACTTTCAACGGCATATTCCCCGCCAATATACACCTTGGAGCCCTGAGGGGTGGTCAGGTTCCCGTGAATTAACCCCGAATTTTAGGCTTTCCCCTGCGCGGCTACCTTGGCTGCCGCTTCGGCAGCAGCGGCCGCATCGCCCAGATAGTAGTGCCGGATGGGTTGTAACTGTGCGTCCAGCTCGTACACCAGCGGGATGCCGTTGGGGATGTTGACCCCGACGATGTCGTCGTCACCGACCTGGTCCAGGTATTTCACCAGCGCGCGGATCGAGTTGCCGTGGGCCGCCACCACAATACGTTTGCCCGCCCTGATGGCCGGTGCCATCGACTCCTGCCAAAACGGCAGCACGCGCTCTACCGTGTCCTTGAGGCACTCGGTCAGCGGCACCTGGCCGGGGGCCAGCCTGGCGTAGCGCACGTCGCTGCGTTCGCTCCGCGGGTCACCCGCCTCCAGCACGGGCGGCGGCGTGTCGTAGCTGCGCCGCCAGGCCAGCACCTGTGCGTCACCGTATTTTTTGGCCGTCTCGGCCTTGTCCAGGCCTTGCAGCGCGCCGTAGTGGCGCTCATTGAGCCGCCAGGACTTGACCTCGGGCAGCCAGGTGCGGTCCATCTCGTCCAGGGTATGCCACAGGGTGCGCACCGCGCGTTTAAGCACGCTGGTGTAGGCCACGTCAAAGTCATAACCCTCGGCTTTAAGCAGTTTGCCCGCATTTTTAGCCTGCTCTATGCCCAGCGGTGTCAGGTCTACATCGGTCCAGCCGGTAAAGCGGTTTTCCAGGTTCCAGGTCGATTCGCCGTGGCGGATGAGCACGAGTTTATGCATAGCTTGGTTACGCGTCAGATAGGTTAAAGGGGTGAAAACAACAACAGCAAATGCCGCAGCGGTCTTCCATTTTAGAATACAGGGTTGGGCGCACCGGCCGTTTTGGCCTGCGCAGGCTGTTTTTTTGGAATTTGAATGAAATTTATTGTTGATAACTGGATGCTGTTTACGGTGGCCCTGGGCTCGGGAGCCATGCTGTTTTGGCCCTTGGTCAAAGACCGTGTGGTGGGCGGCGGCGCGCTCTCGCCCAATGCGGCCGTGCAACTGATGAACCGCGATAAAGCCGTGGTGATTGATGTCAGCGAGAAGGAAGAATTTGCCACCGGCCACATTGGCGGCGCTAAAAACATTCCCGTCAACGAGATTGATGCCAAGCTGCCCGCAGCGGTGAAAAACAAAGCCCTGCCGCTGATTTTGGTATGCCCCACGGGTGCCCGTGCGGGGCGGGTGCTGGCAGCGGCCAAAAAGCTCGGCTTTGACAACGCCCAGGCTTTGGCGGGTGGTCTGAACGCCTGGAAGGCGCAGAACCTGCCTGTAGAAAAAGCCTGATGCCTTGTCGCTGAACACCTTACTGTATTTTTTAATCCCCCCTGTCTGCCGGAGCCCTGAATGCAATCTGTCAAGATGTACACCACCGCTGTCTGCCCGTACTGCGTGCGCGCCAAGCAAATCCTCAAAAGCAAGGGCGTCGAGCACATCGAAGAAGTGCGCATCGACACCGACCCCGCTGCCCTGAAATCCATGATGGAGCTGACCGGACGGCGCACCGTGCCGCAAATCTATATTGGCGCCACCCATGTCGGCGGCTGTGACGACTTGGTCGCGCTGGACGGCAAGGGGGGCTTGGTGCCCTTGCTGCAGGCTTGATGGCCTTTCCCTGAGATAATCCGCGCTTGCCCGCGACACAGCGGGCTTTGTTTTGTAACTTAACCCAGACCTCACCATGGCCGATACCCCTTCCGCTCCTGCCCCTGAAAACAACACCGTGTTCCAGATTCAGCGCGTCTACCTCAAAGACCTGTCACTGGAGCAACCCAATTCGCCCGCCATCCTGCTGGAGCAGGAGCAGCCCGCCGTAGACATCCAGCTGGGTGTCAATGCTGCGCCGATTACCGAAGGCATGTACGAGGTGAGCGTCACCGCCACGGTGACCACCAAGATCAAAGACAAAACCGTGTTCTTGGTGGAGGCTACGCAGGCCGGTATTTTTGAGATCCGCAATCTGCCCGAAGACCATCTGGGCCCCATCCTGGGCATTGCCTGCCCGCAGATCGTCTACCCCTACCTGCGCGCCAGCGTGGCCGATGTCATCACCCGTGCAGGCTTTCCGCCCGTGCACTTGGTGGAAATCAACTTCCAGGCCATGTACGAGTCGCAAAAAGCGCAAAACGAGCAGCAGCAGGGCTCGAAAATCATCACGCAGTAGTTTTACCTGCCAAATCACTGGCGAGTCCTTGTCAACAGGACGTAAGCAGCTATGAAAATAATAGTGATTGGTGCAGGGGCCTGGGGTACGGCGTTGGCCGTCAGCGCCGCACCGCGCCATGCCGTGACTCTGCTGGCGCGCGACGCAGCGCAGGTCAGCGCCATGCAGGCCAGCGGTGAAAATGCGCGCTACCTGCCCGGCATTGCATTGCCCGCTGCCTTGGCGATTGCCAGCGTAGCCCAGCAGCTACCCCCAGCCGACTTGATCATCATCGCCACGCCGCTGGCGGGCCTGCGTGAATGGCTGGTGCAGCTACGCCACAGCCGCACCCCGCTCGCCTGGCTGTGCAAGGGAATGGCGCCAGCAGGCCGTCAAACCATAGATCAAAAGAGCCTGTTGGCGCATGAAATACAAGCGCAAGCAGCGCCTGCTTTGCTAGCGGGCATCTTGAGTGGCCCCAGCTTTGCGCAGGAGGTGGCGCGCGGCCAGCCCACCGCCCTGGTGGCCGCCAGCGCGCACGCCAGCGTGCGCGAGGCTCTGGTGGCCGCCTTTCACAGCCCCAGCCTGCGCGTCTATGCAGGCGACGACATCATTGGCGTGGAGGTAGGCGGTGCCGTCAAAAACGTGCTGGCCATTGCCACCGGCCTGTGCGACGGCCTGCAACTGGGCCTGAACGCCCGCGCCGCCCTCATTACCCGCGGCCTGGCCGAGATGACCCGGCTGGGCATCGCCCTGGGTGCCAAAGCCGAGACCTTCATGGGCCTGTCCGGCCTGGGCGACCTGGTACTCACCGCCACCGGCGACCTCAGCCGCAACCGCAAGGTAGGCCTGTTGCTGGCCCAGGGCCAGTCGTTAGCCCAGGCGACATCCTCGCTAGGCCACGTAGCCGAAGGCGTACTGTGCGCCCGTGCCGTAGTGCAGCGCGCGGCCAGCCTGGGGGTGGACATGCCGATTGCCCAATGCGTAGTGGCGCTGCTGGATGGTCAGATTGCGCCGGCGCAAGCGGTGGCGCTGCTGATGGGGCGGGAAGCAGCGACCGAGAGCAGTTTGTTGCCCCAAGGCTGATTTCATTCCTGGAGCATCTGGGCCGGTACAGGCTCACAACGGGTCCAGCGTCCGCGCCACTGCCGGGTGGGTGATGCGCCCGGCCTGGATGTTGAGGCCATGGGCCAGGTGCGGGTCATCGGCCATCGCCTGTTGCCAACCCTTGTCGGCCAGTGCCAGCACGAAGGGCAGGGTGGCGTGGTTCAGCGCGAAGGTGGAGGTGCGCGGCACCGCGCCGGGCATGTTGGCCACGCAGTAGTGCACGATACCGTCCACCACATAGGTCGGCTCGGCATGGGTGGTGGGGCGGCTGGTTTCAAAGCAGCCGCCCTGATCAATCGACACGTCGACCAGTACCGAGCCCGGCCGCATTTGCGCCAGCCACTCGCGGTGCACCAGCTTGGGCGCGGCGGCGCCCGTTACCAGCACCGCGCCAATCACCAGGTCGGCGTCCAGCACCAGCGCCTGCACCACACTGGCATGCGCCGGTGCCGTGCGAATGCGGTTGCCAAAACGTGCGTCCAACTGGCGCAGGCGTTCCAGCGAGCGGTCTACCACCGTCACCTGCGCGCCCAGGCCCGCCGCCATCATGGTGGCATTAGTGCCCACCACGCCTGCGCCCAGGACGACCACGTTGCCCGGCGCAACGCCAGGCACGCCGCCCAGCAGCACACCCGATCCGCCGCGCGGCTTTTCCAGCCAGGCGGCACCGGCCTGCACCGCCATGCGCCCGGCCACCTCGCTCATGGGGGTCAGCAGCGGCAGCCCACCCGCCGCGTCGGTGACGGTCTCATACGCCATCGCGGTCACGCCGCTGGCGCACAGCAGGCGTGCCTGCTCCGGGTCGGCGGCCAGGTGCAGGTAGGTGAATAGCGCCTGATGCGAACGCAGTTGGCGGCACTCGTGCGGCTGCGGCTCTTTGACTTTGATGATCAGCTCGGCACGGGCAAAGACATCTTCGGCGCTTGCCACCACCTGGGCACCCGCCGCCTGGTACTGCGCGTCGCCCAGGCCAATGGCCGCGCCGGCGCTGCGCTCTACCAGCACCTGGTGGCCGTGGGCGACCAGTTCCTGCACGCTGCCCGGCGTGGCACTCACGCGGTACTCGTGGTTCTTGATTTCCTTGGGAATGCCGACCAGCATGGTGCGCTCTCCTTGCCCTGCGCTGGTTATTGGTACCCAACATTGGGCGTTATTCCAGACGCTGGTACCCCCTTATGCCAAGCTATCGCCCGCTACCCCTTGAGATTAATCAATCTTGATATTCCTCGCCTTGATCAGTGCGCCCCAGCGCTGGATCTCGGCGGCCACAAACTGCCCGGCAGCCTCGGGCGTGGTGGCAAAGGGCTCAAAGCCCTCGCGGCCAAAGCGCTCGCGCAGCTCGGGTGACTGCACCACCTCGTTCAGCGCCGCGTTAACGCGCAGCACCACGTCGCGCGGCATATGGGCCGGGCCAAACACCACGAACCAGGTGGTAAACACATAGTTGGCCAGCCCCGCCTCGGCCATGGTGGGCACATCGGGCAGCAGCGGGCTGCGCTTGGTGCCGGTGACGGCCAGCGCCCGCACGCTGCCCGCGCGCACATGTTGCAAGGTAGCCGACAGCACCGGAAAGCTCATGTCCACCTGGCCACCAATGGTGTCTTGCAGGGCAGGGCCACCGCCCCGGTAAGGCACATGGGTGATAAAGGTGCGGCTGATGTCCTTGAACAGCTCGGCGCTCAGGTGAAAGGTCGATCCACCGCCTGCCGATGCATAGTTCAGCCGCCCCGGTTTGCTCTTGGCCAGTGCAATCAGCTCGGCCACGTTTTTGGCGGGCGAGTTTTTGGGCACGATCAGCACATGCTGCGAGGTGGCAACCATGCCAATGGGTGTGAAGTCTTTGAGGGTGTTGCCGCTGGCCGTCTCAAACGGCATGCTGGCAAAAAAGCTCGGGTTGCTGGCCATGCTCACGGTGTTCAGCCCCAGCGTGTAGCCATCAGGCCGCGCCTTGGCAATCGCCTCCATGCCAATATTGCCCGACGCACCGCTGCGGTTGTCCACAATCATTTGTACGCCCAGCTTGCGGCCCAGCGGCTCGGCAATCATGCGGGAGGTGATGTCTACACTGCCGCCGGGTGGGAAGGGGGCTATCAGTTTGATGGGTTGGCTGGGGTAGCTCTGCGCTTGCGCGCTTGGGTGCAGGCCGGGCAGCGTAGCGGCTATGCCTGCTGCAACCATATTTCTACGTAGCATGGACTTGTCTCCGTTTTTATCAAACCCAATTATCCGGCAGATTTGTGTGCGGCGATCACACCGCTCTGAAGAGCACTAGCCTGCCTTGGTTGGCGTGCGGCAGCTCGGGAACTTGGGCTGCAAAAATCTTGCGAAAACACGCGGACAACTTGGTAGTGATCTGGAGATGGTCACCGCGCCTTTCTCCAGATTTTTCATCCCAAGCACGCCGAACTACCGCTTGGCTGGCGTTGTCTCGTTCCGTTGTGCGCTTAGGGGTCGGGTTTTCATCCTTTAGCGGTTACGGCTCTAGCTGAAGGGCCAGAGCCATGTGGACCGATAGATGCGTTTGTTGTTCATTGCTGTCCAGGTTGCCGCTTCCCACATTGCTACACCGTTGGTGAACTTTAGAGATTCATGGAGTGAGGCGAAGACCTCCTCGGAGATGCGGGTGGGGTAGTTATCAGAGAGGGCTGTCAGTTTTGCTGCGTGGTTTGCGGCGCGGCCAACCCAAACTAAGTCGTTGGCCCCACGCACGCCAGTTCTCGCAGCGCGCAGGGTGGCTCTATCAATCCCAACGACATGATTCAACACGAAGTTCGTGTTGGGGTAGTGCTGCTGAATCAGCGGGTTTATGAGTTTGAGGCGACAGAAGTTCAGCTTAAGGGCGGTGCGGGCAGCCGATGTGTTCCTGCTGTCACCGATGTAGACAGCCATGATTCGATCACCGTCGTATGCAGTAATCGTTCCGCCTTCTGATCGGATG
The DNA here is from genome assembly GCA_963775085.1 of uncultured beta proteobacterium. Taxonomy (GTDB): domain Bacteria; phylum Pseudomonadota; class Gammaproteobacteria; order Burkholderiales; family Burkholderiaceae_C; genus JAAFIP01. The sequence goes on from CAVZHO010000002.1 coordinate 959,494, forward strand.
ATCTTTGCTGCCGATGCTAGATAGACTTTGTACACCTCAGCAGCAAAGTACCATGGCTCACTGTCGACAAGTGTCGTAGAACCCGACATGTCCGCGTACAGAACTACGGCCTCGTCCAGTTTTACCGCTTCATTTCCAAGAGTGAGATTCTCCGCTTCGGGCACGACACGCCCGTCGCGTTCCTCCCAGCGACTTGAAAGCGTGCTGCTTATCTCTGACAAAAGGTCATCCTTGAGTCCCATGGCGAGCTAACGAGGTCCTTGTTTCTGAACTTGAGCGAGAAGTTCTTCGATAGCCGCGGCCACAGCGACTTTGGGGTCGGATTGGTCAGGTGAATAGCGAAGCTGATTCAGTCCAAGAAGGTCGGTTGGAATCTTCAGTTTTAGCCCATTTGGTACAAGGATGAATGTGCGAGTTCGAGCAAGCGCCCCCATGAATAGGCCAAGTTCAAAGACGACATTGTCGCGCGGTGCGTCGAATTCTTCACCTCGAAATGTGAGCCGATCATCTGGGGCAACAACGAGAACCGCGAAATCCGAGATTGGGAGCAGGGTTTCGAGGTCATCTATTGGGAATCTAGACGCGCCAAAGACACCCTGGCTCCAAAGTGTGGCAGTGGCGATAGTGGTCGGAATTAGTTCGGTCACGGCAGACGCAATACTCAGTGCTTCGGTTGATGAACCAACGAAGATCTTCGGACGTGGATTGGGCTGACGATGAAACTTCTCGCGCTCCTTGAGTCGGCGGGCGAGTTCCGACGCGAGCGCGCGCCATAGTCTGGGTGTCGCGTCGGCGATCTGAACGAATGCAGGCTCAGTGATTCGCGCGACTAGTGTTTGCTCGCGCGCAGTGTTTGTTGCAGTTCGTCTAAGCGATGGATCAATCAGCGCCATTTCTCCGACATGGTGCCCCGAGTTTCTGATCGCCACCTCCCTGCCGTTGACAACTATGCTTAGCGAACCAGCGAGCACGAAGTAGAAGTCGTTGTCGGAGTCGCCCTGGGTAATCAGCACTTCCCCCACGGTTAGTTCCCTAAGTTCTGCCGCATCAGCGAGCGCATCAGCAAGTTCTCGATCGTGGCCAACAAGCCATTGCGCGGAAAGAGCATCCGTCAGCAGGCGCTTGCCGCCGTTTCCTTCGAATCTCTGGATTAGGGGCGAGTGAAGCATGTTTGACCCACCCAACTATTGATGTATGCCGTAAAACTGCAAACACCTTGACAGACTGCGATATAACAGGGAACGGGGGATTTAGAAAAACTGTTTACATTCATCATGTTGTAGCAATATGCTGTACAAATAATCAAGCACAACAAAACCCGTAAAGTCGGCGCTCCGATTTTCCTTGCTGCGCGCTTGCTAAACCAGGGGCGTGTCCGTATTCGTTACATGCACTATAGCTTAAGCACTGAAAAAAATACCTGCATTGGCTGAAGTTTTTCGCTAGATAACACAGGGCAGGACTTGTTGGAGTGCGGTCGATTGGTCTCGCAGCGACTTTGGATGAGGATGCAGATGGGTATATTTACTACATAATATATAGCTGCTAGCGCAATATTTTATTGGGCTACAGGCTGATTTATATATGAAAGCATGCTACAGATGGCGCGCCGGACAATTACCCGCTAATCCGCCGCCGAAATTTCCAAGTTGTCAATCAATCGCGTAGTGCCCAGCTTGGCAGCGCCCAGTGCCACCAGCGCAGCGGGCCTATCGCCGGGCAGCGGGGGCTGTAGATCGGATTGGCGGCGGAGGGTGAGGTAGTCGGGTTTCCAGCCGCGTGCTGTGAGGGCTTGCATGGCGGCTGCTTCTAGCGCGGGGTAGTCTGTGTGGCCAGCTTTGACTTGGGCAATCAAGGCCTTCAACACCAATGAGAGTTGCACGGCCTCGGTGCGCTCGGTGGCGCTTAAAAACCCGTTGCGGGAGCTCAGCGCCAGGCCGTCGTCGGCACGGCGCGTGTCGAAGGCGATCATCTCTACCGGGATTGCAAACTGGCGCACCATGTGGCGTAGCACCATGTTTTGCTGGTAGTCTTTTTTGCCAAAGATGGCGACGCCGGGTTGCACGCACTGAAAGAGCTTCATCACTACGGTGCACACGCCTATGAAGAAGCCGGGGCGGAAATGGCCTTCCAGAATGTCGGCCAGCGCGGCGGGGGGATGCACTTTGTAGGTTTGCGGCTCTGGGTAGAGGGTTTTTTCGTCGGGGGCAAACAGCACGTCGCAACCGTTGGCTTTGAGCTGTGCGCAGTCGCTGTCCCAGGTGCGGGGGTATTTGTCGAAGTCTTCGTGGGGCAAAAACTGCAGGCGGTTGACGAAGATGCTGGCGACGGTGGTGTCGGTTTTCTTAGAGGGTTCAGCTTCGGTTTTGCATTGGTTGGCGCGCTGCACCAGGGCCATGTGCCCGGCATGCAGGTTGCCCATGGTGGGCACAAAGGCGCTGCGTTTGCCGTGCAGGGTGGTGCGAAGGTCTTCGATGGTGTGGCAGATTTTCATGGAGCGGTGTAGAGCAATGGGGCTACCAGGCATGCAAGGTGTTGTCGGGGAAGCGGCCGTCTTTCACGGCTTTCACATAGGCTTCCATAGCGGCTTTCACGTCGCCTGTGCCTTGCATGAAGTTGCGTACAAACTTGGGCATCTTGCCCAGGTTAATGCCCAGCATGTCGTGCAACACCAGCACCTGGCCCGCGCAGCCTACGCCCGCGCCGATGCCGATGGTGTGGCAGGTTTTGAGCTCGTTGGTGAGTTGGGTGGCCAGCACATGCGGCACCATCTCCAGTACCACCATGGCCGCGCCTGCGTCTTGCAGTTCGTGGGCGTGGCGCTTCATGGTGGCTGCGGATTCTTCGGTTTTGCCTTGCACGCGGTAGCCGCCCAGCGCGTGCACGGTTTGCGGCGTCAGGCCCAGGTGCGCGCAGACCGGGATGCCGCGCTCAACCAAAAAGCGCACAGTCTCGGTTGTCCAGCCGCCGCCCTCTAACTTGACCATGTGTGCACCCGCCTGCATCAGCACCGAAGCAGACCGCAGCGCCTGCTCGCGGCTCTCGTGGTAGCTGCCAAAGGGCAGGTCGCCTATCAGCCAGGCGGTGCCCTGACCGCTAGCGGTATTGCGGTGCAGACCGCGCGAGACGGATTCGACGTGGTAGCGCATGGTCTCCAGGCTCACGCCCAGGGTGCTGGACAGGCCTTGGCAGACCATGCCCAACGAGTCGCCGACCAAAATGGTGTCTACCCCCGCCGCGTCGGCCACGCTGGCAAAGGTGGCGTCGTAGGCGGTGAGCATGGTGATTTTTTCACCGCGTTCGCGCATCTCGCGCAGGCGCGGCAGGCTGACCGGTTTGCGCGGTGCCTGCGGGGTGAGTTTGCCAGCGCCGTAGACGGCGGTTTGTGTGTCTGCCATAGGTTCTCCCAATCAATGGCTTGCAGTCTAGCAAAGAATTGAAACTTCCAGCGGTTCGTGTGCGGAGTACAAAGACAATTTCAGCCACAATGCACACTCATGCATGCCTTCTACGCCGATCAGTTTGAGCTGCCCCTGCCGCTGGGTCACCGTTTTCCGATGCGCAAATACCGCCTGCTGCGCGACTGGCTGGCAGCGCATTTACCGCAGGTGCAACTGGGTGTGGCGCAGCCTGCCAGCGATGGCGAGCTGGCGCTGTGCCATACGCCTGGGTATATCCAGGGCATTAGCGCGGGCAGTGTTGACCCGAAGGTGATGCGCGAGATTGGCTTTCCGTGGAGCCTGGCCATGGCCGAGCGGGCGCGCAGGTCGGTGGGGGCCAGCGTGGCGGCGGCGCGGTGCAGCTTGGGGTTGGTGCAGGGCCAGGTGGTGGGCACACCACAGGGCAAGCCATCAGGCATCGCCGCCAACCTGGCCGGTGGCACGCACCACAGCTATGCAGACAAAGGCGGAGGGTTTTGCGTATTCAACGACTTTGCCGTGGCGGCGCGGCTGATGCAGGCCGAGTGGGCGCGCCGGCACCGTGCCCCCTTGCAGGTGGCCATCGTCGATCTGGATGTGCACCAAGGCAACGGCACGGCCAGTATTTTTAAAAACGACAGCAGCGTGTTCACCCTGTCGATGCACGGGGCCAGGAACTTCCCGTTCCGCAAAGAGGCCAGCGACCTGGATGTGGACCTGCCCGATGGCTGCCAGGACGGCGAATATCTGCACGCGCTGGAGCTGGCGCTGGACGAACTGGAGCGGCGCTTCAAGCCTGGCCTGGTGCTGTACTTGGCAGGTGCCGACCCGCATGAGGGCGACCGGCTAGGGCGCTTGAAACTCAGCTACGACGGCCTGGAGGCGCGCGACCGCCGCGTGATGGACTGGTGCTGGCAGCGCAGCATACCCCTGGCCTTTGCCATGGGCGGAGGCTACGGCAGCGAGCTGGGCACCACGCTGCGGGTGCAGCAGGGCACCTATAAAGTGGCCGTGGACTACGCGGCCAAGTGGCAAAATAACTCTCCATGACCTCATCTTCATTGCACAGCACCGCTACAGCGCGCGCCCAGCCCCAAGCCCGCAGCGCCTACAAAGCCTTTATCCCCATCACCACCGGCTGGTCCGACAACGATATCTATGGTCACGTCAACAACGCCGTGTACACCACCTGGTTTGACCGATGCCTTTACCCCTAGCTTTGAAAACCGTCCTGGAGACTTTGACTTGAAACTCACCGAACTTTTGCCCACCCCGCAGGTCAGCACCCGCATTGCTGACCCGGCCAGCGTAGACGCTGCCATGCTCTCACGCTACAGCAACCGAGCCTTCCTGCCCAAGCCGGTAGAGCGTGGGCTGCTACAAAACCTGTTGCAGGTAGCCGCCCGCGCGCCCAGCGGCACCAACACCCAGCCGTGGAAGGTGTATGTGCTGCAGGGCGCTAATAAAGATGCCTTGATCGACCAAGTGGTAGCGGCGCACAACGCCATCGCCGCCAACCCGTCACTGGCCGCCCAATTCAAAGAAGAGTACGACTACTATCCCGAAAAATGGGTCTCGCCCTATATCGACCGCCGCCGCGAATGCGGCTTTGGCCTCTACGGCGTGCTGGGCCTGGGTAAGGGCGACAAGGCAGGCATGCATGCGCAGCACCAGCAAAACTTCAAATTTTTCGGCGCGCCGGTGGGCCTGATGTTCACTATGGACAAAGTGATGGGGCGCGGCAGCCTGGTGGACTACGGCATGTTCCTGCAAAACATCATGCTCGCGGCCCGTGCGCGCGGCCTGCACACCTGCCCCCAGGCCGCGTGGAATGGTTTTAGCAAAATCATCCTGCCGCATCTTGGCGCGGCCGAGCATGAAATGCTGGTGTGCGGGATGTCGCTGGGCTATGCGAATGAGGGCGCGTTGGTCAATACTTTTGCCACCACCCGGGTGGATGCGCGGGAGTTTACGACCTGGCTGGACTAGCGGGCCCGGCCTGCGGGTTGCATTGGTTGCGCAGAGCGCTAGTAGCGCGACAGGCTGCTGGGGCGCGACTGCAAACCGTCGGGCAGCAGCCCGGCAAAGCGGGAATTCAGGGCAGTCAGATGCGCTCTGGCCGCTGTTTCGCCCTGCGAAACAGCGATGGCAGCCATCCAGTCGCTGCGCATAAACCACAGGCCCTGGATGTCGCCGGCGCATTCGATGCGGTTTTGCAGCGTGGGGACGATGTTGGGGTTGCCATGGCGCAGGGTATCGAGCATGCTACTGCGAACTTCTTCGGTGCGGCAGTGCAGCTCGGCTCTGGATGCAGGTGTGGAGCCACCCAAGGCACCCCACATACTGGTAATAGAAGTTTTAACCCAACGCATTGCATATCTCGTCCATTTATTTTTTACTAAGCTCTACGATAAGTACTAAGTCATTAATTGGCAAGAAAATTTTCAAAAATGATAGCTTATATTTCATAAAAACAACAACCAAATCAATCATTTAGTTACTATTTGTCAGGTGAGTTATGAAGTTGTAAGCATTTTGGGTGGCTGCTTGGGGTGTGAACTATTTAACGAAAGAGTGCACGATGCGCTGGATCAACCTATCTGGAAAAAGCCTGTTGTGGCTGCTATTACTGGGGCGGGTGTTTTGGCGGTCTACATTCAGAACAGCTCTCTGAGCCAGTTGTATGGGCAACTGGGCGTGTTTAACATGCAGCCGCCAAACGCTACTAAATAAATAGCTATAAATGACCATTTGACAAGGACTACCGGTCTATTTTGCAGTGAAAATGGGCGGCACGAAGCCGACGACCTGCTGGGTGGCGAAATTGGCAACATCGAAGGCAAGGGCAGCAACAACTGGGTGGTGGCGGGCAGTCACAGCACCAGTGGCAAGCCCCTGCTGGCCAAGGACCCGCACCTGGGCCTGAGTGCCCCGGCTATTTGGTACTTTGCCCGTCCGCACGTAGCCGGGGCTGACAATAACAGCCCGAGATGGACGTGATGGGTGCCACGCTGCCTGGCCTGCCCAACGCGGTGCTGGGGCGCACGGCCAAGGTGGCCCGGGGCTTTACCAACACCGGGCCCGATGTGCAAGACCTGGTGGCTGCCGATGCCTTGGGCCGCGCGCTGGATCGCCTGAGCAGCCAGTACGGCAATGACCCAGCCGATTGGCGCTGGGGCACGGCCCACATTGCGCGCTCCATCCACAAACCGCTGGGCAACCTGCCCGCCCTGGCCCGGGCCTTTGACATCACCGTGCCCACGGGCGGTGACCCCTGGACGGTGAACGTTGGCCAGTACTGGGCCAACGAAGCCCAGCCCTTCCACAACCGCCACGCCGCCAGCATGCGCACCGTGTTTGATTTGGCCAATCTGGAGAACTGGTTTTTTATTTACCAAACCGGGCAAAGCGGTTTGGTGTTGCCGGGCCCATAGAGGCGTGTGAGTTTGTCGCACAGGAGCCAGCACATGCTGTCAAGCGCGCATTGACGCTTGGTTTAAAACCCACTACGCTTAAACGGAGAATCTATAAAACCCCTGGAGACACCATGACCGTATCCCTCACCGTCAACGGCACGGCGCACACCTGCCCGGCCGCGCCCGACACGCCGTTACTTTACGTACTGCGCAACGACATTGGCCTCAATAGCGCCAAATACGGCTGCGGCGTGGCCCAGTGCGGTGCCTGCACCGTGCTGCTGGATGGCCAGGCGGTGCGCTCGTGCGTGCTGCCAGCCTCGGCCGCGTCCGCCGGCAAGATCACCACGCTGGAAGGCCTGGGCACGCCCGACAAGCTGCATGCCCTGCAAAAGGCATTTATTGACGAGCAGGCCGCGCAGTGCGGCTACTGCATTTCGGGCATGATCATGTCGGCCAAGGCGCTGCTGGACAGGGTGAGGAGTCCCAGTGAGGCGCAAATCCGCGAGGCGATGGCGGGCAACCTGTGCCGCTGCGGCACCCATACCCGCATCCTGCGTGCCATCCAGCGCGCTGCAAAGGAGCTGGCATGAACCACGCTGTTGCTACCCCCGCATTCATCCCCAGCCGCCGCGGCTTTTTAAAGGCGGGGTCACTTACCGTCGCCTTCAGCCTCTCGGGCCTGATGCCCCTGGCCGCGCAAACCCCGGCCCGACCCGTGTTACCCGGCAGCCTGAACGGCAACCGCATGCTGGACGGCTGGCTGCGCATCAACCCCAATGGCTCGGTCACCATGTTCACCGGCAAGGTCGAGCTGGGGCAGGGCATCTTGACGGCCTTGAGCCAGATCGTGTCTGACGAGCTGGATGTGGACATCAAGCGCCTGCAAATTATCTCCGGCGATACCTCGCTCACCCCCAACGAGGGTACCACCGCAGGCAGCCTGTCGGTGCAAGACAGCGGCACCGCGCTGCGCTATGCCTGCGCCGAGGCGCGCGCATTGCTGCTGCAAGCGGCAGCCACCAAGTTGGGTGTGCCCGTCAATACCTTGAGCGTGAAAGACGGTAGCGTCAGCCAGACCAACATTACCAGCGCCCTGCGCACCAGCTACTGGGATGTGGCGGGTGACGTGCCACTGAAACGCGAGGCCACCGCGCAGATCGCCCCCAAGCCCAGCAAAGAGCACCGTGTGATTGGCCAAAGCCTGCCGCGCCGCGACATCCCTGCCAAAGTGACGGGCGGCGAGGCTTTTGTGCAGGACATGCGCCTGCCCGGCATGCTGTTTGGCCGCGTCGTGCACCCCAGCGCGCCGCGCGCCAAGCTCACGTCGGTAGATGAGGCGGCAGTCAAAACCATGCCAGGCGTAGTGGCCGTGGTGCGCGATGGCAACTTTTTGGCCGTGGCCGCCCAGCGCGAAGAACAAGCCATTGCCGCAGCGATTGCCCTGAAAACCGGCGCCCGCTGGAGCGAACCCAGTGATCTGCCACCGTCGGGTGCCGCCATCTTCGCGCACATGAAAAAGCAGCGCAGCATCGACACGGTGGTCAGCGAGAAAAAAGACCCGGCTGCCGCAGCCCCTGCCAAAACCCTGCAAGCCGAGTACACCAAACCCTACCAGGCCCACGCGTCCATCGGCCCGTCCTGTGCCGTGGCGCTGTGGACGGGGGACAAGGTGCAGGTCTGGACGCATTCGCAAAGCGTCTTCCCGCTGCGCGCAGACTTGGTCAAAACCTTAGGCCTGCCACCGGCCAGCATCACCGTCTCGCACCGCGAGGGCTCGGGCTGCTACGGCCACAACGCCGCCGACGACGTAGCGCTGGATGCCGCCCTGGTAGCCCGCGCTGTGCCCGGCAAACCCGTCAAACTGCAATGGATGCGCGAGGATGAATTTGCCTGGGAGCCACTGGGCTCGGCCATGGTGATGAACCTCGGCGCCGCGCTGGACGCGCAGGGCAGGGTGCAAGACTGGACGCACGAGCTGTGGAGCTACACCCACAACACCCGCCCCGGTGACGCAGAGGGCGTCAACCTGCTGTCGGCCCGCCATCTGCAAACCCCGCAGCCCATCGGCCCGGCGCGCAATATCCTCCAGCCTTCTGGCAGCAGCGACCGCAATGCCGTGCCGCTGTATGCCTTCCAGCAGCAAAAAATCACCAATCATTTATTGCAGGACATGCCGATCCGCACCTCGGCCCTGCGCACCTTGGGCGCGTATGCCAACGTGTTTGCCGCCGAGTCGTTTATGGACGAACTGGCCGCGCTGGCGGGCACCGACCCGGTGGAGTTTCGCCTCAAGCACCTCACCAACGCGCGCGCCCGCGCTGTGATCGAGCGCACCGCCGGCATGGCCAGCTGGAAGCCCAACCCCACCGGTTCTCAGCCCAAAACCCAGGAGGCGGTGCTCAAAGGCCGGGGCATTGGCTTTTCGATGTACAAAAACCTGGCGGTTTACTGCGCCGTGATCGTCGATGTGGCGGTAGACACCCGATCTGGCATCGTCACGGTAGAGCGCGCCTGGTCAGCCAACGATGCCGGCCTGGTCATCAACCCTGATGGCATGCGCAACCAGATCGAAGGCGGCATCATTCAGTCCGCCAGCTGGACGCTGTACGAATCCGTGGCCCACAACAGCAATCAAACGCTGACACGCAACTGGGCCGACTACCCGATCCTGCGCTTTCCGCAGGTGCCTGTGCTGCAGGTCGAGATCATCAACCGCCCAGACGAGCGGCCACTGGGCGTAGGCGAGGGCTCGCAAGGGCCCACCGTCGCCGCTATAGCCAACGCTTTTGCGAACGCCACGGGTGTGCGGCTGCGGGACTTGCCGTTGACACCGGATCGGGTGAAGCGGGCGTTGGGTTGAGGACAGTTGAAGATAAGATAAGTCGTTGGGTCTTTATGGCGCTATGTCGCAACAGGTCAAGCTCAAAAACGAAGACGGCATAGACAAGAAAAAAGCCCATCAACAACGCTAAGTCATTGATGGGCTTGATGTTTTTGGCTCCTCGACCTGGGCTCGAACCAGGGACCTACGGATTAACAGTCCGGCGCTCTACCAACTGAGCTATCGAGGAACATAAGCCCTCAATTATAGCGTGGATTTTGCACTTTTTACAGTGCCACGCTCAAACCAATGCGTGCGGTGCGCTGCTGCTGTGGAAACAAGTACACATGGCCAAACTGGTAGGGCGACTCTTTGAAGAATTGTTGGTTGAACAGGTTGTCAACGCCTAGTGTCCAAGTGGCCTGCGCACCCGCCAGCTTGTGGCCGTAGCTCACACCTGCGTCCACACGCGTCCAGGCGGGCAGGGTAATGCTGCCGTCGGGCAGCACGCTGCGTTTGCCTTCGTGCGAGAGGTGGCCGCTGGCCGCCAGGCCCGGGATGCTGGCAAAACGGTAGCCCACATTGGCGCGGGCGATGGCATTGGGCACGTTGGTGAGGCGTTGGCCATTGGTCGACGGTTCAAGCAGGCTGCCTTCACGTTTAGTGTTCAGCAGCATCAAGCCGCCGCCCAGATTCCATGCGCCTTGCGCCCATTGTGCGTTGGCCTCCAGGCCGCTGTGCACCGCGCTGCCATCGTAGGCACCCAGGCAGGGCGTGATAGCTTGGCGGTTGCAGGCATCCAGGTTGCTGACGGGGCGGCGGATGTTAAACCACGCGAGCGATCCCGTCACGCCGCCCAAAGCAGCCTTCATGCCCAGCTCGGTTTGGTGGGACTTGAGGGGCGGCAGTGCCTCGCCGGGGTTGCTGTACTGCGATGTCTTGTTGGGCACCACCTGGCTCTCGATGCCTTGCCCCCAGCTGGCGTACAGCATGTGGGTGGGCGAGAGCTGGTAGGCTGCGGCCAGCCAAGGCGTGGTGACGGACGCGTCGTAGCTGGTGTTGCGCGGGTCGCCAGCAGCGGTACGCACACTGCTGCGTTTGAGCTGGGTGTGGCGCAGGCCGATCCAGGTGCTGAACTTACTGTTCCACAGGATAGCATCCGTTGCCGAAAGCTCCAGCGATTTTTCCGTGCGATTGGTGTGGAAGTCGGTCAGGCTGGCGTCGGCGGCGGTGGCCTGTGGGACAAACAGGTTCAGGGTACCTGCGTAGTTATAGGCACCAGTCTCGCCCACTTCTTTAAAGCTGCTTTGCAAAATGCCCAAGCCGAGCTGGTGGTCTATGCCTGCGGTAGTGAGTTTGCCTTTGAGTTGGGCTTGCAGCGCGTTGGCGGTGCGCCGCTCGTTCTCGCTACGGAAGTCATAAAGATCGTAGTCACCATTGGGGCAATAGCGGTCGGCAAAATAGTCCACACCGTTGGCATCGGTGCAGCCAAAGGGGAAGGCCGCACGGTCTTGCGACTTCAGCCGCTGCGTGCCTAGCTGGGCGTTCCAGCGCCAGTCGGTATTCAAGGCCTGCTCAAAACGTAGACTCGCCGTGGTGCCTTGCAACTCTACGGGCAGACTCCAGGGCTGGCTGTTGATGTTGATGCGCGGGTTGGCCGCAGGCAGGGTGTTGCCCAGCAGGCTCAGACCGGGCACACTGGGCTGGCTGCGCTTGGAATATTCCACCTCGGCCTCCAGCAGGCTGTCTTTGCCAATACGCCAGTCTATTGCCAGGGCGGCCAGCTCGCGGCTGCCACGGGTTTTGGGGGTAGACGTGTTGAGCTTTTCGGCAGCCAGGTTCAGGCGGTAGCCAAACACATCGCTATGGCCAAAGCGGCCACCTAAATCCGCCGCAGCGCTCACGGCACCTGCGCTAGCAGCTTCTAGTTTGATGGTCCGCAAAGGTTTCGCCGTAGGCCGTTTGACTGCGTAGTTGATCAAACCGCCGGGCGCGCTGGTGCCCGCCTGGATGCCGCTGGTGCCTTTGAGGATCTCCACCCGCTCTTTATTTTCTAGCGGGATAAAGGTCTCGGCGCTGATGGGCAGGCCCTCGCGGCGGTAGTTGAATTTGTTGTCCAGTACAAAGCCGCGCACCGTGGCGTAGTCCCAGTAGCCGGTGGAGTTGTAGGCATCGCTCATCGAAGCATCGAGTTTGATGACATCAGCCAGGCGCTTGGCACCCACGGCGTTGATCTGCTCTGCGCCGATGACGGTGGCGCTGATCGGTGTGCGCTGCAATGGCACATCGCCAAAACCGGTCACGTCGGCTTGCGTGTCAGCCGCTGGCGCGGTGATGGTGATGGAGCGCAATGTGGCGGGGGCTGCACCGTTGCTAGCGGGTGGGCTGGCTTGAGGTGAGGGTTGAGACATGGTCTGCGCGGAGGCGGTTTGCGCTACTAAAAGCAGTGCTGCTTGCGCAATCAGAGTAAGGACTACAGGTTGTTTTTTTCTAATGAATTGTGTCATAACGATTTTTCCATTCGTCATAACAGGTCGGCATGCTAAGCGGCTAACCCACACGGGATGTGGGCGCGGGTGGTAGAGAAACCACCCCACTCAATACAAGCTTCCCTGCGCGAGGATTACCTCAGTCAGGTTCAAAGGGACTTTCTCAGTCGCACACCTCTCGATGCACAACACCCCTAGCGAATGCCTTGTTACCAAAGCAAGGCGGATTTTAGCCTACAGGCGATGCTCCCAACTTCGAAAAAAGTTGGTGCGCAGCATTACCCCGCTTGAATCTCCAGTCCAGGTATGCCAAAGTAACAGCCATGCGCGTCTCAGATCTTCGCTTTCTTCTGGCTTGGCTGCTACCGGGCTTGACCGTGCTTGGTGTCATCAGGATGCCTGGCTACAGCGCGGCATGGACGTTGGCCATTTGGTGGGTGATTGCCTTGGTGGATGCTTTGGTGCCCGGTGCGCAGCATTCTCCTGGGCCGCACACCAGTGAGGCCAATTTAGCGTATTTCCGCTGGATTTTGCGGATATTCGTGCTTTTTCAGGTGGGTTTGATCGCGCTGGGCGCGTATGCTGTGGTGCGTGGCGATTGGCCCACGGTGCTAGGTGTGGCGTTTAGCGTGGGATTTATTACCGGCTCGCAGGGTATTACCTTTGCCCACGAGCTGGGGCATGGCAAGAGCAAATTGGACCACGTGTGCGCATGGGTGCTGATGACCAGCGTGTGCTACGGCCACTTTATGGTCGAGCATTACCGGGGCCACCATCCCCGCGCCGCCACGCTGGACGACCCGGCCTCGGCCCGCTACGGTGAGAGCCTGTACCGCTTTTTGCCCCGCACTCTGTGGGGCTGTTGGGTTAGCGCATGGCGGTTGGAAAGCCAGCGCGTGGTCCAGATGAGGCAGTCGTGGGTGCGCAGCCCCCTGGTGTGGAGCAGCACCGCTTCTTTGCTGCTGATTGGGCTGCCAGTCCAATGGTTATCTACTCAAGCAGCTCTTAGATTTGTAGCGTTTTTCATGCTCCAATCCATCGTTGCCTTCCTGCTTTTGGAGATCGTCAACTACATTGAGCACTACGGTTTGCAGCGCCAAATGCAAGGCGGCAAGCCCGAGGCTTTTGGCATGATGCATGCGTGGAACGCCGACCATCTTGCCACTAACAGTCTGTTGGCTAATCTACAACGCCACTCGGATCACCATATGCATGCCTGGAAGCCCTACGCCACACTAAAGGCCTTACCCGGTCCACAGTTGCCCACCGGCTATGCAGGCTGCATTATTTTGGCCATGTTGCCGCCCGTATGGTTCGCTCTGATACACCCGCGCATTGCTGCACTGCAAAAAACTAGCGCGAAAGGCTTGGCAAGCGCCTGAAATCCCCTATAATCCAAGCACATATCGACCAAACGGGCGGCATTTAGCGCCCGTTTTTTTATGGCCGAACGCTTTTGAGTATGAGCGGCTTTTTATACACCCTGTTGGTTTTTTTATGAGTTTGCAAACCATAGTCGAGCAAACCGTCACAGGTTTGGGCTACGCACTGGTAGAGCTACAGCGCTCTGCAGGCGGTTTGCTGCGCATCACGATTGACCATCCCTGGACAGCGGGCGCGGCGGAACGTTTGGTTGATGTGGAAGATTGTGAGCGTGTGACCCGCCAGTTGCAGTTTGCACTGGAGGTCGAGGCGATTGATTACCGAAGGCTGGAGGTGTCCTCGCCGGGGATTGACAGGCCTCTGAGCAGCAAGGCAGATTTTGAGCGCTTTGTAGGCGAGGTGATTGATGTCACCCTCAAAGCGCCGGTAGGTGATGCCGTGGCCAAGACAGAACGCGGCGAGGTGAGTGCCAACCGCAAGAAGTTTCGCGGCACGCTGGAAAAAGTGGGTGAAGGTGACGCAGCGGCTTGGCAAATCGTCTGGAGCGATGCGCCGCTAACCAAACCCGGCGCTCGGGTAAGTAAAAAGAAGGCGCCAGCGCCCTTGCAGGCTCTGGGGTTTGATTTGGATGAACTGCGAGAGGCGCGCTTGGCACCCCTTGTGGACTTTAAAGGTCGCCAGCCCAAGTCGGCTTGAGGCGAAGGTGACAAAGTTTTGGAGGCGTACAAACCACAGTCGGTGTGTACCCAAGTCAGTTTGATGCAATTTAAGGAGCTAGTGACATGAACCGCGAAATGTTGATGCTAATTGAAGCCATTTCCCGTGAGAAAAACGTGGAGCAAGACGTGGTGTTTGGCGCGGTAGAAGCCGCCCTGGCCCAAGCCACCAAAAAGCTGCAACAGGCCGAAGGCAACGGCGAGGTAGAAATCCGCGTGGCACTGGACCGTGACTCGGGTAATTACGAAACCTTTCGCCGCTGGCTGGTAGTGGCTGACGACGCAGGCCTTCAAAATCCCGATGCAGAAGAAATGCTGATGGACGCACGCGACCAGATCGCTGACATCGAAGAGGGCGACTACATCGAAAAACCGATTGAGTCGGTGCCGATTGGCCGCATTGGGGCCATGGCCGCCAAACAGGTGATTTTGCAAAAAATCCGCGATGCCGAGCGCGAGATTTTGCTCAACGACTTCATGAGCCGGGGCGACAAGATTTTTGTTGGCACCGTCAAACGAATGGACAAGGGCGACATCATTGTCGAGAGCGGCCGGGTTGAAGGCCGTCTGCGCCGCAGCGAGATGATTCCCAAAGAAAACCTGCGTTCGGGCGATCGTGTGCGCGCCATGATCATGGAAGTGGATACCACCTTGCGCGGAGCCCCCATCATTTTGAGCCGCTCGTCACCCGCCTATATGATCGAACTTTTCCGCACCGAAGTGCCCGAGATTGAGCAAGGTCTGCTGGAGATCAAATCCTGCGCCCGCGACCCCGGTTCACGCGCCAAAATCGCCGTGCTGTCGCACGACAAGCGCGTTGACCCCATCGGCACCTGCGTCGGCGTGCGCGGCTCACGCGTCAACGGTGTCACCACCGAGCTGGCGGGCGAGCGGGTCGACATTGTGCTGTGGAGCGAAGATCCAGCCCAGTTTGTGATTGGCGCGCTGGCTCCGGCCAATGTCAGTTCCATCGTGGTCGACGAAGAGCGCCACGCCATGGACGTGGTGGTGGACGAAGAAAACCTGGCCATCGCCATTGGCCGTGGTGGCCAAAATGTGCGCCTGGCCTCCGACCTGACGGGTTGGAAGATCAACATCATGGACGCTGCTGAGTCACAGCAAAAACAGGCGACCGAGACCGAAACCACCCGCGCTTTGTTTATGGCCAAGCTCGATGTGGACCAGGAAGTGGCCGACATTTTGATTGAAGAAGGCTTTACCAGCCTGGAAGAAGTGGCCTATGTGCCGCTGCAGGAGATGCTGGATATTGAAAGCTTTGACGAAGACACCGTGAGCGAGCTGCGCACCCGCGCCAAAGATGCTCTGTTGACGATGGCGATTGCCAAAGAAGAGTCGGTTGAGTCCGTAAGCCAGGACTTGAAAGACCTCGAAGGCCTCACGCCAGCGCTGATCGCCAAGCTGGTAGAGAACGGTGTCAATACCCGTGACGAATTGGCCGATTTGGCCACCGACGAGCTGACCGATATCACCGGCCAGAGCACCGAAGATGCCACCGCGCTGATCATGAAAGCGCGTGAACACTGGTTTGCTAACGAAGCAACCCCAGCGGCAGAGTAATACCATGGAGACACTTAAAAAATTATGTCAAGCACCACCGTCTCCGAGTTTGCAAACGAACTCAAAAAACCCACCGATACGCTGCTAGAGCAGCTCAAAAGCGCTGGCGTGCCCAAAGCATCCCCCAGCGACGCGCTGACCGATGCGGACAAGCAAAAGCTTTTGAGCTATTTGCAGATCAGCCACGGCACCGCCTCGGCCGAGCGCAAAAAGATCACGCTGGTGAAAAAATCCACCACCGAGATCAAGCAGGCCGATGCCACTGGCAAGGCCCGCACCATCCAGGTGGAAGTACGTAAAAAACGCACCTTTGTGCAGCGCGAGGACGAGCTGGAAGCACCTGCCGAGCCCGCTGCCCCCCTGATTGACGATGCCGAACTGACCCGCCGTGAGGAAGAAGCCCGCCGCCAGGCCGAGCTGCTGCGTCGCCAAGAGCAAGAGCTGGCCGAGCGCCGCGCCCTGCGTGAAGCCCAGGAAGCGCGCGACATGGTGCTGGCGCACAAAGCGATAGCGGATGCCACTCAGGCCCACGATGACCTACAAAAAGAGGGTGTAGCCCAGAAGGATGAAGCGCAAGTAGCTCCTAAAACGCTAGCGCAGATGCAGGCCGAAGATGCCGCCCGCAAGCTGGCCGAGCGGGCTGAAAAAAATGCCGTCCAAGCCGACAAAGAAGCCGAACTGGCCAACAAGGCGGCAGCCAAAGCCGATGCACAAGCTAACAAAGAGGCTGCTGCTGCGGCCGTAGCCAACCAGGCCAAAGCCAGTGCCAATGAAGCCGTGCGCGTGGCTGCCCAGGCCAAGGCCGATGATGTCGCCCGCGCAAAAGACCTGACCGACCGCCGCGATGTCGCATTGGCAGAAGCCACCGCCATCCGCGCCATGATGAACGCGCCCAAGCGCGTGCTGGTGGCCAAAAAACCCGAAGAGAAACCAGTCTCCAAAGACGCAGTCAAAGGCACGCTGCACAAGCCTGCTGCGGTTCCGGGTGCGAAACCCGCTGCCAAGTCTGCGCCTGGTGCGCCTACCAGTGGCCCGCGCGGTGCGAAGACCGAAGTCAAATCCGAGAAGTTGTCCTCCAGTTGGGGCGGTGACCCGGCCAAGAAGAAAGAAATAAAAACCCGTGGCGACACCAGTGGTGGCGTAGGCCGCAGCAACTGGCGCTCGGGCCCGCGGGGCCGCCGCCGAGGTGACGATGACCGCGAAGTCGCCGCACCCGCCGCCGCCGTCGAGGCACGCATTATCGAAGTGCATGTGCCCGAGACCATTACCGTGGCCGAGCTGGCCCACAAGATGGCGGTCAAGTCATCTGAAGTGATCATGAAGCTGATGAAGCTGGGCCAGATGGTCACCATCAACCAGCCTCTAGACCAGGACACCGCGATGATCGTGGTGGAGGAATTGGGCCACAAAGCGGTGGTCGCCGCGCTGGACGACCCGGAGGCCTTTACCGACGAAGATGCAGGTGAAGCCGCAGAGATGCTCACCCGTGCACCGGTAGTGACCGTCATGGGCCACGTGGACCACGGTAAAACCTCGCTGCTTGACTACATCCGCCGCGCCAAAGTAGCCTCCGGCGAAGCCGGCGGCATTACCCAGCATATTGGGGCCTACCATGTGGAAACACCGCGCGGTATGGTCTCCTTCCTCGACACGCCCGGACACGAGGCCTTTACGGCGATGCGTGCACGGGGTGCCAAGGCGACCGATATTGTGATTTTAGTAGTAGCAGCGGACGACGGCGTCATGCCGCAAACCAAAGAGGCCATCAAGCATGCGAAAGCGGCGGGTGTGCCGATCGTGGTGGCGATCAACAAGATCGACAAACCCGGCAGCAACCTGGACCGTGTGCGCAACGAACTGATTGCCGAAGAAGTGGTGCCTGAAGAGTTCGGCGGGTCATCGCCTTTCGTACAAGTTTCGGCCAAAACGGGCCAAGGCATTGACGACTTGCTCGAACAAGTGCTGTTGCAAGCCGAGGTATTGGAACTCAAAGCGCCAGTAGCCTCGATGGCCAAAGGTCTGGTGATCGAAGCGCGCTTGGACAAAGGCCGTGGCCCCGTGGCTACTATT
Organism: uncultured beta proteobacterium; assembly: GCA_963775085.1. Classification (GTDB taxonomy): domain Bacteria; phylum Pseudomonadota; class Gammaproteobacteria; order Burkholderiales; family Burkholderiaceae_C; genus JAAFIP01. Next base: position 977,389 of record CAVZHO010000002.1, read on the forward strand.
CTGGTGCAGTCGGGTACGCTCAAGGCGGGCGACATGGTGCTGGCTGGTTCCACCTATGGCCGCGTGCGTGCCATGCTGGACGAAAACGGTGCACCCGTGAAAACCGCTGGTCCTTCTATCCCGGTAGAGATTCAGGGCTTGACCGAGGTGCCCTCGGCGGGCGACGAGTTCATGGTCATGCAAGACGAGCGCCGCGTGCGCGAGATTGCTACCTACCGTGCTGGCAAATTCCGCAACACCAAGCTGTCCAAACAGCAGGCGGCCAAGCTGGAGAACATGTTCTCCGACATCAATGCTGGCGAGGTCAAACTTTTGCCCATCATTGTCAAGGCCGACGTGCAGGGCTCGCAGGAAGCGCTGGCGCAGTCCCTGCTCAAACTCTCGACTCCCGAGGTCAAGGTGCAGATGGTGTTTACGGCAGTGGGCGGTATTTCCGAGTCCGATGTCAACCTGGCGATTGCCTCCAAGGCCGTCATCATCGGCTTTAATACCCGGGCTGACGCCGGTGCGCGCAAGCTGGCCGAGAACAATGGCGTAGACATTCGCTACTACAACATCATCTACGATGCGGTGGACGAAATCAAAGCCGCCTTGAGCGGTATGCTGACACCGGACAAAAAAGAAGAAATCCTGGGTACAGCAGAGATCCGCCAGGTCTTCCGTGTCACCAAGATCGGCTCGATTGCTGGTTGTATGGTTACCTCAGGCTTGGTCAAACGCACCGCCAAACTGCGCCTGCTGCGCGAGAATGTGGTCATCTTCACCGGTGAACTCGACTCGCTCAAGCGCTTCAAGGACGATGCGAAAGAGGTCAAAGAAGGCTTTGAGTGCGGCTTGAACATCAAGAACTACAACGACATCCAGGAAAATGACGTGCTGGAGTTCTTCGAGATCAAAGAAGTGGCGCGTACGCTGTAAGCGATAAAAGCCAGGGCTAAGGAGTAGTTTGTGGAAATGATAAAAAACCAATGGCGCAGCAATAAGGGCTTCGTGCTTTTTATTGGTCTGATGTTTGTTTTCCGCTCTGCGGTGGCAGACTGGAATCTGGTGCCATCGTCTTCCATGAACCCCACGCTCATCTCCGGTGACAGGGTGGTGGTTAACAAGCTGGCCTACAGCCTGCGTGTGCCATTTACCTTGCAACAGGTCGCACGCTGGGCTAGCCCAGCGCGGGGTGACGTGATTACCTTCGATTCTCCCAAAGACGAAGTGAATTTGATCAAACGGGTGATTGCCGTGGGCGGTGACGTGGTTGCCATGCATGACAACACCTTGACCATCAACGGCCAGGTGATTGAACGCCAGTTGGTCGATGCGGCGCGCGTGATTCCTACCGAATCCGGTGCGTTGTCGGCACAGATTTGGAACGAACACATTGGCGACAGGCAGATTGAAGTGGCACGCATTGTGGCCTTCAACCGTTCCAGCGCATTTGAGCCAGTGCAAGTGCCTGCGGGCCATGTGCTGGTGCTGGGCGACAGCCGTGACAACAGCAATGACTCGCGCTTCATCGGTTTCATAGACGTGCAGCGCGTGACAGGCCAGGCCGTTCGTGTGGCCCTGTCGCATAACCCCGATCAGTTGTATATTCCCCGTGCTGACCGCTGGTGGCTAGCACTGTAAAACACACAATGCCCAAGAAAAAATCATCCGCCCCCAATCGTGGCATTCGCGTAGGTGACCAGATCCAGCGTGATCTGGCGGAGCTGATCGCGCGCGAGTTGAAAGACCCGCGCGTGGGCATGGTGACGATTAATGCGGTAGAAGTCACGCCTGACTATGCGCATGCGCAGGTGTTTTTCAGTGTGCTGGTGGGTGAGCCCGAAGAAGCTAAAAGGGCCTTGAACCAGGCAGCAGGTTTTTTGCGCAATGGCTTGTTCAAGAAGCTGCAAATCCACACCGTTCCGACACTACATTTTCAGTTTGATCAGAGTATTGAGCGTGCGTCCGACATGAACGCCCTGATCAGCAAGGCCGTGGCCTCGCGTTCCAAAAACGAGGAAGACGTATAGCATGAGCACCGCCGGGCCGCCCCAAGGTGCGAAGGCCCCCTTGGGGGGCAGCGACCCACGCGTAGCGGGGGAGCGTGGGGGTGCGTTCGTCACCGCCGGGCCGCCCCAAGGTGCGAAGGCCCCCTTGGGGGGCAGCGACCCACGCGTAGCGGGGGAGCGTGGGGGTGCGCCACGCACTCGGGTGCAGCGTCGCCCGGTGCATGGGGTGTTGCTGCTAGATAAACCACTGGGCCTGTCCAGTAACGACGCGTTGCAGAAAGCCAAGTGGCTGCTGCGCGCCGACAAGGCGGGTCACACCGGTACGCTCGATCCTTTGGCTACCGGCGTGTTGCCGCTGTGCTTTGGCGCTGCCACCAAGTTCAGCGCCTTGCAGCTGGAAGCCCATAAGACCTATGAGGCGACTGCGGTGCTGGGCGTGAAAACCAGCACCGGCGACGCCGAAGGTGAGGTGATTGAGACGCGGGCAGTGAATGTGACGCAGGCAGACATCGACCGAGTCACCAAGTTGTTTACTGGCTCCATCAGCCAAGTGCCGCCGATGTACAGCGCGCTCAAGCGAGATGGCAAGGCGCTGTACGAATATGCCCGTGAAGGCATTACGCTGGAGCGTGAGGCGCGCCCTGTGCATATTTACCAGTTAAATATATCGCTAGTCCCTGTCCATGGGACGCAAGCAGCTATTAAAATAGTAGCTACTGTGAGCAAAGGTACTTACATACGCACCTTGGGTGAGGACATCGGTGAGGCGCTGGGCTGTGGTGCACATTTGAGCGCGTTGCGCCGTACCAAAACCGGCAGTCTCGGTATTGACAATACGGTCACGTTGCAGCAGCTGGAGGCCATGGACGAAGCAGAGCGCCTGGCCAGCCTGCAGCCGGTGGAGAGTTTGTTGGAAGGTCATACCGAGGTCACACTCGACATGGATAATGCAGGACGCTTCTTAAGCGGCCTGCGCAGAAGAACCAGCCTGCCCGATACCGAGCAGGTGGCAGTATACGGAGACAATCCGCGCGCGCTTTTGGGCGCTGCGCACATCAAGGCGGGTGAACTGATCCCCACGCGCCTGCTGTCGCCGACAGAGATCAGTCAAATTTTAGAAGCTAGTCACATAGAGAGTCATCATGAGTAAACAAATCCGCAACATCGCCATCATCGCCCACGTCGACCATGGCAAAACCACCCTGGTAGACCAGCTACTGCGCCAGTCCGGCACCTTCCGCGCCAACGAGAAAGTCACCGAACGCGTGATGGACAACAACGACCTGGAAAAAGAACGCGGCATTACCATTTTGGCCAAAAACTGCTCGGTCACCTGGAAAGACACCCACGTCAATATCGTCGACACCCCCGGCCACGCCGACTTTGGCGGCGAGGTAGAGCGCGCGCTGTCCATGGTGGACGGCGTGGTGCTGCTGATTGACGCGGTCGAAGGCCCCATGCCGCAAACCCGCTTTGTGACCAAGAAGGCCCTGGCCCTGGGTCTCAAGCCCATTGTCGTGGTCAACAAGGTCGACCGTCCCGGTGCCCGCCCCGACTATGTGATCAACGCCGCCTTTGAGCTGTTTGACAAACTCGGCGCGACCGAAGAGCAACTCGATTTCCCCGTGGTGTACGCCAGCGGCTTGAACGGCTGGGCTTCGATGACCGAAGGCGCGCCGGGCGAGCAGTGGGGCAAAGACTTGGCCCCACTGTTTGATACCGTGCTGGCCCATGTGCCAGCCCATGCAGGCGACCCGGCTGCGCCGCTGCAATTGCAAATCTCCAGCATGGACTACAGCAGCTATGTCGGAAAAATCGGCGTAGGCCGTATCAACCAGGGCACGCTCAAAATGCCACAGGACGTGGTGATGGTGTCTGGCTTGGATGGCACCCCCGTCAAATGCCGCATCAACCAGGTGCTGACCTTTGAAGGCCTGGAGCGCCGTCCGCTGGACGTGGGCGAGATGGCCTACCCCGGCCATATCGTGCTGATCAACGGCATTGAAGACATCGCTCTGGGCGTAACCATCACCGATCCCCTCAACCCCCAGCCGCTGCCCATGCTGATGGTGGATGAGCCCACGCTGACGATGAACTTTTGCGTCAACAACAGCCCCCTGGCAGGCCGCGAAGGCAAGTTTGTCACCAGCCGCCAACTGCGCGACCGTCTCACCCGCGAGCTGCAATCCAACATGGCCCTGCGTGTCAAAGACACCGACGAAGACGGTATTTACGAGGTGTCGGGCCGTGGCGAATTGCACCTGACCATTCTGCTGGAAACCATGCGCCGCGAAGGCTACGAGCTGGCCGTGAGCAAGCCGCGCGTCGTGTTCAAGGAAATCAATGGTGAAAAGCACGAGCCCATCGAATTGCTGACGGTCGATGTCGAAGAAACCCACCAAGGTGCCGTGATGCAGGCCCTGGGCGAACGCAAGGGTGACCTGGTCAACATGGAGTCCGACGGCCGTGGCCGTGTACGCCTGGAATACCGCATCCCCGCGCGCGGCCTGATCGGTTTCCGCAACGAATTTTTGAACATGACCCGCGGCACCGGCCTGGCCAGCAACATTTTTGACAGCTACGGCCCCTTCAAGGGCGAGATTGCAGGCCGTAAAAACGGCGTGCTGATCAGCATGGACGATGGCGAAATCGTCACCTACTCGCTGGGCAAACTCGATGACCGTGGTCGCATGTTCGTCAAGGCGGGTGACCCGGTCTATGAAGGCATGATCGTCGGTCTGCACAACCGCGACAACGATTTGGTTGTCAACGCCGTGCGCATGAAGCAGCTGACCAACTTCCGCGTCAGCGGCAAGGAAGACGCGATCAAGATCACCCCGCCCATCATCCTCAGCCTGGAGACCGCCGTGGAGTTTTTAGAAGACGACGAGTTGGTGGAGATCACGCCGAAGTCGATCCGCCTGCGCAAACGCCACCTGAAGGAGCATGAGCGCAAGAAGGCGCGTCACGACTCCTAATCTCTTTAAGAGGGGGATTTTTTGAACGCAGAGTGCGCAGAGGTTTCGCGGAGTGCGCAAAAGAAGTCAAAGAAAATAAACAGCCAAAATTTGAAAATAGTTTTGGCTGTTTTGCATTGAGGCCTCTTATGCTTTTTGGTTTTCATTTTTGTATTTTTTTGTATTCTCTTTTTTGCGTTCTCTGCGAAACCTTTGCGATCTCTGCGTTCAAAAATCCCCGCATTCCCCCGTATCTCCCCTGCAGCTAGATAAACATGAAACTCACGCACTCTAAAGCGGTACTGACGATGCTGGCCGTGACCCTTATGTGGTCTATCGCAGGCGTAGTCACCCGCCAGCTAGAGCACGCCAAGAGTTTTGAAGTGACGTTCTGGCGCAGCTTCTTTACTGCAATCTCGCTGCTCATCATTTTGCCAGTGTGGCAAGGCAAAGACGTGTTTCGCAAGATGCATTGGGGGAGTAGGGCGTTTTGGATATCCGGCCTGTGCTGGAGCGTGATGTTTACGGCTTTTATGATGGCGTTGACGCTGACCAGTGTGGGCAATGTGCTGGTCACGATGGCGGTGGGGCCGCTGCTGACGGCCTTGGCAGCGCGGTTTTTTATTGGGCACCAATTGCCCCTGCGCACCTGGGTGGCCATTGGCGTGGCGGGGGCGGGTATTGCCTACATGTTTGGCGCGCAGATGAATATGGGCGCGCCGGGGGCCTTGCTGGGCTGCTTGGTAGCACTATTGGTGCCGATTGCGGCGGCTACGCATTGGACCGTGGTGCAGCATGGCCATATGCGTGGTGACGATATTGACCTGGTGCCCTGCGTTTTGGTAGGAGCGGTCATCTCATCCTTGCTCACGCTGCCGCTGTCGTTTCCCTTTGTGGCTACAGGTAAAGATGTGGCCTGGCTGGGCATGCTGGGTCTGGTGCAACTGGCGATTCCATGCACACTCAGCGTGATCTGTGCGCGCGTGCTCAAAGCGCCCGAGGTATCGCTGCTGGCCTTGCTGGAGGTGATCTTTGGCATTGCGCTGGCGTGGCTGGGCGCGAACGAGGTGCCCAGCGCGACGGTATTGCAGGGCGGGGCGCTGGTGATTGGCGCACTGCTAGTCAATGAGCTACTCGGTTGGAAGGAAAATAAATAATGCTGGATGAACAACACGTGATCGCAGAAGTGCGCGGCTGTGCGGGCTTGATTACCCTGAATCGTCCGAAGGCCTTGAACGCCCTGTCGCTCCCCATGATCAGGCAAATCACGGCTGCGCTGCTTGACTGGCGGGCGCAAGCAGCTATCAAGTTAGTAGCAATACGCGGCATGGGCAAGAACCCTGTGCACGCTACAGACAGCACGGCTGCGGCCTTCACGCCCTTTGGCAGCTTTTGCGCAGGCGGCGATATCCGCTACTTCCACCAGGCGATTTTTGCGGGTGACCCATCGCTGGAAGACTTTTTTACCGAAGAGTACCAACTCAACCATTTGATCCATACCTATCCCAAACCGTACATCGCTTTCATGGACGGCATTGTCTTTGGTGGCGGCATGGGCATCAGCCAGGGGGCTAGCTACCGCATCGTCACCGAGCGTACCAAGATGGCTATGCCTGAGACGGGGATTGGCCTGTTCCCCGATGTGGGCGGTGGCTACTTTTTAAGCCGTTGTCCGGGTCGGGTGGGGGAGTATCTGGCACTCACCGGGCAGTTGATTGGTGGCGACGATGCAGTGCACAGCGGCCTCGCGGACAGCCTGGCCAACTCTTCCGCGCTGCCTGCGCTGTGGGACGCTTTGCCTGCTTTGGTGGTGACCGATGCAACCTCCATCGGGCCACTGATAGCTACTAAAACTATAGCTGAAAATGTCCAGGGGACAGGGACTATGGGTCAAAATCGCCCTCAAATTGACGCCTACTTCGGTTTGGGCAGTGTCAAAGAGATCGTAGCCGCCTTGGAGCGTGATACTTCCGCCTGGGCGCAAGAAACCGCTGCTACTTTGCGCAAACGCTCGCCCCTGATGCTGCATGTGGTGCTGCAACTGATCCGCCGCGCGCGCAGCATGACGCTGGCCGATGACCTGCGTATGGAGCGCGACATGGTGCGCCATTGTTTTCACACCCACCACCTGGCGCGCACCGGTGCTGCCAGCGAAACGGTGGAAGGTATCCGCGCCCTGGCGGTAGACAAAGACCATGCCCCCAAGTGGAACCCCGCACGAATAGAAGACGTTACCTCCGAAATGGTACAACCGTTTTTTACCAGTCCCTGGCCCGCGCCGATGCACCCGCTAAGAAGCCTTGTCTAGGACACACTGGCACCAGCCAGGCAAGGCAATATCTAAGTCCATTAAGCGCGTTTGATCTTCTTCATCTCCCGCTCCACCTCGCGTTTACCCTCGCGCTCATGGATCACATCGCGTTTGTCGTGCTCGGCCTTGCCTTTGGCCAGGGCGATTTCGCATTTGATGAAGCCGTTTTTCCAGTGCAGGTTAATCGGCACCAGGGTGTAGCCCTTTTGCTCCACCTTGCCTGTAAGGCGGCGGATTTCGTCCTTTTTCATCAGCAGCTTTTTGGTGCGCACATTGTCGGGGTTGACGTGCGTAGAGGCGGTGTTGAGTGGGTTGATCTGGCAGCCCAGCAAAAACAGCTCGCCGTTCTTGATCAGCACATAGCCGTCGGTCAGTTGCACCTTGCCGCTGCGCACTGACTTGACTTCCCAGCCGTCCAGCACCATGCCGCACTCGTGGCGCTCTTCAAAAAAGTAGTTGTAGGCGGCTTTTTTGTTCTCGGCGATGCGCGAGTTGCCAGTGGCGGGAGAGTCGGGCTTTTTTGTCATGGTGCTGTGGTCGCGGGGCAGCGCCCCAATACAATGGCGCTGTGCCAACCCTCCCATTGTATGAACTCTGAACGAACGTCCCGTGAAAACCGTTAATAAGTCTGTGCTGATCTGGTACAGCGCCGCGCAAATGTTCGATTTAGTGACCGATGTGCCGCTTTACCCGCAGTTTCTGCCCTGGTGTGACAGCGCCCGCCTTGTCGAATCGTCTTCTGCTGGCGCACTGGCCGAGGTAAGCATCCATTTTGCCGGTATCCGCCAGAGTTTTAGCACCCAAAACACCCATGGATGGGAGCCTACGGGGCTCAGAACGGTGCAGATGAAGCTGGTCAAAGGGCCATTTTCTCAATTACACGGCGTATGGCAATTTATCCCCTTGGGCACACCCGAGCAACATGCCAGCCGGGTAGAGCTGCAACTGCACTACGGCTTTGACAATGCCGCACTGGGCGCTCTGGTCGGCCCGGTGTTTGACAAAATCGCCTCCAGCATGGTGGATGCCTTCGTCAAGCGCGCGCAGGCGGTGTATGGCGGCTAGGCCATGAAAATTACCGTGCTGTATAGCCCTGCGCCGCGCGTGGTGCATGAGGTAGCGCTAGACCTGCCCGATGGGGCGCAGGTAGCACAGGCGATAGCGCAGGTGCAAGCGCTGGAGGCTTTTGCGCAGATAGCCTGGGACAGGGCTTCACTGGGCATCTGGAACCACCCAGCCAGCCGGGAGCAGGCGCTGCATGACAAAGACCGGCTGGAGATTTACCGTCCATTGCGGGTAGACCCCAAAGTGGCGCGGCGTGAGCGCTTTGCCAAGCAGGGGGCGCGTACGTCGGGGCTGTTTGCCAAGCGCAGGCCGGGTGGCAAGGCTGGATATTAAGATCGCCTATTCGCTATAGTTTATATAGCTAAAAATGTCCAGGCGACAGGGACTACGGGCAATAAACACCCACTAAACGCAGTTAAACATGCAGTTTACTTGCAGTCAGCCGCAATAATGCCTTCCAGGCGCTTGGTTTCCACGATGCGGGCAGCGTCGTCCAGATATTCACGCTCGCCCTTGGCATTGGTGGTGGAGATGCGAACGCCGGAGTCGTAGGTGGCTTTGCCCCTTTTGGCGCGGGCGCAGTTCTCTGCTTGAGCGGCAGCAAATTTATCTGTTTCGATTTTTTTCTTGGCGACCTCAGCGGCCTCGTTTTCTTTTTTCTTCTTTTCCAGCTCGGTGTCCTTGCCTGATGGCGGCTTGGGGGCGCTGGCGCTGGCCTTAGGGGCTGAGGCAGTGCCCGCAGGGGCAGATGCACCCGCAACCGCCGCCTCGGCAACCTCCGCTGCTTTGGCTTTGGTTTGTGCCGCAGCGGGGCGCTTAAAAATGCTTTTCTCCGGCACGTCGGCAGCGGGAGCCTGGTCGCTGTAGATACGGCGACCGTCTTTTTCGGTCCAACCCCACTGGGCCAACGCAGTTGACGAGGCAAGTAATGCCGTCAAACCAGCCAAAATGAGTGCAACGGAGCGGGTAGTTAATTTCATAGCGATAAGTGTAGCGTGCCAGAGGCCCATGCGGTGTACAACGCAGAACCAGCGGTTGTGTTGACACGATAGGCGGCGGCGCGCGTGAACAAGTGCCTGTGAATTCGTTGTTTTTAAACCTCGGTCAAGGGCACGCGGGTACAATCCTTCTTTTGGAGCCTTCGCATGCGTTTACTGGGTAAAGCCCTCACTTTTGACGATGTTTTGCTCGTCCCCGCCTTCTCGGAAGTCCTGCCCAAGGACACCTCGCTCACCACCCGATTTTCCCGCAATATCACGCTCAACCTGCCCTTGGTGTCTGCCGCCATGGATACCGTGACCGAGGCGCGCCTGGCCATTGCCATGGCGCAAGAGGGCGGTATCGGCATCATCCACAAAAACTTCAGCGCCCAAGACCAGGCTGCCCAGGTGCGCAAGGTCAAGCGCCACGAGTCCGGCGTGCTGCGCGACCCGGTAGTGATTCCGCCGGACTTTAAAGTGCACCAGGTCATTGCCCTCTCCGAGCAACTGGGCGTAAGCGGCTTTCCCGTGGTGGATGGCGGCAAAGTGGTGGGCATCGTCACCAGCCGCGATCTGCGCTTTGAAGCCCGCATGGACGTACCTGCCAGCCAGATCATGACCCCGCGTGAGCGCTTGATTACCGTGCGTGAAGGGGGATCGCTCAAAGATGCCAAAGCGCTGATGAACAAGCACCGGCTGGAGCGCGTGCTGGTGGTCAACGACGCGTTTGAGCTCAAGGGACTGATCACCGTCAAAGACATCACCAAGCAAACCAGCTTCCCCAATGCCGCGCGTGACGAGCAAGGCAAGCTGCGCGTAGGCGCGGCCGTAGGCGTAGGCGAGGGCACCGAGGAGCGCGTTGAGGCGCTGGTAGCCGCTGGCGTAGACGCCATTGTGGTAGATACCGCCCACGGCCACAGCAAGGGCGTGATCGAGCGCGTGCGCTGGGTGAAAAAGAACTACCCGCAGGTGGACGTGATCGGTGGCAACATCGCCACCGGCGCTGCCGCGCTGGCCTTGGCCGAGGTGGGCGCAGATGCCGTGAAGGTCGGCATTGGCCCCGGCAGCATTTGTACCACCCGTATCGTCGCGGGTGTAGGCGTCCCGCAGATCATGGCGATTGACAATGTGGCCATCGCATTGCGCGGCACCGGTGTGCCATTGATTGCCGACGGCGGCATCCGCTACAGCGGCGACATTGCCAAAGCCATCGCTGCAGGTGCAGGCACGGTGATGATGGGCGGCGTGTTTGCCGGTACGGAGGAAGCACCCGGCGAAGTGGTGCTGTTCCAGGGCCGCAGCTACAAAAGCTATCGCGGCATGGGCAGCATTGGTGCCATGCAGCAGGGCAGCGCCGACCGCTACTTTCAAGAAAGCAGCACCGGTAACCCCAATGCCGACAAACTGGTGCCCGAGGGCATCGAAGGCCGTGTGCCCTACAAAGGCTCGGTGGTCAGCATCATCTTCCAGATGGCCGGTGGCCTGCGCGCCAGCATGGGCTACTGCGGCTGCCCCACGGTAGCCGATATGCAAAACAAGGCCGAGTTTGTAGAGATCACCAGCGCAGGCATCCGCGAAAGCCACGTGCATGATGTGCAGATTACCAAGGAAGCGCCGAATTACCGGGCAGAATAATCAGATAAAGGTTTACCATGTTGCTAGATGATCTGCGTCAAATGAAGCCCGCCATCGAGTCTATTGCTCAGCGCTGTGGAGCCAAGCGTTTGCGCGTTTTTGGCTCTGTTGCGCGCCGGGCGGAACGGCCGGATAGCGATGTGGATTTTCTGGTGGAACTGCCGCAAGGCTACGATTTATTTAACCAGCGCATGGCATTGAGCCAAGGCTTGGCTGATCTTCTGCACCGAAAGGTTGATCTTGTGCCAGAACATGAACTGAACCGCCACCTACGTGGTCAAGTACTTGCAGAAGCGGTTGAGATATGAGTAAGGCCTGGCGTGCTTATGCGCTGCACATACTCGATACGATTGCTAAAGTGCGTCGCATCCAGCAACGTGGTAATTTAGTCGACGACGAAGTGCTTTATGACGCAGTATTGCGAAACCTGCAAACACTGTCTGAGGCAACACGAATGTTGCCGGATGGTCTGAAAGCGCTTTACCCGACCATCCCGTGGCGCGAAATTAGCGGATTTCGCAATATCCTAGTGCATAACTATTTGGGTGATATTGACCCCGCCACGATTTCAGGTGTCATAAACACCCATTTGCAGCCCCTGGAGACCTGTATCAAAACGATGCTGGCTACCGCTTCTGCTTCGGAATAAATACCAGCTTCTCAAGTTTATTGTTTTTTCTATGCAACACCAAAAAATCCTCATCCTCGACTTCGGCTCCCAAGTCACCCAGCTCATTGCCCGCCGCGTGCGCGAGGCCCATGTGTACTGCGAAGTGCACCCCTGTGATGTGAGCAGCGACTGGCTGCGGGACTACGCCAAAGACGGTTCGCTCAAAGGCATCATCTTGTCAGGCAGCCACGCCAGCGTGTACGAAGAATTGACCGACAAAGCGCCCGATGCGGTGTTTACACTGGGCGTGCCCGTGCTGGGCATTTGCTATGGCATGCAGACCATGGCGCAACAATTGGGCGGCAAGGTGGAAGCCGGGCACAAGCGCGAATTTGGCTTTGCCGCCGTGCGAGCACGTGGGCACACCGCGCTGCTGCAAGACATTGCAGACTTCACCACGCCCGAAGGCCAGGGCATGCTCAACGTGTGGATGAGCCACGGCGACAAGGTGACCGAACTGCCACCGGGCTTCAAGCTCATGGCCAGCACCGACAGCTGCCCCATCGCCGGTATGGCCGACGAGGCGCGCAAGTTTTACGCTGTGCAGTTTCACCCCGAGGTCACCCACACCGCGCAAGGCCACGCCATCTTGCACCGCTTTGTTTTAGGTATTTGCGGCGCGCAGCCCGACTGGGTGATGCGCGACCATATCCAAGAGGCCGTGGACCTCATTCGTCAGCAAGTGGGCGACGAAGAAGTCATCTTGGGCCTGAGTGGCGGCGTAGATTCGTCCGTAGCCGCTGCACTCATCCACCGCGCCATCGGCGACCAGCTCACCTGCGTCTTCGTAGACCACGGCCTGCTGCGCCTGAACGAAGGCGACATGGTGATGGACATGTTTGTCGGTAAGCTGCATGCCAAGGTGATTCGCGTGGATGCTGAAGCGCAGTTCCTCGGGCACCTTGAGGGCGTGAGTGACCCCGAGGTTAAACGCAAGATTATCGGCCGCGAGTTTGTCGAAGTGTTCAAGGCCGAGGCCGCCAAGCTCAAAAGCGACCAGTCACGCCATGTAGCCTGGCTGGCCCAAGGCACCATCTACCCCGACGTGATCGAGTCCGGCGGTGCCAAAACCAAAAAAGCCGTCACCATCAAAAGTCACCACAACGTCGGCGGCCTGCCAGAGCAGTTGGGCCTGAAATTGCTGGAGCCCTTGCGCGACCTTTTCAAAGACGAAGTGCGCGAACTGGGCGTAGCCCTGGGCCTGCCCCACGACATGGTCTACCGCCATCCCTTCCCCGGCCCCGGTCTGGGTGTGCGCATTTTGGGCGAAGTGAAAAAAGAATACGCCGATTTGCTGCGCAAAGCCGATGCCATCTTTATCGAAGAGCTGCGTAACTTCAAAGACGCAGCCACAGGTAAAAACTGGTACGAACTCACCAGCCAGGCCTTCACTGTCTTCCTGCCCGTCAAAAGCGTAGGCGTAATGGGCGATGGCCGCACCTATGACTACGTGGTAGCCCTGCGCGCCGTAGTCACCAGTGACTTCATGACTGCCGATTGGGCCGAGCTGCCGTATGCACTGCTCAAAAAAGTCAGCGGGAGAATCATCAACGAAGTGCGGGGGATTAACCGAGTGACTTATGACGTGAGTAGTAAACCACCGGCCACGATTGAGTGGGAGTGAGGGTGACTTCAACGCAAAAATTGATGAAAGCTTACGCCTACATGGCGACCACTCTCGGCCAGCAGCGGCTACGCATAAGAGCCGATGTGAGAGAGCTCTTATGGCCACCGAACTGCTGTTCGCCGCTCTCGCAGGTAGGTGCAGGGTACGATTGATGGAACCCTAGATCTTTTTGTTTTTGAGAAAGAGTACTTCGTGGCATTCCTTTGAGGTTTATCGGTAGTAATATGCGGATGCACCAAAATGGGGAGGTTGAATGGGACGAAAATCGCGTCTGAAACGTGACAAACGGAAGACAGGCGCGGATACATCGCGTATCGCACGGCCTCGCGACCCAAGCTTTGAGGCCCTAACCGCTCGGCTTAGGGCGCAATTCGCGGCATATAGTGCCGTCGACATCATCCTATCGCTCGGCGTATCTCAGCTTTGGCTCCCAAATCGGTCGAGCCTAGTTAAGCACACGCTCGCAACACTGGTATGCCTCAGCATGCCACCGGAAGAGTTCAGTGGCGTGAAATCGGTTGCTTCGTTTAAAGACTTTGCTGTGTTTCTGGAGCAACTGCGGCTCCTTCTGCCTGAGTTTCCGATGCTCGAGGATTTCGTACCGGAGCCCGATTGGGGCGAGATTCGGGTTAGCGGGGCGACGGGCTTCGAATCCATCTTCTATGGGGGCAGCGTCGAGCGGATACCCGACTTTATCGAGGCATTTCGCCTGCTGGTGGCCGACCAGTCCCAGGCACTCGCTGACATGAATCTTGCTGTCGCGGTGCAGTGCCACTTGATTAAAAGTATCCCTCTAGGCATCGTGGGAAGCGCTGACTCAGTAAACCCCGGTCACATGGAGACACCGTCCGCAGAGTTCTGGGCTACCTGCCGTCAAGCGCTGTCATCAGTTCACGCGGCTTTGGAGCCTCTGATGATCCGAACGAGCGAGTGGATCATCGCGACACCAGGGGCGCTCCGTCTTCCCGACTCCATGATCACCTTTGCAGACATGGTGATGACAGATACGGCGTTGCCGCTGCTTTTCGTTCGAGTTTCGCAACAGGTACTCCCCGTGGCACCTCGCAGCACCACCAGTGCCGTCTTGGATCTATGGTCTGATAGCGTTCGGGCGCGTGATGACGGCGCGTTGCTGGCACTAGGACGACGGCTCGGTGGCTATCTCTCTAAGCGCTTTCGATCGGAGAATGTCGTTCTCGGGCCCATACACGTAGTCGGGGACTCAGGTCGTTTCGATCCGCGCGTGGCGGCAGTTCTTCGGTCCGGCAGCAAGTTTCACTTCTTTCTTCCTCTGGACGAAGCGGACGTGTCAAGGCTAGGCCAGATCGAACGCCGCTTGATGAGTGTCGTGAACGACAGCAAGCGCTGGGGTCTGGCGTTGGAAGATCAAAGGCAGTACTTGGAGTTTCGTAACGCCAATGGTGCCCTGGCGAACGGCGCAAGTATCGAGCTCATAGTGGTGCTAGCGCGCGCCAGCACACAGCCCAGCATGCTGCGCCTGCCGAAGAGCGATGCCCATGTCATTGGGCTGCCTGACTTTGTCTCGCTGTTCGATTCGCTGGAAGACGGAGAGGAACTGGAGAGATTCTGGACATACCTTGATGGCACAGCATCGATGGCGGGCGGTTTTGCCGGGTTAGTGGATCACTTCGCTGCCTTTAGGGACAGCCACGCACTGCTGGTGCCTGGGGCGGTGATGCCTGACTTTATCGGCATCGACCCGCACTGGAACTCTGGCTGGCGCTTTGCGGTACTCAAGAAGTTCTGGGACAACGCACCGCGCAGGTTCCCGGACGACCTGTGTACTTGGGAAGTCGAGCCGAAGGAGTCGGCCATGACCCGCCTAAAGGCGAAGGGTCCACTGGTGCTGGCGTGGTCGGGTGTGGTCGGCGGGTGCACCGTGCAAGCGATGATGGAAGTCAATGAGTCCGATCCCGACTTCGACAATGGCCCGCTATTGGAGCTGTTCGTTCACTGCGTCGTTGATGTGCTGACGCAACGGGGACAGATCCTTGTTGGCCTTGTGCCTTTCCAACGTGAGCAGATCGTCCTCCGGTGCGAGATGAACCAGAGACTTCTGCCGGCGCGCAATGACGAGGCTGAGACGACGAGCAGGGCAGCGCAACCGCTGCTGGGTACGTGGGAGCTCATTGGTTCAGATTCCGGTGATAAACTTGAAGTCGCGATTCAGGTCAACATCTCAAGGCTACGCTCTTGTCTTGACGATGCCATAGATGCCTCTTTCGAGGTTGAGTGCGCTGTAGCGGTAGCTGCTGGGCTCTGCGCCCTATTGGGAACGCCTTGCGATGAGGAAGTGCTGCGGCAGCTCGATGAAACGGCGACCGACCGACCACGCTTCACGCTGCGTGCAATGCGGCGAACAGTAGACGTTCCCGATCACGCTTCACCCGACCTACCCAAGCCCGAACAGTTCAAGTTGGCGCGCAAAGAGCTTGCCATCATCTTCAAGAATCAAGGTGTCACTGCGCCGGCGCGGTACGAGCTGGAGCAGGCCAAGCAGATCATGAACACGGCCCGCGATGCGATGCGGTCGCTCCTGCACGAGCGCATTGCGAGCTATGACCGCGCCCAGCTGCTGTGTGTGTGCGTCCAGCAGCATGACGAGCTAACGTCCCACTACCAGCGCGAGGTGACCCGCCTGAGGCTTAGCCTCAGTCACGAAGTGTCGTTCGACCGTGCGAACCATCTTGCCGAGCTCCATGAAAAGTACACCAGCATGGCCCGCAATTATCGATATCTGCTTGAGTGCTGCCTCAGTCTTCAAGGGCAGGGGAAGCATCGGCCTGCGATCGAGGCCGTCGTTCAGTTGATTGCGTCAATTGACTGGTTTTCCGTACTCTACGGTGCCAGTGACACACTGCACAACGGCATCGACGTAGGTGGCATCGAACTGGATGACACGTTCGTGCCTACTGTATTTTTCTCAGATGACCGGGACAAACAGGAGCAGCAGTACCTCCGCGAAGTCGCAAATGCGAAGCTTGGTGTCGGGCTAAAGGAAGAGGATGAAGTCAATTCCGAAGCGGATGCCGAAAAAAATTGGGAGCGACTAAACGCGGCACTCATCGAGGACCTCGGCTGTTCGCTGACCCAGCTTACGCGGGTGCTTGAAGTTCTTGCACGCTGGCATACCGCCGGCGGCACTGAAGAATTCTGCTTCCGGTACTCGGCGGCACCAGCGACCATTGCTGACAGGGTGCTGGTGTCTTTTCCAGACGCTACCGTAGATCAGGTCGCAGCGGCGATTGAATTCCTGACGCTCAGCCCTGCTGGCATCCGGCAGCTTGCCCGGAAGGACGCGACAGAGCCGGATGTCCCGGTGTGGGAGCATTTCAAACGAGTGCACCGCTACCTCATCCGTCCACTGGTGCCCTTACTGAAAGACCAGCTCACATGGGGCGCGGCGACAGCGGCACGCACGCGATCAATCTGGATAGGTGCCTTCTCCAATGGGTACCTTCCTGCCGACTTTGCTTGGCCGAACGTCTCACGAGTAGTAGATGACATCAAGAGGACTATCGAGAGGCAGTTAGAGGTGCGCGCTCACGAGATTTGCTTGAGGCATACGATGCATACATTGCGCGGTATCGACTTTCGACGACGCTTTCCTCAGGATCGCTTCGACGATGTAGGCGATTTCGATGTTCTCGCCTACTGGCCGAACAGCAATCTCTGGCTGGCTATTGAATGCAAGTACAACCAGCCCCCCTATTGCCTAAAAGACTCTCGACGACTGAGGGATCGCGTCTTTGGTGACGGAAACGATCGTGCGCAGTTCGGCAAGATCGAGCGCAGGCTCCAGTTTCTGCATATCCACCGCAACCACCTCAGAGCATTGCTAGAGTGGCCGGCACCCCTCGGTGAGAACCCGCCAGCGATTCGATCAGCGTATGTGAGCCGAGACATCTACTGGTTTCTTTTGCATCCACCTTATTCTGTTGACACCGAGTTTGTGCGAGTTGACGCGCTGGATGACTGGCTTAGAACTCTTCTCGCACCAGCGCCAGTTGCTAACAGCCACTGCTGAGAAGGCACCATGATCGTCGACAATCCAAACGAGACTGGAGTTGAAGTTGACCCCATTTCACGGACACCTTATCGTAGCGAAAGAAGGAGTTCAAGATGCCCATACCCAAGCCGCCCTATATGTCGCAGCCTATCTCTTGCAATCTTCAGGTCTCGATATTTTTCAACGCTTCCCGGGCTGAAAGCGCTGATAGTTTGCTTCGATATGCTTGGACGAAGGCCTGTACCCCCAGTGGATGGGTCCACGCGTAGTCGCGCAGTGCCCAGCCGATGGCTTTGCGCACAAAGAACTCCTCGTTGTGTGCGTGGGTTAGGCAGAGTTTGAACAGCACTTTCTTTTCGGTCAATTCTGCCCATCCTTTTTGATGGAGAATAGCCAGGCGATTGACCCAGAACGATGCGTGAGCACTCCATGCCCACACGACATCGCGGGCATCGGGGTGATGGCGCAGCACGGTGCTGCCCACGCTGGCGAGGCCATCCACACTGTCCCACCAACTGTGTTTGAGCGCAAGCTCTTCAATCAATGCCAGTGTAGCCAATGGCTCCAGTGCTTCGGCCGTGGTGGCCAGCAGATCCACCGCCACATAGTGGTACTCGCGCTCGTTGTGCTTCCATAGTGCGCGTGCAATCGCGTGCACGGTGGCTAACTCGGGTCTGGCGAGGCCCCGTGTGGCTTTGCGCCGAGCAGGCGTTGGAATGCCGAGAAATGGAAAATGGTTCTTCATGTAGGCCGCCATGGCCTCGGCGCGCTCGTTGTCGCGCAGCGGTGTGAGTGCCGCTTCTACGGCACTGAGGTACGCGCGCACAGAATGTGAAGTCATGGTGTTCCTTTGGGCAGTACGGCGAACCTCATCGCAATGCAGAGGGCGTGATAATGGTGTAAATTTACCACCTGTCCATCCCCATAGGAGTTCCCATGATCGGCTACATCACCGTCGGTACCAATGATTTACCTCGTGCTACCGCGTTTTACGACGCGCTGTTTGGGGTGGTGGGTATCAAGCAGATGATGCAGCTGGACCGGGGCATTGGCTGGGGCACGGCCTTTGATAAACCCATGTTTTCGGTGATGAAGCCGTTTGATGGCAAAGATGCCACCGTGGGCAATGGCACCATGATCAGTTTGGTGTTTGAGAGGCCCGAACAAGTCAATGCCGTGTATGCCAAGGCGCTGGCCTTGGGCGGCAAGGACGAGGGCGCACCGGGGCTGCGGGGCGGGAGCTTTTATGGTGCGTACTTCCGCGACCTGGATGGCAATAAGCTGGGAGCTTTTTGCATGGCGGCTGCCAGCCAGTAAATGCACCGAAGAGTCTGCGGCCTGTAGGCGGGTAAGCTGGCGTTTATTCCGCTTTGATACCCGCCGCTTTTACCACCTGCCCATAGCGCGCCAGGTCACGTTTGATCTCGTCACCAAAGGCCTCTGCCGTGCCTGGCTGGGCATTGATGCCCATGAGGTTGAGTTTTTCGCGGTTTTGCGGGTCGTTCAGCACGGCGTTGAGCTCGGTGGTCAAGCGCGTGAGAATTTCTTTGGGTGTCTTGGCGGGTGCCAAAAGGCCGACCCAGGAGTTGATGTCAAAGTCGCTGATGCCAGCTTCGATAAAAGTGGGCACCTCGGGCAGCGACTTGGAGCGCTGGGCGCTGGACACCGCCACCGCATGCAGCTTGCCCGACTTCACATGCGCCTGCGCACCGGCCACTGCGGTGTAGACCAGGGGAATATTGCCGCCCAGCACATCGGTCAGCGCCTGGCCACCACCTTTGTAGGGTACATGCACCAGGTTAGCCCCGGTGCGCTGCTTGAGCAGTTCGCCCGCAATATGCGGTGTGCCGCCGGTGCCCGAGGTGCCGTAGGACAGGCCGCCGCTTTGCGTTTTGGACAAAGCGATCACCTCTTGCAGCGTCTTGGCGGCCACGCCGGGGTACGCAACGAGAATGAGCACGGCATCGCCAATTTTGCCAATCGGTGCGAAGTCGCGCGTGGCAACAAAAGGCACTTTGTCGAACACATGCGGGTTGATGGTGAGTGTGCCGTCAAAGCCCAGCAGCAGGGTGTAGCCATCGGGCTCGGCGGCGGCCACCTGCTGGGTGCCGATGTTGCCGGAGGCGCCGGGTTTGTTGTCCACAATGACCTGTTGGCCCAGGCGCTTGGACAGCTGCTCGGCGATCAGGCGGCCGCTGGTGTCTGTCACGCCACCGGGGGTAAAGGGTACCACCAGGCGGATGGGTTTGTTGGGGTACGGGCTTTGCGCGGCGGCCAAGCCGGGCAGGGCGGCTAACGTGGCAATAGCCAAGCTGAGCAGATGGCGGCGTGCGGATGAGAGGGCGGTGTTTTTCATGGTGTGTTTGGGTGAAAAATTCAGAAACGGTTGGGCTGCGTTATTCAACTTGCGCATAGCGCTTGTCAAATTCCCACACATCCTCAAAGCCCATCAGTTGTGTCAAATCCGCAAAGTCATACAACGGCTGCGTGCCGCCTGCAGACGAACCGGTTTGCTTGAACTGGGTGTACACATTCTGCATGGCCTGCACGGCTGACAGCAGGGCCGTCACCGGGAAGATGGCGATCTTGTAGCCAATCGATTCCAGCTCAGCGCGCGTGAGCACGGGGGTGCGACCCTTCTCCACCATGTTGGCGATCAGGGGCAGATGGAAAGCGCCGCCTATGCGGCGCATTTCTTCTTCGGACTCGGGCGACTCGACAAACAAAATATCCGCTCCCGCCCTGGCATAGGCCTCTGCGCGGCGCAGGGCTTCGTCCAGGCCCAGGGTGGTGCGCGCATCGGTGCGGGCGATGATGAGAAAGTCTTTGGACTGACGCGACTCTACCGCGACGCGGATTTTTTGCACCATATCCTGCATGGGGATGACGCGTCGCCCCGGTGTGTGGCCGCACTTCTTGGGAAACTCCTGGTCTTCCAGCTGAATGGCCGCCGCGCCCGCCGCCTCGTAGCCGCGCACCGTGTGGCGCATATTGAGCAGGCCACCGTAGCCGGTGTCGCCGTCGGCTATCAGCGGTGTGCGTGCCATACCCGCCATGGCAGCCACACGGCCCACCATGTCGCTGTAGGTGGCCAGGCCCGCGTCGGGCAGGCCCATGTGGGATGCGACGGTGCCGTAACCCGTCATGTACAGCGCGTCAAAACCCATGCGGTCGGCCAGGCGCAGCGAGACCATGTCAAACACGCCGGGGGCACTGATCAGGCCGGGTTGTTGCAGGCGGGTAACCAAGCTGGTTGGCGCAGTGGCTGCACTGGTGGGGGAGGCTTGCATAGGTGTGTCTCGATGTTATAGATGCTAAGGCTGGCTCAACACGCTATGCGCGGGTGAGTTTAAAAGTGTACTTATTTCCTGCTCGCAACGCCCTGCATCTGAATCAAGGCTTTGAGCTGCCCGCGCACCTCAGCCAGCTCGCGTTGCTGCGTCAGCATGATGGTGCGCATTTCGCGCTGTTGTTGGATCAGCTCGGTCACCTGGGTGCGCAATGACGAAATGTCGGTCAGACGATCCATCACGTCGGTCAGCACGCTCATGCGTGCTCCTTTTTATCCATCGCAGCGGCGGCTTTTTGCAGTTTGGCGATTTCGCGCATGAAGGCGGTGTGCTCGCCGGTGTTTTCTTTGAGCTGGGTGAGCATGGCGTTGATATCGCCTTGCGCGCGTTTGGTGCCTTCGTCCAGCATTTTCAGGTCGACCAAGGTCACGCCTGCAATGGCGGAGTCCACCGCGTCACGCATGATCTCAGAGACTTTGCGGCCTGATTTTTTGGCCTGGCTGGTCAGCGCTTGTTTTTGCGCAGGCTCTAGGTAAACTTGGGTTAAAACCATGGAACTCATTGGCGTACCTCTTGGGTTGTAGTGGCTACATACATGCTAATATATATCAACCTATAAGCCACGTCAAGGCAAGACTCAAGTCAAGGCTATCCATGTACCTTCCCGCCCATTTCAACGCCAAAGACCGCGCACATGCCGCACTGCTGATGCGCGAGCACCCGTTTGCCTCGCTGATCTCTAACGACGACAACGGGCTGCCTTTTGTCACGCACCTGCCGTTGCACCTGGATGCCGCATCCACGCCCGAACAGATGGTGATTTTGGGGCACTGCGCCAAACCCAATCCGCACTGGCGTTATCTCCAGTCCAGGCCGCAGGCGGTAGTGACATTTTTAGGCCCCACGGCCTATATGTCGCCCAGCGTCTACCCCGATTTGGCGCGGGTGCCTACCTGGAACTATCTGGCCGTGCATTGTGTAGTGACGGCGCGCTTGATTGAAGACCCGGTCGCCAAAGACCGCCTTTTAAAAAAGCTGATTGGCGACCACGAACCCACCTATGCCCAGCAGTGGATGGGCCTGGGCGAGGAATACCAGCACAAAATGCTGGCGGGCATTGTCGGTTTTGAGCTGCGGGTCGATAGCCTGGAGTGCAAACTCAAGCTCAACCAGCACCGCCCCGAGGCGCATGCCGCCATGCATGCCCAGTACGTGCAGGGGAGTGAGGCACAGCAGGCTCTGGCGCAGTGGATGGGACGATTGGGCCTGCTGGGCTAGTTTTTTGAGCCTAAATATGCTCGTAGTCCATGTCGCCTGGTCATTTGTAGCTATAAATAGTATAGTAAATTGGTTACTCCAAGGATCGTGATGCGTATCATTTTTGGTTTAGTGGGTTTGCTGGTGGTCTTGGCCATTGTCGGCAGCCTGGCAAAAAAGCAGCTCAATACGGTCAGCGAGATCAAAGTGCCGCCCACAGCAGGCGTTACGGTAGACCCGAACGCCAGTGTGAAGGCCCAAAGCCAGCAAATCCAGCAGCAAATCAAGCAATCGGTGGAGCAGGCAGTGCAGCAGGCACGCCCAGAAGGGGATGGAAAATAGCCTGTTTTTAGGCCTCGGGTAACATAAGGGATTCCCGCTGGTTTTTTGGCGGCTGCGCCACTCATATTTTCAGGTTTTTCGTGCGTCTCAATTCGATCAAATTAGCAGGCTTCAAGTCCTTTGCCGAGCCGACCAACTTTATGCTGCCCGGCCAACTGGTCGGCGTGGTGGGCCCCAACGGTTGCGGCAAGTCCAACATCATGGACGCGGTGCGCTGGGTGCTGGGCGAGAGCCGCGCCAGCGAGCTGCGTGGCGAGTCGATGCAGGACGTGATATTTAACGGCACCACCAGCCGCAAAGCCGCGTCGCGTTCCAGCGTCGAGCTGATTTTTGACAACGCCGACCACCGCGCAGGTGGCCAGTGGGCGCAGTTTCTGGAAATAGCCGTCAAGCGCGTGCTGACCCGCGACGGCACCAGCAGCTACTACATCAACAACCAGCCGGTGCGCCGGCGCGATGTGCAAGACGTGTTTTTGGGCACCGGCCTGGGCCCACGGGCCTACGCCATCATTGGCCAGGGCACCATCAGCCGCATTATCGAGAGCAAACCCGAAGAGCTGCGTTTGTTCCTGGAGGAAGCCGCTGGCGTGTCCAAGTACAAAGAGCGCCGCCGCGAGACCGAGAACCGCCTGAGCGACACCCGCGAGAACCTCACGCGGGTAGACGACATTTTGCGTGAGCTCAATGCCAACCTGGAAAAGCTGGAAAAGCAGGCCGAGGTGGCGCAAAAGTACAACGCCCTGCATGCCGATGTGAGCCTCAAGCAGCAGCAGCTCTGGTTTTTAAAACGCAGCGAGTCAGAGACCGAGCAAACCCGCATCAAGGTCGATGCCGATAAAGCCGTGACCGACCTGGAAGCCCGCGTAGCCGATGTACGCCATATCGAGAGCGAGCTGGAGACCATCCGCCAGGCGCATTACGCGGCGGGTGACCATGTCAACCAGCACCAGGGCCTGCTGTACGAGGCCAGCGCCGAGGTGGGCCGCCTGGAGGCCGAAATTCGCTTTGTGGTGGAAGGCCGCCAGCGGGTCGAGCAGCGCCTGGTGCAGCTTAAAGAACAGGTCACCCAGTGGGCCACGCGCAAGGATGATGCCAGCGCCGAGATAGAAACCCTGGCCGCCCAGGCCATGGACAGCGAAGAAAAGTCCCAGCTCCTGCACGCCCAAGCCGAAGAGCAGGCCAACCGCCTGCCCGAGCTGGAGGATGCCTTACGCGCCGCGCAAACCAAAGCCAATGAGCAGCGCAGCAGTGTGGCCAGTGTGCAGCAGCAAATCCAGGTGCTGGCGGCTGACCAGCGCAACATCGACGAGCAAACCCGCTCCCTCACCCTGCGCCGCGAACGCCTGAGCACCGACCGCAACGCCCTGGCCGCGCCGGACGAGCAACGCCTGGTCAACCTGCAAGCCCAGCTAGCCACCGCGCAAGACGGCAAAGACGTGAGCGAGGCGCGCCTGCACGAGCTGCAAGAAAGCGTGCCCCAGCTCGAAGAAGAGCGCCGCGCCAAGCAGCAAGCGGTGAACACCGAGTCGGCCAAAAAAGCCGACTTGTCGGCCCGCATGGAGGCCCTCAAAGCCCTGCAGGAAAAGGTTAAAACCGACGGCAAACTCAAGCCCTGGCTGGCCAAACACGGGCTGGACAGCCTGCAAGGCCTGTGGAGCAAGATCCATATCGAACAAGGTTGGGAAAATGCCCTGGAGGCTGCCTTGCGCGAGCGCCTGTCTAGCCTGGAAGTGTCCAAGCTGGACATGGTGCGCGCCTTTGGCAGCGATGCACCGCCTGCAAAACTCGCCTTCTACACCGCGCCCCAAGCAGGCCTGCCCGAGAAAGCCGGCAGTTTGCCCAAACTGGCCGACCTGCTGCGCCTCAACGATGCAGGCCAAAAGGCGCTGCTGGGCGACTGGCTGTCGGGCTGCTACACGGCAGACAATTTGGAAGACGCACTGGCTGCGCGCGGCAAGCTGCAAGCCGGTGAAGTCATTTACGTCAAGGCAGGTCACTGCGTCAGTGCCCACAGCGTGAGTTTTTACGCCCAAGACTCCGAGCAGGCAGGCCTGCTGGCGCGTGCGCAAGAGATTGAAAACCTGGACAAGCAGCTCAAGGCCCAGGCCCTCATCAACGACGAAAGCCGCAACGCCCTGGTGCGCGCCGAGGCGGCCTATACCCAGGCTTCGCAAAGCCTGGTGTCGGCACGCCGCGAGGCTACCGAGACGGTGGGCCGCTTTCACGAGCTGCAAGTAGAGACCCTGCGCCTGGCGCAGCTGGCCGAACAAACCCGTGCCCGCAGCCAGCAGATCGAAGGCGATTTGACCGAGGTAGACGCGCAACTGGCCGACCTGCAAGAGCGCAAAGTCACGGCTGAGGCCAAGTTTGAAGAGCTGGACATGCAGCTGGCCGACACGCAAGAGCGCCACGCCCAGCTAGGCGACAAAGTCATCGAGGCTGAGCGCAAACTGACCGAGAGCCGCGAACAGCAGCGCACGCTGGAGCGCCAAAGCAGCGAGGCACAGTTTGCCATGCGCACGCTGGAGGCACGCAAGGCAGAACTCAGCCGCGCTATCGAAACCGCAGCGCAGCAGGCCAGCACCCTGGCCCAAGATGAGCAGCGCGCGCATGAAGAGCTGAGCCGCCTGACCGATGCCTCGGCCCAAGCGGGCTTGCAAAGCGCCCTGGGCCTCAAGCTGCAACGCGAGACCGCCCTGGGTGCCAAACGCAGCGAATACGACGACCTGACCAACAAGCTGCGCGCCAGTGACGAGCGCCGCTTGAAACTGGAGCGCGAGCTCGACCCGCTGCGCCAGCGCATCACCGACTTCCAGCTCAAGGAGCAGGCCGCACGCCTGGGCTTTGAGCAGTACAACCAGCTGCTCACCGAGGCGCAGGCCGACCTGGCAGCGGTGGCCTTGTCCATCGAAACCGGCAGGGTCAAACTCGCCGGCCTGCAAAACGCGATTGACCAATTCAACCGCGACATTGCCGCCCTGGGCGCCGTCAACCTGGCGGCGCTGGACGAACTGACCACCTCGCGCGAGCGCAAAACCTTCTTGGATGCGCAGATGGCCGACCTGAACGAGGCCATCACCACGCTGCAGGATGCTATTTTGAAGATCGACGGTGAAACCCGCGAAATGCTCTCGGGCACCTTTAACACCGTCAACGAACATTTTGGCCGCATGTTCCCCGAGCTGTTTGGCGGCGGCCAGGCCAGGCTGGTGATGACGGGCGAAGAGATTTTGGATGCCGGTGTGCAGGTGATCGCCCAGCCGCCCGGCAAAAAGAACCAGTCGATTGCGCTGCTCTCGGGCGGTGAAAAGGCCTTGACGGCCATCGCCCTGGTGTTTGCCATCTTCAACCTCAACCCGGCCCCGTTTTGCCTGCTGGACGAGGTGGACGCGCCGCTGGACGATGCCAACACCGAGCGTTATGCAAAGTTAGTCAAGAGCATGAGCAAAAAAGGCACCCAGTTCCTCTTCATCAGCCACAACAAGATCGCCATGGAGATGGCTGAGCAGTTGATTGGCGTGACGATGCAGGAGCAGGGCGTATCACGCATTGTGGCCGTGGATATGGAATCTGCCTTGGGCATGGCGGAGACCGTATGAGCACGCTAACGATCGGTTTGGCCATTGCCGGTGGCTTGGTGCTCGCAGGCGTAGTGGCGCATGGCGCGTGGAACACCCGTCGTAACGCGCCGCGCATGGCGCAGCCTGAGCTTAATCCTGTACCTGAGGGGCAAGAGCGTGCTGATCCACATATGGGTAGCGCACTGGATGGCGAGCACAGCGCAATCGTAGAGCACGAACAAGTACGCGCTGAAAACCGCCGCAAAGACTTCGATTCCAACCTCGTGCCCCTGGCCGCATTGGATAAAAAGCCCTTGCTCGATGCCCTGATTGATGTCATCGCACCCATCGCGGTAGATGGTGAAGTCGCAGGCGAGTTGGCCTTGCAGGTGCTGCCCGCAACGCGCCGCGCAGGCAGCAAGCCCTTTTCCATCGAAGGCTACAACCGATTCACCGAAGTCTGGGAATTGCCCAGAGCAGGCCAGCGTTACAACGCCTTCCAGGCTGGCGTGCAGTTGGCCAACCGCACCGGCGCGCTCAACGATATTGAGTATTCTGAGTTCGTCGTCAAAACCCAGGCCTTCGCCGACGCGGTAGGCGGCACGCCCGAGTTCCCCGAAATGCGCGAGCAAGTAGCCCGCGCCCGCGAGCTAGACCAGTTTGCCAGCAGCCACGACGCGCAGTTGGGCTTTACCCTGCGCGCCCGCGCCACGGCCTGGAGCCCCGGCTACGTGCAGCAAAACGCCGCCCGCCAGGGCCTGGTGCCCGGTGTGATCCCCGGCCGCATGGTGCTGCCTGCGGCCACGGTGGGCCTGCCACCCGTGCTGGGCCTGGCCTTTGACACCCAGGCCGCGCTGGCTGACGACCCCGAGCAATCGGCGCTGCGCAGCGTGACCTTGTCGCTGGACGTGCCCCAGGTAGCGCGCAGCGAGCAGGCCTTCATGCGCATGCGTGATGTCGCCATTGCTTTGGCTGCCAGCATGGACGGCGTCATCAGCGACGACCAAGGCCAGGTCATTCGCGTGGAAGCGCTGGATGCGATTGGCGCTGACCTGGAGAAGCTGTATGACACACTCGACGCACGCGATTTGTCTGCGGGCTCGCTGCAGGCGCGCCGATTGTTTAGTTAAATATGGCAATAGCCAGATAAAGTAGTGCGTAAGCAGCTACAAATACAGTAGCAATCCTATGCCCACTTCGACTGAACAACGCGACGCTTTGCACCGCCAACTGCACTACCATGCCCACCGCTACTATGTGCTGGACGACCCGCAGAT
Source organism: uncultured beta proteobacterium (assembly GCA_963775085.1). GTDB lineage: Bacteria > Pseudomonadota > Gammaproteobacteria > Burkholderiales > Burkholderiaceae_C > JAAFIP01. Next base: position 1,004,381 of record CAVZHO010000002.1, read on the forward strand.
CCCGGATGCCGAGTACGACCGGCTCTTTCAGCAACTGCAAAAACTGGAGGCCGAGCACCCCGAGTTGATTACGCCCGACTCGCCCACCCAGCGCGTCATCGGCACCGTGCTGGACGGTTTTGCCTCGGTCAAGCACGCCATGCCCATGCTCAGTATCCGTACCGAGACCGACACCCTGGCCAGTGGCGCGCAAAACTTCGACACCCGGGTGCGCAAAGAGCTGGGTCTGACGGATGCCGACCCCGCGGTGGAGTACGTGGCAGAACTCAAGTTCGACGGCCTGGCGATCAATCTGCGCTATGAGCGTGGCGTGCTGGTGCAGGCGGCTACCCGCGGTGACGGCGAGACGGGCGAGGAGGTGACGAACAACATCCGCACCATTGGGCAGATACCCTTAAGGCTACAAGCCCCCACGCTCCCCGCTTCGCGTGGTTCGCTGCCCCCCGAGGGGGCGCTCTCGCCTTGGGGCAGCCCGGCGGCGCTCGATAGCGCCAATCACAAGATCCCCGGCGTGCTCGAAGTGCGCGGCGAGGTCTACATGCGCCGTGACGATTTTGAAAAACTCAACGAACGTCAGCGCGAGAAGATTGCGCGCGGCGACAAAGGCGAAAAAACCTTTGTTAACCCGCGCAACGCCGCCGCAGGAGCGGTGCGCCAGCTCGACAGCAAAATCGCCGCGCAACGCCCCTTGAGCTTTTTTGCCTACGGCGTAGGCGAGGTGGTGACGAAGGATGGCATCCTGCCATGGGACTCACACTTTAAACTGCTGCAAACCCTCAAGTCATGGGGTTTTCCGGTTGCAGACCAAATAGAACGAGCGCAAGGCGCTGCGCAATTAATAGCGTATCACCAGCGCATCGCCAAGGAGCGCGATAGTTTGCCCTACGATATTGACGGCGTGGTCTACAAGGTTAATAGCCTGGCGCTGCAGCAGCGCCAGGGCTTTGTCAGCCGCGAGCCGCGTTGGGCCGTGGCGCATAAATACCCCGCACAAGAGCAGCTCACCACGGTGCTGGCGATTGATGTGCAAGTGGGCCGCACCGGCAAGCTCACCCCTGTTGCAAAATTAGCCCCCGTTTTTGTCGGCGGGGTCACGGTGACCAATGCCACCCTGCACAATGAAGACGAGGCCCGCCGCAAAGACGTGCGGGTCGGCGACACCGTGATCGTGCGCAGGGCTGGGGATGTGATACCGGAAGTAGTCAGCGTGCTGCCTGAAAAGCGTGTGCAAGACGCGGCCATCTTCACCATGCCTCGCCAATGCCCCATCTGCGCCAGCGCCGCCGTACGCGAAGAGGGCGAGGCCGACTACCGCTGCACCGGGGGCCTGTTTTGCGCCGCGCAGCGCAAAGAAGCCATCCTGCACTTCGCCCACCGCCGCGCCGTGGAGGTCGAGGGCCTGGGCGACAAACTGGTGGAGCAACTGGTGGATGCTGACATCATCCGCACCCTGCCAGACCTGTACAAGCTGGGCCTGGTCGCCCTGGCTAACCTGGACCGCATGGCCGAAAAGTCCGCTACCAATCTATTGCAAGCGCTAGACAAATCGAAGCAGACCACGCTGCCCCGGTTCCTCTTCGGCCTGGGCATCCGCCACATCGGTGAGGCCACCGCCAAAGAGCTGGCCCGCCATTTCGGCAGCCTGGATGCCATCATGGATGCCAGCGTCGAGCAACTGCTGGAAGTAGCCGATGTAGGCCCCATCGTAGCGCAAAGCGTGCGCACCTTTTTTGACCAACCGCATAACCGCGAAGTGGTCGAGCAACTGCGCGCCTGCGGCATCACCTGGCCCGAAGGCGCACCCGCCGTGCAAACGCCCAAGCCCCTGGAAGGCAAAACCTTCGTCATCACCGGCACCCTGCCCACGCTAAGCCGCGACGAGGCCAAAGACCTGCTGGAAGCGGCAGGTGCCAAAGTGGCAGGCAGCGTGAGCAAAAAGACCGATTACCTGCTGGCGGGGGCAGATGCAGGCAGCAAGCTGGACAAGGCGCGCGAGTTGGGCGTGGCGGTGATTGATGAAGAGACGATGAGGAAATTGCTGCTGGGTAAAATTTGATATCATTCAGATATCAAAGGAGTTTGCCATGACCACTGCCACCGCCCCCGACGCATTGCTGATGCGTTTTCAGCCCACCGATACCGCCTCCAAGGTGTCGCGCGCTACGCTCACCCGTTTGGCCAAGCAGCTGGGCTACAAACGCGAGTCCGAGGTGCTGCATTACGCGGTGCGCAAGCTGGCCGATGAAGTGCTGCCAACTTACGAGCAGGATGATGGGCCGTTAAGCGCAAAGCAGTTGGCTGCAATTCGTAAGGCGGCTGGGCCTGCCAGTGGCGGAAAAGTCGTCTCCAGTCTGTTCTGATCTATGCGCACATCTCCGGGTCTGTGGTGGCCCAAGCCCGAGGCCGGGGACATTGTTTGGTGTCAGTTTCCGCACTTGCCCAATCTGGAGCCCGGGCCCAAACCACGACCTGCGTTGGTTGTTCGCGTGATTGAGCGCAACCCGCACTACAGAGTGCTGGTAGCTTATGGCACCAGTCAAAAAACCACCTCCCTTCGGCGCGGCGAGTTTCTGCTGCGCAAGGACGCAAGCGCTGCTTTCAAGCTGTCGGGTTTGGGCTACGACACCAAGTTCAGCTTCGCAGATTCTGTGGAGCTGGACTATTCAGACCATTGGTTCAAGGTGCCGCCTGGCGCGTCCGGTGGTGTCTCGCCCAAGCTGGGCGTACTGCATGCGGTGTATGGCAAAGCCGCCTATGCTGCGTATTTGGCTACAAAACCATGACTATTCACACCATCCTCAAAATGGGCGACCCGCGTCTGCTTCGCGTGGCGCAACCCGTGACGGCTTTTGACACCGACACGCTGCACCTGCTGATCAGCGATATGCTTGATACGATGGCGGCTGCCAACGGGGCCGGGCTGGCGGCACCGCAGATTGCGGTGGATTTGCAGGTGGTGATTTTTGGCACCGGTGCGGTCAACCCACGCTACCCGGATGCGCCCGTGGTGCCGCGCACGGTGCTGATCAATCCGACCATTACGCCTATGGATGGCGGGTTGGAGGACGGCTGGGAGGGCTGCCTGTCGGTGCCTGGCCTGCGCGGGGTGGTGCCGCGCTTCAAGAACATTCGCTACCAGGGGTTCGATCAGTATGGTGACCCCATAGACCGGATGGTCGAAGGCTTTCACGCCCGGGTGGTACAGCACGAGTGTGACCATTTGCAAGGAGTTCTGTACCCCATGCGGGTGCAGGACTTCAGTCGTTTTGGCTTTACCGAGGTGCTGTTTCCGGGGCTGGCACATGATGCCACTGATGATGAGTGAGACCGGCTGGCAAGTCGATAGCAAACCGGAGGCTACGATCTACTAACAGATGGCAACAAAATTAAAGTCCAATTAACGTCGGCACTGTGCATAATAAATCGCATAAGCAAAAAGGTGGAGACTAAACAATTTTGTAAACGTGTGATGAAAGAGGAGAGGCCCTGACATGTTCTGGAATCAAACCAACTATCCCAACTCTATAAATCAATTGCCTACTGAGCTGCGCCCCAAGGCGATCGAAATTGCCAATGCGTTGCTGGAGCAGGGAGCACAAGAGGATAAAGCTGTACGACTGGGGATGGCTACCGCAAGCCATTGGTCGCATTTATATCCGGCGGATTTTATGCCGTCTGCAAACCAGTCAATGATGCACCACTGACAAAAAAAGCGACCCACAGGTCGCTTTTTTTTGCATGGGCAAGGCACTTACTCGATCTTGGCTTTGTCCCGCATTTCTTTCTGGAAAGCGGCGAGTTTCTGCTGTACCAACTGCTGCGAAATTTGCGGCTTGATCTGCTCCAGCGGTGGCAGTTGCGCCTGGCGCACATCGTCCAGGCGGATGATGTGAAAACCAAACTGGCTCTTCACGGGAGCATCTGTCATCTTGCCCTTGTCCAGCTTGGTCATGGCATCGGAAAACTCTTTGACGTAGCTGTTGGCGCTCGCCCAATCGAGGTCGCCGCCATTGGCGCCTGAGCCTGGGTCTTTGGAGTTTTTCTTGGCGATGTCGCCAAAATTGCCCCCCTTTTTAATATCGGCAATCAGCTTTTTAGCCTCGTCCTCACCCTCTACCAGGATGTGGCTGGCGCGGAACTCTTTGCCGCCGTTGGCTGCCGCAAACTTGTCGTACTCGGCCTTCACGTCGGCATCGGTGACGGGGTTTTTTTTCTGGAAGTCGGCAAACAAAGCGCGGATGAGGATGGCCTGGCGGGCCATTTCAAACTGCACCTTGTAGTCATCGGTGGCATCGATGCCGCGCTTTTGCGCCTCTTGCATAAACACCTCGCGGTTGATCACCTCTTCTTTGATCTGTGCTTGCACCTCGGGGGTGATCGGCTGGCCTTGGCCCTGCGCCGCCACCTGCTTGGTCAGCGCTTCGACGCGGGCGGTGGGTACCGGCTTGCCATTGACGATGGCGACGTTTTGTGCCCAGACGCCGCTGCTGGCCAGCACCGCCAGTGCGAGGGTGGAAAGAAGTTGTTTTGTCATGGTTTCCCTTTAAAAATAAGCTGAAGTCCCTGTAAGGTGGACGTTAGTAGCTACGATAATGATAGTGTACCCGATCACACAGGAATAGAGGACATCCCCGAGCACAAAGTTCCGTCCTGCGCCATCCCTTTACGGGGCAGATACACCAGACTAAGGTGTTGGCTGCAAAGCCTCGACCTCAATCGCCAATGCATGCAAACCCTGCGCCAGAAATCCTTGGCACGCATCATACACAAGCCGGTGCTGGGCTACCCGTGATTTTCCTGCAAACAGTGGCGATGCGATGCGCACCCGCAGATGCGTGCCCACACCGCTGCCATCCGGGTTGCCCGCATGGCCCGCGTGCGAGGCGGACTCGTCAATCACCTGCACCTGGGCAGTTGCCAGCACATTGCGCAGGTGCAGCTCTACCGTTGCAGCATTGGCCGGGCTCATGGGCTGGCTCCTTCATCGTCGCTGGGTTGCAGGTATTTGGCGATGTAGAGGCCCTGAGCCACCAAAAACACCAGCGGGAAGGCATAGCCCCAGATCTTGAAATCAACCCATTGCTCGGTGGTGTAGTAGTAGGCTACATAGGCATTGAGCGCGGCCATGAACAGGCTGTACACCACCCAGGCCGCTGTCAGCTTGCGCCATACCCCCTCAGGCAGGTGCAACTGGCCACCCAGCATCATTTTGAGAAAATTCTTCTTGAAAAACCACAGGGCAATGCCCAGCGTGAGGCCCATAAAGGTATACAGCACCGTCGGTTTGATTTTGATAAACCGCTCATCGTGAAAGCCCAACGTGAGCGCGCCAAAGCCCAGCACCAAAGCCAGTGTCACCTTGTGCATGGTTTGCAGGCGACCGTCCATTTTGTACAGGATCGCCATCTGCACCACCGTAGCGGCCATGATGACCCCGGTAGCCACGTAAATGTTGTAGGCCTTGTAGGCACCGAAAAACAGCAGGATGGGGAGAAAGTCTAAAAGTTGTTTCATGCGGGGTTGATGGCGTGGGGGCAGGGGAGGGAGTGGATCAAGCAGGTTTGAATTCTAGCGAAGCCGAGTTCATGCAGTAGCGCAGGCCCGTGGGTGCCGGGCCATCCGGGAATACATGGCCCATATGTGCGCCGCAGTCGGCGCAGTGCACTTCGGTGCGCTTCATGAACAGATAGCCGTCCACCTTCTCGCCCACGGCCTGGGCATCCAGGGGTTTGAAAAAGCTCGGCCAGCCGGTGCCGCTGTCAAACTTGGTGGCCGAATCAAACAGCGGCTTGCCGCAGCAAATGCAATGGTAGGTGCCCGCTGCCTTGTTGCCTTCGAGCTTACCCGTAAAGGCACGTTCGGTGGCTTCGTGGCGCGTCACGTCAAAGGCCAGGGGCTCGGCATTTTTTGCTGCCAAGGCGGCGCGCCATTCGTCGTCGGTTTTGGTGATTTTGGTAGTCATGGTGGGTTATCTCAAGAAGAACACGATATTTCAATACGACTGGCCCAATCGGGCGGAAATGCAGCATACGCCTCCATTCCGCTTTGCGCTGCATAGGGGGCTTGCAGCAGGTTTAACAAGCGTTCGACTTCGGAAAAGTCTTTTTGTTTCGCTTTTTGGATGGCCTGTTCGCCCAAATGGTTACGCAGCACGTACACCGGGTTACTTTTTTGCATCAAATCGGCCATGGGTCCACGCTCCCTGGACGTAATGCGCTCTGAAAATGCTAGCAACCAGGCATCCCAGGACTGGCGGTCTAAAAACAGGTCGCGCACCGGCTCCCAGTCATTGCTGCGGATGCTGGTAGTCATGCGGCTCCAGAAGATGGTGTAGTCCACCTTGTTTTGCGCCAGCAGTTTCAGGATGCCTTCAATCAACGCCTTGTCGCCTATCTCGCTGCCCTCCAAACCCAGTTTATGGCGCATGCGCATCTCCAGCTGCTCGGGGAAGATGGTTTTGAACGGCTCCAGCGCGGCCAAGGCCTCGTCTTGCTCACCCTTTTCGTTGATCAAGGGCAACAGGGCTTGCCCTAAGCAAAACAGGTTCCAGTAGGCGATGTTGGGCTGGCGGTGGTAGCTGTAGCGGCCCTGCTCGTCGCTGTGGTTGCAGACGTGGGCAGGGTCAAACACATCCAGAAACTGGAACGGGCCGTAATCAATGGTGAGGCCCAGAATGCTCATGTTGTCGGTATTCATCACCCCATGGCAAAAGCCCACTGCCTGCCACTGCGCCACCATGATGGCGGTGCGCTCGCTCACGGCCTCCAACAGGGCGGCATAGGGGTTGCGGGCCTGTGCGCAGGCGGGATAGTAGCGACGGATCACATAGTCTGCCAAGGCTTTGAGCTCGGTGTGCTGCCCGCTGTAGGAGAAATGCTCAAAATGCCCAAAGCGGATAAAGCTGGGCGCGCAGCGGGTGACCACGGCTGCCGTCTCGACTTCTTCACGCCGCACCGGCTGGTCAGAGCCGGTCACGCACAGTGCCCGGGTGGTCGGGATGCCCAGCGCGTGCATGGCCTCGGAACATAAAAATTCGCGGATGGAGCTGCGCAGCACCGCGCGGCCATCGCCCATGCGCGAGTAAGGCGTGAGGCCCGCGCCTTTGAGTTGCACTTCCCAACCCTGACCGTCGGGGGCTGTAAGTTCGCCCAGTAAAATCGCCCGCCCATCGCCCAGTTGCCCCGCCCACTGGCCAAACTGGTGCCCACTGTAGACACTGGCCAGCGGCTGGGAGCCTGCCAGCAGCGCATTGCCCGTTAGGGTTTGCAGCGCTTCGCTGGACTCCATCCAAGCGTCGGACAAGCCCAGTTCTCGCGCCATAGCGCGGCTGCGGCCTACCCAGTAGGGCGCAGGCAGAGGCTGTGGCTGCAGGGCAGTAAAAAAGGTGCCGCCCATTTGGGCAAAGCTGTGGTGAAGAGGCAAAAGTTGCATGCGGCTATTGTCGCATTCTGAAGTAGGGCGCTCATCCATCCACCTTTTCGCCCGAAGGGCGGTGGTGCTTGATGAGCCAATCTGCACTTGCCTGGACCTCGCGGCTTCGCGGCAAAGCCTGCCCCATGGCCATGCGCCCCAGGGCAGCGGCCCTTCGGGAAGCATCTACAGTACTCGAAATGGGGGAAATTTAGAAACTCGCCTACGGCTCAAACATCTAAATTTCTTATCCCCATTTCTGCGTGCTTCGAGCCCGCAGCCCTCATCGGGGCGCATAGCCATGGGGCAGGTTTTGCCGCGAGCATGGCGTATTGAGTTTGCATAGATTTCAGACCGTGCGATGCGCTTTTTAACAATCAAATAGCCGAATAGTCCCCGTCCCCTGGGCGTAAGCAGCTACAAAATAGATAGTAACCAAGCTCGCAAGAAACCTCAGCCCAGTGAGAGCGCGCGGCGCAGGCGATATGCCTGTGCCACCCAATAAGAGCACCGGGCTCGAAGCGCGCAAGAATGTGGGATCAGAAACGGCGGCTGTCTGAGGGCGTAGCCCGAGTTCCGCCGTTTCCCCACATTCTGAGCACTGCAGATGCTCCGCCGAAGGGGCCGGTGCTCGGGTGGCATAGGCATAGCGCCTGCGTCGTGCGCGCAGCTGGTGAACAGTGAAAAACCTCGCTCGCAATCTTGAGCAAGGTAGCCAAAATCTATCCCCGCAACACCGCACTATCGCTCAGCATCTGCGCATACTCCTCCCGCGTAGCAATGCGCGGGTTCATCTTGTGGCAGTGGTCGGCCATGGCGCCGTCGATGATGCGTTCGTAGTCTGCCGTGGTCACGCCCATGGCGGCCAGGCCGCTGGGCAGGCCCAATCGCCGCGTCATGTCGGCCAGGGCTGGGGCTACATCGGTGCCCGAAGTCAAACCCATGGCCTGGGCCATGCGGGTTAGGCGGTCTTCTTTTTGCACCGACTCGGCGGGCGCGTTAAAGCGCACTACGGCAGGTAAAAACATCGCGTTCAGGGTGCCGTGGTGCAGGCGCGGGTTGACGCCGCCCAGGCTGTGACTAAGCGAATGCACGCAGCCCAGGCCCTTTTGGAAGGCCATCGCGCCCTGCATGGAGGCGCTCATCAGGTTCAGGCGGGCTTCCTTGTCGGCGCCGTTTTTAGTCGCGCGCTCGATATGGCTCCAGCCCCGGCGCAGGCCGTCGATGGCGATGCCGTCGGCGGGCGGGTTAAACGGCGCGGCCATAAAGGTTTCCATGCAGTGCGCTATGGCGTCCATGCCGGTGGCAGCCGTGAGCAGGGGCGGCAGGCCCAGGGTGAGTTCGGGGTCGCAAATGGCGGTTTTGGGCACCAGGTGCCAGCTGTGAAAGCCCACTTTGCGGCCATCGTCCAGGATCAAAATCGCGCCACGCGCTACCTCGCTGCCGGTGCCGCTGGTGGTGGGCACGGCGATCAGGGGGCACACGGCCTCGGTAATCTTCGGCGAGCCGCCTTCGATGGTGGCATAGGTTTTAAGCGGCCCTGGGTGCGTGGCCAAAATGGCGATACCTTTGGCGCAGTCGATGGAGCTGCCGCCGCCCACCGCCACCAGGCCATCGCACAGCCCGGCCTTGTACGCAGCTACGCCTGCGCGCACCGCGGCCTCGGTGGGGTTGGAGGGTACTTGGTCAAAAATGGCGTGGGGCGTGCTACCCAGGGCGGCCACGGCTTTGTCCACAATGCCTGCGGCCCGAACGCCCGCGTCGGTGACGATCAGCGGGCGGCTGATGCCTACCCGCTGGCACTCGGCTTTCAATAGGGCAATAGCGCCGTAGTCAAACTGGATTTGGGTGATGTAGTAGATGAGTGCCATGGTGGGTGCAAGGAAAGAAGGGTTGGAAGCGTTGTACGATTAGCCTGCCCTACTGTAGCGTGCTCACCGGGCCTTGTCTGTCACGTAGTTATCTAAAACCCCTACGGTAGTTATCTAAAACCCCTACGGTAGTTATCAACAACCCTTATGCCCAATTCATCACCTTACCCCGCCCCCAGTGCGCTGACCCCCGCCATGCGCGGTGTGCTGGAGCGCATGCAACGCGCCGGCTATCCGCCGCTGCATACCTTAAGCCCGCCAGAGGCGCGCGCCGCCTATGCCAAGGGGTGCGACGTGCTGGAGGTGCCGCGTGCCAGCCTGGCGCGGGTGCAAGACTTCACCGTTCCCGCCCGCGATGGCGCAGCGCTACCCGCTCGGTTGTACGCCGCCTCGCACGCCGTGCTGCCGGTGCTGCTGTACCTGCACGGCGGCGGCTTCACCATTGGCAGTGTGCAAACGCATGATATTTTGTGCCGCGAGCTGGCGCGCCTGTCGGGCGCGGCGGTGCTGTCGCTGGACTACCGCCTGGCACCTGAATATGCGTTCCCCACCGCCGTGCATGATGCCTGGGACACCTTGCAGTGGCTGGCCGGGCAGGGCGCGGCGCTGGGCCTGGACACCACCCGCCTGGCCGTGGGCGGCGACAGCGCTGGCGGTACGCTGGCAGCCGTGTGCGCCCTGATGGCGCGCGATGTCGGCCTGCCCTTGGCGTTGCAACTGCTGATCTACCCAGGCTGCGCTGCCTATGCCGACACGCCCTCGCACCACCGCTACGCGCAGGGCTACGTGCTGGACGCAGCCAGCGTGGCGTATTTCTTTGCCCAGTACATGCCCGACCACGGCCAGCGCGAAGACTGGCGCTTTGCCCCCTGCAACGCCGCCGACCACAGCGGCCTGGCCCCCGCCTGGATCGGCCTGGCCGAGTGCGACCCGCTGGTGGACGAGGGCATGGGCTACGGTGATGCGCTACGCGCCGCCGGTGGGGCGGTGGAGCTTGAAATTTACCGGGGCGTCACCCACGAGTTCATTAAAATGGGCCGCGCCATCCCCGAGGCGCTGCAGGCACACCAGCATGCCAGCGCCGCCATCCGGCGAGCTTTCCATTTACCGCATTGAATCAATCACCATGGCCGACAGCAGCACCATCACCCGCCAGAGTTTCCGATTTTTCCACCGCCTGCGGGTGCGCTGGGCCGAGGTGGACATGCAAAAAATTGTCTTCAATGGCCACTACCTGATGTACTTTGATACCGCCATTGCCGACTACTGGCGCGCGCTGGCGCTGCCCTATGAGGAGACCATGCACCAGCTGTGCGGCGACCTGTATGTGAAGAAAGCCACACTCGAATACTTTGCCTCGGCGCGCTACGACGACACGCTGGATATCGGCCTGCGCTGCGGCCGCGTGGGCAACTCGTCCATCACCTTTACCGGCGGCATTTTTGCCGGTGACAAACTGCTGGTCACTTGTGAGCTAGTCTACGTCTATGCCGACCCCGTCAGTCAAACCTCGCGCCCGGTGCCGCAGGTGCTGCGCGAGCTGTTTGCGGCCTTTGAGGCGGGCGAGGCCATGACGCGCCTGGTGGTGGGCGACTGGCAGGCGCTGGGCAGCGATGCAGGCCGGGTGCGCAAGGAGGTGTTTGTGCAGGAGCAAGGCATCCCCGAGAGCGAGGAATGGGACGTGCAGGATGCCACTGCCGTGCATGCCGTGGTGTACAACCGTCTGAACCTGCCCCTGGCCACCGGGCGGTTGCTGGTGGGCGCTGCCAGAGCAGGGCGTGCAAGTGGGCAAGATCGGCCGCATGGCGGCCAAGCGGGTGCTGCGCGGCTGCGCACTTGGGGCGCAGCGTGCTGGATGCCTTGGTTCAGCGGGCCGCAAGCAGGGGCGACACGCTGGTGCTGCTGCACGCCCAGCGCAGCGCGGCGGGCTTTTATGCCAAGGCGGGGTTTACGGAACGCGGTGCGCCTTATGACGAGGTGGGCATTGCGCACATCGACATGGTGAAAGCGCTTTAGGTATCCAGCCCAGCATAATTCCTTGGTGCTGGAAAGGCTAAAAACCGCCCTTAAACCAGCGACAATAGCGGGTTAATGTTAATTTATTCGGGGCAGCGGCCAAACGGTGCTGCCTCTACAGGTTTTTATGGCCAAGAAAAAACGAAATTCTCCTTCCAAGCCCGATATGGCGGGCACCGGCGCGGGTGCGGGCACGGCTGCGCCTGAAGTCTGGGCTGCCAAGGCCGCACCCGCCCTGAGCCCCGCCAAGCCTGGCCTGGTCGCCCAGGCCATGGCCTTGCCTGGCGAGATCGGCAAGGGCGACTGGACGGCGATTATTCTGGCGCTGATGCTCTTCTTTACGCCCGCCCTGGGCGTGCCGCACGAGTTGATGCTGCAAGACACGCTCAAGTCCATCATCGTGGCCTTTATGACCCTGGGTGCCGCGCTGCTGCTGTTTTGGTCGCAGCGCAACCGGCGTGATGCGTTTCGCTGGCATGTGGTGATGTGGCTGCCGATCATGCTGTGCATTTACGCGCTGGGCAGTATGGTCTGGTCGCATACCTATCTGGCGGGTGTCGAAGCGATTCGCTGGTTTTTGTTTGCATTGGTCGTCTGGCTGGTGCTCAACTGCGCCAACCGCGAGCGCTTTCCGATGCTGGCCTGGGGCGTGCACCTGGGCGCTTTCGCGGTGGCCCTGCTGGGTGCGTCGCAGTTCTGGTTTGATGTGCGTTTTATCCCCCAGGGGCCGAATCCGGCCGCCACCTTTGTGAACCGCAACTTTGCTGCCGAGTTTATGGCCTGCACCTATGTGTTTTCCGCCTATTTGATGTTCACCCAGAAGCGCACTCCGATACTGGCGTTTTTGGCGGCGACCACGGGCCTGAATTTGGTCTATCTGGCCATGTGCGGCACCCGTTCGGCCTATGTGGGCAGCGCCTTTGCCTTTGTGATGATTGCTGTGATGGCCTGGAAATTCCGTTCACGCTTTAGTTTTGGCACTTGGAAGAGCGAGCAGCGGATTGTGGTGCTGGGTGTATTGGTAGCCACTGTCGTGGGTTTGGGTTTGATCAAATCAGGCAATCCTGGCGTTGAATTCAAAGACGTGAATGCTTTTCAGCGCGGCTTTAAACGTGCCGGGCAGATCCAGATTGAAGACGGCACGCTGAACGTGCGTAAAGTCATGTGGAAGGCCACGCAGAACATCATCGAACGCCGGCCGCTGACGGGCGTGGGCGCAGGCGCATGGGAGGTGGATATTCCGCTCTACCAGGTGGAAGGCGCGCAGCTGGAGACCGACTATTACGCGCACAATGAGGTTTTACAGTTGCTGGGGGAGTACGGCCTGGTAGGCTGGATCTTCATGCTCCTGTTGATCGGCTATACCCTGACCGCTGCCTGGCGTACCCTGTTCAAGCGCAGCGAGGAAGCGCTCAACGAGGGGCCGATTCGCGCCGTAGCCCTCACCAGCCTGCTGGCCTTGATGGTGGTGAGCAATATTGGTTTCCCGTGGCGGCTGGCATCGACCGGCATCATGTTTGCCCTGTGTTTGGGGTTACTGGCGGCGTCTGACGCACGCCTGGGCCTGCGCGGCATCCTGGCCACCACCCGCCTGCCTTGGCGGCCGGCGTTTTCGCAGGTGGCCGCTGTCGTGACGATGGCCTGCCTGGCGTTGGCGACCTACATCACCCAGCAAGCCGCCGAATGCGAAGCCAAAATTGTGCAGTCCGTCAAGCTGGCGCTGAGTATTTCGCAGTCGGGCGACCCGCTTAACCCCAAGCATGACAAAACCAAGAAAGAAATGCTCAAGCTGGCGCGCGAAGGCATTGAGATCAACCCGCATTACCGCAAGATCACGCCCATGCTGGGCGACGAGCTGGCCAAGTGGGGCGACTGGAAAAACGCCACCTGGGTGTGGGAGAGCGTGGTCGGCTCGCGCCCCTACGTGGTCGCCATGATGAGCAATATTGCCCGGGGCCATGCTGCGGTGGGCAATGTCCCCAAGGCGCTGGAGTTTTTAGAGCGCGCCAAAAAGGTCCAGCCCAAAGCCGTGAGCGTGCGTTCGCTGGAAGTCATTTTGCTCAGCCGCAGCGGCAAAGAGCCTGAGGCCTTGGCACTGGCCCGCACGGCCTATGCCGAGAATACGCTGGACATCGACATGATGAACGCCGCCTACGTGCTGGCGGTGCGTGCCAACGATTTCAAGTTTGCCGTGCAAGCCATGGAAGTGCGTAACAAGGCCTACCCCGATCAAAAGGTCGATGGCCTGATCAAGATCGGCAATGTGCAGTACAACTTCATGAAAGACGAGGCCAGCGCCGTGGCCAGCTTCAAGGCGGCGTACGAGTCCTCGGGTAAAAACAGCGCGACGCTGGCGCAGATTCCGGCGCCTTTGCAACCCAGGCTATAGGCTTTGCGGCCAGGGCAGACGCAGTCGCACCTGTGCCCCATGGGCATGGGTGGCCTCATGCAAATGCAAGGTCTGCTGGCCGTCCAGTGTTGCCACCAGGCTCGTGCGGGTTCCATAGTCTGCCTGGGGCTGCGGATGGCGCACAAATACACTGGATAAGGCTCGCTCTACCTCCAGGGGTACGCCAGTGTGGGGTAGCTGGGCATCGCCCATTCTGGTTTCGTCCATCAGCGCACGCTGCAACTGTGATTGCAAGGCCTCCAGCGGCATGTCGTTTTTTATTTTTTCTTGTAAAACACCTTTGAGCTGCACAGTTTTTGGCCAAGGCGTATCGATTGCGGCGTTCGACAAACCATAGATGTTGCCCGGCTCCAGCGCCTGCATGGCGCTGTGGCTGCTCAGGTAATGGCATTGCTGCGTTGGCCAGTCGCCGGCGATCAAGTTGAAGCCTGCGTAATGCGCCCAATCACGCTGTACACGCCAGGCATCGACAGCGAGCGTACTGGTTAGCCAGTCCATCACCAGCGCGCCCCGGCTGCGCGCCAGGGGTGGGGGCGTGGCCGACGGGTCGCGCAGATTGGTCAGCATGGCAAAACGGCCACTGGGCGTAAAACCCATCCAGGTACCGCCATCGCGCAGGTCACGCCCGCTGACGATGGCCGAGCCGCTATCGCTGGTCCACTGCGCCAGCGGCGCGGTCGGCCGGGCGTAGTACTCGTCGCGGTTAGCGGCTATCACCAGCGGGTACTGCGGGCTGACCCCCCAGGCCATGGCGATCAGGCACATGCTGCGCAGCCTTAAATGTCTTGCAACAAAGGGTAGGGCAGCGCTTGCAATTGCAGCGTCGCCTCGGCTTGCAATCCATCGGTACTGGCCGCCGCAACCAGGCGAGGGCTGTCCGCCGCGCTGGTTTGCATGCTGACGATGGCGGCATAGGCGGCCTGCTCGCGGCTCAGCCCCGCAGGGGTGGCAGCGGCATAGGCCACTGTGCCGCAAGGCTGCCCGGTATCCCGGCTGTCAAACACCTCTTGCCCGGCAGCCAAAGCCGTAGCGCTGCTGACAATGAAGGCCCGGCGTTTGAGCGTGCCGCGAAACTGGCTGCGCGCCACCACCTCCTGGCCGGGGTAGCAGCCCTTTTTAAAGTTGACACCGCCGACCGATTCATAGTTGAGCATCTGCGGCACATACAGGTCTGCTACCGCTGCCGTAATCGGGGCAATGCCCGAGCTGACTTCAAGGTATTGCCACACCGCCAGGGCATTGGCCATCTCTGTGTCGCTGGGGTTGGCGCTGGCATAGGCTGCTACGGGCACCAGTTGCAGTAGGCGTGGCACAGGCTGGCCTGCATGCTGCCCGGATGGCAGCCTGATGCTGATTACACTGTCATTTCTAGTGGTAGTCCACGTCACGCGGTCATTTTCTGCTATGGTATTTGTAGTACCCAGCAAGACAAAATCGCCACTCGCATCTGTCAGCTTGCATTGCGCCCGCAGCACAAACATCTGCAGGCGCTTGAGCGTGGTGGGCAGCACGCTGCGGCTACAGATTAAAACAATATCGTCATGGCTGATTTTGCAGACAATAAAGCTGGCCAACATGCGTCCTTTGGCCGAGCACCAAGCTGCCAGCCGCGCCTCGGACAGGCCCAGCAGGGCCACGTCCTGCGTAAGCTGGCCCTGCAAAAACTTGACCGCATCAGCACCCTGGGCGCGGATAATGCCCAATGGCCCGGCAGGAGCGGGATAGGCCACACTGCCAGGCAGGTTGAGTACGGCAGTGACTGAAAGGGGCATAGACTGGGGGGTTTGCATGGGGGGATTATCGCGCCCCGGTATCATCCTGTCCTTGTGCGTCGATTTAAGCAGGCAATAGTTGTGGATCAAAACCGTCATCGCCCTCTGCAGGGGCAACCCCGTTACCGTAGGTTGCGTCACGCCCCCGGCCAAAATGGACTGGCCGTGCTGCGCATGGTGCTGGGCCTGCTGGCCATAGCAGCCGTACTGGCCAGTGCCGTAGGGTGGTGGGCCAGCCAGCCCTTCGTGCTGCCCGCTGGAGTGCACAGCGTAGCCGTGGTACTGCCCACCGGCAGCACCGCGCGCAGCGTGACGCAGGCGATGGCTGGCGCAGGCGTCAAAACCCCTGCCAACCTGCCGCCTGGTACCTTGTACTGGTTCTTTCGCCTCTCTGGCAAGGCCGGCGCCTTGAAGGCCGGTAACTACGAGATAGAAGAGGGCAGCACGCCGCGCAGCCTGCTGGCCAAGCTGGTCGGCGGCCAGCAAGCCCAAGACAGCGTGACCATCGTGGACGGCTGGAACATCCGCCAACTGCGCGCCGCGCTGGCCGAGGCGGAGCATTTAAAGCCCGACACCCAGCAGCTCAGCAACGAAGCCCTGATGGCCAAGCTGGGCAAGCCTGGCGTACACCCCGAGGGGCGTTTTTACCCCGACACCTACAGCTACGCCAAGGGCAGCAGCGATCTGATCGTCCTGCAAGCGGCCGCCAAAGCCATGGACAAGCAACTCGCCGCCGCCTGGGATGCGCGCCAGCCCAACCTGCCGATCAAAACCCCCGAGCAGGCCCTGATTTTGGCCAGTATTATTGAAAAAGAAACCGGCAAACCCAGCGACCGCCCCGAGATCGGTGGCGTGTTCAACAACCGTCTGCGCATCGGCATGCTGCTGCAAACTGACCCGGCGGTAATCTACGGCATGGGTGATTCATACAAGGGCAATATCGGCAAAAAAGGCCTGCAAACGGATACACCGTACAACACCTACACCCGCGCGGGTTTGCCGCCCACGCCGATCTCCATGCCGGGCAAGGCGGCGTTGTTGGCAGCGGTGCAACCGGCACAGACCAAGGCTTTGTACTTTGTGGCGCGGGGGGACGGCACCAGCCAGTTCAGCGCTACTTTGTCGGAGCACAATAATGCGGTGAATAAGTACATACGAGGGCAGTGACTTTGCACAGAGATTCGACACAGGGATGGTCTCGTATATCTGCCTCTGAGCGGTCTGGCCGTTTGGCACAGGGATGGTCTCGTACGCACGGTTGGGCATATGTCATCCGCCCTCATACTGGAGTACCAGAAATCGGTCGGCTGACAAATGCCCAACCGTGTGGTTACAGAGGTAGCGCGCTACCGGTAGTCTGCGGGATGTATTTGACGGAGCTACGGGTAGCGCGCGGCCCTATGTGCAGGCGGGATCGTGGTTGCCGACCGACCGATTTCTGGTACTCCAGTATGAGGGCGGGTGGCGACCACGATCTCGTCCGCAGTGACCTCACCGAGCAACACCTCAGTAGCACCATAACCGAATGAATACCGGCATCTTCATCAGCTTCGAAGGCATCGACGGCGCAGGCAAATCCAGCCATATTGCGGCCCTGGCAGATGCCTTCAAAGCCCAAGGCAAAACCGTCGTCCAGACCCGCGAACCTGGCGGTACGCCCTTAGGTGAACGCCTCAGGGAAATGGTCTTGCACGAACCTATGGACGCACTGACCGAGGCGCTCTTGGTCTTTGCCGCCCGGCGCGAACACCTGCTGCAAGTCATTGAGCCCGCCCTGGCGCGGGGTGACGTGCTGCTGTGTGACCGGTATGCCGATGCCAGCTTTGCCTACCAAGGGGCAGGGCGCGGGTTTGACCTGAAGACGCTATCGTTTTTAGAGCTTGCTACGCTATATTCTAAAGGGCTAAGCCAAGAAAACCCTGCTAGCCAAGGCATTCGGCAACCCAACCTGACCATCTGGTTTGACGTGCCCCCCGCAGTAGCCGCCCAACGCCTGCAAGCCGCCCGCACGCCCGACAAATTTGAATCCCAGTCACAGGCCTTCTTTGAACGCGTGGTCAGCGGCTACGCTGCGCGCGCGGCGGAGCAGCCCGCTCGCTTTGCCCGCATCAACGGCAACCAGTCCATGGAGCTGGTACGCGCCGAGGTGCGGGCCGCCGTGCGTGCCAAGGGGTATTTGGCATGAGTAAAGAGACTGCCGAAACCGCTTCAGACCTGGCACCTGCCGCCACGCCCGCTGTTTTACCCCCCTGGCTGGCTAAACAGCGCGATGCCTTGCTATCTCAGCGCGGCCATGCCTGGCTCTTGCATGGCCCCTCGGGCCTGGGCCAGTACGAGCTGGCGCTGAGCCTGGCGCAGGCCTGGCTGTGTGAGGCACCGGGCAAAACCGCAAGCCAAGCCGCCTGCGGCCGGTGCCCTAGCTGCCACATGATCGCCACGCACGCCCATACCGACCTGGTGGTGCTGATGCCCGAGACCTTGATGATCGAGTACGGCTGGCCACTGAGCGAGAAAGCGCAAAAGGAGATCGACGACAAAAGCCGCAAGCCCAGCCGCGAGATCCGCGTAGATGCCATGCGCGAGTCGATTGAGTTTGCCCAGCTCACCAGCGGGCGAGGGCGCAGCAAGGCGGTGCTGGTGTACCCGGCCGAACGTATGAACAATGTGACTGCCAACGCCCTGTTAAAAACCCTGGAGGAACCCACGGGTGACGTGAAATTTGCGTTGGCCAGCGAGGCGGCGCACCAACTGCTGCCCACCATCCGCAGCCGCTGCCAGAGCTTTGCCCTGCATTGGCCTGCGCAAGACGAGGCACTGGCTTGGCTGGGTAGCCAAACGGGCGGTGACAAACTGGATGCCACCGCCCTGCAAACGGCATTGGCCGCGGCCGGAGGTCGCCCGCTCGACGCTACGCAATTCATAGCTGCAAATGCCCTGGTAGCGTGGACCAAGCTGCCAAAAGCCCTGGTTTTAGGGGCCCAGGGTATCACCGAGCACTGGAGCCCCAAAACCCTGCTCGATGCCCTGCAAAAGCTCTGCCACGACCTGTGGGCCATCAAACTGGGGGCCCCGCCGCGCTTTTTTGCAGCGGCTGACCTGCCCAAAGCGCCGCCGGCGCGCGCCCTGTCGGCCTGGAGCGAGCAGCTCAAAACGCTGGCACGCAGCATCGAACACACCTGGAAAGCAGAATTGTTGCTGGAAGACCTTGTAAGCCAGGCCAAGACTGCCCTAAACTCTAGGCAATAATCAAACTAACTTCTTACGTTCACCAGTCGAACCCATTTAGGCTACACCTATGAGCTCACCCTCCACCAAATCGATGGCATTCCAGAACACCGCTGCGTCGCCGCTGGCCGGTTCGTCCGGTACCCCTCGTCCGAGCGTCATCCAATTGGCGATCAAGGAAAAGGCGGCGTTGTATGCGGCCTACATTCCCTTGTTCAGCGAAGGCGGCATCTTTATACCGACCGCCCGTGAGTACAAACTGGGCGACGATGTGTATGTGCTGCTGACCCTGCCTGAAGACCCCACGCGCTATCCCATTGCCGGTAAAGTGGCCTGGGTCACGCCCGCCAAGGCTGCGGGCAACCGCACCCAGGGCGTAGGTATCCGCTTTCCGACTGACGAAAAATCCAAACAACTCAAACTCAAAATTGAAGAAACTTTAGGGGCCCATCTGGCCACCGACCGGCCGACACAGACCATTTAATTGATTGGTTGTTGTCCTGCAAGGCGTTTTGAGTGCTACGTTTAATATAGCTGCTTACGTCCTGTTTGCATGGACTACAGGCTATTTTTATGGTTAAACCTGCCCAAGCAGGCCCTCCCGCATGTTTACCGACTCCCATTGCCACCTGAGCTTTCCTGAGCTCAAAAGCCAGCTCCCCCAGATCCGCGCTGCCATGGCCAGCGCCCAGGTGACGCGGGCGCTGTGCATCTGCACCACCATCGAGGAGTTTGAGGAGGTGCATACGCTGGCCACCGGCTACGACAACTTCTGGTCCACTGTCGGCGTACACCCCGACAACGAAGGTATTTACGAGCCGACACTGGCCGACCTGGTGCAGCGCGCCCAACTTCCCAAAGTCGTGGCCATTGGCGAGACCGGGCTGGACTACTACCAGATGGACGAGCGCAAGGGCGGCCGCACGGTGGCCGACATGGAGTGGCAGCGCGAACGCTTTCGCACGCACATCCGCGCATCGCAAGCAACCGGACTGCCATTGGTGATCCACACCCGCAGTGCATCGGATGACACCTTGGCGATTCTGAAGGAAATGGGGCAGGGCGCGGGGTGCGACAAGGGCAAGAGTCCCGGCGTTTTCCACTGCTTTACCGAAAGCATGCAGGTCGCCCGCGCCGCGCTGGACATGGGTTTTTACATCTCGTTCTCCGGTATCTTGACCTTCAAAGCCGCCGCCGATCTGCGGGAAGTGGCCGCCTTTGTGCCGCTGGAGCGCTGCCTGATCGAGACCGACAGCCCGTATTTGGCCCCCATGCCCTACCGGGGTAAAACCAATAACCCGTCCTACGTACCCTATGTGGCCCAGCAATTGGCCAGCCTCAAAGGCATGTCTGTAGAGGCAGTTGCGCAGGCAACCAGTGACAATTTTGACCAGCTTTTTAGCCGCGTACGGGCTTAAAATGTCCTGTCCAGAGTGATGTTGGAGAGCATTCAATCATGAGAATTTACATTAAATATTTCTTATATCTATATGTTTTAATTGTATTTTCTGTATCGCATGCAGGTTCTTACGAAGACTATTTTGGTGCCATCCGCAGCGACAATGCCGGCGCCATCGAAAAGCTCCTGCAACGCGGTTTTGACCCCAATACCCTGGACCCCAACAAACAGCACGGTCTGTACCTGGCCCTGCGCGAACCGTCGCCCAAAGCCGCCAAACTGCTGATCAACTGGCCCAAGACCGATCTGAATATCGCCAACGAGGTCGGCGAGACCCCGCTGATGATGGCCGTGATCAAAGGCCATACCGAGCTGGCCGCTGCCATGCTGGCCAAAGATGCCGATGTCAACAAAACCGGCTGGACCCCGCTGCATTACGCCGCCACCACGGGCAACAACCAGATCATCACTATGCTGCTGGAAAAGCACGCCTACATTGACGCCGAGTCGCCCAACGGCAGCACACCGCTGATGCTGGCCGCCATGTACGGCAGCGCCACCGCCGTCAAACTGCTGCTGGACGGAGGTGCAGACCCGCTGTTGAAGAACCAAATTGGCATGACCGCGATAGACTTTGCCGAAAAAGCTGAGCGCAAGGAAGTCGTTGACATGATCGCTACAGCGGTGCGGGCCAAGCAGCCTAAGGGCAAGTGGTAGGCCGCGAGGTGTTAGTTTGGTTTATTGCGTGTGTGAGGTTTCAATACTGGATTTTAATGTTCTTGCGGCGTAAGAGTTGATTTATACGATGTATATTATGTTAAGTAATATATATATATATATGAAGCTACGCCCTGTGACCAGCCCCTCACCCGCGCCAAATACCCCGTCGAATGGCGGCTACCTGGAGATGACGGGCTACGCGGGGCTGTTGCGGGTGCGGTATACCTGTACCTAATGTAAGCTGCACATGACGTCAAGTTGGGCGTGTAGGCATTGCCGACTCATATGCCCTTATGCAATTATGGGAAATGGGTGACTCTGTTGCTTGAGATTTGCACATCGGTGTTGGGGCCGTACTGCACGGCAATATCGTCAATGCGGCGAAAAAGCTCGGCCAGAGGAATGTCACGCACCGCCTGGGCCGGGCCCCATTGATCCGTGCGCTGCATACGCTGGGCCATACGCGCCAAGCGCTCGCCCTGCGTGGTGGGCGCTGGCGTGGGCAAGGTGGTAGGCAAGTTAATACGGTATTGCATGGTCTGTCTCGCTTATCGGCGCGATCTTACAAAATGGATGTCGATGCATATGCGCGGATTTTTTATGGGCTAAGATGATCAATTCAACTATAATGACCATATTAACCAGAGATGCCCATGTTAACTCTTACTGCTACCGATGCCAAAACCCGCTTCGGCCAAGTGCTGCAAAGCGCCTTGGTCGAACCCGTCGCCATAGAAAAAAACGGCCGTGAACTGGCCTTTGTAATCTCGTCAACGCAATACCACCGCCTCAATGAAGCCATCCAGCTCAACCGTGCAGACTTTGATGCGTTTTTAGTCGCCCTCGACACACCCGGCAAACCCAATGCCGCCCTGCGCCGTGCCAAGCAGCGCCATACCACGATGCTCAAACCCGCAGCATGACAGCGCTGCACATTCGCGCACTGGACAAGCAGGCCGACACCACCAGCTTCAGCTGCGGTCAAAGCGCGTTGGACAGCTACATAGCGCGCTATGCATCCCAAGACGTGCGCCGCAACGTCGCCCGCGTGTTCATCGCCTGCCCGCAGGGCGCACCACACAGCGTGGCTGGCTACTACACACTGAGCGCGTCCACGGTGCAATGCTCTGACCTGCCCGCCGCCCTCGCCCGCAAGTTACCCCAATACCCCATCCCCGTAGCCCTGCTAGGCCGCCTGGCTGTAGACACCGCCTTCCAAGGCCAAGGCGTAGGCTCTGTACTACTTGTAGACGCCTGCAAAAAAGTGCTGCAAGCGCAAGAGATGCTGGCTGTGGCCGGGCTGGTGGTCGATGCAAAAGACCAGAGCGCAGCAAGCTTTTACAAGCACTTGGGGTTCACCCGCTTGAACCAACAAGCCCAGCGGCTTTTTCTATCGATGCAGGTTTTGCAAGGGCTGACTACCTAACTGATCAGAATTGACATAAGAAATGATGTCTGACCGATAGCTCCTGAAAAGGCGACACTAATTTGCATTTCTGATGGGTAGACTAAATGACTTGCGCCATGCAATAAATTCCTGTTCTGACTTGTTACTTTTATCTCTATTGCACGTTCTGCAAGCTAAAACAATGTTGAAAACCCAATTTGTTCCACCGTTTGAAAGTGGAACTTTATGATCTTTTTCACCTAATCCATCCAGATTACAACCGCAGTTTTACCTCACCACATTTTTTGCACTGTTTAGTTATTGCCATTGAATAGACTGACTATTTTTAATAGCGTTAGCGATAAATGACCCCAGAACATCTTTAGTCGTCAAACCCAAGCCTTCAAATACTCATCCCAATGCGCCTCCGTAGGCGCGAGATTGCCCAGCGTCTCCTTCACATACCCAATCTCCGTGTCGTACTCGCCTTCAGTCAACCCACCGCGCATTTTCTGAAAACGGGCGTAGAGCAGGTAGGTGTTCATCACGTCGGTTTCGCAGTAGCGGCGCACGTCGTCGGTTTTACCATGAAGGTACTGGGCATACACCTGGCTGCCGTCCATGCCGAGTTTGCCGGGGAAGCCGCACAGCTTGGCCATGGCGTCCAGCGGGGCGTTGTTTTTGGGCTGGTACATGGCCAGCAGGTCCATCAGGTCGAGGTGGCGCATGTGGTAGCGGCCGATGTAGTTGTTCCACTTGAACTCTTTGTCGCCGTAGCTGCCGCCGTCGCCCAGGTCCCAGTATTTGTCGGCCACCACGCCGTGCTTGAGGCCACGGTAGTGCAGTACGGGCAGATCGAACCCGCCGCCGTTCCAACTGACCAGCTGGGGCACATGCTTTTCGATGATGTTGAAAAACTGCTGGACGATTTTGCCTTCGGACTTGTCGTCTTTGTCTACCAGCGAATGGATTTTCAGGCCGTCGGCATTGCGAAACACTGCGCTGATGCACAGGATGCGCTGCAGGTGCAGGGGCATAAAATCGGATTTGTTGGCGGCTTTGCGCTCGGCCACCCAGGCCTCGTACACCTGGGCATCGGTGTGCTCGGGCGGGGCACCACTCAAGGCGCGCAGCCCCGCTACGTCGGGGATGGATTCGATGTCAAATACAAGTACAGGCCAGGTCATAGCGGTGATGGTACCGCAGGCCTTACGTGAAAACGGCCACGCTAGGGTGGCCGTTGGAAATTATCTGCAATGCAAAATTACCGGGCCGGCAGGTAGCGCGCCGGGTCTACCGGTTTGCCTTGGCGGCGGATTTCAAAGTGCAGCTTGGCGCGGTCGGTGTCGCTTTGGCCCAGCTCGGCAATCTTTTGGCCCTTGCGTACGGTTTGGTCCTCTTTGACCAGCAGGGTTTGGTTGTGGGCGTAGGCGGTCAGGAAGGTGTTGTTGTGCTTCAGGATCACCAGGTTGCCGTAGCCGCGCAGGCCCGAGCCTGCGTACACCACACGGCCATCGCCTGCGGCCAGCACCGGGTCGCCCAGCTTGCCTGCGATATCCAGGCCTTTGTTTTTGGCTTCATCAAAGCCCGCCAGCACCGCGCCCGAGGCGGGCCAGATCCAGGCAATTTCGTCATCGCCTGCGGAGGATGCGGGTGGCATTGGGGCCGAGGCGGGTAGCACTGCAGGGGATGCATTGGCCGTGGTTGCACCGTTGGCGGTGCTGGCGGTGCTGACCGTGCCGGAGCCGCTCAGGGGCGGCAAAGCGCTGACCACCGGTGCAGAAGCGGGACGGGTACTGGACGCAGGCGCGCTGGCAGCGGCCACCGTGGCGGTGGGGGTTACTGGCCGCGTCGCGGCTACGGCCACGTCGGTAGTGCCCGGTGGAATTACCCGCAGCACCTGGCCCACTTCGATGATGTTGGGATTGTCCAGGCCATTCCAGCGGGCGACATCACGCCAGTTTTGGCCGCTGTCCAAACCAACGCGGATCAGGGTGTCGCCGGGTTTGACGGTGTAGTAGCCGGGCTTGCCTGCATTTTCGGCACCGGGCAAGGGCTTGGGTGCCACTACCACGGGAGCTGGTGGGGTAACCGGGGGGGCCACCACCACGGGGGCAGGCTGCGCGACCGGGGGCGTGCTGACGGGGGGCGGTGCGCGGCGGTCTTCTACTGGCGCGCGGTTAGCCGGGGCGGGCATTTTGCTGGCGCAACCGCCCAGCAGTGCCACCCATGCCACTGCAAACCCTATAAACGGGAGCCCTGCCCTTGTTGATATGTATTTTTGAATCATTCAAACCCCATTGATAGCTGCACCACACAAATGTTACAGCCCATAGACACATCGTACAACGTTGTCATCTACATTACATTACACCCGATTTTAGTGGTACAAAATGCACCGCTTCAAGCATGGATTGGGTGACCCCCAGTTTCGTCTTGTCCAGCACGACCAGCGCTTGGGCGCCACCAGAGGTCACCATAGGTGCCACTATACGCCCGCCCACGGCTAATTGGTCTACCCAGGCCTGCGGTATCGCGTCGCCCCCGGCGGCGGCAATGATGCCCGCGTAGGGCGCTCCCTTGGCATAACCCAGCATGCCGTCGCCCAGCAGCAGGTGCAAATGGCGGATGGCATAGGGGCGCAGGTTGTCCCGCGCCTTGTCGTGCAGGCCGCGCAGGCGCTCGATGCTATACACCTCACTGCACAGCTGGGCCAGCAGCGCTGCCTGGTAGCCGCAGCCGGTGCCAATCTCCAGCACGCGGCCCATATGGCCCTGCTGGTCCAGCGCCGCGTTGTGGCGCAGCAGCTCAATCATGCGGGCGACGACGTTGGGCTTGGAGATCGTTTGACTCAGGCCAATCGGCAGGCTGGTGTCTTCATAGGCTTGGCCAACCAAAGCCGTGTCTACAAAGCGGTGGCGCTCGATGGTGTTCATGGCGTGCAATACGGCGGGGTCGGTGATGCCTTGGGCAGCCAGTTTGTCCACCATGCGCTGGCGTACGACCTGGGACTCCATGCCCATGCCGCTGGGTGCCGTTAAAGCTTGGCTTACCCGTTTTTCAGGCTTATTTATACTGGTAGTCCTTGTCGCCTGGACATCAGTAGCTATTTTTTTAGTAGCAATTGGCTTGCCCGTAACCGTGCTGGGCAGCTTGGCCGGAAAACTCGGCCGGCTCATGCAGTGCCTTTATCTGCATCTTTACCCAAACCCACCAGACTTTGCTGCCAGTAGCCCAGCCGCGCATGGTCGGTCAGGTCTACTTGCAGCGGGGTGATAGTGACATGGCCTGCGCGGGAGACCTCAAAGTCGGTGCCCGCACCCTCCTCTTTGGCAGGGCCTGCCGCACCGATCCAGTACATGGTTTCGCCGCGCGGGCTGGTTTGCGTGATGACGGGCTCGGCCGCGTGGCGACGGCCCAGGCGGCAGACTTTGGCACCCAGCAACTCAGCCAGCGGGCGATTGGGGATGTTGATGTTCAGCAGCCAGGGTGCGCTGCCTGCGTGCAGGCTTTTGGCGTAGTGCAGCACCAGCTCGCGCGCTTTGGCCGCTGCGCCGTCAATATGCGCCCAGCCCTTTTGGGTTTGCGAGAAAGCCAGCGCGGGAATGCCAAATAAATAGCCCTCCATGGCCGCGCCGACTGTGCCACTGTAAATGGTGTCGTCGCCCATATTGGCGCCGTTGTTGATGCCCGAGACGACGAGATCGGGCTTGTAGCCCAGCAGGCCTGTGAGGGCGATGTGCACGCAGTCGGCGGGTGTGCCATTTACGTAGCGAAACCCGTTGACGGCCTGATGTACATAGAGCGGCGAGTGCAGGGTCAGCGCGTTGGACTTGGCGCTGTTATTTTGCTCGGGGGCGATCACCTCCACGTCGGCCACGGTTCTCAAAGCTTCATAGAGGGCGACGATGCCGGGGGCCTGGTAACCGTCGTCGTTGGAGAGCAATATTTTCATAGTGCCAAATTGTAGGCCACGCCATACACTATCATGCCCTGTACCGCACTATATTAGGAGATATTCATGCAAGCTTGGCTCTGTGAAAACCCCATCGGCGTGGATGCCCTGACCTGGAAAGACCTGCCCACGCCCGCGCCTGCCGCAGGCCAGGTATTGGTGGAAATCAAGGCCGCCAGCCTGAATTTTCCCGACA
This sequence comes from uncultured beta proteobacterium, assembly GCA_963775085.1. Lineage (GTDB taxonomy): Bacteria > Pseudomonadota > Gammaproteobacteria > Burkholderiales > Burkholderiaceae_C > JAAFIP01. Next base: position 1,030,742 of record CAVZHO010000002.1, read on the forward strand.
TCCTGATCGTGCAAAACAAATACCAGATGAAGCCCGCCCTGCCCTTTGTGCCCGGCTCGGAGTACGCGGGCGTTGTGCAGGCCGTGGGTGAAGGCGTGACGCATCTGAAGGTCGGCCAGTCTGTCGCCTGCCTGTCGGGCACCGGCGGCTTTGGCACCCACACCTTGGCACCGGCGGCGCTGTGCATGCCGCTGCCGCCCGGCTTTGGCCATGTGGATGCAGCTGCCTTCATCATGATCTACGCCACCTCGCACCATGCGCTGATCGACCGCGCCCAGCTCAAGGCAGGCGAGACGGTACTGATCCTCGGCGCAGCCGGCGGTGTGGGCACTGCAGCCATCCAGATTGCCAAGGCCATGGGTGCCAAGGTAATCGCTGCGGCATCCACGGATGAAAAATGCGCACTGTGCAAATCCATCGGAGCCGATGCCACCATCAACTACAGCCAGGGCAATTTGCGCGACAGCATCAAAGCAGCGTGTGAAGCGCTGGGCAGCAAAGCCCCCGATGTCATTTATGACCCGGTCGGCGGCGACATGACCGAGCCCGCCTTCCGCTCCATCGCCTGGCGCGGCCGCTACCTGGTGGTAGGCTTTGCCAACGGGCCCATCCCCGCCCTGCCCTTCAACCTGGCCTTGCTCAAAGGTGCCTCCATCGTCGGCGTATTCTGGGGTGACTTTGCCAAGCGCGAACCCAAAGCCAACGCGGCGATGATGGCTGAGCTGGCCCAGTGGTACGGTACAGGAAAGGTTAAACCCGTGATTGACCGCACCATGCCCATGCAAGACCTGAAGGCCGCCTACGCCCACATGGGTTCGCGCGGGGTGATGGGGAAGTTGGTGATGGTTAACGGCTAAACCCAAGCGCAAGCAGGCTATAATCTACACTCTATGGTGGCTGTAGCTCAGCTGGTAGAGTCCAGGATTGTGATTCCTGTTGTCGTGGGTTCGAGCCCCATCAGCCACCCCAAATACAAAAAAGCCTGCAACATCACGTTGCAGGCTTTTTTCATGGGGTAGTGCGTTCGCTTACTGTTGCGCCACGACGTCGTCTTTTTTGACTACCGGTTTGGTGACTTTGATTTCGGCCTTAAAGCGCTCCTTCAAGCCGTTGTAGTAGGCCATCGCCTCGGCATTGGTCCACCACTGGGTGTACTGCTGGCGATCCTGTTTCGCCGAGTCGGCCTTGGCTTCGCGCTCCAGCAGCTTATTGACCTTGATCACTGCATAACCCTGATCATTCAGGTTGACACCGACGAATGCCGGTAGTTTGCTGCTATCGGCACGCAATGCCGCGTCAATCATCGCAGCGGGTAGTTTTTGCGATTGATCGCGCGCTATGACGACCGCCTCCGCCAGGCTGGCCGAACCAGGCGCAGCTTGCCAAGCAGCCAGCTTGGCCATACCTTCTTTGCGTGCCAGGTCTGCGCCCTGCACTGCCAGCAATTTTTCACGCGCCTTGTCTTTCACCTGCTCAAACGGCAAGGTTCGCGCAGGTGTGTACTGGACGATGCGGCCTGAGGCCAACTGGTTGGAGCCAATTTCCACGGCCTCGGTATTGCGCTTTTTGTCTACTGCATCCGGTGTAAACAGGGCATTTAAAAATTTGGTGTTGGTTAACACACCCGTGGCATCTGGTGCAGCCTTGCGCTGGACATTGCTCGCGGTTTTCACCTCAAGTTTTAAACGCTCGGCGATCGCTTTGAAGCTGTCTGACTGCTCGTACACCCCATTGGTAAAACTGTCCGCCGATTCGGCAAATTTTTTCTGTGCTTGCTGCTTTTTCAGCTCCGTCTCTATTTCAGGGCGCATTTCTTCAAGGGTTTTTTGCTTGGGCACCTTGATGTCGGTCAGGCGGATGATGTGGTAGCCAAACTCGGTTTCCACCACGGGACTGATGTCGCCTTTTTTCATGGCAAACGCCGCATCCGAAAACGGTTTGACCATCGCCCCATTGGCAAAGAAATCCAGGTCACCCCCATTGGCAGCAGAACCCGGGTCCTGGGAGTTTTTCTTGGCCACTTCGGCAAAACTGTCCGGTGCTTTTTGCACTTGGGCCAACAACTCGTCGGCCTTGGCCTTGGCGGCCTGCCTCTCGGCGGCAGGCGCCGTCTTGGGCGAAGCAATCAGGATATGGCTGGCGCGGCGCTCCTCCTGGCCACTCAGGCGCGCGGCGTTTTGCTCGAAATAGGTTTTGACCTCGTCCGGATTGGGCACAATGGTTTTACGGATCGATTCGACATCCAGCACCACATACTCAATACTGGCCTGCTCAGGGGCCTGGAACAGGGAGGGGTTGTCCTTGTAGTACTGCTCTACCTGCGCATCGGTCAAGCTCACCTTGCTGGCAAAATCAACTGTGTTGAAACGGGCAATCTGTACCTCGCGGCGTTCAAAAAAGGCATTCAAGGCCACGTCGGCCACGGCCGGGGTAGTGATGCCGGTGGCACCAATGCCTTCAATCACCTGGCGGGTAGAGATGTCGCCGCGCACGCGGGCTTCAAACATCTCGGGACTCATGCCTTGCGCGCCTACCAATTGACGGTAACGCTCCATATCCAGGCTGCCATCGGGTTTGCGCAGTGCGGCAATGGAGGGGTTGTCGTGCAGGTCGCGCGCCAGGCGCTGGTCGCTGGCGGTGAACTTGAACTTGCTGGCAGCAGCCTGCATGACCTTGTCGCGCACCAGACGCTCCAGGGTCGCGTATTTGGCTTCGGGGGAATCCAGCAGCTTGGGGTCCAGCGAAGGCATGGACGAACGTACGCGCTCTACCTCGCTTTTGTGCGCGGTATCCCATTCACCTTGGCGAATGGCTTGGCCGTCCACCATGGCCACGGCCTCACCCTGGTCCTTGAAACGGCTGTAACCATCAATACCGAACAGGACAAAGGAGGGCACGATCAGGAGAAACAGCAAGATCTGCATGATCTTCATGTGCTTGCGAATTGAGTCAAACATCGCGCTACGCTTTCTAAGCACACGCCAACTGGCAGGGCGTGCAAATAACTTCAGATACAAAAAAGGCGAACAGTCGTTCGCCTTTTTCAACTTATTGGTGGGTGATGACGGGCTCGAACCGCCGACCTACGCCTTGTAAGGGCGCCGCTCTACCAACTGAGCTAATCACCCCACCGAAACAGTATTTTAACCTCGATCAGTTCAAGGCATCTTTCAATGCTTTGCCCGGACGGAACTTGGGTACTTTGGCGGCCTTGATTTTAATCGAAGCACCGGTACGGGGGTTGCGGCCAATGCGGGCAGCGCGCTTGCCAACCGCAAAAGTACCAAAACCTACGAGCGACACAGAGCCGCCTTTTTTCAGCGTGGTCTTGACCGCTGTAATGGTGGACTCCAGGGCACGGGTGGCAGCAGCTTTGGAAATGTCAGCATGCTTGGCGATATGTTCGATGAGCTCGGTCTTGTTCACTTTGACTCCTCTAAAAAATATGGGGTAATTGAGCGTCGTTTTTTTATTACAGCGCGGTTGCGGATTCTATGCGGTTTTAAAGCGTGCACAAGTCATTGCTAATTAAAAATAATTAGTTAAACCCTTAGCGTGGTAGTTTTGACCATAAAACACTGCATAACGAGAATTACTTGACAGGGCAAGCGTTTTATTGCCGCCCCGGTGTTGCGCAGTAATTACAAAGCCGCCGCAATGGCTTTGCCCAAATCAGTGGTACTGGCCGTCGCCGCCCATATCCCGTGTCAGCGGCGCGCCGCTGCCCGGCAGCATGACGCGCTCGATGGTGCTGAGGATGGCATCGTGCGCGGCCTTGTAGCCCAGATGCTCCAGCATCATGGCGCCGCACCAGATCTGGCCAATTGGGTTGGCAATGTTCTTGCCGTAGATGTCGGGGGCCGAACCATGGACCGGCTCAAACAAGGAGGGGAACTTGCGGTCGGGGTTCAGGTTGGCGCTGGGTGCAATACCAATCGTGCCGGTGCAGGCCGGGCCCAGGTCGCTCAGGATATCGCCAAACAAATTGCTGGCCACCACCACGTCAAAGAAGGCCGGACGCTGCACAAAGTGGGCGCTCAGGATGTCGATATGGAATTTATCAACGTTCAGGCCAGGGTAGTTTTTCGCCATCTCCACTACGCGCTCGTCCCAGTAGGGCATGCTGATGGAGATGCCGTTGGACTTGGTCGCACTGGTCAAATGCTTCCTGGGCCGAGACTGGGCCAGCTCGAAAGCAAATTTGAGCACCCGGTCTACGCCGTAGCGCGAGAACACGGACTCTTGCAATACTACCTCGCGGTCGGTGCCGGGGAAGATGCGGCCACCGACGCTGGAGTATTCTCCCTCGGTGTTCTCGCGCACCACATAAAAGTCGATCTCGCCGGGCTTGTACGGCGTACCGTCGCGCTTGACCACGGGCGCGATGATGCCAGGCATCAGCTTGACGGGGCGCAGGTTGATGTATTGGTCAAACTCGCGGCGAAACAGCAGCAGCGAGCCCCACAGCGAGACGTGGTCCAAAATTTTGTCGGGCCAGCCGACTGCGCCAAAATATATCGCGTCGTGGCCACCGACCAGGTCTTTCCAGTTGTCGGGCATCATCTTGCCGTGCTTTTCAAAATACTCCCAGCTGGAGAAATCGAAGTGGTCAAAGTGCAGGTCGATATTGAATTTGCGCGCGGCCGCCTCCATCACGCGCAGGCCTTCGGGCATGACCTCTTTGCCAATGCCATCGCCGGGGATGACTGCGATACGGTGTTTTGCCATGGTGGATATTTCCTTCAGGGTTAAAAATAAAAAGATGAATGAAAGGTTTACGCAATGAAAAAATCCTGCGCCTGCGACAGTAATAGTTGCGGTGCCTCTTCGGCAATGTAGTGGCCACAGGGCAAGGCCTGGCCATTGACGTCCTGTGCTCGCTCACGCCACAGCGGCAGCACTGCAAAATTTTGCCCCACCACGCCGTTCTCACCCCACAGCACCTTGAGCGGCATCGCCAGCGTGTTGCCCGCAGCGATATCCGCACGGTCATGCACCAGGTCTACCGTGGCGCTGGCGCGGTAGTCTTCGCAAATGCCGCGTGCGCTGCCGGGGATTTGGATGCAGCGCTCATACTCGGCCATGGCCTCTGGCGCAAACGCGCCCAGCCCGGCATGGCGCTTGCCCATCACACTGCGGATATAACGCACCGGGTCGGACTCTATCAAGGCCTCGGGCAGCGGCGGCGGCTGGATCAGAAAAAACCAATGCCAGTAGGCCGTGGCAAAACCCAGCGAGGTGTTCTCGTACATCGCCAGCGTGGGCGCAATGTCCAACAGCAGCATGCGCTGCACCGCCTGCGGGTGATCAACGGCCAGGCGGTGCGCCACCCGTGCGCCCCGGTCATGCGCCAGCACCTGGAACTGCGCATAACCGCGTGACTGCATCAGCGCTACGGCATCGAGCGCCATCTCGCGTTTGGAGTACGCCGCATGCGTGTCGTCGGCCAACGGCCTGCCCGAGTCACCATAGCCGCGCAAATCCATCATCACCACGGTAAAGCGTTTAGCCAGATCGGGTGCCACGCGGTGCCACATGGCGTGGCTTTGCGGATGGCCGTGCAGCAGCAATAAGGGTGCCCCCTGCCCGCCAACGCGCCCGTGCAGGCGAACGCCATCACGTACGACTTGGAAGGGTTGGAACGCGGGGAACATACGTGAGGGCACAACGTCAGGGAATGATGGAAGCAGAGCGATAGGCCTGATTGTCCATCATCCAGCAAGCGTTTTTTTCGACGTATGCACTACGCAAAATACACCTGCCGCAGCCAGCAAGGTGCCCATTACGGTCGCCAACGTAATAGCCTCGCCAAACAACACCCAAGCCATAAATGCCGTCGTAGGTGGCACCAGGTAGAGCAGTGAGGTAACGCTGGTGGCGGCACCGCGCTGGATCAGCATATACAGCAGCGAGCTGCCGCCCAGGGTGAGCCCAAACACCGACCAAGCCATGGCCCAGGCCAGTTGTGCGTTCCATTGCATGGCTTGGGGCTCCAGAAGCGTCAGAGGCAAGGTCACCAGCAAGGCCGCGCCCAGTTGCACGGTGTTGGCCGAGCGCACGTCGCAGGGCGCGATAAAACGCTTTTGGTATAAGGTGCCTGCAGTAATACTGAGTAAGGCCATGGCGGCGAAAGTCAGGTTAACTACCGTAGCCTCGCCGTGGCCGAGCTTGCTGGAGACGACTAGCAGCAAGCCGACAAAGCCCAGCGCCAAACCAGTCCATTGGCGCGCCGTGACCTTGCCGCCCATGCCTGAGAGCCACAGGGCGGTAAGCACAGGTTGTAAACCGACGATGAGCGCGGATAGCCCAGAGCCCATACCCAGCTTGACCGCCGTCCATACACCGCCCAAGTAGCCCGCATGCACAAGCACGCCTGTGACAGCCAGGTGCAGCCACTGCGCGCGGCTACTGGGTGGCTTGACCCGCGCTAGAACGATCCACAGTACAAAGCACAGGATGGACAATGCATAGCGTGTGGTCAAAAATTTCATCGGCGGCGCGTAGGGCATGCCATAGCGGGCGACGATAAAGCCGGTACTCCAGATCAGCACAAAGACGATGGGCATGGCGCGTAGCCAGGCGCTACCAGAGTCTGAAGATGGCATGAACCCGCTTACTTGGCCTTGGCCCGAATTTCAGGCAGGGCTTTTTGCAGGTAGTACACCATTGACCACACCGTGAGCACGGCGGAGATCCAGATCAGCCAGGTGCCGACCACACTGGTGTCGATCCAGCCCAGCAGCTTGCCGTTGTAGAGCAAGAAGGGGATGGCCACCATTTGGGCCACGGTTTTGAGCTTGCCCAGCATGTGCACCGCCACGCTACGCGAGGCACCGATATGCGCCATCCACTCGCGCAGGGCGCTGATCGCAATCTCGCGCCCCACAATGATGAGGGCCACGAACACGTCCGCCCGATGCAGATGCACCAACACCAAGAGCGAGGCGCAGACCAAGAACTTGTCGGCCACCGGGTCTAAAAACGCACCGAAAGACGAGGCCTGGTTGAGCTTGCGGGCCAGGTAGCCGTCGAGCCAGTCGGTCAAAGCAAACACGACAAACAGCACCGTGGCTACCAGGTTTTGCGTGGCGACAGGCAATTGGGTATAAAAAATCCCCACGATGAGCGGGATGGCGACAATGCGCGTCCAGGTCAGGATCGTGGGGATAGTGAAGAACATGCGCCTATTGTGGCATGCCCTACTCTTTTTGCAGCTTACTACAGGCCTTCAACGACGGTACGCAGTTGAAACTTTAAACTGTCGTTGTACAAAAACGTCTCATTGAACTGCCAGGGCCCGGGCAGATTATGGATGGGGCCGAAATTGGCCACCCGGCGGATCGCCTGAATAGCCAGGTTGTTGGTCTCAGGCGCGACCTGCGACTGGCGCAAAAAGTCCAGGTTGCGGATGCTGCCGTCAGCATTTAACTGCAGAGACACAACAGGGATGCCACGAAGAGGGTCTTGCAACTTGCCTGCCGCGACAGTGCCGGCGTTGGCCTCCATGATCAAGCGTGCCGCGCGGCGGCGGTACTCGGCCATGTTGTTGACCAGCGGCATGCTGTAGACCACAGGCGCAGCGGGCGGCGGTGGTACATAGACAGGCGGTGGCGGCACATACGCCACAGGAGGGGGCAGCGCAGCCGCGACCGGCGGGGGTGGGGGCGAGGGACGCGGTGGCGGGGGTTTGATGGCGCAGCCAGCGAACACGGAGACCAGCGCAATAGCTATAAATTTAATAGCTAGTTGTGTCCTGGCTGTGCGGACTTGGGGAACATTTACCATGTTGAAAAGACTCCTGTAAGGGCAACTGCCGGATTTGGGGCTTGATCCGCACGCTCAACGCAGCGCGCGGTAGATTTCCTCGGCCAAAGGTTTGGAAATACCCTCTACTGTAGCAAGGTCTGCGGCACTTGCGGCAGCTACACCCCGTACGCCACCAAAACGTTGTAAAAGTTTGGCACGCCGTTTGGCACCAATGCCCGGTATATCCTCCAGCGAACTGCCCCCGGTACGCACCTTGGCGCGCGCGGCGCGCATGCCGGTGATGGCAAAGCGGTGCGCCTCATCGCGGATCTGCGCGATCAGCATCAGCGCAGCGCTGTCTTTGGGCAGGCTGGCCTTGGCGCGGCCATCGGCAAACACCAGCTCCTCCAGCCCCACCTTGCGACCCTCGCCCTTCTCTACCCCGGCGATCAGGCCGAGGTCCAGGCCGAGCTGCTCAAACACCTCTTTGGCCATGCTGACCTGGCCTTTACCGCCATCGACCAGTACCAGGTCGGGCAGTTTGGGTGGCGGGGACAGTACACTGGCCGCCTTCGCCGTCTCCGCCTCAAAGGCGCGCTGCGCCTCCACCATCTTGCTGTAGCGGCGCGTCAGCACCTGGCGCATGGCGGCGTAGTCGTCCCCCGGTGTAATGCCCTCGATCTTGTAACGCCGGTACTCGCTACTTTGCATTTTGTTGCCGTGAAACACCACACAGCTGGCCTGGGTGGCCTCGCCCGCCGTGTGGCTGATGTCAAAGCACTCGATGCGAAAGGCATTCAGGTCTTCGGGTGCCAGGTCCAGCGCCGTCACCAGGGCGCGGGTGCGCTGCATTTGGCTGCCCTCTTCGGCCAGCAATCGGGTGAGCTGGATGTCGGCATTGGTTTGCGCCATCTCCAGCCAGATACGCCGATGCTCGCGCGGGTGCTGCACGGCGTTGATTTTGACGCCCGACTGCTCTGACAACACGGCAATCAGTTCAACATCCACCGCCTCGCTCACCAGCAGGGTGGGCGGCGGCGGCGTGTCGATGTAGTGCTGGGCGATAAAGGCCTCCAGCACCTCGGCCGCCGAGGCATCGTCCACATGCACCGGAAAGTAGGGCCGGTCGCCCAAATGCCGCCCACCGCGCACCATCGCCAGATTCACACAGGCCTTGCCGCCGCCCACCTTCACCGCCAGGATGTCCACGTCTTTGTCGCTGACGTTGTCCACCGCCTGCTGGTGCAATACCTTGGACAGCGCCGAGATCTGGTTGCGCACCTCGGCGGCCTGCTCAAACTCCAGCTTGTCGGCATGCGCCATCATGCGGTCTTCCAGCTCCTGCACGATGGTGTGCGTCTCGCCCTGCAGGAAGCGCTCGGCGTTGCGCGTGTCTTGGGTGTAGTCGGCCAGGCTGATATGCCCCACGCAGGGCGCTGTGCAGCGCTTGATCTGGTAGAGCAAACAGGGCCGGGTACGGTTGGCAAACACGGTGTCTTCGCAGGTACGCAGCATGAAGACCTTTTGCAGCAGCTGGATGGTCTCCTTGACCGCCCAGGCGCTGGGGTAGGGGCCGAAATAGCGGTGCTTTTTCTCGACCGCGCCCCGGTAGTAGGCGATGCGGGGGAAGTCTGTGCTGCCCTCGCGGCCCTGCCCGGTCATCTTCAGGTAGGGGTAGCTTTTGTCGTCGCGAAACAAAATATTAAAGCGCGGATGCAGCGTTTTAATCAGGTTGTTCTCCAGCAGCAACGCCTCGGCTTCGGATCGCACCACCGTGGTTTGCATGCGCACGATTTTGGTCACCATGTGGCCAATGCGGGTGCCGCCATGGTTTTTTTGGAAATAGCTGGAGACGCGTTTCTTCAGGTTCTTGGCCTTGCCCACATAAAGCAAGGCATCCTCCGCATCAAAATAACGGTACACGCCGGGCAGGCCGGGCAAGGCGGCGACCTCGGCCAGCAGTTGGGCCGAATGCGGCTCGGGGCGCAACTCAACACTTAGCTCCTGGGCTGGTGGAGCAAGGGGCAATGGCAGCGGCGGCTCGGGTTTGTCGGTCATCCCCGTATTGTGGACAATCTAGGCCATGCAAACCACACGCACCTGGGACATTTTTTGCAAAGTGATAGACAACTTTGGCGACATCGGCGTGTGCTGGCGGCTCTCTTGCGACCTGGCCGAACGCGGCCAGCAGGTGCGCCTGTGGGTGGACGACGCCTGCGCGCTGGCCTGGATGGCACCGGGCGGCGCACCCGGGGTGCAGGTGCGTGCCTGGTCAGCCGATTCGCCAGACATCGGCGTAGACACACCCGGTGACGTAGTGATCGAGGCTTTCGGCTGCGAGGTCAGCGCCGCCTGGATCGCTCATTATTCTATAGCTGCAAATGACCAAACGACAAGGACTACGCCGGGTTTTGGCACCCAAAATGCAGCTTCGCCCGCATCACCGCCGGCTCTTGCACCTTCCCAGCCGGTCTGGATCAATCTGGAATACCTGAGCGCCCAGCCGTATGCAGCCAGCAGCCATGGCCTGCCCTCCCCAGTGATGGTGGGCCCCGCACGCGGCATGCGCAAATGGTTTTTCTACCCCGGCTTCACACCAGGCACGGGCGGGCTGCTGCGCAGCGCGGCGCTCGATCACCGGCTTTGCGCCCCAACGCCCCGACCCGTGCAGAGCGCTGAAAGTGGGGCCACGCCGCAGAAAATCAGCCTGTTCTGCTACGAACCACCCGCGCTGGGGCAGCTTCTGGAGCAGTTAACCCAGGCGCAGCAGCCCACGCACCTGCAAGTCACGGCAGGCCGCGCCCGGCAGGCTGTACAGCTGGCAATGAACAATCAAACTGGCCAGGAGTCCTTGTCGTATGGACGTAAACAGCTATCAATTTCATACCTCCCACCGATGTCGCAAGACCTGTACGACGACCTGCTCTGGCATAGCGACCTCAATTTTGTACGCGGCGAAGACAGCCTGGTACGCGCGCTGTGGGCAGGCCAGCCGTTCATCTGGCAGATCTATCCGCAAAGCGACGGAGCCCACGCAGCCAAGCTGGATGCATTTTTAGACTGGCTGCAAGCGCCGCCCGATCTGCGCCTGTTTCATCACGTATGGAATGGCCTGAGCCAGGCCACCCTGCCCGCGCTGGACTTGCCGGCCTGGCAAGCCAGCGTGCTTGCCGCCCGTCGGCGCTTGCTGGCACAAAGCGATTTAGTTACGCAACTGATAGAGTTTGTCCAAAACCAGCTAAAATCGCAGGTTTTGCGCAGATCACCTGCGCTGCAAACCCCCTAGAAACTTTCCCCATGAAAATCGCTCAAGAAATCCGCGCAGGCAACGTCATCATGCACGGCAAAGACCCCATGGTCGTTCTCAAAACAGAATACAGCCGTGGTGGGCGCAACTCCGCCACCGTGCGCATGAAGCTCAAAAGCCTGATCGCCAACTTTGGTACCGAAGTCGTCTTCAAAGCCGACGACAAGATGGACCAGGTCATCCTGGACAAAAAAGACTGTACCTACAGCTACTTTGCCGACCCGATGTACATCTGTATGGACAGCGAGTACAACCAGTACGAGGTGGAAGCCGAGAACATGGGCGACGCGCTCAACTTCATCGAGGACGGCATGGAGCTGGAAGTGGTGTTCTATGACGGCAAGGCCATCTCGGTGGAACTGCCCACCAGCGTGGTGCGCGAGGTCACCTGGACGGAGCCAGCGGTAAAGGGTGACACCTCGGGCAAGGTACTCAAACCTGCCAAACTGGCCACCGGCTATGAGGTGGGCGTGCCCATCTTTGTGGCGCAAGGTGACAAGATTGAGGTAGACACCCGTACCGGCGAATACCGTAAACGCGTGTAGACCACCGCGTAGCGCGGGCGGGCCATTGGTTCCCGCCGCACTGCCAACCCAAGGGCTCCCTGTGCGGAGCCTTTTTGCATTTCTGTGCCTGAAGTCGCAGTGCTTTGCGGCCGATACAGTGAACACGCCCTAGAATCAGCCTATGGAAAACACCCAAGACCTCACCGAACAGCGCCTGGCCGATGCCTGGGCTACCTTGCATGCCCATTCCAAGCTGGACCTGCAACTCACCCCCCACGCCGACCGCATTGCCTTTGCCGACCCCGAGTTTTTGTTGCGCCGCGAGGTGCGCGGCATCCGCATGCAGCTGGAGATGCTCAAGCCCGAGCTGGGCCAGGCCGCCTATGGCATCGACAACACCATCGTGGTCTTTGGCGGGGCGCGCTTTTGCAGCCCCGAGGAGGCCCAGGCGGCGCTGGACCAGGCCAAAGCATCGGGCAATGCCGGCGCGCTAGCCAATGCCCAACGCCTGGTGCGCAACGCACCCTACTACACCCAAGCGCGCGAGTTTGGCCGCTTGGTAGGCGAGCACTGCCTGAGCTGCCAACAGGCCAACAAAATGTTCATCTGCACCGGTGGGGGCCCGGGCGTGATGGAAGCGGCCAACCGGGGCGCGCAAGACGCTGGGGCCGTCAGCGTCGGCCTGAACATCGCCCTGCCGCATGAACAGGGTGCCAACCCCTACGTCACGCCTGAGCTGAGCTTCAAGTTCCACTACTTTGCCATGCGCAAAATGCACTTCATGATGCGCGCCAAGGCCCTGGTCGCCTTCCCCGGCGGCTTTGGCACACTGGACGAACTGTTTGAGGTGCTGACACTGGTACAGACGGGCAAAGCCAAGCCGGTACCCATCTTTCTGTATGGCAGCCAATACTGGAAGCGCCTGATCAACTTTGACGTGCTGGTCGAAGAAGGTGCCATCTCGCCCGAGGACGTGAACCTGTTTACCTATGTAGACGATCCGCTGGTAGCGTGGAACGAGATCAAGCGCTTCTATGCGTTGTGAAGACCTTGCGGGACAGACCAACGGACGCGCGCAGCGCCCCGTTGCTCTGTCCTCCACTGATTGAATCCCCCATGCGCGCAAACCAACCCGCCAGCCTCGCCCGAGGCATAGACCACTACGAGAATTTTCCCGTAGCCTCCCGGCTGTGCCCTGCCCGTCTGCGCCCCGCTATTCTTGCCGTGTACGGCTTTGCCCGAACCGCGGACGACATCGCCGACGAAGGCCATGCCACCCCCGAGCAGCGCCTGGCCGAGCTGGCCACCTACCGCGCCGACCTGAACGCCTGCGCCGATGGCCTGCCCCTGAGCGAACACTGGCCCCAGGTGTTCAGGGCGCTACAGCCCCATCTCATCGCGCACCTGGGCAGCCATGTGCTGCGCACCGATTTTCCATTGCACTTGCTCCATGACCTGCTGATCGCTTTCGAACAAGACGTGCACGCCAGTGCCGCCGAGCATTGGTACGCCGACCATGACGCTCTGTTTGACTACTGCCGCCACTCCGCCAACCCGATCGGGCGCATCCTGCTGCACCTGTACGGTGTGAGCGAGGCCGAGGCGCTGGACGAATCTGACGCCATCTGCACCGCGCTGCAGCTCATCAACTTCTGGCAAGACCTGAGTACCGATGTGCCCCGCCAGCGCTACTACCTGCCGCGCGATTTGATGGCGACCGCCCAAGTCAGCCGCACCCAGGTGAAGGCACTCAAAGACAAAAGCAACACGATGGAACTGATAGCGGCTTGCGCAGATATTGCCAGGGCCAGCATGCAAAAAGGCTACCCATTACCCACCCGCATCCAGCGCCAGCAAGGCGGCTTTGGCGGCTGGCGCGCCGCGCTGGAGCTGCGCTGCGTCATCCAGGGTGGCCTGCGCATTCTGGACAAAATCAAGGCACTGCGCTTTCGCACCCTGGGCGAGCGGCCCACGCTGGGCAAGTGGGATATGTGTGTGGTGCTGTGGCGCGCGCTGTGGATGTGAAATAGGCACCCAGGCGTGCTTGAGGGTGCCAGGCTCGCCTGATTTCCCTGCGACAATCCTTGCATGACCCCGCAAGACTACGTCCAACAAAAAGCCGCCGCGTCGGGCAGTAGTTTTTACTATGCATTTCTCTTTTTACCCAAAGAGCGTCGCGCTGCCATCACCGCCTTCTATGCGTTTTGCCGCGAAGTAGACGACGTGGTGGACGAAGTGCATGACCCGTCGGTCGCTGCCACCAAGCTGGCCTGGTGGGCTAAAGAAGTGTCGCAGGCCTTTGCCCTGCCCTATGTGGCCGCCAATCGCCACCCTGTGATGCAGGCCCTGGTGCCGCTGGCGGCCACCTACCACATTCAAGAGCGCCACCTGCAAGCCGTGATCGAAGGCTGCCGCATGGATTTGGAGCAAACCCGTTACCTTGATTACCCCAACCTGCAGCGCTACTGCCATCTGGTGGCCGGTGTAGTGGGCGAGGTGGCGGCGCAGATATTTGGCCAAACCGATGCGCAAACCACCCAGTACGCGCATAAACTGGGCCAGGCCTTTCAGCTCACCAACATCATCCGCGATGTAGGTGAAGACGCGCAGCGTGGACGCATTTACCTGCCAGTCAATGAGCTACAGCAGTTTGACGTGAAGGCGCATGAGCTGGGCAAAAAGGTGTATTCCGAGCGCTTTACCGCGCTCATGAAATTTCAAGCCCAGCGCGCCCACACCCTGTACGACGAAGCCATGGCGCTACTACCCGCTGCCGACCGCCGCACGCAAAAACCCGGCCTGATGATGGCCAGCATCTACCGCACCTTGCTGCGCGAGATAGAGGCCGACGGCTTTCAGGTGCTGCACCAGCGCACCAGCCTCACCCCCCTGCGCAAGTTCTGGCTGGCGTGGAAGGTGCAGGCGCTGGGGGCATGAGTTTCGGAAAGGGTCAGGTCTCCCATTTCCCATAATTTGAGTGAAATTGAATGCAATGACCCCGATCCCCTACGACGACAGTCCAATGAAGCTCCCAGCAGTCAACACCGCCCCGGTAGCCGTAGCCGACAGCACCAGCACTAACGAAGACACTACCGTCATCATCAACGTGCTGGCCAACGACCAGGACGCCAACGGCGATGTACTGAGCGCCACGGTAGTCACCGGCCCGCAGCATGGCACCTTGGTGAAAAACGCCAATGGCAGCTTCAGCTACACGCCCACCAAAGACTGGTTTGGCACCGACAGCTTTACCTACCTGGCCAGCGACGGCAAGGCCAGCTCCAGTGCAGCCACGGTCACCATCACCGTCAAACCCATCAACGATGCCCCGGTAGCCAGCAACGCCAGCTACACCGTCAAGAAAGACGGCAGCATCGACATCAACCTGCGCAGCCTGGCCAGCGATGTCGATGGCGATGCGTTGACCATCACCCTGACCAACCCGGCCAAGGGCACGCTGACCAAGAATGCCGATGGCACCTATACCTACAAGCCCAACAAGGGCTACACCGGCAACGACAGCTTTAGCTACACGGTGAGCGATGGTAAGCTGACATCAACAGGCACCATCAGCCTGAAGGTGGGTACGACCACGAATACCACGACCAGCAGCACGGTGGCTACGCTAGCCGCCACCACGGCCAGCACAGTCGCAAGAACGACTAGCAGTGCAAAAACTGCCTCCAGCGCCAGCATAGTAGTGACCTCCAGTGCCAAAGCCGCCAGCCCGGCCAGCAGCAGCGCAGATGAGCAAGACATCCACTATGTGGTGATCAACTCGGGGGTGCAGGGCAGCAGCGCACCGGCACTGGCCCCCGCAGCCAGCAGCGCCAGCGCACCCGCCATCAATTGGGGCGGCAGTGGTGCAGCAGCTAGCCTAGCAGGCGGTAGCCCACCCCCAAGCCAAGACCAATAGCTGGCTGAGCCAGCTCTTGGCGGACAACCAAGCGGATGCGCCTGTGGACTTGGGTAAGTCGACGGGATTGAAGGTGAAGCTGTAGTAATCGCAGGGTAGGCCTAGTTGTGAACTAGGCCTACCGAAACTATAATTGAACCCAACTTAATCACTATCTGCCATGAGCTACGTACTTCAAATCTGGGAAAGCCCCATCCCTAGCAGCGTGCAAGAAGCTGAAGAAATCAGTGACCGATTGCAAGACCTGGAAGGGCCGCAAAACCCTAAGTTCATTGAACTAGCCAAGCGACTCACCCAACGGTATCCCTGCATCACTCAGCTCACGGGGGATGAAGATGAGGGCTATGAAAATGGTGTGTGGAGTGTTGGGCCGTTAGATGGAACTTCTAATAATCCGATATATGGCTTGGGCATTGCCACGGACTATTTGACCGAAGTTGTGCCTTTTGTGCAGGCAACGGCCAACGCGTTGGGACTGACTGCGTACGACCCTCAGTCAGGAGACGCGCATCTGCCGAACGGAGTAGTGTTGGCCATGCCAGGTCAGTTGACCTCAGCCTCTAAAGCAGCAGTCATAGACCCTGAATGGATAAGCTCAAATGCCCATTGCGCCAAAGTAGCTCAAGAATATGTGGCAGAGTTTATGAGAAAAAATGGGTTTAAGTTTAATAAAAAAACTAAGCGTTTTCAAAAAAATCATGATGGATTTTTTCACACTTTAGGCGTAGGTGGGGGGGCGCGATACGTATCTGTTGGAGCCGATTTGCAAATCACTAAAGGGTTGCATATTGCGATGAACTCACGGGCTGTGCATCCTATAAGCCCTGAGCCCATACTCAACATACCGATAAAGCTAGGTAACATGGGAGAGATTTTTTCATCTGCTATCGTACCGTTTGATTACCTTCCTCATATTGAGGTAAAAAAGGTCTCAGACATCGGGCATGTCTTAGACAAGATCATGAGCTATTTAGAGAAAGCATATTTTCCAGTCATCAGTAAAATTACGACCATGGAAGAGCTTGATACATACATTCAGCGCTCTTTTTCACAAAATCACATTAATGTCTGTAGCCAATGGCGGATTGGCCAACTGGTCGTGGCACATTTAGTAAACAATGAAAGTATTGATGCGTTGATAGATGACATTAGAAAAGACTTTGCTGAAAATTGTGTTGATCAGATGGGAGAGCTTGAAAAAACCATAGCGCTAATTAAACTAGATGAGCAGCAAAAAAGTTGAACTTCTAGCTGTTGTTGCAAGCGTGGTCAAAGCTCAATCCAGCGGCAACCATTGCCCATCTTGTCGATAGTACAAAATGGTCGTCAATTGATCGACTACAGGGTCAGGTCTCCCATTTCCCAAAATAATGTAGACTGACAGACATGGTCAGACCCTTAAGAATTGAATACCCCGGCGCGGTATACCACGTGACTTCGCGGGGTGACCGGCGTGAGCCTATTGCCAAGGACGACACGGACAGGGCGATGTTTTTGGAGGTGCTGGGGCAGGCGCTGGCGCGCTTTGATGCGCAGGCCTGGGGCTACTGCCTGATGGGCAACCACTACCACCTGGTGCTGCATACGCGGGAGGCCAATTTGTCGCGGCTGATGCGGCAGATTAACGGGGTGTATACGCAAAGCTTTAACCGCCGACATGGGCTTACGGGGCATCTGTTCCAAGGTCGGTTTAAGGCCATTTTGTTGGACAGCGACAGCTATTTGCTGGAGGTGTGCCGTTATGTAGACCTGAACCCGGTGCGCGCCCAGATGGTGAAGCGGCCAGATGCCTATGCCTGGAGCAGCTACCGCGCGCTGGCAGGCATGGCCGCATGCGCCCCGTGGCTGGACGCGCAGCCGCTGTATACCCAGCTGGCACCGGGTAAAAGCGCGTCCAAAGCGGCGGCGCAGTATGCCGAGTTTGTGGCGCAGGGCCACGGCGTGGCGCTGTGGGATACGGCGCTACAGCAGCAGATCTATTTGGGGGACGATGCGTTTATCGCCCGCATGCAAAGCCATGCGGGGATTGACAACGCATCGCCCCATGCACCCCAGCGCGCAGCGCAGGTGAGCCGCATTCACGCCAGCGCACCCGCCAAAGACAGCGACTTGCAAAACTATGCCAAACTCAAGGCGCAAACCAAAGAAGAGCGCAACCAGCATATTGCCAACGCGTTTTACCAGGGTGGGCACACACAAACGGCGATTGCCATCGCGTTTAAGGTGTCTACCTCTACCGTCAGCCGCATCGTGGCTGACTATGAAAGATAATTTTGGGAAATGGGAGACCTGACCCCATCCGGGTCCTTATCATTGGCGCAGGCTGGGCCGGCCTGGCCGCAGCGGTAGAAGCCACCCGCCTGGGCCACCACGCTACAGTTTTAGAAGCTGCTCGCGCAATCGGCGGAAGGGCTAGAGCCTTAAATGTCACTCTACCCAACGGCGTGCAGACGACGCTGGACAACGGCCAGCACATTCTGATTGGTGCCTACAGCGAAACGCTGCAACTGATGCGCGACGTAGGCATAGACACCGGCAAAGCCCTGCTGCGGCTTCCGCTCACCCTGCGCTACCCCGATGGCTATGGCCTGACCCTGCCCGATTGGAGCCAGCCGTGGTTTGCCGGGCTGGACGTGGCAGCAGGCATCCTGCAAGCCAGGGGCTGGAGCCTGAAAGACAAACTCTCTTTGCTGCGCGCGGCCGATGCCTGGCGGCGCAGCGGCTTTAGCTGCCCGGCGCATTACAGCGTGGCGCAGTTATGCAAGGGCATTACGCAGCGCGTGATGGCGGACATGATCGAGCCTCTGGTGGTCTCTGCGATTAACACCCCCACCGGGCGCGCCAGTGCCAGCGTGTTTCTGCGCGTCATGCGCGACGCGCTGTTTGCTCCCGCCTCTGCCGCCAGCAGCACGGCCAGCGCTATCGCAGGCTCCAACATGCTGCTGCCGCGCACCGATCTGGGCGCAGTGTTTCCCGAAGCTGCGGCGCAATGGCTTGCACAGCGCGGCGTACCAGTGCAGTTAGGCCAACGCCTGGCTGATTTGGAGTCGCTATCAAATAAAGAGCTGCTTACGTCCACAGGACAAGGACTACAGGCCAATTTAGCTGGTAAATTTGATATGACCATCCTCGCCACACCGGCCTGGGAGGCGGCGCGCCTGGTGCGCAGCCTGCCCGGCAATACCAGCGCAGTGCAGCAATGGGCCCGCAGCGCCGAGGCCTTGCAGCACGAGGCGATTACCACCGTCTACGCCAGCAGTGCCTCGGCCCGTTTGGCGCAACCCATCATGGCGCTACGCAGCAACGCAGAGCAGCCCGCCCAGTTTGTCTTTGACCGGGGCGCATTGCACGGCGCGGCTTCTGGCCAGCAAGGCCTGCTGGCCTTTGTGGTCAGCGCCAGCACGGGCGATGCGGCCACACTGGAGCAGCAGGTGCTGGCCCAGGGCCGCGAGCAACTGGGTTTGAACGATCTGCACGCCGTAAAAACCATCGTGGAAAAACGCGCCACCTTCGCCTGTACGCCCGGCCTCACGCGGCCCAGTATGCACATCACCGACGGACTATTGGCCTGCGGCGATTACATCGACGGCCCCTACCCGGCGACGCTGGAAGGCGCGGTGCGCAGCGGCTTGGCTGCGGCACGCGCTGTGCGCTAAGGCTTGAGCAGCACCTGCGCAGCGCGCTGGGCCACCTCATGCGCGGGCAGGGTTTTGAGGCGGTGGTCGCTCCAGACCTGTCGCCACAGGCGCGCGCCCGCCTGGCCGTGGCGCAGGCCCAGCATGTGGCGGGCGATGGATGACCAGGCTGTGCCCTTGCTAGCAGCCTCGCGCTCCATGTAATCCACCATCTGCGCCTCGACGCTGTCGCGTGTGATGCCTGCACGCGCGGCAGCATCACCGTAAAACTGCGCATCCCACCCGGCCATCCACCAGGGGTTATGGTAGGCCTCGCGCCCGACCATCACGCCGTCCACCTGCTGAAGCTCGGTGTTGACTTGCGCCAATGTGTTGATGCCGCCATTGAGCGCGATCACCAAGTGCGGAAACTCTTTTTTTAGCCGGTGCACCAGCTCGTAGCGCAGCGGCGGCACCTCGCGGTTTTGCTTGGGGCTCAGGCCTTGCAGCCAGGCATTACGGGCATGCACAATGAACACCTCGCAGCCTGCATCGGCGATCGTGCCGACAAAATCGCGCACAAAACCGTAGCTCTCGGTTTTGTCAATGCCAATGCGGTGCTTCACCGTCACGGGGATGCTTACCACGTCGCGCATGGCTTTCACACAGTCGGCCACCAGTTGCGGCTCGGCCATCAGGCAGGCGCCAAAGGCACCGCGCTGCACCCGCTCGCTGGGGCAGCCGCAGTTGAGGTTGATCTCGTCATAGCCCCACTGTTCGCCTAATTTTGCGGCCTGGGCCAGCTCAGCAGGTTCGCTACCGCCCAATTGCAAAGCCAGCGGGTGTTCCTCGGCATTGAAGTCCAGGTGGCGCGGCACGTCGCCATGCAATAGCGCGCCAGTCGTCACCATCTCGGTATACAGCAGCGTGTTTTTACTCAGCAAGCGGTGAAAGTAGCGGCAATGCCGGTCCGTCCAGTCCATCATGGGGGCGACAGAGAGCTTCCAGCGGTTTTTATAAAGAGGGTCGGTGTACACAGGCATAGGGTTGATTATCCCTGTACGCGACGGGTGCTAACTGTGATGGGTTAGATGGTGTTGGACGCGTGCCCAGGCAATATGCTCTGCCACCAGGGGGGTGGCCTGTGCTTGCGCGCTGCCCAGTACCTGGCGAATATTTAACTGGGTCGCTTCAGATAGATCGCTTCGCAGCGCATTGCCCATCGCCACCGCAATATTCCTCTGCCAGCGCTCATGCCCGATGCGCCGGATGGGGCTGCCTTCCGTGAAAGTTAAAAACTCCGGTTCCGTCCATGCAAACAGGGTCACCAGCTGCTGGCCCGTCAGGCCTATGCGTTCATCAAAGTCAGGCAGGGCGCTGCGCTGGGCGAATTTGTTCCAGGGACAGATGAGTTGGCAGTCGTCACAACCGTAGATGCGGTTGCCGATCAGGGGGCGCAGTTCAACAGGGATAGCGCCTGCGTGCTCGATGGTCAGGTAAGAAATGCAGCGGCGCGCATCCAGCCGGTACGGCGCGATGATGGCCTGGGTGGGGCATATGTCGATACACGAGGTGCAGGTGCCGCAATGTTCGCTGCTGGCATCCGTCAAGGGCAGCGCCAGGTCGATATAAATTTCACCCAGGAAGAAAGCACTTCCTGCCTCGCGCGAAAGGGTGAGGGTGTGTTTGCCGCGCCAGCCCAGGCCGCTGCGGGTCGCCAGCTCCACCTCCAGTACGGGTGCGGAGTCAGTGAAAACTCTGTGACCGAAGACTCCGATCTCCTGGGCGATGCGCTCGGAGAGGGTTTGCAGACGACTGCGCAGCACCTTGTGATAGTCGCGGCCTCTGGCGTAGATCGACACAATCGCTTCCGACGGGCGATCCAAGCGCGCAAATTCGATGCCCTGCCAGCCCTGCGGTGTACTGCGGGGCAGGTAGTCCATGCGCGCGGTTATGACGCTGACCGTGCCGGGCACCAGCTCGGCCGGGCGGGCGCGGCGCAGGCCGTGTGCGGCCATATACTGCATGTCGCCATGAAAACCATTCGCCAGCCAGGCCTGTAAACCGCTCTCGGCTGTGCTCAAATCGACAGGTGCCACGCCAATTTGCGAAAATCCCAGTTCAGCCGCCCATGTGCGGATTTTGGAGAGAAGTTGAATACCGTTGACCATGCTGCCTTGATTGTAGAAAACCTGCGTTGGCCTGATGAGGCGGCCACGCAGGCGTGGGCTGCGCGACTGGCGGGCCAAGCGCCGCTGCGCAACGCCATTATCGAGCTTCATGGCGAGTTGGGTGCCGGTAAAACCACCTTGGTGCGCCATCTGCTGCGCGCCATGGGTGTGCAGGGGCGCATCAAAAGCCCCAGCTACGCCGTGGTGGAGCCGCATGTGGTCAGCACCGCAGAGGGCGATTTAAGCATTTCGCATTTTGATTTTTACCGCTTTACCGATCCCCGCGAGTGGGAAGATGCGGGCTTCAGAGACATCTTCACCGCGCCCGGGCTCAAGCTGATTGAATGGCCAGATCATGCACGCGCTGCCCTGCCCGTGCCGGACTTGGCGGTGCACCTCAGCGTGCAAGCGGATGACAGCCGCAGCGTACACTTGGAGGCCTACACCGCCCTGGGCACGGAGCTGCTGGCATGAGCCAACGCCCAAACTCTGCAATGCGCCTGTCCAACCCGGCGCACACTGACCATGCAGGCACCGGCCCATTGCATGCCCTTACGCGCCGCCATGCCATGGGCGCTGGCGTGTTCGCCCTGTTGTTGACTCGCACCCAGATCGCCTGGGGCGCGGCTATCATTGCCGTACGCGTTTGGCCCGCACACGACTACACACGCGTGACGATTGAGAGTGACAGCAAGCTGGAGACCAAACAACGCTTTGTAGCCAGTCCGCCGCGCCTGGCCGTAGACATAGAGGGCCTGCAGCTGAGCCCCGAGCTGCGCGAATTGGTCGGCAGCGTCAAGGCTAACGATCCCTTTATCAGCGGCATCCGGGTGGCACAGCATGCCCCCGGCCTGGTGCGCCTGGTGCTGGATTTGAAGCAACCCGCCCTGCCCCAGGTGTTCAATCTGTCGCCCATTGCCGCCTACCAACACCGCTTGGTGTTTGACCTGTATCCCACTGCGGCAGCCGATCCGCTGGAGATGTTGATTGCCGAGCGCCTGAAAGATCAGGTGGCTGCTGCCCCAATGACCAAGCTGCCCCATTCAACGCGCGATCCGCTGGGCGACCTGATCGCCCAACAGGGCACGCAAAGCATGCCTTCGAGGCCCCAAAATGCTACACATTCAGTAGCTGGAAACGTCCACAATACAACGACTACAACCCATAATACCCCTGCAAATACGCCCTCGAAACCGACTAAAACTCCCGCCAAGACTGACCGCCTCATCATCGTGGCCCTGGATCCCGGCCACGGCGGCGAAGACCCCGGCGCCACCGGAGCTGAAGGCACCCGCGAAAAAGACGTGGTACTGGCCATCGCCCTGAAACTGCGAGAACGCATCAACGCCACCACGGTGAATGGCAACCCCATGCGCGCCTACCTTACCCGTGATGCCGATTTTTTTGTGCCCCTGGACATGCGTGTGCAAAAGGCCCAGCGCGTCAAGGCCGATTTGTTCATCAGTATCCATGCCGATGCCTTCACCGTACCTACCGCTCACGGAGCCAGCGTATTTGCCCTGAGCCCAAAGGGCGCATCCAGCGCCAGTGCACGCTACCTGGCCAACAAGGAAAACAGTGCTGATCTGGTGGGTGGCGTCAATATCAAAGTGAAAGATGCCCACGTCCAGCGCGCCATGCTGGACATGAGTACCACTGCGCAGATCAATGACAGCCTGAAGTTGGGCAGCAGTGTGCTGGGCGCGCTGGGCGGCTTTGCCAAGCTGCACAAACCCCGGGTCGAGCAAGCCGGTTTCGCCGTGCTCAAAGCGCCTGACATCCCCAGTGTGTTGATAGAAACCGCCTTCATCAGTAACCCTGAGGAAGAGCGGCAACTCAAAAGCGAAGCCTACCAGGACAAGTTGGCAGAGGCCATGCTGCACGGTGTACAGCGCTATTTCGCCAAAAACCCACCGTTGGCGCGCACGCGAACCAGCTCATAGCCACTGTCTTTGTGGCGAGGAGCCCGGATTCAAGCTGGATTATTTCTTTTTCTTCGCGGCGGCAAGGACAAAAGTGACCTTCATCGCTACGCGAAACTCCGTGACCTTGCCTTTGCTCACCACCACCTTTTGATCCTGCACCCAAGCACCCTGGATATCGGAAACCGTCTCCGATGCGCGGGCGATGCCCTGGGAAATAGCATCTTCAAAGCTCTTTTTGCTGCTGGAAGTGATTTCAAGAATTTTTGCTACTGTCATGGTAAATCCTGTTAAGTAAGAAGTTAACGAGATGCCACGATAACCGACAATTTAATGAAAGGCAAGGGCGTTTTGCACGCGCCAGGATTGTGACATCAACGCAATGCATCAAAACTGCTGGATTCCAGCGCGCAGGTGCGGCGGAGTCGGTCGGTCCGCTCCTGCATTCGAAGTCTGCTTGAATGCCCTTGTCAGATAACGGGCCTGTGACGTAAAGTGAAACTTTTTCACTGTTTTTTGATCTATCTTTTCAGTGCATTTAAGGTGAGAATCCAAACTGCCGCAAGCAGGGAGCTGCGAGATGTGGCATCCTGTAGCAAGGGAGTTTTTTGTAAAGCCAGTTTACATAGGAGGTTTTATGGATGTCGTCCGCAACTTTCTGGCCCGTTATGAACAGTCTCGTGAAGAGGAAATGTCGATTGAGGATTACCTCAATACCTGCAAAAAAAATCCTCTCACCTATGCCACGGCGGCTGAACGCATGCTGGCCGCAATTGGCGAGCCAGAGATGCTCGATACCCGCCACGAGCAGCGTATGTCGCGCATCTTTGGCAACAAGGTCATCAAGATTTATCCGGCCTTCCGCGACTTTTATGGTCTTGAAGATCCCATTGAACAAGTAGTTTCTTACTTCCGTCACGGAGCGCAGGGCCTGGAAGAGAAAAAGCAGATTCTGTATTTGCTCGGCCCGGTCGGTGGTGGCAAATCGTCCATAGCCGAACGGCTCAAACTGCTGATGGAGCAGGTGCCGTTCTATGCGCTGAAAGACTCTCCCGTCAACGAGTCGCCATTGGGCCTGTTCAACAACATCGAGGACGCTCCCGTGCTGCAAACCCAGTACGGCATCGCGCCGCGTTACCTGCAGCGCATCATGTCGCCCTGGGCCGTCAAGCGGCTGGAAGAGTACGGTGGCGACATTCGCAAGTTTCGCGTCGTCAAGCGATTCCCATCCATCCTGAAACAATGCGCCATCACCAAGACCGAACCGGGCGACGAAAACAACCAGGACATCTCGGCACTGGTCGGCAAGATTGACATCCGCAAGCTGGAAACCTTTGCCCAGGACGACCCCGATGCCTACAGCTACTCTGGCGGGCTTTGCCTGGCCAACCAGGGACTGCTGGAATTTGTGGAAATGTTCAAGGCCCCCATTAAAGTGTTGCACCCGCTATTGACGGCCACGCAAGAGGGCAACTTCAAGGGTACCGAGGGCTTTGGTGCGATACCGTTTGATGGCATTGTGATGGCGCACTCGAATGAAAGCGAGTGGAAGGCATTCAAGAACAACAAGAACAACGAGGCTTTTCTGGATCGCATCTACATCGTCAAAGTGCCCTACTGCCTGCGGGTATCCGAAGAGATCAAGATTTATGAAAAACTGATAGTCAACTCCTCTTTGTCCAAGGCCGTCTGCGCGCCAGGCACGCTGAAAATGATGGCCCAGTTCGCGGTGCTCACACGCCTGAAAGAGCCCGAAAACTCCAGCCTGTTCAGCAAACTGATGGTGTACGACGGCGAGAACCTGAAAGACACCGACCCCAAGGCCAAGAGCTTCCAGGAGTACCGGGACTTCGCCGGGGTAGATGAAGGCATGAGTGGCGTGTCCACCCGTTTTGCTTTCAAAATTTTATCCAAAGTATTCAACTTTGACTCCACCGAAATTGCGGCCAACCCGGTCCACCTGATGTACGTGCTGGAGCAGCAGATTGAACGCGAACAGTTTGCACCGGAAACCGAGCAGCGCTACCTCGCTTTCATCAAGGAGCACCTGGCCCTGCGTTATGCCGAATTCATCGGCAAAGAGATTCAAACCGCCTACCTCGAGTCCTATTCAGAATATGGTCAAAACATTTTTGACCGCTACGTGACCTATGCCGACTTCTGGATTCAGGATCAGGAGTACCGCGACACGGATACCGGCGAACTCTTTGACCGCGCAGCATTGAATGCCGAATTGGAAAAAATAGAAAAACCAGCAGGCATCAGCAACCCCAAAGACTTCCGCAACGAGATCGTCAATTTTGTGCTGCGCGCGCGCGCCCACAACGCAGGTAAAAATCCGCTGTGGACCAGCTACGAAAAACTGCGCAGTGTGATTGAGAAGAAAATGTTCTCCAACACCGAAGACTTGTTACCCGTGATTTCGTTCAACGCCAAAGCCAGTGCCGACGAGCAACAAAAACACCAGGACTTTGTCAACCGTATGGTCGCTAAAGGCTACACCACCCGGCAAGTTCGCCTGCTGTGCGACTGGTATCTGCGTGTGCGCAAAAGCTCATAGAAACCACCAACCTCAGAGCGACACCCCTATCGCAAACCATCATGCTCCAACAAGTTGTTGACAGGCGTTTGTCAGGCAAGAACAAGTCGATTGGAAACCGGGAGCGATTTCTGCGGCGCTACCGTGAGCAAATACGCGATGCCGTCAAGCGGGCGGTGACCGGGCGTAGCATCAAAGAGATTGAACAGGGCGAAGACATCACGCTGCCACGGCGCGATGTCAACGAGCCCGTGTTCGGGCATGGGCCGGGTGGCAACCGTGAAGCCGTGCATCCGGGCAACCGTGACTACGTGCGCGGCGACCGCATCGACCGGCCTCAAAGCGGCGGTGCGGGTGGCGCTGGCGGCGGGGCCAGCCCAGACGGCACGGGCGAAGACGATTTTGTATTTCGCATCACGCGTGAAGAGTTCATGCAGTACTTTTTTGACGATCTGGAGCTGCCAGACTTGGTGCGTACCCAGCTGCTGCCAGATGCTCCCGAATGGAAGTCCCAACGGGCTGGTTTTGTGTCCGAAGGCAACCCGACCAGCCTGCATGTGGTGCGCTCCATGCGCACCGCGCTGGGCAGGCGTATCGCCATGGGTGGCGATACCCGCCGTGCGCTGCGTGAGCTGCAAACGCAATTGGCGGTAGCGTTAGAGCAAACGCCGACACCGCCGCATGAAATCGCGTCACTCAAAGCGCAGATTGAAACACTCAAACGCCGCCTGCGCACTATTCCCTTTCTCGATCCATTTGACCTGCGTTACCGCAACCGCATCAAAGTGCCTCTACCCACGTCCAAAGCCGTCATGTTCTGCATGATGGA
The DNA here is from genome assembly GCA_963775085.1 of uncultured beta proteobacterium. Classification (GTDB taxonomy): domain Bacteria; phylum Pseudomonadota; class Gammaproteobacteria; order Burkholderiales; family Burkholderiaceae_C; genus JAAFIP01. Next base: position 1,057,292 of record CAVZHO010000002.1, read on the forward strand.
TGTATCAGGTTCGATGGACGAATCGCGCAAAGACATTGCCAAGCGATTTTTTATCCTGCTGTACATGTTTTTAAGCCGGCACTACGAGAAAACCGATGTCGTCTTCATCCGCCACCACACGCAGGCGAGTGAAGTCAATGAGCAGGAGTTTTTTGAATCTACTGAAAGTGGTGGCACCGTCGCTTCCAGTGCATTGGCCTTGATGCACGAGATCATCCTGGCACGCTATCCGTCCGACCAATGGAACATCTACGGAGCCCAGGCATCGGACGGTGACAACTGGCACCAGGATTCGGCCAAGTGCCGCATGCTGCTCACCGACAAACTGCTGCCTCTCACGCGTTACTACGCCTACGTGCAGGTAGCCGATGAAGACCAGAACCTCTGGCAGGAATATACCCAGGTACTCGAAGAGCACACTAACTTTGCGATGCAGAAAATTTCTACGCCAGCCGATATTTACCCGGTGTTCCGAGAACTGTTCAAGAAAGCAGGTACAGCATGAACTCCGTCACGTCCGATGCTGATGTTGCTCCATCTGGCGCCATCCCAGAGGCTCCAGGCAGTGCGCGCAGTGACCGTCCCGCGCAGCGGCGCGAGCCGCTACCTTGCCCTTCTGACTGGTCGTTCGAACTGATTGAGGCCTACCACCAGGAGATCGAGCGCACCGCCAAGCGTTTTGGTTTGGACACCTACCCCGTGCAGTTGGAGATCATCACCGCTGGGCAGATGATTGATGCCTACGCCTCGGTGGGTATGCCAGTGAACTACCGGCACTGGTCATTCGGCAAAGAGTACATCACCAACGAAAAAAACTACCGCCGGGGCCACATGGGTCTGGCCTATGAAATCGTCATCAACTCTGACCCCTGTATCGCCTACCTGATGGAAGAAAACACCATGCCCATGCAGGCACTGGTCATTGCCCATGCCTGCTACGGCCACAACTCGTTCTTCAAAGGCAATTACCTGTTTCGCATGTGGACCGATGCCAGCTCGATCATTGACTACCTGGTGTATGCCAAAGCCTACATTGCCGACTGCGAAGAGCACCACGGGCTCGACGAGGTAGAGAAATTGCTCGATTCCTGTCACGCTTTGATGAACTATGGCGTAGACCGTTACAGGCGCTCGCAAAAACGTTCGCTGGCCCAGGAAGAAGCACATCGCAAGGAACGCGAAGCGTATTTGCAGCAACAGGTCAATGATTTGTGGCGTACCCTGCCCAAGGGCACAGAGAAGGAAGAGGCTCCCAAGCACAGACGCTTCCCGGCAGAGCCGCAGGAGAACATCCTCTACTTCATCGAAAAAAATGCCCCCCTGCTGGAGCCCTGGCAACGCGAGGTGGTGCGGATCGTGCGCAAGATTGCACAGTATTTTTATCCGCAGCGCCAAACCCAGGTCATGAACGAAGGCTGGGCGACGTTTTGGCACTACACGCTGCTCAACACCCTGTATGACGATGGCCTGTTGACCGACGGATTTATGGTCGAAATGCTGCGCTCCCACACCAACGTCGTCTACCAGCCACCGGTGACACACCCGGCCTACAGTGGCATCAACCCCTATGCCCTGGGTTTTGCCATGTTCACCGATTTAAAACGCATCTGCCAGCACCCCACCGACGAAGATCGCCAGTGGTTTCCCGATATTGCGGGCACCGACTGGCAGCAGACGCTGGACCATGCCATGCGGCATTTCAGGGACGAGAGTTTTATTGGCCAGTACCTGTCGCCCCGGCTGATGCGCGAATTGCGCCTATTTTCCATCGTGGACGATGCTGCCCAGACGGAGCTGGAAGTTGCCGCCATCCACGACGACCAGGGCTACCACCACGTGCGCGAAGTGTTGTCGCGCCAGCACGACCTGAGCTACCGCGAACCCAACATCCAGGTCTGGAATGTGAACATACGCGGCGACCGCGCGCTCACGCTACGCCATACCCAACACAGCGGCAGACCTCTTAATGAGAGCGCGCAGGAGGTCGTCAAACATGTGACCCGCTTGTGGGGCTTCAAGGTACAGCTCGAAAGTGTCGATCCACATGGCAAGGTGCTACAGCACTGGGAAGTTACCCCACAGCATCCATGAACCCATGAAGCCATGAGACGAATGAGTATCCCTTCAGTGCGTCAAAGGAGGCTGGGTATGGATTACATGCGGTGGAACGTCCTTCGAATCCTGGGACGCTGGCACCGATACCGTAAAGTGCCTTTGTCTGAACAGACTCTCCGGCATAGAGCCGACAAACAGCGAAGTGATTCGTTCCATGACACTGCGCGCCTGCTCTTCACTTTGGCGCAGGGAGATAGCCTGCATGATGTCCGGTCGCAAAAACCACAGACATTGAATGTCTGTGGCATTGAGCACCCTGTGCATCAATGGCAATTCAAGCACAAGCCCGTCTAGCTCTAGCGTTTCTATGATCTGGTTGCGCACTTTACTGGCACGCTCCTGGCAAGACTCATAGGGGCTGGATTCGTCATGGCTCCAAAAGCTTTCGGTAAAAGACGTATTTTCAATTGGGCAATACATGATGAGTACCTCTTTATATCGTGGGAACACTGCTAATCGAAAAAACCACTGGCCTCACTATCAAAAGCATAAAACATGCCATGCCAAATTACGTTAAAAATCCATATAAAACAACCGATTACATAATGACTATGTATGAATGAGGGTTATTTCACCCCATCGGCTCCCCCTTTATTGGGTTATTTCACCCATATCTATTGCCAAATCATTGCTTCGAGAAGATACTGAGTTGCATGAAGAATACCAACGACTCCGTATCCTCCACCCCCATCAATCTGACGCGTCGTTTTGCGCTGGCGAGTTTTGGAGTTATTGCGGTCATTGCATTGGGTCTGGCTTGGTTGCTCTCCAATATGTTGACCGAGCGGCTGCTCCTGCGCGAGGGCAGTGTGATCCAGGACTTCGTGCAAAACTTGCTGCTTACAGATAACTCAGCGGAATTTTTTCTGGATCCAAACGACCCGGAGTATGTACGGCGCTTCCAGAAATCCATGGCGCATATCGAGAACATGAATGAACCCGTTCGGGTCAACGCGTACCGGCCGGATGGCATGGTGCTGTGGTCTACCGATAAAAGCCTGGTGGGTCGTCTGTTTCCGGTCAATGACGAACTACAGCAATCCATGCAAGGTCACCTGGTCGTACAACCTGGCAATGCCCGCGATGGCTTGCCCGACAAGGCAGAGCACGAGGGCTTGGCGCTGTACGGCAATTACTATGTAGAGAGCTACATCCCGATTTACAGAGCAGGTGGCGGGCCGGTGGTGGGTGTCATGGAGTTCTACAAGATTCCAACGCAGCTCAACGAATCGATCCACGAAGGGGTGAAGCGTCTGTTGCTGGCCTGTCTGGTCAGCGCGATAGGCTTGTTTATGTCACTCTATTGGATCGTTGCCCGCGCCGACACCGTCATGCGCGCGCAGCACCGACAACTCACTGAAACGCAAACCCTGGCGACCGCTGTAGAGCTGGCCAGTGCGGTGGCTCATAACCTGCGCAACCCGCTGGCCTCCATCCGGGCATCGGCAGAAATGCTGCAGCAAACCGATGCAACGCTCATTGAAGCCCTGGAACATAGCAACGACATCACTCAGGCGGTTGATCGCGCAGACCGCTGGATTTCCGAGCTGGTACGTGTATCGCAGGCACCCAATTTAACTCCCGAACCAGTTGCTCTGGCACCACTGGTGGCGGATTGCTTGCAGGAAATGCAGGCAGGACTGACGCGACGCAATATTCGCGTGCTGGTGGAAAAAGGGCTCGATCTCAAGGTCGTGGCGCATCCGGCCATGTTGCGCCAGATCATTTTGAGCATCATTGCCAATGCCCTGGATGCCATGGCGCAGGGTGGGCAGTTCAGCGTACGCTGGCAACCGGCGGGTTTGCAGGTGGTCTTGACCTTGTCTGACACCGGAACGGGGATTTCGCAGGAAGTGCGGCATCGCGTTTTCAGGCCTTTTTTCAGCACCAAGAGTGGTGGACTCGGCATTGGCCTGGCCTTGGTCAAACGCATGGTAGAGCAGTGGCAGGGGTCTATCGCACTCCTGCCCGTGATACCGCATGGCACATCGGTCGAGATTCGGCTGCCCATGGCGCAATAAGGAATCGCAAATGGCAAATGTACTCATCATTGAAGACGAGTTTGCGCTGGCCAAAAATATTGCCCGCTACTTCGAAAAATTCCACCATAGCGTGCAGGTTGTACACGACGGGCAGTCTGGCATCGACGCAGCCAAACGCACCATGCCTGACCTGGCCATCGTGGACTACCAAATGCCTGGTCTCAATGGTCTGGAGGTCATACGCGCCCTGCGCGCCAATGATGAGCAGATCAGGATCGTCATGGTCACGGGGCATGCCAGCATCCCCTTGGCCATCGATGCCATGAAAGCCGGTTCGTTTGATCTGTTGACCAAGCCGGTCTCGCTGGCCAGCCTGCGCAGTGTGGTGGAGCGAGCGCTGGCCGAAACCGGTAACCGCAAGGTGTTGGATTATTACCACCGTCGCCAGGCTAACGAGGCAGGGCTTGAGTCACTGGTCGGCGAATCTGCGGTCATGGTGGCGCTGCGGGACCTGGTACGCACCCTGGCCATGAGCGAGCCCACGGGAAAACTACCCGTGCCCCCCATTCTGGTGCTGGGAGAGACCGGCTCGGGCAAAGAGCTGGTAGCCAGAGCCTGCCATTTCGTCGGCCCCCGGGCCAAGTCACCGTTTGTTGAAATCAACTGTGCCGCTTTGCCCTTGCATCTGATGGAAGGTGAGCTTTTTGGCTACGAAAAAGGGGCGTTTACCGATGCGCAAGCCCGCAAGATCGGGCTGATCGAAGCCGCTGATGGGGGTACGCTGTTTTTGGACGAAATTGGTGAACTCGACCTGGAGCTGCAAGCCAAGTTGCTGCGCGTACTGGAAAACCTCAAGGTACGCCGCTTGGGTGCCCTGCAAGACCGGGTGGTCAATATTCGCATCGTTGCAGCCACCAATCGGGACTTGGATAAGCGGGTGGCAGAAGGAAAATTTCGAAGCGACCTACTCTACCGCCTGCGTGTTTTCCAGATCAATATTCCCCCTCTGCGCTCGCGCGGGGCCGATGTGTTGCTGCTGGCGCGGCGCTTTGTTGAGCAGTTTGCGGCGCACTATGGCAAGCTGACACCCGTACTCGACGACAGCGCCCTGCAGGCGATTGAGCAGAATCAATGGCTGGGCAATGTGCGCGAGCTGCGTAATGTGATCGAGCGGGCCGTGCTGCTGGGCAAGACAGCACAATTGAGCGCGGTGGATTTAGGCTTGGTCATGGCCCACCCTCCTCCCGCCTGGTCACTCAAGGCCGAGGTAACTACCGGATCCAGCGGCATGAACTCGCTGGAATCCCTGGAGCGCAACCATCTGCTGGATGCCCTCACCCATGCGGGATGGAACGTGACCAAAGCAGCACGTATTTTGGAAATTAGCCGCGACACCCTGCGTTACCGCATTGACAAGCATGGGCTACAACCGCCAGCCCTTTAATACCAAGGGTAAGCAGCTCTTGAACAGGTAGCTGGGCCTGCCCTCCCTTGCTGGCTCAGGTCAAGCCCAGCAAGCGCATCGCGTTGCCCTTCAGGATGCCCGGCATCACCTCGGGCTTGAAGCCTGCGTCCTCAAAATCCTTCATCCAGCGGTCTGGCGTGATCAGCGGGTAGTCGCTGCCAAACAAAATGCGGTCTTTGAGCAGCGTGTTGGCGTAGTGCACCAGCTGTTTGGGAAAGTATTTGGGCGACCAGCCGCTCAGGTCAATCCACACGTTGGGCTTGTGCGTTGCGACACTCAAGGCCTCGTCTTGCCAGGGAAAGCTGGGGTGCGCCATGACGATTTGCATGTCGGGGAAGCTGATCGCCACGTCGTCCAGGTGCATCGGGTTGCTGTACTCCAGCCGCAGGCCACCGCCGCAGCGCATGCCGCTGCCAATGCCGCTGTGGCCGGTGTGAAAAATGGTGGGCAGCTTGTAGGCGTTAATCACCTCGTAAATCGGCCACGCCATCTTGTCATACGGGTGGTAGCCCTGCACCGTGGGGTGAAACTTGAAGCCCTTGATGCCCTCTTCCTTGATCAAGCGCTCCGCCTCGCGCGCGCCCAGCTTGCCTTTGTGCGGGTCGATGCTGCCAAAGGCCATCATCATGTCGCTGTTCTCGCGCGCGGCCTGGGCGATTTCTTCGTTGGGGATACGCCTGCGCCCCATCTGCGCCTCGGCATCCACGGTAAACATCACCAGGCCGATTTTGCGTTCGCGGTAGTAGGCAATCGTCTCGGCAATCGTCGGGCGGCGGCTGTTTTTAAAGTACTTGTCCGCCGCGCGGTCGTATTCTTCGCCATAGGCATCAAACGGGTTCCAGCAACTCACCTCGGCATGGGTGTGGATGTCGATAGCGATCAGGTCTTGGTGGTTCATGGTGGTGCCCTGCGGACAATACTGGGGTAATTACGGATAGGAGTTCGACGGATTTGCCTTAAATTCGTTATTTAATATAACCTAAATGCACATCGTTTGTAAATATGACTTCCCCTTTATCTGCGCCGAATTTAACTGATATTTCGGTTGAGCAACAGGGCAGCGTGGCGCTGGTGACTTTGCGCCGTGCCAAAAAACGCAATGCCTTGAACGACAGTCTGGTGCTGAGTTTGGAATACATCTTTACCCATCTGCCTGCAGGTACGCGTTCGGCGGTAATTGCAGGGGATGGCGACCATTTCTGTGCGGGACTGGATTTGAGCGAGTTGCAAGAGCGCAGTGCGATTGATGGCTTGCACCACTCACGCATGTGGCACCGGGCATTCAACGCGATTGAAAAAGGCAGTGTGCCGGTGGTGGCTGCGCTGCATGGCGCGGTGGTGGGTGGCGGCATGGAGCTGGCCAGCAGCTGCCATCTGCGGGTAGCGGATGAGACGGCGTTTTTTGCTTTCCCCGAGGGCTCACGCGGGATATTTGTGGGGGGCGGCGGGTCGGTGCGAGCGCCCAAATTAATTGGCGAGCACCGTATGCTGGACATGATGCTCACGGGTCGGGTGTACAAAGCGGCTGAGGCCGTGCCCATAGGATTTGCGCAGTATTTGGTAGCGGCGGGCGGTGCGCAGGCAAAGGCCATGGAGCTGGCCCAGCGCATCGCCACCAACGCCGAGATGACCAATTACGCCTTGATCCACGCCCTGCCCCGCATCGCAGAGCAAAGCGCGGACCACGGCTTTTTTACCGAGTCATTGATGGCCTCTATTGTGGAGACCGCGCCCGAGGCGCAAAAACGCGTGCGCGACTTTCTGGAAGGCCGGGCGGCCAAGGTGAAAGCGGGCTAAGGGCGAAGACGAAGACCAATACCGGCCGCGAAGGACGCGAAGGACGCGAAGGACGCGAAGGTTACGCGAAGAACGCAAAAGGGATACCAAAATTTTTTATGAGTGACGCAGCTATTTACCGCGACTTTACCTTTGGGGTGACCCGCGCCGTCAAAACCGAGCGGGGTGGCAATACCTATCTGGTGGCTGAGCAGGCTTTGCAGCCTTACCCGGAGCGGCTGACCGACCGCCTGCAGCACTGGGCGCAGGCCCGGCCCGACCACACCTGGATGGCGCGGCGCGATGCGTCGGGCGCGTGGGTGAAGATCAGCTACGCCGAGGCTTGGGACAAGGCGCAGCGCATTGGCCAGGCGTTGCTGGATCGTGGTTTGAGTGTCGACAAACCCGTGGCGATTTTGAGTGAAAACAGCCTGGAGCACGCCCTGATTGCACTGGGTGCCATGACGGTGGGGGTGCCCTACTGTAGCGTGTCCACCGCCTACAGCCTGATGAGCCAGGACTATGAAAAGCTGCGCCATGTTCTGGGCACCATCACACCCGGCCTGGTGTACGCCAGTGACTGGGCCAAGTATGGCAAGGCGATTGAAGCGGTAGTGGATGAAGGCATGGAAGTTGCTATTAATTCAATAGCTGCTTACGCCCAAGCGACAGGGACTACTGGCATAAAACACCGGAAAATTACGGCATTTGAAGATCTGTGTGCCACGGCCATCACGCCGCAGGTGCAGCAGGCCACGCAGGCTACCCACGGCGACACCATCGTCAAGTTTTTGTTCACCAGCGGCTCCACCAAGCTGCCCAAGGGCGTGGTCAACACCCAGCGCATGATCTGCGCCAACCAGCAGCAGATTGCGCAGGCCAAGCCCAGCGTGTTTGACATTCCGCCGGTGCTGGTGGACTGGCCACCCTGGAACCACACCTTCGGTGGTAACCACGATTTCAACCTGGTGCTGTTCCACGGCGGCACGCTGTACATCAACGACGGCAAACCCACGCCTGCGCTGATTGGTGAGACGATCCGTAACCTCACAGAGATTGCGCCCACGGTGTATTACGACGTGCCGATTGGCCTGGAATACCTCGCCAACGCGATGAAAACCAATGCCGCGCTGCGTAAAAACCTGCTCTCCCAACTACGCATGTTCTTCTACGCCGGCGCGGCCCTGGCCCAGCCGGTCTGGGACTCGCTCTACGCCTCGGAGGAAGAGGAGCTGGGCTACCGCATCCCCATGACCTCGGGCCTGGGCATGACCGAGAGCGCGCCCTTTGGCCTGTTTGTGACGAATGTGGACGTGAAAGCCGGTGACCTGGGCCTGCCCTGCCCCGGCCTGGAGCTCAAACTCGTACCGATGGGTGACAAGGTCGAGGTGCGCTACCGGGGCCCCAACATCACCCCCGGCTACTGGCGCAATGACGCTGCTACACGCGAGAGTTTTGACGAAGAGGGTTTCTTCTGTACGGGCGATGCCGTCAAATGGATTGACGAGGCAGACCACCACCAGGGCCTCAAGTTTGATGGCCGGATTGCCGAAGACTTCAAACTCGCCACCGGCACCTTTGTCAGCGTGGGCCCGCTGCGCGCCAAGATCATTGCCGCTGGTGCGCCGCTGATCCAGGACGTGGTCATTACCGGCTTGAACGAGAAGGAAGTGGGTGCGTTGATCATTCTGGCGCTCGTCCCGGCTCGCAAATTTGCCGGACTACCCGACACAGCTGCTATGAAAGACGTAGCTACTAATGTCCACATCACAAGGACTATGGCCGAAATGATAGGAAAATTAGCGGCTACAGCCACCGGCTCGTCCGGTCGCGTGGCGCGCGCGCTGGTTTTGGCAGAGCCACCCAACATCGACAAAGGCGAGATCACCGATAAGGGCAGCATCAACCAGCGCGCCGTGCTCAAAGAGCGCGCCGCCCTGGTGCAGGCCCTGTACGCCGGTACCGCGCCCGGCATCCTCACACCCTGAACGCCCCGCACAAACCCTGACAGCCTGAACACCTTTTACCGCGTTTAATCATCACCGTCACCCCCCCCCCTTTAGATAGGAAAACTCCCATGACCAATCGCCGCCAATTTATTCAAACCAGCGCCGCAGCCGCCGCGCTGGGCCTGGGCGTGGTGCCCGCGTTTGCGCAACCAGCGCTGCCCGAGACGCTACGCATCATCGTCGGCTTTCCACCCGGTGGCACCACCGATGCCTTTGCGCGACGCGTGGGCGAGAAGTTGCGTGGCGTGTACGCCAACAACGTCATCATCGACAACAAGCCCGGCGCGGGTGGCCAACTGGGCGTGATGTCGCTCAAAAATGCCCCCACGGACGGCCTGACCATGCTGTACACCCCAGCCTCCATGCTCACCATTTACCCACACTCCTACAGCAAGCTGGGTTACAAGCAGGAGGACGTGACGCCCATCAGCATTGGCCACTCGACCGACCACGCCTTTGCCGTCGGCTCCGCAGTGCCCGAGTCGGTCACCACCGTCAAACAGTTTGTGGAATGGGCCAAGGCCAACCCCGACAAAGCCAGCATTGGCAACCCCGGCGCTGGCTCGATGCCGCACTTGCTGATGGGGCGTTTGGCGGCCATTGCGGGCATCCAGATCACCAATGTGCCCTTCCCCGGCTCCGGCCCCGGCGTGCCCCAGGTGCTGGGTGGCCAAATAGCAGGCATGTCCTCGCCCCTGGGCGACTGGGTGCAACACATCAAAACCGGCAAGGCGCGCCTGCTGGCGACTTCGGGCCCCGAGCGTTCACCCTTCACGCCCAACGTAGCCACCTACAAAGAACAGGGCTTTGAGGAGCTGGTGGTGCGCGAGTGGTTTGGCTTCTTCATGCCCGCAGGCGTGAGTCAGGCCAACAAAGAGCGTGCCAGCACCATGCTGCGCGCCGCCCTGACCCAGCCCGATGTGGTTGCTGCCATGCAGCCCCTGGCGGCCCATGTCGAGCCCACCACCATGGCCGAGCATGCCAAACGCCTGCAAGCCGACAGCGCATTTGCCGGCAAGTTGGTGCAGGCGCTTGGCTTCAAAGCAGACTCCTAAGTCCCATCCAGGCACCGGACAGGGCTGACACTGTGCGCCTAAACGCCAAAGCCAACCCTGGCGCCCCGCCCGTGATGGAGGTGGTAGACACCAGCTATCTGGAGTCCCTGCTGGGCTACAACGCCCGGCGGGCGGCGTTGCACATCATCGAGGTATTTTTGCAGCGCATGGCACCCTATGGGTTGCGGCCGGTGGATTTTTCGGTGCTGTCCGTCATTGCGCACAACCCCGGCATCACCTCGCGTCAGCTGTGCACGGTGCTGGAGATTTTGCCGCCCAACTTTGTGGCCCTGCTGGCGCATCTGGAAAAACGCGCATTGGTGCAACGCCAGCCCCACCCCAGCGACAAACGCGCCATGGCACTACAGCTGACGACGGCGGGCAAAAAGCTCATGCAGGATGCCGAGCGCACGGCCCAAAGCCTGGAGGTGGATGCCAGCGAACGCCTGAGCAGCGCCGAGCGGGTGACTCTGATCCGCTTACTGCAAAAAATTTACCTGAAAACCGCCCAAAGCTAGCCCCGCTGCATTGCAGCAGTGCAAAAAGTGCAGCAAAACCACAACAGATTGAGGGTTTGCTCCTATATATATGGCGTAAGCAGCTATGAATCTTGTAGCGATTTTATAAAAATGCGTTATATTTCAATCAGTTCGAGACCAAAGCTCTTATTTCACATTACCCCCTGCCACACCACTAATTAGGAGATGCCCATGAGCGCTAAAGATAATGCTTCTGTAAACCAACTGTTTGACCTGCTCGAGTCGCGCTACGCCATTCGCGTGCTCTGGGCGCTCAAAGACGGCCACCCCCAAACCTTTCGTTTGCTGCAAGACAGCGTGGGCGGCATCACCCCCAACACCCTGAACACCCGCCTGAAAGAAATGCGTGCGGCCAACCTGATTACCCATGGCGACCGTGGCTACGGCCTGACTACCAACGGTGCCGACCTGATGCGCCGCATGAACGAACTGAGCGCCTTTGCCACCAAGTGGACGACCGCCAACAAAGCCAAGAAGAAGTAACAAGCACCACCGGTGCCCGGGCGCAGCGCGGTAAAATCGTGCTACGCTGACTGAAAGCAGCCTCGGGCTGCTTTTTTTTCGCAATTTACCCACCAAAACCTGCTGTAGTCCTTGATACCAGGACGTAAGCAGCTATTTAATTTATAGCAATTTAGAAAGACTCACCCATGACCACCATCACCAACCCCAGCGGCCTGCAGTACATCGACACCCAGGTCGGCACCGGTGCCACCGCCAAAGCAGGCCAGGAAGTCAGCGTGCATTACACCGGCTGGCTGTTCAATGATGGCGTGCAAGGCGGCAAGTTTGACTCCAGCAAAGACCGCAACCAGGCATTTGAGTTTGACCTGGGCGCAGGCATGGTCATCAAAGGCTGGGACGAAGGCGTGGCCGGCATGCAGGTGGGCGGCAAGCGCACCCTGATCATCCCCGCCGCCCTGGGCTACGGCGCACGCGGCGCGGGAGGTGCGATTCCGCCGAATGCCACGCTCAAATTCGACGTGGAACTGTTGGCAGTGCGCGGGTAAGTCACTAAACCGCGCTTAGGTAACGCAAAAAGCGCAAAAAATAGATACCAAAAACGCGAAAATTGAATGAAAATTGCCACTCCAATTTTCATTTAATTTTGCGTTTTTTACGGATTTTTTGCGTTTTTCGCGCTACCTTAGCTTGGGGTCAGCGTCAACTGGTTTTGCACTCAAATTTATTCAGCCCCTGTCCGCTGCGAGCGCCCAAAGGTATAAGCCAGCCCCACCCCTACACTAGCCCCGGTGTTCTTCTTGATCAGCGAACTGGCGCTGTTAGCCCCGCCCGATACAGAGTCCAAACGCACAAAGCCCAGCACGCGCAGATCGGGCGTGAGCTTTTTCGACGCGGCAAAGGTGCTGCGCAGTGCCAGCAGCCCCGATTGCGCGGTGTAGGCCGGGCGCAGCGCGGTGGCCTCGGCGGCGCTTACGCTGTAAAAAGTATCGTTGAGCTTTTGGCTGCCAATGATGGCCGAGACGCTGGCGCCACCGCGCCAGCCACCAGGCAGGGGCACGTCAAACGACAGTTGCGGCTCGAAACTGAGGCCCCGGTTGGCAAAGCCATTGCTGATGTCAAACACACCCCGCAGAGGCAGCTCCACCCACACGCCAGAGCGACCCTGGGACACATCGCCCAGGTTCACTTTGAGGCGCGGACCAAACTCCACCAAGGTGCCGATGTCGCGCATGCCCGCACGGGCGGGCACGTCTTTGGCACTGGACCCCAACGAACCGGCAAAGCCCAGGTCCAGTTCATAACGCGGGGTCTTGACGGCGCGCAGGCCCACACTGTTCTGCTCGGCCCGCAGCACCTCGCCCCGGTAAATGACGAAGGGCAAGGCGATGAATTTGCTGGTGCGGACATCCGAACCGGGGTAGGCGGGCGACGAGGCCGCCAGTGCCCCCGCGCCAAATTCCCACAGGGGCTTGGGCTCACCAGCCTCGGTAGTGGATTGCGCGATGGCGCTGCTAGTGCCCATTGCCACCAGGGCGGTGGCCAGAGCGGCGCGTTTCAGTGAATAATGGGAAAAGATGGTCATGCGTGCTTTCTAGGGGTTGTACAGTTTAGTCATTATCAAGCGCTAAAGATTACGGCCCGCGCTTTGAAACATCCATCTACATAACGATTGTCCATGACTCAGAGCACCTACAAGAATAATAGTTCTATGAAAACGCCCTCCCTCAGCACTCCCTCCCTGCTCGCCGCCCTCATCTTCGCCACCGCCATCACCGTAGTCAACGGCTTTGGCCGCTTTGCCTATGCACTGCTGCTACCCGTCATGCGCGAAGACCTGGCCTGGGATTACGCCCTGTCGGGCTGGCTCAATACCGCCAACTCGGCCGGCTATGGCCTGGGCGCGCTGGCGGGCCTATTTTTACTCTCGCGCTTTCGACCTGCTACTTTATTTGTAGCTGGTCTCATCATCACCGTAACCACTTTGTTGCTGTGCGGCATTACCCGCGACTTGTGGACCATGATGGCCTGGCGCTTTGCGTCGGGCGTGGGCTCGGCCTGGGTGTTTGCCTGTGGCGGCGCGCTGATCGCGGCGCACTACAACCAAGACGCTGCCAAATCGGCCGCCGCCATTGCCATCTATTACGCAGGCGGCGGGCTGGGCATTGCGCTCAGCGGCATCGTGCTCTACCCGGTGCTGGGGCACGACTGGAGTTGGTCCACCGGCTGGCTGGTGCTGGGCTTGGTGGGACTGCTGTTCTCCCTCTGGCCTGCCAAGCTGGCGCTCAGTATTGGTGGGCAAACCAGCACACTCACCAGCGAGCCGGTGCGGTGGGGCGACTACGCGCCCATTCTCACGGCCTACTTTTTGTTTGGCGTGGGCTATATCGTCTACATGACCTTTGTGATCGCCTGGCTGCGCGAGATGCAGCTGGGCAACGCAGCGGCTACCGGGGTGTGGCTGGTGCTGGGCCTGGCCGCCATGGCCTCAGGCTATGTCTGGCGCAACGTGATGGCGCGCTGGTGGCCCGCCCACACCTTTGCCGCTACCTGCGTGTGCACCGCCGTGGGGACCGCCCTGCCCCTGCTGTCGCACAGCTTTGCCATGTTGCTGGTGTCTGCCGTCTTGGTCGGGGGCTCGTTTTTCATGACCCCCGGCTCGATGATGGCGCTGGCCCGGCGCACCCTACCCGCCAGCCAATGGGCCAAGGCCATGAACCTGTTTACCTTCATCTTTGCCATTGGCCAGGGCGTGGGCCCGGTGGCTGCGGGCTGGATTGCGGATACGGCGGGGCTCAATATCGCCATGGCGGCAGGGGCGCTCACCCTGATCCTCTCTGGCGGCTGCGCTTTACTGCAAAAAAAGGCCGCTAGTCCCTTATAATAGGACGTAAGCAGCTATTGAAATCGTAGCGAATGTGTGTGTGTTCTTTTTTCACATTTTTTGCTGATTTTTTGCAGCTCCCCCCTTGTATTTACCCTTTGTAGCACCCACCTGCTGCCCTAGTGTTATTTTTGCCCTATCTTTTCGTCATTTCTTCTTTTATTTTCGACCATGTCTGACCACCAAAAACCTGACCCCAAAACCGGGGATCGCCAGCCCCACGGTGCTGAAGAAGCCCAAAAACCAGCCTCGCCAGATACCACCCATGATCCTGTGGCCCACAACCTGGCCCAGCGTGAACAAGAATTGGCACGTCGCGCCAAGGCCGCAGGCGTGCCGCTTGACGCATCGCCCGAAGAGATGGAGGCGGCCCTGGCCGCCAACGAGGCCGATGCCGTCGACGAGCTGACCGTGGCTCTGGCCGAAGTGGCCACCCTGAAAGCCAAAAACGCCGACCTGCAAGACCAGTACCTGCGCGGCCAGGCCGACGTGCAAAACGCCCGCCGCCGGGCTGACGATGAAGTCTCCAAAGCACGCAAATTTGGTGTCGAGAGCTTTGCCGAGAGCCTGCTGCCCGTGGCTGACTCGCTGACCGCCAGCCTGGCCATCAAGGATGCCACTATCGAACAATTCCGCGAGGGTGCCGAGGCCACCCTGCGCCAGCTCACCGGCGCCCTGGAGCGCAACAAAGTCATCGCCGTTGACCCACCCGCAGGCGAAAAGTTTGACCCGCATAAGCACCAGGCGATTTCGATGGTGCCCTCGGAGCAAGAAGCCAATACGGTCGTCAGCGTGCTGCAAAAAGGCTACACCATCGCCGAGCGCGTCTTGCGGCCCGCTTTGGTGACGGTTTCAGCACCTAAGTAATCTGCTAAGTGGGAGGTAACGCTAAAAACGCGAAAAGAACGCAAAAAACGCAAAAAAGAAAATATCTTGATTCTTATTTTTGCGTTTTTTGCGTTCTTTTCGCGTTTTTAGCGTTACCTAAACCCTTGAAAACCAGCTCCCTATCCACAAGTAACCTTCATCCAACTTTTTTCAAAAATCCACAGGAGTAAATCATGGGAAGAATTATCGGCATTGACCTCGGTACCACCAACAGTTGCGTTTCCATCATGGAGGGCAACGTCACCAAGGTGATCGAAAACAGCGAAGGCGCGCGCACGACGCCGTCGATCGTGGCTTACCAGGAAGACGGTGAGGTGCTGGTCGGCGCGTCGGCCAAGCGCCAGGCGGTCACCAACCCCAAAAACACCCTGTATGCCATCAAACGCCTGATTGGCCGCAAGTTCACCGAGAAAGAAGTCCAAAAAGACATCGACCTCATGCCTTACAAGATCTCCGCTGCCGACAATGGCGATGCGTGGGTGGAGGTGCGTGGCAAAAAGATTTCGGCCCAGCAAGTGTCTGCCGACATTTTGCGCAAGATGAAGAAAACCGCTGAAGACTACCTGGGCGAGACCGTCACCGAGGCCGTCATTACCGTGCCCGCGTACTTCAACGACGCGCAGCGCCAAGCCACCAAAGACGCTGGCCGCATTGCCGGTTTGGACGTCAAGCGCATCATCAACGAGCCTACCGCAGCGGCGCTGGCCTTTGGCCTGGACAAAAACGAAAAAGGCGACCGCAAGATTGCCGTCTATGACCTGGGCGGTGGCACCTTTGACGTGTCGATCATCGAGATTGCCGACGTGGATGGCGAGAAGCAGTTTGAAGTGCTCTCCACCAACGGAGACACCTTTCTGGGTGGCGAGGACTTTGACCAGCGCATCATCGAGTTCATCATTGCCGAGTTCAAGAAAGAACAAGGCGTGGACCTGGGCAAAGACGTGCTGGCCTTGCAGCGCCTGAAAGAAGCCGCTGAAAAAGCCAAGATCGAGCTGTCGTCCAGCACCGCCACCGACATCAACCTGCCCTACATCACCGCCGATGCGTCTGGCCCCAAGCACCTGAGCATCAAGATGACCCGCGCCAAGCTGGAAAGCCTGGTCGAGGAACTGATTGAGCGCACCATTGCGCCCTGCCGCACCGCCATCAAGGATGCCGGTGTGTCGATCAACGACATCCATGACGTGATTTTGGTCGGCGGCATGACCCGCATGCCCAAGGTGCAGGAGAAGGTCAAAGAAGTTTTTGGCAAAGAGCCACGCAAGGACGTGAACCCCGACGAAGCCGTGGCCGTAGGCGCTGCCATTCAGGGCCAGGTGCTCTCGGGCGACCGTAAAGACGTGCTGCTGCTCGACGTGACGCCGCTGTCCTTGGGTATCGAAACCCTGGGCGGCGTGATGACCAAGATGATCACCAAGAACACCACCATCCCGACCAAGTTTGCACAGACCTTCTCCACGGCGGATGACAATCAGCCCGCCGTGACCATCAAGGTCTACCAGGGCGAGCGCGAGATGGCCAGTGGCAACAAGTCGCTGGGCGAGTTCAACCTGGAAGGCATTCCCCCCGCATCGCGCGGCACACCGCAGATTGAGGTGTCGTTTGACATCGACGCCAACGGCATTTTGCATGTGGGCGCCAAAGACAAAGGCACCGGCAAAGAAAACAAGATCACCATCAAGGCCAACTCGGGTCTGACTGAAGATGAGATTCAGAAGATGGTGAAAGATGCCGAGCTGAACGCGGCCGACGACAAGAAAAAGCTCGAGCTCATCCAGGCGCGCAACACGGCCGATGCATTGGTGCACAGCACCAAGAAGAGCCTGACCGAGTACGGCGAAAAGCTCGAAACCGCAGAGAAGGAAAAGATCGAAGCCGGTTTGAAAGACCTGGAAGCCGCCATCAAGGGCGACGACAAGGCCGACATCGAGAAAAAGCAGGCCGCGCTGGAGCTGTCTGCGCAAAAACTGGGCGAGAAGATGTACGCCGACATGCAGGCCCAGCAGGCCACAGCCCAGGCTACTGCGGGTGGTGCGCCCGGAGCCGAAGAAGCCGCCGCCAAGGCCAAGGCGCAGGACGACAATGTGGTCGATGCCGAAGTGAAAGAAGTGAAAAAAGGCTGACACTAAAACCACCCCTGGCTCACTTAACCGCGTGAATGGTCCTCGCAGATCGTTCATGCGGTTTTTTGCGCTCTAACCCAACCCCGGTGCCATGAACAAAACGCGACTTGAAGCCTTCTCTGACGGTGTCATCGCCATCATCATCACCATCATGGTGCTGATGATGAAGGTGCCGCATGGCGATCAATGGGCAGAGTTGGTCAAGCTATGGCCGGTGTTCATCAGCTACCTCCTGAGTTTTGTCTACATTGGCATCTATTGGGTCAACCACCACCACCTGGTGCACCTGGTCAGGCACGTCAGTGCACGTGTGATGTGGGCCAATTTACACTTGCTGTTTTGGCTGTCGGTAATCCCATTTGTCACGGCGTGGATGGGCGAGAACCATTTTTCACAAAACCCCACGGTGCTGTATGCCGTGGTGGTCTTGATGGCGGGCATTGCCTACGATTTACTGGTGCGTGCGATACGCCATGCCAATCAGGAAAAAAATCTGCCAGGCTACGCCAACGCCAACAATCACAAGGGCAATTTTTCGCTATTTCTGTACGCTGTGGCCATTGCGACCGCCTTTGTGCACACGGGCATTTCGTTTGCGATCTTTGTGGTGGTGGCGGTGATGTGGTTCATCCCTGACAAACGCATTGAGCAGGCTCTGAATCTTACGAATCCTCATTAAAAACTTTTTTGAAAAATGAAAAAACGCGACTACTACGAAACTCTGGGTGTACCCAAAAACGCCTCTGACGAAGAGATCAAAAAAGCCTATCGCAAGCTGGCGATGAAGCACCACCCCGATCGCAACCAGGGTGATACCGGCAAGGGCGCAGAAGATAAATTCAAAGAGGCCAAAGAGGCCTACGAGATGCTGTCGGACGGGCAAAAGCGCGCCGCCTATGACCAGTACGGCCATGCCGGCGTCGACCCCAATCGCGGCGGTGGCGGCCACGGAGCCGAAGGCTTTGGCGGCTTTGCCGAGGCCTTTGGCGATATTTTTGGCGAGGCTTTTGGTGGCGGGCGCGGCAGGCAGCAAGGCGGCAGGCAGGTGTACCGGGGCGGTGACCTGAGCTACGCCATGGAAATCACGCTGGAAGAAGCTGCCAACGGCAAGGACGCGCAAATCCGCATCCCTAGCTGGGACGAGTGCACCACCTGCAAGGGCAACGGCGCCAAGCCCGGCACCAAGGCCATCACCTGCACCACCTGCCATGGCCATGGCCAGGTGCAGATGCGCCAGGGCTTTTTCAGCGTGCAGCAAACCTGCCCGCAGTGCCGGGGCACCGGCAAGATCATTCCCGAACCCTGCGTGGCCTGCCACGGCGTGGGCAAAACCAAGAACAACAAAACCCTGGAAGTCAAAATCCCCGCAGGCATTGACGATGGCATGCGCATCCGCAGCACCGGCAACGGCGAGCCGGGCACCAATGGCGGCCCGGCAGGCGACTTGTACATTGAAATTCGTTTAAAGAAGCACGAGATTTTTGAACGCGATGGCGACGATCTGCACTGCTCGGTACCGGTCAGTTTCTCTACCGCCGCCCTGGGCGGCGAGATTGAAGTACCCACCCTGGCGGGCAAGGCGGGTATCGACATTCCCGACGGCACCCAGCACGGCAAAACCTTCCGCCTGCGCGGCAAAGGCATCAAGGGTGTGCGCAGCAGCTACCCGGGCGATCTGTACTGCCACGTGGCGATAGAAACCCCGGTCAAGCTCACCGAGCACCAGCGCAAGCTGCTCAAGGAGTTTGACGAGTCGGTGCGCAAGGGCGGTGCCAAGCATTCACCGAACGAAGACTCGTGGACCGACAAGCTGAAAAGCTTTTTTAACTGAATGGCCAACTGTGCGCTGATGGCGCGCACGCAGCCCCGTGCACGCTAGCGCAGGCAAAACTCCATCGCCGTGCCCGCCAGTTCGAGCACATCGCGGTTTTGCAACAGCACCGGGTCGTCGGTGATGGGTTGTCCATTGAGCCTGGGCACCTCTCTGGCCTCCATACAAGAGATATAAAAACCGTGGCGGCGGTGCGCAATGGCCACCATCGCCACACCCGGTTTTCCAAAGGTAGCCACCGCTTTCACCACCGGGATGCTCAGCCCCGCAGACGAGCCCGACAACACCGTCAAGCTGGCGTGCAGCTCCGGGCTGGGCTTGGGATGGCCCTCCACCTCCAGTGGCATCGCCGCCGTCTGGGCCTCGTCGGTCAGCTCATTGGCGCTGCGGTACAGAATCTTGTACTTGCCCAGGGTAATCACATCCCCATCGTGCAGCAGATGCCTGCGCACCATCTTGCCATTGATGTAGGTGCCATTGGTGCTGCCCAAGTCCTCCACATACACAGCCGACAAGCCACTGAGCTCAAACGCACAGTGTTCACCACTGATGGCCTGGTCAGCCAACACAATATGGTTATGCGGCTTGCGGCCCAGCGTGGTGCGATCCATGTGCAGGTACACGTGGTGCACCTGCACGCCATCTACGGATGCAATCAGTTGTGGCATATTGGCTCCTGCACAATGAATTTGGCCGCATTGACGGCATTTACCCCCTGCAGCTCCATGCTAGCCTGTCGTCCGCACAAAGGCAAGTGCGCCACAAATAGCTGGCGAGTCTGGCGCGGTGATGACCTTTGCACAGACGGCCTCACGGTCGCATCACTTCATCTGGACCGAACCATTCACAGTCACCACCACCGTACTGCGACCTGCTTCGACAGGCACCGGGGCATCAGCCGACATGGTTTTGGCCTGCATCATCTCCATGCGACCGCGTGGTGCAAAGCCCTGGTCGTTGGCGTTGACATTCACCTCGCGGATGCTATAGCCACCAAAGCCAAAGTTTTTGCTGATCTCGCTGGCCTTGGTTTTAAAACGCTCAATGGCCTGCGCCTGCGCCTCGCCCTCCACTTTGGCGCGGGCCTCTCGCGACAGGCCAAAGCTGACCTGGCCCAATGTGAGCGTGTTGATCTTGCCTGCGGTCGCGCTGATGCGTGCAAAATCGCGGCCCTCCAGCACCAGCTCGGTGCTGCCTTGCCAGCCATTGATTTTGCCGTCACGGCCATAGCGTGGGTACAGGCTGAATGCGCCCGTGCGCACATCCAGCTGGCCGGGTTGTGCGGTTTTTTTAGCCTCGGCCAAGGCAGCGTCCAAAGCGGTTTTGAGCTGGCTTTGCACTACCGCTGAGTCAGCGCCGTCTTTGGTGGTGTTCATGGAGATCATCAACAGGTCCTGCGGTGCCTCGACCGTACCACTGGACTGGAGGGAGACGACGTTTTGTGGTGATTCCATGCGATTATTTTGAGCGAATGTAGCGCTAGTCCCTATCAATAGGACACAAGCAGCTATTGTTTTTATAGTGTATTGCATGCCGAAGTTTAGTTGAAGTCAAGGGATCCAAGATTACCACGTCTGCGGCCCGGCGCTTGCAGCCCCAGCCGTCAGTGGCACAGACCTGCGGCCAGTTTAGCGCAGGGTACTGGTCGCAGCCTGGGCGCGCAGCTCGCGCGCAAGCTGCTTGCGCAGCTCCGCACGTTCTTGTGGATTGAGCCGTCGCGGGTGGTCGACTTGCGCAGGCTGTCGCACGGTAGTGCGCAGATCCACACGGCGCTGATCGGGCTGGGGTGAGTCGACGCTACCCGGCTGCTGGGCCATCGCAGGCACACACAGAAGCGCCGGTGCCAGCAGCGCAGTCCCCAGCAGCCCTGCAACGGCATGACTCACCCGCGCGGGATCTGAACGCAAGCACTTTAACCAACCAGAAATAACACTGTTCATATCGGCCATCCTAGCTAAAATTTGATCGCAATGCCCCGTGTAGAACCCACTGGGGCGACCTGCCTGCACTACACCGCTCACCCATAACGCTAAATGTTGGCAATGGGAACACATCCACTCGGTCAAGACTATGCTTGATCCTGAAAAATATGTAACAGAGTGTCCTAAGTTGCTGATTTTTATGGGAATTTTGTGATTTATCAGTTAAAAACGGGTCTGTTACATATTTAGAGTGAGGTACTTTATGACACAAGTTGCAAAACAAGCTGACCGCGTTTTAGTGGTCGATGATGATGCCCGTATCCGTGACCTGCTACGCCGCTACCTGGCCCAGGAAGGGTTTGAGGTCATCGTCGCCGAAGACGGCAAGGCATTGAGCCGCACCATGATGCGCGACCCGATTGACCTGATCATCCTGGATCTGATGATGCCCGGTGAAGATGGCCTGTCGATCTGCCGCCGCCTGCGCGCCGCCGGAGACCGCACCCCCATCATCATGCTCACCGCCAAGGGCGAGGATGTCGACCGCATTGTCGGTCTGGAAGTCGGTGCAGACGACTATCTGGGCAAGCCGTTTAACCCGCGCGAGCTGCTGGCACGGGTACACGCCGTACTGCGCCGCCGTCCGGCCCACGAGTCACCCGGTGCGCCGTCTACCGAGAGCGAGAACGTCACCTTCGGCCCGTTTGACTTTGATCTGGGCCAGCGTACCCTGAAGAAAAACGGCGAAGAAATGCCGCTCACCACGGGTGAATTTGCCATGCTCAAGGCTTTGGTACGCCATCCGCGCCAACCACTGTCGCGCGAAAAACTGGCGCAACTGGCGCGGGGTCGCGAATTTGAGCCCTTTGACCGCAGCCTGGATGTGCAGGTCTCACGCCTGCGCAAAATGGTTGAGGCCGATGTCGCCTCACCCCGCTACATCCAAACCGTGTGGGGTGTAGGCTACGTGTTTGTACCCGATGGCAAAAGCTGATCGGCTAACATGGCATAGGCCATGACCGTCGATATCACCAGTCCCGCACCACTTGAAACCATGCCCGCCCCGCTGGAGGCGCGCCGGGCATTGTTCAAGCGGGTGCGTTTTAGCCTGTTCTGGCGCACTTTCTTTCTGCTTGCGCTACTGCTTCTGGGCAGTGTGGTGGCGTGGTTGCAAACCTTCAGGGTTATCGAAAGCGAGCCGCATGCGTCGCAAAGTGCCCAGCAAATCGCCTCCCTGGTCAACCTCAGCCGCGCCGCATTGGTGCATGCCGATGCCATTGCCCGCGTGTCCCTGATCAAACAGCTGGCCGAGCTGGAAGGCGTGCGCGTGCTGCCGCGCGAAATTACCGATAAAGTGAGGGGCTTTGACGCGGGCTCACAAACTGGCATGGTCACCAGCGAGCTGCGCACCCGCCTGGGCAAGGACACCCTGCTTGCGCGCGAGGTCAATGGCGAGCCGGGCCTGTGGGTTGCCTTTGATATCGAAGGCGATGCATATTGGCTGCTCACCGATTTATCGCGCATTATGCCGGTGGCAGGTAAAACCTGGCTGGTCTGGCTGTTGATCGCCGCCGCCCTGTCTTTGGCAGGCGCAGCACTGATTGCCCGGTTGATCAACCGCCCACTCAAGGCCCTCAGTTTTGCCGCCAACCGCGTGCGCGACGGCGACTTTGATGCCAGCCGCCTGGACGAGCGCGCCGTCACCAGCGAGATCCGCGAGGTCAACAAAGGCTTTAACCGCATGGCCCAGCAGCTCTCAAAAATAGAGCAGGACCGCGCCGTCATGCTGGCCGGCATCTCGCACGACCTGCGCACCCCGCTGGCACGCCTGCGCCTGGAAACCGAGATGAGCGTAGCCGATCAGACTGCCCGCACCCACATGGTCAACGACATCGAGCAGCTGGACGGCATCATCGACAAGTTTCTGGACTACGCCCGCCCCGACCAAGCCCTGCTGCAGCCCGTGAGCCTGAACGATGTACTCGAAGCGAGTTTGTTTGCCGTGCATGACGCAGGGGACATGAAGATCAAGCTGGATCTGGAGGGCGACATCTTTGTGCAGGCCGACGAAGTTGAGCTCAACCGCGTGTTTGCCAACCTGATAGAAAACGCCCGCAAATACGGCAAAACACCGGGTACCGATGTCACGCGGCTGGACGTGGTGGTGCGGGTGAAAGACGAATGGGTGATGGTCAAGGTGCGCGACCATGGCGTAGGCGTGAGCGAAGATACCCTGAAACAGCTCACCCAACCCTTCTTTCGCGGTGATGCGGCCCGCACGGCCGCCACGGGCGCGGGCCTGGGCTTGGCCATTGTGGACAAAACCGTGCAACGCATGGGCGGCATCTTCGCCATTGCCAACACCGCCTCTGGCGGCTTGGCCGCCCATATCAAGCTGCACAGGGCCAGAGGGCCCAAGGACTCGAAAAATTTCAATTAGGCTTTGCACGTCAACCAGTAAAGTCGTGCAATCGCATCCTTGGCCCCATGGCCGAGCCAGCGTTTGGCTCACGCTGTCGACCGGCCGCATTCGCCACAAAAAATAGATAAAACAGGCCGGTAGTCCTTGTGCTGTGGACGCAAACAGCTATTTAATTAATAGCACTGAAGCGCGCGCTTCGATACTCAAGCCCTCCCCCACCGGCCCCAACTTCTCTGCCGTCTTGGCCTTCACATTCACTTGCGGTAGATCCACACCCAATGCCGCTGCAATGCGCTCGCACATGGCTGGGATGTGCGCCGCCAGCTTGGGCGCTTGGGCCATCACGGTGCTGTCGATATTGCCAATCTCGTAGCCTGCGCCGCGCACGCGCCTGGCGGCCTCTTGCAGCAGCACGATGGAGTCTGCGCCTTTGAACTGCGCATCGGTGTCCGGGAAGTGCCTTCCTATGTCGCCCAGCGCTGCTGCGCCCAACAGTGCGTCGGTAATGGCGTGCAGCAGCACGTCGGCATCCGAGTGGCCGAGCAGGCCCTTGTCAAACGGGATGTGTACACCGCCGATGATGAGCTGGCGGCCAGGCACCAGGGCGTGGGTGTCCCAGCCTTCACCGATTCGGAAAGGCGTGGTTTTGGCTGCGGTCATGCCGCCTTCTTTCGGCTGAGCAAAATCGCCTCGGCCAGGGAAAAATCTTCAGGATAGGTGACCTTGAAGTTTTGCGCGCTACTGTGCACTAATTTTGGACTGTGGCCCAGCGCCTCCATGGCGCTGGACTCGTCGGTCGCGCTGGCAAAAGACTGTTCTAGCGCCTGCGTAAGCGCCCCAATGCGAAACATCTGCGGCGTATGGGCCAGCCACTTGTCGGCCCGGCTCACCGTGCTGGCCACATGGCCATTGAGCGCGGTTTTCAGCGTGTCGGGCAGGGGCAGTGCCAAGAGGCCGCCTACGGGGTCGTGCTGGCAGGCATCGATCAAGGCGTTGATCTGCGCAGGGGTGACCAGGCAACGGGCTGCGTCGTGCACCAGTACCCAGTCGCTCGGCTGCGCGCCTTGGGAGAGCATGGCTTGGAGGCCATTGAGCACGGTTTTGGCCCGCGTGTCGCTGGCGCAGGGCGCTACCCAGTGGGTGGAGCCGACGTGCTGGGCAAACAGGGTGTCGTCCGGGGCGATCACGCACAGGGCCTCGCTGATGCGCGGCACAGCAGCAAACGCAGCCAGTGTGTGCGCCACCATGGGCTGCCCGGCGATGGGCTGGTACTGCTTGGGCAAAGAGGTGCCCGCCCGGCTACCGGAGCCACCGCAGGGGATGAGGGCGAAAAATTGGGCGTTGGTGGACATAGGGGCGCTATCGTTATGTAGGCTATCTTAAGCGGGTTTGACGGACTTTAGCGGGTTTAAAATAAGGCCTCACACCCCACTGCAACGGCTTTGGGGTGTTTTGTATTTTCTGCTCCAAAACCAGTACGCACTCTGTGGATTACCCCAAGCTCTCCCCCGGCAAGCGCTATACCCTGCCCCGCCCCATCAGCTCTGCCGATTCCTTGTTATTGGCCGAATTTGCCACGCAGGAAAAAGCCGCAGGCCGCATCACCGCCATCGTTACGGCCGACACGGTAGACGCGCAGCGCATCGTGGACGAGCTGGCCTTTTTTGCGCCCGACCTGCAAACCGTGATGTTCCCCGACTGGGAGACCCTGCCCTACGACACCTTCTCGCCGCACCAGGATCTGATCAGTGAGCGGCTGGCCACGCTGTGGCGCCTCCACAGCCGCGCCACCAATCCGCAAGCCAAAGACACGGCCGATGTCGTTTTGATCCCCGCCACCACGGCGCTGTACCGCCTGGCACCGCCGAGCTTTTTGGCGGGCTATACGTTCCACTTCAAGGTGAAGCAAAAGCTCGACGAAGCCAAGTTCAAATCCCAGCTCACCCTGGCGGGCTACAACCATGTGACGCAAGTCGTCAGCCCCGGTGAATACGCCGTGCGCGGCGGGCTGATTGATCTGTTCCCGATGGGCAGCCTGGTGCCCTACCGGGTGGATTTGTTTGACGACGAGGTGGACAGCATCCGCACATTTGACCCGGACAGCCAGCGCTCTCTGTACCCCGTGCCCGAGGTGCGCCTGCTACCGGGCCGCGAATTCCCCATGGACGACCCGGCGCGTGCCAAGTTTCGCAGCCGCTGGCGCGAGCTGCTGGAGGGCGACCCGACCAAGAGCCGCATGTACAAAGACATCGGCAACGGCGTGGCCACCTCGGGCATCGAGTATTACCTGCCGCTGTTTTTTGACGACACGGCCACCGTGTTTGACTATCTGGGCGATGAGGCCACCATCGTGCTGCACGGCGATCTGGAGAGTGCCTTTGCGCATTTTTCACAAGACAGCAAAGAGCGCTTTCGCCTGGCGCAGGGCGACCCCGAGCGGCCGGTGCTGCCGCCTGAGGCGCTGTTTTTGTCGACGGAGCAGTTTTATGGGATTGCCAAGGGGTTTCGGCAGTTGGCGATACGCTCCAGTGCGCTTAGCAACGAGGATGGCGATACGCTGTCCACCCAGGCCCACACGCTGCCCAGCGACTACGCCGAATTCGAGCTGCTGCCCGCCCTGGCCGCCCAGCGTGGCATGGAGGAACCCCTCTCTCTCCTCAAATCGCATTTGGTAGGCACCCAGCATCGTGTGTTGTTACTGACAGAAAGCGATGGCCGCCGCGAGAGCCTGCTGGACTTTTTGCGTGCCAGCCATGTGCTGCCGCCCTCGTTTGAATCGTTGGCCGAGTTCCAGGCCAGCGACGAAAAGCTGGGGATTGCCACCGCCGCGTTGGCGGCGGGATTTGCGTGGACTGAGGGCGGGATTGACTTCGTCACCGAGACCGAGTTGTTTGCCACCAGCGGTGGCGCACGGCGTCGAAAAAAGCAGGAGCAAGTCACCGACGTCGAGTCGCTGATCAAAGACCTGAGCGAGCTCAAGGTGGGCGACCCGGTGGTGCACAGCCAGCACGGCATTGGCCGCTACCGGGGCCTGATGAATATGGACGTGGGGCAAAAAATGCCCGACGGCACGGTGGCGCTGCAAGAGTTTTTGCTGCTGGAGTACGCTGACGATGCCAAGCTGTATGTGCCCGTCAGCCAGTTGCACCTGATCAGCCGCTACACCGGCGTATCTGCCGACGAAGCGCCCCTGCACCGCTTGGGCAGCGGCCAATGGGACAAAGCCAAACGCCGCGCCGCCGAGCAGGTGCGCGACAGCGCGGCAGAGCTGTTGAACATCTATGCACGGCGCGCAGCCCGCACCGGCCATTCGTTCCGCTTTTCAGCCAGTGACTACGAGAAGTTTGCCAACGACTTTGGCTTTGAGGAAACCGGCGACCAGCGCGCCGCCATCCACGCCACCATCCAGGACATGGTCAGCCCCCAGCCGATGGACCGGCTGATTTGCGGCGACGTGGGCTTTGGCAAAACCGAGGTCGCCTTGCGCGCCGCCTTCATCGCCGTCACGGGTGGCAAGCAAGTCGCCATCCTTGCCCCCACCACCCTGCTGGCCGAGCAGCACTTTGCCACGCTGACGGACCGCTTCAGCAAATGGCCGGTGAAGGTGATGGAGATGAGCCGCTTTCGCAGCGCCAAAGAGATCACCGCCGCGGTCAAAGGCCTGGCCGATGGCAGCGTAGACATCGTGGTGGGGACGCACAAGCTGCTCAGTAACACCGTCAAATACAAAGACTTAGGCCTGCTGATCATCGACGAAGAGCACCGCTTTGGCGTGCGCCACAAAGAAGCCATGAAGGCCATGCGCGCCGAGGTGGATGTGCTCACGCTCACGGCCACGCCCATCCCCCGCACCATGGGCATGGCGCTGGAAGGTCTGCGTGATTTGAGCGTGATCGCTACCGCGCCACAAAGACGATTAGCCATCAAAACCTTTGTCCGCACCGAAGGCAAGGGTGTGATCCGCGAGGCCGTGCTGCAGAGAATTAAAACGTGGCGGCCAAGTCTACTTTTTGCACAACGAAGTAGAGACCATTGAAAACCGCCGCGCCCGGCTGGAAGAAATTTTGCCCGAGGCCCGCATTGCCGTGGCCCACGGCCAGATGCCCGAGCGCCAGTTGGAAAAAGTGATGAAAGACTTCATCGCCCAACGCTTTAACGTGCTGCTGTGCTCCACCATCATCGAGACCGGCATTGACGTGCCCACGGCCAACACCATCGTGATGAGCCGCGCCGACAAGTTTGGCCTGGCGCAGTTGCACCAGCTACGTGGCCGCGTGGGCCGCAGCCACCACCAGGCCTACGCCTACCTGATGGTGCCCGATATTGAGGGCCTGACCAAGCACGCCCAGCAGCGGCTCGAAGCCATCCAGCAAATGGAAGAGCTGGGCAGCGGATTTTATTTGGCCATGCACGATTTGGAGATACGCGGTGCGGGCGAGGTGCTGGGCGAGAACCAGAGCGGCAACATGCTGGAAGTGGGTTTTCAGCTGTACAACGAAATGCTGGCCGAAGCCGTCAGCGCCCTCAAAGCCGGCAAAGAGCCCGACCTGCTGGCCCCCCTGCACGCCACCACCGAGATCAACCTGCACGCCCCGGCCCTGCTGCCCAGCGACTATTGCGGCGACGTGCACCTGCGCCTCTCGTTCTACAAAAAGCTCGCCACTGCCAAGACGACCGACCAGATCGACACCCTGCTGGAAGAAATTGTCGACCGTTTTGGCAAACTGCCCCCGCAGGCGCAAACGCTTATCGACGTGCATAGATTAAGAGTGATTGCCAAACCCTACGGTGTCGTCAAGGTCGATGCCGCCCCCAGCCTGATCAACATCAGCTTCAAAAAAGACCCGCCCATCGACAGCCTGGCCATCCTGCATTTGATCCAGAAGAACAAACACATCAAGCTGGCGGGTAACGACAAGCTGCGCATCGAACGCGAGCTGCCAGACGCCAAGGCGCGGGCGCAGATGGTGCGCGATGTATTGAAGAGCTTGGGGCAACCGGTGAAAGAATCGCTGGCACTACCTGTGTAGGGCAAAGAAAAAAAGCGCAGATTCACTGCGCTTTTTAGAGGAAGGGATAACGGTTCAATTGGTCAGCACGATCGTGATGTACGCCACTTGCTCAGGGTGGTACACCGACGTAGCGATGTAAGTGATAGGCACCTGCGATACCAACAGGCCGGATGCAAAAGTGCTGCCCCCGATTTGCAGGTTGGTACGCAGCGTCTCGCTGACGGTTGCGCCGCCGTAGCTGATGGTATTGCCAACACCCACGATGGCGCTACCCGCCACCTGCACTTGCCAGGTCACCGGGCCGTTGGAGTCGATCAAAAAGGTCTGGCCCACGGGCAGGAAGACGGTTTGCGCTTCACCGGGGTACACCTGCACACCGGGCACCTGGCGGCCATTGGCCAGCATGATCAGGTCAAATTCCTCAAACTGTGCAAAGGGCACCTGCACATTCACGCCGATCGCACCGTTGCCACCGGCTATGCCAACACCCACGTCCACCCCGCCGCCGCATGCCGTCAGCAACAGCGTACCACTGAGCAACAAGCCACCGATAACCGATTTGATAACACGCATGGTGATTACTCCAAAGCGCCGGGGATTGCGTTGCTAAAAACCAGCAGTTGCAGTCCGACTACCACCACAACGCTCCCCCAGGTTGGCACGTTGACCCTTTGGCACCCACCCATGCAGGCTATTGCAAGCGTTTACCTGTGCTTCACAAAAGTTGTATACGAAGGCCTTTTGCCGATGGACGACATCGTTGTATGACACCCAATTACCTGCTAGCTGCACATTGCTCACTGATAAAGAGGCCAAGTTCAGCCGCGTTCCTGGCTTGCGGGTAGAAAACTGCCTACCAGCCTCGCCAGCGGGGCTTAAAGCCCAAGAATAAGCATAAAATAGGCCGCTAAACCAATAGAATACAGCGTAAGTAGCTACCATAACAATAGCGCACTACAGACCGAAAAATCACCGAATACACTGCACTTTCAAGCCCACAGCCAGTGCAATGTCCAGCCAGGGCTTATCCGCTGTCAGCACCGCTGCACCCTCGGCGCGCGCCAGCGCCAGGCAAGCGCGGTCACCCAGTGACAGGCCTACTTTGCGCGTAGCTGTGCGCAGCCAGGCCGCGTCCGCAGACTGCGCAGCGTCAAAAGCCACTATGCGCAGCTCCACCGATGTCATCACCGTGGCTGCATCCTCTTGGCTCAGGCCTTTGTCCAGCAGCTTCGTTAAAACCTCGGTGTGATTGGCCGCACTCAGCAGGCACGGCAGCGTCAGCGCCTGCATCACAGCGTCAGCTCCCGGTTCGTCGTTAAACAACGCCAGCAAGGCCGACGCGTCCAGCACCACCGCACCAGCCTTTTCATTCGATTTGGCGCCAGTGCTTGCAGCCGCCTTAGCCATGCGCCGCCTCCTGCCTGCGCTCGGCTATCAGCTCGTCCGCCAACGACACCCCCGCAGGCACATGCTTGCGCACCAGCGCCTGCGCCTGGCGTATGCGCTGCGCCCGCGAGGTCACCCGCGCCTCCCCATCCACCAGTGACCACAATACGGCATCCCCCTCCTTTAGCCCCAAGGCTTGGCGTATTTCGGCAGGCATGACAACCCGACCACCATCCGACATTTTCATTTGTAACATGATTAATCTCCAAAACACTGGATAAATTCTATTTTATGGCAAATAATGGTGCAGCGCAAATACAGGCCAAACGCTTGGCCCATACAGCCGTTCGCAAGCCGCGCAGCGCCTTGGTGTCAGGCGGCGCGGTGGTGACAGATAATGAAGCCGAATTCACACGGGTGGAACAGCCTGCGGCCAGAGAACTGGTTGAAGCCCGCCGCCGCCAACTTGTAAAACGCATTTATTTATAACAAATACGCCTCTAGCCCAATAAAATATAGCGTAAGCAGCTATTTAATGCATAGCAGTTATCGCCCCTCCAAAGCAAAGCAAGCGTCAGTACCCCTCACATGCCCTCCACCGAATTCTCCCCCGGCCTCGTCATTCAAGGCATCACGCCGCCTTTAAAGCTCAGCCACTTCAAGCTGGCTGCGTTTGACATGGACTCCACCCTGATCAATATCGAATGCGTGGACGAAATTGCCGATGCCGCTGGCCGCAAAGCCGAGGTGGCCGCCATTACCGAGGCGGCCATGCGCGGCGAGATTGCCGACTACAAAGACAGCCTGCGCCGCCGCGTGGCTTTGCTGGCGGGGGTGCCGGTGAGCGCTATGCAAGAGGTGCTGATCCAGCGCATGCGGCTCAACCCAGGAGCAGAGCAGCTCACGCAGGCCTACAAGGCGGCTGGCATGAAGCTGCTGCTGGTGTCGGGCGGGTTTACCTTTTTTACCGACCGCATCAAGGAGCGGCTACAGATCGACTTTTCCCGCTCCAACGTGCTGGAGGTAGCGGCCGGAAAACTGACCGGCCGGATGGTGAACCAGCCCTGGGGCGACATTTGCGACGGCGAGGAAAAGCGCAGGATGCTGCTGGCCACCTGCGCCCAGCTGGGCATAGCGCCCGCACAGGCCATTGCGGTGGGTGACGGCGCCAATGACTTGCCCATGATGGGCGTAGCTGGCCTGTCCGTGGCCTACCATGCCAAACCCAAGGTGCGCGAGCAGGCGATGGTGGCGATTAACAGCGGCGGGCTGGACCGGCTGCTGGAGCTGTTCAACGCCTGATTTATGTGCCAAATTACTTCGTAGTCCTTGTC
Organism: uncultured beta proteobacterium; assembly: GCA_963775085.1. GTDB lineage: Bacteria > Pseudomonadota > Gammaproteobacteria > Burkholderiales > Burkholderiaceae_C > JAAFIP01. The sequence continues at coordinate 1,088,497 of CAVZHO010000002.1, forward strand.
GTATGGACATAAGCTGCTATTGTAAGTATAGCGTCTGGTTTACTTGACCAGCACCTCAGCCTGGCTTAACACCGGTGCCAAGCTGGCCACTACAGCCGCTGCCGGGACCAACACGGGCGCGGCTCCATGCGGCGCAGCCCCATGCGGCGCAGCCGGTGCATGCGCATCCGCAAGCGCCGTCTTGATGGCCCCCGGCGCCTTCTTGCGTGCCAGCAGGGTGTACATGGTGGGCACTACAAAGATGGTGAGCAGGGTGCCCAGCGACATGCCGCCCACAATCACCCAGCCAATTTGCTGGCGGCTCTCGGCCCCTGCGCCGGTGGCCAGCGCCAGGGGCAGCGCACCCAGCACCATGGCGCCGGTGGTCATCAAAATCGGGCGCAGGCGTTGGGAGGCGGATTTCTGGATGGCATCCCAGGTGGACATACCCCCCTCACGCAGTTTGTTGGCAAACTCCACGATCAAGATGCCGTGTTTCGTAATCAGGCCCACCAAGGTGATCAGGCCGATTTGGCTAAATACATTGAGCGTACCCCCGCTCCACTGCAAGGCCGCCAGCGCGCCCACCATCGACAGCGGCACGCTGAGCATGATGACAAAGGGGTCAACAAAACTTTCAAACTGTGCGGCCAGCACCAAAAAGATGAACAACAGAGCCATGGCAAACACAATGGCCAGCGAGCCGGAGGACTTTTTAAACTCGCGGCTTTGACCGTTCAGGTCGGTCGCGTAGCCGGGCTTGAGCACCTTTTGTGCGGTGGCATCCATAAACTCCAGCGCCTTGCCCAGCGAATAGTCGGGCGACAGATTGGCGGTGATGGAGGCAGAGCGGCGCTGGCCAAAGTGGTTGAGTTCGCGCGGCACCACGATCTCACGCAGCTTGACCAGCGACGACAGCGGAATCATCGCCTCGTTGCGGCCACGCACAAAAATCTTTTCAATATCGTCGGGCGTATCGCGCTCGGTGGTGCCGGTCTGCACGATCACGTCGTACTGCTCGCCCTCGCGCTTGTAGCGCGTCACGGCCCTGCCGCCCAGCATGGTCTCCACCGCACGGGCCACGGCCTCGACGCTCACGCCCATGTCGGCGGCGCGCTCGCGGTCCACCTCCATTTTGATCTCGGGTTTGTTCAGGCGCAGGTCGGTGTCTACCTGCACAAAGCCGGGGTTTTTGGCCAGCTCATCCTGGAAGCTGCGTACCACCTGGCTCAGGTTCTGGTAGCTGTCGGAGGTGACGATCACGTAGTTGATCGGCCGCTCGCGAAAGGCCTGGCCCAAGGAGGGCGGCGTGATGGGGAAGGCCGTCACGCCAGGCAGGCCGCTGATACGGCCCGACATTTCTCGCGCCATCTCATAGGTCTTTTTAGTGCGCTCTTCCCAGGGTACGGCGCGGTAAAACACGTTGCCCTGCGCTACCGTGGGGTTGCCCGCCACAGTGAAGATGCGGTCAAACTCCTTGTACTGCATGCCAATGCGCTCGATGGCTTCGGCGTATTTGGAGGTGTAGTCCAGCGTGGCACCGTCGGGGCCGTTGATCACCGTGAGAATCACCCCCCGGTCCTCCATGGGGGCCAGTTCGCGTTTGATGTCTTGCAGCAAGGCCCAGGTGCCCACACCCGAGCCCACCATCACCAGCACCACCAGCCAGCGTGCTTTGAGGCTCCAGCCCAAAAGCTTGCTGTAGCCGCGCGTCAGCGCGTTCAGGCCGCTTTCAATCCAGCGGTCAAAAAACCAGGGGTTGGGGTTGTGCCGCAGCAGCTTGGAGCACATCATGGGCGAGAGAGTGAGGGCCACAAAGCCCGACACCACCACCGAGCCCGCCAGGGCCAGCGCAAACTCGGTAAACAGCCGCCCGGTGCGGCCCGGTGCAAAGGCCAGGGGCGCATACACCGCCGCCAAAGTCAGCGTCATCGCCACCACGGCAAAACCAATTTCCTTGGCCCCAATGATGGCCGCGTCCAGCGGCTTTTTGCCTTCTTCAATGTGCCGGTAAATGTTCTCCAGCACCACAATCGCATCGTCCACCACCAGGCCAATGGCCAGCACCAAGGCCAGCAAGGTCAGCGTGTTGATAGTGAAGCCAAACAGCGCCATCAGGGCGAAGGTGCCAATCAAGGACACCGGTATGGTGACCAGGGGAATGATGGACGCACGGAAAGTACGCAAAAAGACAAAGATCACCAGCGCCACCAGCACCACGGCCTCCAGGATGGTTGCAAACACGGCCTTGATGGAGCGGTCAATAAACACCGAGTTGTCGTTGGCCACCTCAATCTCGGTGCCAGCGGGCATGTTTTCCTTGATCTTGGGCAGCATGGCGCGCACGGCGGCGGACAGATCCAGTGGGTTGGCGGTGGCATTGCGGATCACGCCCAGCGTGATGGCGTTGCGCCCGTTCAGCCGGGTAGAGGTGCGCTCGGCGGCGGGGCCCTGGCGGATCTGCGCCACGTCACCAATGCGCACCGGCAGGCCGTTGACGTTTTTGATTTGGATAGCAGCAAACTCGGCTGGACGCTGCAAGTCGGTCGCGCTAGTGACGTTGAACTCACGCTGTTTGCTCTCAATGCGGCCGGCGGGCACTTCGACGTTGGAGCGGCGCAGTGCGTCCTCCACATCCTGCGTGGTGAGTTTGTAGGCAGCCAGTTTGTCGGGGTCCAGCCAGATGCGCATGGAGTATTTGCGCTCGCCAAACACCCGCACGTCGGCGGCACCGGGGGCAGTTTGCAGCATGGGTTTGGCCAGGCGGTTGGCCATGTCGGACAGTTGCAGCACGTTTAAAGTGTCCGAGCTGAAAGCCAACCAAATCACGGGGAAGGCATCGGCCTCCACCTTGGCAATCACCGGTTCGTCAATGCCGGTGGCGGGCAGGCGCAGGCGCACCCGGCTGACCTTGTCGCGCACGTCGGCAGCAGCGCTGTCGGCATCGCGCGAGAGCACAAAGCGCACCGTGATCTGGCTTTGCTCCTGGCGCGAGATGGAGGTGATGATGTCCACCCCTTCAATGCCGGCCAACGAGTCTTCCAATACCTTGGTGACCTGGCTTTCCACCACTTCGCTGGAGGCACCCAGGTAGCGGGTTTCGACGGTGACCGTAGGCTCGTCAATCTTGGGGTACTCGCGCACCGACAGTTTGGTAAACGAGACGTAGCCAATCAACAGAATCAGCAGCGAGAGCACCGTGGCAAACACGGGACGGCGAATGGATACCTCTGGCAGTTGCATGGGGTGCTCCTTGGGTATGGGCTAATGTAAATCGGTGACAGCGGTGCAGCTGGCTCGTGGGAGACTATTGGGCAGCGGATGCGCCAGGCGCTGCGGGCATCTGGCCTTGTGCTCCCTGCCCACCGCCAGATCGAGCGCCCCCTGGGCGACCCAACTCGATGATTCTGACCGCAGACGCATCGCGCTGCAAGCGCTGCTGACCTGCAACCACTACGGTGTCACCGTCTTTCACGCCTTCCAAAATCTCCACCCTGCCTGGGCGGCGGACGCCTATTTTGACCTCGGTCCGCTGGGATACCAAACGTACACCGTTGACAAACACAGGAGCCTGCGGCGCAGGCGCGGTGCCGCCTGCCCCGGGAGCGCCGCCCGCGGCCGAGGTTCCTGCTACCGGGGCAGCCGCAGCCGCCGCTTTTTTAGCCGCTTCGGCCAGCGCCTTGAATTGCTCTTCGGTCTGCTCCACCACTTTGATCACAAACTGGCGACCGCCTTGCGGAACGATGGCCTCTTCAGGCACGGTGAGCGATGCGTCGTTGACGTTAAACACGGTGGTGACGCGGGCAAACATGCCGGGGCGCAACGGGCCATTGCCCGCACCTCCCGTGCCACCTGGCGCAGCATTGGCTTGCGGATTGACTGCATCCGCACTGAGCCCGCCACCTGCGCCCTGGCGTCTGGCTGTCAACACACTGTTGGTATAGGGCGCACACGCACCGGCTACGGCATCTGCACCCGCAGCCGCGGGACGGGACACTGGTCCCGCCACACCGCTGGCCTCAGGCCTGCCAGTGGAGCGTTGGCCGGATCGGACCGCTGCCATCGGTTTGGTAGCGGAGCCCGATCCTGCGGCTGCTCCACCAGCCCCCGCCGGACGCGCCGACTCACCAGCGGTGTTGGGCATGACTGCGCGCACCGAGATGGAGCGGCCATTGGCATCAATGTTGGGGTCAATCGCTTCGATCCGGGCTTTGAATTTACGCCCAGGCATGGCATCGAGCTCCATCTCTACCGGCTGGCCTTTGCGCAGCTTGCCCTGAAAACGCTCAGGCAATTTAAAGTCCACATACATCGACGACAGGTCTTCAATGTTGACCAGATCGGCGCCATCTTTCACGTAGTCGCCCACGTTAATGTTGCGAATGCCCGCCGTGCCATCAAACGGTGCCGTCACGCGCATGCGGTCCAGCCGGGCGCAGGCCAGGGCCAGTTGCGCCTCGACCACCAGCAGGTTGGCCGCGCTTTCGTCCACCACCCGCTGGGCGATAAAGCTTTGCGCCACCAGATCCTGGTTGCGTTTGAGGTTGGCGCGCGAGATCGACACCTGCGCATCGGCCTGGCGCACCTCGGCGCGTTGCAGCACGTCGTCCAGCTGCACAATCACGTCGCCCTTGCGTACGCGGCCCCCATCGGTAAAGCCCAGGCTCATGATGCGCCCAGCCACTTCGGGGCGCACCATGACGTTTTGGCGTGAGCGCATGGAGCCCACGGACTGTGCATCGTCCTGCAGGCGAGAGACCTCTACCTTGGCCACCTCAACGCCCACTGGGCCACCAGGGCCACCGGCTCCCACCCCAGCGCCGCCGCCCGCACGCGCACCCGAGGCACCTGGCGCAGCAGGCGAGGCGGTCGAAGCGCCCGGCCCTGCGCCCGTGATTTCGGTCGGTTTAATCGGTTTGCTTTGGTACCAATAGGCTGCACCCGAAGCCGCCGCAATGCCAACCACGGCGATAGCGGAAAAAATTGCCTTAGAAGCCATGAACGATTGTCTCTTGATTACAGGAAATGGGATGGTCTGACTGTAGCAGGCCGTTAACTCACAGGCTTACGTATTTCCCAGCGTACAGAGGGTGTTAGCCCGCCACGTTACCTAGGGTTTACACTTAATACGCCAACCCGCTGAGCGCACCGGAAGAATTGCCATGCAAAAAAGCAGCCAGCAGGCTAATCCAGCTTGAGCTTGGCCGCCAGCCACCCACCCGCCCCGACCGCCCCGCCCACCACCCAAAACAGCCCGGCCACGCCCACCACCGCGCCCGCCACGCCAAACAGCATGGGCATGAGCACGCTGGACGCATTGATGGCCATCAGCCGCAGGCCAATGGCCTCGCCGTGGCGGTCCTCCGGCGTGATCTGGTGCAGCGTGCTCATGATCATCGGCTGCACGCAGCCTAAGGTAAAGCCCAAAACCACCGAGCACACACCCATGGACAGCGCAGTGGGCATCAGTGGGTACACCGCGAACAGCAGGGCCGTGAGCACCATGGACACGGTGACTACCGCCCATTCACGCAGGCTGTGCGCCAGCATTGGCAGCAGCACCCGCACCGCTGCGGCGGCAATCGCAAACGCGCCCAGGATGGTACCGATCACGCTGGCGCTGTAGCCGCGCTCATGCCCCAGGATGGGCACCACAAAAGTGTGCACGTCCCAGCAGGACGACAGCAGCCAGTTGACCAGCAACAGGCGGCGAAACATCGGCTCGCGCATCAAATCCCAGGTCTTTTTCGGGACTTCATGGTTAACCTCGACCGGGGGCAGTTCCTGAGTGCCGCGCACCCAAAACCAGGTGGCAATCGGCAGCAGGGCCATCAGGAAAAACGCCGCCCTAAAACCCGCATGGTCAATCAGCAACCCCGCCGTAAAGGGCCCTAAAAAGTTGGATGCCGCAGGCCCGATGGCCAGCCAGCTGAACACCTGCTTGAGCTGGGTGGGGTTCTCCGCTGCGCGGCCCACATGGCGCTGTAGCGCAACAGACACCACGCCCGTTGCACCGCCGGTGCACAACGCCGCAATGCACAGCACCGCAAAGTGCGGCACGGCAGTGGCCAGCAACGCGCCCGCGCTAGCCAACATCACAGCAAAGCCTACCGGTTTTCTCAAACCATGGGCATCCGCATAGCGCCCGGCGGGCAGCGCCAAAAACACCTGCATCAGTGCAAACAACGCCAGCAACACCCCCACCGCCGCCGCGCTATGCCCCTCCTTCAGCGCCCACAGTGGCGCAGCCAGCCGCATGCCCGCCATGGTGGCGTGCACACACACCTGGCCAGCGATCAGGCGCATGAGGGGGCGGGAGAGGGAGGTCTTCAAGGCACTAGCCTTCGTCGGGCTCTTTGTCCAGCGGCAGCAGGGCTTGCGTTTGCGGCTCACTCAGACCCTCCACCTGCTTGAGCGCGCGGTTCATCACATTGGTGCGCGTCTGCGCCTGGTCTAGCGTGGTCAGCACGGTTTGGGTTTGCGCGCGGATCTTGGTCATCACATCGCCAAACTTGCCAAACTCGGTTTTGACTGCGCCCAGCACCTGCCACACCTCACTGCTGCGCTTTTCCAGCGCCAGAGTGCGAAAGCCCATTTGCAGGGAGTTGAGCATGGCCAGCAGCGTGGTGGGGCCCGCGAGGGTGACGCGGTAGTCGCGCTGCAAACTGTCCATCAGCCCCGGGCGGCGCAGCACCTCGGCGTACAGGCCTTCCGACGGCAAAAACAAAATCGCGAAGTCCGTGGTGTACGGCGGCTGCACATATTTCTCGGCGATGGACTTAGCCTCCAGTTTACGAATTTGCATCTCCAGCGCCTTGGCTGCCACCTCTACGCCCAGCACGTCGGCGCGCTCCTGCGCGTCAAGCAGGCGCTCGTAGTCTTCGTTGGGGAATTTTGCGTCAATCGGCAGCCACAGCGGCACGCCGTCATCGCTCTTGCCGGGCAGGCGCACGGCGTAGTCCACCACGTTTTTGCTGCCGGGAATGGTGGCTATCTGCGCTGCATATTGCTCGGGCGAAAAGATCTGCTCCAGCAGCGCGCCCAGCTGCGCCTCGCCAAAAATACCGCGCGTTTTCACATTGGTCAGCAGGTGCTTCAGGTCGCCCACGCCCTGCGCCAGCGTCTGCATCTCGCCCAGGCCCTTGTGCACCTGCTCCAGCCTATCCGCCACCTGCTTAAAGCTCTCGCCCAAGCGGGTTTGCAGAGTGGACTGCAGCTTCTCATCCACCGTCTGGCGCATTTCGTCCAGCTTGGCGGCATTGGTCTTTTGCAGCTGCGCCAGCTGCACGTCCAGCGTGTCCCGCACCTCGCGCATACGCAGCGCATTGCCATCCGTTATCTGCTGGAGCTGCTGCGTCAGGTTGCCCTGAAAGCCCGCCAGGCTTTGCGTCAAATGCGTTTGAATAGCAGTAAGCGACTGCGCCTGCTCCGTCCTGTCCCCCCGCGCCGACTCCGTAATTTCCCGCCTCAGCTCCCGCTCCAGCCGCTCGTTGGTGCTCAGCAGCGTGGTTTTGATGTCTGTATGGCGTGAGTTTTGCTCTTCTTTCAGGAGCTGCTCACGTATGTTTTTGTTGGACTTGAGCAGGAAATGACCAATTAAAAGCCACACCAGCAGCAGCGTGTTGAGAATACCCAAAATAAGCGAGATCGAAATGTCCATGGCTAGAGTCTAACGCGGTGCAAAACAGCGCAAAAGGGGGATCAAGCAAAATGGGGTCAGATCAAATTTCAGGACACGGTCTTCCCGGCGACTACGCAGCAAGTACGAAAATTTGCTCTGACCCCACTTTGCGCCTCCCCGGAGACTACAAAACAAAGACGATCAACGAGGGTTGGCAAGCGGCCGGTGAAGACCTTGTGCTGCAAAAATCCTACGCGAACACGCGAATACCTCAGTAGCGATCCTGAGACCGTGAGCGCGCCTCGCTACAGATTTTTCATCCCAAGCCCGTTCACCACCCGCCAAACTGGCCGCATGGTGCGCGGCGATTAAAACCCGCTTTCCACATGATTTCACCTTTAAAATATGTCCAGAGTCTTTATCAATAGGACGTAAGCAGTTTTTAAAAATGTAACGAATTTAACTAAAACAAGCCTGTCCATCGCAGGAGGTTGTGCGGATTTCTTTTGAAATGGATTGGCAATCTAAATATGATGTTCAGTATCCATTTGACACGTCTATTCCAATGCTTAAGCAAAAAATTCCATGACTGCAAAGCCTGTACGAGTGTTACTTGACAATGGCATTATCGGCGCCGCCGAACTTGCCGAAATTGCAAAACAAGAAAAGACTCTGAATTGGGGTGGCACATCAACAACTCTAGAATTAACTGGCTATAAAAAAAAGAAGCCCGCAGCTGATGCCCCTACACAACTAGAAGTGGATGCAATTGTCACTATCAGCCGCTTAATTAGAGAGGGCGTTATTGCGGCCTATAGCTACACCGAACTAAGATTTGAATCGCTTAGGGGCAATAGTCCCATCAGGGCATTTCATTCGCTAAAGGGCTGTGATATTTTAGATTGCTTGGATCCGATTGTGCGGAGCAAATTTAGACAAACGGAAAATTTATTTGAACATATTTCTAAGGGTGGCAAAAAGGACAAAAAGCGAAACAATGATGTTGGCGATCATGGTCAAATTCTTTTTTTTGAATGGCTATTACACCTTGATGAAAATGACATTCAAACAATCTTGAATCATGTCCACCTTACCCAATTTGAAAAAGATAGTTTTCAACAGCTAGACCGCTTCAAGTTCATTTGTAATAGTCTTAACTCGCCAGAGAACTACCCTGATGCATTTCATCTATGGACTGCAGAGCGAAATAATATGGATTACTTTCTTACTTTAGAGAAAACACTCCCGAATAGCGCTGCTAATATGGCACAAAGCAAAAAGCAAGAGCACCAATCACAGGTGACAGTGCTGAGACCAAGCTCCTTATTGAATTTACTTGGCGTCGCCAATCTAGATGAATCACCAATTGAGCCTGATCGGTTCTACAATTTATTGCAAGGTTGAAATAGCGAATACATTCGGTGATTTCAGGCTGGGAAACATCAATTCTTAGAACTTACTGGGGGGTCTTTTAGTGGAATTACTTGCAATAATCGCCGCAATCGCCGCAATCGCCGCTTTTGTTTACTATCTGCGTTCGCGCAGAGAGCCGAAGGTCAGCCTCGCGCACCTTCCCGCGCGATTCGTCGTCTTTGATCTTGAAACAACTGGCTTAGATCCGGAAAAGCACGAGATCATTGAGTTCGGAGCTATTCGCGTCAATCGTGACTCAATCAACCACGAAACTTTTCAGTCACTCGTCAAACCATCCAAAAAAGTCCCAAAGAAAATCACAGAGCTAACCGGAATTAATCAAACCATGCTTGACACGGACGGTGAGTCAATTGATTCTGCTCTAAGACAGTTCTTGAGTTTTGTTGGTGAATTGCATCTCGTGTCATTCAACGCCGACTTCGATATGGCATTTCTAAAAAATGCTGCTGCTAAACAATCTATTTCTATTGGCAATCCTGTGTCATGCGCGCTAAAAATGTCGCGCCGCGCATGGCCTGGGCGCAAGAGCTATCGCCTCGCGGACTTGGCAAAGGACGGCAACTTGGGCAGTGACGGGACTCACCGCGCACTCGGCGACTGCCAAAGAGCACTGACTGTCTATACGGCTGCGGCATCGAAGCTCGGAACTGTCAAGTGACAAGATCAAGACCTAAATCAGACATTAGGAGGCTAAGGTCACAATGAAAACTGGTCTGCACACCGAGAACGAATTTCTACCCACGCTCGGTCACGCATTGCGCTTCCGTGAATTGACTGAGACACTCAAACCGCTTGGCGACCTACAATCCTTCGCGACTGCAACATCCTTTTTTTGCGCGGCCTCGGTTGAAGCCGCAGCAAATGGTCTTTTGCAACTAGTTGGAGCAAGCAGCAAAGTGCTCGAACAGATTGATCGCTTCCCAGTCATCGACAAAATTGATTTAGTGGCAAATGCACGAGGCAAATCCATTGATCGTGGTGCGCGACCTGTGCAGCAAATGCAAGAGCTTATTCGAAGCCGTCATAGAATAGTTCATCCCAAAATATCAACTCGGAAGGTTGAGTTTGAAACATTTCCGGGCAATGAGCACTACGCCCGACAACATGTCGCCAAAGATTCTGTAATGACGGACGGAAGCGCTGAACGGGCGGCCGCAACGATGGCTGTACATGCCACTGTCGATTTTCTGAACTACGCCATAGCCGAGTTGCTTGTGCTTTCGCAGAGCGACGCGGAGTATTGCCTGGTTGGCGTAGGCCCGACCGAAGATAGGCGACCTATCTACCACATCGATTCCTTGAGGGTCCTCTTACGCTATCAGAGTCGCTTCGGGCGCGTAAGATTCATTGAGTTTCCAAACATTCCCGGTGAGGTCATCTCCTAACTCAAACGATTGGCAGAAAGGTATGGCATCAAGTCTGGAATCCAGCATTTCGCTATAAGTGGTGGTCAATCACGCTCCAGAAAAGTGCATGGTAAGTACGCCACTTAGTCTTAGCCAATCACACACCAGAGAACC
>CAVZHO010000003.1:0-112500 GCA_963775085.1 uncultured beta proteobacterium
GTGCTTCTTCCGCGAGGGTGAGCAGACCTGCTCCATGTTTGTGCTGGAAGTAGGGCGGGTTGCGGTATTCAAGAGCTGGAAGGGGCGTGATGTGGTACTGCACGACCTGAGCGTGGGGGATTGCTTCGGCGAGATGGCACTGATGGATCTGTTGCCGCGCAGCGCGTCGGTACGCGCAGATGACGACTGCCGTGCGATAGAAATCAACTCCTCCGATCTGCACCATCTGTACCAGCGCGATGCGGAGCAGTTTGCCCTGCTACAGATGAATATCGGGCGTGAGGTGTGCCGGCGACTGCGCACCACCAATGAGTTGCTGTTCCAGGCCCGGATGGGCTTGCCCGTAAAATCAGCGCATGCAACTGGTTAAACAACAACTGCTGGCAGCGCTGGCAAACTCTCTTGAACACTTGAGCCCCGGCGCGGGCGCACGCGCGGCGTTTGAGTCGCCCAAGGTGGCCGAGCATGGCGATCTGGCCTGTACGGCGGCCATGCAACTGGCCAAGGCGCTCAAGCAAAACCCGCGCGTGGTGGCGGAAAACCTGCGTGAACAGCTCCTGAAAGATGAGCTGTTTGACCACTGGGTAGCAGCCGTGGAGATTGCCGGGCCTGGCTTTATCAACATCCGTTTGAAGCCCCTGGCCAAGCAGCAGATCGTGCGCGAGGTGCTGGCTGAGAAGCAGTGTTTTGGCTACCAAAAGGACACAGGCCAGAAGATGATGGTCGAGTTTGTCTCGGCCAACCCCACCGGCCCGCTGCATGTGGGCCATGGCCGCCAGGCCGCGCTGGGCGATGCCATCTGCAACCTGTGGGCCACCCAGGGCGTGCAGGTGTACCGCGAGTTTTACTACAACGACGCGGGCGTGCAGATCGAAACCCTGGCCAAGTCCACCCAACTGCGCGCCAGGGGTTTCAAGCCCGGCGATGCCTGCTGGCCGACCGACCCGGACAACCCCGAGAGCAAGGCCTTCTACAACGGCGAATACATTGCCGACATTGCGGCCGACTTTTTGGCCAAAAAGACCGTGCAGGCCGATGACCGCCACTTTACCGCCAGTGGCGAGGCCGATGATATCGACAGCATTCGCCAGTTTGCCGTGGCCTATCTGCGCCACGAGCAGGATCTGGACTTGAAGGCTTTTGAGGTCAAGTTTGACAACTACTATTTAGAGTCCAGCCTGTACACCAGCGGCCGGGTAGACATTACCGTCAAGCACCTGATCAACGCCGGCAAAACCTATCTGCAGGACGGCGCACTGTGGCTTAAAACCACCGACTACGGCGACGACAAGGACCGCGTGATGAGAAAGTCAGCCCCTGACGGCGCAGACGGGCGCAAAGGCGAGGGCGGCTACACCTACTTTGTGCCCGATGTGGCCTACCACCTGGCCAAGTGGGAGCGCGGCTATACCCGCGCCGTCAACATCCAGGGCACCGACCACCACGGCACCATCGCCCGCGTGCGCGCAGGCCTGCAGGCCGCTGGCCAGGGCGTGGCTGCGGGCTACCCCGACTATGTGCTGCACACCATGGTGCGCGTCATCAAAGACGGCGAAGAGGTCAAAATCTCCAAGCGCACGGGTGGCTACGTCACGCTGCGCGACCTGATCGAATGGACCAGCAAAGATGCCGTGCGCTTCTTTTTGCTGTCGCGCAAGCCCGATACCGAATACACCTTTGACGTGAATCTGGCGGTCGCCAAAAACAACGACAACCCGGTCTACTATGTGCAATACGCGCATGCCCGCATCTGTTCGGTGCTGGCGGCGTGGAAAGACAAAGACGGTGGCGATGAAAGTGCTTTGATCGATACCGACCTCAGCCCCCTGAACACCCCCGCCTCACAGGCCCTCATGCTCACCCTGGCCAAATACCCCGACATGCTGAGCGCCGCCGCGCAGGGCTTTGCCCCGCACGATGTGACCTTCTACTTGCGCGAGTTGGCCAGCCAGTACCACAGCTACTATGATGCCGAGCGCATTTTGGTGGGCGACGCTGTCGTGAAAAAAGCACGCTTGGCACTGGTAAGTGCCACGGCCCAGGTGCTGCGCAATGGCTTGGCCGTGTTGGGGGTCTCCGCACCCACTAAGATGTAGGGTATGGACATGAATCAATTGACACTATCAAGCAAACTTCGCGGCGGCACCATGCTGGGCATGATCATTGGCGTACTGGTCGGTCTGGGCGCTGCCCTGGCCGTGGCCATCTACGTAGCCAAAGTTCCCGTACCCTTTGTCAACAAAAGCCAGCCTAGAGCCGCCGACCAAGATGCGGCCGAGGCGAAGAAGAACAAAGACTGGGATCCTAACGCGCCCCTGTATGGCAAGAACCAGGGTAAAAATCCAGCAGCGGTGGCACCCGGCGCAGCAGGCACAGGGCCTACCGTCATGGCGGCACCCGCTCCCAGCAAAACGCCGGGTGATAAAGCGCCAGTGGCGGCACCAACGGTGGCAGCCCCTACCGCGCCAGTGGCTACTACGCCCAAGCCCGCTCCCGTTATCAAGCCCGGCAGTGCCGATCCCTTGGGTGATCTGGCCAAAGCCAAAACGGCAGGTGCGGCCGGGTCAACCGCTGCAGGGGCTGACCCGTTTACCTATTCAGTGCAAGCGGGAGCCTACCGCACGCCGGAAGATGCTGAAACGCAGCGCGCCAAGCTGGGCATGCTGGGTTTCGATGCCAAAATTACCGAGCGCGAGCAGTCGGGCCACACGGTGTACCGGGTGAGGGTAGGCCCGTTTGACAAGAAAGAAGAGGCCGAAAAGGCCAAGGAGAGGCTCGATGGCAACGGTGTGGATACCGCCTTGGTACGGGTGCAGCGTTAACCTGACCATGTGAGCCAGGGAACCTTAGCGCAAAGCCTCAGGTCAGTAGAGTCATTGTTAATCTGGCCGCGTGTCGGCTCTGGAGTGTGAAATATGTTGCGTCGTGATTTTTCTTATGCTTTGGCTGCCACAAGCGCGGCCGCTCTGTGCATGCTGCCCACCGCGCAGGCGCAAACGCCACGCCCCTTTCAAGACGGTGTAGATTACCTCACCTTGGACAAACGTGCACCCGCAGATGCCGGCGCCGGCAAGATTGAAGTCGTCGAGTTTTTTTGGTACAGCTGCCCGCACTGCAACGCGTTTGAGCCCAAGCTGGAAGCCTGGGTGAAAAACCTGCCTAAAGATGTCGTGGTGCGCCGCGTGCCGGTTGGTTTCAGGGAGGAGTTTATCCCCCAGCAACGCCTGTTTTACACGCTCGAAGCCATGGGCAAGCTGCCCGAGCTGCATGCCAAGGTGTTCTACGCCATCCATGTGGAAAAACAAGTGCTCAACACCCAGGCCAGCATCGGTGCGTGGATAGAGAAACAGGGCGTGGACAAGACCAAGTTTGATGCGCTGTATAACTCCTTCAGCGTTTCCACCAAAACGCGCAAGGCTACCCAGTTGCAAGATGAATTCAAGGTAGATGGCGTGCCCGCCTTGGGCATTGCCGGGCGGTTTTATACCTCGGGCTCGGTAGCGCAAACGATGGAGCGTGCACTGACGGTGACCGACTTTTTGCTTGAGCAGGTACGCAAAGGCCGTTAAACGTCAGCAGACTGCACACAGAGGGCGAACCCGAGGGTTCGCCCTTTTACATTGGGTCACGCGCGGGCGGCTCAATGCGCTATCCTCTAGCCTATGACCGAGCCCACCGATCCCGTCTCTGCTACCAAGGTGGCCGACCCCTCGCTGCTCGACCGCGATGTGGCCGAGCTGGCACGGCGCAACCCTGGCAGGTTTTGGCTGGTGCTGGCCGTGCTGGCTGGGCTGGTGCTGATGGGGCTGTCGGCCTGGCGCCAGGGCTGGTTCACGCCCACCACGCATTTGTTTGTGCAGTTGCCCGGAGCGGTGGGTGTGCAGGTAGGCACGCCCGTCAAGCTCAAGGGCTTCAAAATTGGCGAGATCGACAATATTGACCTGGAGCCCAACCTGAATGTGAAGGTGCGCATGCGTGTGGTGCAAGAGCGTCTCAAATTGCTCAGCGCCGATGCCAGCGCAAAGTTTGGCCGCGACGGACCGATTGGCGGCAGATTCATTGACATCGTGCCTGGCCCGTTGGAGGGTAAACGGATGGAGGCAGAAGCTACGCTTCCGATGGACACCGGCAATGAACTCGAAGACGTGATGGGCACCGTGAAGGTGGCGATTGAAAAACTCGCCTCAGCCATCGCCAAGGTCGAGCCTATTTTGGATGACACCAAAAAACTCACCGGCGAAGCCAGCGAAATGCGCAAAGATATCCGCAGCTCGGTCACCACGGTATTGGGCAATATGGAGACCATGAGCGGACAGTTCAAACAGATGGGAAACTCCGCTGCCAAAGTGGCGGGCAAGATCGATGGCGACCGCGTCGCTTTGGTGGCCGATATGCAGAAAATCCTGGCCCAGGCCAACGCCGCCGCCGACAGTGCGCGCCTGGCACTCAAAACACTGGAGCAGGATATGCCCCAAGTTACGGCCAAAACCAAAGCTGCGCTGGACAATGCAGGCGATGCCACCCGCAATGCCGTCGATGCCACCAAGAGCGCGGCAGAGGCCACCAGCAACGTCAAGCAAACCACGGCCGATGTGCAACAAATCGTGCGCAGCTCGCGCCAGGACATTCCCCCTGCCATTCGCGCTGCCCGCACTGCCACGCAAGATGCGGCAGACATCACCGACGGCATCAAACGCTCCTGGCCGGTCTCGGGCATGGTCAAGCCCGCGCCCGAGGGTAATTTGCCGCTGGACAGTTTTGAGGGGCAAAAATGACCACGGCTTTGCCCATGCTGCGCCCCATGGCTAAGTGGATAGGGGTACTGTCAGCTATATTTTTAGTAGCTGCTTGCGCAAGTTCTACGGGCGTAAAACAGCAAAATGCACTGATCAACGCGGCTCAAAATATGGAGCGCCGCGCCGCGCAATCCTTTGCCGCTGGGGATGCCGACAGTGCCGCCAGCACCTACGAATCTGCCGCGTTGGTGTACGAATCCCTGGCGCTGGCCGAACCCATGGCGCGCGCCCGTTTGTCGGCGGCGCGGGCGGTGGCTGAGGTCGGCAAGCCAGAGCAGGCCATGGCCATCGTGCACGCCGTGCTGTCGCAAGCCCAAGGCCTCAGCCCCGCTACGCAGATCGTGGCGCATGGCCGCGCCGCTGCCTTGTACTTGGCCCAGGGCCGTGATTTAGCCCAAGGCAGTGTCCCATCCGCCGCCAGCACGACAGGGGCTGCCAGCGCACCGTACTTGGCCAGCGCCACCACCCATTGGCAAAGCGCCAGCGCCTTGTGTGCCCAGACCTGCGCAGAGCAGGCGACCTTGGGGGTACTGCGCGCGCGCATCGACCTGGCCCAGGGCAACGCCAGTGCCGCCGTGCAAAGTGCCAGCGCCGCCCTGGCCGTCGCCCAGACCCAAAAAGCCGCCAACGCAGAGCAGGCCAATGCCCTGCGTGTCCGTGCCCAGGCGCACAGCGTGATGAGCCAACACGCGCAAACCGTGGCTGATGCTGCAGCCGCCCTGGCTCTCGACCAAGACGCTGGCAGCGCAGCGCGCGTACAGCTTGATTTGCAGCTGTTGGCCAAAGCGCACGCGGCCTTGGGTAATGCAGACCAAGCCGCGCGGTATGCGCAGCTGGCCACCCGTGCCCAGGCGGCCAGCCGCGCCTTGCAAGAAGGAGCCCCGTGACATGGCAGAGCAAGAGCACATCAAACTCAGCCTGAACGCGCTGCTCATGAGTCCGGCGCGAACGCGCTGGTTTGCGCTACGCGAGCTGTGGCTGTTTCGCGGTTACTGGCGCTTGCCGCAAGAGCGCATCGCCATGCGGGCCGAGCGGGACAAAGAACTGTACGAGACGCTGCCCATCGTCGTGGTGCTGGCCCTGGTGGCCGGGGCGCTGATGTTTGTGGTGCTGCCCTCGTCCCTCAAAGAGCAGTCCAACAGCGTGCTCACCAGCTTGTGGCCCATGTTTGTGGTGCAGGCCGCACCGATGATTTGTGCCCAGTCCATGGCCATGCAAAACGCACCCACCATTGCACTGCGCCTGGCAGAGGGACATCACCAAGGGGAGTTTTCTGACGACTTGCAGCAGCGCAGCCAGCAGGTCGCGCGTCTGGCCGTGCCGTGGATCGTCGCACATGCATTGGTCTGCGCGGCGGCCACCTGTTTGCTGGTGCTCTTTACACTCGGTTTTGGTCTGCTCTCGGGCTTTGTCTTGGCCGTGGGCGACCTGCGCACCACCATGGATGTGGTGTTTGCCAGCGTACCGCCGCTGGTGTGGGTGCGGGCCGGTTTTTCGTCCCTTTTGCTCGGTGCCGTATGTGTGCTGGCAGCCGTACTGTTTGCCTGGCCCACCGGGGCCACCCAGCACAGTGCCCAGCATTCTCACCGCACCGGCCTGCGCGCCATGCTGACGGCCTCGGTAGCCTGTGCTGGTACGGGCATGTTCATGAACTGGGTGGCGGGTTTGCTCGGCTGGAACGGGCTGGTGTCATAGTACCCTGCTAGACCACAAGTGCCGCGCTGGTCAATTCTTTCCGCGCGTACCCAAAACCGCAGCTCCAATAATCATCGCCGTTGCCAAACCAATACTCCAGGTCAGTGGCCGTCCGGTCACTACGATCAGCAGAGCGGTGGAGGCCAACGGTGTGAGGTAGCTCAAAATGCCGATGTGCCGCGCGTCGCCTTTTTTCAGCGCTGCGTCCCATAAGAAAAATGCAGCACCCAAGGGCCCCAGGCCCATCATGGCCATCAGCACCCAGTCTTGTCCGGTGAGCGCTACGGCGGGCTCCATCAAGGCGTGGCACAGCAAGGACAGCAGGCCGGAGACCAAACCAAACAAACCAATGGCGGCGGTAGGAAAGCCGCGCCCGGCATCGGCCCAGCGTTTGCCCATGAGTGAATAGCTGGCCCAGATGAAGGCCGAGCCCAGTGCCGCAATATAGCCCCAGGCAAAGCCAGCAGGGGTCAAGGATTGCAGGCCATTTTTGGCTGCACCGTCACCCACCATAGCGATGCAAGCCCCGGTAAATCCGGCGCAAGCAGCTATCACATGCGTGGCGCTTAAGCGCGTACCAGGCAAAAACAGCGGTGCCATGACAACGATACCCAAGGGCCAGAGGTAATTGACCAGATTGGCCTCTACGGGCGGCGCATGGCGCAGGGCGATGAACAGCAGGAAGTGAAATCCAAACAGGCCGTAGATGCCCAAAGCCAGCGCGCCGAGGGACACCTGCCATTGCCTGAAAAACGGCCAGGCGGGCACGCTGCCGATCAGCAGCGCAATTCCAGTGAGTAAAAACGGTGGGATGTGCTTGAGCGACAGGCCCAGCACCGCCAGCGAGGACCACAGTGCAATGGCGGCGAGTGCTAACAGGTTGGCGCGCATGGATTGAGTCGGCTGTCGTAGCAGGATGCCAAGCTGTCGCATGTTAGCGCTGCCACAGCAGCCAGAGCAGGAAGGCCAGCAACAGCGTCCATGCCAGCAGGTTGACGGGATCGTATTCACCAGGCAAGAGGCTCGGACCGCGCAGGTGTCGCAGCAGGCGGTAGAGGTGGGTAGCGCGTACATCGCCTTGCAGGCGGCGCAGCCGCTGGCCCCAGGGCCGGGCTTGGCGGGGTAGGCGGCCGTGCAAAATCGGCTCGATATGGTCAAGCAATGGGGTGAGCAGGTGTAGCTGCGGCAGGACGACCGACTGGTCGCAATGGTCACAGCGAATATCCTGCGTCGGGTCGAGTGCCTGGCCGCAGCCGATACAGGCCACGCCCAGTTGCTGGGCGGGTGCGTTCAACTCCAGCGCATCGCCAAAGCGCATCAGCAACGCCTGCGTCAGGCGCGGCATGTCTACCAACACCACGGGGCTGTCACAGTAGCTGCACTCCTGCGCTGTGCTATCGAGCTGCGCACCGCAGTTCAGGCAACCCAGGCTGCGCCCTTGTGCGAGCAGTGCCTGGCGGTCATGCGGGTAGATGGGCCGCACCAGGCCGCGCTCGGCCAGCAGCAGGCTGTAGCCCTGGTAGTGGCCATGGCCGCTGGGGCACTCCTGCGCGGCGCTGCGGCCAAAGCGGGTGAGATTGCGCACGGCTTTGAGTGGCGACTGGCAGCGCACACAGGCCAGGCGCTGCGCCAGCGGTGCGTTCACCGCCGGGCTGGCGATCATCTGGCGGATCAGTTGTACCCAGCCTAGTCCCGATAGGCGCACGGACTCCAATGGGTCGAACCACACCAAGTGGCAGCGCGGGCAGACATCGACTTGCACCTTGGCGGTGTAGTGGCCCTCTAAAACCATGCTCAGCAATGGCTGTTGGCAACTGGTACAGACACTGGCGGTGAAGCTGGGCATGGCCAGAGTTTAGTCGTTGGCAAGGGGGCTGCTCAAGGGGTAATGCCTGCGGCTGTTCAAGGCGTACGCAAACAGCCAGGCGCTCAGATGGGAGCGTTCTTCAGGTTTTCTAAAGTGTGTTCCGCTTGCGCATCGGCATGGTAGCTGCTGCGCACCATCGCGCCCACCGCCGCATGGCTAAAGCCCATTTTGTAAGCCTCGGCTTCAAACATCTTGAAAGTGTCGGGGTGCACGTAGCGGCGCACCGGCAGATGCGCCATCGACGGCGCAAGGTACTGGCCGATGGTCAGCATGTCGATGTCATGCGCGCGCATGTCGCGCATGGTCTGCAAAATTTCGTCATCGGTCTCGCCCAGGCCGACCATGATGCCGCTTTTGGTGGGCACCTTGGGGTGCAGGGCCTTGAATTTTTTCAGCAGGTTCAGGCTGAAGGCGTAGTCGCTGCCGGGGCGGGCTTCTTTGTACAGGCGGGGGATGGTTTCCAGGTTGTGGTTCATCACATCCGGCGGTGCGGCCTTCAGTATCTCCAGCGCGCGGTCATCGCGGCCGCGAAAATCGGGCACCAGCACCTCGATGGTGGTGCCGGGCGACAGCGCGCGGGTTTGGCGGATGCACTCGACAAAGTGGGCTGCGCCGCCGTCGCGCAGGTCGTCGCGGTCGACTGAGGTGATGACGACGTATTTGAGTTGGAGCTTGGCAATGGTTTTGGCCAGGTTCTCGGGCTCCAGCGTGTCCAGCGGGTCAGGGCGGCCATGGCCCACATCGCAAAAGGGGCAGCGGCGGGTGCACTTGTCGCCCATGATCATGAAGGTGGCCGTGCCCTTGCCAAAGCATTCGCCGATGTTGGGGCAGCTAGCCTCTTCGCACACGGTGTGCAAGTTGCTCTCGCGCAGGATCTGTTTGATCTCGTAAAAACGGGTGGATGGCGAACCGGCTTTGACGCGAATCCAATCGGGTTTTTTGAGCACTTCGCCGCGCTCCACCTTGACGGGGATGCGCGACAGCTTGGCACCGGCCTTTTGCTTGGCCAGCGGGTTGTAGTTTTCTTGGCTTTGTGCTTCGCGCACGACTTCTTGGGTACTCATGGGGCTATTGTCGCTTACCGGGGCGGGGTGAGCTTGGGCAGGGCTTTAAGGTGCAAGGTAACTGCACAGCTTTTGCGCCAATACCTGCGCTACCGCATCCCGCGAAGCCGCGACGCCCAGCGAAGCCAGATCCACCGTACGCAGCCCCGCATACCCGCAGGGATTGATGCGCGAAAATGGCTCCAAGTCCATCGCTACATTCAGCGCGACCCCATGGTAGGTGCAGTGGCGGCTGACCTTAATGCCTAAAGCGGCAATTTTGCCGATATTTTTAATTGGGGTCAGATCCAATTTATCACCATTTGAACTGTCAAGCGCCCCACCGCGCAAATCCGCCTCGGTCAGGTTCAGCGCCGCATGGGCGTGCGGGTCGTCGGTGCGCACATAAATGCCCGGCGCGCCACGCACGCGGTGGCCCGTCACGTTAAAGGCGGCCAGGGTTTGGATGACGGCCTCCTCGATTTTGAAGACGTACTCTTTCACGTAGTAGCCCGCCGCTTGCAGGTCGATCAGCGGATACGCCACCACCTGCCCCGGCCCGTGGTACGTGACCTGTCCGCCCCGGTTGGTTTGCACCACCGGGATGTCTCCGGGGCTCAAAACATGGTCATTTTTACCTGCCAGGCCCTGCGTAAAAACCGGGAAATGCTCACAAATCCATAGCTGATTATGTCCATGCGACAAGGACATATCGACATTTATATTGGTTTTTTCAGACGCCCGTCGCTCCGTATGCGCCTGCATCGCTGCATACGTGGGCAGGTACTCTACGCGGCCGAGAAAGTGGGTGTCAATGCCCATAGGGGGTGCCATAACTATGAATCAGCAGGCATCATAAACCGGCGCAGCGCGAGTACACAAAAAAAACACCCCGCAGGGCCAGGCCCTGCGGGGTGTTTGAGGAGGGCGTAAAAAATTACTTGCCCAGCGTCATGCTCACGCCGGTAAACAGGGCCAGGTCGTTCTTCTTGAGGCCAGCACCGGGGGCGCTGTTGTAGTTGTCGACCAGGCCGACATTCAGGGACATGCCGGCATTCAGGGCCACACCCAGGTTGGCGGTGGCTTTGGCAAAGGTGCCGCCGTCGCCGCTGATGCGGGGGTACAGTTCAACGCGTTGCTTGAAGAAGATCGCGTCGGACAGTTTGTGGGTGGACTCTTCGCCCAGCAGCAGGCTGGTAGTAGAGAAGCTGGTGCCGGTGACGCCGCTGATCAGCTGGTTGCTGTTGTACTTGCTGTGGATGTTGGCCAGGCCGCCAAAGATGTCAAAAGTGGTGGTGGCGGTATTGATGACTTTGTAGCCCATGCCACCGGCCACGGTGCGGCGCAGCGACAGATCAACCACTTTGTCGCCTTCCAGACCCAGTTTGCCAAAGGCATACATGCGGGGGGACAGGTTGTAGTCGTACTGGCCGTTCAGGCCCCATTTGTTATTGGTGGTGGTGGTCACGCCAGCGGCTTTGCTGGAGCCGTAGTTGATGTAGCCACCCGTGCTGATTTTGTCAGCAGCGGTCAGGCGGGCCATGTCCACGTTGAGCAGGATGTTGTTGGTGGACGAGTTGCCCGAGGTGGCGGACACCGATGCGCCCGCCAGACCACGCCATTGGCCGTCGGTTTTGGCCTGTGCGAAGGCTGAGCCAGCGCCCATGCAGACCACGGCGGCGGCTGCGAGCGTAGCGAGAGTAGAAAACTTCATGAATAACCCTTTTAAATAGTCAAATGACGGCGCAATTGTCGGGGCATCCAGTGCGGAATTTGTAGCTCTGGAGTAAAGCTGTGCGATATGACCGTGAACTAATGCGGATGGGTGTTTGTTTTTAGCTAAAACTACAGCACCACTTTGACCATCGGGTGCGTACTCAGGGTACGGTAGATCTCGTCCAACTGCTCGCGCGAGGTGGCGGTGATGGTGAGCGTGACCCCCAGGTACTTGCCGCCTTTACTTTCGCGCAGCTCGATGGTGCTGGCATCAAAAGCGGGGTCAAACTGGTGGGCGATGTGGGTGAGGGCGTGAACATACCCTTCCACTTTCAGCCCCATGACCTTGATGGGAAACTTGGATGGATACTGGATCAGGGATTGTTCTTTGGGGATGTCCATAATTTACGCGTTTTTGGCAGCTTGGTAGCCGGCATAAAGCTGGCAGTACACCGGGCCAGGTGCGCCCCGGTGGCTGGCGTGGCCGAGGGACAAGCCGTCCAGCTGGGTAACGGGCAGCACTTCCTTGCTGGCTGAGCTTAGCAAAAGTTCATCACAAGTGAGTACTTCCTCTCGGCTGATGTCTTTCAAAATGAAGGGAATTCCCTGCGCCTGGCAAATCTCCTGGATCAAGTCATAGCGGATACCTTCGAGCACCAGGTTGCTTTTGGGTGGCCCCATCAGGGTGCCGTTGTTGACCACCCACACATTGCTGGAAGCGGCTTCACTGAGCTGGCCGTCGCGAAACATGATGGTCTCGCTCGCATCCACGTCCGCGCTGATCTGGCGCGCCATCACCGAGCCCAGCAGGCTGGTGGATTTGATGTGCGCTTTCTGCCAGCGAAAGTCGTCCGCTGTCACGCAGGCCACGCCGTGGGCGCGCGCCTGGGCGGACGGGGCTTGCAGCGGGCTGCACATGGCAAACACCGTGGGGGTGAGGTGCTCTGGCATCACATGGTCACGCAGGGCCACGCCGCGCGTGACTTGCAGATAGACGAGAAGATCGCCAGTGGCAGCCGCATTTTCAATGCCATTTATGGTGGTAGTCCTTGTCGATAGGGCGTAAGATGCTACTAAATCAGTAGCTATGGTCAGCCAGGCTTCACGCGCCAATGGCTGCGGTATGCGCAGCTCGGCCAGCGAGCGCTCCAGCCGCGCCATGTGCTGCGCAAAGCGAAACACCCGCCCGCCATATACCGGCAGCACCTCATACACGCCATCGCCAAAGATAAAACCCCGGTCCAGCACGCTGACCCTGGCTTCATTCAGCGGTGTGTAGGCGCCGTTCAGGTAGCAGGGGTGGCTGGGCAGGTCGGGGTGGCGCATGGTGGTTACCGCACCAAGCGCACGGCGGCAATCGCCAGCCAGCCGAGGACAAAATTGGCAATGACCATTTTGTGGATCAGCCCGGCCACTTTGGCCGCCACGGGCCATTCGCCTGCTGCCACCGCGCGCTTGAACTTGCGCAGACCGGCAAAATAAATATGCCCAAAGATCAAAAACATGATGAGGCCCATCACCAGCATCAGGTTCCAGCCCAGCGGCACGCTGCCTACGCCGTCGGCGGCCTTGGCCGCTTTGAAGGCGCTGGTATACAGGTACGTGCCGGTGGCAAACAGCACCAGCACCGCTACCGCCACGATAGCAAAAAAGCGTTGCCATACCTCACCCATCAGCTTGGCGCGTGGCTGTGGCTCCATCAGCGCGAGGGTGGCGGGGCGCAGTGCGAAGAGCATGAAGGTCATGCCACCCATCCAGATGATGGCACTGATCAGGTGCAGGAGTTTGGTAATGTCGTACATGGTGCGCGCCTTCGAGGTAGCGTGAATAGAAAATCTGCCAGCCCCGATTGTGGCGCGTAAACCAAGCCCCCAGAGGGGTGCCTGAAAATCACCATCGGCATGCAATTGCGTCGCGTAATTGAATAAACCGGCTAAAGGCCACGGGTTTCTACTATAATCAGAGGCTTTGCTGGATTGGCTGGCCGTAACAGGGGTGTAACTTTTTATGAATAAGAGTCCTGCCCCCTTGCCGCCGGAAGATGACGCGAAAGAACCCGAGTTCAAGAAGTGGACGGCCGATGAGGCCAGGCTGCTTCGCGAACAATCGCCGTCGGTCTCCCCCTGGCGCGTGATCGGGTGGCAAATCATGGCCGGGGTGGCCATTGCGCTGGGCGCATGGCTGCTCAGTGGTGAGGTGGTGGTGGCAGTGTCAGCGGGCTACGGCGCATTGACGGTGATTCTTCCGGCGGCTGTCATGGCGCGGGGCATCATGTCGCCCACGTCGAGTTTGAATGCCGTGAGCGCAGCAATGGGCTTTATGGTGTGGGAGATGGTCAAAATCGGTCTGAGTGTGGCGATGTTTTTTGCCGCGCCCCAGTTGATCCCCGGCTTGAGTTGGCTGGCGCTGCTGGTGGGGGTGATTTTGACGATGAAAGTATATTGGGTGGCGGCTTTTTATAAGCCCAAACCCCGCGTTGTAATTAAGTGAATCGAATTAGGTAACAACAAGATGGCAGCTTCTGGACAAGGCCCAACATCCGGTGAATACATTGTTCACCACCTGACGCATTGGCAAAACAAGGCGCAAACCGAAGTCGTTGACTTCACGGTTTTCAACATCGACACGATTATTTACAGCGTGGTGCTCGGTTTGATCGGCTGCTTCCTGCTCTGGAAAGCCGCAAGCAAAGCCACCTCAGGCGTGCCCGGTCGCTTCCAGGCCGCAGTGGAAATTCTGGTGGAGACGGTGGATGCGCAAGCCAAAGGCATTGTGCACAGCGCCACCAGCCGCAAATTGGTCGCCCCCCTGGCCTTGACGGTGTTTGTCTGGATCTTCCTGATGAACGCCATGGACATGCTGCCCGTCGACTTGATCCCCTGGATCTGGGAGCGCATCGTCGGCGCCACCGGCGGCGACCCGCACCACGCTTTCATGCGCTCGGTGCCCACGGCCGACTTGTCCATGACCATGGCTTTGTCCCTGGGTGTGCTGATTGTCTGTCTGGTCTACAACGTCAAGATCAAAGGTGCAGGCGGTTGGATTCACGAGCTCTTCAGCGCCCCGTTTGGTGCGCATCCCCTGCTGTGGATTCCCAACTTTCTCATGCAGATCATCGAATTCATTGCCAAAACCGTATCCCACGGCATGCGATTGTTTGGCAACATGTATGCGGGCGAGCTGATCTTTTTGCTGATCGCCTTGCTCGGTGGTGGCTTTACGCTGTCCGCTGGTGGGTTGGGTCTGGCGGCGCTGCATATCGTGGCTGGCACGGCATGGTCGATCTTCCACATTTTGATTATTGTGCTCCAGGCTTTTGTGTTCATGATGCTCACGCTCGTGTACATCGGACAGGCGCATGATGCGCACTAATTTTCAGTTTTCTCGTTCTCTGTAGTTTTTTTTCTCAACCTTCCCTTTCACATTTAGGAGTCATCATGGAAGTTATTAGTTTTGTAGCACTGGCAGCAGGTTTGATCATTGGTCTGGGTGCTCTGGGCGCTTGTATCGGTATCGGTATCATGGGCTCCAAGTTCCTCGAATCCGCTGCGCGCCAGCCCGAATTGATGGGTGAGCTGCAAACCAAGATGTTCTTGCTGGCCGGTCTGATCGACGCGGCCTTCATTATCGGTACCGGTATTGCCCTGTGGTTCGCCACGGCCAACCCGTTCCTGGGCCAGATCGCCCGCTTGGTCAAGTAATTTCCGTCCTCGTGGCCTGCGCTCTGTCGGTTCTTTTTAGCTCTCACAGATCGCATGTCCCATCACTCATAAGGATGCTGACGTGAACATTAACGCCACCCTGATCATTCAATTGATCGTGTTCCTGATCCTGGTCTGGTTCACGATGTCATTTGTCTGGCCACCCATTGCCAAAGCCCTCGACGAGCGCGCCGTAAAAATTGCCGATGGCCTCGCCGCCGCCGACAAGGCCAAGTCTGATCTGTCTGCCGCCAACAAGCGCGTAGAAGACGAGCTGGCCAAAACGCGCACCGAGACCGCTGCCCGCCTGGCCGACGCTGAGCGCCGCGCCCAGGCTATCGTGGAAGAGGCGAAAGCCAAAGCCACCGAAGAAGGCAACAAAATCATCGCTGCCGCCAAGGTCGATGCGACCCAGCAAACCATCAAAGCCCGCGAAACTTTGCGTGAACAAGTCGCCGCCCTGGCCGTCAAAGGCGCAGAGCAGATCTTGCGCAAAGAGGTCAACGCTGGTGCGCATGCTGATTTGCTTGGCCGCCTCAAGGCCGAGCTGTAAGGCGCATACCATGGCAGAACTTGCTACCATCGCCCGCCCTTACGCCGAAGCCCTGTTCAAGGCCACCAAGTCTGACTTGGCTGGCACGGCTGTGTGGCTCGACGCTATTGCTGCAGTGGCTGCCAATCCGCAGTTGCAGCAGTTTGCAGGCAACCCGCAATCGAGCAATACGCAGGTCTTTGACCTGCTATCCTCGGTGGCCAAAGTCAATTTGCCCGAACAAGGCAAAAACTTCCTCAACACCGTCATCGACAATGGCCGCGTCAACGCGTTGCCCGAGATTGCAAGTCAGTTTCGCAGGTTGAAGAACACGCAAAGCGGCAGCTCGGATGCTGTTGTTTACAGCGCTTTCCCGATGGATGGTGCAGCCCTGGCCGAGGTGGCCCAGCTGCTGGAAAAGCGCTTTGACCGCAAGCTCACTATCCAGGTCAAACTGGAGCCGGAGCTGATCGGTGGCATTCGCGTCGTGGTGGGTGACGAGGTGCTGGACACCTCGGTCAAAGCCCGTCTGGAACAAATGAAAGTTGCCCTGACCGCGTAAGCGTTTAGTGGCGATCAGAGCAACATTAACGAAAGAAGGAACGAGCCATGCAACTCAATCCCGCAGAAATTTCCGAACTGCTGAAAAGCCGTATCGAAGGCTTGTCTGGCGCCGCCGACATCCGTAACCAAGGCACCGTAGTGTCCGTGACCGACGGTATCTGCCGCATCCACGGCCTGTCCAACGTGATGCAGGGCGAGATGCTCGAATTCCCGGCCGACGCCGACGGTCAGCCCAGCTACGGCTTGGCGCTGAACCTGGAGCGCGACTCGGTGGGTGCCGTGATTTTGGGTGCCTATGAGCACATCTCCGAAGGCAACACCGTCAAGTGCACGGGTCGCATTCTGGAAGTGCCCGTGGGCCCCGAGCTCAAAGGCCGCGTGGTCAACGCCCTGGGCCAGCCGATCGACGGCAAAGGCCCGATCAACGCCAAAATGACCGACGTGATTGAAAAGGTGGCGCCCGGCGTGATCGCCCGCCAGTCCGTCAGCCAGCCGCTGCAAACCGGTTTGAAGTCGATTGACTCGATGGTACCCGTAGGTCGTGGCCAGCGCGAGTTGATCATTGGCGACCGCCAGACCGGTAAAACCGCTGTCGCGATTGATGCCATCATTAACCAAAAAGGCCAAGGCGTTACCTGCGTCTACGTGGCTATCGGCCAAAAAGCATCCAGCGTGAAGAACGTGGTGCGCGCACTCGAGCAAGCCGGCGCGATGGAGTTCACCATCGTTGTAGCCGCTACCGCGTCTGAGTCGGCCGCTATGCAATTCGTATCAGCCTACTCCGGCTGCACCATGGGCGAGTACTTCCGCGACCGCGGCGAAGACGCGCTCATTGTGTATGACGACCTGTCCAAGCAGGCCGTGGCGTATCGCCAAGTGTCTTTGCTGTTGCGCCGTCCACCCGGCCGCGAAGCCTACCCTGGCGACGTGTTCTATTTGCACAGCCGCCTGCTGGAGCGCGCCGCCCGCGTGAACGCCGACTACGTCGAGAAGTTCACCAAGGGTGCCGTCAAAGGCAAAACCGGTTCGCTCACCGCGCTGCCGATTATCGAAACGCAAGCCGGTGACGTGTCGGCCTTCGTGCCTACCAACGTGATCTCGATCACCGACGGCCAGATCTTCCTGGAAACCAGTTTGTTCAACGCCGGTATTCGCCCCGCGATTAACGCCGGTATCTCGGTGTCCCGCGTCGGCGGTGCAGCACAAACCAACCTGGTCAAAGGCCTCTCCGGCGGTATCCGTACCGACCTGGCCCAGTACCGCGAACTGGCCGCGTTTGCGCAGTTTGCCTCGGACCTGGACGAAGCCACCCGCAAGCAGCTCGACCGCGGTGCCCGCGTGACCGAGCTGCTCAAGCAAGCCCAGTACAGCCCGCTGTCGATCAGCACCATGGCCGCTACCCTGTTTGCCGTGAACAAGGGCTACATGGACAGCATTGAAGTCAAGAAGGTTTTGTCCTTCGAGCACGGCCTGCATGCCTACCTCAAAGACAAGCACCCCGCCATGCTGGCCACCATGGAAAAAAATGGTGCCAAGTGGGACGTGAAGAAAATTGACGCAGCCAAAGACGATGAAGCCAAGCAAACCTTTAAAAAGGCTTGCCAGGGCGCTGAGGCTGAACTGGACGCGGCGATTGTTGCGTTCAAGAAAACCTTCGCTTAACGTGCCCGGAGTTACGATGAGCGCAGCGCAGAACCGCTTCAAGCAAGCTCGCGCCCCCTCGGGGGGCAGCGATTACACGACAGTGAAGAGCGTGGGGGTATGTTATGGCGGCAGGTAAGGAAATACGCGGCAAGATCAAATCGGTGGAAAACACCAAGAAGATCACCAAGGCCATGGAGATGGTGGCCGCATCCAAAATGCGCAAGGCGCAGGAGCGGATGCGCGCTGCCCGTCCCTACAGCGAAAAAATCCGCAACATGGCGGCCAACCTCGGCCAGGCCAACCCAGAGTACACGCATGCGTTCATGAAAACGAACGATGCCAAATCTGCCGGCTTCATCGTGGTATCGACCGACAAGGGCCTGTGCGGCGGCATGAACACCAACGTGTTGCGCATCGTCACCAACCAGTTGCGCACCAATCAGGCTGCGGGCATCAGTGCCCAGGCCGTGGCTATCGGCAACAAGGGCCTGGGCTTCTTGAACCGAGTCGGCGCAAAGGTAGTGGCACACGCCACCCAGCTGGGCGACAAGCCGCATCTGGACAAGCTCATCGGCCCCGTCAAGGTGCTGCTGGACGCGTACATCAAAGGCGAAGTCAAGTCGGTGCACCTGTGCTACACCAAGTTCATCAACACCATGAAGCAAGAGCCCGTGGTCGAGCAACTGTTGCCCCTGTCGCAAGACAAGCTGGAGCTTGAGAAAACGGCGCACGGCTGGGACTACATCTACGAACCCGATGCGCAAACGGTGATCGACGACCTGCTGGTGCGCTATGTGGAGTCGCTGGTCTACCAGGCCGTGGCCGAGAACATGGCATCCGAGCAGTCGGCCCGTATGGTGGCCATGAAGTCGGCAACGGATAACGCAG
This sequence comes from uncultured beta proteobacterium, assembly GCA_963775085.1. Taxonomy (GTDB): domain Bacteria; phylum Pseudomonadota; class Gammaproteobacteria; order Burkholderiales; family Burkholderiaceae_C; genus JAAFIP01. Next base: position 18,447 of record CAVZHO010000003.1, read on the forward strand.
GCAGCGTGATTGGCGAATTGAAGCTGATCTACAACAAAACCCGTCAGGCGGCCATTACCAAAGAGCTGTCCGAAATCGTGGCCGGTGCGGCTGCGGTTTAACCAAATTTATTGATTATTTTATTGGAGCAAATGGAGTACCCTATGGCCCAAACTAATGGAACGATTGTTCAGTGTATCGGTGCAGTGGTTGACGTGGAGTTTCCGCGCGACAAGATGCCCAAAATTTATGATGCCCTCAAGATGGATGGCTCGACGCTGACGCTTGAAGTGCAGCAGCAGCTGGGCGACGGCATTGTGCGTACCATCGCGCTGGGTTCGTCCGACGGCTTGCGCCGTGGCATGGTGGTCTCCAACACTGGTGACTCCATTCAGGTGCCCGTGGGCAAGGCCACGTTGGGCCGCATCATGGACGTGCTCGGCGCGCCCATCGACGAGCGCGGCCCGGTGAGCGCGGTCAAATCAGCCTCCATCCACCGCAAAGCCCCCACGTATGACGAACTCAGCCCTTCGCAAGAACTGCTGGAGACCGGCATCAAGGTGATTGACCTGGTGTGCCCGTTTGCCAAGGGCGGCAAGGTCGGCTTGTTCGGCGGCGCTGGCGTGGGCAAGACCGTGAACATGATGGAACTCATCAACAACATCGCCAAGGCGCACAGCGGCTTGTCCGTGTTTGCCGGTGTGGGCGAGCGTACCCGTGAAGGTAACGACTTCTACCACGAGATGGCCGACTCTGGCGTGGTGAACCTCGAGAAACTCGAAGAATCCAAAGTGGCCATGGTCTATGGCCAGATGAACGAGCCGCCGGGCAACCGTCTGCGCGTGGCACTCACGGGCTTGACGATTGCCGAGTCGTTCCGCGACGAAGGCAAAGACGTGCTGTTCTTTGTGGACAACATTTACCGCTACACCTTGGCCGGAACCGAAGTGTCGGCCCTCTTGGGCCGTATGCCTTCCGCCGTGGGCTACCAGCCTACCCTGGCCGAAGAAATGGGCCGCCTGCAAGAGCGTATTACCTCCACCAAAGTCGGCTCCATCACCTCCATCCAGGCCGTGTACGTGCCAGCGGATGACTTGACCGACCCATCGCCCGCAACCACCTTTGCCCACTTGGACTCCACCGTGGTGCTGTCCCGTGACATCGCCTCGCTGGGAATTTACCCTGCGGTGGATCCGCTGGATTCCACCAGCCGCCAGCTCGACCCCTTGGTCGTGGGCCAAGACCACTACGAAACCGCCCGCGCCGTGCAGGGCACCTTGCAGCGCTACAAAGAGCTGCGCGACATCATTGCCATCTTGGGCATGGACGAACTGGCCCCCGAAGACAAGCTGAGCGTGGCCCGTGCCCGCAAGATCCAGCGCTTCCTGAGCCAGCCTTTCCACGTGGCTGAAGTGTTTACCGGTTCGCCCGGCAAGTACGTGTCTTTGGCCGAGACCATTCGCGGCTTCAAAATGATTGTGGCTGGCGAGTGCGACCACATGCCAGAGCAGGCCTTCTACATGGTCGGTACGATTGACGAAGCGATTGAGAAGTCGAAGAAAGTAGCCTGATCATGGCAACTATCCACGTTGATGTTGTAAGCGCTGAAGAGTCCATCTTCTCGGGCGAAGCCAAGTTTGTGGCCTTGCCTGGCGAGGCGGGCGAGCTGGGCATTTACCCACGCCATACGCCGCTGATCACCCGCATCAAAGCCGGCTCGGTGCGCATCGAAAAGGCCGATGGCAGCGAAGAGTTCATCTTCGTCGCAGGCGGTATTTTGGAAGTGCAGCCCAACTGCGTTACCGTGCTGTCCGACACCGCCGTGCGCGGCAAAGACCTGGACGACGAGAAGGCCAACCAAGCCATGGCAGCGGCCAAAGAAGCCCTGGACAACGCCAAGGGCGAGATCGATGTAGCCAAGGCGCAGTCCGAACTGTTCGTCATGGCAGCGCAAATCGCTGCGCTGCGCAAGTACCGCCAGAAGAAGTAATCTTCTCTTGGTTTGATTGCTTGAAGCCACCTTTTGGGTGGCTTTTTGCTTAGTAGTCCTTGTCGCTAGGGCGTAAGCAGCTACGAAAAATGTAGCATTTGTAGGTGGTTGCCACGTACCAGCACGCTCCCTGCTACGGCGCAATGCCCACGTCACCCGAGCACCGGCCCGCTTCGCGGTCAGCATCTGCGGTACTCGAAATTTGGGGAAACGTCGAAACTCGCTGCGCTCAGACACCGACGTTTCTGATCCCAAACTTCTCCGTTCCTCGAGCCCGGTTCTCTGATTGGGTGGCGTAGGCATTGCACCGCAGCAGCGCGCTTTGCGTACTTGGAGGTTAAGTGCAAACGCTACAATTTTCGCAGCTGATTAGGTCCAAGGGACGGGGACTATGGACATAGTTGAGTCTGAAAACGATCGTTCTGTGTTCAAGCCATGCTTGACGAGTGCCTAGCGCAACATTTTCAGAATCTTGTACGTAGTTGAACGATAAATTTCACCCAATGCACTCAAATTTTTACCTGCTTGAGCTACAGTACCAGTACTAATCACGTTTGTCTACACACGCTAGGCAGCGCAATCACACACCTCCCCATGAGATTCACTGGAACCCTAAAGACCTGGAACGACGAGCGTGGTTTCGGCTTTCTGGCGCCTGCACAAGGCGGCCAGGAGATATTTGTTCACATCAAGGCGTTCCCCTCTGGGTCAGGTCGCCCCTGCGTCGGGCAAATCCTGACCTTCGAGGTCACCACGGGCTCAGACGGCAAGAAGAAGGCTCGGGAGGTGCAGTATCCAGTACGCGGTAAGCCGGTCCCAAAACCAAGAACCGAGTCTCCGGCTCCATGGACCCTACCGCGCGTTCTGGCTATCCCGGCCTTCGTTGGCATCTACGCCTTTGTAGTCTGGCGCTGGGGCTTTTCACCGCCAGTACTTTTCGCCTACCTGGGGCTAAGCCTCGTGGCATTCTTCACATATGCTTTTGACAAGTCCGCAGCGGTATCTGGCCGCTGGCGAACTGTAGAACAAACGCTTCACCTTTTGTCTCTGGCAGGTGGTTGGCCTGGGGCGCTGGTTGCCCAACAACTCCTGCGCCACAAGACGAACAAGCAGAGTTTCGTGCATGCCTTCTGGCTCACGGTTCTGGTCAATATTGGTGTCTTCGTGGCTTGGCATGCAGGCCTGCTCCCGTTGCCACGACCAGCGGGCGCCGCCTAACGAGTAAGGCTATATCTGCAACCCTTCTCTCGAGCTGACCCGCTCCGCCAGCTCAATTTAAACGTTGATGTTGTCCACCACGTATCCCCACCCCCAAGTTCTTCAAAACCGCCCAATCCTTTAGCCGTTTGCTCCAAGCCAACGCAGGCATCGCGGATGCTGTAGGTGGGCTTTTTCAAGGCCGATTCGGGTCACTTGCGCATGACTCGGCCACTGGCGGTGGATGACGCGGTGCTATGGATGGATTGATGGGGTGCGCAGGCGTTTGCGCAGCGCACAGACGATAAATCTGCCATCTACGCGTACGAGCAAGCGCACACCAGCTATCCAGGAACAGGCCGCGTTTAAACGGGACGGGGCTGCGTGGGCGTACTTTGAGGCAAGTCCTGCGGGCTACTGGAAGTTGATGCTGCATTGGGTGACTACTGCCAAGAAGCCTGAGACGCGGGTGGTGTAGGCATTGCACCGTAGCAGCGCGCGTGCTGGTACAGCGACACAGCACTAGAAAACAACACGTTGCAAGCGGAGCAAAATCACTAGCAAATAGGGTAAGTCCGTATGGCTAGAAAAACAGATTTTTAGCCTAATAGAACTGCGTCTTGCTTGAAAGAACGACGTTCTAAATAGCAGAACAAATTGGGTAAAGTGCCCAAAATCCCATAGCATCCAACCAGCCCACGGAGTCCTACCATGCGCCTTCATTCTTTGCTTGCCACGGCTTGCCTGTCTTTGTTTGTCAGCAGCGCCGCGCAGGCGCAAGCGGCTTATCCGGCGAGCCGCGTGACGATGGTCACGCACTCCAGCCCGGGTGGTGGAACGGATGTGTTTTTGCGCAGCCTGAATAAGCACCTGTCGGGCGTGATCAAAACCAACTTTGCGGTGGAGAACATTCGCGGCGGCAGCGGGGCTACGGCGGTGGCGCATGTGGCTAAGGGTGCACCCGATGGCTCGATTTTCTATGGCACGACACCGACGTATATTCAAACCACGCTGCTGTCCAAGCCGCCGGTGGGCTATGACGGGCTGGACCCCATGGTGATTGTGTTTATCGATCCCGAGGTGATCTACACCCGCACTGAGTCGCCGTTTAAAAGTCTGGCCGATGTGGTGGCGCATGCCAAGGCCCATCCTGGCAAGTCGCGCTGGGGCGCGGCCAACCCGGCATCGCTGGAGCGCATCGGCATGGAGCGGCTGGCGCGTGCGGGGGGTGTGAAGGTGCCTATCGTCAGCCACGAGGGCGGTGGCGACATGATGATTGGCGTGCTCAACGGCACTTACGACATCGGTATTGGCGAAGTTCAGGAACTGCAGGGCCAGCTGGAAGCGGGCAAGATTCGTTTACTGGCCACAATGTCTGAAAGCCGTTTGGCCGGGCTGCCCAACCTGCCCACGGCCAAGGAACAAGGATTGAATGTAGTGATCCGCAAGTTCCGTGGCATTGCATCGCCCAAGGGCTTGCCGGATGCGATTGCCAAAACCTGGGAGGATGCGATCCGCAAAGTCGTGGATTCACCAGCCTACAAGGCCGAGTACACCAAAGACCACCTCACCCCCATGGTGCTGGGCCGTGAGGCGGCGCGTAAGTTCACCGCCGAAGTGGCGGCAGAAACTGCGGCCTCCTTCAAGGAAATGGGCTTGGTGAAATGACCGATGCACGGGTAGACCGCTTCACGGGTGCGCTGGGCACCGCGCTGTCGCTCGGTTACATCGCCTACGCACGCGGCATGGAAGACAGCCTGCTGGCCGATGCTGTGGGTGCCAACGGCGTGCCTATCGGCGTGGGCGCAGTGCTGCTGCTGGCATCGCTGGCGCTGCTGGCCAAAACCTGGGTGGTCAAGGCTCCCGTCACTGACTTGCAAGAGACAGTGCACAACACGGCAGCCACCGCGTCAGAGGCTGGTGCACCACAGCACCCGCACGGCATGGCGCTGGGTTTGCTGGCTATCCTGGCGGTCTATGTCACTCTGTTGCCCCTGCTGGGCTATGTGCTGAGTATCAGCTTGCTGGTAGGGGCGGTGGCCTGGTTTGCGGGCGCGCGCCAGCGCACCAGCCTGCTGGCCTGCATGCTGCTGGCCGGGCCGCTGCTGTGGTTGCTGTTTGATTGGGCGCTGGAGATTCGTCTGCCCATCGGTCTGTGGCCTAAGCTTTGGGGCAGGTAAGGACATGGACAGCTTTCTGATTTCATTGCAAAACCTTGCCTCGGTGGGCGTGATCGTCGCCGCATTTGCAGGCGTGCTCTGGGGCATCTTGGGCGGCGCGCTGCCCGGCATATCACCCTCCATTGCCATGGCCTTGCTGCTGCCGTTTACCGTGGGCATGACACCTACGGTAGCCTTGGTGCTGCTGGCCAGTGTGTATGTGGGCGCGGAATACGGCGGCTCGATTCCCGCAATCTTGATTCGTACGCCGGGCACCAACTCGGCCTCGGCCACGGTGACGGATGGCTACGAGATGGCGCGCCAAGGCAAGGCGGGTGAGGCGCTGGGCATCAGTTTGATGTCGGGTCTGTGGGGCGGCCTGTTTGGTTTGGCGGTCTTGGTGCTGGCCACCGAGAGTTTGGCCAAGGTAGCGCTGGCCTTCACGCCCGCAGCGTATTTTTCACTCGGTGTGTTGGGCTTGTCGGTGATAGCCGGTTTGTCGGGCGGCTCACTCTTGCGCGGCTTGATGGCCGCCTGCATGGGTTTGATGATCGCCTTTGTCGGCAGCGACCCGGTCTCGGGTGTGTCGCGTTTTACCTTTGGCTCGGCAGATTTGCTCAGCGGTGTCAAGCCCATCTTGGTGATGGTCGGCTTGTTTGCCGTCACCGAAATGCTGGTGCAAATTGGCGAGCCCGCCTGGGCCAAGGGCGGCCAAACCTCCACCAAGCTCAAGCTGCCCAATTGGGCCATGTCCAAGCGCCTGTTCAAACCGCAGGCCATCGGTGCGGTGATCGGCACGGTGGAGGGCGTGACACCGGGTGCGGGTGGCACCATTGCGGCCTTCATGGCGTATTCGGAGGCCAGGCGCTGGTCCAAGCACCCCGAAGAGTTTGGCAAGGGCTCCCCCGAGGGAGTGGCCGCGCCCGAGGCGGCCAACAATGTGGTAACGGCCACCGCGCTGGTGCCGCTGCTCAGCCTGGGCATTCCAGGTTCCAATTCGGCGGCTATTTTGCTCGGCGGCTTTTTGATCCACGGTTTGCAGCCCGGCCCCATGCTGTTCCAAAAAGCACCTGAAGTGGTGTATGGCCTGTACGGTGGTTTGTTCATTGCCAACATCGCCATGCTGTTGATAGGCTTGGTCATTTTGTCGCCCTGCATGTGGCTGGTCAACCGCCCCAAGCCGTACTTGATTGCCTTTATCCTGGCGCTGGTGATGTCGGGCGTGTACGCTATCCACCAGAGCATATTTGAGTGCGGCCTGGTGCTGGCCATTGGTGTGCTGGGCTATGGCATGCGCCTGCTGCGCTTGCCGGTATTGCCCCTGGTGCTGGGTCTGGTGCTGGGCTATATGGTGGAGTCCAATTACCGCCGCAGTCTACTCATCTCTGGTGGCGAGCACAGTATTTTTATCACCGACCCGGTTTCGGCCATCTTGCTGGGCATTGCCCTGGTGCTGGGCCTGTACACGGGTTGGAAAGAATTTTCTGACCGCCGCATAGTCAACACACCCCATAAAGTTATCGCATGAACGACACCCCACACACTTTAGGCACGGTAGCGCAACGCTTGGCGCAGGTGATTGTGCAGGCCACACCCGAAAAAGATGCTCTCGGCCAGCAAGTAGGCCAACGCCTGTTGATGGACGTGGCAGGCATCTGCCTGGCGGCACGCAACGAGGTGTATGTGAAAGCGGCACTCGCGTCCATTGACCAGGAGGGCCCTTGCACGGTCATAGGTTTTGCACAAAGCTGTGGCGTAGAAGGCGCGGCCTTTGTCAACGGTATTGCCGCGCATGGCGAAGACTTTGACGACACCTATGAAGGCGGCCCGGTGCATGCCGGTGCCGTGGTGGTGCCCGCCCTGCTGGCCGCAGCGCAACGCCATGCCTTGAGCGGCGACATGCTGCTGCGCGGTATGGCCATGGGCGTAGAGGTTACCTGCCGTCTGTGCAGTGTGGCCCCGATGCAGGTGCACAAGGCGGGCTTTCACCCCACGGCGATTTTTGGTGTGTTTGGTGCGGTGGCCGGTTTGGGCGCGGCGCTCAAGCTCACGCAGCAGCAAATCGTCGATGCGCTGGGCATTGCGGGCAGCATGGCGGGCGGCATTATTGAGTATTTGGCCGACGGCTCCTGGACCAAGCGCATGCACCCCGGCTGGGCGGCGCAGTCGGCCTACCGCGCGGTGCGGTTGGCGCAAAACGGTTTTAAAGGGCCTGCCACTGTGTTTGAGGGCAAGCATGGCGTATTCCATGGTTTTGCCAACACCAGCGCGGGCAATTTTGAGGCCATGCTCAAGGGCTTTGGCCAAGAGTGGCTGTGGACGGGTATCGCGTTTAAACCCTATGCCTGCGGCACCATGGCGCACCCGTTTATCGACTGCGCCCGGGCATTTCGCGCCAAGGGTATTGCGTTGGATCAGATCACTAAGATTGAATGCAACACGGCAGAGGGCATCGTGCACCGCCTGTGGGAGCCGCTGGCGCTCAAGGCCTCGCCGCCTAATGGCTATGCGGCCAAGTTCAGCATTCCCTATGCCATTGCGGCGGGCCTGACCTTTGATGATGCGGGTTTGGGTGAGTATGCTGAAGACGTTGTACAGCGCGCCGACCTGCGTGCACTGGCGGCTAAGGTGTCGTATATCGTTGATCCAAAGAATCCGTACCCCAAGCAGTTCACGGGGCATTTGCGCATTACGTTGAAGAATGGCGAGGTGCATGAGCACAGCCAAGGCTATTTCAAGGGTGGTGTGGACCACCCGATGAGTGATGCGGATTTGCAGCAGAAGTTTTTGGCCAATTGCCGCTATGGCAAGGTGTCGGATGCGCAGGCGCAGGCGCTCTTGTCGCAATTGGGTTCTGTGTTTGGGGCTGGCACGGTGAATGTGTCGGCACTGATGCTGGGCTAATTGATGTTTCCCGCAATGATGATTCGCGATAGCTCATCGCGTTTGACTGTGACCTCGCGGGAGCGGTCATTGGGGGAGTGGAGATTACGCGCTGGGTCTTCACTTGATCAGGTCGGCGGCGCGCTCAGCTCCGCGGCTGTCCTCCGTTGCGGCCTAGGGCCGCTGCCTCCCCCTTTATGCCGCTGCGCTGAGCGCACCACCGGCCTGATCCTGCGAACTTGGCGGGCGTTTAACCGTTGCGCGCCGATCATGCCCGGCAGAGGCAGTGCGGCAGAAACTCAACCGTTGTATGCAACTGAAGTCCGCTGCCCCGGCGCTTGGGGTGAGTGGCGTAGCGGCATAAAGGAGGAGTTGGCGGCCCTAGGCCGCCACGGGGGACAGCCGCGTAGCCAATCACCCCAAGTGCCGGGGCGTACACAAACCCTGTGCGCGAATTTCTGAACACTCCATAAGCAGCAGCCCCACAATGAGTCAAGCAATGCAAACTCACAAAGTAGCCCTAGTCACAGGCGCAGGCCGCAACATTGGTCGCGCTATCGCGTTGGCCCTGGCGCAGCAAGGCTTTGCCGTCGCCATCAACGTGCGCAGCTCGGTCGCTGAAGGCCAGGCGGTGGTGGACGAGCTGCAAGCCATGGGCACGCCTGCGCTGCTGTGCGTAGCTGATGTGACCGACCAGGCCGCTGTGCAGGGCATGCTGACGCAAATCGGGCAGCACTGGGGGCGGCTGGACGTATTGGTGAATAACGCGGCGGTGCGGCACGAAGCACCGATCAGCAGCATCAGCGCGGCGGACTGGCGCAATACTTTGGCCGTGGTGCTCGACGGTGCTTTTTTCTGCGCGCAAGCCGCGCTGCCTTTGCTGCAAAAATCTCCCGCCGGGGCCATCATCAATATCGGCGGTCTCACCGCACATACCGGTGCCGCCCAGCGCGCGCATGTGGTGACGGCCAAGGCGGGCTTGACGGGGCTTACGCGGGCGCTGGCGCATGAGTTGGCACCGGGCATTACGGTTAACTGCGTTGCGCCCGGCATGATCTCCACCGCGCGCAACGCCAGCACCGCTGCCGGCACGCCGCAGCACCATGCCAAACACCAGCCGCTGCTGGAGCGCCGGGGCACGGCCGAAGAAGTGGCCGCGATGGTGACCTGGCTGGCCAGCGAGCAGGCGCGCTTTGTGACCGGGCAGGTGATGCACGTCAACGGCGGCACCTACTTGGGTTCATGAAGCCGCCCACACCAGACGGAGCGGGCGGCATAGCGCGTCAAGCGCTGCAATCGATTGCCACCGTCGCCTGTGCACTTGCAGGTGGTGCTATTGCCGCTGCTATCCACATGCCATTGCCCTGGCTGCTCGGCGCCATGCTGGGCGTGGCCTGCATCAGCATGGCGGGCCGGGCCAGCCGCCAGCCGGTGCGTGCGCGCAAGGCGGCGCAAATTTATATTGGCAGCGCCATCGGGCTGTATTTCACCCCCGTGGTGTTTGGGCAAATGGCGGGCTTGGCGCTGTGGATCGTGCTGGGCGCACTGGTCGGCCTGGCCATGTCGGTTCTGGCAGCGCGGTGGCTGCAAAAGCTGGCCAAGATCGATGGCCCCACTGCCATCTACGCCGTGGCCTTGGGGGCCTCGGCAGAAATGTCGGTGCAAGCGCAGCGTGCTGGGGCTGATGCCGCTGTGGTGGCCTCGGCCCACGCGGTACGCATCATGATGGTGACTTTCGGTGCGTCCTTCATTGTGTGGGCCACCGGTGCCGCCAGCGTGTCGCCGCCGGTGGGTGTGGACGCATTGGCCTTGCACTGGGCGGGCGCGTTGCTGGCCGTGGCCGCACTGGTGGGCTGGGCATTTTCGCGTGGGCATATTCCCAACGCCTGGGTGCTGGGTGCCCTGGTGGTCAGCGGTGCCTGCGCGTCGCAGGGCTTGAACGCCCACATGCCCGACTTGGGCCTGTTGGCCGCGCAACTGGTGATTGGCTGGGGTCTGGGCCAAAACATGACCCCCGAATTCTTCACCCGCGCCCCGCGCACGCTGGCGGCGGTAGCGGCGGTGACGGTGGCTATTTTGGCGGTCTGCATTGGTGCTGCCATGCTGATTGCCATGGGCGCGCGCCTGCCGGTGATGACGGCGTTTTTGTCCCTGGCTCCGGGCGGAATGACCGAGATGGGCATCATCTCCAAAACCTTTGGCTACGGTGCGCCCATTGTCACGTCCTTCCACCTTACGCGCATTTTGTGCACTGTCTTTCTCACGCAGCCGATGGCGCATTGGATGCTGCGTTCTGGGTGGGTACGTAAAACGCTATAAATTTGCTAGCTGTTTACGTCCTGCCAACAAGGACTACGGGCGGTTTTGATTATGCAATTGAGTTTGCCGACGGTTTTTGCGATCTATGGTGGTAGTTCGCTCGCTTCTGAAGACACTGAGATAGTCTCGTATGCACGGTTAGGTGTTTATCATCCGCCCTCATACTGGAGTACCAGAAATCGGTCGGCTGATAAACACCTAACCGTGTGCAATCAACTTAGCGCGCTACCGGTAGTTTCCTGCAAGTATCTTCCGTAGACTACGGGTAGCGCTCTACCATGTGTGCAAGGCGGTTGAGCGTATGCAAATTGACCGATTTCTGGTACTCCAGTATGAGGGCGATTTGCATGCGCTCAATCGCCTGGGAAGCACGTCACCGTCCAACGTCAAGCGTCTACCAACGCCTAGTAAACCGCAATCCAAGCGCAAAGCCTCTGCGCACCAACAAGCAACCGAAGGCAAACACGTCATCACTTCCAAGGATCAATCGTCATATGAATCGCGTTCTCCGCACCTTCACCAACTAGAGAGCGCAAAGCATACTCCGTCTGTGCCAGGCCAAAGGTGTGTGTCCCCATGTCTTTTACGTTGTGGCGGTTACCGGCAATGAGTTGCAACGCAAGTTCCACGGACTCGTAGCTGTGGCCACGCATGCCCTTGACGGTAAGGAAGCGGGCGATGATCATGTCGCTGTCGAACTGGGGTATTTTCTGGCGCTTGATGCCGCCCAGGATGACGCGGCCGCGCTTGCGGGCCAACTGCATGGCGCTGATGACCGAGCCGGGGCCGCCCGAAGCACAGTCAACTACCAAGTCAGCCATCAAGCCACCAGTGATGTCGGCCACCGTCTCCAGCAAGTCTTGCTCGCCGATCGCCACGGTGTGGTGCGCACCCAAATGCTTGGCCATATCGAGGCGGATTTTGTCAGACGGCGTGGACAGGCCGGTGACAATGATTTTCTCGGCACCCGCTTCTTTGGCCGCGACCACGCACGCCAAGCCTTGCTGGCCAGGCCCTTGGATCAGCACGGTTTGGCCAGGGCCTGCGCCGCCTTGCAAATACACCCACTCAATGCCGTTGGACAGAGGCAGGGCCAGCGCGGCGTATTTGGGCTCCAGGCCTGCGGGCACTTTATGGAACACGGTGTTCAGGTGCAGCTCCTGGTACTGGCTGTAGCCGCCCCACAGGCCGTTGCCCACGCTGACACCGGTGGCACCGTAGCGCAAACCACCCAAGCGCCAATCCGTAGCGTTGCACAGGCGGAAGTCACCGCTGCGGCAAAAGTCGCAGTGGCCGCAGGGCAGGTACTCTTCCAGCGCTACCAGGTCGCCTTCTTTCACGCCCCATTTAGGGCCTGCAATGGCGCCCACTTCTTGCACATAGCCCACCGTCTCGTGCCCCAAAATGGCCGGGCCACGCAGCCTGGGGATGTCCTGGAAAAACATCCAGTCACTACCGCATACGCCGGTGATGGCGACCTTGAGCAATCCGGTCGTTGGGCTGGGCGCAGGCGTTTCAAAGTTCTGAATCTCGACCACGCCCGTGGGTAGGGCGACGGCGGCTTTAAAGGGAATTCCCATGGGGTTGTCTCACAAACTAAGGCTATGAACGATGGAGGTCGAGGTAACGCAAAAAGCGCAAAAATTTCGCAAAAAGCGCAAAAAAATTAAAGATTGAAATAATGTGATTTATCCACCCAATTTTTTGCGATTTTGGTTTTCCAATTTTGCGTTTTTTGCGTTAAATCCAAAGGTTTTTGGAGCAAGTATTAAACGCTGGCGTGCGGCTTGCCCGGCGCGGACTGGAAGGCATCTTTCGCGGCTTCTTTGAACACCTGGTCGCGCTTGAGCAAGATCGCTACCGAGCGGATCTTTTGGTGCTCGGGGTCCATGCCCGGCACTTTGTAATCGGGGTCGGCAGCCAAGGCCCGTACGGCTTTGAGCAGGCGGTTGCGCATCATGATGATGCCGTTGTCGGTGGAGACCAGGTTTTCTTTGGTGCGGTCTTGCAGCGCGCCCATGCTCTCTTGCAATGACGCGTCTTGCATGCCAATGCCTTCAATGCCGCTGTACAGGCTGCCTTCGCGTTGGGCCTTGCGGTTCATCATGTAGTCGTTGTCTTTGCGCTGCAAGGGCACGTAGTTGGCATCGACCTTCACATGGATGCTGGCACCGCCGTCCATCGCCGTGCGCTCGGCCTGCGTCAGCTCGCGCGTGGGGTGGTAGTCAAAGCTCCAGGTCCAGCAGGTGGTGTCGTTGATGGGCACCCAGAAATGGCCATGCACCGGGTGGTCGCCGCGCGGCGGCACCATGGTAAAGCAGGGCATGATCCAGGGGGTAATGCGCCAGTAGTACTGGTCATCTTCGGCATTGCGCCGCGCGCCCACCAGCAGGCCGCCATCGGCCTCGACCACCTCAAACACGGGGCTTAGGTCGCTCAGGTTGTACTGATTGCCTTTGGCCCCTTTGAACAGCGGGTCGCGGCTCAGGCTGGCGCTGTGCAAAAACGAGACGTGGCTCGAATCAATACCGCCTTCCAGCGCTTGCAGCCAGTTGGTTTCCTGGATGCGCTTGGACATGTAGGAGTGCGCGTCGGGCAGGGTGGCAAACTCCCAGGCCGGCAACTCGGGCTTGCGTTCGGGCTCGCCCATATAGACCCAAATCACGCCGCCGCGCTCGACCATGGGGTAGGACTTGAGCTTGATGCGGTTGCAGTAGCCGCTGGTGGGCTCGGACGGCACCTCGATGCACTGGCCGTTCACGTCATATTTCCAGCCGTGGTAGGGGCAGCGGATGCCGCCCTCTTCGTTGCGGCCAAACCAGAGCGACACGCCCCGGTGCGCGCAAAATTCGTCAACCAAACCCAGCTTGCCGCTGGTATCGCGAAAGGCCAGCATTTTTTCGGACAGCAGCTCCAGACGCACCGGGTCGCAATCCGGGCCGGGCAGCTGTGAAGCCAGCAAGGCGGGCAGCCAAAAACGGCGAAACATATTGCCCATGGGGGTGCCGGGGCCGGTTTGGCAGAGCAAGTCGTTGTGTTCTTTTTTCAACATGGTGAGGGATCCTTGGGTTGGCTTGCAAGGCGCTAGGCTAGGCTTTGCGATGATGGATTTTGGGGTGGCTGGAAAGGGGAATAGGGGGTAAATTCAGGCGTTCTTTATAAAGGAACAATGTTCTTTTATTGGAAACGAGGTTATCATTGGAACCCTGTCTTTGTCAACTGGAGAACCCCTATGTCAGGTCCGTGCAAATACCTCGCTTTGTGCAAAGCCTCGGCCGTTGCGCCGGGCAAAGTCATCAAGATCGAGAAAGAGGGCTTGACGCTGGCGGTGTTTAACCTGGACGGCGAATACTTCGTCACCAACGACGCCTGCACCCACGGCCCCGGCTCTTTGTCCGAGGGCGAGGTGGACGGCGATGTGGTGGAGTGCGACTTTCACAACGGCTCGTTCAACATACGCACCGGTGAGCCGGTTGCCTCGCCATGTATTGTGCCGTTGAAGACATACAAAGCGCGCTTGGAAGCGGGCGAGATTGCGATTGAGACTGCTTGAAGGTTCCGGAATTCACGACGCTGATCAGTGTGAATCCGTCTGTGTTCTAAGGTCTGTGAACTGATTTTAGTTCTGCGCTCGACATGGCACTTGGCGTACACAGCTCCGCGGCTGTCCCCCGGCCTTCGGCCTCCTCCTTTATGCCGCTGCGCTGTGCACACCGTCGGCCGGCTCCCGTACAAAACAGCGAGTGCGTCCTCGACTTAATAATCAAGTACAAAACCCGCCCTACCGATCACTCGGCCATAAAGATCACTTATCCGGCTGCACCTGCGCCACCATCGGTCCCCAGCGTTTTACTTCTTCGGCAAAAAACTGGTTCACCTTGGGTACGTCCCAGTCAAAGGTTTCCATCGAACTTTTGTGCAACTGCTCCTGCGCCTGCGGTGACTGCATCACCTTGCGCACGGCCTGGTTGATGCGCTGCACCAGCGCGGGCGGCATGCCTGCGGGGCCTGACAATGAAAACCAGGTCACCGAGGTGAGCTGGGGGTAGCCCAGCTCGGCAAAGGTCGGCACATTCGGAAAGTCGGGCAGGCGTTTGGACGAGGTCACGGCCAGGGCGCGCAAGCGGCCGGACTGGATGTGCACGCTGGCGGTACTCAGCGTCGTGAACGATGCCGGGATATGCCCGGCCACCAGGTCCGCCACGGCCGGCGCTGCGCCCTTGTAGGCCACATGCACCATCGGTGTTTTGGTCAGCAGCTCAAAGCTCTCGCCAATCAGGTAGCCGTGCGTGCCCTTGCCGGGCGAGCCCCAGCTCAGGCCATTTTTATTGCGGCCTGCCAGTGCGATAAAACTCTTGATGTCTTGCGCCGGGATGTCGGCATTGACCGCCAGTGCAATCGGTGGGCCGCCCAGGATGGCGATGTGGCTGAAGTCTTTGAGGGGGTCAAAGGCCTTGGCGTTTTCTGCCGGGGCGATCACATGCGAGCCGATGCCCGAGATGACCAGGTTGTAGCCGTCCGGCGCGGTTTTGGCTACCTGCTGCGAGCCAATCACACCGCCCGCGCCGCCTTTGTTTTCAATCACAAAGGGTTGTTTGAAGATGTCAGTGAGGCCCAGGCTGACCATGCGGCCCAAGGTGTCCGAGCTGCCGCCTGCGGCATAGGGCACGACGATTTTGACAGCGCGTTGTGGCCAGGCAGCCTCTTGCGCCCAAGCGCGGTGGGGCATCAGAGCCAGAGATGCGCCTGAGGCACCGAGTGCTTGCATAAATTGACGACGGGTCACAGCATGTCCTTTGAATAATGGGGCGATGGTTTTGCGATGCGCAGGTGCTTAACGCACGAGGCGGTATTTTCGTTGATCTGGACTATCGGGGAAGCGCCGGGGTTTGTCAACCATAGAGAACCGGCGTTCTGCATAGCAGAATAGTCGTAAGTTAGTCCGCCGCGTTCAGGGTGATCTTCAGGGCGCGCAGCCACTGGCTTTGCGTCGCAGACAAGGGCAGCGCAACGATCAGGGTCAGGCCGCTGGCGTGCGCGCTGCCTTGTGCAAGTGTGTCGGCCTCCATCACGGGCACGGACTCGAATGGGGCCATTTGCAATAGCTTCGCGCCTTGTTCCGTCAGCACACGCCCTTTGAGGCGCAGCAGGGCGGTGCCCAGGCTGGTTTGCAGGTTGCGGATCTGTGTTGTTAAAGTTTCACTATCCGCAACTCCGGGTAGCGGCCACCAGTAGGCTTGTGCAGAGTGGGCATGCGCGTGGGGGTGAGGGTCAGCGTGGTGTGTGGCGTGTTGATGCGCGTGCTCCTGTTTATGGGCCTTGCCTGGACGCGGGCGCTCCAACTGTGCATGGCTAGGCTCGTGCGCATGGATTGGCGCAGGGCTAACCTGCTCTGTGGCAGACCTGATGCTGCTTGCGTCGCGCAAACCTTGCAGCATCTGCAGTGCCGTCAAGCTGGCCTGCGCAGAGCTGAGCACCTGTGCGTGGGCACTCTGATGCGCCAGCTGGTGCTGTAGGCGCTGCTCTAAACGCTGTAGCGCCTGTGCATCCACCAAATCCGTCTTGGTGATCACCAGCAAGTCCGCCCCCGCCAGTTGCGCCCGCGCCTCGGCGTGCTGGCCCAGCACCGCATCGGCGGTGGCGGCGCTCAGGCAGGTGATGACTCCGGCAATGCGGTAGCGCTCGCGCAGCAGGTCGCTTTCATTCAATGCTTGTACCACCGGCCCGGGCTCGGCCAAGCCCGTGGTTTCGATCACCAGATGCGGAAAACGCGGTATGCGCCGTTCCAGCCGCGCCCAAAACAGGTTTTCCAGCGCCTCGGCCAATCCGGGCAAACCCGTGCAGCACACGCAGGCATTGGCTACCAGGGAGGCGGATTCGCTGGCAGCGCTCAAAATCTGGTTGTCCAGCCCCACTTCGCCCAGCTCGTTGATGACCAAGGCCGCATCCTTCAACGCAGGTTGCGCCAGCCAAGCCTTGAGCAGGCTGGTTTTGCCGCTGCCCAGGTAACCGGTGAGCAGATACACTGGGATACGATGGTCAGCCGCAGCGGGCGAATCAGCAGGGTTCATACGCGGTGTGGAGCCACAAGGCCAAGGAGCAGGTAGATGGAACGTATCACGATATCAATTGAACCCGAGTTGGCCACGGTGCTGGACGAGCTGACGCAAAAAAACGGCTATAGCTCGCGCTCGGAGGCGCTGCGCGATTTGATTCGCGGCTGGCACTCACAGGAAGCACTGCGCCAGGACGACAGCCAGCATTGTATTGCGCACATTGGCTACGTGTACAACCACCATGACCGCACCATGGCCGAGCGCATCGCCAACATGGCACACGAGCACCACCACCTGACGGTATCGAGCATGCACCTGCACCTGGACCATGAAAACTGTCTGGAAGTCGCATTCTTGCGCGGCCTCACGCAGGAGGTGCGCCAGTACGCCAACCGCGTAGTGGCCCTCACGGGTGTGCGCCACGGCTCGGTACACATCGTGCCAGTGACGATGGACAGCGGCGGCAAGAGCCATACGCATGGGGATGGCACCCACCATGTGCATTTGCAGCCATCTAGTTGATGGGCTGTTTGAATTGAAGATTGAGGCGCGAGCGTGGTTGGCTGGCGACCGGGGAAGAGGTCATGCTGCAAAATTTCTCCGCAAACACGCGCCCAGTTTTTGTAGCCATCATTCGCTCACACCGCGCCTTGCTACAAAATTTTCATCCTGACCCCGTTCCCCGGTCGCTAAATGGGGTTGGTTGCTTGCTATAAATTGAGTAGCTGCTTACGTCCTAACGACATGGACTATAGGCTTATTTGATTTGGTAAACACCGTTAAAGCCAGCAGTAGTGTCGCCGTAATGCCCACACCAATCCACACGCTGTAGACTTCCCACACGGCGGCTAGCACGGCCACATGTTCCTTGCCATGGCTGACGGCAACCACCGCCAAAGCCAGGCAAGCAATCACTCCACTCATCACCCGCCCCGCATGCTGCGCCATGCGCTCACTGCGGCGCACCAGCCAGTGCATCAGCAGGCCGTTGCAGGTGTCGGCCAGCAGCATGCCCAGGCCAAAGCAGCCCGCCAATACAAACACCATGCCAAAGCCGCCCAGCTCGTGCCCCTTGGCCGCCATCAGGCCCGCCTGGGCCAGTGAGTCTAGTGAGATGGCAAATGCAAAACCCACACCCATCGGGTGCGCCAGCGGGCCCATGGCGCGCAGCAGCCAGGCCGCAAAACCGACAGCTCCGTGCGCATGCCCATGCTGTGAACCAAGAGCGCAGTGGCGCAAATTTGCCGCCGCCAGCCAGAGTAAAAACGCACTCGACACCCATAGCCCCAGCGTGTCCAGCCAGGCTGGTAACTGCACGCCCTGCCAGTAAAACACGGCGGTGGCCAGCAAAATCGTCAGGCTATGCCCCAGTGCAAACTGCAAGCCCGTCAAGCGCGCCGCCCAGTAGGCATGCGCCTTGCAGCGTAGCCGGGTCAAGCCATCAATCGCCGCAATATGGTCTGGGTCCATGCCGTGGCGCAGGCCCAGGGCAACGAGCAGGCCTAGGGTCGTCAGTAAAGAAGGGGAGGGGAAATCCATAGTGTGACGATTTTAAGTTTCATCATACCGACTCGACGTACGGGTTAACCCAGGCAAAACTGCTTATCCAGCTTATACGGGCGTTTTTGGCGATGAAATATGCCCATAGTCCATGTCATTAGGACGTAAGCAGCTATAAAAATAATAGTGCCGATGTTTTGCGAACATGTAGGTGAATCCCAAGCCGCTCACCGAATAACCTGGCTTTTCAAGCTGGGCTTTGTTTTCAAAATATGAATACACACGATACAATGACTACACGTATTCAAAATGGAGTGCACCATGGCTACTTCTATTCGGCTTGACCCGGCTATCGAGAGTCGGCTGGATGCTTTGGCACAGGCCACGGGCCGCAGCAAGGCATACTACCTGCGCGAGCTCATTACCAATGGCATGGATGATCTAGAAGACTACTACCGCGCGGCAGTAGTGATGGAGCGTGTGCGCAAGGGCGAAGAAAAAATCTATTCCTTAGACGAAGTTGAGGCACAGCTTGGCTTGGCAAATTAAGCTGACCGAATCCGCGCGCAAAAGTTTAAGCAAGCTGGACAAACAGACCGCAAGGCGGATTACCCAATTTTTGCGCGAACGCATCGCAGTGCTGGACGATCCGCGCAGTACCGGCAAGGCGTTGACGGGTGCGATCTTCGGTTCGTACTGGCGCTACCGCGTGGGAGACTATCGCTTGATTTGCGATATGCAGGATGGGGCGCTGTGTATTTTGGTGATTGAAATGGGCAACCGCAAAGAGGTGTACCTGTGATGGCCGTACACGGCCTTCACAGCAGTATTTATCCATCAAATATGCCCATAGTCCCTGTCAACAGGGCGTAAGCAGCTATAAAAAGTATAGTGTCTATCAACCCGGCAGGTCATGCGCATGGTCGTGGCTGTGCCCATTACCATGGCTGTGCGTATGCCCATGGTGCTGGTGCCGATGCATCTGCCCATCCCCATGCTTGTGCCACTCGCTCGGGTCACCCTTGCCATGGGCGCGCGGGTCTTCGTTAAACACCAGAGATTTCACGGTAACTGGCACCGTCCAGGAGGGCATGCGAATGCGGCCGAGGTCTACAAAGTCAAAACCCCACAGGGTCACGCCGTCGATGACCAGTACCTCGCTGTGCACGCGCTCGTCCTCTTGTAGCAGGTGCCCCAGGTTGTAAGCGATGTCGCCGTCGGTCACGATGTAGAGGGGGCGTTTTTCGGCCACCGTGCGGGGCAGGCCTTGCAGCAGGCCGCTGGCCAGGGCGTGCAGGCGGGTAAACGATGGAGCGCCCAGCCAGCGCAGGGAGACGGCGACATCTTGCGCGCCTTCTTCCAGGTCGTGGCGGCGAAAAGACTGGGCCAGGGCCTGGGCAATTTTCTCGGGGTCGATGTCTGGGCCCAGCTCCAGATTGAGCGGAATCACCTGTAGATTCTTGCGGGGCAAGAGCACGGCGGGCTCGGAGATAAAGGTGGTGTTGCCGCTCAGCTGCACGCTGTACTCGGACGCGCCCAGCACGGTGGCGCGGATGCACTCGCCTGCGGGTAACAGCGCGGCGGGCAGCAGGCCGTAGTCCACGCGCTGTCGCACGGCCATGCCAAACAGTTTGCCCAGGTCGCCAAAATCGCGCATCTCGCGCTGGTACACATACTCGGCCACGCCGCCGGAGAACATGATGCCGTCGAGCTGGCCCCAGTCGGCGATGGGGTCGGTAAGGAACAGATGCGTCAAGTCGTCGTGGGTAAAGCGCTGGGTCAGCACCCGCATGAGCGCATCGGCCATCCATTTGGCCACCTTGGCCAGGTCGGCGCGGCTGACCTTGTGGCCGACTTGCCATTCAAAACCCGCCTGGCGGGCCAGATACTGGCCAGCGGGGTCCAGGCGGGTAAGCACGTCGTGGTCGTCCACCACCATCAGGCGGCCGCCCAGGTGCACGGCGGCGGTAGCCACCAGTTCGCCGTTTTGCACCAGGCCCAGCTTGGTGGTGCCGCCGCCAATGTCTACATTCAAGATGCGGCTTTTGCCGTCATACGAGCGCTTGGCCGCGCCCGAGCCATACACCGCCAGCATGGCCTCCATATGGTGGCCCGCCGTGGCGCAGACAAACTCGCCGCCCTGCTCGGCCAGCACGGCGGCAATCGCGCCGCTGTTTTCGCGCCGCATGGCCTCGCCGGTCAAAATCACCGCGCCCGCGTCTACCTCGTCGGGGTGCAGACCCGAAGCCTGGTAGGCGCGGTCGATGATGCCGCCCAGCGCCTGCGCGTCGATCAGTGTGTCGCTGGAATACGGCGTAAGCGAGATCGGCGACTGGTACAGCGCGGTGCGCTCCACTACGGCGTAGCGGCTGGACAGATCCTCGGCAATGCGGCGCAGATGGATGCGCGAGAACACCACCTGGGTGCCCGACGAGCCCACGTCGATGCCCACGCTGTGCAGGATCACATTGTCTTGCCGCCACAGGGACTCTTGCTCGCTGTCGCCCCCCACAAAGTCGTGGTCATGGTCGTGGTCGGCATCGTCGCCATGGATGTGGCTGACTTCCTCGCCAAAGCGGTGGTCTTGCACCGTGTGCTTGGGTTTATTCTCTTCGGTGCTCATGGCGGTAATCTCAATAAAACTGGTCGAAATGCACCTGCTCCATGGGCACTTGGCGCTCCACCAGCAGCTTGAGCAGGGCCTGCGCCATCAGGGGTGGGCCTGCAAAATAGATCTCCATCGCTGGCAGTTGCGCGCCATACAACTGGTCTACCGCTTCGTGCACATAGCCGCGCAGTGCGTCTGCGGGCAAGGCTTGGCTTGCCTCCAGGCCCGAGAGGGCCGCGTGGTAGCTGCCGCGCTGCGCCCAACCAGGCAGGCCAGAGACCATGTCTTGCCCGCACATATCTTGCGGCAGACGTGCGCCATAGACAAAGTGCAAGCGCTGCGCCTGCAAGGCTTGCGAAGCAAAGGCTCCGCGCGTTATCGACACCATGGGTGCCAGGCCCGAGCCACCGGCAATGCACAATATATCGCGCGGCGCACTCTCACGCAGGTAGGCCATGCCGTAAGGGCCGTCGATCTGCACGCTGTCGCCGGCTTTGAGTTGATCAAACAGCACCGCGCTGCCCTTACCCTGGGGCACGCGGCGCACCTGGAACTCCAGCGTTGGGGTGGGCGCACTGCTGTAGCTGCTCATCGAGTAAGCGCGTGCACCGGTGATGCCGGGCAGTTGCAGCAAGGCATATTGGCCCGGTGCAAAGCCCATGGGTTGTGCCAACTCCACGCTGAATTCCGAAATGTCGTGGGTGATGGCGCGGGTAGACACCATGCGGGCTGTCGTGCGGATAGGCGTATGCACCGGGCGGTAATGGTCGCTGGGGCGCAGCTTGATCTGCACATCGCTGGTCGGGCAGCTCTGGCAGCCCAGCGCCCGTTTGCGCAGGCGGTCTTTCTCGGACAGGCCCGGGGCCTCTGGCCAGTTGTTGGTGATGCTGCCCTCGATCAACTCGAACTTGCAGTTGCCGCATGAGCCGACATTGCATTCATACGGAAAGCCAATGCCGCTGCGCAGGGCGGCGCGCAGCAGGGTGTCGCCCTCAGCGCAGGTAAATGTTTGGTCGGTGCCGGAGATTTGAACGGTATTCACAGAGGGTTCCATGCTCACAAGAGGAGCGCATCGTGGAGAAACAGCTTGGCGAAGCAGCCGTTGACTAAGGGCGATGGCCCAGCTGGGTAGAAATGGACTCGGCGGTGCTGAGCAGTACCGGGGCCAAGCCGCGCAGCTTCTTCAGCGTGAGGCGTTGGCTGGGGCCGCCAATGCCGATGGAGGCCACCACCTGGCCAGTCAGGTCGCGCAGCGGCGCGCTGATACCGCGCATGTCCTGCTCGGACTCTTCATCGTCAACGGAATAGCCCACATGACGCACCTCGGCCAGTATTTTCATCAGTTTGGCGGGCTCCACCACCGTGTTGGGGGTGCGCGGAACCATGTTGGCAGTCATCACGCGGTTAATCACCTCCTGCTCGCTGAAGGCCACGATAGCGCGCCCCTCGCTGGTACAAAAGGCGGGCTTGATCGTGCCAATGTAGCTCTTCATCCGGATGGCCTGGCGGCTTTCCAGGTTGTAGAGGTACAAAACATTCGTCTCGTTCATCACGGCCAGGTGCACCGTCTCACCCGTGCGCTCGCGCAGCACGCTCAAAAATGGTTGCGCCATGTTGGAGACGTCCAGGCGGCGGCGCACCAGTGCACCCATGACAAACAGGTTAATGCCCAAACGGTAACGCCCGTTTTCCGGATTCTGCTCCAACAATCCTTCGCTGAGCAGCGTGACGGCCAGGCGGTGCACCGTGCTTTTGGCTAGACTTAATCGCTTGGCCAGGTTGCTGATGCCGATCTCGGACTCCACCTCGGAGAAGCATTTGAGCACCCGCACGGCGGCGGCCACCGAGGACAGGCGTGAACTTTTGCTGGCGACTTCTGGCATGGTGTGGATGGGGGGTAAAAGTACGTACGCCGGATACTACACCGTTTCCATTAAAAAGAACACCGTTCCTTATAAGAGAATACCCCTGCGCCAGCAAACCTTGGGGTGGTGCAGGTATGCGCCAGTTTCTCACAATGAAGATATCGCAAGGGTAAACCCGAAAGCTTTAATGACAGCACCCACGCTAGACTAGCGCCACTTGTCATTCGTGCCGTTATGTGGATCGTTGTTCTTTATAGGGGAACAACATGAGGCTCACTCGGCCATCCTATTTTCTGCCCTGCATCCGGGGGCGCTGGCTAGACTCTGGAGAGTATTTGTGCAAAGTACATTAGCGGGTAATCGGCCACCATCGTGGTGGGCCAAGTTCGATGCCCAATGGCTGGTCATTGGCATCAGCCTGGCAATCGTCGCAGTGCTCGCCTTGGTGCCGTTTTGCTTCATGGTCTGGCAGAGTTTCTACACGCCAGAGACCGTGGCCAACCCAGCCCGGTTCACTTTTGGCAACTACACCACCGCCTACACCAACCCCGAGACGGTACATACCTTTTGGAACTCGGTCAAGTTTGCCCTGGGCGGCTCGCTGTTGGCCTTTGTCATTGGCACGGCCCTGGCCTGGATGAACGAGCGCACCAACACGCCCATGCGCCGGCTGTTTTACGCCCTGTCCATCGTGCCGCTGATCATCCCCAGCATTTTGTTCACCATTTCGTGGATCATGCTGGCCAGCCCGAAAATTGGCTTGCTCAATATGGTATGCCAGTCCTGGTTTGGTCTGGAAAAACCACCGTTCAATATTTATTCCCTCTGGGGCATGATCTGGGTGGATGGGCTGCACTATTCGCCCATGGCGTTTTTGCTCATGTCCTCGGCCTTTCGCGCGATGGATCCTTCGCTGGAAGAATCTGCCGTCATGAGTGGCTCCAGCGTGCTGAGCACCTTG
Organism: uncultured beta proteobacterium; assembly: GCA_963775085.1. Taxonomy (GTDB): domain Bacteria; phylum Pseudomonadota; class Gammaproteobacteria; order Burkholderiales; family Burkholderiaceae_C; genus JAAFIP01. The sequence continues at coordinate 41,964 of CAVZHO010000003.1, forward strand.
CGGCGCGTTACCTTGCCCTTGGTGTTACCCGCCATCGTGGCCACCATCCTGACGCTGTTTGTACGGGCGATCGAGTCGTTTGAAGTACCCGCCCTGCTGGGCTTGCCTGCGGGCATTCAGGTGTTTACCTCGGCGATTTACCAGGCCATTCACCAGTTCCCCAGCCAGATTGGATTGGCGGCAGCCTACTCGGTATTTTTGCTGTTTTTAACCTCGGGCGGTATCTACGTGCAGGCGCGTATTTCTGCATCGGGCAACAAATACGCCACCGTCACTGGCAAAGGTTTCAGGCCACGCACGATCGATCTGGGCAAATGGCGCTACCTCACCACCGGCATTTTCATTGTCTACTTCCTGTTGATCGTGATCCTGCCCTTCCTGGTGCTGCTATGGTCGTCGCTGCAAAAGTTTTATGCGCCACCGTCCATGGAGGCTTTGCAGCGCGTCACCCTGGATGGCTACCGCTATATTCTGGGCTCGGAGACGGTGCGCAAGGCCGTAGTCAATAGTCTGTGGATGTCCATTACCTGCGCCACCATCGTCATGCTGCTGGCCTCGGTGGTGAGCTGGATCGTGGTCAAAACCAAAATCCCCGGCCGCTGGCTGCTGGACAACATGGCCTCCCTGCCCATGGTGTTCCCCGGTTTGGTGTTGGGTGTGTCGATCATGATTTTTTACCTCACCTTTGACATCGGCATCTACGGCACCTTCTGGATCATTTTGCTGGCCTACGTCACCCGCTTTCTGCCTTACGGTCTGCGCTACGCCTCCACCTCGATGATCCAAATCAAGAACGATCTGGAAGAGTCTGCCGCCATGAGTGGCGCCAGCTGGTTCACCGTGTTTCGCCGTATCGTCCTGCCCCTGCTCAAGCCGGGTTTGGTGGCAGGTTTTATCTACGTCATGATTGTGTCGATTCGCGAGCTGTCCAGCTCCATCTTGCTCTACAGCCCCGGTAACGAGGTGATCTCGATTGTGATTTGGGAGCTATGGGAAAACGGGCAGTACGTGGAGCTGTCGGCTCTGAGCGTATTGTTCATCTTCATGCTCTTGATTCTGGTGGGGCTGGCACAGTTTGCGAGCAAACGGTTTGGGGTGAAAGAGGCGTGATTGCCTTGGGCACCGTTTTATACAAGGATGAGATGTGCTAAGCGTACAGGGTTTATTTGCTGAATATGTGAGTGACAAAGGCGTGGTCGTCAAGGCTGCGCAGGATGTCTCTTTTGAAGTGCCGCAAGGCAAACTGTTTACCTTGCTCGGCCCCAGCGGCTGCGGCAAGACCACCACCCTGCGCTCCATCGCGGGCCTGGAAAAGCCCACGCAGGGCAGCATCGAAGTCAATGGCAAGCAGGTGTATAGCGCACAAAACAAGGTCTTTGTGCCGCCCAACAAACGCGGCTTTGGCATGGTGTTCCAGTCTTACGCCATCTGGCCGCACATGACAGTGTTTAAAAATGCCAGTTTCCCGCTTGAAGTGAGTAACAAGAACTACAGCACCAAAGAGATTGAGCAGCGTGTGATGAAAGTGCTGGCATCGGTGGAGCTAGACCATGTGCATGACCGCGATGCCACCAACCTGTCTGGTGGTCAGCAGCAGCGCCTGGCGCTGGCGCGCGCCCTGGTGATGGAGCCGCAACTGCTGCTGCTGGACGAGCCCTTGTCCAACCTGGACTCCAAGCTGCGCGAGAAGATGCGTTTTGAACTGAAAAAAATCCAGCGCGAACTGGGCATTACGACCATCTACGTAACGCACGACCAGTCCGAGGCCTTGGCGCTGTCGCATGAAATTGCCGTCATGCGCGATGGCCGCATCATCCAGCGCGGAACGCCGCACGAGATCTACGAAAACCCCAACAGCGAGTTTGTAGCGGACTTTATCGGTACCATCAACTTCATCACGGCCACGGTGCGTACGCAGCAAAGCGCCAACGGCAACACCGTACTGGACAGCGAGCTGGGTACACTTGAGTTGCCGGCGCAAAGTGATCTGCGCGAAGGCGAACAGGTGCAGGTATGCGTGCGACCCGAAGACATCCACCTGAGCGATGCAACCGCCCCCACCGACCATAGGAATCACTTCAAAGGTACCGTACACGCCAAGGTGTTTCTGGGCGAGGTGCTTGACTTCCAGGTCAAAGTGGGAGAGAAAGTCATGTTGGCGCGAGTGCACCCCAGCCAAAATACCCCCGTGGGCCATGCCATCCACATTGTTCTCAATCCGTCCGACTGCATCGTGCTCAAGATGCAACCTGGCGACAACGCTTAAACCCACTGAAGGAATATCGCCATGAGTGATGCCAATACACCCACACCGTCGAAGAACGCCGTGCCCAACGAGTCGCACTACCACAGCAAAAAAGACCGTACCTTTGTGCGTGCCATTGCCGGCCCCTACAACCTCAATGACGAGCTCAAGCGCCTGCGCGCCATGCCGCGCGTACGCAAAGGCAAAGACATCAAGTTCAACGATGGCCCGCAGGCCTTTAGTCGCCACTACGTGGAGCCCAAGGACGGCATCACGCAAACCTTTCACATGCACCTGGAAGAGTACGGCCCGGGTGGTCGCTCGCAAAAACACGGCCATGTGAACGAGGCGGCGTTCTACATTCTGGACGGCACCGGCTATGAAATCCATGATGGCATCCGCTACGACTGGAAAGCAGGCGATATTGCTGTAGTGCATAACAACTGTGTGCACCAGCACTTCAACGCGTCGGATCAGCGCCCCGCGCGCGCCTTGGTGATCAAGACCAAGCCGATGTACATGTTCATGAACATGTTGTTCCAGCACCAGGTCGAGCCGCGCCCGAGCGAGCCAGCACCTGGCGGCGAGGGCTTTAAAGCCCGCAACGACGAAGACAACTTTAACCACCCGCAAGGAGGCTACTAACATGGCATGGGACGAATCAAAAGCCTGGAGCACGGGTAACGCACAGGGCAAGTATTACCAAGGCCTGCTGGACGATGCTGAGCAAAAGCCCGCCGCCAATGCCAAGCGCCGCAAAGTAGTGCGCCCCGACGAAATGCCTTGGGAGATGGCGCGCCAAGGCTTGCTCAAGCATTTGCTCAACGAGCAGATGAACACCCGTATCGAGACGGTGGACGCTTATATGCAAATCATCCCCCCGGGCAGTAAATCTGGCAAACACCGCCACCTGGCAGAGGAATGCGTGTACGTGCTGGAAGGCCAGGGCTACGACCTGCACCAGGACTGTGACGTGGAAATCACCGACACCTACCACTGGACACCGCAGGCCGAAATCAAGCGCTACGACTGGGAAGCCGGTGATGTGATCTACATTCCGCCCAACACCATCCACCAGCACTTCAATGCCAATCCGGACAAGCCCGTGCGCCTGATTTCATCGATCAACCGCATCTTCAAATACTGCGGCTTGAATGATCTGGAGCAGCTGGAAAATGCGCCGGAGTTCGACCCCTCCGTCGTACTGGATGCAGACAAAATTTTGTCCTATCTGCGTAAAGCATGATGCCCCCACGCTTGTCGCTTCGCGTACTTCGCTGCCCCCATGGGGGTGTAAATCTCCTTGGGGCGGCCCTGCGGCGATTTAGATACTAGAATAAAACAGAGAGTTAACTTATGGCCAAAGACGCACTCGTTTCTGACGACCTCGCACAGAAATTTGCTACCGAAAAAGAAACCCCCTACACCCGCTGGGTCAAGGCAGAGGGGCTGGACATCATCGGTGCCCACTATGTTCCCAGCTTGAATACGGTGGATCTCAAGCCCTGGGCGCGCCGGGGCGGCAAGGGTGTGTACATCAACCACGAGGCCTCACGCACCTCCAACGACTGCTATGTGTGCGAGATTGCTCCCGGCAAACAGCTGGAGCCGCAGCGCCAGATTTTTGAAGAGATGATCTACGTGCTGTCGGGCCGGGGTTCTACCACCGTATGGAACGACCAGGGCAACCGCATCACCTTCGAGTGGCAAGCCGGTGCCTTGTTTGCCATCCCGCTGAATTGCTCGCACCAGCACTTCAACGGCTCGGGCAAAGACGCGGCGCGCTTTGTGGCGGTGACCAATGGGCCACCCGTCATCAACCTGTACGAAGACTTGAACTTTGTCTTCCATACCCAGCACGACTTTGCCAACCGCTTTGGTGGCGAGCCGGATTACTTCAGCGGCAAGGGCGAGCAAAAAGGCTTGCTGCTGGAGACCAACTTTGTCGCCGACGCGGTGAACTTGCCCTTGATGGCCGCCAAAGAGCGCGGTGCAGGCGGTGGGCATATCCGCTTTAACATGGCGCGCGGCTCCATGAATAGCCACATCTCGCAATTCCCCGTGGGCACCTACAAAAAGGCCCACTGCCATGGGCCAGGCGCACACGTCATTATTTTGAGTGGTGAGGGCTACAGCTTGATGTGGCCCGAGGGCGAAGAGCCGCGCGAATACCAATGGCAGACCGGCTCGATGATCGTGCCGCCCAATATGTGGTTCCACCAACATTTCAATACCGGGTCAACCCCCGCGCGCTATCTGGCGTTCAAACATGAAGTGGTGTCGATTCGCAATGCGCAGGGTGTGCCCAAGGCCTGGATCAGCCGCCGTGTGGGTGGAGACCAGATAGATTATGCTGATGAAAGCATGGCCGTGCGCACGCGCTTTAGCGACGCGCTGGCCAAGCAGGGCCTAGCCCCGCGTATGGACGAAGCCTATGAGACCGAGTTGCCTACTTTGCCACCAAAATCTTGATTGAGGAGTATTGTCATGAGCCTTGCCCACCTTTCCCGTCGTCAGATCATCCAAGCCGGTGCCCTGGCACTGGGCGCCAGCCCATGGCTGGCATCGGCGCAACCGACGGTCGCTGCTACAGCGGCTATTGCCAATCTGACGGGGCCCGAGCGGCTCAAGCGTTTGGCCGAGGGCGCACGCAAGGAAGGCGTGCTCAGTATCTACACCTCCGCTCCGCTGGACGATGTGGCCGCGCTCACCAATGCATTTGAAGAACGCTATGGCGTCAAGTCCAAAGTGTGGCGTAGTGGCTCGGAAAAAGTGCTGCAACGCGGCGTGCTGGAAGCCAGAGCCAAGCGCTATGAGGTAGATATTTTTGAGACCAATGGCCCAGAGATGGAGGCCCTGCACCGCGAGAAGATTTTGCAGGAATGCAAGTCGCCCTTTTTGACCGATCTGATTCCGCAAGCAGTCACCTCGCACCGCGAGTGGATTGCCACGCGCTTGAACATTTTTACCTGCGCCTACAACACCAAGCTGGTGCGCAAGGAAGATCTGCCTAAGTCGTATGCCGATTTGCTGCATCCGCGTTGGAAGGACAAGCTGGCCGTGGAGGCCGACGACAACGACTGGCTGGCCGGTATCGTGACCCAGATGGGCTACGACAAAGGGGTGGCGCTGTTCCGCGAAATCGCCACCAAAAACAATGTGTCGGTGCGCAAAGGGCACACCTTGCTGACCAATATGGTGGCCTCGGGTGAAGTGCCGCTGGCGCTGACCTTGTACAACTACAAGGTCGAGCAGTTGAAAAATGCCGGTGCACCGATAGACTGGTTTTCGCTGGATCCCACCATTGCCCGCCCGAACGGTGTAGGCGTCACGCGTTTTGCCCCGCACCCGCATGCTGCGGTGTTGTTCCAGGACTTTGAGCTGTCCGAAGGGCAGGTCATTCTGGGCAAACGCGACTTCATTCCGACCAGTACCAAAGTGCCATCTACGCTGAACAAAATGCCTTTGACCTTTGCCGACCCCAAGATGACATTGGACGACGGTCAAAAGTGGAGCAAACTCTACGACGAGATTTTCAGCCGCAAAGCCTCTTGATCGGCTCGGCTGATTGGTTCGGTAAAGCTATGCATTCGCCCGTAGCGGGTGTTTAACAGGAGTGGCACGATGTCCCAGGTCCGTCTAGTGTTCAGGGCGCGTCTGCGCAGAGGTTTGGCCACACTGGCCTGTGCAGCAATGCCCCTGCTCAGCGCGGCGCAGGGGATGGATCCCGGCTTGCTGACCAGTACCGCAGCCGACCGTACGGCCAAGCTGGTCGCAGCGGCCAAAATAGAGGGCTCACTCACCCTCTACACCTCGATTGCCGAGAAAGATCTCAAACCCCTGATTGAACCGTTTGAGAAAAAATACGGCGTGAAGGTGAACACCTGGCGCGCCAGCGGTGACAGCGTACTCAACCGTACCATCACCGAGAGTAAAGCCAAGCGCTACACCGCAGACATGGTGCATGCAGGCGCGGTCGAACTGGAGGTCTTGCACCGCGAGAAGATGTTGCAGCCCGTAGCCTCGCCGCATTTTGCAGACCTGATGGAGGGCAGCGTGCCCGCCCATAAAGAGTGGGCGACTACCCTGTATTCCCTCTGGGTGCAGGCCTACAACACCCAAAGTGTCAAAGCCGCCGAGTTGCCCAAGACCTATGCCGACTTGCTCGACCCGCGCTGGAAGGGGCGGCTGGGCTATGAGGTGGAAAATATCGACTGGTTCGTCACTGTAGTGCAATCCATGGGCGAGGCCAAGGGCATCAAGTACTTCCGCGATCTGGCCAGCACCAATGGCATCTCGGTGCGCAAAGGGCATACCAACCTCACCAGCATGGTGGCGGCGGGCGAGGTGCCTCTGGCCTTGACGGTGTACAACTATATGCCCGAGCAATTGAAGAAGAAAGGCGCGCCGATCGACTCCATCGTGCTGCAGCCCAGTGTGGCGCGTGCCAATGGCGTGGGCGTGATGCGCCACGCGCAGCGGCCTGCGGCGGCGGCCTTGTTCATGGACTATCTGCTGGGCGAAGGGCAAACCGCTTTTGCCGCGCTGGAGTACCTGCCCAGCAATTTGAAAGTGCCCTCCACACAGCGCAACAACAAAATCTTGATCGTTGACCCCATCGAAAGCCTGGACCAGCGCGACAAATGGCGCAAGCTGTATGACGACATCATCTTGAAAGGAGCGCGCCAGTGAGCACCCAGGCCGTCAGCCCGGTATCGCGGCTGGACTACCGCAATATGGGGCTCATCACCCTGGGCCACTCCCTCACCCACTGGTATCCGGCCACGTTTTATATGCTGCTGCCTCTGATAGGGGCAGAGATGGGCCTGTCTTATAGCCAAATCGGTTTCATCATGACCTGCCAGTACGCGGCGGGTGCTTTATCCAACGTGCCCGGCGGCATGCTGGTGGATATGTGGGGACGCAAGGGCCAGCTCATGGCCTTGTCATTGTTTTGGGTAGGCTTCCCCTACCTGCTGATGGGATTTAGCACCCAGTACTGGATGCTGCTGGTGTGCGTGATGTTGGTGGGCGTTGGCAACAATTTGTGGCACCCTGTGGCGATTCCGCTCTTGGGGCGCATGTTCCCACAGCGCAAGGGGCTTGCGCTGTCACTGCACGGCATGGGTGGCAATGTAGGCGATGCACTCGCTCCGCTGGCCGTGGGCATTTTGCTGACCACACTGTCCTGGCGCGAAATTGTGATGCTCAATGTGATCCCCGGCGCAGCGATGTCCATGCTGTTGCTGTATTTTTTGGGCGCTTTGACCTTTGCACCCAAATACTCCAAACCTGCAGCGGCGCTGGGTGCTGCGCAGCCCGCGGAGGGCAGTACTCACAGTGGCGGCCAAAGCATGGGCAGTTATATGCAGGGCCTGCGCAGCCTGATGCGCACGCCTGGCCTCATGATGCTGACCCTTAGCTCATCCTTTCGCTCCATGACGCAGGGCACGCTACTGACCTTCTTGCCGCTGTATCTGGCCAAGGAAATGCATTACGAAGTTTTTTGGGTGGGCGCGGTGATGGCGTTACTGCAAATCGCCGGCTTCATCGCCTCACCGATTGCCGGGCATCTGTCCGACACCATGGGGCGGCGCACGATTTTGATGACCAGCTTTGGTGTCAGCGCTGTGGTGCTGATCCTGATGACCTTTGCGGGCGGCTCCATCATCTTTGTGTATTTGATCGCCGTGCTGGGCTTTTTCCTGTACGCCGCCCGGCCCATCATGCAGGCCTGGATGCTGGAGGCCACCCCCCCCAATATGGGCGGTACCGCCATTGGCCTGATGTTTGGCATGCAGTCGGGCGCGCAGGCCATCGCGCCGATTTTGGGGGGTATCGTGGCCGACCGCTATGGCCTGATGGCGGCGTTTTATCTGCTGGCGGCTACGATCATTTTGGCCAACATCATGGTGTTGTGGATACCCACAGCGAAGAAGGAGACAGGTCATGGATGAGGCAAACCGCCGTGATTTTCTGCGCGGCCTGGCCTGGCCAGGGCGTGGGCTATGGCCTGCGCAACCCGGACATCGACTTTGCCAAAATCGCCCAGGGCCATGGTGTGTGGGCGGAGGGGCCGATCAGCGATCCGGCGCAACTACGCGGTGCCTTGCAGCGTGCGCTGGCCGAGGTCAAGCAAGGGCGGCCAGCCTTGGTGGATGTGGTGTGCCAAGCCCGTTAAACATGGCTGCTATATAAATAATAGCTAAATACGTCCTTTTGACAAGGACTACAGGCATATTATCTTGGTAATTGAGCGCGAATGGCGTGCTGGAGTGCACGCCATTCGCCGTCTTCTATTGCCGCATCCTATTGCTGGCGCGGACCGCGCTGCGCGGTGCGAAAGGCTTTCAACTCATCGCGTGAGAGTTGGCCATCTTTGTTGCTGTCGATGGCATCGAAATGCTTCTCCAGCCGTTGATGACCTTTAGCCTCGGAACGCGAGATCAACTGGTCGTTATTGGTGTCCAGTGATGCCCGGCCTTTACCTTCGTGCATGCCGCGTTTGCCATGCTCGCCGCGTTGCCCTTTGTGCGCAGCGCGGAAGGCAACCAGCTCGTCACGCGAGAGAAAGCCATCTTTGTTGATGTCGATGGCATCGAATTTATTGACCAAAAAGCGGTGGCCTTTGGCTTCATCGCGCGAGATGAGGGTGTCTTTGTTGGTGTCCAGGGCTTCAAACCCTTTGCCATGCATAGGCGCACGCGGGCTGGGCGCGGGAGCCGTTTGCGCCACGACGCTGGTCACCGTCACGGCGGCCAAGGTAACACTAGCGCAGGACAGTAAAAATTTCAATTTCGTGTTCATAAAATACTCCTAAAGTGTTGAAGAACCAGAACCACGATGGATGGTGAGCGTGGCCTGTACCCTTAACGCCTTAAACCGCAAGCGGTTGAAGTCTTTACAGATCATTTACCTGGATTTACATAAACACTATTATTTTTATAGCTACATATGTCCTGTTGACAAGGACTATGGCGGTATTTTTATGCAATTTACGGGTTACGCATGGCATCCCGCAATAGCGGGAGAGTAGATGCCGCTGGCCCCGCCGGCATGCTCTGCACATAGGCGTACAGGTCTTTCAGGCGCGCGCTGTCAATGTCCCGCTCGGTAAATGGTTTTGCATGTACACCGTGCGACCACTCAGTATGGCAGACGCATCGGGCGTTTGTGCATCGGCAGAGAGATGCCAGGAAAACCCCGCCATCCCCATCAGCAGTGGCACAACGCAGCGTTTGATAGAAGTTGGAAGGGTGTATGCCATAGGACTTACCTGCCACCTTATTTTTTGGGTTTGACTGCTTTTTTAGCCACAGGCAACCTCTTTTTAGCTGGGATCGTTACGGCTTTGGCCATGCTTTTCTTCTTGGCCCCACCCGCAATGGCGCGCGCGGCATCCTTTTCAAGCTGTCCCTTGATCTCGGTATTCATCGCCACATCGCTGCGGCGCTGTTTGGCGATCTCTTCGCCAGTAACAAAATAGTCGCCCACCACGGCGCGCTGGGCCATCTGCTCGTTGCGCTCGCTCCAGTCACCCAGGGAATAACCAAACCATGGCGCTTCGGGCTTGAGTGTGGGCAGGCCCAGCTCTTCCCAAATCGCCTTGGCGTTTTCCATGTACTCTTTTTTGGGCAAGGCGATCGGCGGGAAATTGTCCTTGAGCGTTGCGTCAATCAAGAGCGAGGCATCGACCCCGTTGTTGCGCGCACTGCGCGGGCCGTGGCCGGGGTCGCGGTTGTTCAGGATTTGCAGGTCGAGCGCAAAGTTGGCGCGGTAGCTCATGGCCCAGAGCAGTGCATCGGCGTTGTCGGGGTCGATGTCCTCGTTGACGGCAATCACCAGCTTGCCGCCGGAGCGCAGCAAGGATGCCGCACCGTACAGTGCGCGCCACACTTCGGTGGGCGGCGTTTTGCGGCTCACCACCACGGCAATCACCTTGCGCAGGTTGGTCAGCGGCTCGTGCATCGACACCTTGACGACACCCTTGATGCCCATCTGGCGCTTCAGGTGGTTTAAAAACACCGGCTCCAGCGCCACGCGCTTGATCAGGCTGGACTCGGACGGCGTGACCTGGGAGATGATAGACGTGAGGATGGCATCCTTGCGGCGCGTGATGGCCGTCACCTCCATATAGGCGTTGAACTCTTGCAGGTTCACATGGCCGTGCGACTCGCCAAACGGCGCCTCGGGCTCCAGGTCTTCGGTGATGATGTAGCCTTCAATGACAATTTCAGCCTCGGCGGGCACCAGCAAATCGACCGTCTTGCACTTGACGACATTGATGGGTGCACCGGCCAGGCCGCCGGCCACATGCAGTTCGTCCACGTCTTCGGCCAGCTTTTGCGCCGAGGTAAACGCCACGCAGGGCGGGCAGCCCAAAATCACGGCTGCGGGCAGTTTTTGGCCACGCGCCTTGGCTTTTTCCCAGTGGGCGTAAATGCCCGGCTGGTTCTCCAGCGAAGGGTTCATGCCCAGGCGGGTGGGTGACTTCACCTGGCCCCGGTAGATGCCCATATTCTGGATGCCGCTGTCGGGGTCTTTGCTGATGTACTGCGACAGCGTGGTGTAGGAGCCGTTGTCCCAGCCGGGCGTGGAGATCGGGATGGGGATGCTATCGAGCCCCTTGCCCGGCTTGAGCAGCTCTTTACCTTGGATAACGACCTCTTGGCAGGGTGCGGTCTCCACCACGTTGGGCAAGATGGGATTGGCAATGGCGTGGTTCCAGGTTTTGCCAATATCTTCAATCGCGCAGCCCATGCCCACGCTGTAAATCTTGCGCGTGGCGGCCAGTGCGCCCACCACCACGGGGATGTCGTATTTGCGGCCCTTGCTGTCGGTCACGTTGGTAAACAAAAAAGCCTTACGGTCCGGCTCGGCAATACCGCCGCGAAACTGCCAGCGCACCAGGGGGTGCATCTCGGTGTCTTTGTTGATCGGGCGGTCCACGGTGATCAACAACCCGGCTTTGTCCAGCGCTGCCAAGTGTTCGTGCAGGTCGGGGTAGCCACGTGCATTCGTGGTTGTTTTCTTTTTGATCACGCTCTTCGGGGTACTTGTTTTCATTGCATTTTCAAATCTATTTAACCTGTTTGGTCACCGTGTCTTCAAACGCCTTGTTCCATTTGGCAAAGTTGTCAATCGTAAATTCCGGATCGATCACGTTCAATTTCAAATCAGGGTAAGGCGAGGCCACTTTGGCGCTGGCCGGAAAGTAGTGCAGCGAGGCCAGCAGCTTTTGCGTCTCGGGCGAGAGCATATAGTCGTAGAACAACAGTGCGGCATGCGGGTGGGGCGCGCGCTGCGCAATACCCATATTAAACCCTTGTGCCACCACAGGCTCCATGGCGAACCAGTCCACCGGTTTGCCTGCGCGTTTGTCTTTTTCGGGCAGATCAATGTACACCGTCAAGGCCAAGGGCACTTCGCCAGCGATCACCAAATTGTGCAGCAGTGAGACGCCCAAGCGGGACGACATGCCGTTACGCGCCACAATGTCTTTGAAGAGCTTGGTGCCTTTTTCTTCGCCCATGGTGGTCACCACTTTAGCGAACCATTCCTCGGCCTTGGCCTCGATGCCCAGATTGCCCTTCCACTTGGGAGCCAGTAAATCGGCATAGGTTTTAGGTAGGTCTTCTTTTTTGATGGCATTGGTGTTGTACGAGTGCACCACCACGTTCATAAACACGGTAGACCATTGCTGGTGCGCTGGCACGGCGCTGGGCACCATGTCTTTAAAGTAGGGCGACAGCACGGGCTGCAAAATCTTCTCGCGGTGCAGCGCCACCATCTCGCTGGCGGGCATCATGATCAAGTCCACCTCGTGGCGTTTGCCGGCAGCTTCGCTCAGCACCCGCTGCGTCACGTTGTTGCTGCCCGAGCGCCAGGCTTTGACTTTGATGTTGTATTTTTTTTCAAATGGCCCCACGATCAAAGGCAGGTCCTGCGGACGAAAGGCGGTGTAGAGGGTGAGGTTGGCCTCTTTGGTGGCGGCGGCCAGCAGTTTGTCATTGCGGTCCGGTTTATCGGACTGCATCAATGATTCAGTTTGGGAGAGTGCAGACCCCGCCAGACACAGCGCGGCAAAAGCGCACAGGCCACGGTGCAGCATGATGCGGATGATGGTTTGCATGGGATTCTTTCAAAAAAGAAAAAGGCAGATGCTCCGTTAGAAGCATCTGCCCATTTAGTACGTCTGAAAATTAGAACTTGACCTGCACGCCCACGGCGACGTTGGTCATCTTGCCACCCGCGCCAGCACGCAAGCCGGTTGCGCTAAAGACGGCGCTGTCGTTGGATTTGGTCGCGCCATAGAGCGCAAAGAATCCAATGTTCTTGTCCAGGTCATAGCGTCCGCCCAGACTCAGCAGGGAGCCGCCTTGGCCCGTGGTGGTACACAAAGCGCCGCCCAACAAAGAGCAGTTTCCTGCAGCGTTCTTTGCGTAGTTGGCTGCAACCGTCCACTGGGGGCTGATGCTGTATTCGCCACTGACTTGCCAGCCGGTGGTGTCGTAGCTGCTGAATTTGCCAGCGGCAGTAGCCTCTTCGGTGTACTTCAATTTCGACACATCAGCGGCCAAACGGAATGCACTGGCTTTGTAACCTACAGAAAAACGGTTGGCTGTGTCTTTGGAGCGCGTCGCCGTGTTATGAATAGTGGTTGCTACTGCTGTAGCGCGTGTACCGCTGAATGCGCGGTAATCGTTATGGGTTTCTGATCCGAAGCCAACGTAGTATGTGTCGTTGCTCCACTTGATACCCATTGAGGACAAGGTTTGGTTTTGGGCCGTTGTTTTATTGGGATCTGGACGGTAAGACGCACCTAGCTGAACACCACTCCAGGAGGGGCTTAGCCACAAGAACTGGCCACCGATACGAGTGTTGAATGAACTCGTGCCTGCAGCAACATCGCCTGCGGCGGTCACAGCAGCTGGACGCCAACCCACACCCGAGACAAAGGCTGCGGTGGAGACGAAGTTGCTGGAGCTGACACCAAGCATGCGCACGCGGTCACCAAATTGCTTGTAGACGGTGTCTTGCTGGCCAATGCTGAAAGTACCGGCTTTGGCATGGTCAACGTAGACAAAAGCATCACGCGTATCAGCAAGTAAGGATGTGCCTGACTCAACGTTGGTTGCCAAAGAGCCCTGTAGGTCATAACCGGCAGTGACTTCGCCAAACTTCTTTTTACCTTTAAAGCCGATGTAAGAGTTAACCCAGTTCAGTTGATTTTTACCAACGGGTGTTGCTGTGGTTGCGGGCACTACACCAGGAGTGACCAGACCGCCGGTCATTTGACTGCGGGCGGCACCAAATGCTGCGTCGCCAAAAGAAGTGTTTTGGTATTGCGGGTACAGGTTGCCATACAGTTCCAGCAGCTCGCCTGCGATAGGTACCGCTTGGGCGGTTCCAGCGAAGCCGATAGCGGCAAAACAGCCCAGGGCTAGGGCGCGGTATTTAAATTTCATGGTATCTCCAAGTTGGATTGCATTCTGAGAAACCCCCAATGGATGGGGGTAAGAGCCGTCTACTGTTCCTTCATGAAGAACTTTGTTCTTTCAAGCAAGACAGAACATCATTAAGCAAAAATTTCATTTACTTACCCATACGGACTTACCCTATTTGGCTTCGAGTTTTGCATTCCAGCAACGCTTTGGTGGCCGTACTGGCATGATGAATTCGATCAGCTACCGTGAGAAATCGGGACGCAACCGGGTGTGGTGGGGCTGCGTAGGCTGGTGTTCTGATTCGCGCATAAGCACAAGTACGTAGTGCGGTGTATTGCCTCAATTTTTTAAGCAAAACAGGGGCAAGTCCTGTTGACGCATGGCGGGGTCATCGTATAGCATAGTAGAACGCCGTTCACTATAGAGGAACATTTGAATGCAAATGCCTTTTGCGTGCCTCGGGAAGTTCAATTTTTTTTCACCTCACGGACGCCTCCTATGCCGCACGATAAAGACACCTCCCATTGGCATGAACCTTCTGGGAACAAAAAAGCCGGGTTCGGCCAGTTTAAAAAGCAGCCCACACCGTATGACGCGTTCATGGAGGCGGAGGGCGTGCCCGTGTTTCGCGACGTGGGCATTCACAAGGTGCAAAACCTGCCACTCGCGCCCTGGAAGCGCACGGGGGGTAAGGGGCACTTTATCCAGCTACTGGGTACCGAGACCAAGTGGGGCTGCTTTGTGGTGGAGGTGCCTGCGGCGGGCGCGCTGCATGCGCAAAAGCATATGTACGAAGAAATTTACCTGGTGATTGAGGGCCGGGGCACCACCGAGGTGTGGCAGGAGGGTGATACCAAAAAGCATGTATTCGAGTGGCAAAAAGGCTCGATGTTTTCCATCCCGATGAATGCCTGGTTTCGCATCGTCAACGCCACCTCGGCGGGTGCTTTACTGCTGGCAGGCAACACCGCGCCCAATGTGCTGAACATGCTCAACAACGTGGAGGCGGTGTTTAACAACCCGTTCATCTTCCGCGACCGTTTCAACGGCGCAGACGACTTTTTCAAAGCCCGCGATGAGATTGAGCCTGACCCGGTACGCGGCCTGGCCATGCGCCGCACCAACTTCATTCCTGACGTAGTGCACTGCGATTTACCGCTGGACAACCGCCGCTCGGTGGGCTGGCGCAGGGTCGAGCCGTTCATGACGAATAATTGCTTTTATTTCTGGATCGGCCAGCACGAGCAAGGGCGCTACTCCAAGGCCCATGCCCACACCTCGGCGGCGGTACTCGTCTGCCTGAGCGGCAAGGGCTACACCTACACCTGGCCCGAGAAGCTGGGCGAAACCCCGTGGAAGGATGGCAAGGCCGACCAGGTGCGCCGCATCGACTACGAGGCCGGTGGCCTGGTCTCGGCCGCGCCCGGCGGCGCGCGCTGGTACCACCAGCACTTCAGTTCTGGGGCCGAGCCGCTGCGCCTGACGGCCTGGTTTGGCCCGAACAACCCCGGCCGCGACCCCGGCGCACCCGGGGCCAAACACACCGACTACACCGCGATGGACGTGACCGAGGGCGGCACCTCGATTCCGTATTGGATGGAAGACCCGTTCCTGCGCACCGAATACGAAGCCGATTTAAAGCGCAATGGCATTGCTACGCGCATGGATCCGACTTGGTATGTGAAGCCCGAGGGCGCGGCATCTAAAAAATCGGTGGATGGGCCGATAGGGGCGGCGGGTTGATAGCCCGCCTACGCGACGTGGTTGGCGTATGAATGCCTTAGTGGAGTCCCTGCCCCATAGAGAAACAGTGACCGGTGGCCGCGCTGCAGACAGCGCCACTGGAGGCCGCGTGTTTTTCAGCAGTGTACGGCGCAGCATGGAGTTTGAGGACGAGATCATCCTGGTGAGCGTGGGTGTGGACATTGGTTCGTCTACCTCGCACCTGGTGTTCTCGCGCCTGGTGCTGGAGCGCCTGGACAACCGCTATATCGTCGCTGAACGCACCCTGTTGCACGAGTCGGATGTGCTGCTCACGCCCTACGCGGCTGACCAAAGCATTGATGCGGTGGCACTGGGCAACTTCATCACCGCGCAGTACGCGCAGGCGGGCATCACTGCGGACGCCATCGACTCGGGTGCCTTGATTCTCACTGGCGTAGCGGTGCGGCGCAGCAATGCACGTGCCATTGCGGATTTGTTTGCCGCGCAGGCGGGCAAGTTTGTCTCGGTCAGTGCGGGCGACGCGTTGGAAACCACATTGGCAGCCTTTGGCTCGGGCGCGGCGGCGCGCTCGGTGCGCGAGGGTCTGCGGGTGATGAACATTGACATTGGCGGCGGCACCACCAAAATAGCGGTTTGCGAAAACGGCGCGTTGACGGATCTGACCGCCGTGGATATTGGTGCGCGCATTCTGGCCTTTGATGCACAGGGCCAACTGACCCGCATCGAGGAGGCCGGGCAACGCTTTGCACGCGATGCGGGCATTACCTTGGCGCTGGGCCAAACCGTCGCCGCAGGTGATCTGCAGCGCATGGTCGGCCTGATGGCCGATTGCCTCTTTGCCGTGGCGCTCGGTGGCGTGTCCAATGCGGCCACGGCTGCGTTGCTGCGTCTCGATCCTCTGCGCCCGGGCGCGAAACCCGATGTCATCACGTTTTCTGGTGGTGTCTCCGAATACATCTATGGCCGTGAGCCGCAGAGCTTTGGCGATCTGGGGCCGCTGTTAGCTGCTGCGGTGCTGGCGCGTGCCAAAGTGTGGGGGCCTAAACTCGAAGCGCCCGAGCAAGGCATTCGCGCCACGGTCATCGGGGCTTCGCAGTACACAGTGCAGGTCAGTGGCAGCACCATTTATGTTGAGCCATCGGGGTTATTGCCACTGCGCAATGTGCCAGTGATTGCCCCGCAACTGGATTTGCAGGCGGATGACTTCGATTGCGCCGCGATTGCCAAGGCCATCCGCCAAGCCCTGCGCAGGCTGGACTTGCATGCGGGCGAGCAAGCGGTGGCGCTGTGCTACCGCTGGCAGGGCTCGGCCACCTTCGCGCGGCTGGATGCCTTTTGCCACGCCGT
The DNA here is from genome assembly GCA_963775085.1 of uncultured beta proteobacterium. GTDB lineage: Bacteria > Pseudomonadota > Gammaproteobacteria > Burkholderiales > Burkholderiaceae_C > JAAFIP01. The sequence continues at coordinate 58,728 of CAVZHO010000003.1, forward strand.
GGCCGATGGCCTGGCAGAGGTTCTTGCTCAAGGTCATCCGTTGATTTTGGTAGGCGAGGCGGACTGCGGCGGACTCATCGGCATCCATTGCCACGAAGAGGCGCACCTGACTTGCCCGGTGATTTCGGTGGACGGCATCAATTTGAATGAGCTGGACTTTATCGACATCGGCGCGATGCTGGAGACCTCGGGTGCCGTGCCCGTGGTCATCAAATCGCTGGTGTTTCCTACGTCAGCGGCTTTGGGGCGTACGCCTTCAAACACGCCTTCGCAGCAGAGTTGAACACCGTGCTCTACCCCAGCATAGAACCCTTTGCCCGCGGCATGCTGGATGTGGGGCAGGGGCACAGCATCTATTGGGAGCAATGCGGCAACCCGCAGGGCCAACCCATCGTCTTTTTGCACGGCGGGCCGGGGGCGGGCTGCACACCCAAGGCGCGCCGCTGGTTTAACCCGCAGCATTACCGCGTGGTGCTACTAGACCAACGCGGCTGCGGGCGCTCTACACCGCATGCCAGTACTCAGCACAACACTCTTGAGCACTTGGTGCAAGACTTGGAGCAACTGCGCAAGCTGCTGCGAATCGAGCACTGGCTACTGTGTGGTGGCTCTTGGGGTAGTACTCTGGCGCTGGCCTACACGCGCCTGCACCGCACCCGGGTGCAGGGCTTGGTGTTGCGCGGCGTGTTTACCGCAGAGCCAGTGGAGTTGGACTGGTTGTACAAACCGGGTGGTGTCAACCAAGTCTTCCCGCAGCCATGGCAGGCCTTTGCCAGTGCGCTAGGCGCGGTAGAACCCACGCAGTTGCTCAACGCCTATGCGCAGCAATTGCACAGCAACGACGTATCACAAGTGTTGGCCGCAGCCTTGGCCTGGTGCGCCTGGGAAGACGCGCTCAGTAGCATCCACCCCGATGCGCGACCTTCTGCCCCCGACGTGCCGCGCTGCCTGTCCATGGCACGCATCTCCAGCCATATGTTCATGCACGACCCATGGCTTGGTGCAAACGCCCAGGTGTGGTCAGCGCAAAGCCTGCTAGGCCTGCCCGGCATCATCGTCCAAGGCCAGTTTGACATGGTGACCCCAGCGCAAACCGCATGGAGCGTGCACCAGGCTTGGCCAGGCAGCCAGCTGCGCATGGTGCACGAAGCGGGACACGCCACGGCCGACCCGGCATTAGGGCAAGCACTGGTCTGCGCACTGGACGAAATGGCTACGATGGTCAGGCACCCGATTTAACCCATCTTGGAAAGACACTATGGCAAGCACATATTTCACCGTGGACGGCAAAAACGTGAGCGTAGACGGCGACCCGGCCATGCCCTTGCTGTACGCACTGCGTGACGACCTGCAAATGCAAAACCCCAAGTTTGGCTGCGGCTTGGCGCAGTGCGGTGCCTGCACCGTGCATATGGACGGCGTGCCCATCCGCTCCTGTGTCATGCCTGTGTCGGTGATGGCGGGCAAAAAAATCACCACCCTGGCTGGCCTGGGCACCCCCGAGAAGCCGCATCCCCTGCAAACCGCGTTTGTCGATGAGCAGGTGCCCCAGTGCGGGTACTGCATCAATGGCTGGTTGATGACTGCTGCTGCTTTTTTAAAGACCAAACCCAAGGCCAGCGACGCAGAACTGCGAGAGGCGTTGAAGGATTTGAAGTGCCGCTGCGGTACCCATGTGTCCATTCTGCGCGCCATCAAGCGTGCGCAAAGCCAGATGGCGTAAGGGGCGGCACATGAACTCTCACTTCTCACAAGACCGCCGCGCTTTCTTTCAATCGTCCGGGGCACTGGTGGTGTCCGCCTCTCTGCCGTGGTTGGCTGGGTCGGCACAGGCGCAAACAGTCGCAACGACCAAGCCACCATTGAATGCGACTGAACTGGACTCCTGGGTAGCTATTGCGCCGGACGGTAGAGTCACCGCCTTCTACGGTAAGGTCGATCTCGGACAAAGCCTGGAAGTGGCCATCGGTCAGATCGTGGCGGAGGAGCTGGATGTGGCGTTTGAGCAGGTCACTATCCATATGGGCAACACCGCCACTTCACTCAATCAGGGGGGAGCCTCCAGCGCGCTGGGCATCCAGGCCGGAGCCAAGCCGCTGCGCAATGCGGCGGCGCAGGCGCGTGCACTTTTGTTGGACATGGCCTCCAGGCAACTGAATGTCCCCACACAAAACCTGTCAGTCTCCAACGGGGTTATCACATCCAAAGACGATGCCAGCAAGCGCGTGAGCTACGCCGAGCTGATTGGCGGCAAATACTTTCACAACCAGCTTGAGTGGAACAAAATAATCGGCAACAACCTGGATGTCAAAGGCCAAGCCAAACCCAAAGCCCAGTCCGACTACAAAGTGGTGGGCAAAGCCTTCCCCCGTAAAGACGTGGCGCGCAAAGTGTTTGGCAGCGACGCCTTCATTACCGATGTCAAAGTCCCCGGCATGCTGCATGCGCGCGTCATTCGCACGCCGCTAGCAGGCTGCGTGCCTGAGAAGGTGGACGCGGCATCCATCAGTTCGATCAAAGGTGCCAAGGTGATCCATGAGAAAAACTTTCTCGCCGTCGTGGCCGAGAAGGAATGGGATGCCGTACAGGCCGCGCGCTTGCTGCAAGTGCAGTGGTCAGCACCCAAAAACCCTTTACCCTCACACGATACCGTGCACGACTTTATCCGCAAGGCTCCCACCGTCAAACGTGATGATTCAGAAAAAAACGGCGACATCACCGCCACCTTTGCCAACCCCGCGCGCGTGGTGCAGGCCGAGTACGAATGGCCCTTCCAGTCGCATGCCAGCATGGGCCCGGCCTGCGCCATTGTGGATGCCAAAGCAGACCGCGCCACGCTTTGGACCGGCTCGCAAAAGCCACACTATGCACGCGATGGTGTGGCCAAACTGCTGGGCTTGGCGCAAGACAAAGTGCATGGCATCTGGGTGATTGGCCCCGGCTCGTATGGGCGCAACGATGCAGGCGATGCAGCCATGGATGCGGCCATGCTGTCCAAGCTCACGGGCAGGCCGGTGCGGGTGCAGGGCATGCGCCACGACGGCACGGCCTGGGACCCGAAAGCACCTGCCTCGGTGCAACGCGCCCGCGCCGCACTGGATGCGTCGGGCAAAGTGGTGGGTTACGAATTTATCTCGCGCGGCTTCTCGCGTGCCACCATCGATAGCAATGAGTCTGACCCACGCGACAGCCTGGTAGGCATGGAGATGGGCCTGCCGCCCAAAGCGGGCGTGGGTTTTGGCGTGCCCTCCGAGAGCTATGGCTTTGACAACAAGCTGCTGGGCTGGGAGGTCGTGCCGGATCTGATCGCCAGCGCATCGCCCCTGCGTACCTCCCATTTGCGCGACCCGGTGGGTCTGCAAATCCACTTTGCCAGCGAGCAGTTTATTGACGAGCTGGCGTTTTCCACCGGGCAAGACGCGATTGCCTTTCGCTTGAACTATCTCAAAGACGCGCGCGATCATGCGTTGCTGAAAGCCGCCGCGCAAAAGTCCGGTTGGCAGAGCCGCGTATCGTCCACACAAGGGCGCTCGGGTGATGTGCTCAAAGGGCGCGGCATTGCGTACGCGCAGCGCGCAGGCACCCGTGTGGCGGTGGTGGCCGAGATCGAGGTCGAGCGCAAAACCGGCCGCATCTGGGGACGCAAATTTACCGTCGCGCACGACTGCGGTCTGGTGGTAAACCCGCAAGGCCTGCGCTACACCATCGAGGGCGGTTTGGTGCAGGCGCTGTCACGCGCACTGTTTGAAGAAGTGCAGTTTGAACCCAGCAAGGTCAACAGTGTGGACTGGAACAGTTACCCCATCCTGGGCCTGCAAGATGCCCCTGAAGCGATTGACATCGTGCTGATCAACCGCCCCGAGCTGGCACCTACGGGCGCGGGCGAGGCCACCTGCCGCGTCGTGCCCGCCGCGTTGGCCAATGCGTTTTTCGATGCCACGGGTGTGCGCCTGCGTCGCGCGCCGCTTACCCCTGCGCGTGTGCTGGCGGCGCTGGCCAAAACTTCCGCCTAAATTTTTCAGGAGCAGACCACCATGCAAAACTTATCCCCTGGCATAGAGCGACGCACTTTGCTGGCTGCTACCAGCCTGGCGCTGGCCCTGCCAGGTGCCCTGCTGGCGCAAAGCGCGGCCACCCCCAGTCCCCACGAAGGCATCTTCACGTACAAAGGGGCTGACCGTGAGGCCTGGCTGCTGGAGCGCGCCCGCAAAGAAGGCACCGTTACCCTCTATACCTCGATGGCACCGACCGAGTCCACGCCGCTGATGAAAGAGTTTGAGAAAAAGTACGGCATCAAGGTGGAGATTTGGCGCGGTCTGAGCGAAGGCATTGTGCAACGCGTAGTGAGCGAGGGGCGGGCGCGCCGCCATGTGGTGGACGTGATCGAGACCAATGGCCCCGAGGTGGAAATACTCTCGCGCGAACGCATGTTGTCCGAGTTCTACAGCCCCCACATTGCGGATTTGCCCAGCGCCATGGTTCCCAAGCACCGCCAGTGGATGCCCAGCCGCGTCAACTTTTTTGTCGTCGCCTACAACACCCAAAAAATCAAACCCGAAGAGCTGCCCAAACACTACGAGGGCTTTACAGACCCCAAGTGGAAGGGCCGCATTGGCATCGAGGCCACGGATGCCGAGTGGATGGGCGGCCTGGTCAACGCCCTGGGCGAGAGCCGGGGCATGGAGTTTTTCCGCAAACTGGCCGAACTCAAACCCGATGTGCGCAAAGGCCACATCCTGCTGGCGCAGATGGTGGCTGCGGGCGAGGTGCAGGTAGGGCTGACCATTTACAACTCCAACGCGCAATCGCTCAAGCAGCGCGGCGCACCAATTGACTGGCTACCGATGGAGCCCACCCTCGCGCGCCCACAGGGTGTGGCGGTGGCCAGGAATGCAGCGCACCCGCATGCGGCAGCGCTGCTGGCAGACTACTTTATCTCGCCTGAAGCGCAGCAGTTCCTCAATAGCGTGGGCCGTCCACCCGCGAACAAAAAAGTCAAAACCGAGCTGAACAACTTTCCCTATGTGCTGACCGACTCGGGCCTGGTGGTGGATGAAGCTGAAAAGTGGAACCAACACTGGAACCGTTTGTTTTTGACCAAATAAATTTTGAAAAACCCAACCCCATGAACCTTAGCCCCTCTGCCGCACTGATTGACGACCTGGTCAGCGCCAACCATATTCTGGCCAACGAAAACGTGTTTGACGGATTTGGCCACGTCAGCGTGCGCCACGACCAGCGCGCAGACCGTTTTTTAATTGCCCGCAGCATGGCCCCGGCCTTGGTGAGCGTTGAAGATATTGTGGAGTGCGACTTTGAAGGCGAAGTGCATGACGCGCAAAACCGCAAATCCTACCTGGAGCGTTTTATCCACAGCGCCATCTACAAAGCCCGCCCCGATGTAGTGGCCGTGGTGCACAGCCATTCGCCTTCCATCATTCCGTTTGGCGTGACCGGTGCGCGCCTGCGACCCATCTGCCATATGAGTGGTTTTTTGGGCAGCAGCGTGCCGGTGTTTGAAATCCGCGATGCCGTGGGTGAGTCGTCCGACATGCTGATCCGCAACCAGGCCCTGGGCGTGGCCCTGGCCAATACGCTTGGCCAACAGACCGTGGCACTCTTGCGCGGGCATGGCAATGTGGTGGTAGGCGTGGGCATCAAGCAGGTGGTGTTTCGTGCCATCTACACCGAAGGCAATGCGCGCTTGCAAGCCGAGTCGATGCGACTAGGCGAACCGGTGTATTTATCCGAAGACGAGGCGCGCAACTCCGCTGAGGTGAACTACACCCAGGTGGATCGGCCTTGGGATTTATGGAAACGCAAAGCGCAAAAAGCCCGTTAACGAGAAAAAACTTATGCCACATCGCCGCCTTTTCCTCGCCCTCTCCCTGCTAGGCTGCCAAGCCTGGGCACAAGCGCCTGCGCCTGCGGCCGCTCCAGCAGGTGCGTATCCCTCCAGCGCGGTCACCTTGGTCGTGCCCTTCACTACGGGCACGGGTGCGGACCTGTTGGCGCGTTTGCTGGGGCCCAAGCTGGCGGAACGCTGGAAGGTGTCGGTCATTACCGACAACCGTCCCGGGGCCAGCGGTGCCATCGGCAGCGCGTATGCGGCCAAGGCCGCGCCCAATGGGCTGACGCTCTTGGTCACGGCCACGGCGCATGCGACTTTTCCGGCGCTGCAAACCAAGCTGCCTTACTCGCCCCAGCAGGCCTTCACACCCGTGGTCTTGCTGGGCAACAGCGCGCTGGGTCTGGTGACATCGGGCAAATCGCAACTCACGAGTTTTAAAGACTTTAGCGAGCTTGCCAGGAAGAAGCCGGGCGAGATGACCTACTCCACCCCCGGCACCGGCTCGCCCCAGCACCTGACCATGGAACTGCTGGCGCAGGAAGGTGGCCTGCGCCTGCTGCATGTACCGTACAAAGGCTCGGCGGGTGCGCTGACCGATGTGATTGGCAACCACATCCAGGCCAGCGTGGTGGCGCTGCAGACCGCCTCGCCGCATTTGAACAACGGCGCGCTGCGCATGCTGGCCCTGATGAGCCCGGAGCGCTCCAGCGCCTACCCCAATGTGCCCACGCTCAAGGAGCTGGGGCTGTCGAACGTGGTGGTGGAGACCTGGTACGGCGTGCTCGCCCCCACAGGGACACCACCCGAGATTGTCGCCAAGCTGAACGCCGACTTCAACAGCCTGCTGCAATTGCCCGAGGTGCGCGAGAGCATGGCCCGCCAGGGACTGAACGTGGCGGGCGGCAACCCACAGCGTTTGCAGGAATTGGTCAAGAGCGAGCTGGCCCGCTGGGCGAGCGTGGTGGACAAAGCGGGCATCAAGCCCGAGTAATTTAATTGCTATATAAATAATAGCTGCTTACGTCCTTCCGACAAGGACTACGGGCATAAATAATAAGGAAAAAACGTGGAAAGCGTTGAACATAACAAGATATTGACCCAGGTAGGCAAAGGCACGCCGATGGGCGAGCTGATGCGCCGTTACTGGCAGCCCATGGCGGCCGCAGAAGATATGAAAAACGCCTGGACCAAACGTGTACGCCTGCTGGGCGAAGACCTGGTGCTGTTCAAAGACCGCCAGGGCCGCCTGGGGCTGATCGCCGAGCAGTGCCCACACCGCCGCGCATCGTTTGCCTTTGGCATACCCACCCAGGACGGCATTCGCTGCCCCTACCACGGCTGGGAATACAGCGCACAGGGCAAGTGCCTGAATCAACCCAACGAGCCCGACAACTGCGCCTTCCGAGACAAGGTGGCCACCGATGCCTACCCGGTGCAGGAACTCGGCGGTGTGCTGTTTGCCTACCTCGGCCCCCTGCCCGCACCGCTGCTGCCACGCTTTGACGGCTTTGTGGTGGAGGGTGCGATCCGCATGCTGGGCCGCGTGGTGCTGCCCGTCAACTGGTTGCAGATCATGGAGAACTCGCTCGACCCGATCCACACCGAGTGGCTGCACGGCCACCAGCATGAGTTTCAAAAAGAGCAGGAAGGCATCAAGGTAGCCATCAGCGCGCACCACCAGAAAATTGACTTCAAAGAGTTTGAGTTTGGCATCACCAAGCACCGTCTGCTCGAAGGCCATAGCGAAGACGATGACGACTGGAAGGTCGGTCACCCCATCGTCTTCCCCAACATGCTGGCCGTGGGCAATGGCGACGAAAAGTCGCGCTACTACGCCTTTCAAATCCGCGTGCCGGTGGACGACACCCACACCCTGCACCTGTGGTACACCGCCTACATGCCGCCCCAGGGCGCGGAGGTGCCAGCGCACCTGCTGGAGAAGGTGCACACCTACGAGGTGCCCTACCAGGACGCGCAGGGCAACTACATCATGGACAACGTGGACGGCCAGGACATGATGGCCTGGATATCCCAGGGCGCTATCGCCGACCGCAGCAAAGAAAACCTGGCCTCGACCGACCGGGGCGTGGCCATGTACCGCCGCACCCTGCGCCGCGAGCTGAAAAAGATCGAGCAGGGCCAAGACCCCATGGCCCTGGTGCGCGACCCCGCACGCAATGCCCGCATCGACCTGCCCAATGAGAAGAAAAAGCACCACAACAGCGACGGTTTTACCAGCTTCATGATGCGCACCCACGCACGCTTCTCGCCGATCGCGCCCGACCTGTCAAAGATTTTTGACTGACCCAATTAGGAAACCCCATGCAAGACCTAGAGCTCAGACAAAAACTCATCGATGCTGGCAAGGTGCTGGATGCCGCAGGCCAGGGCGACCTGACCCGTGGCCACATCTCGGTGCGTGTGCCCGGTGACCCGCTGCACTTTTACATGAAGCCGCACAGCTTTGGCCTGGACGAGATCACCATGGAAAACATGGTGGTGTGCAACCTGGCGGGCGAAAAGATCTCGGGCGGTGGCCGCAGGCACAGCGAGGTGTTTATCCACTCCGAGATTTACAAGCTGCGCCCCGACGTGCACAGCGTCATCCACAGCCACCCCACCTATGCCGTCGCTTTGTCGGCCACGGGTAAGGCCTTGCAACCCATCAGCCAGCCCGCCGTGGCCTTTGCCGATGGTCTGCCGTATTTCACCGACACGATTGATTTGATCCGCTCGCAGGACATGGGCGCAGGCGTAGCCAAGGCGCTGGGCAACTGCAAAGCCGTATTGATGCGCAACCATGGCATCGCGGTGGTAGGAGCCAGCATCGACGAGTCCGTCGTTCTGGCCATCATGCTGGAGAACGCTTGCGAGATCCAGCTAGCCGCCCAAGCGGGGGGCGGCATTGGCGAGCAGTTTGCGCCTGAGCGCGTGCAAAAGCTGCACAACGACATCACCCGGCCCGAGCAGTACACCATTAACTTTGAATACCTGCGCCGCAAAGCCTTGAAGGCTGCAGCGCGCTAATTTTTTGAAAAAGGACGCACCATGAAAAAACTTCTTGTCCAGTGCATCGCTGCCGCCTTGTGCTTTGCGGCCACCGCCGCGATGGCGCAGACCAACGACCTGGCGCTCTACCAAGGCGCCGACCGCCATGCCCGTCTGGTGGAAGCCGCCAAGAAAGAGGGCGACCTGACGGTCTACCACGTCTACCCCAACCTGCCCGTCGTCATGGCCGCGTTTACCAAAAAGTACGGCATCAAGGTCAAGCCCTGGCGTGCAGGCTCTGAGGCCGTGTTGCAACGCGTGGTGAGTGAGGCACGCGCGGGCCGTAGCGTGGTGGACGTGATGCAAAACAATTCCCCCGAGAACGAGGCCGCGCACCAGGAAAAGCTATTGCAAGAAGTGCGATCGTCCTTCCATCAAGACCTGCACGCTGCGGCCGTGCCCGCGCACAAAGAGTGGGTAGGCATCACGCTGGACATCTGGACGACGGCCTACAACACCAACAAGGTCAAAAAGGAAGACCTTCCCAAAACCTACCAAGACCTGCTGGACCCGAAATGGAAAGGTCAGCTGGGTATTGAAGGCGACAACCTGGTGTGGTTTGGCAACCTGATGGGGCAACTGGGCGAAGAACAAGGCCTCAAACTGTTTAACCAAATTGTGGCGGGCAATGGCATCTCGGTGCGCAAAGGCCACTCCCTGCTCACCATGCTGGTGTCGTCAGGCGAAGTGCCTCTGGCGCTCACGGTGTACAGCTGGAACCCCGAGCAGCTCAAGATCAAGGGAGCGCCGGTAGAGGGCCATATGCTGCAACCCCTGATCGGCCAAACCAGTGCCATTTCCATCTTGAAAAAATCACCCAACCCCAACGCGGCCTTGCTGTTCTATGAGTTCATGATCAGCGACGGGCAAAAGCTCTTGGCGGATGCCAACTTTATCCCCAGCAGCAAAAAGATTGACACCCCGTTTACCAATGTGCCGGTCAAATTTATCGACCCCGCGCAGGCCATTGCCATGCAGGCCAAGTGGAGCAAGCTGTACGAAGAGACGGTGACCAAAAAGTCTAAATGACCGAGCCTGTCTACCGCATCGGCATCGTCGGCCTGGGCGCAGCAGGCCAGGCTTTTTTGCCTGCTATCTACAAGCATGCTGGTTTTGAGCTGGCCGCGATTTGCGAACCCGTGCTATCCATCCGAGAGCGCTTCACCCAATCCACTGGAGCGTTAGGCTATGCATCGCTAGCAGAAATGTTGGACATCGCCACGCTGGATGCCGTCTATATCGCCTCGCCAACGCCCTTGCACGTGCAGCATGTGCTGCAGGCAGTAGTCGCTAAAAAACATGTGCTGATCGAAAAGCCCATGGCCACTTCGCTGCTTGAGGCCGAGCGCATGGTCAACGCCGCCGAAGACGCGGGCGTGAACCTGGTGGTAGGCCATTCGCACAGCTACGACGCGCCCATCCAGGCCATGCATAAGATCATCGCCAGCGACCAGCTGGGCAGGGTGCGCATGGTCAACACCTGGTGCTTCACCGACTGGATCTACCGCCCGCGCCGCCCAGATGAGCTGGACACAAGCCAGGGCGGCGGCGTGACCTTTCGCCAAGGCGCGCACCAGTTCGACATCTTGCGCCTGCTGTGCGGCGGCCTGGCGCACAGCGCTAAAGCCCGCAGCTTCGACTGGGACGCGCGGCGCCCCGCCATCGGCGCGCACAGCGTGTTCCTCGACTTTGGCCAGCACGGCCCCGCCGCCACAGCGGTCTACAACGGCTACGGCGGCCTGTCCAGCATGGACCTGTGCTTCGACATCTCCGAGTGGGGCTTTCACCAGCCCCTCGGCCAGCGCCGCTGGCATACACGAACGGCCTTGCCCCCATCTGCACAGGCCGAGCTAGCCGCCAAGCAAGCACGCGCCACCGGTGCCATCCCCCCCAGCGCGCCGCACCAACCCTTCTTTGGCCTGACCATCGTCAGCTGCGAAGGCGGCGACATCCGCCAAACCCCGCAGGGCCTGCGCATCCACACCGCGCAAGGCGTACAAAACGTCCCCCTACCCACCGACCGCAGCCCGCGTGACCTGGTACTAGACGAGTTCTATGAGGCTTGCCTGGGTGATGCGCCTACTTTGCACAATGGCCGCTGGGGCTTGGCTAATCTGGAAGTGTGCGAGGCGGCTATTGCGTCGTCCGCCAGTGGCCGCGAGGTGCTATTGCGGCATCAAGTGCCTGTGATGGCCTCTGAACTCTGATTTTTCTAGTTAAAATAGACCATAGTCCACGTCGCCAGGACGTAACAAGCTATAAAAAGTATAGCTGAAACATGCCGGTTGGGTGTAGCTACTGCGCATTCCAAGGCTGCATGGCTTGTGCTGCCACGCATCGGTGCGTAGGGTATTGGTGGCTGGAGTGCGTAGCAGGACTCAGAGTCAACGGTGACAGCGGACGTCCTGGAGACTGGGACTGCAGCTACACTTCAGGCAGACAACCACTCAAAACAGGAGGTTGAGGCTTTCCCAAAGCAACGGCTAGACTCATGCTTTCTTCAGCAGAGCCTTCCAAGGCAATCGTGCCTTATTCGCGTGTTACATGTTGCTGCAACACCCTTACAGGATTGCAATCAACATCCCTGCTGCAAAGGTTTTCTGTTTCTCCAGCCCAAGCAATCCGAAAAAGTTGTAAAACGTGTTATATTCCGAGGTTCGCCGTGGAGAGATGGCCGAGTGGTTAATGGCAGCAGACTGTAAATCTGCCCTCTTACGAGTACGCTGGTTCGAATCCAGCTCTCTCCACCAGGCAATGGTTGGTTTATTTTGACTTGTAGAGCGTGTTTTTTGAATTGAGAATTGAGTAGAGATTTGAGTAGAGATTTGAGTATTTGGGTGTCGCGCTTGGGTGGCTGAATCGTCAGGTCTACAGCGTGCGTAGTGCGGGAGTAGTTCAATGGTAGAACCCTAGCCTTCCAAGCTAATGACGCGGGTTCGATTCCCGTCTCCCGCTCCACAAGTTGAGAGGTTTTTGTTAGAGTTTTCGCCCATTTGGCTCAGTGGTAGAGCACTCCCTTGGTAAGGGAGAGGTCCCGGGTCCGATTCCCGGAATGGGCACCAGTCGGGTGTGCTGCAAGATGTTTGCAGCACACCTTTAAATGTAGTAGTTGAATTCGTTTGTTCATCGTTTAAATTTCGGAGCAATAAAATGGGTAAAGAAAAATTCACGCGTACCAAGCCCCACGTCAACGTCGGCACGATTGGCCACGTCGACCACGGCAAGACCACGCTCACGGCCGCCATCACCACCGTGCTGGCCACAAAAGTTTGGCGGCACCGCCAAGGCCTATGACCAGATCGACGCAGCGCCGGAAGAAAAAGCCCGTGGTATCACCATCAATACCGCCCACGTCGAGTACGAAACCGCCAACCGCCACTACGCCCACGTCGACTGCCCCGGCCACGCCGATTATGTGAAAAACATGATCACCGGTGCCGCCCAGATGGACGGCGCCATTTTGGTCTGCTCCGCCGCCGACGGCCCCATGCCCCAGACCCGCGAGCACATCCTGCTGGCCCGTCAGGTGGGTGTTCCTTACATCATCGTGTTCTTGAACAAGTGCGACATGGTGGACGACGCCGAGCTCTTGGAGCTGGTCGAAATGGAAGTGCGCGAGCTGCTCGACAAGTACGACTTCCCCGGCGACAAGACCCCCATCATCCACGGCTCAGCCAAGCTGGCCATGGAAGGCGACAAGGGCCCCCTGGGCGAAGAAGCCATCATGAAGCTGGCCGATGCGCTGGACACCTACATCCCCCTGCCCGAGCGCGCCATTGACGGCGCCTTCCTGATGCCGGTGGAAGACGTGTTCTCCATCTCTGGTCGCGGCACGGTAGTCACCGGCCGTATCGAGCGCGGTGTGGTCAAGGTCGGCGAAGAAATTGAGATCGTCGGCATTGCCGACACCCAAAAGACCACCTGCACCGGTGTCGAAATGTTCAGGAAGCTGCTGGACCAAGGCCAAGCTGGCGACAACGTCGGCATCTTGCTGCGCGGCACCAAGCGCGAAGACGTGCAGCGCGGCCAGGTGCTGTGCAAGCCCAACTCGATCAAGCCGCATACCCACTTCACCGGCGAGATCTATGTCCTGTCCAAGGACGAAGGCGGCCGCCACACCCCTTTCTTCAACAACTACCGTCCCCAGTTCTACTTCCGTACGACGGATGTGACCGGTGCGATTGAGTTGCCAGAAGGCAAAGAGATGGTCATGCCAGGCGACAACGTGTCGATCACCGTCAAGCTGATCAACCCGATCGCCATGGAAGAAGGCCTGCGTTTCGCTATCCGCGAAGGTGGCAAGACCGTGGGCGCGGGTGTCGTGGCTAAGATTTTGGCGTAAGTTTTTCTAGGGGCGTAGCTCAATTGGCAGAGTGTCGGTCTCCAAAACCGAAGGTTGGGGGTTCGATGCCCTCCGCCCCTGCCACTGAACAGGTTCTCAAAAACCTGTCGGTGGAATGAATTAAAAGCCCGTCCATGTGTGACGGGCTTGTCTGTCTCAAGTGGTAGTGAATTTTAAGAGGCCAAGCAATTGGTTTTGATGGCAAAAAATGGCAACACAGCAAGTTGAAACCGTAAATACAAGCGCCGACAAGGCCAAACTCGGCATCGCCGGCTTGCTCGTGATCGGCGCTGTGGTGGGCTTTTACCTGCTCAGCAAACAGGGCTCGTTGGTGCAGTGGGCAGCTTTGCTCGTGGGTCTGGGTGCGGCTGTAGTGATGTTTATGACTTCCGAGTCGGGCAAGCAATTTGCTGCTTTTGGCCAGGACGCTTGGCGCGAAGCCAAAAAAGTAGTCTGGCCCAGCCGCAAAGAAGCCATCCAGATGACTGCCTATGTGTTTGGCTTTGTCGTGATCATGGCGATTTTTCTGTGGACAACGGATAAATTGCTCGAGTGGGCCATTTTTGATCTGTTTTTAGGCTGGAGAAAATAATGTCGCAATTGCACGCTGTGGTGGAGTCCGCCGAGTCTGCTATGCAGGCAGCTCCTGCAAACCCGGATTTGCGTTGGTACGTAGTGCACGCTTACTCCGGCATGGAGAAAGCGGTGGAACGCAACATCCAGGAAGGCATAGCCCGTACCGGCATGCAAAGCAAGTTCGGTCGTATCTTGGTGCCCACTGAAGAAGTGGTCGAGATGAAAAACGGCCAACGCAAGACGACCGAGCGCAAGTTCTTTCCCGGCTATGTGCTGGTAGAGATGATCATGGACGACGAGACCTGGCATTTGGTGAAGCACACCAACAAAGTGACGGGTTTTGTCGGCGGTGCTAAAAATCGCCCCTCGCCAATTTCTGAGGCAGACGTGCAAAAAATCGTCAGCCAGATGCAAGAGGGCACCGAGAAGCCTCGCCATAAGGTGGAGTTTATGGTGGGTGAATTTGTGCGCGTCAAAGACGGCCCGTTCACCGACTTCAATGGCTCCATCGAAGAAGTGAACTACGAAAAGAACAAAGTGCGTGTGTCGGTGACCATTTTTGGTCGCGCCACGCCGGTCGAGCTGGAATTCAGTCAGATCGAAAAGACCTGAAGTAGAGAATATTCGCGTCTTTCGACTCTACGCGAAACAAGCCCAAAGAGTTGTTAACCCCGGGGAGCTGATTGAACACCAGCGTTTGTACCCGTAAGGAGTAAAGTCATGGCGAAAAAAATCGTCGGCTTCATCAAGCTGCAAGTGCCAGCCGGTAAAGCCAATCCCTCGCCGCCTATCGGCCCTGCACTGGGTCAACGCGGTTTGAACATCATGGAGTTCTGCAAGGCGTTTAACGCGCAGACCCAAGGCGTTGAGCCCGGTCTGCCGTTGCCCGTGGTGATCACGGCTTTTGCAGACAAGAGCTTCACCTTCATCATCAAAACGCCGCCTGCGACCGTGTTGATCAAGAAGGCCATCAAGCTGGACAAGGGTTCGCCCACGGCGCACAGCGTCAAGGTCGGCAAGATCACCCGCGCACAGTTGGAAGAAATTGCCAAGACAAAAATGAAAGACATGAACGCTGCCAGCGTTGATGCTGCAATACGCACGTTGGCCGGCTCTGCCCGCTCGATGGGTGTGACGGTGGAGGGCCTGTAACCATGGCACAACTAACTAAAAAACAAAAAACCTACGCCGGTAAAATCGACAGCAACAAGCTGTACCCGATTGGCGATGCACTCAAGATGGTGCAACAGTACGCTACTGCCAAATTCGATGAATCTATCGACGTGGCGGTGCAGCTGGGCATTGATGCTAAAAAATCCGACCAAGTGGTGCGCGGCGCTGTTGTGTTGCCTAACGGCACCGGCAAGACCAAGCGCGTAGCCGTGTTTGCCCAGGGTGCCAAGGCTGAAGAAGCCAAAGCTGCTGGTGCAGATATCGTGGGTATGGACGATTTGGCCGCCATGGTCAAAGCTGGCAATATGCCTTTTGACGTGGTGATTGCTGCGCCAGACGCTATGCGTGTGGTCGGTACTCTCGGCCAAATTCTGGGCCCCCGTGGTTTGATGCCTAACCCTAAAGTCGGTACGGTAACCCCTGACGTGGCAACGGCTGTGAAGAACGCTAAAGCCGGCCAGGTGCAGTTCCGTGTTGACAAGGCCGGTATTGTGCATTCCACGATTGGTCGTCGTTCGTTTGACGCTGCCAAGCTGCAAGGTAACTTGGCTGCTTTGGTCGATGCTTTGAACAAGTCCAAGCCTGCGTCAAGCAAGGGTGTGTACTTGCGCAAAGTAGCCGTCTCGTCCACCATGGGCGTGGGTGTGCGCGTAGACACCCAGACCTTGTTGGCATAAGAAAATTAAGAGGCGGCAGTTAGCTCTTCCGCCTCTTGAGTGGTGGGCTGAAAGTACAGCGTGTCTCCGGACTGCAATGGGCTTTCAGGTCATCCAAGACCGTTGGTGTTGTGGGGTGCAAACCGCATAACTTAATACTTCAACCAACGCAGATGGCGGTCCCGCTGGAAAAGGTTAAACCCTAGAACAGTTGATCGCTGAAGATGGGCGCAGATGGGTAAGCAGGTTTTTAAACCACTTCAAAATTTGCAAATTAAGGAGAAAAACTTTGAGTCTCAACCGCAGTGAGAAACAAGCCGTCATTGATGAAGTGACCGGCCTCGCCGCAAAAGCTCAAACGCTCGTGATGGCGGAATACCGTGGTATCACGGTCGCTGACATGACCAAGTTGCGTGTGGATGCGCGTAGCAAAGGCGTAACGCTCAGTGTGTTGAAAAACACACTGGCTCGCCGTGCTATGACGGGAAGCAGCTTCGCGGTAGTGTCCGACCAGATGACTGGTCCGCTGATCTATGGCTTTTCTTCCGATGCAGTGTCCGCCGCGAAAGTGGTGGCTGACTTCGCAAAAACCAATGACAAGTTGGTGATTCGCGGTGGTGCATACGGTGGCAAGGCTTTGGACGTGAACGGCGTTAAGCAGTTGGCCAACATCCCTTCGCGAGAAGTGTTGCTGGCGCAAATTTGCGGCTTGTTGCAATCGCCTATGTCGCGTACAGCACGTGTGCTGCATGCCTTGGCTGAAAAGAAAGGTGTGGCGGCTTAATTGGCTGACGCATCCGATCAACTGAAAAACTTTTAGGAAATTAAAAATGGCATTCGATAAAGACGCATTTTTGACCGCACTCGATAGCATGACGGTCATGGAACTCAACGATTTGGTGAAAGCCATCGAAGAGAAATTTGGTGTAAGCGCTGCAGCTATGGCTGCACCTGCCGGCGCTGGTGGTGGCGGTGCTGCCGCTGCTGCTGAAGAGAAGACCGAGTTCAACGTGATGTTGCTCGAGACTGGCGCGAACAAAGTGTCCGTGATTAAAGCAGTGCGCGAAATCACCGGCTTGGGCTTGAAAGAAGCCAAAGACCTGGTCGACGCAGCTCCTAAGGCTGTCAAAGAAGGCATGCCTAAAGCCGACGCAGAAGCAGCCAAGAAGAAGCTGGAAGAAGCTGGCGCCAAGGCGGAACTCAAGTAATTGGGTGCTGTGTCCAAGGCTGGAGTCCCTCAAAAGGTCTCCAGCCTTTAGTTCTTGTATGGCGACATACAAGAGGGCACAGAAAAGTATCGCAGGGGCGATATTTTTCTGTGTTCTCTGACGTGACTGCAGAGACATTCTTGGTTCGAGCGCTGTGCAATGCGGCGCTGTCCGCCAACGGTTGGTAGTGGCCAACCGCCAAGGTTCGTAATGCCTGTGATGGGTATTGCAAACATGTCAGTCGCCTTTAGACCTCACCACACACGGAGATCTCATGGCCAACGCTACAAGCTATTCTTATACCGAACGCAAGCGCATCCGAAAAAGTTTCGGCACGCGCGACGAAGTTCTTGCTATTCCATATTTGCTGCAAATGCAAAAAGACGCATATACCGTCTTCCTGCAAGCTGGCATCCCACCGCAAAAACGCATTGACGAGGGTCTGCAAGCCGCATTTACCGCCGCTTTCCCTATAGTTTCGCACAATGGTTTTGTCGAGATGAAATTCCTGGAGTACAACCTGGCCAAGCCCGCATTTGATGTGCGCGAATGCCAGACTCGGGGCCTAACATTTGGCTCGGCCGTGCGCGCCCGCGTTCAGCTCATCATCTATGACCGCGAGTCGTCCACGCCGCAGTCCAAGGTGGTCAAAGAAGTCAAAGAGCAAGAAGTCTACATGGGCGAAGTCCCTTTGATGACCGACAAAGGCTCGTTCATCATCAACGGTACCGAGCGCGTGATTGTGTCCCAGCTGCACCGCTCACCGGGTGTGTTCTTTGAACACGACAAGGGCAAGACGCACAGCTCGGGAAAACTGTTGTTCTCGGCACGAATTATTCCGTACCGTGGTTCCTGGCTCGATTTTGAATTCGACCCGAAAGACATCCTGTACTTCCGCGTTGACCGCCGCCGCAAGATGCCGGTGACGATCTTGCTCAAAGCCATCGGCATGAATCCTGAGTCGATTCTGGCTAACTTCTTTGTGTTCGACAACTTCCGTCTGATGGACAGCGGCGCGCAGATGGAGTTTGTGTCTGAACGTCTGCGTGGTGAGGTAGCCCGCTTTGACGTGACTGACAAAGCCGGCAATGTGGTGGTGGCAAAAGACAAGCGCGTGACCGCGCGCCACACCCGCGAGCTGGAGCAGTCCAAAACCACGCATATCAGCGTGCCAGAAGACTTTTTAGTAGGCCGTGTGATCGCCCGCAATATTGTGGATGCAGACACCGGCGAAATCATTGCCAAGGCCAACGAAGAGTTGACCGAAGTGTTGCTCAAGAAGCTGCGCACCTCGGGTGTTAAAGACCTGCAATGCATCTACACCAACGAACTCGATCAGGGCGCGTACATGTCGCAAACCCTGCGCGTGGACGAAACGGTAGACGACTTTGCTGCCCGCGTAGCCATCTACCGCATGATGCGCCCCGGCGAACCGCCGACGGAAGATGCCGTGCAGGCATTGTTCCACCGCCTGTTCTACAACCCGGACACGTACGATCTGTCGCGCGTAGGCCGTATGAAGTTCAACGCCAAGGTCGGCCGTGCAGAGTCCACCGGTGACATGGTGTTGTCTAACGAAGACATCTTGTCGGTTGTGAAAATTTTGGTTGATTTGCGTAATGGCCGCGGTGAAGTGGACGATATCGACCACCTGGGTAACCGCCGCGTGCGTTGCGTGGGCGAGCTGGCCGAGAACCAGTACCGCACCGGCTTGGCACGTATTGAAAAAGCCGTGAAAGAGCGTTTGGGTCAGGCCGAGCAAGAGCCACTCATGCCGCATGACTTGATCAACAGCAAGCCGATTTCTGCGGCACTCAAAGAGTTCTTTGGCGCCTCACAGTTGTCGCAGTTTATGGATCAAACCAACCCGCTGTCTGAGATCACGCACAAGCGTCGTGTCTCGGCTCTTGGCCCCGGTGGTTTGACCCGTGAGCGTGCTGGCTTTGAAGTGCGTGACGTGCACGTGACACATTATGGCCGTGTATGCCCGATTGAAACGCCAGAAGGCCCCAACATCGGTCTGATCAACTCATTGGCTTTGTATGCGCGTTTGAACGAGTACGGCTTTATCGAAACCCCGTATCGGCGCGTGAAGGAAAGCAAAGTCACCAGTGAGATTGACTACCTGTCGGCGATTGAAGAAGGCAAGTACGTGATTGCGCAGGCCAACACCGTGCTCGACAAAAACGGCGTGCTGACGGGCGAGCTGATTTCTGCCCGCGATAAAGGCGAATCCGTCTTGGTCGGCGCTGAAGCCATCCAGTACATGGACGTATCTCCCTCGCAAATCGTGTCGGTGGCCGCTTCTTTGGTGCCCTTCCTGGAGCACGATGATGCCAACCGCGCCTTGATGGGTGCCAACATGCAGCGCCAGGCTGTGCCAATCCTGCGTCCTGAAAAAGCGCTGGTCGGCACCGGCATTGAGCGCGTATCAGCCATCGACTCGGGCACCGTGGTCACAGCAACCCGCGGTGGTGTAGTGGACTATGTGGACGCTACCCGTATCGTGGTGCGCGTGAACGACAAAGAAGCACAGGCCGGTGAAGTGGGTGTAGACATCTACAACCTGATCAAATACCAGCGTTCTAACCAGAATACCAATATTCATCAGCGTCCTATCGTCCAGCGTGGCGACAAGATTTCCAAGGGTGATGTGGTGGCGGACGGCGCATCGACCGACTTGGGTGAGCTGGCCTTGGGCCAGAACATGCTGGTTGCCTTCATGCCATGGAACGGCTACAACTTTGAAGATTCAATTTTGATCAGTGAGCGCGTGGTATCGGAGGACCGCTACACCTCAATCCATATCGAAGAACTCGTGGTGATGGCGCGCGACACCAAACTGGGTGCTGAAGAGATTACCCGCGACATTCCTAACCTGTCTGAGCAGCAGCTCAACCGTTTGGATGAGTCGGGCATTATCTATGTGGGTGCTGAAGTGCAGCCCGGCGATACGCTGGTAGGCAAAGTGACACCCAAAGGTGAAACTACGCTGACCCCAGAGGAAAAACTGCTGCGCGCCATCTTTGGTGAAAAAGCCAGTGATGTAAAAGACACTTCGCTACGTGTAGACCAAGGCTCGCAAGGCACCGTGATCGACGTGCAGGTGTTTACCCGCGAAGGCATCGTGCGTGACAAGCGTGCGCAGCAAATTATTGACGACGAACTCAAACGCTTCCGTTTGGATTTGAATGATCAGTTGCGTATTGTTGAAGCCGATGCGTTTGACCGTATCGCCAAATTACTGGACGGTAAAGTCGCCAACGGCGGCCCCGCCAAGCTGGCAAAAGGCAGCAAGATCGACAAGGCCTATCTGGCCTCTGTGGAGAAGTACCATTGGTTTGATGTGCGTCCCGCCGATGATGAAGTGGCTTCACAGCTGGAGTCCATCAAGAACTCATTGGAGCAAACCCGCCACAGTTTTGATCTCGCATTCGAAGAAAAGCGTAAGAAGCTCACCCAAGGTGATGAACTGCCAGCAGGCGTGCTCAAGATGGTCAAGGTCTACTTGGCAGTCAAGCGCCGCTTGCAGCCCGGTGACAAGATGGCCGGCCGCCACGGCAACAAAGGGGTGGTTTCGAAAATAGTTCCGGTCGAAGACATGCCCTACATGGCTGACGGCACGCCTTGCGACATCGTGCTCAATCCGCTGGGCGTGCCTTCGCGCATGAACGTGGGCCAGGTGCTGGAAGTGCACTTGGGCTGGGCAGGCAAAGGCATTGGCCAACGCATTGGCGACATGCTGCAAGCCGAAGCCAAAGCGGCAGAGCTGCGCAAGTACCTGGAAGGCGTGTACAACGCATCGGGCCGCAAAGAAGACCTGAGCAAATTGGCTGACGGTGAAGTCATTAGCATGGCGCAAAACCTCTCCAGCGGAATGACCTTTGCAACCCCGGTGTTTGACGGCGCGTCTGAAGAAGAGATTCGCGCGATGTTGAAACTGGGTTACCCAGACGCAGTGGCCAAAATCAAGGGCCTCACGGCTACCCGTACACAGGCGAATCTGTTTGATGGTCGTACGGGCGACCAGTTTGAGCGCCCTGTGACGGTGGGCTACATGCATGTACTGAAGTTGCACCACCTGGTGGATGACAAGATGCACGCGCGCTCTACCGGGCCCTACAGCTTGGTGACGCAGCAGCCACTGGGCGGCAAGGCGCAGTTTGGTGGTCAACGTTTCGGCGAGATGGAGGTGTGGGCGCTGGAAGCCTACGGTGCTTCGTACACGCTGCAAGAGATGTTGACGGTCAAGTCCGACGACGTGCAAGGCCGTACCAAAGTGTACGAAAGCATTGTCAAGGGCGAGCACACCATCACGGCAGGTATGCCAGAGTCGTTCAACGTACTGGTCAAGGAAATTCGTTCCTTGGGCCTGGACATTGAACTCGAACGTTCTTAATTCAGAAGGGAAAGAATCGCTATGAAATCTTTACTCGACCTGTTCAAGCAATTTACGCCCGATGAGCATTTTGATGCCATCCGAATCGGCATTGCTTCTCCCGAAAAAATCCGCTCATGGTCTTTTGGCGAAGTCAAAAAACCTGAAACGATCAACTACCGTACCTTCAAGCCTGAGCGTGACGGTCTCTTTTGCGCCAAAATCTTTGGCCCCATCAAAGACTATGAGTGCCTTTGCGGTAAGTACAAGCGCCTCAAGCATCGCGGCGTGATCTGCGAAAAATGCGGCGTAGAAGTCACCCAAACCAAAGTGCGCCGCGAGCGTATGGGCCACATCGACCTGGCTGCGCCCTGCGCACATATCTGGTTCCTCAAGTCCCTGCCATCGCGCTTGGGCCTGGTGCTGGACATGACGCTGCGCGACATTGAGCGCGTGCTGTACTTTGAAGCCTATGTAGTCACCGATCCTGGCATGACCCCGCTTAAAAAATTCAGCATCATGTCGGAAGACGACTTTGATGCCAAAGAAAAAGAGTACGGCGACGAATTCCAGGCCAAAATGGGTGCCGAAGGCGTGCAACAACTTCTGGCAGGCATGGATCTGGATGCTGAGATCGAGAAGCTGCGCAACGACTTGACGGGCTCTGAGGTCAAGATCAAGAAGAATGCCAAACGCCTGAAAGTCATCGAAGCGTTCAAAAAATCGGGCATGAAGCCCGAGTGGATGGTGATGGAAGTACTGCCCGTGCTGCCACCTGATCTGCGACCTCTCGTGCCGCTGGACGGTGGTCGTTTTGCCACCTCTGATTTGAACGATCTGTACCGCCGCGTGATCAACCGCAACAGCCGCCTGCGCCGTTTGCTCGAACTCAAGGCGCCAGAAATCATTGCCCGAAACGAAAAGCGCATGCTACAAGAAGCCGTGGACAGTCTGCTGGACAACGGTCGCCGTGGCAAGGCCATGACGGGCGCTAACAAGCGCACGCTCAAGTCGCTGGCCGATATGATCAAAGGCAAGGGTGGTCGTTTCCGCCAGAACTTGCTGGGCAAGCGCGTGGACTACTCTGGTCGTTCCGTGATTGTGGTGGGCCCCACGCTCAAACTGCACCAGTGCGGTTTGCCCAAGCTGATGGCACTCGAATTGTTCAAGCCTTTCATCTTCTCGCGCCTGGAAGCGATGGGGATTGCGACGACCATCAAGGCCGCCAAGAAAGAGGTCGAATCCGGCACGCCCGTGGTGTGGGACATTTTGGAAGAAGTGATCAAAGAGCACCCCGTGCTTTTGAACCGTGCGCCTACCCTGCACCGTTTGGGCATCCAGGCGTTTGAGCCCATCCTGATCGAAGGTAAAGCCATTCAACTGCACCCATTGGTGTGCTCCGCCTTTAACGCCGACTTTGACGGCGATCAGATGGCTGTGCACATTCCCCTCAGTGTGGAGGCGCAGATGGAGTGCCGCGCACTCATGCTGGCATCGAACAATATTTTATTCCCTGCCTCTGGCGAGCCCTCCATTGTGCCTTCGCAAGACGTGGTGCTGGGCTTGTACTACACCACCCGTGAGCGCATCAACGGTAAAGGCGAAGGCTTGATCTTCTCTGACATCGGTGAAGTGCTGCGCGCTTTGGATGCCAAGCAAGTTGAGCTGACTGCCAAGATCAGCGTGCGCATTACCGAATACACCAAAAACAAGGAGACGGGTGAATTCATTGCGTCTACCAAATTGGTCAATACGACGGTTGGCCGTGCTTTGTTGTCTGAAATTTTGCCTAAAGGCTTGCCATTTGCCAACATCAACAAGTCGCTGAAGAAGAAAGAAATTTCTAAACTCATCAACGTTTCTTTCCGCAAGTGCGGACTCAAAGAGACCGTGGTGTTTGCCGACAAGTTGCTGCAAAGCGGATTCCGACTGGCAACACAGGCAGGTATTTCGATTGCCATTGACGACATGCTGGTGCCGCAGGAGAAGCATGCCATTATCGAACGTGCTGCAAAAGAAGTGAAAGAGATTGCCACGCAGTACTCCTCCGGTTTGGTGACCGCTGGCGAGCGCTACAACAAAGTAGTGGACATCTGGGGCAAAGCGGGCGATGAAGTGTCCAAGGTCATGATGGCCCAACTCTCCAAAGAGATGACCACGGATCGCCACGGCAAACAGGTCGAGCAGGAGTCGTTCAATTCAATCTACATGATGGCCGACTCGGGTGCACGAGGCTCGGCTGCGCAAATTCGCCAGGTAGCCGGTATGCGCGGTTTGATGGCCAAGCCAGACGGTTCGATTATTGAAACGCCCATTACGGCTAACTTCCGTGAAGGCCTGAACGTGTTGGAGTACTTCATCTCCACCCACGGCGCGCGCAAAGGCTTGGCCGATACGGCGTTGAAAACGGCCAACTCCGGCTACTTGACGCGTCGTTTGTGCGATGTGGTGCACGACCTGGTGATTACCCAGGATGATTGCGGCACCAGTGACGGCTCGGTCATGCGCGCTATTGTTGAAGGTGGTGATGTGATCGAATCGCTGCGCGACCGTATTTTGGGACGTACCGCAGTGGAGGATGTTCTGCATCCTGAAAACAGCGCTGTACTTGCCAAGGCTGGCGTGATGCTGGACGAGGATGTAATCGACGAACTCGAAGCGGCAGGTGTGGACGAAGTGAAGGTGCGCACTGCCCTGACCTGCGAAACCCGATTTGGCTTGTGTGCTAAGTGCTATGGCCGCGACCTGGGTCGTGGTGGTTTGATCAACAATGGTGAGGCAGTCGGTATCATTGCAGCACAGTCCATTGGTGAACCTGGTACCCAGCTGACCATGCGCACCTTCCACATCGGTGGTGCCGCATCACGTGCTTCGATTGCTTCCAGCGTAGAAGCCAAGAGTAACGGAGTGATTGGCTTTAACGCCACCATGCGTTATGTGACCAACAGTAAAAAGGAGCCTGTGGTGATTGCGCGTTCGGGCGAGATCATCATTACCGACGACAATGGGCGCGAACGCGAGCGCCACAAGGTGCCTTATGGTGCAGTGCTGACGGTGAAAGCGGACCAGCAAGTAAAAGCAGGTGCTATTTTGGCCAACTGGGATCCGCTGACCCGCCCTATCATCACCGAATTTGCCGGTAAAGCAAAATTTGAGAATGTGGAAGAGGGTCTCACGGTAGCCAAGCAAGTGGACGATGTCACTGGTTTGTCGACGCTGGTCGTGATTGACCCCAAGCGTCGTGGTGCAACCAAGGTGGTACGCCCTCAGGTTAAATTGATAGACGCCAGCGGCAACGAAGTCAAGATTCCAGGTACAGACCACTCAGTGACGATTGGCTTCCAGGTGGGCGCATTGATCCAGGTGCGCGACGGCATGGACGTAGGCCCGGGCGAAGTGTTGGCACGTATTCCGGTCGAAGGCCAGAAGACGCGTGACATTACCGGTGGTTTGCCCCGCGTAGCCGAGCTGTTCGAAGCCCGCTCGCCTAAAGACAAGGGCATGCTGGCAGAAATTACGGGTACTGTGTCCTTCGGTAAGGAAACCAAAGGCAAGGTACGCTTGCAGATCACCGATCACGACGGCAAGGTCTGGGATGAGCTGATTCCCAAAGAAAAGAACATCCTGGTGCACGAAGGCCAGGTGGTCAACAAAGGTGAGTCCGTAGTTGACGGCCCCGCCGACCCACAAGACATTTTGCGTCTGCTGGGCGTGGAAGAACTGGCACGCTACGTGGTGGATGAAGTGCAGGACGTGTACCGCTTGCAAGGCGTAAAGATCAATGACAAACACATTGAGGTCATCGTGCGCCAGATGCTGCGCCGTGTCGTCGTGGAAAATGCCGGTGATTCCAGTTACATCAATGGCGAGCAGGTAGAGCGCTCGGAGATGCTGGATGTCAATGATGCGCTGCGCGCAGCCGGCAAGATACCGGTGACGTTTACCAACCTGTTGCTGGGGATTACCAAGGCGTCGTTGTCGACCGACAGTTTTATTTCTGCGGCATCGTTCCAGGAGACTACCCGCGTGCTCACAGAGGCTGCCATTATGGGCAAACGTGACACCCTGCGTGGTTTGAAGGAAAACGTGATTGTGGGTCGCCTCATTCCGGCGGGCACAGGCATGGCTTTCCACAAAGCCCGTAAAGCCAAAGAAACCATGGATGAAGTCGAGCGCCGTGCTATTGCTGATGCCGAAGCCGCAGAGTTGGCGGGTGATGGACAACAAGCTACTGTAGCAAATGAATCGGCTGCATGATGCATGACCTGCTCGGAGTTTTTAAGACACAAGTCTGACAAACTCAGCTGTAGCATGGGGTAATCCATCCGTAGCGCCCTGTTAAATGCAGGGCGCTATTTTTTTTGGTAGCTGCTTACGTCCGGTATGCGTGGACTACAAGCCGATTTCATTGTGAATTACAGCGATCCAGACGGCATACCTTGCTGGGTGCACGCGTTTGGCCAAGACATTTAAAAGGTGTCACGGGTTATCATCAAGTATTGGTTATGACTGCCATGAACTTGCTCTCTACATCAACTGCTTGTTGGGCCGTCGCTGCGGTCATCCTGTTTTGGACCTTGGGGGCCTATAACCGCCTGATGCGATTGCGTGCTGACATGGTGCGCAAATTCCATTTACTGGCACTGCAATGGCAAAATCATGCCCAGGCAGTCCGGCAGGAGTTGACCTATATGTCGCATGCGCCTGAGTCAGATGCGGAGTGGGTCAATCTGCACGACGATGTAACTCACTGGCGCCCATTGGCACTGGCCACCCGGCAGTTTCAGCTTTGTATTGCCAGATTATTGGACAATCCGCAGGCAATGCCGGTTAGCGAAGATATGGCTTCACTGCGTTTGGCACATGAGGTCATGGATGATGCCTGGGCGCGATTAAAAAACACCCATGAAGACTTGGCGGGTGGTGCGGTGCCCCAGCGCGTGGCGCAACTTTGGCAGCAGCAAGATGTGTTGGGTGACGTAAAAAGACAGGACTACAACCGCTGCACGAACGCCTACAACTATGCCATTACCCAGTTTCCAGCGGCAGTCTTGGCCTGGGTTTTTTCCTTTCAGGCGGGACAGTCAATTTAGACATGGTATGGTCAGCAGTTGGACTTGAAAATTGCAACCATATGAAGTGCGGCATCGTACTGCCCTCACTAGAATATTTGAATGTCTGACACTACCATGGCACTGCCGGGCGACTCTACTACTTCCCATCCGACGCGATTGCGTGACGCTGGTGCTCGATTTGAAGCTCCAGTAGCCCCTCCTGGTAGCGTAGCATTGTGGCAGCAACTCAACGCTACAGCGGCTGTTTTGATAGCAGTTCGCAAAGGTAAGTCGTGGACCTCCGCCCAGTTGAATGTCGAAGTCACACTGAGGCCTGGGGTTCAGGCGCTTTCGTTTGCAGTCTTGCGCCAATTTGGTACCGCGTTGGCGCTACGCACTCTGTTGGCAGCACGCGCCCCAAGTGTGGCGGTCGATGCCCTTCTGTGTACGGTGCTTGCACTGTCGCTGGAGACCGACAATGAAGTCGACGCTACGGTCAATGGATCCTATGGCAGTGCGGGTATCAGGTATGCAGTGCATACCTTGGTGAGTCAAGCAGTCGAAGCAGCCAAACGCAACCCTGCTACCAAAGCGCAGGCCAACTTTATCAATGCGTGTTTGCGGCGGTTTTTGCGCGAGCGTGTAGTCTTGCTGGCGCAGGCCATGCGTCAACCACAAGCCCGATGGAACCACCCCCCATGGTGGATACAGCGTCTGCAAAACGAGTATCCGCACCAATGGCAGGCCGTGTTGCGGGCCAATGCGTTTGCCGCTCCTTTAACACTGCGCGTCAATACGCAAAAGACAAATCGAGTCCAGTACCTACAGGAGCTTGAAACCCTCAATCTCACAGCGCACGACGTGGCGCTATCGGGTTTGCAACTTAGCCAGAGTACTTATGTACCGGGTTTGCCGGGTTATGCGCAAGGCTGGTTTTCAATCCAGGATGCTGCAGCGCAGTTGGCCGCGCCATTGTTACTCGATGCAGTTTCATTGGATCCAAAGTCGACAGACTCAAACGATAACAAGGAACAGCGTGGGCATCATCGTCTACGGGTACTTGATGCATGCGCTGCGCCGGGCGGAAAAACTGCCCATCTACTGGAGTATGCCGCGCTCAAAGGGCTTCAAATAGACGTGCTGGCGGTTGACATCGATGAAGCGCGTTGTCAGCGCATTCAAGACAACTTGCTGCGTTTGCAGCTCAGTGCCCATGTGCAGGTGGCAGATGCTGCCCATCCACAGGGTTGGTGGGACGGCAAACCATTTGATGCTATTTTGCTGGATGCTCCGTGTACGGCTTCTGGGATTGTGAGGCGACACCCAGACATCCGCTGGTTACGTCGCGCAGCAGACGTGGACCAATTGGCTGCGCAGCAAGAAACCTTGCTCCAGGCACTATGGCCACTACTCAAACCCGGTGCACCGTTGCTATATTGCACCTGCTCGGTTTTCAAGGCCGAAGGACAAGATCAGATACAAACGTTTCTTGCACACAACACCGACGCAGTTTTACTGCCATCACCGGGGCATTTATTACCCCAAAGCACGCCGCAGCTACAAGGCTTGCGGGACAATCATTTGGGTGGACACGACGGTTTTTTCTACGCATTATTGCAAAAATTCTCCCCGCTGGCTTAGCGTTGGGTGGGGCGACTTAAACGCGCGCGTTGAGCGCACTGACTGGCAGTGGTGTTGGTGTTGGATACTGTGGGTTGCGATTTTTTTTGGAGCTGGGCTTTCCACTGCACATGCAGTGGATGCCCCGGCCACCGACGTCAGCAGCCTGCGGGTTGAACGTAAGGAAGATGGTCTGTATCTGAGTGCTGCACTGAACATCGAGTTACCCAGCGTAGTTGAAGATGCCCTGTACAAGGGCATCCCTATGTCTTTTGTCAGCGAGGCCGATGTTTACCGTGACCGTTGGTATTGGTATGACAAACGCGTCGCAACGGCGACCCGCAGCGTCAGGCTGGCTTTCCAGCCCTTGACGCGTCGATGGCGCATCAGTGTTGCCAGTGGGACCATAGCAGCTCCAGCGACGGGGATTGCGTTGACGCAACACTTCGACAATTTGAATGATGCGTTTGCCGCAATACGCCGCATCGCGCGCTGGAAAATTGCGGATGCAAGTGATGTCAGCATTGATTCGCGGCATAACATTGATTACCGCTTCAGACTTGATTTATCCCAGTTGCCGCGCCCTCTGCAAATCGGCGTATTGGGTCAAAATGAATGGACTATCAGCGTAGAACGCAATGTGCGACCTGAGATTGTCATTGAGCCTCGTTCGGACAGCCGATGAGCACCCAAGTCACAGGCCCTGAACTGGCGCGCACCAAGCGCAGCCTGCCGTGGGCTGTGGGAATTGGTGTCGCTGCCATGGCTGCTATGGCGCTGGTGCTGATGTTTTTACTCACCCAGGCCACCAATAACCAGGTGCTTTATGAGCAAAACTACGCCCGTTTGATGGTTATCAATACGGTAGTGGCCGTGCTGCTGC
This sequence comes from uncultured beta proteobacterium, assembly GCA_963775085.1. GTDB lineage: Bacteria > Pseudomonadota > Gammaproteobacteria > Burkholderiales > Burkholderiaceae_C > JAAFIP01. Next base: position 87,517 of record CAVZHO010000003.1, read on the forward strand.
TGCTGGTGATCGGCTGGATCGCATGGCGATTGGTGTGGCGGTTGAGGCGAGGTAAATTTGGCAGTCGCCTCTTGATCAAGCTAGCGGCCATTTTTGCATTACTGGGCTTTCTGCCGGGGGTGTTGATTTATGTAGTGTCTTACCAGTTTGTCTCGCGCTCTATCGAGAGCTGGTTTGATGTGAAGGTTGAAGGTGCCCTGGATGCGGGTTTGAATTTGGGGCGCACTACGCTGGATACGCTATCCAACGACCTTCTGGCCAAATCCCGCGTAGCAGCAGATCAACTCAGTGGCACCAGCGAAGCGGGAGCTGCTGTGGCTTTGGAGCGGCTGCGAGAGCAGTTGGCAGCCAATGATGTGGTGCTCTGGAGTGGTTCCGGTCAAGTCATTGCCAGTGCCGGCGATTCTCGATTCCGATTGCAACCCGAACGGCCCACTGCAGCCCAATTCAGGCAGGCCCGAAGCCAGCGTGTCATCACGCAAATCGAAGGGCTGGAGGAGGGCAATGGCCCAGGGATGGCCAAAATACGCGCGCTGGCTTCGGTGGGCGCAAGTAGCATTGGGTTGCTGGTAGAGCCACGGTATTTACAGATTGTGCAGGTGCTGCCCCCCTCATTGGTGATCAACGCTCTGGCAGTGCAAGATGCCTATAAGGAATACCAGGAACGCGCATTGGCACGCAGTGGTCTACGTAAAATGTATATCGGAACACTGACCTTGAGTCTGTTTCTTGCGGTATTTGGTGCGGTACTGTTGGCAGTGCTTTTAGGCAACCAAATTGTGCGCCCCTTGCTGGTCCTGGCCGACGGCGTGGCGCAGGTGGCTGCGGGCGATTTGCGACCCAAGGCGGCGCTGCAAACCCGTGACGAGCTGGGCGGATTGACACGTTCGTTTGCAGATATGACGCAGCAACTTTTTGATGCGCGCAGCCAAGTGCAACGCAGCATGGAACAGCTGGATGCCTCCCGTGCCAATGTGCAAACCATCTTGGACAACCTCACAGCCGGGGTGATCGTGCTCGATGCACAAGGCCGCATCGTGTCGTGTAACCCCGGCGCAACGCGGGTACTGCGAACACCTTTGGCCGCCTATGTGGGGACACCGCTGCTGCACGTGCCTGGTTTGGAGGTGTTCTCCCAAGGCGTGGCAGAGCAGTTTGATACGTTTCTGAATGAACGTACCTCGCATGATGTGGGGCATTGGCAGCACTCCTTTGAGTTGGCCTACCAAAACAATGCGTCTGCGCTGGCTGATCAAAAGGCACCTGGCCTTGCGGATACCATCAGTATTATTGCCCGTGGAGCCGAGCTGCCCCAGTCACAACGATTGCTGGTGTTTGACGATATTTCTGAAGTGGTATCGGCACAGCGTGCACAGGCTTGGGCAGAGGTGGCCAGACGCTTGGCCCATGAAATCAAGAATCCGCTCACACCCATCCAGCTATCGGCTGAGCGACTGGAAATGAAGTTGCAAGGTAAGTTAACCGAGCCTGACCAGTCGGTACTTTCCAAGTCCGTCAAAACCATCGTCGATCAGGTGGACGCCTTGAAACGACTGGTCAATGAGTTCAGAGATTACGCGCGTCTTCCCAGCGCAGACCTCAAACCCCTGGATTTGAACAGCCTGATTACCGATGTACTGCAACTGTACCCAGACACTGCACAGGTGCCCATTTCCAGCGCCCTGTCAGGGGCTTGCCCGATGGTATTGGGTGATGCCCAGCAGCTGCGTCAAGTCATCCATAACCTGCTTCAGAATGCACAGGATGCCACTATTGCCCGGCTACAGGGTGTCGATGCTGACAGCCCAACGCCCCGTCCGGAGGTCAGCATTACAACGCAATACAACCCTGACACCCGCAGGGTGCGGATGACCGTGTGCGATAGTGGCGCTGGGTTTGCGCCGCATATTTTGCAGCGCGCCTTTGAACCCTATGTCACCACCAAAGCGCGAGGGACCGGCCTGGGCTTGGCTGTCGTGAAAAAAATCGCTGATGAACATGGTGCACGGATTGATTTGTCCAACCGCTATGCCAGTATCACGCAGGGTCAAGCGGACACCACGGACGATCCCCAGGAAAACGCCAGCAAAATCATCTTGGGAGCGCAGGTAATAATGTCATTTGCTGTGGTTTAATACTAACAGTCGCAATTAAGCAACAATTGCGATAACGGTTTTCGCAAAACCCACCAATAGACGCAAGTCAAAGGCAGTATGGCAAATATTTTGGTCGTAGATGATGAGCTGGGTATTCGAGACCTGCTACAAGAGATTCTCAATGACGAAGGGCACAACGTAGAGGCTGCCGAGAATGCTGGCCAAGCCCGACAAGCCCGGCTGCGCAGTGCCCCCGATTTGGTATTGCTGGATATCTGGATGCCCGACACGGATGGTGTGAGCCTGCTCAAAGAGTGGTCGACCACTGGCCTGCTCACCATGCCCGTCATCATGATGAGTGGCCACGCTACCATCGATACGGCGGTGGAGGCTACCAAAATTGGAGCATATTCATTTCTGGAAAAGCCGATCACACTGCAAAAACTCCTTAAAGCCGTGAACGACGGGTTGGCCAAAGCGGGACGTGTAAAGGCCGTCGTGCCACCCGTCAGTGCGCCCAGGCAAGCCGATTTGACCGTGGAATCGGCCATGATGGGTGGCCAGTCTTTACCAGAGGCGATGGATATTGGCCCAATGGCCAATCAAAGCTTTCTACTTGACAAGCCGCTACGCGAGGCCCGTGATGAGTTTGAAAAATCGTATTTTGAATTTCATCTGTCCAAAGAAGGCGGCTCAATGACCCGTGTCGCTGAAAAAACCGGGTTGGAGCGTACGCACCTATACCGCAAACTCAAACAGTTGGGCGTAGACTTGAGTCGCAGTAAGCGTAGCGCATGATGATGGTGATGCTGCATCAGCTATAATCAAGGGCTTTCCAAAACTGGAAAAAGCAGGCCCGGTAGCTCAGTCGGTAGAGCAGAGGATTGAAAATCCTTGTGTCGGTGGTTCGATTCCGCCCCAGGCCACCAATTCACCCCTATGGGATAGAGACAGCCCGCTACGTTATACGTAGCGGGCTTTTTCACTCTGAAAATAGGCCAGTGCCAGAGCGGAGAAAGACCTACTTTATGACAGCTCCGCACAATCACATGCGTCGGGTATTGCGCGCTCTGGCCGACAGCACCGCCGCGCCACGCCATTGGAAGACGGTCCTGATGTTGCTTATCCTCGCCGTGAGCTACCTTGCGTTGACACCGAAACCACCGGAGATGATGGATACTGGCTGGGACAAACTCAATCATGCACTGGCATTTGCGGTCTTGGCGTTTTCCGCGAACCTGAGCTACCCAGCTGCCCCCAATAGGTGGATCTACGTCCTTTTGGCGCTGTTCGTCTATGGCGGTCTAATTGAAATCTTGCAGACGTTTGTACCCGGTCGTGCGGGAGAGTGGGGTGACCTGGTGGCTGATACCGTGGGCATTGCCTGCGGCGCCATCACCGCCACCACTATGCGAAGAGTAGCCTCTGTGCGGCCATCACGCTGAGATTGCCGTCACGGTAATGCCGCTCCACGCTATGGCCAATAACAGGGCGGTTACTGCGGCGGGCTGGCATTAAAACTTATAGCCCAGCTGCAAGGTGTAGCCATTGGGGTTCAGCGTGACATCAATGGTCTGGCCGGTGCTTAGCGTGCCACGGGTTTTGAGGAAAGTTTTGGTGTAGCTCGCGTCAAGGTACCATTTTTCATTGATGGTAAAGGTTGCGCCCAACTCAATGGTGGGGGCCAGCTTGGACGCAAACGATGCCGTGGTCGCTACGCCGCTGCCGGGTGCGGTGATGGCGGTCAGTACACTGGTGCCCTTTTCCTTGTAAAACTTCACGTAGGACAATCCACCGCCGACGTAAGGCCGGAGCGCGGCATTGGCATCCATAAAGCGGTACTGACCTATGAGGGTGATGGGCAATGCTTTGGTATCGACTATCTTGCCCACGCCAGCAATCGCCCCCGCACCTGTCACCTCATGTTTGAAGCCGAAGCCCAAAGGAATGTGGATGGCAATCTGGTCTGTCAGCATGTAGTTGACGGCACCCGTCAACTGGGTATTGCTATTGACATCGACCTGCGTGCTGGGCAGGCTGGGCGCAGTGAGATTACCGCTGGACACGGAAGGCGCAATGTGGGTGACGCCAACGGAGGCGGAGAAAGAGCCGGCTTTTTGTGCAAAGGCTGAGCCGCACAGGGCCAGAGCCGCCATTGCGGTGAGTGTAGTGAATGTTATTTTCATAAGTGGTTCCAATGTTGGGTGGTCAATTACAGCCAGCCTTTGGTGGCTAGATTTTTGGTGACTAACTGGGCAAGCAACTGGTAGCCGTACATCGTGGGATGAAAACCATCCGAGAATGCATAGGTCTTCCACCAATTTGCCCCACCCGTAGCGCCAGCAGGAGGCGTTTGAGCTGAGAGGGCTGTGGAAGTGCAGGTGGGTGGGTCATAGGCAGGTAACCCGCTGCTGTCCACCCCTGTGATAGGGCAGGCAGGGGTAGTGACATTGGTCAAGCCATACTGACTCGGATTGGCAACCTGGTCATTGAAATTGCTGTAAAAATCCACCACCAGGACATTCGCATTGCCTGCAAACTTAGTCGCCAGTCGGTTGTTAAAGGCCACGATCCAGCCTTTGATCACTGCTTCGACCCCCGCGCGCGCGGTGGCTCCAGCGCTTCCGCCCCCATTGGCCTGAGCGACCGATGCCAGTACCGTTTGAAAGCGCGGTGTATTGGTAATGCCAGGCATGTTGAGTACCACCACTTTCTTGGCCCCTTTGTCCAATGCATCGGCTTTCACCGCATCGTACATTTTGTCGGCGAGAGCTGTCATGTACAGCCCACCCACATTGGCAAAACCGGCGGATCCGGTGCCCAATTGTGCGCCAACGACAGCAGGGGCCAAAAGGGTGCCCAGCAGACCACTATAAGCAGCAATGCCAGCAGGCGTGCCTGTTGCGGTGCCCAGGTAGGCCCCCACCAAGTCGGCCGCATCATTGCCACCACCGTCTACCAGCAACAAATCGCCAGCGGCATAGGCCTTTTCGCTGGACAAGTCTTTCAACTGCTGTGGAATAGAAAAACCAGAAGTGGGAGCGGTCGGGATGTTGATGCGACCCCCACCCACGGCATAACTGGTGCAGGTAGCCGCAGCAGGGTTCAGCGCAACCGTAGACTGGCTGGTTGCGCCATAGCGTGGGCACAGAGCGGGTGCGCCATACAAAGCCGTCACGCGTTCTGTCCAAATTTGCATCGGCTCGGTAGCGCTGCCCTGCATGGCAAACTTGATTCCGAAAACGCCGCTGTCAGACAGGCTGTCGCCCACCACTTTAATGGCGGTGATGCCTGAGCCACTGCTTGTTGCCGTGCCACCCCCCCCGCCGCAACCCGCCAAAACTAAAGCCGCACCCAGCGCGCTGAGTGCATATTTCCAAGCTTTCATAACCATAACTCCAAAAAAAGTTAAACATAACAATCAACGCCCACGACAACCTTAAAAATAGAATGCTCGTGCTATTTACGTAAGCTAATGTTAATCAAGATTTGGCATCTCTTTCAAGGGGTAACTACTGAGCTTGCCTAGACAGCGGCTCTAGGAGCAGCGGTGCAATACTGGCACAGAATGAGGTGCGTGGGCTGGAAATGCATCAGCCCTGGCCTAAGCCTTCGGGTGGTAGCGCAGTTTCATCACGAGAATGGCGCTGGCCAACGCCAAGGTAATGCTGTTGGCCAGCACAATGGGCCATGCGCTGAGCGAAAGGCCGTACACCAGCCACAGTGCAACGCCAACGGTAAACAGGCTGTACATGCCCAGTGAAATGCCGCGCACATCTTTGGACTGAAAGGTTTTCCAGGCCTGGGGTACAAAGCTGGCGGTGGTAAGGCAGGCGGCGAGGTAGCCAATCAATTCGGTCAGGGGCATGGTGTCTCAGCGGATACGCGGGTGGTGTGATAGTCGGTAGATTGCTATAATTAGTATAGCTACATATGACCTAACGACATGGACTACGGGCTGTTTTGATGGGTAAAGTAGGTTCAAGGCACTCATTTTTCATCTTTGATCGTCCACTCCACCAGTTTGTCCAGCGCATCGCGTGCAGACGGGGCGTGGGGGTGGTTGATGATGGCGACAATACTGTAGCGCTGGCCGCTGCGGCCGGTGGCGTAGCCGGCCACGGCGGCGACACCATTCAAGGTGCCAGTTTTGAGCTGGGCATTGCCCAGCGCCTCGGAGCTGGGGTTGCGGCTGCGCATGCCTATGACGGTGCCGTCCACCCCGGCAATGCTCAGAGAGTTGGCAAACACGTCGGCATGGGGGCTGGCCGCCGCGTGCTGTAGTAGGCCAGTGAGCGCCTGGGCGCTGGAGCGCTCGCGGCGCGACAGGCCCGAGCCGTTTTCGATGGTCGGGGCGCTAAAGCTGGGCAGGGTCTTTTTCCACCAGGCGGCGAGCTGGCGTTTGGAGGCCTCAAAGCTGGCGCGTTTGCCCTGCGCGGAGAGGGTTAAAAACACCTGCTGTGCCATGACGTTGTTGGAAAACTTGTTCACATCGGCAATGATGCTCGAGAGCGGCAAGGACGGCGCGGTGAGTAGTGCGCGGGCTCCCTTGGGGGTGGCTTCTTCGCGGACCTTGCCGGTCAGGGTGCCGCCCGAGGCCAGCCACATGGCGTGGATCACGCGGGCCGCGTAGTCGCGCGGTGCGCTATAGGCCACCGACCACATTTTCTCACCGCAACTGGCCGGGTAGCGGCCTGCAAAACTGATCTTGGTAGGGGTAAGAAAGTCGGCCTTAAGGTGGCTATGCCAGTGGCCGCAGCCGCCGCCCGAGAGCGGCAGCTCGGTGGGGATGGCGACATCGGCAATCGGCGGCTCGGACTTGATCAGCACGCGCTGGCCCGCCTCGTCGGGCGTGAAAGTGAAGATAAGGGACTTGAAGTTAACCAGCAGGCCGTCTGGCACGGCGTTGTAGGGGCGCAGAGGCTCGTCGTCAAAGTCGGCGGGGTTCTTGTCGGGCACCTGAAAGATGCTGCGATCCAGAATAATGTCGCCGCGCACCTCGCGCACGCCCTTGGCCTGCACCTGGGCAAACAGCTCTTGGATGCGCTCGAGCACCAGTTTGGGGTCGCCACTGCCGCGAATGATCAGGTTGCCTTGCAGCACGCCGCCGGGGGCCAGGGTGCCGTCAGTATAGATACGGTTCTTCCAGGTGTAGTTGGCCCCCAGTGTGCTCAGGGCGGCGTAGGTGGTGATCAGCTTCATGACCGAGGCGGGGTTGACGCTGGCGTCCGCCCGGTGTGCCAGGCGGTGCGGTGACGCAGCAGGGATGGCGTGATGGAGGGGCCAGGTGCTGCTGGAAATCGCTGTCGTGCCAGTGAGGCTGTGACTGGTGCTCGCCACATCGGCCCCTCTGGCGGGGCTGGGAGTGCTGTGGGGGGCCAAGCTATCGGTGCCGCCCAGGGGCACGCTGTGGGTTTGGCTAGGCACGCTGTTGCCATGGGTGGCTACCTGGCCGCTACCAGGAAGAGCGGTAATCAGTACGCTCACGGCCTCTTTGGGGACACCGGCCTGTGCCAGCGCAGCCAGCACGTCGCTGGGCAGTGCCTGTGCGGGTGTGCTAGCCAGGATGCACAGACCAACCAGCCCGGCAGCCTGGGCCAGCCCTGACAGGGTATGCCCAAGGCGTTGCACGCCGTACGGAAGAAGCGGATTCATAGCGTGATTATCGTTGCACGTATTTTGGTAGCCAGTAAGCAATAGAGAATCACCATAGAACTGAAGTAAAAAGACCTAAAAAGCGATAAAAATGTGAAAAAAGGCACAAATTTTGGCCAAAATCAAATTTCCACTACTCCCGTTATTCGGGTTAGTACGGGTGCATAATCCGCTTCCCGGCCCTGCGCTTGTGTATACGTACTTCCATGAACCGTTTAGCTGCGATATTGCCCGCCACACAAGTGGTTGTGGGTCTTGATGCCACCAGTAAAAAGCGCGCCTTTGAAGAGGCGGGGCTTTTGTTTGAAAATTTGCATGGCCTCTCGCGTGCATTGGTGACCGACAGTTTGTTTGCCCGTGAGCGTTTGGGCTCGACCGGGCTAGGCCACGGCGTCGCCATACCGCATGGCCGCATCAAAGGCCTGAAGGCACCGATGGCTGCTGTCATGCGCCTGTCCCAGCCGATTGGCTTTGATGCACCGGATGAGCAGGCCGTGGGCATTTTGATCTTTCTGCTCGTGCCCGAAGCGGCCACGCAAAAGCATTTGGAAATCTTGTCTGAAATCGCCGAGATGCTGGGCGACGCGGTACTGCGCGAGAAAATCAAAGCCGCCGACAAAGTGGACGTACTGCATGGCCTGATTGCGCATTGGCAGTCCGCTCTCTCCAGCCTGCCCGCTGCAGCCTGACGGGCTGCTTGCGCGCCGGCGCGCGCATTGCACCGGTCGCCGTTGACTCCGGCGTACAGGCCACCGCCCTGGCACCATCTGCCTTAAGATGCGGGTCATTACAGCAGCCCCTTTAACTCCATGAAACCTACCGTCGTCAGCGCCGATGCACTGTTTGAAGAACACCGCGCCCTCCTCAAATGGGACTGGGTGGCGGGTCTGGGCGCGTCCGAGCGTCGCTTTGATGAGGTGGCAGTGCGGGCTGCTCGCTCGGGTGCCGACCTGGTGGGCTACCTCAATTACATCCACCCCTACCGCATCCAGGTGATGGGTGCGCGCGAAGTCGCCTACTTTACCAACGCCAGCCCCGAAGACTGCGCGCGCCGCATCTCGCGCATCGTCACGCTGGAGCCGCCCGCACTGGTGGTGGCTGATGACCAGAGCCTGCCTGACAACCTGCTGGCGTTGTGCGAGCGCGCGCAGATCCCGGCATTTCACACCAAGGAGTCGGCCGCCTTTGTGATTGACGTACTGCGCGCCTACCTGTCGCGCCACTTTGCCGACCGCCACACCATGCACGGCGTGTTCATGGATATTTTGGGTCTGGGGGTGATGATTACTGGCGAATCAGGCCTGGGCAAAAGCGAGCTGGGGCTGGAGCTCGTCTCACGCGGTAACGGCCTGGTGGCCGATGACGCGGTGGACTTGTACCGCATCAACCAAACCAGTATCGAAGGCCGCTGCCCCGAGCTGCTGCAAAACTTGCTGGAGTTGCGCGGCATTGGGCTTTTGGACATTCGCGCGATCTTTGGCGAGACGGCGGTGCGCCGCAAAATGCGCCTGAAGCTCATCGTGCACCTGGTCCGCCGCCAAACCATGGAGCGCGACTACGACCGCATGCCCCATGAGCCGCTGCTGCAAGACGTGCTGGGCATCCCGATCCGCAAGGTCGTGATCCAGGTGGAAGCGGGCCGCAACCTGGCCGTGCTGGTCGAGGCGGCCGTACGCAACACCATCTTGCAGCTGCGCGGTATCAACACCTTCGACGAGTTTGTCGAGCGCCAACGCAAGGCGATGGACAAGCCGGAGAACTTGCGGTAGGTTGCGTCGTACGGGCGGCTACGCACTTTGCACGCACACACCTCGCGACTTCGCGGCCGTGCCTGTGCCAAGGGTATGCACCCCAAGACTGCGGCCTCCTTCGGAGAAGCATCCTGAGTATTTGTATGTTCCGGGGTACTGGGGTGAAGGGCACCTCAGCGTACAACGCTATGAAAAATCAACCCGGTTTGATATTGCCCCGCACCACCACATCCTTCCAGCGCCTCTGCTCCCGCGCAATAAAGGCCGCAAACTCGGCACTAGGCTCACCGCCAATCACCGCACTCTCACTGGCAAAGCGGTTGGCAATGCTGGGCGATTGCAAGGCTTTGAGGCACTCGCGCTGTAGGCGCAGCACGATGTCTTTGGGCGTTTGCGCGGGTGCCAGCATGCCGTACCACTGCACGGTTTCAAAATTTTTGTAGCCCATCTCGGCCACGGTGGGCACTTCGGGCAGGGCGGGCACGCGCGCGGGCGTGCCGGTGGCGATGGCGCGCAGCGCGCCGCTGCGGATGTGCGGCAGCAGCGCCGGCGTGCCTGCCGAGAAGGCTTCTACCCGGCCTGCCAACAGGTCGTTCAGCGCGGGGCCGGTGCCACGGTAGGGGATGTGGGTGATGAACATGCCGGTGGCGAGTTTGAGACACTCCATGGCCAGGTGGCCCGCGCTGGCGTTGCCTGCGGACGCGTAGTTGAGCTGGCCGGGGCGGGACTTGGCGTAGGCCACGAAGGACTTGAAGTCTTTGGCGGGCACGTCTTTGTGCACCACAAACAGACTGGGCACTTTGGCCAGCATGGTCACGGGTGCAAAGTCGCGGTTCACGTCGTAGCCGCTGTCGGGGTAGATCAGCGGGTTGACTGCCATCGAGCCCACATGGCCCAGGATGACGGTGTAGCCGTCGGGCGCGGCGCGGGCCACATCTTGCATGGCGGGCACACCGCCGCCACCGGCTTTGTTGTCGATGACCACCGGCACACCGAGAATTTTGGCCAGCTCTTGGGCCACCGTGCGGGCCACAATGTCAGACGTGCCACCGGGCACAAAGGGCACGACAAAACGGATGGGTTTAGACGGCCACACCGTTTGTGCCAGAGACGGCCAAGCGCCTAGGGACATACCCGAGGTTGCCAGCCATTGCAGGGTTTGGCGGCGATTTGCAAGGGATGATAGAGGACTGAGATTCATAATGGATAAGCCAGAAAATTTGAACCACTATAGCAAGCGCACAGCGGCTCGCAACGCGAACATTACCTATTGCCGCACCGTGTACGCCAGCACCATCGATCCCATTGGAGACAAACCATGACCAAACTATTCACCGCCGCTTTGCTTTGCGTGGTGCAATGCTTCGCCCCCAGCGCTCTGGCGCAAGACAGACCCATCCGCATCGTGGTGCCCTTTGCCGCTGGCGGCCCTACCGATGTGCTGGCCCGCGTGCTGGCACCCAAGCTGTCGGCCTCGCTCAAACGCACAGTGCTGGTGGACAACAAGGTCGGCGCTACCGGCAGCATCGGCGCGACCTTTGTGGCCAAGTCAGCCCCCGATGGCGACACGCTGCTCTTGGGCACCAGCAGCATCATGGCCGCCAGCCCCAACCTGACGACCAATTTGACCTACGACCCGGTGAACGACTTTGTGCCGATCTCGCTGGTGGCCACGATAGAAAACATTTTGGTAGTGCACCCCAGTGTGCCCGCCAAAACGGTGAAGGAACTAGTGGCTTATGCCAAGGCCAATCCCAAGAAGCTGTCCTACGCATCATCGGGCATTGGCAGCACCTACCATTTGGGCGCAGAGTTGTTCAGCTCGCAGACCGGCATCGAGTGGACGCATGTACCCTACAAGGGCGCAGCCCCTGCCATCCAAGACGTGTTGGCGGGCCATGTGCAGGTGATGTTTGACAACACCTCGTCGGCGATACCCAACATCAAGTCGGGGCGTTTGAAGGCGCTGGGTGTGGCCAGCCTCAAGCGCTATCCGACCTTGCCTGAGCTACCAACGATTGCGGAGGACGGTGTGGCAGGTTATGAGACCACAATTTGGCTTGGCCTATTTGCTCCGGCCAAAACGCCTTTAGCTATGGTGCAAAAGCTCAACAAAGAAGTGCAAGACGCGGTGAATTCTGTGGAGTACAAAGACAAGCTGGCCGCGCTGGACATTCAACCGCGTTTGTCGTCATCACAAGAGTTGGCGGCCTTTTTGAAAGCGGATTTAGGCAAGTGGGCGCGGGTGGTGAAGGATGCGGGGATAAAGTCGGAGTGATGGTTAGCATCGGAACGCGGGGAGGATGGTTACGTACGCACGGTTAGGTGTTTATCATCCGCCCTCATACTGGAGTACCAGAAATCGGTCGGCTGATAAACACCTAACCGTGCAGCGACCAAGGTAGCTTGCTACCGGTAGTTTCGTTTTAGAGTTTCCAGCGACTACGAGTAGCGTTCTACCATGTGTGCAGGCGATATGGCGTATGCCGAACGACCGATTTCTGGTACTCCAGTATGAGGGCGTTTGGCATACGCTATATCGCCTGTAGCAAAGCCACCCCTACCAGCACAGCTCGTGAGAAAACTCGAACAATGTGAAAGCCTAAGCACGAATCGGCAGACCAACCAACTTCTCAAGTTCAGCATGGGACAAGTCCTCCACCTTGTCAATCAACACTAGCCCCTGTGGTGCGCATTCAAACGTAGCCAGGTCGCAATAAATCCGCTTCACACACGCAATCCCCGTCAATGGGTAAGTGCAAGAGCTTACAATTTTGCTTACCCCTTGCTTGGTGAGCAAATCCATCATTACCCAGGTCTGTTTGGCACCCACGGCCAAATCCATGGCACCGCCTACTGCGGGGATGGCATCCGCCTCGCCCGTGTGCCAGTTAGCCAAGTCGCCCGTGGCGCTGACCTGGAAGGCACCCAGTACGCAGATGTCCAGATGGCCGCCGCGCATCAGCGCAAAGCTGTCGGCGTGGTGCGAGTACGAGCCGCCTGGCAGCAGGGTGACGGGTTGCTTGCCTGCATTGATCAGGTCGTAGTCTTCCTCACCCGCAGCAGGCGCTGGACCCATGCCGATGATGCCGTTTTCGCTGTGCAGCAGCACCTCCAGCGTGCGCGGAATGTGATTGGCCACCAGGGTGGGCATGCCGATGCCTAAGTTGACCGACAGGCCCTCGGGGATGTCTTGCGCAATGCGGGCGGCGAGTTGGTCTTTAGTGCGTTTGGTATAGCTCATGCTGCGGCCTTTTTGAATCCACCGGCTTCGGTGGCCACACGGTCGATGCGCACAATCTGGTGCACGAAAAGGCCGGGGGTGATGATGTGCTCGGGGTCGAGTGCGCCCAGCTCCACAATCTCGTGCACCGTGGCCACGGTTTTCTTGGCGGCCATGGCCATCACAGGGCCAAAGTTGCGGGCGGCTTTGCGGTAGGTCAGGTTGCCCCAGCGGTCGCCGCGCTCGGCTTTGATGAGGGCCAGGTCGGCGTGGATAGGCATTTCCAGTACATAGTGTTTGCCGTTGATCTCACGCGCCTCTTTGCCTTTGGCCAATTCGGTGCCGTAGCCCGTGGGTGTGAAGAATGCGCCAATGCCCGCGCCCGCTGCGCGGATACGCTCGGCCAGGTTGCCTTGGGGCACTAATTCGAGCTCTACCTTGCCGCTGCGGTACAGAGCATCAAACACGTAGCTGTCGGCTTGGCGCGGGTAGCTGCAAATGATTTTGCGCACGCGCCCGGCTTTGAGCAGTGCAGCCAGGCCTTCGTCGCCGTTGCCCGCATTGTTGTTGACAATGACGAGGTCTTTGGCACCCTGCGCAATCAAGCCGTCGATCAGCTCATTAGGAATGCCCGCCGTGCCAAAGCCGCCGATCATGACCGTGGCACCGTCTTGGTTGTCAGCCAGCGCTTGTGCGATGGTGCTGGCGATCTTGTTAATCATTCTTGGGTCTCCGGGGAAAGCAGTGCAGAATTTAGTTTAAACCATCGCTTAAGCGATGACGTTAAACATCGTGCGCTGGGTGTTGATGAAGTGCGGCCTGGCAATGTCGCTCCACGCGGTGTTGCGCACGGCCAACCAGGGGGCAGAGCCCAGGATTTGCGTGCTCACCAAGTCGTAGCAGGCCAGGGACTGCGGGCCGTGGTCGTGATTGAGCAGGCGGGTGGCGCGGATACAGCCAGGCACACGGGCCAAGCCGGGCATGTGCTCGGTGTCGTACCAGCGGGCGATCTCAGGCATCCAACCCTCTTCGGCATTGGTTTCGACGACGTAGTGGAAGAGGGGCGTGTCGGTGTGCGATGCGCCTGGCAAGTCCATTACGGTTTCCAGCCGTGATGCATGGATGTGGGTTGCGCCTGCCAGTGCCTTGCCGAATGCTGCCGCTAATGTGGCAAGCACGCTGCTATCCACGGAGGTGCGTGTGGACAAGCGCGCATACACATAAGCCGTCTGCGTGTCGGCCGGCCAGGCTACGCGGTGCAGCGCCATGGGCAGCGGGCTAGCAGCGCACCAGCCTTGTGCGGCGGGGGCCAAGCCTGCAACTGCCGTGGAATCCAGCGTGGTTTGCAGCAGGATAAAGTCGGTCGTGCGTTGCATGCTCAGTGCCCAATATGCAGCGCCACCAAAAAGCGCGACACCATGTTGTATGCGGCAATGGTGGCCACCAGGTCGAGCTGGCCTTGCGCATCAAAATGCGATTGCACCTGCGCGTACAAGGCATCGGGCACGTCAATGTCGCGTGTCATCGCATCGGCCAGTTGCATGACCACGCGCTGGACCGGTGTGAAAGGCGCATCCGCCGCCAGTGGCACGGCGCGAGTGGCATCGATGCTGGCTTGCGTCACACCTGCGGCCAGCGCAATGGGGGCGTGCGCATCAAACTCGTAGCTGGCGCGGTTGAGCACCGCCACGCGCAAGATAGCCAGCTCGCGCAGGCTGGCGGGCAGGCTGTTGCGGTTGCGCACGGCCGACAGCATTTGCTCCCAGCCATGGGCGATGGGTGGGCTGTTAAGCAGCACCTGGTACAGCGGCGATACCTTGCCACCGCGCTGGGCAGCGATTTGGGCTTCTTGGGCGGCCAGCTCGGGGCGGATGCCGGGGGGGATGGGGGCGATGCGCATGGTGTGTGTTGAAAAGTTAGTCGGCCTTGACGTTTTTGCTGCGCACCACGCGCGACCATTTGGCAGAGTCGCTTTTCAGCAAGTTAGCCAACTCGGTCGGCGTGGAGGGTGCTGGCTCGGCACCCGAGGCCAGCAATTTGGTTTTGACCGCCTCGGTGCTGAGCGTGGTGCGCACCGCATGATTGACACGGTCAACATCCGCCGTCGATGTGCCTTTGGCGGCGAACAGCGCGTACCAGTTGTCAGAGTCCACGCCAGGGATGCCCATTTCGGTGAAGGTTTTTACCTCGGGAAACAAGGGGTGGCGTTTAGGCGAGGCGATGCCAATGGGTTTGAGTTTGCCTGCCTTGATGAAAGACACTAGGCCGGGGATATCGCCAAAAAAACCGGTCACATGGCCTGCAATTACATCGGTAATGGCCGGTGCGGCGCCTTTGTAGGGTACATGGGTCAGGTTGATTTTGGCAGCATCGTTCAGTAACTCAATGGCCAAATGCGGCACGCTGCCCGTGCCCGACGATGCCATGGTCAGCGGCTTGTCTTTTTGCTGGCGACTGGCGGCCACAAATTCGGCCCCCGTGTGGTAGGGCGCGTTGGCCCCGACTACCAGCATTTCCACGTTGTTCACCACCAGAGACATCGGGGTGAGGTCGCGGGCCGGGTCGTAGGCCAGCTTCTCGTAAAGCGCCGGGTTAATGGCCACTGCGCCCACACTGGTCAGCCACAGGGTGTTGCCGTCGGGTGCGGACTTGGAGACGAAGTCGGCGGCTATTGCACCGTTAGCGCCCGCCTTGTTCTCAATAATCACTTGGTGCCCCAGCTCTTTGCCCAGTTGATCAGCCAGTGCGCGCGCCACAAAGTCTACCGGCCCCCCGGGCGGAAAAGCGACGATGATGCGGGTGATTTTGTTTTGTGCCAATGCGGCAGAAGAGAGAGCGAGCAGACCGCAGGAAAGACCGATGGCCAGTGCGCGGCGGGTGAATTGATTTGAGTTCATATATTCCTGTCAATAAATGTGAAGTGGTTTCAGCAAGCTCAGCCAGAACTGAAGTCTTTGCATGGATGATCGTCGGTGAGGGCGCTAATCACAGCGCACCGACATGCCGCCATCGACAATGATTTCGGTGCCCGTCACAAAGCGCGATTCGTCGCAGGCTAGGAACAGCGCCGCATTTGCGGTGTCACGGCCATCGCCCATAAAGGGCAGTGGAATGCGGGACTGACGCTGTTTCAATAACGCCTCCACATCGCCACCCGCGCGCTGGCCCGCCAGCCGTACCTCGACCATGGGCGTGTGCAACTGGCCGGGCACCACGGTGTTGACGCGAATGCCCTCTTTGGCGTATTGCACCGCCAGCACGCGCGAGAACTGGATGACACCGGCCTTGGTGGCGGCATAGGCAATCTGCGCCGCGCCCGTCCAACGCAGCGCTGAGGTGGACGATATGTTGACTATGGCGCCGCCACCCTGCGCCTGCATGTGCGGCAGTATGTATTTGCAGGTGAGGAAAATGCTTTTTAGGTTGTGGTCGACCTGCGCGTCCCACACCTCTTCACTCATCTCCACCGGCCCGCCTTTGGCCGAGCCGCCCACGTTGTTGACCAGCACGTCGATGCGGCCGAACTTATCTATGCAGGTGGACACCATGGCGGCAATCGATGCGCTGCTGGTTACATCGCAAGTGCCACCGATAAAAGTGCCACCCGCATCGGCAATCAGCTGGGCTGTCTCAGTCAAACGCTCGAGGTCTTTGTCAAAGCCATAGACCTTCGCGCCTTCGTGTGCAAACCGCACCGCAATCGCACGGCCATTGCCCCAGCCGGGGCCCACAGACCCTGCGCCGGTGACGAGGGCTACTTTGCCAGCGAGGCGACCGGTGAGAACAGAATTGGGAGTCATGGGTGTGGAAAGCTACGACGGGCTTAGCCCGATTGGTGTGGTGTGTGAAATACTACGCAGTAAAGCGGTAGAGTTTTTGCGGGTTTTGCACCAACAGCTGCTCCAGCAGCGCTTGCGTCGGGGCAATGCCAGAGAGCGCATCCACCAACACCCCATCATCGGGCACATGGGTATGGTTGGGGTGCGGCCAGTCGGTTCCCCAGACGCATTGCTCGGGGTAGCGCTCGACCAGCAGGCGCGCCAGTGCCACGCCGTCGGCATAGGGCGGTTGCTTGTGCGATGCGAAGGAATCAATGCGGTCAATGCCGCTCACCTTCACATGGAACTTCGGGTTGTTCAGCAGCGTGAGCAGGGCCGCAAAGTCGGCATGCTCTGAGCCGCGCGTGGCATCCACGCGGCCCATGTGGTCGATCACCACGGGCACGGCGCTGCGGGACAAGGGCTTGATCAACTGGTGGATCAGCGCGCCATCAAAATGCACTTGCAAATGCAGATTCAATGGCTTGAGGCGGTGCGTGAGTGCCACGATGGCATTCATGGAGGTGTCGCTAGTAAGGCTGGGCATAAAGTGAAAGCGCACCCCGCGAACGCCCGCCATCGCTATGCGCTCCAGCTCGGCATCGGACACATCCACCGGCACCAAGCTCACGCCCAGATAGTGCCCGCCGCCTGCGGCAATAGCATCTTCCACCACCCGGTTGTCCATGCCATGCACGAGGGACTGCACAATCACGCAGCGCTCAATGCCCTGCTGGTGGTGCAGCGCAAACAGTATATCCTTGGGCGCATCTACGGGCGTGAAGCTGCGCGTGGGCGCATAGGCAAAGCGCTCCGCAGGCCCGAAGATATGCACATGCGCGTCGCAGGCCAGCGGCGGCAACTTCAGCCCCGTGGTGCTGGGCTGCGGCTTGTAGGTGAGCAGCGGCTTGAGTTGGTCCGCTGACAACGTGGCATTAGAAGCCAAGCGTTTGTCCTTCGGTCATCTTGATCACCTGGGTGCCACTGTGCCCCTGCATGGCCGCTTCAAATTGTGCGAAGGTGCCCTTAGTAATGGGATTGGAGCCGTAATGCATGGGGATGACAAACTTGGGCTTGATCCAAGTGCGAATGGCATAGGCTGCATCGTCCGGATCCATGGTGAAGTTGCCGCCGATGGGGATCAGCACCAAGTCGGGCTTGTAATGCTCGGCAATGAACTTCATGTCGCCAAACAGCCCGGTGTCACCCATATGCCAAATCTTGAAACCGTTTTCCAGCTGGATGATGTAGCCCACGGCCTCGCCGGCTGGGTGTGACTCGTTTTTGTCGGTGGTGGGGTTCTTCCACACCAGCAGGGAAGAGTGCTCCGCAGCGACGGCCGTGACCTTGATACCGGGAAAGGGCGTGACGTGGCCGGTTTTGTTAAAGCGGTGCGTCAGGTTAGCGGGCAGCACGCCCAGCGTCACCAGCGGGGTCATCATGTCGGCGGGGCCGTACAGCACGGTGTTGTTCAGCTTGGCCAGCGCGGGCGCGTCGCCAATGTGGTCTACGTGGGCATGAGTGACCAGCAGCAGGTCAATTTTGCCCACGGCGGCCAAGTCAGTTTTGTATGGCGCAGGGGTTTTGGGGCCACCGGTGATCCACGGGTCGACCACAATCATTTTGCCGCCCGGAGACTTGATGCGAAAGCCTGCCTGACTGAACCATAGCAGCTCGGTTTTACCTGCTGTGGCACTGGCACCGGTAGCAGCGGCTGTAGGTGCGGACGGCAGTTGCGCGCAACCTACCGCCAGCACGGCAGCAAGTGCTACTGCGCAAGAGTTTTTGGTGAAATGAACGAGTCGCATAAGTGTCTCCAAATTGTTTGAGATGTCAGTGTTTTGGCAGCGTCCCATCGCTGGGTGCCAGCGCATCACAGCAGAGTTTGTCCTGCAAAGCACACGCCGCAGGTGCGTGGTATTGCGTAGAGCCGGGTTGCACACCGGTCGCTATTGCACGGATAAGTGGAAACCCTCTTTGGCTGCACACTGCCTAGCGGTAGTATCGCCTGCGCAGTTGTGTTTAGCAAACGCTCATTTAATCCTGTTTAACCCCTCGGAGACTTTCCATGTACAAAAAACTTGCCCTACTAGGCGGCGCGGTTTTGCTAGCCCTTAGCGGCTGCCAGAGCACCCCGCCCGCCCCCGTAGCCGCCGCACCTGCTGCTGCGCCGGCCGCCGCCGCTCCCCCAGCTTGGCAGCAAGGCCGCTCGGCTACGCAGGCCAGCTCGCCCTTGGCACCTGTGGCTGGCAAACTGACCGTCACGCCCGCCGCTGACATTCAATTAAGCCGGCTCAAGCTGCCACCAGGCTTCAAAATCGAGCTGTGGTCTACCGGCACCCCCGGCGTGCGCGCCATGTCGCGCGGCGAGAGCGGCAAAATCTACGCGGGCACCCGCCCACTGGGCCGCGTGTACGAGATCACCGACAGCGGTGGCCAGCGTACCAGCCGCGTGCTGGTAGACAAGCTAGACCAGCCCGCCACCGCCATGCACAAGGGCAACCTGTACGTGATGGCGGTTGACAAAGTGCTGCGCTACGACGGCATTGAAAGCAACCCCAATGTGCAGCCAGTAGACATGACCGCTGCATTCAAGCTGCCCAAAGAAAAGCACCACAACTGGAAGTATCTGCGCTTTGGCCCGGACGGCAAGATGTACGTGCCCTTTGGCGCGCCTTGCAACATCTGCGAACTGCCCGGCCCTGAATACGCCCAGATTCGCCGCTACAACCCCGATGGTTCTGGCATGGAAGTTATCGCCACCGGCGTGCGCAACTCCGTGGGCTTTGACTGGCACCCGGTCACCAAAGAGCTGTGGTTTACCAACCATAGCCGCGACTGGATCACCGACGACCTGCCTGAGGATGGCCTGAACCGCCTGAGCGCCGTTGGACAAAACTTTGGCTTCCCGTACTGCCACGTAGGCAACATGCCTGATCCCGATATCAAGAAGGCCAACCCCTGCGCAGGCGTAACGCCTGTAGTACTGCCCATGGGCGGCCACACCGCTGTGATGGGCCTGCAGTTCTATACCGGCAATATGTTCCCCGCCGAGTACAAGAACGCCGCCTTCATCGCCCGCAAAGGCTCATGGAATCGGTCCAGCAAAACCGGCTACGACGTGGTGATGGTCAAGTCCGATGCGGACGGCAAGAACGCCAAGATGACCCCGTTTCTCACCGGCTTTTTAAACAGCCAAGACCAAAGCTTCTCTGGCCGTCCAGCCTACCTGCTGCAAATGCCCGATGGTTCCATGCTGGTGTCTGACGAGCAAATGGGTGCCATCTACCGCATCTCTTATGCGCGTTAAACTGAGAGGCACAACACAAACAAGCAGGGCGCTGGTAGCAGCGGCCCTGCTTTTTTTTGTAGGCTCTGCACAGGCGCAGACCAACCCCCAGCCCAGCGCTGGCCAGCTGGCCCTGTGCGCAGCCTGCCACGGCGCACAAGGCAACTCGCAGATTCCCAGCATTCCGTCACTGGCCGGTCAGCCCAAAACCTTTATCGAGAACCAACTGGTGCTCATCCGTGAAGGCATCCGCGAGGTGCCACAAATGAAAGGCTTGCTGGACAAAGTAGCGGACGAAGAGTTCATCACCCTGGCCAATTATTTTGCCGCTCAAACGCCTGTGAAGGCCACCACCAGCAGCGTCAACAACGTCACTTATTTGCGCGGTCAAGACACCGCTAGAAAAATGCTCTGCGGTACCTGCCACTTGCCCAACTACGTGGGCCAAAACCAAATCCCCCGTCTGGCCGGGCAGCACGAAGAGTTTTTAGTGCTGTCGATTAAACAGTTTAGAGACGGCAATAGCCCGGGACGGGATACCAATATGACGGCCTCTGTGGTGGGCGTGAAAGACAGCGATATTGCTGACTTGGCACATTACTTGGCGCATTTCAAATAGGCGTTGCATGGGATTCGGGCGTAGTCGGTTTACGACTAGTATCGGTACGCGCACTGCTGCGGCGCCATACCCACGCCACCCACTAAAGTGTCCCGGGCTGGAAGGAGCAGGAATTTGGTACAACACCAGATTCAAGTGACCTTGTCGACCCAAATTCAGAACACTCCACAGGCTCACCGGTAAGCGCGCAGGGTTCGGGTGGCACAGGCCTTTCGCCCACGATGCGCGCACTGCCGGTCACACGGACTGTTGTAGATGGGTGCTTAAGTCAAGTTGTCAGTCAAACGGACTGCCCAAGGAAGCGCAAGAACGAGAACCATCAGCTCAACGTCTCCCAGCGTTCCAGGGTTTGCAGCAGCTCGGTCTCTATCGCCGCCTCACGCTGCGCCAGTTGTAGGGCTCGGGCGTTGTCGGTCACGTACAGCTTGCCGTCGGCGAGCTGCCCTTGGATGGTTTTTTGTTCTTCCTCCAGGCCTTTGATCCGCTCGGGCAGGTTGTCCAGCTCGCGCTGCTCTTTGTAGCTGAGCTTTTTGCGGGGGGCGGCCGGGGTGCTGGCCATGGGGATGGCTGCGGTGGAGTCTGCGGCCACGGCGGTTGCAGGCGTTGCTGCCACATTAGCGTTAGTTGATTGCTCTACATTTAATAGCTGCTTAGCACCTGCCGATGAGGACTTTGACTCATTTTTGCTGGAATTTTTGCTATTTGTGGTGCCTGCACCCAACAGTGCACTGCGCGCCCGCTGGGTCAGCCAGTCTTGCACGCTGCCTTCGTACTCGCGCCAAAAGCCGGGCTGGTTGGGCGTGGCCTCCCAGGCGATGATGCTGGTGACCACGTTGTCGACAAAGGCGCGGTCGTGGCTGACCAAAAACACGGTGCCGGGGTAGTCTTGCAGCATTTCCTCTAGCAGCTCTAGCGTGTCGATGTCCAGGTCGTTGGTGGGTTCGTCCAGTACCAGCACGTTGGCGGGTCTGGCAAATAGGCGGGCCAGCAGTAAGCGGTTGCGCTCGCCACCGCTCAAACTGCGTACCGGGCTGTTGGCACGGGCGGGGCTGAATAAAAAGTCGCTCAGGTAGCTTTTAACGTGCTTGCGCTGTCCGTTGATCTCGATCCACTCGCTGCCGGGGCTGATGAAATCTTCCAGCGTCGCGTCCAGGTTGAGCTGGTCGCGCATTTGGTCAAAGTAGGCCACTTGCAGGTTTGCGCCCTGGCGGGCTTTGCCGCTGTCGGGTTGCAGCTCGCCCAAAATCAGCTTGAGCAGGGTGGTTTTGCCCGCACCGTTGGGGCCCAGAATGCCCACTTTGTCGCCGCGCATAATGGTGGCAGTGAAATCGCGCACGATGGTTTTGGGGTGGCCGCTGCCCAGGGTGGCGGCAAAGGCCAGGCTCACATCGGTTAGCTCGCTCACCAGTTTGCCGCCGCGCTCACCTACGTCCAGGTCAAGTTTCACGCGGCCCAGCGCGTTGCGGCGCTCGGCGTGGTTGTTACGCAGCTCGCCCAGGCGGTTAATGCGGGCGGTGGCGCGGGTGCGGCGGGCTTCTACGCCCTTCCTGATCCAGATTTCTTCCTGCGCCAGCAGTTTGTCGGCCTTGGCAAAGATGATGGCTTCCTGCGCCATCTGCTCTGCTTTTTGCAGCACGTAGGCAGCAAAGTTGCCAGGGTAGCCGGTCAGCTGGCCACGGTCTAGCTCCACAATGCGGGTGGCCACGGCATCCAGAAAGGCGCGGTCGTGGCTGATGGTGACAATACTGCCTTTGAAGCCAACCAACAGCTCTTGCAGCCAGGTGATGGCATCCAGATCCAAATGGTTGGTCGGTTCGTCCAGTAGCAGCACGTCGGGCCTTGCGACCAGGGCCTGCGCCAAGGCCACACGCTTTTTGGTGCCGCCCGAAAGCTGGCCCACCACCGCGTCGGGGTTGAGTTTGAGGCGTTGCAGGGTCTCGGTGACGCGCTGTTCCCAGTTCCAGCCGTCCTGGTCTTCGATGATGGTTTGCAGCTGGTCCAAGTCGCCCTCGCCCGATAGATACTGCTCCATCACGGCCTTCAGCGAGGCTATACCAGCGCTGGCAGCTTCGAAAACCTTGGCATCTGGGTCGAGCACGGGTTCTTGCGCCACATACACCACGCGCACGCCACCTTGCAGTTGCAGCGTGCCGTCATCGGGTTTCTCCAGTCCGGCCAGGATTTTTAGCAGCGAGGACTTGCCTGCGCCGTTGCGGCCAATCAGGCCTACGCGTTCCCCCGTCTCCAATGAAAAATCGGCATGGTCGAGCAGCGCAAAGTGACCAAAAGCGAGTTGCGCATCTAAAAATGTAATCAAAGCCATAGGGTCTGATTGTCGGGCATGAATGTAAGAGGCTCGAAATTGGCGAGCGCTGTTAACTTTACGGCGCTGATGGGGTGGGTCTGCGGGCGATCTACTTTCGTGCGAAAACATGGATCTTCCGACTCTAGTTCTGTGCTCGCCAAGCGCCAGGGCTGCGAACGGGTTTAGGTGTGCGCTTGCGTGACATGCGCTATGTTGTAACGGTGGTTGAGGTGCAAAGGCAGAGCGATGAGAGCACTCGCCACGCTCGCAAGATCAGGTCGGCGGTACGCTTAGCGCAGCGGCATAAAGGAGGCGGCGGACCTAGGCCGCCCCAGGGGACAGCCGCGGAGCTAAGTGCGCCGTCGACCTGATCCCGTACAGAACCAGGGCACGACAAAGGATGCGCGCGATACCACCTGTCATCGCTGTAGTAAACATCAATGACCTTCCCCGTGGACATCACATCGCGCTATATTCACACTTCGGTGGTACGGCAGTCTTACACATAGGCACGCAAAACAAGGAATAACGATGGAACTACAAATCAACGGCAAAGCGCACACCGTACAAGCTGACGGCGCAATGCCTCTGCTGTGGGTGCTGCGGGATGTGCTCAACATGACGGGCACCAAGTTTGGCTGCGGCGTCGCAGCCTGCGGTGCCTGCACGGTGCGGGTAGATGGCGCGGCGGTGCGCTCTTGCGTTACGCCGGTATCTACCGTGGCAGGCAAACAGATACAAACCATCGAGGGCTTGGGCGCTGCCAAACTGCACGCCCTGCAAGAAGCCTGGATCGCCGAGCAAGTGCCCCAGTGCGGCTACTGCCAAAGCGGCATGCTGATGGCGGCTGCTACCTTACTAGACAAATCCCCGCAGCCCTCCGATGCACAGATTGACGCGGCGATGACCAATATCTGCCGCTGCGGCACCTACCAGAGGGTTCGCAAAGCGATTCACCGGGCGGCGGGAGCTGTCAAAACTACCGCCCTGAGCACTGCCGAGCCACCCCTGGGCGCGAAAACCTCCCTGAGGGGCATTGCAGCACACGCAGTGACAAACGTGGGGGTAACGTCATGAAGCGGCGCAATATATTGTTATCCGCTGTCGGCATCGGCGGCGCGCTGCTCGTGGGCTGGGGTGTCATGCCCCAGCGCTCGCGCCTGGGCGCTGGCGAGCTCATGTTGCCCAAAGACGGCGACGTGGCGCTAAACGGTTGGATCAAGATCGCCGCCGATGGCGCGGTAGTGCTGGCCATGCCGCGCAGTGAGATGGGGCAGGGCGTGCACACCGCGCTGGCGATGCTGGTGGCCGAAGAGCTGGACCTGCCGCTGACGCAGGTGCGCATTGCGCCGTCCGGGCTGGACAAAATTTATGGCAACGTGGCCATGTTTGTCGCCTCGTTGCCCTTTCACCCCAAAGATGGCGAGCCGGGGCAGCAAACCACGCTGGTGAAAACTAGTGAATGGCTGGTGGGCAAGGTGGCGCGCGAACTGGGTGTGGTGGTGACTGGTGGCTCGTCCAGCGTGGCCGATGCTTGGGGGCCACTGCGTTTGGCGGCGGCTACGGTGCGTGCGCAATTGCTGGGCGCGGCGGCGGCGCAGTGGGGCGTGCCTGTGGGGCAAATCAGTATCCAACAAGGCGTGGTCAGTGGCGCAGGCAAAACCGCCAAGCTGGGTGAGTTTGCCAAAGCGGCGGCCAGCGTGTCGCCGGGCGAGGTGAAAGTTAAAGACGCTAAAGACTTCAAATTGTTGGGCACGTCAGCACCGCGCAACGACGTGCCCGCCAAAATCACCGGCACGGCGCAGTTTGGTATTGACGTGCGTTTACCCGGCATGGTGTTTGCGGCGGTGCGCCTGTGCCCCATGCTGGGCGGCGCGCCGGGCGCGGTGGATTCGGCTCAAGCACTGGCTTTGCCCGGTGTCGAGCGGGTGGTGTCTTTGCCCCCCCTGGGCGGTGGCACAGCGGGCCTGGCGGTCATTGGCATCACTTCTTGGCACGCCAAGCAGGGTGCCAATGCGCTAGAAGTGCAATGGCAACAGCGCCCGCTGGGCGCACTGAACACCGCGCAGATTGAGGCGCAATTGCGAGTTGCGGCCACGCAGGGCGGTGGTTTTACCTTCCATAGCCGTGGCTCGGTAAATGATGCCGAACGTAGCGCGGCCCGCATGATTGAATCCCTCTACAGCGCGCCCTACCTGGCGCACGCCACGATGGAGCCCATGAACTGC